>JAURXM010000132.1 GCA_030654395.1 Aquabacterium sp.
TGTGCCACTCAGGCTACCTGATAGCAGGTTGTTGATCTGCGTCAGCGTGCCGCTCAAGGTCACGCTCGATGTGCCTGAGTTGCTCACCGTCACGCCAGTTGTTCCCGCGCTCACTGTCAATGTGCCGCTGACGACACTCAATGTGGCCTGAACAGTGGCGCTGCCCGCATCGGAGTCTGCAATGCTCAATCCTGTGCCATGCAGGGTCAGAGAGGTCTGCTCTGTGGCGCTGTAGGTCGCAGGCGTGATGGTCGCTGTGGGTGCTGTATTGACCTCAGACACGGTGACGGTCATGTCGTTGTTGGCGCTGGCATGTCCTTGTGCATTGGTGACAACAAAGCGAACCGTTCGGTTACTGGTGGATGGTGCGCCCGTGTTGCTGTTTTGATAGGTGATGTTTTTGATCAGGGCGGTCACAGCCACATCGGTAGCACTGCTGTTGAGTGTGATCACCAAACTGGCACCACTGCTGCCTCCGGTGTAGGTGCCAATGCTGACGCCCTCATACGTGATGTTGGCGCCGCTGACACCAATCTGCGCTGCACCTGTGCCTTGATTTCGCACGGCGAGGATGTCCTCTCCACTGGTGCTGCCAGCCGTGAAAGACACCGTCAAATTGCCACCGTTGTAAAGCGTGTCATCACCCATGACGACAGAGGCGGCAGTGCCTTGGTCAAGCACGCTGGCCGCTGCGCCTTCCGTGTACGCCAGCGTGTTGCCAGATAGGTTGCTCAGAACAGGTGCATTTTGATACCAGACATAGGTGAAGTTCTCGCGATAGGTGTGCGCTGTGGCGGCATCCAACTCCGTCACCGCACCCCACGCGCTGCCATCCCAGGTCGCAAAGTTCAAATCAGATGCGGCATCTTGAGCGCCCATCATGATGGTGTTGGAGTACGGATCTGAATACAGCTTGACGATATAGGGTACATCGGACGCGCCCATGCTGGGCCCTGTCCCTTCTGCTGACCACCCACCACCACTGGTCCATGTTCGGTAAAAGACATTGGGCCCGGTGTTCTTGCCGTAGACCGCGAGCAAGTCGCCTGACTGGGTCTCAAACGCCAGGGCCATGGTGGGGTGGTAGTCGCCAATCAGCACGCCAGCGGTGGTGGCAACCTGTGTGTTGCCCCAGGCGTTGCCGTCCCACACCGCCATCCACACATCGTTGTCTGCATTCTTGGCGGCCACAGCAATGCGGTTGCTCGTTTTATCAGTGGCGCTGACTGCGCAATACAGCTCGCTGCTAGCCGTGACCCCAACCGGAGCGGTCACCGTGCCCTCTGAGCCCCAACTGCTGCCATTCCATACACGGTACTGGATACTGGCTGAGGCGGATGCTGATGCGTCATATAGCACCATGGCGTGACCACTGAGCTGTTCGTACTCCACGTTGAGCTCAAAGTATTGCTTGCTGCTGTTGCTGCCCAGCGTTTGCGAGTTACCCCAGCTTGATCCATTCCAAACCACAGCATATTGGTTGTTGGACGCCGCAGTTGTCTCCACCGCCAGCACCATGTCATGGCCGATTGGGTTGGCGGCCAACTTCATGTGTACGGGCTCCCCGCTGACGGGCGCCGTGATCGTGGCCGTGGACGACCAGCTGGTGCCATTCCAAGTTGCGTATGACAAGCCCGTGGTGCCGGTGTTGCCGTTGTCCCAAACCAGCATGGCATCACCACTGATCTGGTCATACGCAATGGCAAAGCTGTCATAGAGCGACGCTGTTGCGCTAGGGCTGGCCAAGGGCAGTGCAATCACCGAGGCCCAACTGCTGCCATTCCAAACGCCAGCCAAAATCTTGCCATTGCCATCTGCTGATCCAATGAAAATCACTTCGTTGCGTGTCGGCGCTGTCGCTGCTGCGATCATGGATATGTCAGCGGTCATGTTCATGCCCGTATTGCCGACGCCGCCAAAGCCTGCGGTGCTCCAATCTGCGTAACTTTGGTTGTAGCGATCGTTGACGTTCCAGATCACTTTGCCCCTAGGTGAGCTGGCAGGCGCAACGGCCTGCACAGCCATGCCGAACTCTGATGCACCCAGAAAGCTGGTCTCACAATTGGCCACGCCCGTGATCCAGTCGCCAACCGTCACGCCTGTCACGGTCAGGGAGAAAGCAGCATCGGCTGTAGTGGTCGCTGTGGTGACTTGCACGGCCCCAAGGTAGGTCTTGCCCTCACCGTATCCGCTTGCATCCTTGCTGGTGCTGGAGAACAGCTCGATGTATACCGTGTCGCCACCTTGGTACCAATCGAATGAGCCTGTGATGGTCGTGCTCGTGCCATTGGTGACAACGGATGTGATCACCGGATAGTTGTTTGTCCAGTTAGGTCCGACATCGCCGTCATTGACATCGTTGACTGATACACCGTCATTGCTAATGTCTATGCCTAGGCCTGTGTTGCTGTAAATGGAGTTGCGGTAGAACAAGCTATCCGTGCCGCCAACCACGGCAATGCCCGCACCGCCATTGCCAGCAATGATGTTGCCGTCGCCCAGTGTTTTGCCGCCGACCTTGACATAGTAGGCATTGATGTAGACCCCAGCCGATGTGTTGCCAAGCAATGTCGTGCCATCTGAGCCTACGCCAATGTAGTTGCCCTTGATGATGTGCCCACCGGTTGGTGATGACTCGACATCAATACCGTAGGTGGTGTTGCCTGATATGACGTTGCGTGCAGCCGTACTGTTGCCACCAATGGTGGATGCGCTGCTGGTTCGGATGTCGATGCCTGCACCTGTATTGGCCAACTTGGCTGTGCCACTGGCATTGAGGCCAATGATATTGCCTTGCACTGTGATGCTGGTGTTGAACGCGATGACGCCGCCCAGATCATTGCCTGATATCAGGTTGCCCGCGCCTGTGGCTGTGCCGCCGATGGTGGTGGTGCCGCTATCATCCACGTAGATGCCGTAGCGGGTGTTACCAAGATCGACAGTGCCCGTCGCATCAGTGCCGATGTAGTTGCCTTGGATGGTGACCGTGCCCGTGGTGGTGACCCAGATGCCCTCATGCGTGTGGCCCGAGATGATGTTGCCCTCACCGCTGGCGGTGCCGCCTATGGTGATATTGGATGAATTGGTCTCTATCATCACGCCCCATTGAGGGTTCGTGCTGCTGAAGACCGACGTGCCTGCTGCGTTCAAGCCAATGTAGTTGCCTTTGATGACCGTGCCATCAGCGCCCGTAGCCATGTAGATATTGGATCCGGCAGGGTTGCCAGAGATCACATTGCGATCTGCTGCCGTGGCACCACCGATCACTGTGTTGGCGCCATAGGTCACAATCCCATACGAGGCATTCCCAAAACCAACGCCCTTGTTGCTGCCATCGGCATAGAAGCTGCCAATGTTGTTGCCCACGATAGTCTGGTTGTCCGATCCCGACTCCACGTAGATACCGTAACCCGTGAAGTTGCGGATCACAAAGCCCCGTATCGTGCTGCCGTCGGATGCATTGTTCAGATCGAATCCAAAGGCAGCAGCATCGTTGCCATCCAGTACCACTGTGTGCAGCCCACCGGCCACATAACCACTCTGCGTCGACGCATCAATGACGACGGCGCCCGCGATCGTTGGTAGCGCAGACACTGTGGTGATCACATAGGCGCCCGTGTCGTTACCCGTTCCTGCTGTTCCTGAACTGATGTTGAATGAGATCGTGTCGGTTCCTGCCGTCGTGTTGGCCGCAATCATCGCTTCGCGCAACGACACTTTGCCGTCCGTGCCCTTGGTCGCATTGAGCTGTTCTGCCGTGAAGCTGCTGCCGAGGCCTGTATCGTTTGTGTCCGCTGTGGTGTCCACGACCAATGTCGCAGCAACGTCTGTTACGGTGATGGTCAGCGTCTGCGTGTCAGTTAATGTGCCGTCTGATGCCGTGACGATGATGTCATAGATGTTGTTTCCTCCGCTGTCCAAGGGTGCTTCATAGTCCGGCGCGGCACTGAACGTCAGCACGCCTGTGCTGCTGTTGATCGCAAAGCGCGCTGCATCAGTACCGCTCACGCTGTAGATGCGTGCGGTGCCCTCTGGGTCGCTGGCGACGACGGTGGTGACCGCGCTGACCGTTTCCGCCACGGATATCGAACTTGAAGTACCCCCTCCATTGCTGCTGATAATGGGGGATTCGTTGACAGCGGTCACTGTCACTACCAGTGTTTGTGTATCCGTGGCGGTGCCATCGCTGACCTGGACGATCAGGTCATACACATTGTTGGTGCCCGTGTCCGTTGGTGACTCGTAATTGGGTGCTGTTGAAAATGTCAAGACACCGGAGCTTGAATCGATCGTGAACTTGGCTGCATCAACGCCCCCCGAGATGCTGTAAGTCAAGGTTTGACCTTCACCATCACTGGCCACAACAGTGGTGACCGCGGTGGCATTTTCAGCCACGTTGATGCTGGCGCTGGCCCCACCGCTGTTGCTGCTGATCACCGGCGAGGTGTTGGACGTGAAGCGTTGAAAGAAAACCCCATCGGAGTCGCCCGTTCCATTGCCACTCCAGCTGATGATGAGTTTCGTGCCGCTCCACGTCACGCTCGGCACGATCTGATCGTTTGATGTCGTGGTGTTGACCAAGCTTTCACTGGTTATTGCCGTACCTGCTGAGCTGAACTGGCGTGTGTAGATGCCGTAGACGCTGCCATCTTGACTGTAGCTCTGCCAGGCGGCTACGAAGTCGCCTGTGGCGTTGATCGCCACACTGGGGTAGCGTTGGTATGAGGTCGTGGTGCTATTGAGTAAAATTTCAGCGCTGATAGCGGTGCCTGTGCTGTTATAGGTGCGTGCATACGCGCCGTCAAGACTGCCATCTTGGCTGGTGCTAGTCCATGCAACAACGAAGCCTCCTGTGGCGTTCATCGACACACTGCTGAGCTCTTGGTCGTTGGACGTTGTCGTGTTGATTCTGAATTCACTCCCCTGAGCGACGCCGCTGGCGTTGTAGCGCTGTGCATAGACGCCTAAGAGGCTGCCATCTTGCGCGTTGCTTGACCACGCAATGACAAAATTGCCGCTGGCATCCATCCCGATATCCGCGCCTTGTTGGTTATTCGACGTCGTCGTATTGACCAAGAATTCCGCGCCTTGTACAACACCACTGGCGTTGTAGCGCTGTGCATAGACGCCTAAGAGGCCGCCATCTTGTGATGAGCTCGTCCACGTGATGACAAAGCCGCTGTCATACATGGCAATCGCGGGACGATCTTGCGCGTTTGCCGTGGTCGTATTGACCAAGAACTCTGCGCCTTGTGCAACGGCACTGGCGTTATAACGCTGGGCATAGATGCCGTATGAGCCGCCATCCTGCAGTTCGCTTCGCCAAGCAATGACAAAGTTGCCACTGCTGTCCATGCTCACCGTTGGCTGGTCCTTATTGCGGGCTCCGGTGACATCGGTATTGACCTGAAACTCCGCTGTGGCTGCTGTGCCATCGGCGTTGTACTTGCGGGCGTAAACGTAGTCGGTGATGGTGTCTTCCCATACCAATACATAGTTTCCGCTGGCATCACTTGCAATCTGGCTACCCGATAGCAAGCTGGTTTGTTGGGGATTGCTTGTGGTGGTGTTGGCACGGGTCTCACTGCCTGCTGCTGATACTGATAGCACCTCTCTCCATTGATCCCGCTGTGGGGTTGTCAGCGCAACGGCGCTTTCAATGTCACCTTCTTTGAACTCCAGATTCCAGTCTCCGCCCAGATCACGGTGCCCCGTCACGTTGATGCTGGCTGCCACATCAGCACCAGTCAGGATGTGCAGGTTGTCAACGAAGTTTTGACCAATTTGAGTTTTGGCCACATCACAGCCATAGATCAACAAATCCGCATCCTGAGTCAAGGCCTGACTCCAGGTCGACAGGGACGTGGCATGGTCGGCTAGGTTAGCGCCATTCAAAGTGGTGTTACCCAACTGGATGGCACCGTCCTGGCCGTGACTGATGATGTGCAGCGCGGCCACGTTCTGCCGTCCCTGCAATGCATCACTGATTTGTGTCACCCCATCCTTGTTGGCATCTAGCCAATGGATTTCAAGGTCTCTTTGCTCATCGGTCTGCGATACAAGTGCTTCGACCAATTTTTTCGCATCTGGGACGCGTGCATCCACGAACACCAGCTCTGTGCGAACCACACTCGCCGCACAGGGTGTAGACACAGCAACGGTATCGTTTTGAGCAGATAAGACCTGCTGCACAACAGCGCGTGGCTCATCCTGAGGCATCCACGGTATAGGCGCAAGAATTGCACCCGCATCTGCATTGAACAAAATGCGCGGCTCTAGTTCTTCGACGAGGCCTGTGAAGCGTGGGATTTTTCGCTTCATGGGTGGCATGGACATGGTTGTGCCTTTCAACCTTCTCGGGAAACCAATCCCCTCCTCATCATGGGGCGGTAGGTCGATGTTGCGTTAAACACAGAGATCCATTCATCTGAAAAACGGCAACATGTCACGGTTTATGTTGGACTGATTTCTGAGGCTGATATGCCGAACTTGCGCTGTATGAATGGATTTAAGTTGTCCGTCCCAGCAACCGAAAACAAGCGAACTATCACCGCAGACAACATCCATCAACATGTCTCAACAGCAAGCAAGTAAAAAGCCTGCGTCCCCTGACGACTTAGACGACGTCGCTGTTGGCAACGTGACCCAGCAGGGTTTGTCGCGTTTTTATCTGACTTTGCCTGCCTACGTGGCTGTGATAACGCTCTTGTGGGTCGGTGCCTTGATTGGCTCGGTTAGGCCTGGTGCCGCTCAGATCATTTCAGGATTGGCCGCCAGCATCGCAGTAGTCATCTACACCTTGTTGCGCAGTGGTTTCATGGCCAAGACGCGTGACCCTATGCTGGCATTCACGCATGCCATTTTGAGCATTGTCATGGTGTCTGTTGCCTATGCTTTGCTGGATGATTTGCGCAGCACCGCGTTGCTATGGCTGAGCGTGATTGTGGTCTTTGACATGTGGCGCTTGCCCCAATCGCAAGTGCGTGTAGCCGTGGCTTGTTGCATCGTGATGCCTTTGATGGCCACGGGTGCACGGCATTGGTTGCATCCCATGCAACTGAACTGGCTGCATGAGGTCTTCACCTTGTTGATGCTTGCCGTGGTCTTGCCTGTTTTGTTTACCGTGTCGGCCAAAGCACGGGCCGTCAAGGCGCGCCATCTTCAGCAAAAGCAGACCATGGTGTCCACCTTGACCCAAATGCAAGAGCTGGCGATTCGCGATGGTTTGACTGGGCTATTTGATCGCCGACACATGATGGGCTTGCTCGAAAACGAGCGCCGACTGTGGCTGGCAAGCAAGCAACCCTTTTCCGTTGCCATCCTCGATTTGGACCACTTTAAGCGTATCAACGATCAATATGGTCATGGCGTTGGGGATGTCGTTTTAAAGGTGTTTTCCAAGCTGGCTCAGGCCACCTTTCCTCAGCAGTCAGACATGCTGGCGCGGTGGGGCGGTGAGGAGTTCTTGTTGGTTCAAAGTGGTGCCAGGCAAGGTGACATGCTGGCCTCTCTGGGCGCTTTGCGCGAAGTTGTGGGAATGCACAATTGGGCGCAATACGCGGACGGCTTGCACGTCTCTTTCTCTGCTGGTGTGTGCCAGCAACAAGACGATCTGTCTCTGCTTGAGATGATTGAACTAGCCGATCAGGCCTTGTATCAAGCCAAGGCGGCAGGGCGTGACAGGGCTGTTGGGCAGCAGATGCTGCAAAGCGATGGATCAGCTGAAAACGCGAAACGATTTGCCAGTGCTTACGCCAAAGTGGTGGCTACGTCCTTGCCCATGGTGGCCGTCACGCCGATTCGCGATGATGGGAAGGATACAGAACCGGGCGCTAAGCCCCACCAAACTGAGCCTGCATGGCTTAAGGCCTTGTTTGGCGCGCACACCCAGTTGCGCGCCGCCCAATACATGTGCCTATTGGGCGCGGCCGTCTACGGCGCTGCGATTTTTGGTGTTTTGCTTTACATGCAGCCGATGGGGTTGCTCAGTCAAAATCAAGCGCTCTACTTCGTCATACATGCCTTGATCGGTGCTGTTTTGCCGATTGTGTTGTTGCGCTCAGGTGTGACTGCCGACTGGCAGGATCCGGCCTTTGCCGTGGCCCAAATTGTGTGGGGTGGGACCGCTGTGATTGCCGTGTATGGCATGGCCCCATCGATCAGTCCCAGCACCTTGCAGATGATGTGTTTGGGCCTTGTGTTTGGCTTCTCTGGCCTTAACCCGCGTGAGGCGATGTTTGTCGGGCGCTACTACGTGGCGCTTTTGCTTGGTGTATTGCTTGCCCGCTTCTTGCTGGATCCGGTCGGCTTCAACCCTCGCCGCGAAATACTGGAAGTCATCATCACCTGTTTGGCTTTTTGGATGCTGACCTTGCAGTCGCACAAATTGAGTCTGAATCGCGAACGGGTTCGAGCTGAAAAGCGTGAGTTGACGCTGGCGACAGACAAGCTCAACAAGGTCATGCGTCATGACCCCTTAACGAAATTGTTCAACCGCCAGTACATGCAAAGTCTGCTGGCCAAAGAGTGCGCTAAACAAGCCAAAACAGGGGTGCCATTCAGCGTGGCCTTGATCGATCTGGATCACTTCAAGTCCGTCAACGACGAACATGGGCATGGCGTCGGCGATGAGGTACTGAAGGGATTTGCCCGTGTCGCATCGACGAAATTGCGCGACAGCGACGTGTTGGCACGCTGGGGTGGTGAAGAGTTCTTGGTGCTGTTGATCGGCTCTGATCCGGCTGTCAAAGGCATGTCAGCCATGAACCGCCTGAGGGAGGCGGTCCAAGAGGCCCGCCTCAGCACAGCCAAGCCAAGCTTGGTCGTTACCTTCTCTGCTGGTTTATCCGAGCACATCCTCGGAGAGTCAATCACCAAGACCTTGCAGCGAGCCGATGAGGCGCTTTATGAGGCCAAAGCGCAAGGACGCAACCGCTGCATGCTCTCGCAATCAGCCCCTTAGTCGCTCAATCCCAATGGCGCTTGCACCGTGCTGCTGCCATGGCCAAGCGGGCGGGATAGGTTTTAAAAGTGCAGTTTGATCTCATGCTCATTGAACAGGTACGCCTAGAACCGGGCTGACAGGGCGCATGTGAAGTTTCGGTAAAGAGGCTAAAAAACAGACATGACTGTGGCGGGCGGCTAAAATCCACGGTTTCGTCTCTTTCACCTGATTCGACCATGTCCAAAATTGCCAAGCCTGCCGCTGCAGCTCAGAAAATCAAGAAAGTTGTCCTGGCCTATTCAGGCGGTTTGGACACATCCATCATCCTCAAGTGGCTGCAGGACGAGTACAACTGCGAAGTCGTGACCTTCACTGCCGACATCGGTCAGGGCGAAGAAATCGAGCCCGCACGTGCCAAAGCCATCAAGATGGGCATCAAGCCCGAGAACATCTTCATTGAGGATCTGCGTGAAGAATTCGTGCGCGACTACGTGTTCCCGATGTTCCGCGCCAATGCGCTGTACGAAGGTGAATACCTGTTGGGCACCTCCATCGCGCGCCCACTGATCGCCAAGCGCCTGATCGAGATCGCCAAAAAGACCAAGGGCGACGCCATCTCCCACGGCGCCACCGGCAAGGGCAATGACCAGGTTCGCTTTGAGTTGGGCGCCTACGCCTTGCTGCCAGGCGTCAAAGTGATTGCACCGTGGCGCGAGTGGGATTTGTTGTCACGCGAAAAGCTGTTGGCCTACGCCGACAAGCATGGCATCCCCGTTGACTTCAAGAAGCGCAAGGGCGGCGCGCCTTACTCAATGGACGCCAACTTGCTGCACATCAGCTACGAAGGTGGCGTGCTGGAAGATCCGAACTTTGAGCCAGAAGCCAGCATGTGGCGCCTGACCAATTCGCCCGAGAAGGCTCCTGGCAAGGCCCAAGTCATTGAACTGACCTACGTCAAGGGTGACGTGGTGGCCATCGACGGCGTCAAGATGTCGCCCGCTACCGTACTGACTAAGCTGAACGAAATCGGCGGCAAGCACGGTATTGGCCGTTTGGACAAGGTCGAGAACCGCTACGTCGGCATGAAGAGCCGTGGTTGCTACGAAACCCCCGGCGGCACCATTTTGCTGAGCGGCCACCGCGCGATCGAATCCATCACCCTGGACCGCGAAGTCCTGGCGCTGAAGGATGACCTGATGCCGCGTTATGCCCGCATGATCTACAACGGCTACTGGTTCAGCCCTGAGCGTGAGTTGTTGCAAGGCTTGATCGACGCCAGCCAAGTCACGGTCAACGGCACAGTCAAGCTCAAGCTGTACAAGGGCACCATCTTGGTCACGGGCCGCGAGTCCAAGACTGACAGCTTGTTTGATGCCAAGATCTCGACATTTGACGATGACGGCGGCGCGTACAACCAAGCTGACGCAGCAGGCTTCATCAAGCTCAACGCCTTGCGTCTGCGTATTGGCGCCAATGTGCAGGCACAGCGCGCTGCGGCTGCCAAGCCAGCGGCCAAGAAAAAGCCTGCTGCGAAGAAGGCAGCTGTGAAAAAGGTGGCCACGCAGAAGGTGGCCGCTAAAAAGGCAGCCAAGTAAATAGGCAAGTCAGTTTGTTTGACGGGGCCGAGGCGCACGCTTTGGCCCGCTCATTTTTGAGAGAAACCTCACCATGATCACCACGACCCTTGCTGGCAGCGTCGCGACGCAAGCCAGCGTTTATTTCGACGGCAAATGCATCTCGCACACCGTGACTTTGGCTGATGGCACGCGCAAGTCTGTGGGTGTGATTTTGCCCGCCTCGCTGACCTTCAATACCGGCGCACCTGAAATCATGGAGACCGTCTCCGGTCAAGCCACGATCAAGTTGGCTGGCTCGGCTGAATGGGCAACTTACGGCCCAGGCGAGCGTTTTGATGTGCCGGGCAACTCATCCTTTGAGATCAAGGTTGAGGGCGAGCCCTACCACTACATCTGCCACTTTGGTTGAGTCAAAATTTAGGCTCAGGCGCGTCATTCATGGACGTGGGCTTGCAAGCCATGTCCAGCACACCCAGTGACTCGTCGTTGAAGTCGAGTAACTCGCCCTCTAACTCAGCCGTTTGGCGGTCCACAGCGATGCGGATGGTGGCCAAGCGCTTGAGGTTGGGCTGCCAAACCACCCATTGGCCGTGCAGCCAATCGTTGTAGTAGTGGGTGCCAGGCAGCGGGAGTTTGTACACCATGGTGTATGACACCTGTGATGCCGCATATTTCAAGCGCTCACCTACGGGCAGCACGTTTGAGCGCTGAATCAGCGCCGTGGTGTTGCTGTCACGCATGGCCAGATCCAGCGTGGACGGCTTGCTTTTGCCATCGACGATGAGCTTGCCTGTGCAATGGAGGTACAGGTTGAACTCTGCAGCCATCGCGGGCGCGCTCAAAGCGGTCGCCAATATCAAGGCCGCAGAAGATGCGGTGAGGGTGGTGAGTCGCATGGCAGCTTATTTCTTCTTGGCTGGCTTAGCGGGCTTGGCATCGATTTCTTTGGATGCGTCGGTATCACCACCTTGAACGCCCAAACGCCCGCCCGTACCCAAGCCACCCTTGACGGTTTGTGCCTTGTACTTGCGCAGCGCCTTGACCATTTGGTTGAACGAGTCAGCAAAGGCGGCCACCACGACTTTGCCTTGTGGCGTTTTGGCATATCCACCACCACCGCCAAAGCCACCGCCGCCAAAGGCCGCGCCGAACATGCCGAAGTCGAAGTTCTTGGCCGTGCCTTCAGCCGCTGATATCTGCACGCCAGAGCGGTTGTCGATCAGCAGCAAGGTCGTCGATGCCTCGTTGCGGCCGATGCTGCCAGCCAAGGCGCCCAACATACCCAAGGCGCCACCGCCGCCGCCGCCAAAAGCACTGCCGCCACCGGTTTTGCCTGAAAACTGGATGGCCGGGCTCATTGAATAGTCGGCTGCGACCATCTGCCCTTTTTGGAAGTTGCTGCCAGCGCGGCTTTCATCGCCGCGTGCGAATTCACGTTCGCGCATCATGTTGTTCAGGCTCTTGCCACGCTCCACGATCACAAAGCAGTTGCTTTGTTGGATCATCAAGCGCAGCACAGGCACGGTTGAGCCCAACTGGTGATCATGCAGCTGGCGGTACCACGAGGCTGAGGTGTCCTCCTCGATGGCCAGCGTGCCCAGTGTTTCCGTGCAGTTCTCTAGCTGTGAGTTTTGGCCTTCGGCGCTTTCACCGCCCGCAGCACCACTGACTACGCCTTTGTTGTCACCCAGTGTGGGCGCCGTGGAGCCGCAACCGGCCAGCAAGGCGGTGCAAGCGGCTATCGCCAGCAGCGCATAGGGCCAATGGGCGGGAGCGTAGTCTTTGATCTCAGAACGCATGAGCAACCTCTGTGAGTCAGAAAATGATGCACAAAGTATAGGGCGTTCGGATGCCATGAAACGCCTGCCAGCAGGTGTCTTAGATCACAACCGGCTCGGGCTCCAACTTGATACCAAAGCGCCCATAAACGCTCTCTTGTATGGCGCGGGACAAGGTGATCACCTCTGCCCCGCTGGCGCCGCCGCGGTTGACCAGCACCAGTGCTTGTCGCTCATAAACGCCCGCTCGGCCAATGGATTTACCCTTCCAGCCGCAAGCGTCAATCAACCAACCTGCAGCCAACTTATAGCTGCCGTCGTCCAGCAGGTAGTGCACGATTTCGGGGTCGCGCCCGATGATGTCTTTGCATTGTTCAGCTGACACGATCGGGTTTTTAAAAAAACTGCCTGCATTGCCGATGTGTGCCGGGTCAGGCAACTTGGCGCGGCGGATCTCGCACACCCAGTCAAAAATATGGCGTGCATCAGGGCGGATGTTGGCTGTTTCGGCGATTTTGCGTTCCAGCTCGACATAACCCAGCACAGGCACCCACGGTCGGGGCAGGCGCAAGCGCACCGTGGTGATCACGCACTTGTTCGCTAAGTCTTGCTTGAAGACGCTGTCGCGGTAGCCAAAGCGACATTGTTCTGCGTTCATTGTGAATGTGCCGCCGGTGACCAGGTTGACAGCATCAAGCGATTCAAAGCGGTCTTGCAACTCGACCCCGTAGGCGCCAATGTTTTGTACTGGGGCAGCGCCCACCGTACCTGGGATCAAGGCCATGTTCTCTAGGCCGGGTAGGCCTTGATCGACGCACCATTGCACCGTTTCATGCCAAGACTCTCCCGCGCCAACCTCGACAATCCAGGCGTCCGTGCGGGCCTCTAAAAGGCGAATACCTTTGATTTCGACCTTGAGCACACACAGTGCCACGTCTTTTGTCAGGACCAAATTGCTGCCGCCACCTAGAATGAACTTTGGTGCACGACCGAGTTCGGCGTTGTTGACCACCTTCTTGACGTCTGCTTCAGAGCCAATGCGCACCAGCGTTTGGGCCGTAGAGGGCAGACCGAACGTGTTGAAAGCCCGCAGGCTCGCACCTCGCTCGATCACGATGGGTGCGGCAGGGACAGCGGCGGGTAAGGTGTGCATGACACGATTTTCGCAGACAAAGGAGCTCCGTATGCCCAGTTTTGACACCGTACTCGATCCCGATTTGGTTGAAGTGCGCAATGCCGTCGACCAAACCGCCAAAGAAATCGGCACCCGCTTTGACTTCAAAGGCAGCAGCGCCGCCATTGAGCTCAAAGAAAAAGAGAAAGAAATGACCATTCTGGGTGACAGCGACTTCCAGATTGACCAAATTCGTGACGTGCTCAACAACAAGCTCGCCAAGCGCCAAGTTGACATCCGATTCCTTGATATCGGCAAGGTTGAAAAAATCGGTGGGGACAAGGTCAAGCAAGTGATCAAGCTCAAAGCGGGCATCGAAGCTGAATTGGCCAAGAAGATCACCACCTTGATCAAGGGCAGCAAAATCAAAGTCAGCGCCAGCATTCAGGGCGATACCGTGCGCATTCAAGGCGCCAAGCGCGATGACCTGCAAGCGGCCATGGCCTTGATGAAAAAAGACCTGATTGAGGCCCCTCTGACCTTCAATAACTTCAGGGATTGAGCACAAGCACCCTATGAAAGCGCCTCCAAAACCCACCCCCATTGCATACCTGCTGATGCTGGCCTGTTTGGTGGCATCTTCCGCATCCAAGGCTCAACGCGTCGCCATGACGGGCGGCATGGGCAGCAAGGCCTTGCTGGTCATCAATGGGGGCGCTCCCAAAGCGGTGGCGGTGGGGGATACCTTTCAAGGTGTGAAAGTCATCAGCGTGGGCTCGGATCAAACTGTCGTTGACATAGCCGGCAAGCGACAGACGATCATGCTGGGCGGTGCACCAGTCAGCATCGGGGGCTCAGGTGGTGGCGCCGCCAATGGCACACAAATTGTGCTGTCGGCAGTCTCGGGCGGGCACTTCATCACCCAGGGGTCGATCAATGGTCACGCTACGCGGTTTTTGGTGGACACCGGTGCCACCTCGGTGTCGATGGGTGCAGACGTGGCACGCAGCATGGGCCTCAAGTTTGAGGACGGGCAACGCTTCTACACCAGCACTGCCAATGGCACGGTGATGGGCTACCGCGTCAGCTTGACCACGGTGCGCATTCAAGATGTCGAGGTGCACAACGTGGCTGCGGCGGTATTGCCCCAGGCCATGCCCGAAATCTTGCTGGGCAACAGCTTTTTGACCCGGTTTCAGATGAAGCGTGAAAACGACCAACTCACGCTGACCAAGCGTTATTGACTTAAGTGGGCCAGCTCAACCGGGTCGTGCGCGCAAAACAGTGTGATCTCGGCGCCATGGGCCTGTTTGAGTTGACGCAGTCGTCCTTGGTTGGCGATGCGATCGGCGCCGTTCATTTGCACCATGCTTTGAAAAATCTTCAAGCCGATGGGGCAATCGGGTTCGGGCTCCATTTCGCCACGGTGGAAGTACGCATCCCCACAATGCAAAAGCCAGCCCTCGTCGCTGCGCACAGCCACACCGCAGTGGCCTTGCGTGTGACCGGTCAGCGGCACCAATAACACCTCTTCATCCGTATCGGGCAGTGCGGCAATGGCTTCAAAGCCCATCCAGCGGTCACCCTTTAAATCGTGTGATGTCCAACGTGGTCCATGCGCCCATTGCGCTGGGATATAGCGGGCTTTTTCTTGCAAACTGGGGCGGGTGAGTGCCGCTTGCAGCTCTTTGGCATAGACATGCACCTCAGCCTGAGGGAAGTCGCTCAAGGCGCCAGCGTGATCCAAATCCAAGTGTGTGGGGACAATGTGACGCACATCGCGTGGGTCCAGCCCCAGTTCGCGAATCTGATGCAGCGCAGTCTCTAGCATCAAGAGGCGAGGGCGCACCACGGCATTAAAACCAAGCCCAAGTCGGCGTGGGTTGCTGATGTCGGCTGTCCCCAAGCCCGTGTCCACCAAGATCAGGCCATTGCGGCCCTCAATCAAAAGGCAGTGGCAGCACATGTGCGCTGGGGCCAGCCATCCACCCTCGCCATTGATCAATCTGCGGCCCAATGGGCACATTGATCCACAATTCAGGTGGTGAACCTTCATCTCTGAGCTCCTCAAGTCGTTGGCGCTGGCATCATGGCAGCACAATCGCGGCTTGGCCATACCTTGGCACCGCTTTGATCGACTCATTTTTATCATGCCCCCACGTCCCCGACTACCTGCCGGCCACGATCATCTGGCCCAAATTGTTTTTGCCCAAGGCTTTGGCGCACGCCGCGATTGCGATGGTTTGGTCTCGCACGGCTTGGTGCAGGTGAGAGGCGAGGTCGTCGATGACCCCTATGCCGTCTTCCCCGTGGATGGTTTGGACATGGTGATCGATGGCCAGCCTTGGATTGCGCATGTCCGTGCCTTGATCGTCCTGAACAAGTCTGCAGGCTACGAATGCTCGCTCAAGCCAGGTGCGTGGCCGGGCGTGCACAATCTGCTGCCCGTCCCCTTGCGTCGGCGTGGTTTGCAGCCTGTGGGCCGTTTGGATCAGGACACAACGGGCTTGTTGTTGATGACCGATGACGGCGCCTTGTTGCACAAACTGACGGCACCCAAGCACCACGTACCCAAGGTGTACGAGGTCACCTGCAAGCACCCCGTTACACAGGATATGTGCGACAAGCTGACCAGCGGCGTGGTCCTTGATGACGACCCCATGCCCGTCCAAGCCGATGCCGCTGAATTGGTGGGTGAGGGCGAGACACTGCACTTGCGCCTGACCTTGTTGCAAGGCAAATACCACCAAGTCAAACGCATGGTGGCGGCTGTGGGCAACCGGGTTGAGGGGCTGCATCGCAGCCAGATTGGCCGCTTGACCATACCTGATGACTTGGCCCCCGGCCAGTGGCGCTGGATCGATGATCCCGCCATTGTCTTGCCCTGAACGCCATAATTTGAGTCTATGCAAGTTTTTCGCGGTTTTCACCATGTCGCACTGGCCCCGGCCTGTGCTTTGACCATTGGCAATTTTGACGGTGTGCACAGAGGGCATCAAGCCATGTTGGCCTTGTTGCGCAATGAAGCGCAGCACCGTGGCCTGGCCACGACCGTCCTCACCTTTGAGCCTCATCCACGCGATTACTTCGCGCAGTTGGCTGGCAAACCCGAGGTTGCGCCATCGCGCATTGCCACCCTGCGCGACAAGTTGCAGGAGTTAGAGCGCTGTGGCGTCGACCAAGTGGTGATCCTGCCCTTTGACCGCGCGCTGGCCAGCTTGAGCCCCGACAACTTCATTGATCAGGTTTTGGTCAACGGTTTGAGGGCCCAGTACGTGTTGGTGGGTGATGATTTCCGCTTTGGTGCCAAAAGAGCAGGTGACTACGCCTTGCTCGACGCCGCTGGCAATGACCGCGGCTTTGATGTCGCCCGCATGATGAGCTATGAAGTGCGCAGCGTGCGCGTGTCCTCATCGGTGGTGCGTGAGGCGATGTCCTCTGGTGACATGGCCCGCGTTGCACATTTGCTGGGTCGACCCTATACGGTCAGTGGGCACGTGGTGCACGGTCAAAAACTGGGCCGCAGCCTCGATTGCCGCACCCTCAATGTGCGTTTTGGCCATGAAAAGCCTGCCACCACCGGCATCTTTGTGGCCCGCACCCACGGCCTGAGTGCGCACCCGATCGAGGGCGTCGCCAGCCTCGGCGTTCGCCCCACGGTGGAGGACGCCGGGCGGGTCTTGCTTGAGGTCCACTGCTTCGACTGGCCCGCCAATCTGGGGTCGGAAGGGGGGTACGGTAAAATCGTGCGCGTAGAACTCTTGCATAAGCTCCGAGATGAGGCCCGTTACGATGGGCTGGAGGCCCTGCAGGAGGCCATTCACCAAGACATTGCTGATGCAAAGTCCTTTTTCCAGGCGTTGCGCCGTCAGGCAGCACCCACCGAGCCCCTCTGCTGAGAGCACCCATGAGCCAAGATAAATCTGCCAAAACAGCGGAAGGTCAATACCGCGCCACCTTGAACATGCCCGACACACCCTTCCCGATGCGGGGCGACTTGCCCAAGCGCGAACCGGCTTGGGTGCAAGCATGGGAGGCTGAGGGCCGCTACCAAAAGCTGCGTGACGCCCGCCAAGGCGCGCCCAAGTTTGTGCTGCACGATGGCCCGCCGTATGCAAACGGGCAGATCCACATGGGTCACGCCGTCAACAAAATCCTCAAGGACATGATCGTCAAGTCCCGCCAGCTTCAGGGCTTGGACGCGGTCTATGTGCCCGGTTGGGATTGCCACGGCTTGCCGATCGAGAACCAGATCGAGAAGACCTTTGGCCGCAACCTGAGCCGCGACGAATTGCAAGCCAAAGCACGCGCTTACGCTGGTGAGCAGGTCGATTTGCAACGCGGTGATTTCAAACGCTTGGGTGTATTGGCCGATTGGGATCGCCCGTATCGCACGATGGACTTCCGCAACGAAGCCAACGAAATCCGCGCACTCAAGAAAGTCATTGAGCGCGGCTTTGTCTACCGTGGCCTGAAGCCCGTGTACTGGTGCTTCGATTGCGGCTCATCCTTGGCCGAGTTCGAGATCGAATACGCCGACAAAAAATCGCAGACTTTGGATGTCGCTTTCCTGAGCGCCGAGCCTGCCAAACTGGCCGCCGCCTTTGGCTTGAGCTCAATCGACAAAGACGCCTTTGCGGTGATTTGGACGACGACAGCCTGGACCATCCCAGCCAACCAAGCCCTGAACGTACACGCCGAGTTGAGCTACGCCTTGGTCGATACGCCCAAGGGCTTGCTGGTGTTGGCCGAAACCTTGGTTGACAAAGCCACGGCCCGTTATGGTTTTGAGGCCGATCAGGTCAAGATCATCGCGACCACCTTGGGCAACAAGTTAGAGGGCTTGAAGTTCAAGCACCCCTTGGCCCATGTGGACAAAGGCTATGACCGTGAAGCGCCCGTGTACTTGGCCGACTACGTCAGCGCCGAAGACGGCACCGGTGTCGTGCATGCCGCCCCAGCCTATGGGGTGGAAGACTTCAACAGCTGCGTCTCACACGGGCTGAAGTTCGACGACATTCTCAACCCCGTGCAAGGTAATGGCGTCTATGAAGCCACGCTGCCTTTGTTCGGTGGTCAGCACATCTGGAAGGCCGCCCCCGTGGTGCTGGAGACCTTGCGCGAGCATGGCCGCCTGCTGGCATCTCAAAACATCGTGCACAGCTACCCCCATTGCTGGCGCCATAAAACGCCGGTGATCTTCCGCGCTGCGGCCCAATGGTTCGTGCGCATGGACGAGGCCGAAGGCGGCAACAAAGGCGTGTTCACCGTCAATCCAGCTGAAAAGACCCTGCGCCAACTCGCGCTGGACGCCATCGACCACACCGCTTTTTACCCCGAGAACGGCCGCACACGCTTGCGCGACATGATCGCCAATCGACCTGACTGGTGCATCTCTCGCCAGCGCAACTGGGGCGTGCCACTGCCATTCTTCCTGCACAAGGTGACAGGCGAGTTGCACCCTGACACCATGGCCATGATGGACCGCGCCGCAGCGCTGGTTGAACAAGGCGGCGTGGAGGCTTGGGCCAAGCTTGATCCGGCTGAGTGGTTGGGTGATTCGGGTGAACACGCCGCAGCGAACTACAGCAAATCCTCCGACATCTTGGACGTTTGGTTTGACTCTGGGTCGAGCTTCTTTCATGTGCTCAATGCCGAACAAGGCAGCCACCCCAAGGCGGGTCACGATGAGCTGCAAGAGGCTGATCTTTACCTAGAAGGCCATGACCAACACCGCGGCTGGTTCCACAGCTCCTTGTTGGTGGCTTGCGCTTTGTATGGCCGCGCACCCTACAAAGGTCTGCTGACCCACGGCTTCACGGTCGACAGCCAAGGCCGCAAGATGAGCAAGTCCACAGGCAATGGTGTGGACCCGCAAGAAACATCCAAAAAACTGGGTGCTGAAATCATCCGCTTGTGGGTGGCGTCAAGTGACTATTCCGGCGACATCGCTGGTGATGACAAGATCCTCGCCCGCGTCGTGGACGGCTATCGCCGCATCCGCAACACCCTGCGCTTCTTGCTGGCGAACATCTCCGACTTCAACCCCGCCACGGATGCCGTACCGCTGGACCAGTTGCTTGAAATTGACCGCTACGCCTTGGCCCGAGCGGGGCAATTGCAAGCAGACATCCTGGCCCACTACGACCGGTATGAGTTCCACCCCGTGGTGTCCAAACTGCAGGTGTACTGCTCTGAAGATTTGGGTGCGTTCTACCTTGATGTGCTCAAAGACCGCCTCTACACAACGGCGCCCAAGAGCCTTGCAAGACGCGCGGCGCAAACCACGCTTTGGCACATCACCAACGGCATGTTGCGCTGGATGGCGCCCTTCTTGAGCTTCACCGCTGAAGAGGCTTGGCAGGTCTTTCATGGCGGCGCACAAGACACCACCAGCATCTTCACCGAGACCTATTGGGACTTCCACGACGCCGATGCCAACACCGAGTTGCTGGCCAAGTGGTCGCGGATTCGCGCCTTCCGCGAAGACGTCAATCGCCAGATCGAAGAGGTCCGCACACGCGGTGAAGTGGGCTCGTCACTGCAAGCCAACTTGTTCGTCACCATCAGTGCCGATGACCAGCGCCTGCTGGCCGATTTGCGCAGCTTGGGCGATGACCTCAAGTTCGTGCTGATCGTGTCGGCGGTTGAACTCGCTGAGGGGCACTCAACGCAAATCGAGGTCAACCCATCGCACCAAGCCAAGTGTGAGCGCTGCTGGCATTACCGCGAAGACGTGGGCGTGGATGCCGATCACCCCACCATCTGCGGTCGCTGCGTCAGCAACTTGCACGGCGATGGCGAACAACGCGAGCACGCCTGATGGCCACGAAAAAATCCACCCGAGCGGGCCAGGGTTTGTGGCCTTGGTTGGGCATCGCCTTCATCCTGATCCTGTGTGATCAGTTCACCAAGACGCTGATCGTGGGGTACTTCCAACTGGGTGACAGTCGTGAAGTCTGGTCGTTCTTTAACGTTGTTCGGGTGCACAACACGGGCGCCGCATTTTCCTTTTTGGCACATGCTGGCGGTTGGCAGCGGTGGTTTTTTGTCGCTTTGGGTGCGGTGGCCACAGTCGGCATCATTTACATGTTGCGCCAGCACAGTGGGCAACGGCTGTTTTCTTGGGCCTTGTCACTCATCTTGGGCGGGGCTGTCGGCAACGTGATCGACCGCCTGGTACACGGCTACGTGGTCGACTTCCTAGACTTTCACTGGGCCGTACTCTCACCCATGTTCTACGGGGGGCACTTTCCGGCATTCAATGTGGCCGATTGTGGGATTTCCGTGGGCGCAGCCTTGTTGATCTTGGATGAGTTACGCCGCGTTAGACGAGCCTAGTGTCAAGCGCCACCCCGCATTTGCCCTGATAGCGTGAATCTGTCACAAGCGTATTTTACGCACTAGGGTATTTTGCCCCTAGGAGCGAACATGGGTGTTGCTGGCCGATTGACGAATCAAGTTGTGGTTTCTAGGCGCCGCACGACACGCGCTCGTCCTGCGCTGCGCCGCGTCCACCCTTGGCCTGATCACCAAGAGGCGCAAGGGTCCCAGCTGGATGTGCCTTCACGCTTTTTGACACCCATATTTGAGATGAGTGTGTTGCCCCGCATGACGCTGGGCCGGGCAGCAGGTGAAGTCACCGTGGCCACAGTCATAGACGCTGACAGCGCCGAGCCCAGCGTGCTCGACATGCCACTGACTCAGCTGGGTTGGCGCGACCCCTTCCGTTGGCTGGCCTTGGGCTGGGCCGACTTCAGTCGGGCGCCTTTGATCGGTATTTTTTATGGCGCCTGCTTCGTCACCATGGGTTGGCTCTTGGTGGCTTGCTTCCAATCCGCGCCGGAGTACACGATGGCGCTGTCTGCGGGCTTTTTGCTGATGGGCCCCTTCTTGTGTTTGGGTTTGTATGACGTCAGCCGCAGGCTGGGCCAAGGTTTGACACCAAGCTTGTCTTCTTCGTTGACGGCGTGGCGAGCCAGCACTGGTCAGATCGGCATTTTTGCGGGTGTGCTGCTGGTACTGGAGATGCTGTGGGGCCGGGCCGCCTTGATCGTTTTTGCCGTCAGCTTTGAAGGCATGCCCGATTTCAGTGGTCCTATAGGCAGTTTGCTGACGGGCGACAACTTGGCCTTCATCGTGACCTATATGGGGGTGGGCGCCATTTTTGCCGGTTTGATCTATGCCATCAGCGTGATCAGCATCCCGATGATCATGGATAAGTCAGTCGATGCGATCTCTGCAGGTTTGACCAGCCTGCGCTTGGTCACCACACAAACCGGCGTCATGCTGCTGTGGGGCCTGTTGATCACCACCCTGATTGCGCTGGCGATGCTGCCCGGCTTCTTTGGTCTGCTGGTGGCCGGGCCCGTTTTGGGGCACGCGTCTTGGCATGCCTACCGCGCGGCCACACAGCCTAAGCGCTGATTCAGTGGCGGCGGTTGCCGCCCTTGTTGGGACTGAATGGCGGCAACCCACGCCAATAGCGCAGCATCAGCCAGCCACCCAGCATGCCACCTAGGTGTGCAAAGTGGGCCACACCCGATGCTGTCCCCGTGACGCCTTGGAACAGCTCCAAGCCGCCAAACAGCATGACAAAGTATTTGGCCTTCATGGGGATGGGCGGGAACAGCGGCATGATCGTGCGATTGGGGAACATCATCGCGAAGGCCAGCAACAGGCCATAGATTCCGCCCGAAGCGCCCACGGTGGGGTTCTGCCCGCCGCCCAAATAGGGCATTACCAGCTGCGAGCCTGCCGCAGTCAAGACGCTGGCGAGCAAGAACGACATGTAACGCTTGGCACCCCAGATGCGCTCCAGTTCGCTGCCGAACATCCACAAGCCCAGCATATTGAAGAAAATATGCCCAATGGAGCCATGTAAAACGGCATAACTCACCAGTTGCCACGGGTAGAAGTTGCCGCTTTGTATGGGCCACAAAGCCAAGTACATCGTCAAGGCGCCGTTGAGCGCCTCATCCAGACAAAACATGGCTACGTTGATCAAAATCAGCGCTTGGGTAATGGGGGGCAGCGGCGGCATGCTGTCAGTACAACAGTTGAAGAATGCCCACATCATAGGGCCGACGCCGCTGTGTCGCGTCCACACGAAGGCACGAACTGGCGGCTAAACCCCTGCTGACTCGCCGCATGGCTTGGTCATGTCCAGTTTGACAATCACCCCAATAGAGCGTCTTTAGACTGAGGTGATACCCATGCAATGGTTTTCTGATTTGCGCTTGCGCACCAAACTGATGATCTCCTTCGCTGCGGTGATCACACTCACCACAGCTTTGGGCTTGTTCAGCATCAACCGTTTGTCGGCAGTGGATGGTGTTTCCGAAGACATCTCGGCTCACTGGATGCTCAATCAACGTGCTGCAGGTGCACTCAACTCAGCTATCGGTGACTACCGCGTCTATGAGTTGCAGTACACAGAGGCCATTGATGCGTATGAACATGAGCGTGCCGCTTTGGAGCAAAAACTCAAAACCAAAAAAACAGAAGTTGACAAACTCATTGTTGATTTTGACGCACGTGCTGTCGGCTTGAATGAAAAGCCCTTGTGGCACGCCTTTAAATCAGACTGGGCCGCCTACCAAGTCGATCACGACAAAATGATTGCGTTGGTTGTTCAAGGTAAGCATGACGATGCCCATGCCATGGTCGTTGGTGTGATGCAGCAAGTCTACGATCGGTATGGCGAGACACTGGACAAGCTGGTTGAGCTCAACATCAACGGCGGTACGGCGGCCAGCGACCAGGCCCATGCGACCTACACCAGCGCCCGTTGGGCCATCGCGGCAGCCATCGTGCTCGTGGCGGGTTTGGGTATGGGTTTGGCTTGGTATGTTTCAAGCCACATTGCTGAACCCATAGAGCAAGCCGTTGCGGTATTGCAGGCTGTCTCCGGCGGTGACCTGACCTACAACCAACAGACCAACCGCCGCGATGAAATAGGCAATATGCAAGCTGCGCTCGCCAGCATGACCAGTAAATTGTCTGAGATGGTGTACTTGGTGCGCACCGGAGCCGATTCGGTTGCGACGGCATCAGCGCAAATTGCGCAAGGCAATGCCGATTTAAGCAACCGCACCGAGAACCAAGCATCCAGCCTAGAAGAAACCGCCGCATCCGTTGAGGAAATGGCAGGCACAGTGCGGACCAATGCCGACAACGCGCGCCAAGCCAATCAACTGGCCAGTTCTGCCTCTAATGTGGCAGCCAAGGGGGGACAGGTGGTCAGCCAAGTTGTGGACACCATGAACGGCATCCAGTCATCCAGTCGCAAGATATCCGACATCATTGGCGTGATCGATGGCATCGCCTTTCAAACTAATATTTTGGCCTTGAATGCAGCCGTTGAGGCCGCGCGTGCAGGCGAGCAGGGCAGGGGCTTTGCTGTGGTGGCCGGTGAGGTGCGTTCGCTGGCACAACGCAGCGCTCAAGCAGCACGCGAAATCAAAACCTTGATCAACGACAGCGTGGAGCAGGTCAACTCAGGCACGCAGTTGGTGGGTGCGGCCGGTGCCACCATGGACGACGTGGTGACGCAGGTGCGCAAGGTGACGGATCTGGTTGGCGAAATCGCCCATGCCAGCACCGAACAAAACCAAGGCATTGGCCAGATCAACCAAGCGGTATCCCAACTGGATCAGTCCACGCAGCAAAACGCCGCTTTGGTCGAACAAAGCATGGCCGCAGCAGAAAGCCTCAAGGTGCAAGCTCAGAAGTTGGCTGAGGCGGTGGCGATCTTTAAAATCAACCACACGCAAAGTGCAACCCCAGTGCAGGCCAGCCGCGTTAGCACCCCTAGCCGTCCTGTGAGCCCGGTGAGGCCTGTGAGCACAACCCATGTCAGCCCCATCACACCGACCAAATCCACCAAGTCGGTGCCGCAATTGCCTGCACCTGTAGCTCAAACCGAGATGGCCTCAGCTGGCAACGATCAAGACTGGGAAACGTTCTGATCTGGCATGGCAAGTCGCCTTCTGAGATCAATTTTTGGTGACTGTGCAAAACGACCCACTTGTGTGTCTATAATTCGAGTCTTCGCACTGGAAGCCCTGGTGGTGAAATTGGTAGACGCGCCGGATTCAAAATCCGGTTCCGCAAGGAGTGCCGGTTCGAGTCCGGCCCGGGGCACCATCCGCTCTTATCAAGACGGATCACATGATTCTAAAAACCCGCATAGCCTATCGGCATGCGGGTTTTTTTGTTGCCCTAGGCCATCCCACTGCGTACCATGCGGCAAGCCTGCGGGGATTTGCGCATACCTAGCAGCAAAATGAAAATGAAGCTGGATCACTTGGTGCCCATGTTCCCCATTGTTCGCACGGGTGGCAATCGTTCAGGGTGGATAGTAAGCTCAAGTTGTTCTCTCGCGCCGACGCCATGCCAATGGCTTATAGCCAGTCCAACGCCTGAAGGATCTGGAGAAAGCGCTCTGTTCGCTGTACCCCAGCAGCATGGCAATCTCTGCTAGTGAGAGCCCCAAATCGTCAAGGTAGCGGCGCGCAAGTTGATCCCGCGTGCCTTCGAGCATTTGTTGCCACGTGATCCCCTTGTCGCCAAGGCGACGCTGGAGCGTCCGGCGAGATACGTTGAGCGTCTCCGCCACCGAGTCGATGTCAGCGCGACCTTCGGGTAGCAGGCGCACCAACACCCGTTGTACGGATTGCTCGAAGTCTCCGGGGGTGGGCAAGGCTTGCAACATGGCTTGTGCCTGGTGAGCCAGTAATTGACGCAAACCGGGCTCGCGCCGAATCAAGGGCCAGGCCAACAAGCTCTGTGGAATGCAAATCGCCGTGTATGGACGATTGAATCTCACTGGGCAGCCAAAGAACGTTTCACAGGCCTGAAGGTGTGCTTGGCTAGCAGGAAATGTGAACTCGATGGATGAGGGCGGTGGCGGATCTAGCGCCTGATGCCGCATGAAAGTCACCAGTGCAGCAATTGACACCTCTTCAACCAACGGCCCACCTTGGCCTTGGGCCCAGGAAATGGTTAGGCCTTCCCGATGCGAGCTGACCTTCGCGAGATCGTTTCTATAAAACAGGCGTTCGTAACGCTGATAAGTTGTCAGAGCTTGGGCAAGGCTATCAGTCGTGGCAATCAGATACCCTAGCAGCCCAACGTGGGCTTGAGTCACACCAGAGCCGATATCCAAACCGAGGCCCGTTTGCATTGGTCTCAATGCCGCCGCGCGTTCAAGCATGCTCCCCCAAGCACATAAGGGGACCTCACCATCTGGCTCATACGTAGAAATGCAGGCTCTCAGCGAGGCTGCGTGCAAACCTTCTCGATCTAGCCAGTCGAGGAGCAAGCGAATCCAAGCTCCGTTGACGCACGTGATTTCTCTCATGGGCAAGTAGTGGCAATTCGTTGAAGTGGGACACCAAATGTCAAAAAAATGGCACTGGATGTCGATACGCTATAAATCTAAAATGTTAAATTAAACCTCAGTTTGAGAATAACCGCAAGTTAATAATTGTACTTTGTTATGCGCCTTCCTTTGTGCGGCTCTCTGTTTTATTTAAAAAACGTTCCTTGAGGCTGAAAAATAATGATTTCAGTTCAACCTAATATGTGGGTTGAGTGTGGTTTTTATATTTTAATGGCCTCTATAAATTCATGTATTTATTAATGGAGATGTAAATGAATTCTGATATTATGCATGCGATCATGTATTTGTTGATCGCTGGTGCGGTTTTTATATTTGTGATTACCGCTGAAGCCGTTTATCTTAAGGTTAAGGGGGTGGAGGGTGCCTATGATTTAAAGGAGACCGCCTCCAATCTATTTGCTGGATTTAATTACAAACTGCTTGATGGGGTATTTGTGGCTTTGGTTGCTGCAGGTGTGCATGAATATTTTTATCAGCATGGCTTAAAGTACTCGTTTGAAAATAAATGGATCGCTTATCCTCTGCTATTTTTGTTGACAGATTTATCCTTTTACCAAGGGCATGTCTTGATGCACAAAGTTAGGTATTTTTGGTGCGCACACCATAATCATCACAGTTCTGCCAGATACAATTTTTCAACCGCGCTCAGGCAAAATTTTCTTGTTGATTTCAGTGGTATATTTTTGTTGATGGTTATACCTCTTGCGTTGATTGGTTTTGATAAGACGTCGGTGGTGGTTGCTTTGGAATTGAATTTATTTTATCAATTTTTTGTGCATACAACGGTAATAAAAAGAATGCCAAATTGGGTTGAAATGATTTTCAGTACGCCCTCGCATCATCGGGTTCATCATGGGAAAAATCCAGCGCAAATTGATACAAATTTTGGTGGTGTTTTGATTGTTTGGGATAGAATTTTTGGCACCTTTATTGATGAAAGAAATGCGGGGGAAATTGCCTATGGTGTTGCCTTCAGGCAGCCCAGCACCAACAATCCATTCCGATTGGCGCTTATGGAGTTCTTCTCTATGTGCTCCGATGTGTGGCGTTACAAAGATATTAGGATTGTATGGAAACGCCCTGATTGGGTTGAAGAACGGTACAGGTGATTATTGTATTTAATCGCGGTCGCTATTAAATGGTGAATTCGCTTCGCCGTTCTGAATTTGAATTTTCAGGTCAAGGTGTGCAGGCCTATTGTTGAGGAAGGTCTGCATGGGCGCGTCCTCAATTTCAAGTGAGTTATCAAGAGCATTTTTAAATGAAAAATTCATTTGTTCTACGTCTGTTGTGTGCATCATTTGTTTTTGCATTGTCTCTGTGCATAGGGGATCAGTTTTTCCACGTCAGAAATGGGGTTCTGGTGTATCATGTTGGCCCGTTCGTGACGGGGCAGTCTGTTTGGGTTTGGCCTATATTCTTTGCCGCTGCGGTTTCTTTTGTTATTTGCGGTATTGGCTTTGCTTGGAAGTGCCCGCCTGTTTCACCTGCACGGGCACTCGTAAATGGTATGTTGGCAATGGGGGCTTACTACGCCAGTGGTGTTTTTCATGATGCGAGGCAAGATTTACTTATTGCAGTCTTCGTCTTGGTCTGGATTGTTCGTTTGGTACTTCAAAAACAATACGCATTTCGGACCATGCTTGCATCACTGACGCTGGCGCTGTGTGCTGCGCCCATGGAAGGATTTGTCTCTTACCTTGGCCTGTTTGATTACGTTCAACAAGATGTCGCACGTGTGCCTTGGTGGTTGTTTGCAGCCTATTTGCACGCTGCGCCAACTGTCTTGGATTTGAGCCGCTGGGTACAAAACGTCGAACCGAAGCCTGCTTTGCATATGAAGGGTGCTCTTGGATAAGCACGCCAGTGCGTTGATTTGGTAGCGTTGTGGCGCGTCTCATTCTGCGACAATATCCACCATGACCTACCCGACACTCGAAGACGCCATTGGCAAGACCCCATTGGTTCGACTGCAACGCATACTGGGCTCGGACGTGGCTGGCCGCGGCAACGTCATCTTGGCCAAGCTAGAGGGCAACAACCCAGCGGGCTCCGTCAAAGACCGGCCCGCCATCAACATGATCCGGCGCGCCGAAGAGCGCGGCGAAATCAAGCCCGGCGACACCCTCATTGAGGCCACATCCGGCAACACCGGCATCGCACTGGCCATGGCCGCCGCCATTCGGGGTTACCGCATGATTTTGATCATGCCTGAGGACCTCAGCATCGAGCGCGCCCAGACCATGAAGGCCTTCGGCGCCGAGCTCATCCTCACGCCCAAAAGTGGCAGCATGGAATACGCCCGCGACCTGGCCGATCAAATGGCCCGTGACGGCAAGGGCGTGGTGTTGGACCAGTTTGCCAACCTCGATAACCCCGCCGTTCACTACGACACCACGGGCCCCGAGATCTGGACCGACACCCAAGGCCGCATCACCCACTTTGTGAGCGCCATGGGCACCACCGGCACCATCACAGGCGTATCGCGCTACCTCAAAGAGCAAAACCAAGCGGTGCGCATCATCGGCGCCCAACCGCAAGACGGCTCACGCATACCCGGTATCCGCAAATGGCCTGAGGCCTATTTGCCTAAAATATACGAACCCAGCCGTGTGGACGAGCTCATCAACGTCAGCCAAAGCGATGCCGAAGACATGGCCCGCCGCCTGGCCCGAGAAGAAGGCTTGTTCTGCGGCATATCGGCTGCAGGCGCTTGCTGGGCCGCGCTGCAATTGGCGCACAATCTCAGCAACGCGACCATTGTCTTCATCGTGTGCGACCGCGGCGACCGCTACCTCTCAACAGGCGTGTTCCCGGCTTGAACCTGCTGACCCGGACCCTTCATGGACATTCACAAAGAACTCGACGCCCGTGGCTTGACCTGCCCCTTGCCCATTCTCAAGGCCAAAAAAGCCTTGTCTGACATGGTCAGTGGCGAGGTGCTCAAAGTCTTGGCCACAGATCCCGGCTCCGTCCGCGACTTCCAAGCCTTTGCACGCCAAACCGGCAACGACCTGCTGGATCAGCAAGCCACGCAATCGCAAGGCCAAGAAGAATACGTTCACCTGCTGCGCAGACGCTGACAGCCCGATCGACTGGCTCGCTAATCAGCCGCCTCGTCACGCTGGGGCACCTGCAAACCCAGGTGTTTGAACGCCGATGCCGTGGCAATGCGCCCACGTGGCGTCCGCTGCAAAAAGCCTTGCTGGATCAGATACGGCTCGATCACATCCTCGATGGTCTCGCGCTCCTCACCGATGGCCGCAGCCAAGTTATCCAGCCCCACGGGCCCGCCATCAAAGCGGTGGATGATCGCCTCCAGCAGTTTGCGGTCCATCACGTCAAAGCCCAACGGGTCGACATCCAACATCGCCAGCGCCTTGTCGGCGATGTCGCGCGTGATGCTGCCGTCGCCCTTGACCTCAGCATAATCACGCACACGCCTCAGCAGCCGGTTCGCGATGCGCGGGGTGCCTCGTGAGCGTCTGGCCACCTCGATGGCGCCGCTGTGGTCTATCGGCACATTGAGCAAGCCCGCAGACCGCGTCACGATGCGCTGCAACTCTTCGGTGCTGTAGAACTCCAGCCGTGCCACGATCCCAAAGCGATCCCGCAAAGGATTAGTCAACATGCCCGCCCGCGTGGTGGCGCCCACCAGGGTGAAGGGCTGCAAATCGAGCTTGATCGACCGTGCGCCTGGCCCCTCGCCGATCATGATGTCGATTTGATAGTCCTCCAGCGCGGGGTAGAGGATCTCTTCTACAACCGGGCTCAGGCGGTGGATCTCGTCAATGAACAGCACATCATGACGCTCCAGATTGGTCAAAATCGCCGCCAAGTCTTTGGGCTTTTCCAGCACCGGCCCCGAGGTCTGGCGCAGGTTCACGCCCAACTCCGTCGCGATGATGTGGCTCAGCGTGGTCTTGCCCAAACCTGGTGGGCCAAACAGCAACACGTGATCCAAGGCCTCGCCGCGCTTGCGGGCCGCGCCAATGAAGATCTCAAGCTGCTCACGCGCCTTGGCTTGGCCCACGTACTCGTTGAGATCTTTGGGGCGCAGCGCCCGCTCAGCGACGTCTTCCGTGGGGGACGCCGCCTCTGGGCCTATCACCCGCACCTCGTCCTCGCCCTTGCTGGTGCCTTTGCTGATGTCTTTGCCGCCACGGCGTGGGGGGCTGAAGTCGTCGGTCTGGATGCTCATACCTAAGGATTATCCAACGCTGTGTTTGTTGCATTAAGGCAACGCTTATCCATCCGGATTCGGGTTTATGAGCACCGGTTCACGGCAAGGAGGCAGAAAGTCTGCTGCAATGCACTCAGTTTCAGCGGGATGCCTGCTCGGTTTCTGTCCACAGGCAGCACAAGGTGAACAGACTGTGTGTTTGTTCAAACTGCTGAAGCATCTGTTTCAACTCTGGAGAAGTCAATGAAAAAGACCCTACTGGCTCTGGCTGCCATCGCTGCATCTTCTGCTGTTTTTGCTCAATCATCCGTGACGTTGTACGGCGTCGTTGACGCTTCCGTCGAATCCGTCAAGGGCGACAAGACTGTCACCCGCGTGACTTCTGGCAACTTGGCCGGTTCGCGCTTGGGTTTCAAGGGCACCGAAGACATCGGTGGCGGCTTGAAAGCCAACTTCGTTCTGGAAAACGGCCTGAACGTTGACACCGGCGCGACTGGCTCGTCAACACGTTTCTTCGACCGCGCCGCTTGGCTGGGTCTCGCTGGTGGTTTTGGCGAAGTTCGCCTGGGCCGTCAAGACTCACCTATCGGCGACATCGCTGGTAACGTGTTGGGCGCACAAGCCTATGACGACCTGAAGTTGCTCCCTACACGCGCTGGCAACGATTTCCGTCGTTCAGACAACGCCATCACTTATTTGCTGCCTACGATGGTGCCTGGCTTGGCTGCACAAGTGCAGTACTCAACAGCCAGCGGCGTGACGTCAGCGTCAGGTGCAACAGGTGCTGAAGTTGCTGGTTCTAACTACAACAAGGCTATGGGCTTGAGCGTTAAGTACGTGGCTGGCCCTCTGTCGGCTGGCTTGGGTTACGAGTCCATCAAAGACAACGCTACTGCTGCTAACGACCAAAAGGCCAACGCCACTTTGGTTTACGCTGGTTATGACTTCGGCGCTGCCAAGGTCACGGCTTACTACGACGCAGAAACAAACTACAAGGTTACCGCTGGTGCCAAGCGCTTGACCGTGTTGGGTGCCAAGGTTGCCGTGCCTTTCACGCCTGAGTTCACCATGGTTGCTGGTCTGTCGACTGCACGCAATGTGGCAACTTTGGATACCAACGGTGACAACGTGCAAATCGTGTCATTGAAGGGCATCTACACCTTGTCCAAGCGCACTGCTGTGTACGCTCTGTTCACCAACGTGAACAACGGTGCTGATACATACCGTAGCGTCGACAACGCAGACTCTGGTACGGCAGCTCCATCGTCTGCTACCGCTAACGTGCCAACGGCTTTGGCCAAGACAACCCACGGCATCGCCGTTGGTGTGCGTCACTCGTTCTAAATCCAGTTTTTTCCGGGTTTCCAAAAAGGGGCTTCGGCCCCTTTTTTCGTTTCCGAATCAATCGCATCAACTCAGCAACTTGTGCATTTTGTTGTCGTCATTTGGCGACAAATCGCAGAAGCCTGAGGCGTCCCGACTTGGGCTCGGGCAACAATCCCTGATCCCCCTTCTTCAGGGGCACACCGGAGCTTTATGCAAAAAACCGTTCTCACCAAAGCCGTTGTGCTCGCTCTGGCCGCCTTCGGTGCCAATGCCGCTTCTGCCCAATCCAGCCTGACCCTGTACGGCATCGTGGATGTCGCCATCGACAGCGTGCATAAAAACGCAGGCTTGAGTCCCATTGTTGGGCAGCCCGCAGCCCCTTCGTCTACCATCACGCGGGTGAGCCCAAGCTTGGGTTCACAAAGCTCTTTCGGCGTCAAAGGCGTTGAAGACATGGGTGGCGGCTACAAAGGCAAGTTCATCCTTGAAGGCCAGTTCTCTGCTGACACAGGTGCATTGGCAGGCCAAGACGGGCGCATGTGGGGTCGTCAGGCTTATGTGGCCTTGACCACACCAGTGGGTGAAGTCCGCTTAGGCCGTCAATACGCCCCTATTTTTTATGATTTTGCAGCGACCAGTGTCGAGACAATTGGCGGTGCAGACATGATGGCATCGGGCATGATTGTCAATACGCTGCAAATCCGCCAAGACAACCAGATCAGCTATTGGTTGACCGCAGGTGATTTGACTGCGGCATTGTCGTACTCACCCAATGCGGGCGTGGCCACAAAAATCAGTGCCAACCGAGCCCCAGCTGCCTCAGCTGGGTCTCCAACAGGACAGGTCCTTGGTGGTGCAACGGCTGCGGATGAGAACTCAACAGGGCGTGGCCGCACCTATGGTTTGTTTCTGAATTACACCGTCAGCCCGGAACTCTCTGTCAATGCGGGCTACCACCGCAATGGGTTTGGTGACGCACAAGTTGTCACGCCCACCGGTACACCACTGTTTAATCTAGATAAATATGTGGGTTATGCCCTTGGCGCCAAATACACCATCCCAGGTGCTGGCACCAAAATTGCCGCCATTTTTCACCGGGGTGATTTCACCAGCGATGCAGGTAGTGCACAAGCTCCCAAGATCAATACCTTTGCCATGGGCGTGAAGCACCCGATTGACCAGTTCGCCATTGGTGCAGAGCTGGCCTATGCCAAGTTCGCAAACTTCACCAAAGGCAAAGATGTGGGTCTGATGCTGATTGGCGATTACAACTTCTCAAAGCGCACGCGCATTTACACCCGCTTCGGTTTGGTTCGTGATTCCGCTGGGTCCGCAACGCCGACCCAAACACCTGGTTTGAACTTGATTGGCGGCCCCTTGCCACTGTTGACCACGCTTGGCGCACTTGAAATCCCGTTCTTCGCGGTCGGAGGTGGCAGTAACAACGTTGACGCAACATCCCGTTTTGTCGCCGTGGGTATCACCCACTCGTTCTGATCTCAGCTTCGTTTTGTCTGGTGCGCCCAGCTCAAGCCTGCTCAGATCGCCAGCATGCGCCGTCTTCTTCGCTGCAAAACGAGGCCAGCAGGGCAGTGTCTAGCGCCTGCCCGGGCAGCGCCAGCTCTTCGTTGGGCCAGCGTTTGACCAGGTGCCCGTTGGCCACGCCGCCACTGTGCACGTCTTGGTAGGCTCGGCGGTGTTGCATGGTGATGCCGGAGTTGGCGTTGGCAATCAAACGGCTCTCACCCAGCTGCCAAGGCTCAAAATAAGCATCAGCTGCCAAATCAACCCGCCTGAAATACGCCCTCGCACCTTCGGCATCCAGCTTGCGTCGCACTGTGCGTGTGATTTGGCCTTGCAGTTGGTCAAGTGCTTCTGCACTCATGCTTTCCAACAATGGCGCAGGCGCGATCGTGTCTGCCAATTCTGCAGGCAACTGCTGCACCATGGCCGCGACCACCGCATGGTGGGGTGCCACGGCGGTGGCGATGGACCGGGTTTGCGGCTGGTAAGGGCAGCGGATCTCAACAAAGCGCGGCTTGGTCGGGCCAGAGCAACCATCGTGGTGGTAATACTCGCCTTGGCTCAAGCGGCCCTTGCTGGATCGCCCGCGCACATCGCGGTAGCTCGGGTGCTGCGTGCTCAGGTTCAGGCAAACCACCAAGCCGGTGGCATCTGCCAACTGGAAGAAGGGCTCACGCCATTCGGGTGTCAGCAAGATGTCGTGCAAATAGTCTGATGGCGCGATGGCGGCGCCAGGCTGTGCGGGCTGCTCACCCATGATCACCAGTACAAAAGGCTTGGGCCGGCTCACCAGCCAGCGTCGGCCCGCAAACTCAAGGGTGGCCGCAGTACGGGGTTCGTGCATGGCGTTCAGTGCTCAGTGTTCTGCGTTCAGTTTGGCAGCAATTTTTCTAGTTTGAACAAATCGGCCACGGCTTCACGTTCGCGCACCACCCAAACCTGATCGCCATCCACCATCAACTCTGCAGCACGGCCACGGGTGTTGTAGTTGCTGGCCATGGTCATGCCATAGGCACCCGCCGACAACACAGCCAGCACATCACCGGCTTGCACGTTCAGGTCACGGTCACGGCCCAGCCAGTCACCCGATTCGCACACAGGCCCCACCACATCCCACTGGCTGGTGTCGCCCGCACGGGTTTGGGTATTGACGATGCCCATATAGGCCTCATACAGGGCAGGGCGCATCAGGTCATTCATGCCCGCGTCGACGATGCAAAAATTCTTTTGCTCACCTGGCTTGAGGAACAGCACCTCGGTCAGCATCACACCCGCATTGCCCACCAGCGACCGACCGGGCTCAAACACGAGCTCACGGTGGCCATGACCACGTGCATCGATTTTGGCAAGCAGGGCCCCAATCAGGGCATCGGCGGTGGGCGGTGTCTCATCGGTGTAGGTGATGCCCAGTCCGCCACCCAAGTCCATGTGGTGGATGGGGATGCCGGCCAGCTCGATGGCCTCGACCAAATCCAGCACGCGGTCTAGCGCATCCAAGTAAGGTGACACTTCGGTGATTTGTGAGCCAATGTGGCAATCAATGCCCACGACCTTGATGCCGGGTAGCGTGGCTGCACGCTTGTAGGTGGACAAAGCCAGCTCATGCGCCACGCCGAATTTATTGCCCTTTAAGCCGGTTGAAATATAGGGGTGGGTGCCGGCATCCACATCGGGGTTCACGCGCAGGCTGACCTTGGCAGTCTGGCCCACCTGCGTGGCGACAGCGGAGATGACTTCCAGCTCAGCTGTGCTCTCCACATTGAAGCAACGCACACCGGCTTCGAGTGCCATTTTGATTTCTGAGCGCGTTTTGCCGACACCGGAGAACACCACCTTGCCAGGCTCGCCACCTGCGGCCAATACACGCGCTAATTCGCCTTCTGAGACGATGTCAAAGCCGCATCCGGCCTTGGCAAAAACCTGCAGCACAGCCAAGTTTGAGTTGGCCTTGACTGCGTAGCAAACCAAGTGTGGTCGCCCGACCAAGGCACGCTGATACGGCGCCAGCGCAGCCAGCATCGAGCGGCGTGAATACACGTACAGCGGGCTGCCATGCTCGTGGGCCAGATCACGCAGTGACACGTCATCGAGCTTCAGGTCGGCACCTTGATAGGCCAAAAAGGGTGAGCCAGGAAGAGTCATTTGGATGCAGCAGGAGAGGGTGTGGATGCAGATGCACCGGTATGGGCAGGCAGGTACAGCGGCCCTTTTTGGCCGCAACCGGCCAGCGAAAGCCCAAGTAGCGCGACTGACAGGGCAGTTGTGATGAGCTGGCGAGCCGGTTTGCTCGGTATTTTTGTCGCAGACAGCCTCACGGGGCGCCCCGACGGGCATGTACTGCCTAGAATTTGGTCATTGCGATTCATGTTCTCATTCTAAGGAAGTTGCCATGTCCACACCTGATGCACCCACTGCGCTGACCGACGCCCAATACAGCAAGGCCATCCAAGCGACCCTTGTTCGCATCGAAACCACGGTGGATGGGTGGTTAGAGCGTGATCTGATTGACATCGACACGGCACGTACTGGTGGCATGTTGACCCTGTCTTTGCCCAATAAGACGCAGCTGATTGTCAATGCGCAGCCGCCCTTGCAAGAGCTTTGGTTGGCCGCACGGCGGGGGGGCTTTCATTTTCGCCTCAATGACGCAGGGCAATGGATCGACACAAGGTCAGGCGATGAATTTTTTGCCTTGTTGTCCACCTGTGCGAGTGAACAAGGGCAAGCGGCCCTATCGTTCTGACGGTGATTTGCCCCCGAACATGTCTAGGATGCCGCGTTTCTCGTCATCGGAGCTGGGCTCAGGTGCCGAAGATGATTCGCTGGGGCTATCCGGGCCCAACTCCTTCACGCCTGTGCCTGAGGTGTATTCCTCATAAAACCATTCGCCACCGATGTTGACCACGCCTTCGGGCGGCAGGGGCTCTTCGACCGGGACATTACGCAAAGCGGTCCCCATGAATTCAATCCAAACGGGTAAGGCCAAGCCGCCGCCTGTTTCTTTGTCACCCAGTTTGCGTGGTTGGTCATGACCAATCCAAACCACGGAGACGCTGCGTGCCGTGTAGCCAGCAAACCAAGCGTCCATCGAATCATTGGTGGTGCCGGTCTTGCCGTACAGGTCAGGCCGCTTGAGGGTGGCTTGGGCCTTGGCTGCGGTGCCTGAACGTGTGACCTCTTGCAGCAGGCTGCTCATGATGAAGGCATTGCGTGCATCAATGCTGCGCATGCTTTCATCCAGAGCGGCTGGGCGGTATTGCGCCAAAACATGCCCCCGGTTATCGGTAACCTTCAAGGCCAGCATGGGGTTGACGCGGTAACCGCCATTGGCAAACACAGCATAGCCATTGGCCATTTGCAGCGGTGTCACTGAACCAGCGCCCAAGGCCATGGTCAAGTAAGCGGGGTGCTTGTCTGCTTCAAAGCCAAAGTGGGTGATCCAGTCTTGTGCGTACTTGGCCCCTATCGACCTCAGCACTCGGATCGAAATCATGTTCTTGGATTTAGCCAAACCACGGCGCAAAGGCATAGGGCCGTCGAACTTGCCGTCGTAATTTTTGGGCTCCCAAGCTTGACCACCTGTCGTGCCTGCATCAAAAAACAGGGGCGCATCGTTGACGACCGTGGCTGGCGTGAAGCCCTTTTCCAGCGCGGCTGAATAGATAAAAGGCTTGAAGCTCGAACCCGGCTGACGCCAAGCCTGCGTGACATGGTTGAACTTGTTGCGACCAAAATCAAAGCCACCCACCATGGCGCGGATCAAACCGGTACGGGGGTCAAGAGACACAAACGCACCTTGAACTTCTGGCATTTGCAGCACATACCAGTTGCCTTGAGTGTCCTTGTTGACGCGCACCACCGAGCCACGTCGGATCTGTTGTTTAGGGTTCGCCTTGTCGCTCAAGGCATTGCCAATGGCCTTGAGCCCCTCTGGGCCGATGGTGATTTGCTCTCCCGATTGCATTGCAATCACCATTTTGCGGGGCTCAACTTGCAGCACCACAGCGGCCTTGAGGTCTTCGCTATCGGGATGCTCTTCCAGTGCCTCCGCCACCCGCACATCCACCTGCTGCGGGTCGACAGGGAGGTCAATGTAAGCTTCTGGGCCACGCCATGCTTGGCGGCGATCAAAGTCCAGCAACCCACGGCGCAGTGCTTTGTAAGCAGCGGTTTGCTCCGTCATGTTGATCGACGTGTAGACGTTCAACCCCCGAGTGTAGGCATCTTCACCATACTGATCGTGCATCAACATGCGTGCTGTTTCAGCCGCATATTCAGCGTGGATGGGGATGGGCGCTTTGGTTCTGTATTGAAGTTGTTCGGCCTTGGCCTCATCCCGCTGCTCGGCAGTGATAAAGCCATTTTCAAGCATGCGATCAATGATGTACTGCTGCCGAATGGTGGCCCGCTTTGGATTTCGCACCGGGTTGTAAGCAGATGGCGCCTTGGGTAAGCCTGCCAGCATGGCTGCTTCAGCAATCGTGATGTCTTTGATGGGCTTGTTAAAGTACGTGCTACAGGCAGCTGAAAAGCCATAAGCACGTTGACCCAAGTAAATGTGGTTCATGTAGAGCTCTAGGATTTGATCCTTGCTCAGCAGGCTCTCGATCTTCAGCGCCAGCAAAATCTCGTAGATCTTGCGGGTGAACGTTTTTTCGGTTGGCAGGTAGAAGTTGCGAGCAACTTGCATCGTGATGGTTGACGCACCTTGGCTGCGCGATTCGCCAAAATTGGCCAACCCCGCTCTGAGCACGCCCACATAGTCGACGCCACCATGCCTGTAAAAGCGGGCATCCTCAATGGCCAAAACAGCTTCACGCATGCGTTTTGGGATTTCGGCAATAGGCAGGAAATCCCGCTTTTCTTCGCCAAATTCACCTATCAGCACCTGATCGGCTGAATAAACCCGCATGGGAATCTTGGGTCGGTAGTCTGATAGGCCGCTTACCTCGGGTAAGTTGGGGTAGGCCACAGCTAAGCCCACGCCGATGATCAAAAAACCGCCAAGCAAGCCCGCTAAACCCAATCCAGCCAGTACGGAGATGGGTTTGACGATCCATTGAACCCACCACACCTTGGCACCGGGTGAGCCAGTGCGGGCCGAGGACGAAGAGGTGCGTTTTTGATCAGAATCGCTCATGAGGGCATGCCAGAGAAGGTGCAGGATTATAGGAAGCCTCAGTGGGCTACACGCTTAACACCACCACTGCATGAACATTCGCTTGCAATTTGACCGTTTTGCAACTGCTTGTAAGGCGTGTGCATAGCGCAACGGGCTTGGGATTTATCCTGCTTTTTAATAGCTCAATCACAAATCCTTTACTGATAGGATTGAAGTGGTTTATTAACTTTCCAGCGTCAACGTTGGCGCGCGGGGGACGGTGTGGGCTTTCTTGATACGCTTTTAGGTAGAAAGCATCCGCCAATGATTGGACTGGACATCAGTTCATCAAGCGTGAAGCTAGTTGAGTTGAGCCAGAGTGCGTCTGGTGAATACATCTTGGATCGGTTCGCTTCCGAGCCTTTTGAAAAGGGCTGGATTGCGGACGGTCAGATTGAAAAGTTTGATGAGGTCGCCGAGGCTGTTCGCAAAGTAGTGAGCAAAAGCGGGACACGAATCAAGCATGTGGCGATGGCCATGCCGCAGTCAGCAGTGATCACCAAAAAGATCATGCTGCCCGCAGGCCTGCGCGACGATGAAATGGGCATGCAGGTCGAGGCCGAGGCCAATCAGTACATTCCTTTCTCGCTGGACGAGGTGAGTTTGGACTACTGCGTCGTAGGCCCCAGCACCACATCGGCAGGCGATGTGGAGGTGCTGATTGCCGCCTCACGCAAGGACCGTGTGCAAGATCGACAAGGCTTGGCTGAAGCGGCTGGCCTCAAGCCCGCCATTTTGGACATTGAGTCGTACGCGTCTCGCTTGGCGATGCAGCGCCTCATCAGTGCTTTGCCGGGGGACGGCAAAGACGTGCTCGTCGCCTTGTTTGAGATCGGCGCAGAGAACACCAGCATCAAGGTGCTGCGTGACAACGAGCTGCTGTATGACCGTGATCAAGCCTTCGGTGGTGCGCAGTTGACGCAATTGATTTCACGTCAATACGGCTTCTCTTTCGAAGAGGCTGAGATTAAAAAATTGTCGGGTGATTTGCCTGAGGATTTCCAGAACGCGATCTTGGGCCCCTTCGTCGACAGCTTGTCTCAAGAAATTGGCCGGGCGTTGCAGTACTTCTTCACCAGTACGCCGCACCACAAGGTGCACTACGTGATGCTGGCCGGCGGCACCGCGACCTTGCCTGGACTAAAGGATCGGGTGACCGCACTGACAGGTTTTGCATCGATGGTCGTTAACCCTTTTGAAGGCATGAAACTTGGGTCAGCAGTGCGGGAAAGCAAGCTGCGACGTGAAGCGCCTTCTTATTTGACCGCGTGTGGTTTGGCCATGCGGAGGTTTCTCGTATGATTTTAATCAACCTGTTGCCTCACCGTGAGGAAAAACGGCGGCTGCTTAAGCAGGCATTTTTCGCTGGACTGGGTTTGTCTGTTTTGGCTGGTGTTGTGGTGCTGGCCCTTTGGTATGCTGTGCAGTTGCGCCTCATCGCGACGCAACAAACGCGCAATGGCATTCTGAATGCAGCCATCCAAAAGCTGGAAGAAGAAATCAAAGACGTATCGTCTTTGAAGGCTGAAATTGACGCTTTGAAGTCACGTCAACGTGCCGTTGAGGATTTGCAAACTGACCGCAATATGCCGGTGTACTTGCTCAATGAATTGGTTGCGCAAACGCCAGAGGGCATCTACCTGACATCCATTCGCCAAACGGGCCAGAGCGTGACGGTCGCCGGTTTTGCACAAAGCAACGAGCGGGTCTCGGAGTTCTTGCGTAATGCCAACACCAAGTCATTGTGGTTAGAGCACCCCGAGTTGGTTGAAATCAAAGCAGCAGCCCAAACGAGCAAGGATTCGCGCGATCCTAAGCGTTTGTTTGATTTCTCCTTGCGTCTGAATTTGAAGCGGCCTGCTGACGTATCAGTGGCTGCATCAGGGGCCTCGGCTCCGGGTGCTGCTGCATCAGGCGCTCAGACACCGAAGTCGACTGCTCCTGCGGTCAAGAAGTCCTGAGGATCACGCATGGCGAATCCCAATATCAACATCGATTTCAATGCTTGGTTCGAGCGCGCTCAGGAGCAGTTCCGTGGCCTCAATCCCAATGAGCCGGGTCAATGGCCTTTGCTGCCCAAGGTGGTCACTTTCGCCTTGACAGCCGTGGTGGTCGTGTCCCTTGGTTGGTTTGGCTTGTTGTCTGGACAAGACGACGAGCTGCAGGCTGAGCGCAACAAAGAGCCCCAACTCAAAGAGTCTTACCGGTCCAAGGTGGCGCAGGCCGTGAACTTGGGCGAGTACCGCAAGCAACGCATCCAAGTTGAGGAATACGTCAAGCAGCTTGAAAAGCAATTGCCAGGCAAAGCCGAGATGGATGCGCTGTTGTCCGACATCAATCAGGCCGGTTTAGGCCGTGGTTTGGAGTTCGATCTGTTTCGGCCCGGCCAAGTGTCTGTGAAAGACTACTACGCCGAGTTGCCGATCACCTTGCGTGTGACAGGGCGTTTCCACGATATCGGGTCTTTCACCGCAGACATCGCCAATTTGTCCCGCATTGTGACCCTGCACAACTTGGTTATCGCAACGGCCAATGCGAAAGATGCGCAAGGCAATTTGTACATGGAAGCCACGGCGCGTACTTATCGCTACTTGGATCAATCAGAGGTTGATGCGATGCGTGCTGAGAAAGCCAAGCAAAAGAAGGGGGAGAAGAAATGATGCAGTCCCCTTATCGTTGGTTGGCCGTGTCCTTGGCCGTCATGGGCTTGGCTGCATGCAGTGGCGAGCAAGAAGAGTTGCAGGCGTGGATGGATCAACAGCGCCATGAGGTGCAGCCTAGCGTTCAACCTTTGTCTCCACCCCAGAAATTCAATCCGCAGACCTATGCTGGGGCAGAGGGTGTGGAGCCTTTTAGCTCACAAAAATTAACGGGCGCCCTCAAGCAAGAGGCCAGACAGCCGAATTCAGCTGTGTCAGCTGAATTGAGCCGACGCAAAGAACCCTTGGAAGCCTTCCCCTTGGATAGCGTGACCATGGTGGGCAGTGTCAACCGCAAGGGCGTGCCGTTTGCATTGCTGAAAGTTGACAGCCTGCTCTACCAAGTCAAGGTGGGTGAATACCTTGGGCAGAACTACGGAAAGATCATGAAGATCAGCGAAACTGAACTCACGTTGCGTGAAATTGTGCAGGACGCCGCTGGCGAATGGATTGAGCGGCCGACCACGCTGCAGTTGCAGGAGAGTGGGCGATGAAAACAATGCTGGAGATGAAGACTATGAAACCGTGGCGTGTTGCTTTGGCCGGACTGACTTTGGCGCTGGTCTCGCCTTTGACTTGGTCTGCTGCGGCGATCCAGGCGATCACCAGTTCGCAGCAAGCTGGCTCAGACGTGGTGCGCATCGAGTTGTCCGAGCCGCTGGCCTCCTTGCCAGCCGGTTTTGTGGTGCAGGCCCCCCCGCGCATTGCCATTGACTTGCCCGGTGTGAGCAATGGCTTAGCTCGCAACGTCGTGGAGATCAACCAAGGCAATGTTCGCACAGTGAATGTTGCACAAGCGGGTGAACGTACTCGTTTGGTCTTGAATCTGCGTCAGGCGACCACCTACCGTGCCCAATTGCAAGGCAAGACTTTGATGTTGGTGCTGGATTCGGGCGCCACATCGGGCACAGCACCCGTTGCAGCGGCCGCTGTTGCCAGTGCCCCGGTGGGTTCGGTGCCTGCCAGTGCAAAAACTGCCTCAACCGCTGAGGTTGTGCGCTTTGCCGAGAGCAAGAACACCAATCCTTTGGCACTGAAAGACATCGACTTCCGACGTGGGCAAGATGGTGCTGGCCGTGTCGTGGTCGAGTTGCCCAATAACCAAGTTGGTGTGGACATTCGGCAGCAAGGGCAAAGCCTGATTCTTGAATTTGCACGCGCTACCTTGCCTGAGCGTTTGCGTCGCCGGTTTGATGTGGCCGATTTTGGTACACCCATTCAGAACATGTCTGCAAGTCAGTTTGGCGACCGCGTCAAGCTGGTTGTGGAACCTCGCGGCGATTGGGAGCACTCGGCCTATCAGAGTGACAACCAGTTTGTGCTGGAAGTACGCCCTCGCAAAATCGATCCCAATAAGCTGACACAAGGCGTCGGTTTTGCAGGAGAGAAGCTGTCGCTGAACTTCCAGAACATCGAAGTGCGTGCGCTGTTGCAAGTTATTGCTGACTTCACCAATTTCAACGTGGTCACCAGCGACACGGTGACAGGCAACGTCACGCTGCGTTTGAAGGACGTGCCGTGGGATCAGGCCTTGGACATCATCTTGCAAGCCAAGGGCTTGGGTGTACGCAAGTCGGGCAATGTGCTTTGGATTGCACCCAAGGATGAGATCAACGCCAAAGAAAAGATCGACATGGAAGCCAAGGCGCAAGTTGCTGCGCTTGAGCCACTGCGCACGCAAGCCTTCCAGTTGAACTACACCAAGGCTGAAGAAATTGCCAAGGGCCTGAGCGGCACCAACAGCACAGCCGGTGGCGGTGGCGGTACGGCAAGCCGCATCATGTCGCCTCGTGGCAGCGTGATTTTCGAGACACGCACCAACCAGTTGTTTGTCAATGACATCCCGAGCAAGCTTGAAGAGATCCAGCAGATGATCACCAAGATCGACATCCCGGTTCGCCAGGTGTTGATTGAGGCCCGGATTGTCGAGGCCGATGATTCGTTTGGCCGTACGCTGGGTGTGCGTCTGGGTTCATCAAACAAGACAGCAGTAGCCGGGGCTGGCAAGCTCAATCTGGGCTTGTCTGGCAGCTACTCTGGTGTCGCAGCCGAGACTGGTCAGACTTTGTCTGGTGCGGTTGCCAGTGTGGCCAACAGCTATTTTGTGAACCTGCCGGGTAGCCAATTGAACGGTTACAACCCAGCGTCCATGGGTGTTTCTTTGTTCAGCTCCAGCGTGAACCATGCTTTGAATCTGGAAATCAACGCGCTGGAGGCCGATGGTCGCGGCAAAATTGTGTCCAGCCCGCGTGTGATCACGGCGGATCAGGTCAAGGCCTTGATCGAGCAGGGCACAGAGTTGCCGTATCAAGTGGCATCAGCCAGTGGTGCAACGTCACTGGCGTTCCGCAAGGCCAACTTGAAGCTGGAAGTGACGCCGCAAATCACACCTGAAGGCAGCGTGATTTTGGATGTGGATGTGAACAAGGACAGCGTGGGCCAAGTGACCAACGCCGGTTATGCCATCGACACCAAGCATGTGCAAACCCAGGTTCTGGTTGAGAACGGCGGCACGGTGGTGATCGGCGGTATCTTCCAGCAGCAAGAGCAGTCGACTGAGCAAAAGGTGCCCTTCTTGGGTGACATCCCAGGTATTGGCTTCTTGTTCCGCAATACCATTCGCCAGTCAAAGCGCTCTGAGTTGCTGATTTTCTTGACACCTAAAGTCGTGTCTGAGAAGGCCGCATTGCGTTGATGTGGGGTTGAAGTCTTTGGCTGCAGTGATTTCTCTGGTGGGTTTGCCAGGCGGTGGTAAATCCACCGTTGGCAGGCAGTTGGCCAAGCGCTTTGGCGCTCGCTTTCTGGATTCGGATACCGTGTTGGAGGAGCGAATTGGGATGCCGATTCGCCAGTTTTTTGACCTACACGGTGAAGCGGCTTTTCGGGATCAAGAAGAGGCCGTGATCGACGAGTTGTCCCATGGCTTGGATGAGCCCTTGATACTCGCTACTGGTGGTGGTGTGTTGCTGCGGCCCATCAACGGCGAGCGCTTGCATCAACGTACAACGGTGATTTACTTGCGCTCCACGCCGGAGGAGTTGTTCAGGCGCTTGCGCCACGACACCCATCGGCCCTTATTGCAAGTGGCCGACCCCTTGGCAAAGCTGCGTGAGTTGTTTGAGCAGCGCCATGCGCTGTATGAAAAAGCGGCGCACTACTGTGTTGACACTGGGCGCCCGTCCGTGGCGACCCTGGTCAACATGATCATGATGCAACTGGACATGGCAGGCCTGACGCCATCGTCATAACCTGCCAGTCCTACCCGTCAAACGGTATTCAGCCCAAACGATCGAACTGTGTTTTCACACGTGCAACAGCGGCGGTGAACTCTGCCACGCGTTGCTTTTCTTGATCAACGACAGCAGCGGGCGCCCGAGCCACAAAGCTTTCATTGCTTAACTTGGCTTGGGATCTGCCAATCTCACCTTCAAGTCTCGTGATCTCTTTGGACAGCCGGTCCTTTTCGGCGGCGATGTCGATCTCGACATGCAGGGCCAAGCGGGATTCACCTTGCACAGCGACAGGCGCCATGGCAGTGGCCTCTGCAAAGGCGGCTTCGTCCAGCACCCTGACCTCGCTGAACTTGCCCAAGGCCTTGATGATGGGGGCCGCTTGCGTGATGAAGTCGGTGTCGCCGGTTGTGAGCAGTGGCATGCGCGCCGCGGGTGACAGGCTCATCTCGCTGCGCAGGTTGCGGGTGGTGCCAACCACAGCTTTGAGTTTGCTGACCCACGCGTCAGATTCAGGGCAGATGCGGTCGAGTTGGGGCACAGGGTAGGGCGCCAGCACGATGGTGTCGTCTGAATCGGCTTGCTTGCGGCCAGCCACGGGCGCCACCACTTGCCACAGCTCTTCGGTGATGAAGGGCGTGATGGGGTGGAGCAGTCGCAGCACGGTTTCAAGCACGCGGATCAGGGTGCGGCGTGTGGCACGTTGCTGCGCTTCATTGCCGCTGTCTTTGGCGGCCATGATCTGCGCCTTGGCGATCTCGATGTACCAGTCGCAGTACTCGTCCCAGACAAACTGGTAGATCGCGTTGGCGACGTTGTCTAGACGGAACTCCTTGAAGCCTTGCTCGACAGCGGCTTCGACGCGTTGCAACTCGCTGACGATCCAGCGGTCAGCTGGGCTGAAGTCCAAGTAGCCATTGGCGGCGCACAAGCCGGGTTCTGGTTTGTCCAGCCCACAGTCTTGGTCTTCGCAATTCATCAGCACGAACTTGGTTGCGTTCCACAGCTTGTTGCAGAAGTTGCGGTAGCCCTCGCAGCGTTTGCTGTCGAAGTTGATGCTGCGGCCCAAGCTGGCAAGCGTCGCGAAGGTGAACCGCAAGGCATCGGCGCCATAACCGGGGATGCCGTCCGGGAACTCTTTCTCGGTGTTTTTGCGAACCTTTGGGGCGGTCTCAGGTTTGCGCAGGCCGGTGGTGCGTTTGTCTAGCAGTGGCGCCAGTTCAATGCCATCAATCAGGTCAACCGGGTCCAGCACATTGCCTTCAGATTTGCTCATCTTCTGGCCTTGGGCATCGCGCACCAAGCCGTGGATGTAGACGTGCTTGAAAGGCACTTTGCCGGTGAAGTGCTTGGTCATCATGATCATCCGGGCAACCCAGAAGAAAATGATGTCGTAGCCTGTGACCAGTACCGATGAGGGCAGGAACAGGTCCATCTCTTTTGTCTGCTCGGGCCAGCCCAGCGTGGAAAAAGGAACCAATGCCGATGAGTACCATGTGTCCAGCACGTCTTGGTCACGGGTGAGCTCTCCCGTATAGCCAGCGGCCAGTGCCTTGGCTTTGGCATCGTCATCGTTGCGGGCGACGATGAACTTCTCACCGTTGATCAGCGTGCCATCGGTGTACCAAGCCGGAATTTGGTGGCCCCACCAAAGCTGACGGCTGATGCACCAGTCTTGGATGTTGTTCATCCACTGGTTGTAGGTGTTGACCCAGTTTTCGGGGACGAACTTGACCTCGCCGCTGTCGACCACATCAATGGCTTTTTGCGCGATGCTTTTGCTCGGGACGCCATCCACAGCTGGGCCCGCCTTGGTCATGGCCACAAACCACTGGTCTGTCAGCATGGGCTCGATGATCTGGCCTGTGCGGGTGCAACGAGGCACCATCAGCTTGTGTTTTTTGACCTCAACCAGCAGACCTTCGGCCTCAAGCTGAGCGACGATTTTCTTGCGGGCTACAAAACGATCCAAACCTTGGTACTCAGCCGGGGCTTGGTCGTTGACGGTGGCGTCTAGTGTGAAGATGGTGATCATGGGCAAGCCATGACGCACTCCGACCTGGTAGTCGTTGGTGTCGTGGGCGGGGGTGACCTTGACCACGCCCGTGCCGAACTCTTTGTCGACATAGTCGTCGGCGATCACGGGCACCAAGCGGCCTGTGATGGGCAGCTTGACTTGTTTGCCGATCAGGTGGGTGTAGCGCTCATCTTCTGGGTGGACCATCACGGCGGTGTCGCCCAGCATGGTCTCAGGTCGGGTGGTGGCGACGACCAAGGTCTCGTCGCTGCCATCGACGGGGTAGCGGATGTGCCACATCGAGCCATCTTCTTCTTCGCTCTCGACTTCCAAGTCGGATACGGCCGATTTGAGGACAGGGTCCCAGCTCACCAGGCGTTTGCCACGGTAGATCAGCCCTTGCTCGTACAGTTGGACGAAGGTGTCACTGACGACTTTGGACAGCTTGTCGTCCATCGTGAAGTACTCGTGATCCCAGCTGACCGAGTCACCCATGCGGCGCATTTGCTGGGTGATGGTGGAGCCACTTTGCTCTTTCCATTCCCAAATTTTGGCGACGAAGTTCTTGCGGCCAAGGTCATGGCGGGTCTTTTGCCCTTCCTCGCCCTTGTCTTGTAGCTGGCGCTCGACCACGATTTGGGTGGCGATGCCAGCGTGATCCGTGCCCGGTATCCACAGGGTGTTGTGGCCAAGCATGCGGTGATAGCGCGTCAACGAGTCCATGATGGTCTGGTTGAACGCATGCCCCATGTGCAGGGTGCCGGTCACGTTGGGCGGTGGCAGTTGCACGCAAAAAGAGGGCTTGGAGGCGTCCAAGGTGGGCTTGTACAAGCCGCGTTGCTCCCACAGTGGCCCGAATTTGGCTTCAATGGGGGCGGGGTCGAAAGATTTGGCGAGTTCGGTCATGGTGTGGGGCACGCGGGCGGCACCGGAGGGCGCAGCAGTCTCAGCGGGAAGCCGTGATTTTAGGTGGTGATGGGGCTCTTGTCGGGATGATCTGCTTTCGTCTGATTTCTGATATGGATCAAGCACCGGTGGATTGGGCTTGTTGTGTGCGTTCTAGGGGCTTGGCGAGGCGGACTCACCGCCATACGATGGTGGCAAGCTACAAAGGAGTTGTGAATGTACGAACACTTGTTGGTGCCTGTAGATGACAGTGAGTTGTCGCACAAGGCCATGGAACACAGTATTGGCATGGCCAAGATGCTGGGCGCCTCCATTACAGGCTTCACCGCTGAGCCACCGTTGCCCGTGATGGTGGTCGAGCAGGCGGCGTTGGCCTACGACGCGGTCTCATTCCAAGAGCATGACAAGCGTTGCGAAACGCATGCTCGTGCCTTGCTTGAGGCGTTCGGAGTCAAGGCACGGGAGATGGGTGTGCCATTTGATGGTCAGTTTGTGATCACAGATAACGTTCAGCAGGCGATTGTTGATACGGCCAAAAAGCAAGGCTGCGACTTGATCGTGATGGCCACGCATGGTCGCCATGGGTTGGATGCTTTGATCCATGGGTCACTGACCAAGAGTGTGCTGGCGCACAGTGCATTGCCGCTGCTGATCGTACATTGATAGCCGATAGTGTCTTAGTCCCATATTGAAGGAGAAAAAACATGAGTGATCTGAGTACAAGCCAAAAAGACAAATTGATCGCCGACTTGCAGGTCGTGTTGGCTGATGCCGAAGCCCTGCTTGCTGCAACAGCGGGCGATGCCAGCTCGGGGGTAAAGGAGTTGCGCGGTCGTGTGCAGGCGAGTTTGTCTAGCGCTAAAACGGGTTTGATTGAAGCCCAGGCTGTCGTGGTGGAAAAAGCCAAGGCAGCCGCCAAGGCAACGGATGGCTACGTGCATGAGAACCCATGGAAATCGATCAGCATCGCTGCCGGTGCCGGTTTGTTGATCGGCTTGCTGGTGGGGCGCCGATGAGCGTGCGGCGTACGCCAGCTGACGTTTTCGGGATGGGCCTGTGAGCGAGCCGTCCACGCCTCAGCTTGGGGCTGCGCGTCTGATGTCGTCCTTGCAGGGGTTGACGGCTACGCTGGTCGCTATCTTTCAAACCCGACTTGAGTTGCTGGCAACCGAGGTTGAAGAAGAAAAACAGCGCATGCTGGCCGTGCTGGGTTGGGGTGCGGTGGCCGTACTGATGGGCACCGTCGCCTGCGTGTTCTTGGCGGGCTTCATCACGGTGTTGCTGTGGGATTCGCATCCTTTGCTGGCGTTGGGTGGTTTGACGCTGGCTTTTGCGCTGATGTGTGCGGGGGCCTGGCGGCGCGTCAATGCGATCGTTCACACACCTGGTGGTGTATTGGCTGCATCGCTTGCCGAGTTGCAGGCCGATCATGATGCCTTGGCCGCGGCTGCGCAACGTGCTGGTGGCGGTGGGGCTGCATGAGCAGGGCACCTCATCAGGTTGATTTGGCGCTGAAAAAGCGCATGCTGCGTCAGCGTAGTGCGGTGCTGCGGCGCACCTTGGCCGTGCAAGTCGGCGAGCGTGTGTCGCCGTTGATGGGTATGGCTGATCGTGTGGTCGCGTCTGGGCGCTGGTTACGGCAACATCCTGCGTGGTTGGTGGGGGCTGGCGTGGCGCTGCTGGTCTGGCGGCCAAAGGGCTTGACGCGCTGGGCTGGCCGGGGCCTGTGGCTTTGGCAGACGTGGCAACGGCTGCAGCCGACGGTGACCCAGCTCATGGCGCCAACACCCATTGATCAGCGCGAAGCCCCCTGAATGCTAGGTCAGATTGATCTAGCTTGAGGCAGCTTGACCTGACGCAAGGCTGTTGCTGTGTCAGGCTATTACCGTCGGCGCATCTACATTTTCGGACGACGCCCATGTTGCACGACGCCCCTGCTGCCACGACCCTTGACCCCGCGCATGTGGATGTTGCTCTGGCTAAGCGACTGGGTGGCAGCGGACTGAAGACGATGCGCTTGGGTGGGCGTGAGCTCTTGCCCATTGTTCAGGGTGGCATGGGTATTGGTGTGTCAGCGCACCGCTTGGCGGGCAGTGTGGCGGCCATGGGCGGTGTGGGCACCTTGTCGGCTGTCGATTTGAGGCGTCATCACCCTGATTTGATGGCGCGCACGCAAGGTTTGTCGTCTCGCATTGGCCGCGACGATGACACCAAGGCCGTCATCAATGCCGCCAATTTGGAAGCGCTTGAGCGTGAGGTGAAGTCGGCCCGAGAGCTTGCTGGTGGGCGAGGCCTGCTAGCCATGAACATCATGCGCGCTGTGAGTGACTATGCCGAGTATGTCCGGCGCTCGTTGGAGTCTGGCATTGATGCGATTGTGGTGGGGGCTGGCTTGCCCTTGGACTTGCCCGATTTGGCTCAGGATCATCCTAAAGCATTGCTGATTCCCATCTTGTCAGATGCAAGGGGCATTGCCTTGGTCATCAAAAAGTGGGAGCGCAAAAAGCGCCTGCCCGACGCCATCGTGATTGAGCACCCGCGTTTGGCCGGTGGGCACTTGGGCGCAGCCAAAATTGAAGACCTGAATGACCCACGGTTTGATTTTGACCGTGTGATCCCTGAAGCATTGGCGTTCATGCGCGCCGCTGGGATCGAGAACCTGATCCCCTTGATTGCGGCTGGTGGCATCCGTCAGCACGCAGACATCCAGCGTTTGCAGGATTTGGGCGCGGCGGGTGTGCAACTGGGGACGCCTTTTGCCGTCACGCAGGAGTGCGATGCCCATGCTGAGTTCAAACGCGTGCTGGCCGAGGCGCGCGATGAGGATTTGATTGAGTTCACCAGCGTGGCGGGGTTGCCGGCTCGTGCTGTGGGTACGCCTTGGTTGAAGGCCTACTTGAAGATCGAATCGAAATTGCAGGCGGTGAGCCATGCCAAGAACCGTTGCACGAAGGCATTTGATTGCTTGGCCCATTGCGGCTTGCGTGATGGTTTGACGGGCTGGGGGCAGTTTTGCATCGACAACCAGTTGGCGGCGGCTTTGCGAGGCGATGTCAAAAAAGGGCTGTACTTCCGTGGTGTGGGTGCGCTGCCATTTGGGAGCCAAATCCGCAGTGTGCGTGATTTGATGGAGCGGCTGTTGACAGGTGAGATCGCCTTGGTCAACGCGGCCTGACAGGGCGCTGGCCGCCAACAATATGACCCTTGTTGGAGGGCCAGGGTTTTGTGGAGCCACAAGGCGCCTACAATTTTCGGATGAATGAGCGCACCCTGAACCCTGGATTGTTTCCACCTCCGACCCTTTTGGGCGAATCCCCCATGTTAGCGGGGCTCAATCCGGAGCAGCTTGCCGCTGTGACGGCCCCAGCGGGGCCAGCCTTGATCCTCGCAGGGGCGGGGTCTGGCAAAACGCGTGTGCTGACCACACGCATCGCTTGGTTGTTGCAGACCGGGCAGGTGTCGCCAGCAGGCATCATGGCCGTCACCTTTACCAACAAAGCAGCCAAAGAGATGCAGGTGCGCCTGTCATCCATGCTGCCGGTTAATACCCGCGCCATGTGGATTGGCACTTTCCACGGTCTGTGCAATCGTTTTTTGCGTGCGCACGCTAAATTGGCTGGATTGCCGCCTGCGTTTCAGATTTTGGACACGCAGGATCAGTTGTCTGCGGTCAAACGCATCATCAAAGCGCTGAAGTTCGACGAAGAGCGGTGTGTGCCTAAGGCCACATCGTGGTTCATCGCACATGCCAAAGACGATGGGCAACGCCCCAAGGATATCCAGCCGCGTGATGAATTAGGCCGCATGCAACTGGCCGTGTATCAGGCGTATGAGGACCAATGCCAACGTGAGGGTGTGGTTGACTTTGCCGAGTTGATGCTGCGCACGTATGAGGTCATGCGTGATCATCCTGAGGTGCGCGATCACTATCAGCGTCGGTTCAAGCACATCTTGGTCGACGAGTTTCAAGACACCAACCGCCTGCAATATGCGTGGCTGAAGATGTTTGCAGGCAACCCTGAGCAGACGGGTAACAGCGTCTTTGCTGTGGGGGACGATGACCAGAGTATTTACGCTTTCCGTGGCGCACAGGTTAGCAACATGGCTGACTTTGAGCGTGAGTTCAAGGTGCCTGGCGTCATCAAGCTAGAGCAGAACTACCGCAGCTTTGGACACATCTTGGATGCGGCCAATACCTTGATTGCGAAGAACAGCCGCCGCTTGGGCAAGAACCTGCGCACCGATGCGGGTTTGGGTGAGCAGATTCGGGTTTATGAAGCCAGCAGTGATTTCGCTGAGGCGAAGTGGATTGTGGATGAGGCCAAACAGATGCACCGGGCTGGCCATCCTCTGCATGAGGTCGCGGTGCTGTATCGCAGCAATGCGCAGTCACGCGTGATCGAGTCAGCGCTGTTCAATGCAGGCGTGTCTTACAAGGTGTATGGCGGTTTGCGCTTTTTTGAACGGGCAGAAGTCAAGCATGCGCTGGCCTATTTGAGGCTGATTGAGAACCCCAATGACGACACCAGTTTCTTGCGTGTGGTGAACTTCCCCGCGCGCGGCATCGGGGCACGCAGCATTGAGTTGCTGCAAGATGCCGCGCGGGCGTCGGCACGCAGCCTGAGCCAGAGCACCACGGCTGTGGCGGGTAAAGCCGGTGTCAATTTGCAGGCGTTCAATGCTTTGATCGACCGCATGCGTGAGGCCACGCGCGGGCTCACACTGCGCCAGATCATCGAGCACGTGGTGGAGTCAGCAGGGTTGGCTGATTTTTATCGGGCTGAAAAAGAAGGCCAGGATCGCTTAGAGAATTTGGGCGAATTGGCCAATGCGGCCGAGGCTTTTGTGACCCAAGAAGGTTTTGGTAAAGACGTGGTGGCGCGGCCTGTCGATGAGGCCGTTGGCACACTGGCTGGGGGGCTGCCTGCAGCCGTTGCCCGTGTGGACACTTTGCCTGACGTGGAGACCGGTGAAATCATCTCGCCCTTGCTGGCCTTTTTGACGCACGCCTCATTGGAGGCTGGTGATAACCAAGCGCAAGCAGGGCAGGATGCCGTCCAGTTGATGACCATCCATGCTGCCAAGGGGCTGGAGTTCAATAACGTGTTCTTGACGGGCTTAGAGGAGAGCTTGTTCCCGCATGAGAACTCGGTCAAAGAAGCCGATGGCCTGGAGGAGGAGCGGCGCTTGATGTACGTGGCGATCACGCGAGCACGTCAACGCTTGCATTTGTGCTTCAGCCAGACACGCATGCTGCATGGTCAAACGCGCTACAACGTCAAAAGCCGCTTCCTTGACGAGTTGCCAGAGGAGGCGCTGCGCTGGTTGACACCACGCAACCAAGCTTTTGGGTCTGGCTTTGCCAAGCCCTATCAGGACGCGTGGGCCAGTGGCAAGGGCATGGGCTCCATCGTGGGGGCGGGCGCACAGCCTTTCCGTTATGGTGCCAAGCGCGAGGATGACTTCAAAGATTTGACGGCGCCTTTGCCCAGCAAGATGGCTCAAGCGAAAACAGAGGGTGGGTTCAGGGCGGGTCAAAGCGTCTTTCACACCAAGTTTGGCGAAGGTGTGGTGCTGACCTTGGAGGGCGCAGGGCCGGATGCCCGCGTGCAAGTTAACTTTGGCCGACACGGTGTCAAGTGGTTGATGCTCAGTGTGGCCAAGCTCACGCCGATCGAATGATGTTTGGTGCCCCAACACGCCTTCATTGCCTGGCTACCGTCGCATTGTCTGCGTTGGCGTGTATGGCTCGCGCGGATCAGGTGAATGTGGCCGTCGCAGCCAATTTTGCCGTGCCTTTTCAGCGCATTGCTGCTGACTTTGCCTTAGATACAGGTCATACGGCTGTGCCCATCGTGGGGTCGACGCGTAAGTTTTACGCTCAGATCAAGGCTGGTGCACCGTTTGAGGTGATGCTGGCAGCTGATGGCAGCACCCCACGCCAACTTGAAGATGAGGGCTGGGTGGTCAAAGGCTCGCGCTTCACCTATGCCAAAGGCAAGCTGGTGCTGTGGAGTGCCAAGGTGGGCTTTGTCGATAGCCAAGGCGATGTGCTGCGTCATGGCGTCTTTGCTCGTCTGGCTTTGGGAGACCCCAAGCTGGCCCCCTATGGCGCGGCAGCGGTTGAGGCCTTGCGTGCTTTGGGTTTGTACGAGCGGTTGGCGTCCAAAATAGTCCAAGGTGAAAGCATCGCGCAGGCCCAGCAGTTCGCAGCCACGGGCAATGCTGAATTGGCTTTTTTAGCCCAGTCTCAGGTGGTTCAACCTGACAAGCCTTCTGCAGGTTCTTGGTGGCTGGTGCCGGAGACGCTTTACAAACCGATCGTGCAAGACGCCGCGCTGCTCAAAAAGGGACAAGCCAATGTGGCTGCTATCGCCCTGTTGCGCTACCTGCGCAGCGACAAAGCCAAGGCCGTGATCAAGTCTTATGGGTACAGCTTGTGATGCTGGACGCTGACGACATTCAAGCGCTCAAGCTCACGGCCGAGTTGGCCGCGATCAGCACCGTGATTTTGTTGCTGCTTGGTACACCCATTGCGTGGTGGCTGGCGCGCACGCGCTCACCGCTCAAACCGGTGATAGCGGCTGTCGTGGCCTTGCCCTTGGTTTTGCCCCCCACGGTCATCGGTTTTTATTTGTTGATGCTGATGGGGCCGCAGGGTGTGGTCGGCCAGTTGACTCAGGCGCTTGGTTTGGGCTTGTTGCCCTTTACGTTTTGGGGCTTGGTGGTGGCTTGTGTATTGCACTCATTCCCCTTTGTTGTACAGCCTTTGCAGCAGGCGTTTGAGGCCATGGGTCACCGTCCCTTGGAGGTGGCTGCGACTTTGCGCGCAGGCCCTTGGGATCGTTTTGTGACCGTGGCCTTGCCGCTGGCACGTCCCGGGTTTTTAAGCGCAACCGTATTGGGATTTGCACACACAGTGGGTGAGTTTGGTGTCGTGCTGATGATTGGCGGCAACATACCGGGTGCCACGCGGGTGCTGTCGATTGCTTTGTATGGCCATGTCGAAGCTATGGACTATGCCAAAGCGCATGTGTTGGCCGGTGGCATGGTGGCGCTGGGTTTCATGGTGATGCTGGCTTTGTATCTTGTCCATGCTCGCCAAGCCAGACTGGCGCTCGGAGGCGCCCGTGTCTGACGTCTACGCAGACTTGAAGCTCGCCTATCCTGGCTTTGCGCTGGACGTGTCCTTGCATTTGCCCGGCAAGGGGGTGAGCGTGCTGCTGGGCCCGTCTGGTTGCGGCAAGACCACCGTATTGCGTGCACTGGCCGGTTTGGACCGTGCACGTGGCCGTGTGGTCGTCAATGGACAGGTCTGGCAGGATGATGGCGCAGCGGGGCAGCCCTTTGTGCCGACACACCGAAGAACCATTGGCTACGTCTTCCAAGAGGCCAGTTTGTTCGCGCACCTGAATGTGCTGGCCAATCTGAACTATGGCCGTCAGCGCACCGCCCAGAACCAGCAGCGCATCAGCCTAGACGAGGCCGCGGACTTGTTGGGTATCGCCCACCTGATGGCACGACACCCGGATAGCTTGTCTGGTGGCGAGCGCCAGCGCGTGGCCATTGCGCGCGCCTTGTTGACCAGCCCCAGCCTGCTGTTGATGGACGAGCCTTTGTCGGCGCTCGACACCGCACGCAAGGCTGAAATCCTGCCGTATCTGGAGCGGCTTAACCGTGAGGCCGGCACCCCGGTGGTCTACGTCACACATGCTTTGGATGAAGCTGCACGGCTGGCCGATCACTTGGTACTGATGGAGGCTGGTGGTGTGAGGGCAAGTGGCCCAGCTGCCGACCTGTTTGCGCGGCTCGATCTGCCCTTGAGTCAAATTGATGATGCGGCCACGGTGCTTCATGCGCGCATTGTTCAACACGATCCCTCCTATGGTTTGAGCCAGCTTGACCTGGCTGGCTTGCCGCTGTGGGTGGGTTTGGCGCAAGCACCGGTTGGGCAGTGCGTTCGTGTGCGTGTGCTGGCACGAGACGTCAGCGTCGCGCTGAGCAAGGCCTGTGACAGCAGCATCCTCAATATTTTGCCTGTGGTCATTGAAAGCATGCGCCACGATGGCCCAGACAAAGTGACCCTCAGCTTGCGCACGACGCCGCGCGAGGGTGCATGTGGCGCATGTGGCAGCGTCATCCTCGCTCGCCTCACACGGCGATCGTGTGAGGCTTTGGCCTTGGTGCCAGGCCAAGCTGTCTTTGCGCAGATCAAAGGCGCTGCTTTGATGGCGTGAAGCCCGCCTCAGAGTAAGATCGCCTCCTTGCATCGAGAGTAAACATGGTTCGTCTTGAGTTGTCGATTGAACTGCGTTATGACGTAGGTGTGCCCGGTGGAGACTTTGTCTTTAACATCCACGGCGCCCACACGCGCAGTCAGGTCATCCAGAGTGAGAGCCTGCTGATCAGCCAAGCTGTGACCTCTGAGATATTCACGATCGAGGCCACGCATAACCGCTACCTGCGCCTGAGTGCCTTGCCTGGCCCGCTGCAAGTCAACTACAACGCGGTACTTGATTTGCACCATGTGGTGGCTCAAGCTGCTGATGTGTTTGAGGTGCCCGTGGCGCAGCTGCCCCCTGAGGTGCTGAGCTATATCTACCCTAGTCGTTATTGCCAGTCGGATCGCTTGAGTGCGGTGGCCATGGCTGAGTTTGGGTACATGCAGCGTGGCTACAGCCGGGTCAAATGCATTGAGAACTGGGTCAGAAGCCATGTGTGCTACACCTCTAACACCAGCACGTCGACCACGTCAGCCATCGACACCTTGGTTGATCGTGTGGGTGTTTGCCGCGATTTTGCACACTTGATGATCGCTTTGTGCAGGGCCTTGAGCATCCCCGCTCGCTTTGTAACGGGGATCGATTTCGGATCCAACCCGCTCTTGCGCCCGTCTGACTTCCATGCCTATGTGGAGGTGTTTTTGGGCAACCGCTGGTATATGTTTGACCCGTCTGGCATCGCCATACCCATGGGGTTCGTGCGATTTGGTACAGGCCGTGATGCGGCTGATGTGTCATTCGCGACGATTTTTGGCGACGTGATGACGCAGGCACCAGTTATCCACGTGGCTGCCTTGACTCATCCTGATGGCCTGTGGGAGCAACCAAGGCACCGGGATGAGGCCATTTCAACCGATGCGGCGAACGCTTATGCCACGGTGGGATCAGACTAAGCTGTTGCGGATGGCGTAGACGGTTAACTCTGAGTTGTTGGTCAGGCTCAGTTTTTCAAGCACACGCGCACGGTAGACACTCACGGTCTTGGGGCTCAGCAGCAGTTGCTCTGCGATGTCAGACAGGCGCTTGCCCGATGCGATCATGACCAAGGTCTGTAACTCGCGGTCAGACAGCTTTTGGTGCGCATCTTCTTGTGTCGGCGTGGTCAGATTGTCGACCAGCATCTGGGCCATCTCAGGGGTGACGTATTTTTTCCCTTGGGACACGGTGCGAACGGCCGCCACGATTTGCGCGGCATCGCTGCCCTTGTTCAGGTAGCCCGATGCCCCCGCCTTGAGGGCACGCATCGCGTACTGATCCTCTGGGTACATGGATACCACCAGCACCTTGAGCGTGCTGCCCTCTTCTTTGAGTACATGCAGCACGTCTAAGCCGCTGCGACCGGGTAGATTGATGTCCAGCACCAGCACGTCACAGGATTTGTCGCGCATCAGGGCACGCAACTCGCCATAGTCACTGGCCTCGCCGATGACTTCAATGTCGGGCGCATCGGCCAGCGTATCTCGAATGCCTCGGCGGATCAGGGCATGGTCGTCGCACAGAATGACTTTGATCATAGGTTGCCCCAAGCAGTGGGGTCATCAGGGTCAGCATCGCTGCCGATTGATCCTGCATCCAATCCTGGCTGCAGGCGGTCAATGAATCCATTCTCAGGGCCAGACAGCGGGACTGACAGGATCAGCGTGGTGCCATACGGCTTGCTGCTGATGTCTACCCAGCCTCCGACTGTTTCTGCCCGTTCATGCAGGCCCCGAATCCCGAACGACCTGGCTTTGGCCAAATCCTCGGCACTCAGGCCTTTGCCATTGTCAGTCACTTCGATCGATAAGACGCCGCCAGCTTGAGTCACATCGACAGTGACTTTGCCAGCCTGTGCGTGTTTAGAGACATTCGTCAGCGCTTCTTGGGTGAATCGGTAGGCAACCAAGGGTACGCCCGGGGCCAGCTCCAAGGCTTCATGGCTGGTGCGAAACGCCACATTCAGGCCGGTGCGCTTGCCAAAGCGATCCGTCATCCATTGCAGTGCGGCCACCAAGCCTTGCTCCAAAATCGCCGGTCTCAGGTTGTGCATGATGCGTTGGCTGGCCTCGTGGGCGTGGCCAACGGCCTCTAAGGCTTGCTGCACACGCTCTGCGATCTCCGGTGAACTGGCGTGGCGTGTGATCCACGCCAAGTCGAACTTGATCGCCGTCAGTGCCCCACCGACGTCATCATGAATCTCGCGGGCGATGGCCGCACGCTCTTGCTCAATACTGGTTTGCAGGTGCTGCGCGAGTTCCCGCAATTGTTGGCGCGAGCGGCTCAGAGCCAGATCGGCTCGTTGTTTGGCAATGCGGGTGCGGTTGGCCTCAATGGCAAGCAAAGCAGCGGGCGCTAGACGGGCTAGGTTGCTTTTGAGCAGGTAATCATTGGCGCCATTGCGCATGGCTTGGACAGCGATGTCCTCGCCGATTTCACCCGATACCAAGATAAAGGGCGCCAGTTTACCCATCGAGCGCACCTTGTCCAACGCAGCCAAGCCGGAGTAGCCCGGCAGGTTGTAGTCAGACAAGATCAGATCCCATTCTTGCGACAGGGCTTCGATCAGGCCAGCTTCATCCTCGACCCTGAGGATATCGGCGTTGATGCCGCCTCGGCGCAGGTGAATGGACACCAATGCATGGTCTTCGTCATTGTCCTCTAGGTGCAAGACACGCAAGCGCACCAAAGGCATGGCGGGTGATGGGGCAGGGGCTGACGGGAAATCTGACACAGGCAACCTTTGATCCTTGGATATACGCCAACTTTGCCCGTGTCATTGTGAACACATCCAGGCTGGAAACGCTAAAAATTCTACCAAGCGGCGAACCGACGTGATCCGATTAATCGCGTGATTAAGGATTACCCGATTACAGCCGAAAACAAGCTTGTGCCAGATCGCTACCAAGCGGTTTGTTTCAAAACTGGTTGAGTGGAGTCAAGATGAGCTACGACGATCCCGTCGACTACCCGCCGTCCGAGATGCCTTTGCTTTTGGCGGCATCGTTGCAAGATCACCTGATGACCGCTTCAAACGATTTGGAGCGCCTTCAGCGCTTGTTGGATGATGCCTGTGTTGTGCTGATGGACGGATTCCACGGTACGGCAGCCCAACTGGGCGACATCATTGACTACGGCTACGAGATATCGCCGGATTTGCAAATCGTCAGGCAGGGACTCTATAGGACAGTCACCGCGCTGCAGTTCCAAGACATGGCCACGCAACTGATCGAACATACCAACAAGCGCTTGCGCAATTGCGCCGATCAAATTGCACGCGAAGCGCTGGGTGACGATGACCCTGACGGCGCAGCCGTGTATGACGATACCCCGATGAAACCCAATCCTGTGACCCAAGACGAGGTGGACTCGGGATCGGTGGAGTTGTTCTAAAGATCCCGTCTCACAAGCCGAAATACTGTTCGGCGGTGATTGGTTTTATTTTCTTAGCCTGTTAACTAGCCTGTTCATTCAAGCCCCGGAGAGCGACATGCATTCGATCCTTGCCGTCGACGATTCAGCGTCCATGCGTCAAATGGTTTCCTTCACCCTCAAAAGCGCTGGTTACAACGTGGTTGAGGCGGTTGATGGCCAGGACGCCTATGAGAAAGCCAGCACACGCAGCTTTGATTTGGTATTGACTGACCAGAACATGCCTCGCATGGACGGTATCAGCCTGACCAAGAAGCTACGCGAGAACCCCCAATTCAAGACCACGCCCATTTTGATGCTGACCACCGAGTCCAGCGATCAGATGAAGCAGGCAGGACGTGCAGCAGGTGCCACCGGATGGTTGGTCAAACCCTTTGATCCGACCAAGTTAATTGAAGTCATCCAGAAGGTGATCCGCTAAAGCGGGTGGGCCCTCAGGCACAGGCAGAGCGAAGAAATTCAGGAGTCACAGATGGCAGAAACAAGCACTGACAATAGCGCGGCAGCAGGCATTGACCTCAGCCAGTTCTATCAGGTCTTCTTTGAAGAAGCGGGCGAGAATCTCGACAACATGGAAAAGCTCCTGTTGGCGTTGGACGTGACTGCGGCCGACGACGAGGAGATGAACGCGATCTTCCGCTGTGCACACTCCATCAAGGGCGGTGCTGCCACCTTTGGCTTCAGTGATGTGGCCGAGTTGACCCACCAGATGGAGACTCTGCTCGATAAGCTGCGCCGCCATGAGTTGGTCCCGACACCACCGATGGTCGATGTGCTGCTGCAATCTGGCGATGCGCTCAGGGCGATGCTGGGCCGCCATCAAGGCAATGGTGGCGACTTGGTGGACACCACCGAATTGTTGTTCAACATCCGTGCCATGCAAGTAGGTGAGGCGCCGCCAGCGATTGATTTCTGCGATGAGCCCGTCGCCGTCGCCGTCGCTCCAGCCCCAGCCCCTGCACCAGTGGCTGCACCCACACCAGCGGCTCAAGCCAGCGCACCAGGCGCTGCACCGACCACGGGCAAGCGCGTGGTTGAATTGCGTGTTGGGCCCCTGAGCGATGCGGCTGAAGCAGACAACTTGTTGGACCTGTTCAAAGAAATCACCGATTTGGGCACGATCTCTCCCTTGCCCGATGACCCGAGTTTGGCTGGTGTCCGTCGATTCAAGGTGGAGACATCCACGGCTGAGTCCGAACTGATGGACCTGTTCACCTTTCACGTGGCCCGTGAGCAAGTGGCATTTTTGGCCTTTGGCGATCCTGCTGCAGCGGCACCTGTGGCGGCCGCACCTGAGTTGGGCTATGGCTTTTTTGACGATGCCCCCGGTGCGCCATCTCATAAGCCGTCGGCCGAGCCAGCCAAGCCAGCGCCCGCCGCTGCTGCGCCTGTCGCGCGGCCTGCTGCTGCACCTGTCGTGAAGGTTGAAAAGGTCGAGAAACCGGCGGCGGCAATCGAGGCGTCCACCATCCGTGTATCGGTTGAGAAGGTTGACCAACTCATCAACCTGGTGGGTGAATTGGTCATCACACAGGCCATGTTGGCCCAGAACAGCCGAGGCTTGGACCCGGTCGTCTGCCAGCAACTCATGACCGGCTTGACCGATCTGGATCGCAATACCCGCGATTTGCAAGAAGCGGTGATGTCGATTCGGATGATCCCCATGGCGACCGTGTTCAGCCGCTTCCCACGCATGTTGCGCGATTTGGCCAACAAGCTGGGCAAGAAGGTCGAGCTCGTGACCTTGGGTGAGGCGACAGAACTGGACAAGGGTCTGGTTGAAAAGATCACCGACCCCTTGACCCACTTGGTGCGCAATTCGTGCGACCACGGCGTAGAAATGCCCCATGACCGCATCGCCAATGGCAAGTCTGAAGTGGGCACCATCACCTTGGCTGCATCGCACCAAGGCGGCTCCATTGTGATTGAGGTGCGAGACGATGGCCGTGGCCTGTCACGCGAGAAACTGTTGCGCAAAGCCCGAGAGAAGGGCATCGATGCACCAGACAGCATGACCGACTCTGAGGTGTGGAGCTTGATCTTTGCGCCTGGCTTCTCGACCGCCGAAGAGGTCACCGATGTGTCGGGCCGTGGTGTGGGCATGGACGTTGTCAAGAAGAACATTACCTCTATGGGCGGCACGGTTGAAATCGATTCCGCAGAAGGCTATGGCATGCGCGTTGCGGTGCGGTTGCCACTGACACTGGCCATCATGGATGGCATGAGCGTGGGCGTGGGCGAAGAGGTCTACATCCTGCCTTTGTCCTCCGTGATCGAGAGCTTCCAAGTCAATCAAGACATGGTCAAAACCGTCGGCGGAACAGGCCGTGTGGTCGAGGTCCGAGAAGAATACATGCCTGTGATCGAGCTGGAAAAAGCCTTCCAAGTGCCCCGATTCGATTGGGAGCACAACAGCGGCATCATGGTGGTCGTCGAAGCAGAGAGTGGCCGCGCCGCTTTGTTGGTTGACGAGCTACTGGGCCAACAACAGGTTGTGGTCAAGAACCTCGAATCCAATTACCGCAAGGTACCCGATGTATCGGGCGCCACGATCATGGGTGATGGCCGCGTGGCCTTGATTCTGGATGTGGGCAGCTTGGTGCGCCGTTCGCGTCACTGAGCACGGCAACAGACACTGGAGAGCACAGCAATGGGCATGATGGAAAAGCTGGACGTGCAAGCCGACTTGGCACGGGAGTACCTGACCTTCCGCTTGGGCGATGAAGAGTACGGGATCGACATACTGAAGGTGCAGGAAATCCGTGGGTATGAAAACCCCACGCGCATCGCCAACGCACCGCACTTTCTAAAGGGCGTGGTCAATCTGCGCGGCACCATTGTGCCCATTGCAGACCTGCGCATGCGCTTTGGCTGCAGTTTGATCGAGTACAACTCATTCACAGTCACCATCGTGCTGCACATCGGGCAACGCACCATTGGCACGGTGGTGGACTCAGTCAGTGACGTGATGGAGATCCCCGCTGATCTGATCCGGCCTGCCCCAGAGATGAACGCCTCTGTTGGCGCCGAATTTATCCGTGGGCTGGCTCAAGTGGGCGAGCGCATGGTCATCTTGCTTGACATCGAGAGCATGCTGTTGAGCCAAGACATGGGCTTGGTTGACTGACAGTGACGCTGTTTTTTTAACGCAAAGGGCTGGGCGTTGAGCCTGTCCAATAGGAGCTTCAATGACATTCAAATCGAACGTGGTCATGACCCTTGTTTTGTCGACCCTGATGGGTGCTGCGTTGGCAGCCGATGGTGGCGCCACCAAAGAAGATGCGACAGCCATGGTCAAAAAGGGCGTGGCGGCGATCAAGTCCGGTAGCGTCGATAAAATTTATGGCGACATCAGTGACAAGGCCAATGCAAGCTGGCGCCACCAGGATCTGTACCTTGTTGTGTACGGTTTGGATGGCACAGTCAAGGCACACGGTGCTAACAGCAAGATGATTGGCAAGAATCTGATTGAGCTTAAAGACATTGATGGCAAAGCCTTTATCAAAGAGCGTGTGGACTTGGCCAAGGCTCAAGGCACCTTCTGGCAAGACTACAAGTTCACCAACCCTGAGACCAAGAAGATCGAGCCCAAGAGCATGTACTGCGAAAAGCTCGATGAAACCGTGGTGTGTGGCGGCATCTACAAGTAAGCCCTAGCAGCCACACCGGAGCAATCACATGAAGCTACGTACACAGTTGATGATTGCACCGGCCACCGCTTGTGCGGTGTTGCTCTTGAGTTTGGTGGGATTGCTGCTGGTCATTCACCACTACGAGAAAAAAACACGAACCACTTACGAGGCCACGGCCTACAACCAGAGCGAGGTAGGTGGTATCAAGCACAAGTTGGCTCAAACCAACGTGGCGCTCTATCGCACGGTGGCCATCGTGGCCTCTTTGACTGAATCTGAGGTCAAGCTGTGTCGCGAGGCTTTGGTCAAAGCGGGGGCAGAAGTACGGCAATCTTTGGCCGAAGTATTGAGTGCACAAGACAGCCAATCGGATGCGGCACACGGTTTTGAATCGGCGCTGAAGAAGTACCTCAGCAGCGCTGATTCGGCCATTGACTTGTCTACGATGGACCCCAATACCGGTGTGGCCGCCCTGCAAACTGCAGATACAGCAAACCAAGCCATGAGCGACAGCTTGGATCAGATCGATGCACTGGTGGCGCACAAATCAGAGCTTGAGTTGGCTGACATGGCCTCCGTCTTGATCCGACAGCAAGCGGGTATTGCTTTGCTCAGTTTAGGCGCCTGTGTGGCTGCCTTTGCTTTTGCGTGGGTCATGCAAGCACGCATCGTGCGTGATATCAAGGAAGCCGCTAGTGCCTCAGATGATGTGGCCAACGGACGGTTTGACCGCGTTGTTCAGGTGCTGCGTGATGATGAGGTCGGTCATCTTCAGGCGTCGTTGGCCAAGATGGTGACAGAGCTGTCAGCCTCTATCAGCGTGGTCAAAACGGCAGCGTCATCGATCAATCAAGCCTCTGGCGAGATCGCCGCAGGTAACCAAGACTTGAGCGAACGTACAGAGAACACAGCATCGAGTCTGCAGGAGACATCATCATCCATGGCCCAATTGATGGGCACGGTACGCCACACGGTTGAATCGGCACATTCCGCTAATGTGCTGGCCACGACGGCATCGGATGCAGCCAAGCGTGGCGGTGGCGTGATGCAGCAGGTCGTCTCCAATATGGCTGAGATCGACGTGGCCTCGCGCAAAATCACCGAGATCATCAGCGTCATCGATGGCATCGCTTTTCAGACCAACATCTTGGCACTGAACGCGGCAGTAGAAGCCGCAAGGGCGGGCGAGCAAGGCCGTGGTTTTGCGGTCGTGGCCAGCGAGGTGCGTTCTCTGGCACAACGCAGCGCCAACGCCGCACGCGAAATCAAAACGCTGATCAGTTCATCATCTGATCGTGTTCAAGCTGGTACACATTTGGTTCACGAAGCCGGTGCATCCATGGATGACATCGTCAGTGGTGTGGCCCGTGTATCGCAGATCATCAGTGAGATCACGCAAGCTGCAGAGCAAGAGTCGCTTGGCATTGGCCAAATCAACTCTGCCGTATCTGAGTTGGATCAGATGACACAACAAAATGCGGCCTTGGTTGAAGAGTCCGCCGCCGCCGCTGAGAGCTTGAAGGCTCAAGCTCAAACGCTGACAGACGTGGTTGACAGGTTCAGGCTGGCTTAAAAGCCTGTGCCACATGCTGGTCGAGTTCGGCCAGTGTGATGCCCAGTCGCTGTTCGGCATTGGGCACGTCTCGCTGAGCTGGCGCCCACACAGGCGCGGGCCAACGCGCATCCCAGTCAAACCGCGCAATCACGTGCCAGTGCAGGTGCGGCACCATGTTGCCCAGCGAGGCCAAGTTGATTTTGGTGGGCCTCAGTTGCGCACGCAAAACCGTCTCTACTTTGGCCACAGCCTGCATGAGCAAGCTGCGGTCTTGTGGAACCAAATCGGTCCACTCGCTGACATGGTCGTTCCAGACCACACGGTAAAACGCAGGGTGATCGGCGTCGGTGGCGCGGATGACCCGCAGCTTGTCTGTGCGCAAGATGAGGGTGCCCCCATCTTGTCTGCACAGCTCGCACCCCATTTCGCGGCTGCTGTCCAGTTGGCCCATGATCAGACCAGCACGCGCTCGATGCCGCCGTTATTGGCCTTGGCCACGTACTCCGGCATCCAGTTTTCACCCAAGATTTGCTTGGCCATCTCGACCACGATGTAGTCTGCTTCCAGCAAGCCGTTTTGCGTGTCTTCGCCATAACGGCTCAGGCCTTGCAAGCAAGCAGGGCAGGATGTCAGCACCTTGACGTTGTCCTTGGGGCCAATCAAGCCCTTTGCACGCAGATCGGACTCACCCTTGCGGATCTCCTCTTCTTTGCGGAAGCGGATTTGGGTGGAGATGTCCGGGCGGTTGACGGCCAGCGTGCCAGCCTCGCCGCAGCACCGCTCCGACTTCATCACGCCATCACCCATGAGGGCTTTGACGGTCTTCATCGGGTCTTGCAGCTTCATGGGGCTGTGGCAAGGGTCGTGATACAGGAAGGCACCCTTGCTGTTGGACAGCGTGATGCCCTTTTCAAGCAGGTATTCGTGGATGTCGATGATGCGGCATCCAGGGAATATCTTGTCGAACTGATAGCCCTGTAACTGGTCATAGCAGGTGCCACAAGACACCACAACGGTCTTGATGTCCAAGTAGTTCAGCGTATTGGCCACGCGGTGGAACAACACGCGGTTGTCCGTGATCATCTTCTCTGCCTTGTCGAACTGACCGGCACCACGTTGCGGATAGCCGCAGCACAGATAGCCCGGCGGCAAAACGGTTTGCACACCAGCGTGCCACAGCATGGCCTGCGTGGCCAAGCCGACTTGCGAGAACAAGCGCTCTGAGCCGCAACCGGGGAAGTAAAACACCGCCTCGGTATCGGCTGTGGTGCCCTTGGGGTCGCGGATGATGGGGACGTAGTCTTTGTCTTCGATGTCCAGCAAAGCGCGTGCGGTCTTCTTAGGCAAGCCACCGGGCATCTTCTTGTTGATGAAGTGGATGACCTGTTGCTTGATCGATGCCGTGCCAACCGATGCTGGTGGTGCATCACTTTGCTTGCGTGCCAGCACCTTCAGGACGTCGTTGCCCAAGCGTTGCAGAGGCATGGCCACATCAACCAAAGCCGAGCGCACGATCTTGATCGTCTGCGGGCTATTGGTGTTGAGCATCATCATGCCTGCAGCACCAGCAGGGCGGAAGCTCTTCTTGCCCAACTTGTTGAGCAGGTTGCGCATCGCCATGGAGACTTCGCCGAAGTCAATGTTGACAGGGCAGGGCGACAGGCATTTGTGGCAGACCGTGCAGTGGTCGGCCACATCCTCGAACTCGGCCCAGTGCTTGATCGACACGCCACGGCGTGTTTGCTCTTCGTACAAAAAGGCCTCGACCAACAGCGATGTGGCCAAGATTTTGTTGCGTGGGCTATAGAGCAAGTTGGCGCGCGGCACGTGGGTGGCGCACACCGGTTTGCACTTGCCGCAACGCAGGCAGTCTTTGACCGACGTGGCGATGTCACCGATGTCGGACTGCTGCATGATCAGCGATTCGTGCCCCATCAGGCCAAAGCTGGGCGTGTAAGCCTCGCTCAGGTCAGCTGCGTGCACGTCATCACCCAAGGCCTTGAGCGCCTCGCCGCGCAGCAGTTTGCCCTTGTTGAAGCGGCCTTGCGGGTCGACACGGGCTTTGTAGGCCGTGAAGGGCGCCATTTCTTCGTCGCTCAAAAATTCGAGCTTGGTGATGCCGATGCCGTGCTCACCAGAGATCACGCCATCCAGATGACGCGCCAGCTTCATGATGCGTGCCACGGCTTCGTGCGCCGTTTGCAGCATCTCGTAGTTGTCGCTGTTGACAGGCAGGTTGGTGTGCACGTTGCCATCACCCGCATGCATGTGCAGGGCAATCCAGACGCGACCACGCAGCACCTGCTTGTGGATGCGTTTGAGCTCATCGACGATGGGGCTCAGTGCCCCGCCATTGAATATCTTGGCGAGCTCATCGCGGATTTCTTTCTTCCAGCCCGCGCGGATGCTCCACGTCTGCAGCAGGTTGAACACCGTGTCGCCTGCTTCGGGGGTATACGTGCCGTTGCGGAGCTGCTCGTAGCCTAGGGCGGCCAATTGATCGCCCACGATGCTCAAGGGTGCATCAATGTGGTCGTGCAAAAACTGCCAGCGTGTGCGCACGGTGTTGATGTGCGCCAACGCGATGCTGACCTTCTCGGCCAGCGCTTCTGGGCTGGGCAGGTCTTCTGCGTCTTCGGCCTTGCCCATAGGCAGGTTGCCGCCTTTTAGGAACGCCTCCAGCGCATCGGTTAGCGCCAGTTTGTTGCGCAAGCTCAACTCGATGTTGATGCGCTCGATGCCCAGTGTGTACTCGCCCATGCGGGGCAGCGGGATCACCACGTCTTCATTGACCTTGAAGGCATTGGTGTGTTTGGCGATCGCGGCGGTGCGCTTGCGGTCTGCCCAGAACTTCTTGCGGGCATCGGCGCTCACGGCCACGAAGCCTTCACCAGAGCGGCCATTGGCCAGCCGGATGACTTCGCTGGTGGCGCGTGCCACACGGTCTTCGTCGTCACCGACGATGTCGCCGACCAAAATCATCTTGGGCAAGGTGCCGCGTTTGCTCTTGGTGGCGTAACCCACCGCGCGCAGATAGCGGTCATCAAGGTGCTCCAAGCCCGCGAGAATGGCGCCGCCTGGCTGCTTCATCTCCTCGAACATGAAGTCCTTGATCTCAACGATCGAAGGCACGCCTTCCTTGGGGTTGCCAAAGAACTCCAGACACACCGTGCGCACATGCTTGGGCATGCGGTGGACGACCCAGCGGGCGCTGGTGATCAGGCCATCGCAGCCTTCTTTTTGGATGCCGGGCAGGCCAGCCAAAAACTTGTCAGTGACGTCCTTGCCTAGGCCTTCCTTGCGGAAGGTGCGGCCGGGGATGTCTAGGCGTTCAGTGCGGATCGGCGTCTTGCCATCGGCTTCGAAATAGCGCAGCTCGAAGCTGGCCATCGGGATGTCGTGAATCTTGCCGAGGTTATGGTTAAGTCGCACGACCTCCAACCACTTGGCGTCCGGCGTGACCATGCGCCATGAGGCCAAGTTGTCCAGCGCGGTACCCCACAGAACAGCTTTTTTGCCCCCGGCGTTCATGGCGATGTTGCCGCCCACGCAAGATGCTTCTGCCGATGTCGGGTCAACCGCGAACACGAAGCCGCCACGCTCGGCGGCATCGGCCACGCGTTGGGTGACCACGCCAGCGCCTGTCCAGATGGTGGCAACGGGCGCGTCCACGCCGGGCAGCTGGACCATCTCGACCTCGGTCATGGCCTCCAGCTTCTCGGTGTTGATCACCGCGCTCTTCCAAGTCAGCGGCACGGCGCCACCTGTGTAGCCGGTACCACCACCACGCGGGATGATGGTCAGATCAAGCTCGATGCAGCCTTTGACCATCGCGGCCATTTCTTCTTCGGTGTCCGGCGTCAGGACGACGAAGGGGTACTCCACCCGCCAGTCTGTGGCGTCGGTGACGTGCGAGACACGGCTCAGGCCATCAAACTTGATGTTGTCCGCTTTGGTGACCTTGCGCAGCACCTTGCTTGTGCGTTCGCGCAACAGGCCCATGTCAGCGAAGGCCTTGGCAAAGCGGTCGATCGCCTGGCGCGCAGCAGTCAGCAACTCACCCACGTTGGCGTCGCGCGAGGCGTCGTCTCCGGGTGTGCGACGCTTGTCCACTTCACCCAAACGATGGTGCAATGCGTCGATCAGTTGACCGCGGCGTTTGGGGTTGTCTAGTAAATCGTCTTGCAGATAAGGGTTGCGCTGAACGACCCAGATGTCGCCCAGCACCTCATAGAGCATGCGGGCAGAACGACCTGTTTGGCGCTCTGCTCGCAGCAGGCTGAGCACCTCCCAGGCGCGCTGGCCCAGCAAGCGCTGAACAATTTCGCGATCTGAAAAAGAAGTGTAGTTGTAGGGGATTTCGCGCAAGCGGGGCTGGCCGTTGGCGTGTGCCTCGGCGGCTTGAGCGGTCATGTGGGTCAACTCGATGGGTGCGTTCATGAGGGCGCCAGTCGCGAAGGGCCAAAGTTCAAAGAGCGCAACGCACCTAGGGCCAATACGGGCACCCAAGCACTGCGGGAGAGGGGTTGTTTTCGCGACTGAGGGGGGATGTTAACGCAGCAGGTCAAGCCCTCGGGCAGAAAAGGGCAACTGGGCCATGCTTATGGCTGCGTTTGCACCTCCGCGATGTGGCTATGCTGAGGTCTATATTGATTGACTTGAACAGCCGAGCACGCCATGACCCCATTCGGATCACCCGACGCCAACTGGCCCTACCCCTGCTGGATTGCCCACCGTGGTGCAGGCAAACTGGCTCCTGAAAACACCCTTGCCGCATTTCGCCTCGGTGCCGAGCATGGTTTCGCCATGTTTGAGTGCGATGTCAAGCTCAGCGCTGATGGCGAGCCATTCTTACTGCATGACACCGAACTCGATCGCACCACCAACGGTCAGGGCGTAGCGGCCTTGCTTAAGTGGGATGCCCTCTCCCGGCTAGATGCGGGTAGCTGGCACGGCAGGGCTTATGCCGGTGAGCCCCTGTTGCGCTTGGACGCGCTGTCTCGGTCACTGCAGGCCTTGGGTCTGATGGTGAATCTGGAAATCAAGCCCTCCACAGGCGATGATGTGCGCACAGGCCGTATCGTGGCCCAGCATGTGGCGCGCTTGTGGGCTCAAGCCCATGTGAAGCCTTTGCTGAGCTCTTTCAGTGTCGAGGCCTTGCAGGCCGCCAGAGAGGCTCAGCCAGAGCTGCCACGAGCCTTGTTATTGGACAAGTGGGTGTCCGATGCCACCGATCTGGCGCACAGTCTGGGTTGCTTGGCTTTGGTGGTCAATCAGACGCAACTCGACGAGCAGCGCATTGCCCAAGCCCATGAGGCGGGCTTGAGGGTCCTGACCTATACCGTCAATGACCCCTCGCGCGCCAGCACGCTGTGGCTGTCAGGCTTGGATGGCCTGATCACAGACCGTGTCGACCTGTTTGAACCACAGGCGCGACTGGGGGCGAATCCAGCGCGTCTGATGTTCGAAGCAGAAGAGTTGATTGGCTGATCAGGTGGCCAGCGCCTTGAGCAGTTTGTTGTGGATGCCACCAAAACTGCCATTGCTCATGCACAAAATCTGATCGCCGGGCCGGGCTGCTTGTGTGATTTTGGCGATCAGGTTATCTAGGTTGTTGGAGACAACAGCCCGCTCGCCCATCGGCATCAAGGCCTCTGCGGCATCCCAGTCCAAGCCACCACTGTGGCAAAAAGCCAAGTTGGCTTCTTCAAGAGACCACGGCAGCAGCGCCTTCATGGTGCCGAGCTTCATTGTGTTGGATCGGGGTTCAAAAACGGCCAAGATGCGTGCATCTGGGCTGATCTTGCGGCGCAAGCCATCGACGGTCGTGCGGATCGCCGTCGGGTGATGGGCGAAATCGTCATACACGGTCACGCCATTGGCGTGACCTTTGCATTCGAGCCGTCTTTTGACGTTGGCGAATTGCGCAAGGGCAGCGCAAGCTTGCTGGGGCGTCACGCCCACATGCTCGGCTGCGGCGATGGCGGCCAAGGCATTCATCTGGTTGTGCTCACCCAGCAGTGCCCATTCCACACGGCCCACTAACAGGCCGGCTTTGAGTACATCAAAAGAGTGAGGCTCGCCTCTGGCGCGAAAACCAGGGGTGTCACCACGCACGCCAAAACGCGCCACATCACTCCAGCAGCCGCGTGCCAGCACCCTGTTGAGCGCATCCTCGCGTGCATTGACGACCAAGCGGCCACTGGCAGGCACCGTGCGCACCAGGTGATGAAACTGCGTCTCTATCGCGGCCAAGTCTGCAAAAATGTCGGCGTGATCGAATTCGAGGTTGTTGAGCACCGCAGTGCGCGCACGGTAGTGAACAAATTTGCTGCGTTTGTCAAAAAAAGCGGTGTCGTATTCATCCGCCTCGATCACAAACGGGTGGCCGCTCTCAGGGCGCGATGCGGTGTGGGTATCACCTAAACGGGCGGATACGCCGAAGTTCTCAGGCACCCCACCTACCAAAAACCCAGGGCGCTTGCCTGCGGCCTCCAGTATCCACGTCAGCATGGCCGTGGTCGTGGTTTTGCCGTGCGTGCCCGCCACAGCCAACACATGGCGGCCTTGCAGCACGTTCTCGCTGAGCCACTGTGGCCCGCTTGTATAGGGCAGTCCTGCGTCCAGAATGGCTTCCATCAACGGGTTGCCGCGTGAGACCACGTTGCCGATGACAAACAAATCAGGTTTGATGGCGAGCTGATCTGTGCTCCAACCTTCAATCAAGTCGATGCCCAGCGCCCTCAACTGGTCGCTCATGGGCGGGTAGACGCCTGCGTCGCAACCTGTCACGCGGTGGCCTGATTCACGAGCCAAGGCCGCCAAGCCTCCCATGAATGTGCCGCAAATGCCGAGAATGTGAATGTGCATGAAACTTCAGAGTTGACGGAAGGCTTGCGCTGCAGCCGTCACGGTATGGGTGATGTCCAGTTCAGTGTGGGCCGCGCTGACAAAGCCGGCTTCATACATGGCTGGTGCCAAATACACGCCTTGGTCCAGCATCAGGTGGAAGAACCGGTTGAACTTGTCCGTGCCTTTGGCCATGACTTCTTGGTAGTGCTGGGGCAGTTTGTCTGCAAAGAAAAACCCGAACATGCCACCTTGACAGTCGGTCAGCAAAGGCACGCCTGCTTGCTGTGCTGCGCCTGTTAAGCCGGCCATCAAGCTGTGTGTTCGCGCTGACAAGGCTTCAAAGAAACCAGGGCGTTGGATCAGTTTGAGTGTGGTCAAGCCGCAGGCCGTGGCCACTGGGTTGCCAGACAAAGTGCCCGCTTGGTAGACCGGGCCGAGTGGCGCCAACTTGGACATGATGTCGCGGCGTGCCGCAAAAGCCGCCAAAGGCATGCCACCGCCAATGACCTTGCCAAATACGCTGATATCAGGCTGGAATCCGGGCAGCGCGTGGGCATAAATGCTTTGCGCACTACCCAAAGCCACCCGAAAACCGCTCATGACCTCATCGAAAACAAACAGCGCGCCGTACTGGTCACACAGCTCACGGATGCGCTTGATGAACGGCACACTGGCGCGAACGAAGTTCATGTTGCCCGCGATCGGCTCGATCATCACGCAGGCGATGTCCTGGCCCTGTGTGGCGAAGGCCTCTTCAATCTGGGCGATGTTGTTGTACTCCAGCACCAGTGTGTGTTGCACCACCTCAGGTGGCACGCCCGCGCTAGTGGGGTGGCCAAATGTGGCCAAGCCGGAGCCGGCCTTGACCAGCAGGGCATCGGCATGCCCGTGGTAGCAGCCTTCAAATTTGATCAGCTTGCTGCGACCCGTGAAGCCGCGAGCCAAGCGGATCGCGCTCATGCCAGCCTCGGTGCCCGAGCTCACCAAGCGAACTTGCTCGGCGCTGGGCACCAGCTTCAAAATTTCTTCGGCCAGTTCGATCTCGCGCTCTGTCGGCGCCCCAAATGAGAAGCCATCGAGCGCAGCTCTTTGCACCGCCTCCAACACCTCGGGATGGCCGTGACCCAAGATCATCGGCCCCCATGATCCGATGTAGTCGATGTAGCGCTGCCCTTCGGCATCCCACATATAGGCACCCTTGGCTCGGGTGATGAAGCGTGGCGTGCCACCCACGGCCCGGAAGGCACGCACCGGCGAGTTGACGCCGCCTGGAATCACACGCTGCGCGCGCTCAAACAAAGATGCATTAGTGGACATTGCGTGCGTGCGGAGGGTGGTTGGTCTTGTCAGACAGCTCGGTAGCGTCTTCCTCAAGGAGGGCTGCTGCATCCGCTTCTTCCTCTTCACTAGGAGGGAGCGCCCAGAAAAAGCGATCAGGCACAACCCCGCCCATGCCAGGTCGGAAGCCGCCATCCAAGGCTTGATCCAAGAAGCTCAACGCCTCCGATACCGCCACATCCAGCGCCGTTCCTGTTGACAAAATGGCGGCCAGTGCAGCGGTTAACGTGTCCCCAGCGCCCACAAAACTGGCCTCGAATCGTTCGAACCGTTCACCAGCAACGGCACCTTGGTCGTTGGCGAGCACGTTGTCAATGAACTGGTCAGGCAGTTGAACGCCGGTCACCAAGATGAAGCCGCAACCATGCTCTGCGGCGGCCACAGCCAATTCTCGGGCAGAGGGTGCGCGCTCAGCTTCCCACTCTGGCAGCAGGAAATCGGTTAGCGTTTTGTGGTTACCGACCAACACCATCGTGGCAGGCAGGATCAATTCCCTGAAGGCATCCAAGTAGCCGCTGAGTGCGTCATCGTCCATCCATGACAGGTTTGGCAGGTAGGACACGAGCGGTGTATCGGCGTAGTCGGACAGGATCTCCGCCACCGCGCTGACGCCTTCGGCACTGCCCAAAAAGCCCACCTTCCAAGCGGTGATGGTGATGTCTTCCAGCACGGATCGAGCTTGGTCGACAACGGCCTCTGGGTCTATCTCATGCGACTCAAACACCTCGGCTGAGTCACGAATCAGCAAGCTGGTGACGACAGGCAGTGCGTGTGCACCCATGGCCGCGATGGTGGCGATGTCTGCACCGATACCCGATGCGCCACTAGGGTCATTGGCGTTGAAGCTCATGACGCAAGGCGGCGAGCCAGCGTCCTGGTCTTCAGTTGCTGTGGTGTCTTCTAGACCGGTTTGGGCGGGATTCATGCGTTTGCAGTATTGACTAGGGGGGTGAGCCATTGCCCACAAACCCTCGGGTTTGCTGGAGCGGCGGGTGGCTACAATCCGTCCATTGTATTCAAGCTGGTTTGGACCGACGTGAACGATTTTTGTACTTGGATGTGCCTGATATGCGGTTGGATTTATGACGAAGCCGCCGGATTGCCAGAAGAGGGTATCGCACCTGGGACGCGCTGGGTAGATGTCCCGATGAATTGGGTCTGCCCTGAGTGCGGTGCACGCAAGGACGACTTCGAGATGGTTCAGGTCTGATTTTCTGATCGAATTGATTGCGCCCAGAGACCGTCTTGGCTCTTGGTAGTTTGGAGGATCCCGTCTGTGTCTGATGCTGACAGTCCCGAAGTTCGGGTCGTTAAAAAAGTGCTGGTTATTGATGACAGCAATACGATTCGCCGTAGTGCTGAAATTTTTCTCAAGCAAGGCGGGTATGAGGTCGTTCTAGCCGAGGATGGCTTTGATGCGCTTTCAAAAGTGAACGACCATGATCCAGATGTTATTTTTTGTGACATCTTGATGCCTCGCCTCGATGGGTATCAAACGTGCGCCATCATTAAGCGAAATCCAAGATTCAGTAACACACCAGTGATCATGCTGTCCTCTAAGGATGGCCTGTTCGACAAGGCGCGTGGGCGCATGGTGGGCTCTCAGGATTACCTGACAAAGCCCTTCACCAAGGATCAACTGCTCCAAGCCGTGGCGCAATACACCACGGTTTGATCGTTACAGTTTAGTGTTTGCTCGCCGCCATAGCATGTCATGGTGATGCGGCTTGAGCAGGGAAGGGTTGCTATGCCGATAAACAAAATATTGCTTGTTGACGATTCGAAGACCGAATTGCATGTGTTGTCTGAGCTCCTCACCAAGAAGGGCTATCAAGTCCGCACGGCAGAGAACGGTGAAGAAGCCTTGCGACGTTTGCAGGAAGAAAAGCCCGACCTCATCATGATGGACGTGGTGATGCCTGGGCAAAATGGCTTTCAGCTGACGCGTGCCATCACCCGGGACCCGGCCTTTGCCGACGTGCCGGTCATCATCTGCACCAGCAAAAATCAGGAAACAGACCGTGTCTGGGGCATGCGCCAAGGTGCACGCGACTATGTCGTTAAGCCCGTTAATCCTGAAGAATTACTCAGCAAAATCAAGGCCTTTGGTTAAAAGGTCGAACACAAGATGGCCAACAAAGAAGCCCTGAGGGCATTGCAGCAACGATTGGCAGACCGCCTGCAGGCAGTTCGTGTGCAGGCGCCTGCGCGAAATTGGCTGGCTGTGGAAATCGCGGGACATGGTTTCTTGCTGCCGCTGGAACAGGCTGGTGAAATTTTCCCCTTGGCTGCCATCCAGCCCGTGCCGCACAGCCAAGATTGGTTTTTGGGTGTGGCGAACTTGCGTGGCCAGTTGCACGGTGTCGTTGATTTGGCTGTTTTTGTGGGCTTGCCGCAACGGCAGTCACGCAACTTCTCTGAAGCGGCCACACGGGATGCAGGGCGGTTGATCGCTTTTAACGCCGGACTGCAACTCAACGCAGCGCTGCTGATTGACCGCTTGATGGGGCTGCGCAATGCCAGCTCGCTGTCGATTAGCGCCGAGCCGATGCAAACGAATAAACCGCACTTTATTGGCCAGAAAATGGCCGATGCGCAAGGGCGCACTTGGTACGAACTCGACCTGTCTGGCCTGGTGGCTGACGAGGCCTTTTTGAAGATCGATGTTTGACGGGGTTGACCCGTTGCACGGTACACATCTGACTGTTTGGAGCAAAACGACATGAGTTTCCTGAGTCGAATCAAGGACCTGGGCAAAACACAGGACGAAGAAGAAGTTCAGTCAGAGGCCTTGAGTACCGAAGGCTTGGTGACGTCAGCGGGTGCGCAGAACATCGATACGCAATCATCGCCATCGCGTATTCAGCCTGCATCGACGATCTCCTCAGATTCGATCATCTCCGAATCCGCGCCATCTGAATTTCCGCCGGATTACAACGACAACCGCCTGCGCAATGAGGCTGTTGATCGCCAAGCTTCGTCAGATAACCACACAGGTTTACCGGTGATTGGCGCTTGGCGGCTAGAGCGACAGCAACGTTTCATCGGGGGCGCTTTGGGCGTCGGTATGCTGGGCTTGCTGCTCAGCGCGTTTTTGTCCGTGAACTCTGCTGATCGCCGTGCAGCGCAAGCAGGCGCGACGGGCCAAGCACTGATGCAGTCGCAGCGCTTGGCTAAGTCGGTGTCTCAGGCCTTGATTGGTCGCCCACAAGCCTTTGCCGAAGTGGCTGAGAGCTCCAAAGTGCTGGCGACGAACGTGCGTGGACTGGCCAAAGGGGATGCCAAAATGGGCATCAACGAGGTCAAAGGCGGGGTGAAAGACTCACTGACACCCATGCTGGCATTGGTTGATCGTGCAGAGAAAAATGCCGACTACGTGCTCAAGCAGAAACAGACCTTGACCCAAGTGAGTCAAGCCCTGCGCGAGGTCAACAGCCAGTCGTCTGAATTGCTCGACTTGGCAGAAGGCATTGCCACAACCAAAATTGAAAAGGGCGGCGTCTCGGCCGCTGAGTCCTTGTCACTCAATCAGTTGGTGATGTTGACGCAGCGTATCGGCAAGTCGGCCAACGAATTCCTGACCGTTGAAGGCGTATCGACCGAGGCGGTGTTCCTGTTGGGTAAGGATTTGAACGCCTTCAAGGAAATCGCCGAAGGTTTGCTCAACGGCAATCAAGACCTGAAGTTGCTTGCGTCCAAAGATCCGGCTGTGCGCGAGCAACTCGATGCATTGCTCAAGATTTTTGAAGGCACACGCACCCAGTCGACATTCATTTTGGGCTCTTTGCAAGGACTGGTCGCCGCACGAGATGCACAAGTCGCTGTGATTGACGACAGTGAACCCCTGCGCAAAGGCTTGGAGCAAGTTCAGCAAAAGTTATCTGAAGGCGCAGGCATTGGTGGCTTCAACGTGGCGCTGATTTTGGTCTTCTTGTTGATCACGGCCGTGGCCGCTTATGGTCTGTTGCGCGTGTTCCTGACGGATCAAACCAATCGACGTCAAGTTGCCGAAGGTCAGCGACAAGAGGCCGAACGCATGGAGGGTGAAGCCAAGCGGGTCAACGACGCCAACCAAGCCGCTATTTTGCGTTTGATGAACGAGTTGCAAATGGTCGCCGAAGGTGACTTGACCCAACAAGCGACGGTGACCGAGGACATCACAGGTGCCATTGCTGACTCGGTGAACTTCACCGTTGAAGAGTTGCGTAATTTGGTCGCCCAAGTGCACGGTACGGTGCAACGTGTGACGGAAACAACCAGTGAGGTCGAGGCCACATCAACCGAGTTGCTTGCGGCATCAGACGAACAACTTCGTGAGATCCGTGAAACTGGCGAGTCCGTGCTGCAAATGGCGGGCCGTATTAACGAGGTGTCAGCACAGGCTCAGCAATCAGCTGAAGTGGCACGCCAATCGCTGACTGCGGCAGACTCCGGCTTGGCTGCTGTGCAAAACGCCATTGGCGGCATGAACATCATCCGCGAGCAGATCCAAGAGACCTCCAAGCGCATCAAACGCTTGGGTGAATCGTCTCAGGAAATTGGTGAAATCACCGAGCTGATCTCTGACATTACCGATCAAACCAACGTCTTGGCGCTGAACGCAGCCATCCAAGCTGCCTCAGCCGGTGAAGCCGGACGTGGCTTCTCCGTTGTGGCCGAAGAAGTACAGCGCTTGGCTGAACGCTCTGGCGATGCGACCCGCGAAATCGCGGCCCTCGTGCGCACCATTCAGACCGACACACAGGATGCCGTGGCCGCGATGGAACGATCCACTCAAGGTGTGGTTGAGGGCGCACGACTGTCCGATGCGGCAGGCTCTGCGCTGGGCGACATTGACCGTGTGTCACGTCGATTGGCTGAACTGATTGAGCAAATTTCAGCCCAGGCCTTGAAAGAGGCTGAGTCAGCTAATGTGGTCGTGTCCAACATCCAGCACATTTTTGCTGTGACCGAGCAGACAGGTGAAGGCACACGTTCAACGGCGCAACTGGTGCGAGAGCTGTCCAGAAGCGCAAACGAGCTTCAACAGTCAGTGGCCCGATTCAAGATCACTTCCTGAGCGGGATGACCCATGGACAGCTTGCACCAAGACGCCTCCCAGCCCTCCGATGACCTCAGTGCGCTGGCATGGGTACATGAAGAATTACGCAAATCGCTGGACGTCGCGCACAAGGCATTGCACCGTTGCTTGAAGGACGCGACCTCGACAGGCTTGTCCGATATGGACTCGCTCGATCCCGCGATATTGCGAACAGCACGCCAGCAAATACACCAAGGCGTCGGCGCGCTTGAGTTGTCAGGTTTGCAAGCTGGCGCCACTTTGCTGCGGGCAAGTGAAGCTGTCGTGCAGAAATTCGTCAACCGACCTCAGTCCATCAGTGAGGATGCGGTACGTGATATCGAGAAGGCGTCGTTCGCCTTGCTGGACTACATCAGTCGCCGTTTGTCGGGGCGTCCCGTGTCGGCCATGGCCCTGTTCCCTCAGTACGAAGCCTTGATCGCACGTGTAGGCAGTGTGTTGCCTCGCCCGACAGATTTGTGGGGGCAAGACTGGCCTAGCGTATCTCTTGAAGCACCTCTGGCGCCACCCGACAACGTGCTGCCACGTGCCGCTGATGCCGCCACGGTAGATGATTTTGAAACTGGCTTGTTGAGCCTGTTGCGCCGCAATCAACCTGCTGATGCTGTTGCTTTGGCCGACTTGTGCGCGTCGCTCGCCAGTGGTGCCACCGCTCGGGCTGCACACAGAGAATCGGCGACGTGGATGCTGGCCAGTGGTTTTCTCGAAGGCTTGGCTGGTAACCATGTTCCTTTGAGCGTGCATGCCAAGCGGGTGTTGTCATCGTTGCTCAGTCAGTTGCGTGTGCTGGTCAAGGGGCAGGCAACACCGTCTGATCGTTTGGCCAATGAACTGTTGTTCTTCTGTGCGCAGGCTGCTGCTGTGCCTGTCAGTGAGCATTCCGTGCTGGCGCGTGTGCGCCGCACCTTCGGTTTAGAAAAACACAAAACGGTTGACTTGCAGTCATCGACACTGGGTCGCTACGACCCGGCTTGGGTGGCACAAGCCATCAAGCGTGTCAGTGGTGCCAAGGATGGTTGGTCAGCCGTTGCGGCTGGTGAGTTATTGCGCTTGGGGGGCTTGAACGAGCAGTTCTCCCTCGTCAGTGATTCACTGAAACGGCTGTTTTTGGGTGGCGATGTGTTGGCTGATGCGTTGACGCAGGCTGTGCAGCAAACTGTCCAAACAGCCAAGTCGCCCGAGCCGAGCTTGGCGATGGAAGTCGCCACCAGCTTGCTCTACCTTGAAGCCAGTTTAGAAGATGGTGACTTTGACAACCCCGATCAACAGCCCCGTATCCAACGCTTGGCTGAGCGTATTGATGGCGTGAGCCATGGTCAAGCAGCGCAAGCGCTTGAATCTTGGCAAGAGGATCTCTACCGCCGTGTGTCCGATCGTCAGACGATTGGCAGCGTGGTGCAAGAGTTGCGTGCCACCTTGTCTGACTGCGAAAAACACATCGACCAGTTTTTCCGTCAACCAACGGACAACGCGCCCTTGGTCAACGTGTCCACGCAATTGCAGTCTATGCGCGGTGTCTTGGCTGTATTGGGCCTGGACCTCGCTGCCCAAACCACGGTTCACATGCGTGATGCGGTCGATCACCTCTTGCAATCCGATGTCGATCTGGATCAGGCCGCGTTAGATGGCGTGTTTGACCGCCTGGCCACCAACTTGGGCGCCCTGGGTTTCCTGATTGACATGATGGGCGTGCAGCCTGCGCTGGCCAAGTCCTTGTTCACACTGGATGAGGCCACGGGCGTGTTGTCGCCCGTCATGGGTCGGGAAAAAAAAACCAAACTGACGGATGACCCTGTTGAAGCCGTTGCGCATCATGTGCATCAGGTACAGCGCGAAGAGGCGCAAGCGGTTGCCGAAGATGTTGTCCAAGCGATGGAGCGCGAAGACGCACCTTTGAGCGAGGTGACCGAGCAGCTGCAAAAACTCGCCGACACGCCTCATGTGCAAGAACAAGCCGCGTTGGCTGAGGACGTGGCGGCCGCCCAAGCGGCCTTGCAGTCGGCGCAGGACAACGACAACGAAGCCGAGCTGCTTGCAGCACGCGAACAAGTCTCTTTGGTGCTTTCAGGCATCGCCTTGCCCGAATTGGACGACCTGTCCGATGCCACCCCCAACTTCCCCGCGCAAGCCTTGCTGGCGCCCACGCCCGCAGTGGAGCACGAGGCAACAGGGCTGGAAGATGACGATGACATGCGAGATATCTTCTTAGAAGAATCGCGCGAAGTCATCGACAACATCCAGCAGGCCTTGGTTGAGCTGCATGACGACCCGGCCAGTGTGGGTGCGCTCACGACGGTGCGTCGCGGGTTCCATACCCTCAAGGGCAGCTCACGCATGGTGGGTTTGAAGGCCTATGGCGAGGCCGCTTGGTCTTGTGAGCAGCTCTACAACACATGGATGGCATCGCAAGCGCCAGCCAGCCAGGATTTGCTGGCCGTGACGGCCGATGTGGCGCGTCATTTTGCGGCGTGGACTGATGCCATTTCTGCCAGACAAGATGCGGCTTGGTCAGCGCAGCCTGTGATCGACGTGGCCGATGCCATGCGGCTGCACGGACGGCGTCAGGTGCTGGCCGATGGCGCTGAAACTGAAACTGAAACTGAAGCGCAAGTTGAGTCCATCGAAGAGCCCACGGAGTTGGACCTGCTTGATGTGCCCGAATTTGGCACCGATACGGTGTTGGACTTGGAAGCCCAGCCTGCTGACACGGTGCCGCAAGCCTTGTCGGATATCCCCGAGTCTGAGCACGAGTTGATCGTTTTGGATTTGGGTGAGCCTGCCACGATGATCGTCGAGACGATTCATGCGCCAGAGGCACCTGCTTTGTTGTCGTCATCGAGTGAAATCGAGCCAGAAGACACACCGCTGGACTTCACCTTGCAGGATCCCAAAGAAGTCGTCTTGCTTGATGAGGCAGATCAGACGCAGCCTGGGAGCCTAGATGGTGTTGATTTGCCTTTGGACTTGGTCGATGAGCAAGTCAAAATCATTGGCCCGTTGCGGATCAGCATCCCTTTGTTCAACATCTACCTCAATGAGGCGGATGAGCAATCGAGGCGCTTGTGCACCACCCTCAATGAGTGGGCACTGGAGTTGCATCGGCCTGTGTCGGATGAATCGGTCGCTTTGGCACACTCGCTTGCTGGTAACTCCGCCACAGTGGGGTATACCGAGTTGTCGCAACTGGCGCGTTTGCTTGAGCATGCCTTGCTGCGGTCACAGACCTTGGGGCCTGACGATGCCCAAGCGGTGGCGCTGTTTAACGAGGCCGCTGATGAAATACGAAACCTGCTGCACCAGTTTGCCGCCGGTTTTCTCAAAACACCCTCTGATGACCTGATGCGTCGACTGGAGTGGCATGACCATGAAGCCTCACGGCGGATTGAAGCGCGCAGTTTGGTCAGTGATCTGGACGAGTCACCTCTCCTAAGCATCGACCCTGAGGTGCAACATCCACACCTGCGGTTGGTGCGTGCCACACCTGAGTCTGGTGAATTCGCACCGCTCGATCCGGGCAGTGACCGGCTGTTGGGCTTGTTGCCATCAGCCTCAGCCAAGGCGCCAAGCAGCCCTTCTGGGCCTGTGCATTGGGATGACGAGTCTGAGGTGGACGCGCAGGACAACGTCGACCCTGATCTGTTCCCTATTTTCGAAGAAGAAGCGCTGGAGTTGTTGCCGCAATTGTCTGGTCAGACGCGACAGTGGTTGGCGGCGCCTGATCAGCCCGATGCGGCTGCAGCTTGCTTGCGCACCTTGCACACATTCAAAGGTGGGGCCCGCCTAGCAGGGGCCATGCGATTGGGTGAATTGGCGCACCGCATGGAGTCCACCATTGAGCGCTTGGTGGCCTTCAAAGATTTGACGCACGCCGATGTGGCGCCGCTGGAAGCACGCGTTGACCGTTTGATCGAGGTGTTCGAGGCCTTGCGCGAGGACGATGCACAGAGCTATGAGCAGCAGGCTAATCAGCCTTTGCCTCCTGTTGAGCCTGTTGAGCCTGTTGCTGTGGTTGTTGCTGCTCAGCCGACGCCTGATGTTGCCGTGGATGCTGCTGTTCAGCTCGCTGTGGTTGAGGCCTCATCGCAGCCAGTTGGGCGTCATGCAGCTGAAGCCAAGCTCAACCCGATCGATTGGGACAGTCTGCCCAATGCGGGCCAAGTGCCGTCGGTGCGCATCGTGCGCGAAGCCGTTCAGGGGCCATCACAGGCTTCGGTGCGTGTGCGTCCACAATTGCTCGATCGCCTTGTCAATCATGCCGGTGAGGTCAGCATCACGCGTACACGGCTGCAATCACAGGTCGGCCAAATTCGGGGCTCATTGACCGATTTGACCGATAACTTGGATCGCCTGCGTCAGCACCTCAGGGACATTGAGCTGCAAGCCGAGACGCAGCTCAGCACCCGCATGGAAGCGGCCCGTGCAGCCAGTCAGGGCTTTGACCCGCTGGAGTTTGATCGTTACACGCGTTTTCAAGAGCTGACGCGCATGATGGCCGAGTCGGTCAATGACGTGGCCACGGTGCAGCGTACTTTGCAGCGCAATTTGGAAACGGCAGAAGACCAGTTGGCCGCACAGGCCCGTTTGACGCGTGATCTGCAAGACGACTTGTTGCGCACACGGATGATTGAGTTTGACGGCTTGTCTGATCGACTCTACCGTGTCGTGCGCCAAGCTGCCAAAGAAACCGGCAAGCAAGTACGCCTTGACATTGTAGGTGGCGCCATTGAAGTTGACCGTGGCGTGCTTGAGCGCATGACAGGCTCCTTCGAGCACTTGGTGCGCAACTGCATCACGCACGGTATCGAGAGCCCAGAAGACCGCTTGTCAGCAGGTAAAGATCATGCAGGCTTGGTCACCGTGTCCCTGCGCCAAGAGGGCAACGAAGTCAGTATCGAGTTCCGTGACGATGGTGCTGGCCTGAACTTGCCTCGCATCCGTGCCAAAGCAGCTGCCTTAGGTATGTTGACTGCTGGGGTAGAGCCTACGGATGCCGAGTTGTCGCAGCTGATTTTCACGCCAGGGTTCTCAACCGCAGAAGCGGTGACGGAGCTGGCTGGCCGTGGCATCGGGATGGACGTTGTCCGATCCGAAGTGAACGCGATGGGTGGTCGCATTGAGACATCAACCGAGCAAGGCGTTGGCACCAGCTTCCAGTTGATCTTGCCCCTGACGACAGCGGTGACCAAGGTGGTGATGCTTCGCTGTGGTGAAGTCAGCGTGGCTGTGCCAACCCACTTGATCGAGATGGTGCGCCGCGCACGTCCGCAAGAAGTGGAGCAAGCGTACGCACAGGGCACCTACGCCTTGGCTGACATGGCCTTGCCGTTTTACTGGTTGGGCGCTTTGTTGAACTTCAGTCCGATCGGGACAGAAGGTGGCCGCACCCTGCCTATCGTGGTCATTCGCTCAGCGCAGCAACGCATTGCGCTGCACGTTGATGAAGTGCTGGGCAATCAAGAAGTGGTCGTCAAGAACTTGGGGCCGCAGTTGGCGCGCCTGCCAGGCTTGGCCGGTATGACCTTGCTGGCCTCTGGTGCCGTCTCGCTGATTTATAACCCGGTCGCACTGGCCGCAGTGTACGGCGACAAGGCCTTGGACTATACGGCTGAGGCACTCACGGCGCCTGGTGTGGACATGACCGAGTGGTTGCATCCCAACCGCAAGCCACTCGTGACGGCCGCATCAGCGACCCTTGAAGTTAAAGCCCCGTTGGTGATGGTGGTCGATGATTCGCTGACCGTGCGCCGTGTGACGCAGCGTCTGCTGGCGCGTGAAGGCTATCGCGTGACCTTGGCCAAAGACGGTGTTGAAGCCTTGGCCGCTTTGGCGACAGAGCGTCCCGCCATGGTGTTGTCAGACATCGAAATGCCCCGCATGGACGGCTTCGAGCTGGTGAGCCATATCCGTGCAGATCAACGTTTAGCTGGGCTGCCAGTCATCATGATCACATCACGCATTGCCCAAAAGCACCGTGACTACGCGATGGAGCTGGGCGTGAACCACTACCTAGGCAAACCTTACGGTGAGGACGAGTTGCTGGCTCTGGTCGCACGTTATGCGACTGCACCGCAAGGGGCCCCAGTCTGATAACCTCCAGCATGGTCGTACCTCCACCTGTGACTGACGCAATTACCCATTTGGCTGTACTGACGGCGCAGCGCGATCGTGAGTTGCTGGATGTCTCCTTGGCTCAGGGCGTGTTGGATTTGTTGTCAGTGACATCCGTGGGTGTGTACCGACTGATCGGTTGTGAGGACGAGCCTCGCCACTGGCTTTGCTCTGGTTTGGCACGGCAGGGCGCCCTCACGGTGAGTGATCCGGCGTGGGTCGCGCTGGATACCTTGCCCCTGCTGGAAGCCTATCCTCTGCGTCAATCGGCGGTCGCGTCCCGTTTGCTCCAACACGGCGAGCTGGATGCCGGATCGGCAGACGCGGCCATGCGGTTTGTCACCGTCTTGCCCCTGCAGGTCGAAGTCGGGCAGCCTGGTGTTTTGGAGATTTGCTCAGCTCAGCCTTTGACGCCGGAAGCACTGCGCCCGATTCAGACCTTGCTCAAGGTGTTCGGTAATTTTCAGAATTTATTAGAGACCAGTCAGCGAGATGCGCTCACAGGTTTACTCAATCGACAGACCTTTGACGCTGCTTTTTTCAAGGCGTCCATGCCTGTTGCTGCTGATAGCCTGCTGTTGGATCAGGGAGAGCGCCGGGCATCGGCTGCAACCGGTTACTGGATCGGGGTGGTTGATATCGATCACTTCAAATTGGTCAACGATGGTTTTGGTCACCTGATCGGGGACGAGGTGCTGGTGCTGCTTGCTCGCATCATGAGGCAGTCGTTTCGACACTACGATCGGCTTTACCGCTTTGGGGGCGAGGAGTTTGTCGTTTTGCTTCGGGGCGGTGATGCGGCCGATGCGCAACGGGCTTTTGACCGGTTTCGTGTCAACGTGGAGCAATACCCCTTCCCACAAATCAAAACAGTCACGGTCAGCGTGGGTTTCACTGAAGTGCAACACAAAGACACGCCCAGCGTGGCGTTCTCGCGTGCTGACAGGGGCGTCTATGTGGCCAAGGCTCAGGGGCGTAACCGCGTTTTGTTCTTTGAGTCCTTGCTGAGCACAGGCGTGCTCAAGACTGAGGACGCTCACATCGGTGATGTGGAGCTATTTTGACGCGCCCCTGATCACGGCATAGCGTGTCAGCGTTGCTGCACGCGCTTCATCATGTTGAACAACAGGGTGAGGGTAGTGAGGGGCGAGGCTCACACCCGCCAACCACGGCGCATGCAAAGCTTTGTCAGGCAGGCTGGCCAGCTCAGGTACGTAGCGGCGGATGAACTTACCCTGCGCGTCGAACTTCTCGCTTTGGCTGATCGGGTTGAAGATGCGGAAATACGGTTGCGCATCGCAGCCGCTGGATGCCGCCCATTGCCATCCACCGTTGTTCGCGGCCAGGTCGTAGTCCAATAGCTTTTCTGCAAAATAGGCTTCACCCCGGCGCCAGTCCAGCCCCAAATCCTTGATCAGAAAGCTGGCAGTGACCATGCGCAGACGGTTGTGCATGTAGCCCGTTTGATTGAGTTGCCGCATGGCCGCATCCACCAGTGGGTAGCCTGTGACGCCATCACACCACGCCTTGAACAGCGCATCAGCCTTGCTGCCATGCGCCCACTTGATCAGGTCGTACTCGCGCTTATAGGCATGCCCCACCACGTGCGGGTGGTGGTACAGCACTTGGTGATAAAAATCCCGCCAAATCAACTCGTTCAGCCACGTTTGTGCGCCCTTTGAGCCTGCGTTTGCGCGGTCCCACGCCAGATTGACCAGATGGCGGATGGACACGGTGCCAAAGCGCAAATGGGTAGACAGGTAGCTGGGGCCCTTGGTGCCAGGGAAGTCGCGGGTCGCATCGTATCGGTCTAAGCGGGGCAGGAAATCAGCCAGCAAGGACGCGGCGCCGGACATGCCAGGGGGCACCTTCAAGTCGCCCACCTCTTCAAACCCCAACTCAGGCAGCGTGGGGATGTGGGTTTGGACGCCATGCACATGTGCAGGGACAGGCGCCAAGCGTGTATGCAAGGCCGCTATCGGGTAAGGCTTGACGTAGAAGGCTGTCAGCTTGGCAAGCCACTTGTTTTTGTAAGGGGTGAAGACGCCATAGGGCGTATCGTTGCCAGTGAGCACCTCATGGCGCTCGAAAATCACATGGTCTTTGGATGTGAACAGGGCCACGCCCAAATGGCTGAGGTGGCCACGCACTTGCGCATCGCGGGCCAAGGCGTCGGGCTCATCGTCGTGGTTGGCGTAAACCGCCTGCACACCCAGTTGGGCCGCCAATTTGGGGATTTCAGCCGTGGCTGACCCGTGTCTGACGATCAAACCCTTGTCTTGACCGCTTGCTGCCAGTGCCGCATCCAGCTCGATCAGGCTGGCTTGGATGAAGGCGACACGGCGATCCTGTCGTGGCAGCGAATCCAAGATATCGGTGTCAAAAACGAAGGCGCACCACACACGCCGGGCATTTTTCAGGGCATGGAAAAGTGCCGCGTGATCCGTGCTGCGCAGATCGCGTCTGAACCAGACCAAGGCTGAGTCGATGGTATTGGGCATCTCTTTTACGCTAAGTGGGCAATTGCCCATGATGCAAGCGTCGATGGGCGTCTAAAATTGAAATATGTCTGAAGGCCAATCCCCCCCCATTAACCTGACCAACCAATTCCTCATTGCCATGCCCGGGATGAGTGACGGCCATTTTGCCGGCGCGGTGGTCTACATGTGCGAACACAATGATAAAGGTGCGTTGGGCTTGGTCATCAACAAGCCGATAGAGATCAATCTACAGAACTTGTTCGAGCGCGTCGACTTGACGCTTGAGCGCGCTGATCTGGCGACACGTCCTGTCTACTTTGGTGGCCCCGTGCAAACCGGGCGGGGGTTCGTGCTGCACGATCGCCTGGATGAGGAGGGCGGTCATTACAACGCCAGCCTCAAAATCCCCGGCGGGCTTGAGATGACCACTTCGCGCGATGTGCTCGAAGCCTTGTCTGAAGGTGCAGGCCCTGATCGGGTGTTCATCACATTGGGCTACTCAGGCTGGAGCGCAGGCCAACTTGAAGACGAATTGGGCCGCAATGGCTGGTTGACGGTCGAGGCCGAGCCCACCATCATTTTCGACACACCGGTTGAGCAGCGCTATGACAAGGCCCTGTCTCTGCTGGGTGTGGACCGCCACTTCTTGATGGCTGAGGCCGGGCACGCATGACCAGCCAGCTCAATGGGCCGCTCAGCACCTACTTGGCCTTTGACTACGGCCTCAAACGTGTGGGCGTTGCCACCGGCAACAGCCTGATGCGCACGGCACAGCCTTTGCGCACGATCGCTGCAGAAGGCGATGCCAGATTTAGCCAGATCGGCCTGTTGATCGCAGAGTGGCGGCCCGATGCGCTGGTCATTGGCGTGCCGTTTCACCCAGATGGCGCGGAGCACGACAATACCGTTCGGGCGCGTAAATTTGGCCGCCAGTTGTCTGGCCGATTTCATTTGCCCGTGCACGAGGTTGATGAACGCTACTCAACCACCGAGGCCATCGCCGATGGCGCGCGCGACTTGGATGCGGCATCGGCGGCCATTTTGCTGCAACAGTATTTCAACAACCTGCAAGAGGCCTGAGTGAGCAACACATTGCACCTTGATGCCGAAGCCCTCTACGCCAATTTGCTGGCGGGTGTGCGGCGTATTGTTACCCCTGAAACCACCTTGGTCGGCGTCTGGTCGGGTGGCGCTTGGTTGGCCGAGCGCCTCACCACCGATCTGGGCTTGGCCGCGTCACCCGGTGTGATCTCGTCTGCTTTGCACCGTGATGACTTCAGCTCACGCGGCATGTCAGCCAAAACAGATGCCACCCATTTGCCCTTTGAGGTTGATGGACGCCACATCTTGCTGATAGATGACGTGCTCTATACCGGCCGCACCACCCGAGCCGTCATCAACGAGTTGTTTGATTTTGGCCGACCCGCCAGCGTGGCTTTGGTTGTGCTGGTTGACCGGGGCGGGCGCCAACTGCCGATCGAGCCCGTGCTCTCTGCCGCCCGCATCACCTTGCCTGCCGACCAGCGCGTCGCACTGGTTCGCGATGACAACGGCCGCTTCCAATTCCATTTCGAGACGGTTTGATGACCACGTTCAGCCCCATCAAAAAGCCCCAGCGCAACCCGCAGCTCAACAAGCACGGCGAGCTGATTCACCTGCTGTCCACTGAGGGTCTGCCGCCGCCCATCATTCACCAAATTTTGGACACCGCTGAGCAGTTTTTGAGCGTCAATGACCGCGAGGTCAAAAAAGTGCCCCTGCTGCGTGGCAAAAGCGTGTTCAACCTGTTTTTTGAGAACAGCACACGCACACGCACCACGTTTGAGATCGCCGCCAAGCGCCTGAGCGCCGACGTGATCAACTTGGACATCGCCCGTTCATCAGCTGCCAAGGGTGAGAGCCTGCTCGACACCATCGCCAACTTGTCGGCGATGCAGGCTGACATGTTCATCGTGCGCCACTCCGAATCAGGCGCACCTTATTTGATCGCGCAGCACGTGGCACCCCATGTGCATGTGGTCAACGCGGGCGACGGGCGCCATGCCCACCCCACGCAGGCCTTGCTGGACATGTACACCATCCGGCATTACAAAAAGGACTTCAGCCAGTTGACCGTGGCCATCGTGGGTGACATCGTCCACTCGCGCGTGGCCCGATCCAACATCCATGCCTTGACCACACTGGGTGTGCCTGAAGTGCGCGTGGTGGGCCCTCGCACCTTGGTGCCGGGCGATCTGCGCGAGATGGGCGTGCGGGTCTGTCATGACATGGCCGAGGGCATCCGTGGTGCCGACGTCATCATCATGCTGCGCCTGCAACATGAGCGCATGTCGGGTGGCATGCTGCCCAGTGCGGGCGAGTTTTTCAAAGAATTCGGCCTGACCGAAGCCAAGCTGGCTTTGGCTAAGCCGGATGCCATCGTCATGCACCCGGGCCCAATCAACCGGGGCGTTGAGATTGACTCTGCCGTGGCCGATGGCAAGCAAAGCGTCATCCTGCCCCAAGTCACCTTCGGTATCGCGGTGCGCATGGCTGTGATGTCCATCATTGCTGGGAACATGGCATGAAGATCCTCATTAAAAATGGTCGCCTTGTTGACCCTGCATCTGGCTTAGACCAAGTTGGTGACCTGGCCATCAATGGGGGCCGCATCACTGCCATTGGCAACGTCAAGGCTGATTTCAGCCCCGACCGCATCATTGACGCAACAGGTTTGATCGTGGCACCCGGCTTGGTCGACTTGGCAGCGCGCCTGAAAGAGCCTGGGCACGAGCACGAAGGCATGCTCGAATCCGAGCTGGCTGCTGCTGCTGCTGGTGGCGTGACCAGCGTGGTCTGCCTGCCCGACACCGATCCCACGCTGGACGAACCCGGCTTGGTCGAGATGCTCAAGCTGCGCGCCCGCAAGCTCAGCCGCTGCCGCTTGTTCCCGCTGGGCGCTCTGACGCGCGGCCTCAAAGGCGAAACGCTGACCGAGATGGCCGAGCTGCACGAAGCAGGCTGCATCGGTTTTTCACAAGCCGAGGTGCCCGTCAAAGACACCCAGTTGCTCCAGCGCGCCTTGCTGTATGCATCCACCTTTGGCTACACCGTTTGGCTGCGTCCCCAAGATGCGTGGCTGGGCAAGGGCGTGGCGGCCAGTGGCTCTGTGGCCACGCGACTGGGCTTGTCTGGCGTGCCTGTGGCCGCCGAAACCATCGCCTTGCAAACCATCATCGAATTGGTGCGGGCCACGGGCGCGCGTGTGCACCTGTGCCGCATCTCCAGCGCACCGGGCGTGGAGTTGGTGCGTCAAGCCAAAGCACAAGGCCTGCCGATCACAGCAGATGTCAGCATCAACTCGCTGTTGCTGACCGATGTGGACATTGGCTACTTCAACCCCGCCATGCGCTTGACCCCGCCCTTGCGCCAGGGCCGTGACCGCGACGCGCTACAAGCGGGCCTGCTTGACGGCACCTTAGATGCCTTGGTGTCTGACCACACACCCGTGGACGAAGACGCCAAAACCCTGCCGTTTGGCGAGGCCGAGCCTGGCGCGACGGGTTTGGAGCTGTTGTTGAGTTTGGCCCTGAAGTGGTCGGGTGCCGATCAAGACGACCAACCCGACCCGGCCAAACTGCGCCGCGCCTTGTCCGTCGTCACCCAAGGGCCGGTCAAAGTGCTGGGCGACGCGCTGGGCTCACTGTCAGCCAGCGCGGGCCGTTTGGTGGCCGGTGGCGTAGCCGACGTCGTGGTGTTTGATCCTGCAGCGCGCTGGACAGTAGAGCCCTCAGCCTTGGTCAGCCAAGGCAAGCACACCCCGTTTGCGTTTGAGGCCACCGGCTTTCAAATGGCGGGCCGGGTGCGCTTGACGCTGGTTGCAGGGCAGGTGGCACACGAAGCCATTGTTGTCGCTGCATGAGTTCTACCCTAGAGGGCGGCCCACAGGGCACACCAGCAGCAGTCCCCACCGTCCGACTTTGGATGACCCCTGTGGCCGCTTGGCGCCTGCTGCGCGTGCTGCTGCATATATTGATCATCTTGTTGCAGTCGGTCACCGTGTGGCGGTCTTTGGACCGCGCGGGGCTGGACAGGGCCACTCAAAATTGGTCTCGCAAGATGCTGCATATTTTGGGGATTCGACTGGACGTGCAAGGCCACACCCGCCCGGGCGCCAAGTTGGTCGTAGCCAACCACGTGTCTTGGCTGGACATCGTGGCCATCAACGCCGTCGTGCCTTCGCGTTTTGTATCCAAAGCCGAAGTAGGGCAATGGCCTCTGATTGGCCCTTTGGTGACGGCTGCGGGCACCCTGTATTTGGTGCGCGAACGCCGCCGGGACGCCATGCGGGTGTTGGGCTTGATGTCCCAAGTCTTGCGCGACGGGCACACCGTGGCCGTGTTCCCTGAGGGCACCACAGGCGACGGCCACAGCGTGATGCATTTCCACGCCAACATGCTGCAAGCGGCGATTGATGCGGCCATGCCCGTGCAGCCTGTTGCCTTGCGCTATAGCGACCCCGATCGGGCCATCAGCCCCATCGCGGCCTATGCGGGCGATACCACCTTGATGCAATCCTTGTGGTGGGTGGTGACGGCCAAGGGCCTGTGCGTGAAGGCCACCATCTTGCCTTTGCAAGCTGTAGACCATGCTGACCGCCGCCTGCTGGCCGAGTCATTGCGCACCACCATATCGGACGCCCTGTCCGATTAAGCCTAGCCAATGGCTGAGAATTGCACGTTGTAAAACCCCTTATTTAAGGGGTTGCTGTCAAGTGGGGACTTTACTCTGAAGACAGTCACTGGGCCTTTGGGCACAGTGGTGTCACATCAACCTTGTTGAGGAGTCACTCCATGTCAGTGAATAAACTTCGGCGCCTTCCGCTAGCGGCAGCAGCAATGCTCGCTTGCATGGGTGCCCAGGCTGGCTACCAGTCGCCTGATGGTCATTTTAGTTTGTCCGGTTTCGGTACCTTAGGCGCATCCAAATCCACCACGGATGACGCCATTTACAACTACCCCGGTCAAGGCGGTGGATCAACCAAGCATGGCACATTGGATCCTGACAGCAAAATTGCTGTGCAAGGAACCTACAAGTTCACGCCAACGGTGTCGGGCACCACACAAGTGATGACCAAGTATGACGCTGAAGGTCAATACGTCCCCCAAATCTCGTGGGCGTTTGCCAAGTGGCAGGTCATACCGAGCTTGACGCTCCGTGCGGGTCGCATGGGCGTGCCGGCCTTTATGATTTCTGACTTCCGTGATGTGGGTTACGCCAATACACCCGTGCGGCCTCCATTGGATGTCTACGGCCAAGTGCCCGTTAGTCAATTTGATGGTGCCGATGCGTCCTATCAGTGGGAGCTAGGTGGCACAAGCCTGACAGCATCCGTGTGGGCAGGTACGGCTAAGGCGGATTACAGATCGTCGATCACTTCGGCAACCGCAGGGTTCACCATTGAACGTGCAGCAGGTTTCAACGCCTTGGCGGACTTGGGCAACGGGTGGTCTGTGCGTGCAGGTCACATGAAGGGCAAGTTGTCCGTGCAATCTGATGCGATAACTCAGTTAGGAACCAATGCTGCGGCCTTGAAGACTGCTGTGACCAATTATGCCGGTCTGGCAGCGCTTGCAGGTGACGGGGCTAACGCAGCTATTGCTGCAGCCAAGGCGGCCACTTATCAGGACGCGATTGATCTGGCTGACCCCAGTGCTGTGGACTCAACGTTCTCAGGTATCGGCTTGGCATACGACCAGGACGAATGGGTCGGTAGCTTGGAGTTCACCAAGCGCCACTCGAAGGGCTTTATCTCCAGCACCACAGGTTGGTATGGGATGCTGGGTTACCGCATCAACGCGTTCACGCCCTTTGTTGGTTTGTCTAAGTTGAAGTCAGATAGAAGAGCCAGCAGTACGCCTGCGGACGCGACAGTGTTGTTTAGCCCCGCTGTGATTAATGTCAGCACGGGACAGCGAGCGGGTATCAGCGCAGCAGCGGCTGCAGGTGATCCTGCTTTGAATGCGGGTCTTTTGGCGTTGGCAGGGGTACAAAAGCAAGACGAACGCACCGTCACCATGGGCGTACGTTGGGATGCGACATCCAGTACGGCTGTTAAGTTCCAATTTGACCGCATCAGCAAACCTGCTGATTCAAATGGCATGTTCTTGCACTATGACCCTGCGCAACCAGCACAAGTCGCTTTCACCGCCCAAAAGCGGTCGATCAGCGTCATGACCCTCTCGGTCGATTTTGTGTTCTAACCGAAGGGAGCATCACATGAAATCCAATTACACCCTTCGTACACTCGCCGCGGTTAGCCTATTCACGCTTGCACAAGCTGCCAGCGCCCAAGTTGCCGTGATTGTTAACCCCAAGAGCGCATTGGCCACGATGACACCCGAACAAGTCGGTGCCATCTTCATGGGCAAAAGCGCCACGCTGCCATCTGGCCAGACTGCTGTCCCAGCAGACTTGCCTGAAGCCAATGCGGCACGTGATCAGTTCTACAGCAAAGCGGCCGGTAAGTCACCCTCACAGGTGAAAGCCACTTGGGCCCGCTTGACCTTCTCTGGTAAGGCCACGCCACCCAAAGAAGTGGCTACGGCTGCAGACGTCAAGAAGCATGTGGCCGCCAACCCGGACGCCATTGGCTACATTGAAAAGTCAGCGGTCGACAGCACAGTCAAAGTCGTCTTGATTGTGGAATAAGTCTCAGGGCTAAGTCCTAAGCAAGGGTTGCTACGCGCTTGATGCGTGTGGCAACCCTTTATTGTTCAAGGACAAAGACGAATTTCTGGGGCCCAGTACAATAACGCTTCCCGTTGAGAGGTCCTTGATGTTTGTCCCTGTTTTTCTCGAATCGCTGCACGATGGTCTCGTCCAATGGGCGATCCAAGGTTTGCTTGAAACCACTTGGTGGCAACTTGTCGCCTACACGTTGATCGTGACCCATGTCACCATCGCGTCGGTCACCATATTTCTACACCGCTCGCAGGCGCACCGTGCACTTGAGTTGCACGCGATACCGTCCCATTTTTTCAGGTTCTGGCTGTGGTTGAGCACCAGCACGGTCACCAAACAATGGGTGTCGGTGCACCGCAAGCACCACGCCAAGTGCGAAACCGCTGAAGACCCCCACAGCCCCGTGGCCCACGGCATCCGCAAGGTGCTGCTGCAAGGCCGTGAGTTGTACAGCGAAGAAGCCAAAAACCCCGAGACACTGAAAAAGTACGGTCACGGCACCCCTGATGACTGGCTTGAGCGCGTGCTCTACACACCCCGCAACAACTGGGGCCCGATTGTCATGTTGTTGATTGACGTGGCCTTGTTTGGCGCCATTGGCATCACCGTCTGGGCCGTTCAAATGCTGTGGATACCGGTAACCGCTGCTGGCATCATCAATGGCTTGGGCCACTGGTGGGGCTATCGCAACTTTGAAGCCCCTGATGCATCGACCAACGTGTCGCCTTGGGGCATCATCATCGGCGGTGAAGAGCTGCACAACAACCACCACACCTACCCGACATCGGCCAAGTTGTCGGTCAAGCCCTATGAGTTTGACATTGGCTGGGCTTATATCCGTGGCCTAGAGATGCTGGGTTTGGCCAAAGTGCGCAAGACCCCTCCGCGCTTGACCTTGGGTGACATCAAACCCGTGGCCGATGCCAAAACGCTGGAGGCCATTGTGGCCAACCGCTATGAGCTGATGGCCGGTTACGCCAGCGAGGTTCGGCTGGCTTGCGCCGCTGAGGTGGTCCGGCTCAAGTCCAACGGGCAAGAGTCCGCAGCCAACCAGTTGCAGCGTGTGCGCAAGTGGATGCACCGCGACGCCGATCAAATGCCCATGGGCATGCAGCAAGAAATCAATCAGGCCTTGGCGGCGAACCCCAAGCTCGACAAACTGATCGCCATGCGTGAAGAGCTGCGGGCTTTGTGGACACGCACCAACGTATCCGCTGAGCAATTGGTGGCTGAGCTGCAAGCTTGGTGCCAGCGCGCCGAGGCCAGTGGCATCGCCGCCTTGCAAGAGTTCTCACGCAAGCTGAGGGCTGCGCACGCCTGATCCAAGCTGATCAAACAGCTGCGCTGTAGCGCAGCACATCAAAGGCCGCCACTGAGCGGCCTTTTTTTCGTTTTCACATCGTGCTCAAGCTGAGGGCCCTATCTGCCGATACCTCGTTATGACCGATATAGCGGGTGCTTATTGCGTCGTTTAACACGACGCACCGTCCTATCCTGTCGATGTCACCTCATGAAATCGGACCCTGGTTCGTTGTCGCAGGGGTGGCTCACGCCAAGCGGATTTTTCAGAAAGTTGAAGGCAATGAACCAACTCGCAGCAAGCCCAACGGAGGCGCCAAGCAGTACGCCATCCGATGCCAACCCGATGCGCAAGATCATCATCATGGTCGGCGTGGCCATCGTGGTCTTCTTGGCGGTGACAGGGTACAGCGTGCACAAATCAGTCCAAAGCATTGGGCAGCTGGCCGCGATCAAGGACATGTACTACCCCGTGCTGCAAAAGACGGAGGCCAACATCGTCCGGCTCGACAAGATGGAAGAGCTGTTCATGCGCGCCGTCATGCTGGGCGACCACGATCCGCTTGACGAGGCACAGGATTTTTTTGGCCAAGCCGACAAGGTCTTTGCTGAGTTGACCGTGATCTACCCAGACCACAGCGCCGATGTGGTCAAGCTGCGTGGCGAGTTCAAGCGGTACAACGATTTGGCCATGAAGACGGCGGAGGCCTTGCTTAAACACAGCGGCAACATCCGCGAGCAAACACAGCAAATGAACAAAGCGCTGGCTGACCTGCGTTTGTCGATCAAACAGTTCCGTGATGCCAGTTACGATAATTTCGTCAAGACGTTGAGCCAATCGCAACAAACGGTCAAGGTCAACTTGTACATGGGCATCGCCTTGGGCATGATGAACTTGTGCCTCATGGGTGTGCTGGTGTTCTTCATCAAGAACAACGTCAACATGATGGCTGTGATCGCCGAGCAGAACGCCACCCTTGAGAAGCGGGTTGCAGAACGCACCTCGCAGTTGAGGCAAAAGACCAACGACATCCAGTCGATGCTGCAAAACATGCCGCAAGGCGTGCTGACAGTGTTGCCTGGTGGGGTGATCCACCCCGAGTACTCGGCCTATATGGAGACCATCTTCGAGACCAAGGACATTGCGGGCAAGGGGCTCATGGATCTGGTCTTCTCGCAAACCAGCTTGGGCGCGAACGACTTGTCTCAGGTTGATGCGGCCGCCGCGTCTTGTATTGGCGAGGACGTGATGAACTTCGAGTTCAACTCGCACCTGCTGGTTACTGAGTTCGACAAGACCATGCCCAATGGCAGCGTCAAGAGCTTGGAGTTGAGCTGGTCTCCGATTGCAGACAACGATGTGGTTGAAAAACTCATGCTGTGTGTGCGCGATGTGACCGCGTTCAAGTTGCTGGCCAATGAGGCTGGGGCCCAAAAGCGTGAGCTTGAAATCATCGGTGAAATACTCGCCGTGAGCCAAGAGAAGTTCCAAGATTTCGTTGAGGGCGCCTACGCCTTCATCAAAGAGAACGACGAGATCATCCGCAAGACAGCTGACAAAGATCTCGATGCTGTGGGCTTGTTGTTCCGCAACATGCACACCATCAAGGGCAATGGCCGCACCTATGGCCTGCAGCACATGATCAACGTCGTGCACGAGACCGAGCAAGAGTACGACGACCTGCGTCAAGACCCAGACAAGGTCTGGGACCCGACCTCGCTGTTGGCCCAGTTGGACCAGGTGCGGACCTTGGTGGACGAATACCACAAGATCAACGACGTCACCTTGGGCCGCAAGGGGCCGGGCCGTCGAGGCAGCGTCGAGCGCTTCTTCATGGTCGACAAAGAGCAGGTGGCCCGTACCCAAGCGCTGATTGATCAAGTCAACGCCGACGACTTGGCCGCGATGCGTGAGGTGCTGGCTGACGTGGGTCAAACACTGCGCTTGATCGGCACAGAAAAGGTGGAGCACGTGCTGGCAGGCATCATTGAATCGATGCCATCGTTGGCCAAAGAGTTGGGCAAGGAGCCGCCACAGATCACGATCGACACACAGGGCCTCGTGGTACGCAACCACATCGTTGGCTTGCTGAAAAACGTCTTCACACACGTGTTCAGAAACTCAGTGGACCATGGCATTGAGACCGCGGAGGTGCGACAAAGTGCAGGCAAAGCCCCGGTTGGCCAGATCAGGCTGACGATGGGCTTGGACAACGGTCGCTTGCAGTTCAAATTACGTGACGACGGCAAGGGGCTGGCCATTGGCCGCATCCGCCAAAAAGCCATTGACAGCGGCTTGCTCACTGAAGCCGATGCACCCACACCCGAGGCCGTTGCCCAGCTGATCTTTGCGTCGGGGTTCTCGACCGCAGACAAGGTCACTGAGGTGTCCGGACGCGGCGTGGGCATGGATGCCGTCAAGGGCTTCTTGCGGAACGAGGGCGGCGATGTGGCGATCGCGTTTACCGATGGCAACACGACGTCCGATCAGCGCTCGTTTGAGCTGGTCATCAGCTTGCCAGACAAGTATGCCGTGCAAGCAGGTGCATGAAGACTGTGCAATTTGACCCGTTATCGGCCTTGATGCAGCCGCATCACTGCCGATATCAAGATGTCAAATACAACAAGGGTTGAAGATGTTGATCCAAGTGGCAATGCTGATGTTGGGTGGCTCACTGGGTGCGTTGGGCGCATGGCTTTATGCACGACGGGCTATCAGGCTACGCGGTGAGGTCGTCTCGCGCAGTGACGCTGACGCACGCGAGGCCGCATTGCAAGAGGCCATTGACGAGCTGCAAGACCACATTGAGCAGCAGCACGAAGCGATCAATCAGGCGCAATCGTCGGCGCAATCTGAGCTGATTCAATTGCAGCAAAGTTTGGACAGGCAACTGGGCGAGGCCATGAGTGGTTTGTCCGGGTGCAAGTCGCAAACCTTGACCAACTGCGACCGTCTAGCAGGCTCTATTGACAGCTTGCTGGGTTTGATCAAGACGTTCGAGCGCTGGCATGCAGACATGAACGTGCTGCTGATTCATAACCGCTCGATGCATAACCGCAATGAAGAGTTCGCCGCCATCGTGCGCCAGGTCGTCATCGTGGCCTTGAATGCCTCGATTGAAGCGGCTCGTGCTGGTGAGCAGGGCCGGGGTTTTGCGGTGGTGGCCAATGAGGTGCGCACCTTGGCCAATCGGGCTGAGGCTTTGTCCAACGACTACCGCAACAACCTTTATAAAAATGACCTGATCACCACCACCACCTTCCAGGACCTGCAGGCTGGCGGCAAGATGATCATTGGTGCGGTGACGGAGCTGCAGATGATCAACAACAAGACCAAAGACGTGTTGTTGACCGAGCACGCCTGAACGCCATGATCAGCCAACACGCCAAAGATGCCTTTGACTACCTCGTGAGCACGGCGCTCAAGGGGGCGCTGTGCGCGCCGTCTGAGTCACCATGCGAGGTTGAAATCATCACAGACACCAAAGCCATCACCGAGAAAAAGGTGTTCTTGTTGACGGTGTCGTCTTACTTGTTTCGGGTGATGACTTTGATGTACTTCACGCTGGACAGGCAGACCAAACAGCACTTTGCCGCTATCAGCAAGACCGAGCCCGAGTCCATGAGTGACGACGACTTCTTGGATGTGATTGGCGAGTGCGGCAATATCTTCTGCGGCACGCTCAACCGCGAGTTGGCTAAGCACTTCCCGCATTTGGGCATGTCAACGCCCAATGTGCTCGATCGGGACTGTGTTGATCACCTGTCTGAGCTCAAAGCTGGTTATGTGCAGCATTTCAAAATCAAGGTCAACGATGCACTCACCATGCACGCCAGCCTGTGTGTGTGTGATTTCGCTGACATCGACTTCACTGTCGACATGACCCAGGTCGAAGAAAGCAACGGCGAGTTAGAGCTGTTTTAGTTTCAGGTAAGCCCATTTGCATAAGGACATGGATCATGGATGACCAAGCAGAGTTAGTCAGCAAAGTGCTGGTGTTGGATGAAGATGCAGAGTGCGCGGCACGCATCAAGGTATTTTGCGATACCAACAGTCTGGTGGGCTTGCGCTCGCAGTCGGGCAACGTGATGTCCGTCCTGAAGTCCAATGTGGACCTGGGGGCTATCTTCTTGTCAGAGGGCTATGGCTCGCAAGACACGCAAGGCTTGTCGTTTGCACGTCAGATCCATGAGATACGGCCAGAGTTGCCGATCTTCCTGCGGCGTCAGGCGTCAGATAACCTGGATGACCTGCACGAGCTTGAGCGTGGGCTGTTCAGTGAGGCCTACACGATTGACAACATCGACAAGCTGACCACAGTGATCGGTGAGACCATCTTCAGCTTGGTCTACCCCAACGGCTTGGTTCGGGGCATCACCGAAATCACCAAGGCGGCCTTGGAGAGCCAGTTCAAAGGCGTGGAGGTCAGCACAGAAGCACCGTACATCGTGCGCGACCGCATCATCTATGGTGAGTTGTTCACCCTGATCCCGCTAGAGAGCAACTGGTGTCGCGGCTACATGATGCTGCAAACCGAAGAGCAGCCTTTGATGGGGTTTGTGGAGGCTGAAAAGACCCACCTCGTGACCGGTAGCGCAGCCAATTTTCGCGATATTAACCATGTCTTGGGCGAGGTCACCAACTTGGTTTGGGGCTCGTTCAAGAACCGTTTTGTCTCGTATGAAGCGATTGAGGGGCGGCAGTCTCAGGTGCCGATCATCGTCAACCACCTGCATCGCTACATCTCCTTTGGCTCCGAAGATCCGCAGCTGTGCTTTCGCTACACGCTGACGGACATCAACGGGACCGTGCCTTCTCTGGTGCTGTATCAGCGTTTCGTTTTTAACTTGAGCTGGTCGCCCGACAAGTTCAAAGAAAACGAAGCCCTGGTTGAGGACTTGTTCGATTCCGGTGAGCTGGAGCTTTTCTAATTTTTTTACTCTACATGAGGTGACATACCATGGCGCAAGTTCTAGTCGTAGATGATTCAGCCACCGTTCGCAATGAGGTCGGTGATTTCTTGAAAAAAAGTGGACTCGATGTGATCACGGCCATTGATGGGCGTGATGGCTTAGTCAAGCTCAAGGGCGATCCCCGCGTCAAGCTCGTGATCAGTGACGTCAACATGCCTAATATGGACGGGCTCACCATGGTCGAGAAGATCCGCGGTGAGCTTGGCAACACCGCGGTCCACATCATCATGCTGACCACTGAGAACACCCCCATCATGAAAGAGCGCGGCAAGGCTGCAGGCATCAAGGGATGGATCGTTAAGCCATTCAAAGGCGATGCGGTATTAGCGACGCTCAAGAAGCTGGTTGAGGGCTGACCCTTGCCTTGGTGCCAGCGGCGATCAGGCCATGATGTTGATGCCGCCATCCACGTACACGGTTGAGCCGGTCAGGTGGCGCGCATAAGGGCTGGCCAAGTAGGCGCAGGTCATGCCCACATCCATCACATCAACTGGCTCGCCAATGGGGGCGGTGCTGACGGCGTGAGCCAGCAGCACGTCGAATTCTTTGAGCCCAGATGCGGCGCGGGTCTGAATCGGTCCGGGTGATATGGCGTGTACGCGGATTTTCTGCGGTCCCAACTCATAGGCCAAGTAGCGGCAAGCGGACTCCAGCGCCGCTTTGACCGGGCCCATGAGGTTGTAGTTCGGCACCACCTTGTTGGCGCCGTGGTAGCTCATGGCGAACAGGCAGCCCCCCTCGGTCATCAACGGGACGGCTTTGCGAGCGAGTCTCAGAAATGAGTGGCAAGAAATATCCATGGCCTTGGCAAAACCCTCAGCCGAGCTGTTGAGCAGGCCATCTTGGAGATCCGCCTTGGGTGCAAACGCGATGGAGTGCACCAGCAGGTCGATGCGACCCCATTGGCGCTCGATGGTGTCGAACAACTTGTCCAGTTGATCTGTTTGGGTCACATCCAGCGGCAGGCAGAGGTCGGCACCCAATTCAAGTGCGATCGGCTCAACGAAAGGTCGTGCTTTGTCGTTTTGATAGGTGATGGCCACATCTGCACCCAAATCTCGGAAGGCTTTTGCGCAACCGTAGGCGATGGATGATTCATTGGCAATGCCGATGACCAAGGCTTTTTTGCCGGCCAGTAGCTGGTGTGGGAGGGATGTTGTGTCGGTGCTCATAAGAGCCATTCTGCGACTTAATGCCCAAAAAAAACCCGCAGGGCGCAAACCGAGCGGGTTTTTTGTGCGGTCAAGCCGCATCAAGGATCGCTGAATTACTTCAGCTTGATTTCCTTGTAAAGCACATGCTTGCGTGCCTTGGGGTCGAACTTGCTGAATTCCAGCTTTTGAGGCGTGGTCTTCTTGTTCTTGCTTGTGGTGTAAAAGTGGCCGGTACCCGCAGTGGATTCCAGCTTGATCTTTTCGCGTCCGCCTTTAGAAGCCATGATTCACTCTCCTTATTACAGTTCGCCGCGAGCACGCAGGTCAACGAGGACCTGATCAATGCCCACTTTGTCAATCAGTCGCAAAGCGGAGGTGCTGATGCGCAGACGCACCCAACGGTTCTCGCTCTCGACCCAGAAACGGCGGTACTGCAAATTGGGCAGGAAACGACGCTTGGTTTTGTTATTGGCGTGGGACACATTGTTCCCAACCATCGGGCCTTTACCCGTTACTTGACAGACGCGTGCCATGACGCTTCTCCGTTCGCTGTGATTGCGCGTGTATTGCGCTGATGTTGCGGTGGCCGGCACCCAGAGCAGGGGCCCCATCTCTGAAGCTAACCCTGATGAAGCACCCTTCCGGAAGCTTTTTGTGCCAAATCAGTGAAGACTCAGCACGCCCACTCCGGGACGAGGTTTGGCAAAAACGAGATTATAGCCAGATTCTGAGCACTTGGCAAAGATGCATCACCTAAATCTGTTTTCGCCTGTGATTTGCTGCGCTCAGGTGCTTTGTTCTAAGAAGCGTTGCGCATCCAAAGCCGCCATGCAGCCGGTGCCTGCGCTGGTGATGGCTTGCCGGTAGATGTGATCCTGTACATCACCCGCCGCAAACACGCCTGGCACACTGGTCATGGTGGCAAAGCCATTGCTGCCGCCCTTGGTCAGGATGTAGCCATCCTTCATCTCCAGTTGGCCCTTGAAGATATCGGTGTTGGGTTGGTGCCCAATGGCGATGAAGCAGCCTTTGAGTTCGATCTCTTTGCTTGAGCCGTCGTTGACGTTTTTCAGGCGCACACCTGTGACGCCACTTTGGTCACCCAAGACCTCGTCCAGTGTGTTGAACAGGTGCAGTTCCATTTTGCCTGCTGCGACCTTGTCATTGACCTTGTCGATCATGATGGCCTCGGCGCGGAACTTGTCGCGACGGTGGATCAGGTGGACTTTGCTGGCGATGTTGGACAAGTAAAGCGCTTCTTCGACAGCGGTATTGCCGCCGCCCACCACGCACACCACGGCGTCACGGTAGAAGAAGCCGTCGCAGGTGGCGCAGCCACTGACACCGCGTCCCATGAAGGCTTCCTCAGACGGGAGGCCCAGGTACTTGGCGGATGCGCCTGTGGCGATGATCAGCGCATCGGTTGTATAGGTGCCCGAATCCCCTTTGAGAGTGAAGGGGCGCTGGGACAAATCCACCTCATTGATGTGGTCGAACACCATGTTGGTGTTGAAGCGTTCAGCGTGTTGCAAAAAACGTTGCATCAATTCAGGGCCTTGCACGCCATCTACGTCGGCAGGCCAGTTGTCCACCTCGGTGGTGGTCATCAGTTGACCGCCTTGCGCCATGCCGGTCACCAGTGTGGGTTTCAGGTTGGCGCGGGCCGCGTAAATGGCTGCGCTGTAGCCCGCAGGGCCGGAGCCAAGGATCAGGACATGACTGTGTTGCGGGGTGCTCATCACGGGGGGGGCTTTCAGTTTGGAAATAGGGTGTAGCGAATTTAACCGAATTGAACTGCGCGGTCTTCAAGGCACTACTTTGACCTTGCTTGATAGCCGCACTCGATAAAGTGCTTAAAAATCCCGCGCCGATGCCGAAAATTGGAGGGACAGGTTGTATGTCACAACTAAGCACAGGTGAAAAACTCACCTGACATTCATTTTTCACTTGACAGGCCCACCCCGTCCTAACAAAGAGGAGCCGCCATGGCCATGCTGTCTAATCTCGATCTGATCCGTCGCGTACCGCTGTTCTCTATGCTGACTCAGGCGCAAGCCGAGTCCATCGCCGACGGCGTGGTCAAGCGGAGGTACCGCCGAGGCGAGTTGATTGTAGAGCGCGGTCGAAAGACCAACTCCCTGTTCATCTTGCTGACGGGTCGAGCCCGCGTGGTCGCCTCTGACGAGCGTGGACGCGAGGTCATCTTGGCCGTGCTTGAAGCGGGTGATTACTTGGGTGAGATGAGCCTGATTGACAACGACCCGCATTCCGCCACCGTCCGTGCTGAGGTGCAAACCGATGTGCTGGTTTTGGGTCGGACTGAGTTTTCTCGCTGCTTGCCAGAGAACTCATCCCTGTCTTATGCCATTTTGCGAGGCTTGGTTCAGCGCCTGCGTAGCGCCGACCGTCAAATTGAATCGCTGGCGCTGCTTGATGTTTATGGCCGCGTGGCCCGTGCCTTGCTGGATATGGCCGACGAAGATGCTGGCGAAAAAGTCATCCGTGGCAAGGTGTCACGTCAGGATCTGGCCAAGCATGTGGGGGCATCGCGCGAGATGGTCAGTCGCGTGATGAAAGACTTGGAAGAGCGAGGGCTGATTGAAACGCAGGAAACTGGCAGCGTCGTCTTGAAGGAGCGCTTGACCGCAACAGCCTGACCCAAAAAGCCCGCACAATGTGGGCATGACATTTCCCTTGGGTTCTCTTCACGCTGAAGGCGCCACTTCCTTGCGTCTCACCGGGCGCATGCGTCGCACACCTGTTGCGCACACCGCTGAGCCGCCAGAGCCAGCGGAAAATTCCCTGCGTTTCCAAGCCAGCTTGTTGCTGGGTGGCGTGCTTTTGCTGTTGATTTTGTTGGCTTTACTCAGCCACAACAGGCTTGATTCGGCCTTCACCACATCGGGGCAGCATGGGGTGCCCCGCAATTGGGTTGGGCATTTGGGCGCTTACGGTTCTGATGTGGCTCAATTTTTGTTTGGCCAGTCTGTCTGGTTGCTGATGTTGATTGGGCTGCGTGTTTGGTTGAGCGCCTTGGCGCGTTGGCTGCGCAGGGGCTCTGCGGTCAGCGTCGCCGTAGGCGCATTGCCCACTTTGGTTGACGCCGGTCCTGCATTCTCGACCTTGCGTTTTTGGCTGGGCGTGATCTTGGTGATGTCGGCCAGCTGCTCACTCGAATGGACGCGGCTTTACCGCAATGAGCTGACCTTAGCCGGAGAGCATGCAGGCGGCATCGTGGGTTTGATGCTGGGGCAGCTCAGCAGCAAGTGGCTGGGCTTTAATGGCTCTGGCGTATTGTGGATTGCCTTGTTGGTGGCTGGTTCATCCATGGCGATGCGCTTCTCTTGGTTGGACTTGGCAGAGCGTATTGGCAGCCAGCTAGACCGGCTCCGTCAAAAGCGTGAGATCAAGCGTGAGGTGGCTCAGGACATCCGCATCGGAGAAAAAGCATCCATAGAGCGCGAACGCGTGGCAGAAGAGACTCGCCATGAAGCGCCAGCAGAGCCCATTGCCTTGATCATTGCGCAACCTGTTGTTGAGATACCCAAGTCTCCGCGCGTGGCCAAGGAAAAACAAAAACCGCTCTTTGTTGAAATGAGCGACAACAAGTTGCCGCAGATTGATTTGTTGGACGTCGCTGTTGGCCGTGTGGAGACTGTGACCGCTGACACCTTGGAGATGACTTCTCGCATGATCGAGAAGAAGCTCAAGGACTTTGGTGTGGAGGTTCGGGTTGTGGCCGCGTCACCAGGCCCGGTCATCACACGATACGAAATTGAACCAGCGACAGGCGTCAAAGGGTCTCAGATTGTCGGCTTGGCACGGGACTTGGCACGCTCCCTGTCGCTTGTTTCTATTCGGGTGGTCGAGACCATTCCCGGTAAAAATCTGATGGCGCTGGAGTTGCCTAATGCCAAGCGCCAGATGATTCGCTTGGCTGAGATCCTAGGCTCGCAGGTCTATAACGAAGCGCAGTCGATGCTGACGATTGGCTTGGGTAAGGACATCGTGGGTGCGCCGGTCGTTGTTGACTTGGCCAAAATGCCGCACTGCTTGGTGGCAGGCACGACAGGCTCAGGTAAATCGGTGGGCATCAACGCGACCATTTTGAGTCTGCTGTACAAAGCAGAGGCACGTGATGTGCGCTTGATCCTGATCGACCCCAAGATGCTGGAGATGAGCGTCTATGAGGGCATCCCACATTTGCTGTGCCCCGTTGTGATCGACATGAAGCAAGCGGCCAACGCACTCAACTGGGCTGTTGGTGAGATGGAGCGCCGCTACAAGCTCTTGAGCAAGATGGGTGTGCGTAATCTGGCCGGGTACAACAAAAAAATCGAAGATGCCAAGCTGCGTGGTGAGTTGATCCCCAACCCCTTTAGCCTGACACCCACTGAGCCTGAGCCCTTGGATCGTTTGCCACACGTCGTGATCGTCATCGACGAGTTGGCCGACTTGATGATGGTGGTGGGCAAGAAGATTGAAGAGCTGATTGCGCGACTGGCCCAAAAGGCCCGTGCAGCAGGCATTCACTTGATCTTGGCCACGCAGCGACCCAGTGTGGACGTGATCACGGGTCTGATCAAGGCCAACATCCCGACGCGCATTTCGTTCCAAGTCAGCAGCAAAATTGACAGCCGCACCATCTTGGATCAGATGGGTGCAGAGGCCTTGCTGGGGCAGGGCGATATGCTGTTTTTGGCGCCTGGTACAGGCTTGCCCGTTCGTGTGCACGGCGCGTTTGTGAGCGATGACGAGGTGCACCGCGTGGTGCAGTATCTCAAAACACAAGGCGAGCCGAACTACATAGAGGGCATCTTGGAGGGCGGCACCTTGGGGGATGAGGGCAGCAATCTCGATGGGTCTCCCTCTGGCGCGCAAGGCGAATCTGATCCGATGTATGACAACGCCGTGGCCATTGTCTTGCAGCACCGCAAGGCGTCGATTTCATTGGTGCAGCGGCATCTGCGTATTGGCTACAACCGGGCAGCGCGTTTGTTGGAGCAAATGGAAAAGTCCGGGCTGGTATCGAGCATGGGCACCAATGGCAACCGTGAACTGATTGTGCCGGCACGTGGCGGCGAAGGTGGGGCGACTGCCGCCCCTTGGGATGCGTGATGTGATGATGAATCGATACTCCTTTGTGCGCCTCACAGCGTTGTCTATGAGCTTGATGGCGGCGGTCGGCGTTGCTCGTGCCGATGCGGTGGAGACACTGCGGCACTTTGTTAAAAATGTACAAACAGGGCGAGGCAATTTCATCCAAGTGGTGACATCACCTGACGGCAAAAAGGTGCGCAAGTCAACGGGCACGCTGGAGTTCCAGCGCCCGAATCGGTTTCGTTTTGCTTATGCTGGGCCAACAGAGCAACTCATTGTGGGTGATGGCAAGCAGGTCTGGCTTTATGACGCTGACCTGAATCAAGTCACCGTTCGGCCTATGAGCCAAGCACTGGGTGCCACACCTGCGGCACTGTTATCTGGCGGGACTTTGGATAAGGACTTCACACTGAAGGCTGTGACTGGAACGTCGTCGAGTGCGGCGGCCGCGACCTCGACGCTTTCACAGTTAAACCAACAGACAGTGGCACCTCTGGAGTGGGTGGAGGCTTTGCCTCGCCATCAAGAAGGCCAATTCCAGTCCGTGCGCGTGGGCTTTAAGAACGGCCAATTGGCTGCCCTGGAGATCCTGGACAGCTTTGGTCAACGCTCACGGTTGGACTTTGCTCAGTTCGAGCCCAAAGTGGCCTTGGCTGCCACTCGGTTTCAATTCACACCACCGCCTGGGGTGGATGTGCTGAACCAGCCCTGAACACACCAAGGGGTGTCATACAGGGCTGATTGATATATGTGCCGGATACAAGCGTATCCGGACTTCTTCCTGCTTTGTTTAAGATTCAGACCCATACATTGTGGGTCTGAACTTCATGCCTTCACTCAGTCTTCACGCTTGCTGAAGCCTGGGCGCTTGCCACCAAATGCTGGCTTAGGGCCGCCCGCTGGCTTGAAGCCAGGCTTGGCACCAAAAGGCTTGTTGAAACCAGACTTGTCACCATAGCTCTTGCCAGCAGGCTTGGCATACGAAGGGCGGTCGCCTTGCGGACGGTCACCAAACGCAGGGCGGTCGCCACCAAAGGCTGGGCGATCACCGCGAGGACGGTCACCAAATGAAGGGCGGTCGCCACCAAAAGATGGGCGATCGCCACGAGGACGGTCACCAAATGAAGGACGGTCACCAAATGAAGGACGGTCGCCACCAAAAGATGGGCGATCACCACGAGGGCGGTCGTTGAATGATGGGCGATCGCCGCCACCGAAACCACCACCTTCGCGGTTGGCGCCGAAACGTGGCGCACCACGGTCTTCACGGTTGCGTTGACCTGGCATGGGCTTGCCACCACCAGTACGCGGGCCACGGCTGTCGCCAGCACCGGCCTTCATCTTTGGCTCAAGGCCAGCGATGACGGCTTCAGGCACGCGCTGCGTGGTGAAGCGCTCAATGCGGCGCATCATGGGCACGTCACGACGCTCGCACAAAGTGACAGCCAAACCACTGCGACCAGCACGACCTGTACGGCCGATACGATGGACGTAGTCTTCTGGCTTCATGGGCATGCCATAGTTGATCACGTGGGTGATCGTGGGCACGTCAATGCCGCGGGCAGCGACGTCAGTGGCCACCAAGACGCGCAATTCACGTGAACGCAAACCTTGCAGTACGCGGTTACGGCGGCCTTGTGGCATGCCACCGTGCAGTGCGGCAACAGCGTGACCCATGTCAGCCAAGCGATCGGCCAAGATGTCAGCGTCACGTTGTGTGCTTGTGAAGATCACGGCTTGATCCACGTCACGCGAGGTCAACAAGCTGTCGAGCAAGTCATTCTTGTGGGACAACGAGTCAGCCAAGTGCAGGCGTTGTTCGATGTTGGCGTGGCCATCGGTGTGCGATGTCACTTCGATGGTCACTGCATCACGTGTCAAACGTTGAGCCAGTTGACCAACGTGACCAGCAAAGGTCGCGCTGAACATCAGGGTCTGACGGTTTTCAGGTGTCTTATCTGCGATGGCTTCGATGTCATCGATGAAGCCCATGTCCAGCATGCGGTCAGCCTCGTCCAAAATCAGGACTTCGAGGTTGTCCAGCACAGCCGCGCCAGTGCTCATGTGGTCAAGCAAGCGACCTGGGGTGGCAATCAGCACATCCAAGGGGCCGCGCAATGCCTTGAGTTGGGCAGCGTAAGGCACGCCACCCACGATGGTGGCCACACGCAAACCTTGCATGTGACGGCCATACGTGTCGGCAGCCTTGGCTACTTGCATGGCCAACTCGCGGGTAGGGGCCAGCACCAAGATGCGGGGGCCGTAAGTCTTGCCCTTTTCGCGGCGTTTTGCTGTGTCCGTGCGAGCGGCAATGATGCGCTCCAACGAAGGCAAGATGAAGGCGGCGGTCTTGCCGCTACCTGTGCTGGAAGCCACGCGCAGATCGGTGCCTTTCATGGCAGCCGGAATGGCTTCGATTTGCACGGACGTTGGCTGGGTATAGCCAGAGTCGGCCAGTGCACGGCACAGCGTGGCGCTCAGGCCCAAAGATTCAAAGTTGGGGCCGCTGGCAGCCTGTGCGGCCTCAGCCGTGTCTTCGCAGTCAAAGGCTGCATCGATCGTGGCTGTGCTGTGTGCGTCAACGCGGGATTCGTCAATAGACGATTCGATTTGATCGTTTTGGGTCAATTGGTTTTCTTGAGACATAACTTCTTTCAAGCATGACAAAGCGCTGCCACTTGCCAGAAAAGGCAAGCAACAAAACGCCACGGCCAGGCGTTGACAAAATGTCAGACGGCCTGAGCCAAGGTGGGGTCGCTATGGATTTCGTGTCCAGACTTCGTGATCGGCGCACGTGGCGCTACAGATGATCACGGTGAGTCGGTTGAAAGCGACGGCATCGCCGCCAACCGGAACTCAAGACACGCTCATGGACGGCACCCGACGCGTTTGCGTGGTGTCGACCCGGCTTGAAAAGGTCAGAGGGGATGATCTTTTGATTCGACGCTCGCCTTGGTAGGCTATGCATAAACTTCAGATGAGCGGCGAATTCAGGGATTATCCTATGTCTTTGGTCATCTGTCAAGTTGACCTCACCTTACGCTTTGGTAGCCGCCATTCATGGTCGATCTTTTTAAGCTGGAACCCCAACCTCCACTGGCGGAGGCGCTGCGGCCGCATCAACTGTCGGACGTCATTGGACAGTCGCATCTGCTGGGGGATGGCAAGCCTTTGAAGCTGGCATTTCAGTCCGGTAAGGCCCATTCGATGATCTTGTGGGGCCCGCCTGGTGTCGGCAAGACCACGCTCGCCCGATTGACAGCGCAGGCCTTTGATTGCGAGTTCATTGCCTTGTCGGCCGTGTTCTCGGGTGTGAAGGACATTCGCGCGGCGATGGAACAGGCGGAGCAAAACTTAGCGCGTGGCAAGCACACCATCTTGTTTGTCGATGAGATCCATCGCTTCAATAAATCGCAACAAGATGCGTTGCTGCCCTACGCCGAGTCGGGTTTGGTGACCTTCATTGGCGCCACCACAGAGAACCCTTCGTTTGAAGTGAACTCAGCCTTATTGTCTCGGGCTCAGGTGTATGTACTGAAGTCACTGACCGAAGATGAGTTGAAGTTGTTGCTGCTGCGCGTGCGCGAGAAGGCCTTGCCGCATTTGCAGTTTGATGACTTGGCTGTGGACACCTTGGTAGGTTACGCCGACGGTGATGCCCGGCGTTTTTTGAATCTGCTTGAACAATGTAATTCGGCTGCAGGCGCAGCAGGCATCACGGCGATCGACGCCACTTTTATCCAAAATGCGCTCACGCTCAACGCACGCCGCTTTGATAAAGGCGGGGATAACTTCTACGATCAAATATCGGCCTTGCACAAATCCGTGCGGGGCTCGAACCCCGATGGTGCCTTGTATTGGTTGTGCCGCATGCTCGATGGCGGTGCTGACCCGCGTTACTTGTCTCGCCGTATTGTGCGCATGGCATGGGAGGACATCGGCTTGGCCGACCCGCGTGCCATGCAGATCGCCAACGATGCGGCCTTGACCTTCGAGCGGTTGGGCTCACCAGAAGGTGAGTTGGCTTTGGGACAAGCTGTGATCTATCTGGCTGTCGCAGCCAAAAGCAATGCGGGGTACAAAGCCTATAACCAAGCACGTGCTTTTGTGAAGCAAGATGGGTCGCGTGAGGTGCCTGTGCACCTGCGCAATGCACCCACCAAGCTGATGAAAGAGCTTGGTTATGGTCATGAGTACCGTTATGCCCATGATGAGCCTCATGCTTATGCAGCGGGCGAGACTTATCTACCTGAGAGCATGACACCGCCCGACTGGTACCAGCCCGTGCCACGTGGCCTAGAGGCCAAGATTGCGGACAAGATGGCGTTTCTTAAAAAGCTGGATGACGAGGCTGGCGCCTAGGTGCGTGTCACGGCAGTGTGATGGTGATATTGGCCACCTGAGGGGCCAGTTGAACGATATGGTGGTACTCGCCTAATGACTGCTTGGTGTGTTCTGTCAGTTGCCAGCGCAAGCCCGTAAAGCCCAGTAGGGCCAGTAAGCTCAGTGCGGATCCAGCGACCCACAGTGGGACCTCGTTTTTGAGTTGATGACGCACGCGGTCTGGCGCAGCCCAATTTGGCGCAAAACCTGAGCTATGCCCTTTAAGCCGAGCGACCTCGTCTCCTAAGCGAGCGGTCAGGTAGTTCAGCTTCTCGCTGCCCTCTAAGAGGTATTTGCCCTGGAAGCCCAGGAGCAGGCACATGTGAAACACCTCCATGGCTTGCACACGTGCGGCGCCTTCTCTGCGCATGTGTTCCAGCTTCTCGAAGAACTGCTCGCCAGCCAGTTGTTCGCCAAAGAACTGCAGTTGCAAAGGAAGGCGTTGCCAAGACTCCTTTGCCTTGAAGTTGGACATCAAGATGGCCTCATCTACGGTGGCGCAAAAGGCAAACTTGCAGGCGTAGATGTCTTCTGTTGATGCACGTTGGCGGGTGGCTCCACGCTCGAACTCGGTCAAAAACTGTTTGATGCGCTCGCGGAAAATCTCCGCGTCGAGCGGTGCGTTTTTGGCTTTAAGAAGGAACAGCAGGTAAAACCCATCGTAGGTCAGATCCAACAAGCTGCTTGATCCGTTGGTACCCGTGATGGATTGGGAAGGGTTGCTGTCGCTGAACAAGCGTGGTGCTTTGGGTGAGGTAGCCATGTCACTATCCTGTTTAAGCGTTCACGGCAATCAATTCCAGACACAAATCCTGGATGCCGGATGGGACATAAATGGTCAGTGCCTGAGCTTGAATCATGCGTTCGTACAGCATGCCTCGCGGCTCTAAGCTGAAGTAATAGCTGCCCGGTCGAATGGGTACCGCAGCAGGCACCTGTGGTGCGTGTGCCAGCTTCACACCTGGCATGGCTGACAGCACCAGCTTATCGACGTCATCGGGCGCACCTACTTTGAATCGGCCCGGTACAACATCCACCAACTCCGCGGGGGGCATGGCAGCTGACACGCCCAGATAGAACTGCGTGTTGGGTGATATCTGCTCTGAGTCCAGTCGCCCTTGGTGAAAGGATGGCGTGGTCTCTTGCAGGTTGATGGCGAAGTAGCGTGTGGAGATGACGGTTTCTAGCAACTCACGCACGATCTGGTCAATGCGGTTAAAGGCTGGCCCCGGGTGAGTGTGATCATAAGTTGGCAAATCGGCCAAGGTGAACGTCTTGGAAAACGTCATCAGTGAGCCGGCTAACTCAAGCAGCTTTTCGAACAGACGCTCTGGGTGCAAAGCGGGGTGGCGAGCCAGATGCGATAGGCCTGCAAATGCAGCACTGGCTGTGTGTAGCAGCCAGAATGAGGCCACATCACCAGACCTAAACTCGATGACGTTCTTGCTGGGTTCGCGGTGCAGGCCATAGAGCGCATCGACTTTGGCTTGCAGCACATCGAGCAGGCGGCGCAGATGCAGAAACATCGCCGTTGATGCCTGGATGTTCAAGCAAGGTGGCATGAACCGGCCATCGACGTCAAAGCCGCCAGTGGCGGTTCGCTTGAGCTTGAGCAAAGGCAAGCTCACCAAATGCGCGCGTGGGGCAGAATCAGGTAAGAGCCGTGCAGACTTGCGCAGCACGATGACTTCGGCGGGTACAGCATCGGTGTAGGCGTCGCTCGCTTGAACAGGGCTGCGGTAGTAGCGTGATGCCGTGTCTGCGGCTTCTTGCGTGTCGGCCATGTTGCTGCCATTGGCACGCAGCGGCGCCAGCGCCAAGTGAAAGACCCATTCACTGATCTGTGGGTTCTGGCCCTCTGCCAAGGCGCCAAGTGCCATGGGCGGCGGCAGCTCGTCTTCCATGGGCGCGCTGAATAACTCACCATCTGGCAAGACGACCTGCAGTTCGAGGATGCGCAGTAAGCCGGTTTGCAAAGCGTCCGTGTCTATCTTCAGATGGCGCAATCCCCACGCGTATGGGTGCAGCAGGCGGGACATTTGCGAGAGGCGCCACTCATGGTACGCATCTTGTTGTTGAAAGTGCTGCGGCCTGAGGAACAGGCCTTCGCCCCATAGAACTTTGGGTGACTGGATCACGTGGTGTCTTTCAGATGATGCGGGTATCAGGGGCAGGGCACAGCAACAGAGCGCACTGTGCTGGCCGCTTGACCGATGGCTTCGCCAATTTGCACGCTCATGGCGCATGCGTGTGCACCCAAGCTCAGGCCGGAGCGTTCTGCGGTAGCAGCACTGAAGGCGTAGCGCGAACGGCCTTGTGCAGGCTTGCGGTACAGCGAGACGATGCCGACATAGCGCGCTTCCCGCGCTACCTTTTCTGTGGCGACGTAGTGCTGGCCGGGTAGCAATTGAAGTTCGCGCACAGATATCAGGTCATCACTGAGCACGGTTTTTTCTTTGGCAGGGTCTCCAAACGTATCGATGGGTGCAGCCAAGAATGCGTCGGGGCTCTTGAGTTTGTACAGGCGAACAATCAACGCAAGTGATCGACCTTGATCGTCCACATTGAGTGATTCGCTGGCGAACACACGCCATGCAATTCGTCGGTCAGGCAGTGCGCTATCGGGGACGTTGGGTGTTTCCGGTATGTCCGGTGCAACCGGTGCCTTCATACCCAAGGCGGTCAACGCTTTATCGCCTATGTCTCCGATCAAACCCAAGACGCTGGGGCTGCTTGGATTGCCTGTTGGCGTGGCCTCAGGCGCAGGCGATACGGTGGCGCAACCGACCATCATTGCCCATGACATGGCTATGCCGAACTTCATTGCTGTATTCCAGCGTCCCCCTGTCCATATTGAGCTCATACATCTTTCGCGGGGCGTCATAGGCCCATCGCATACGCGTAGTTTAAGAAGCGCACGAGCCCTTTTGATGCGCCCCCCCCCATAGGAGGGAGGCCCAATTGCAACCAGTTGAAAGAGTCTGTAAGTCACCCCCTAATGGGGGCAGGCGATCGATTCGAATTCAGCTCTAATCCGGCCTGTCGTGAAGTGAGCCATAGCTGGACACGATGCGATCAAGGTGTCAAAAAAATGGGAGTATCGATTGAATTTAAAAAATGTACGTAGAGGCTTATGCCCTGCGGTGATCATCGTTGCACTGTGCTCATTGGCTGCTTGTGCATCGTCACCCAAGAAAGGTGATGCTGCAGCCAAGTTGGCCGTTGAAGAGCAGGTCAATGACAGGCTAGCGGCTGCCGACAAAGCGCAAAAAGCTGGGGAGACCGATAAGGCAGTTGAGCAGCTCGATGCCGCCATCAAGATTGACCCTTCAAGCAAGGCGCCTTGGTTGAAAAAAGCGCAGATTCATTTCGATGCACGTCAATACGGTGTGGCCATCACGGAGGCGCAAGAAGTCTTGCAGCGTGATGTCACTGATCTCACGGCAAAGAGCATTTTGGCTGTAAGTGGTTTGCGCGTCAGTGCCGATGCGCTGGACCAACTGCGCAAGGTCAATGAGGTCACTGGGTCGACGCGCAATGAGGCTGAAAACGTCGCCAAGCTGATTCGGTCCGCGTTGGGTGAGCCCATTTTGGTGCCACCACCTGGGGCGGGTAACTCAGAGCCACCTAAAGCCAAATTGAGTCACAACCGGACAGGCGTTGTGCGTCCTGTTGCCGGTGCAGCCTCGGTCCCTCGCGTTGCGATTGTGCCAGCCACTCCGGCTGTCGTGATGGCCTCCACTAAGCCGGCACCGACCGGCAACGCCGCGCCGTCCAGCAATGGGCGGAACAACCCTTTTGGTGCTTTGAAGTAAACCAATCAAAGAAGGAGCCGTTCCATGGCCAAGAAAGAAAGTGTTCAGCAACGTTTGGGTCGCGTGCGTGCACCACGTGTCCAGCTTACATATGACGTTGAGATCGGCGATGCAGTCGAACAAAAGGAATTGCCTTTTGTCTTGGGTGTGGTCGGTGATTTCACCGGCCAGGTTGACCCAGATAAACCGCAGCTGCGCTTGAAAGACCGCAAATTTGTGAACGTTGACTTGGATAACTTTGATGAGGTTTTGGCTGGTGCAGCACCTCACGCCAGCTACCGCGTGAAGAACGTGCTCAGCGCGGATGGTGGCGAGTTTGGCGTCAACTTGGACTTCCATCAATTCGAAGACTTCCGTCCTGAGTCCGTCGTGGAGCAAGTCGAGCCATTGCGCAAGCTGCTCGAAGCCCGCACCAAGCTGTCTGACTTGCGTAACAAGTTGGCCGGCAACGAAAAGCTGGAAGACGTGCTGGCCGAAGTGCTCAGCAATACCGAGAAGCTCAAGCAATTGAGCTCCGAAGCCCGACAAGATCAGGAGTGAGACCATGAGCGCACAACTGCAAGCAAACTCTGCTGCGCTGTCCGAGGGCATCAGCCTACTCGATGACATCGTATCCAAGAGCAAGGTCGCCAAGACCGATACAGAACACGCCCGCGCCAAAGACATCATTGGTGAGTTGGTCAAGGAGGTGCTCGGCGGCACGGTCGTGGTGTCTGACAACCTGTCAGCCAATATTGACGCCCGCATTGCTGAGATCGACGCCTTGATCTCATCGCAGTTGAGCGAGGTGCTGCATGCACCTGAGTTCCAGAAGCTGGAATCTTCGTGGACAGGTTTGCACTACCTGTGCAAGCAGACCTCAACGGGCGAGAAACTCAAGATCAAGTTCCTCAATGCGAGCAAAAAAGATCTGGTCAAAGACTTCAAGTCGTCCATTGACTTTGATCAGTCAACCCTGTTCAAGAAGGTTTACGAAGAAGAGTTCGGCACCTTTGGTGGTGCCCCATTTGGCGCTTTGGTTGGTGACTTTGACGTCGGTCGTGGCGCCGAGGACATGTACTTCGCAGAGCAAATGGCGCATGTGGCGGCCGCCGCCCATGCGCCATTTATTGCGGCTGCATCACCTGAACTATTCGGTTTGGAAACCTACACCGATCTGGGCAAGCCCCGCGATCTGGCTAAAGTGTTTGATACGGTTGAATATGCCAAGTGGAAGTCGTTCCGTGAGTCTGAGGACGCACGCTATGTGGGCTTGACCATCCCTCGCTTTTTAGGGCGCCTGCCTTACAACCCTAAAGACGGCACAACGGTTGAAGGCTTTAACTTCGTCGAAAACGTGGATGGCGTAGACCACGATAAGTACCTGTGGGTTAACGCGGCTTATGCCTTTGCTGCGCGTCTGACGTCTGCCTTCGAGCACTACGGGTGGTGCGCAGCCATCCGCGGGGTAGAGGGGGGTGGCTTGGTTGAAGATTTGCCTACGCATGTCTTCAAGACGGACGATGGTGAAGTGGCGCTGAAGTGCCCCACAGAAATCGCCATCACGGATCGCCGCGAGAAAGAGCTCAGTGACCTGGGTTTCATCCCCTTGGTGCATTGCAAGAACACAGACTACGCGGCCTTCTTTGGGGCGCAATCTGCCCAAAAGTCAAAGAAGTTTGATTCGGATGCGGCCAATGCCAATGCACAGTTGTCTTCGCAGCTCCAGTACATCTTTGCCGTATCTCGTATCGCGCATTACATGAAAGCCATGATGCGCGACAAGATCGGCAGCTTTGCTTCGTCGGGCAAAGTTGAGGAATTCCTCAATCGCTGGATCTCTCAATACGTGTTGTTGGATGACGGGGCCAGTCAAGAGGCCAAAGCCCAGTATCCACTGCGCGAGGCCTCGGTGAAGGTGACTGAGGTGCCAGGTAAGGCAGGCGCATTCCGTGCGGTTGCCTTCTTGCGGCCGCACTTCCAGCTCGATGAGTTGTCGGTGTCGCTGCGTTTGGTGGCTGAGTTGCCGGGGTCGGCTAAAGGCTGATCGGTGATGAAGTCTGATTGCATGGCTGCTCGATCAGCCTGCGTTTTAAGTCTTAATTAAGGGAAATCATGAGCAAAGACATTTACGTTCAATTCAAAGGCCGCTACACCATTGATGGCGAGTCACTGGACAAAGAGCACGCCAAGTGGCTGGAAGTGACGTCGTGGTCCCACGACATCCGCCAACCCAAGTCGGCAACAGCCTCCACAGCCGGTGGTCACACGTCTGAGCGCGCTGAGCACGCCGACCTGATCTTCACAAAGGATCTGGATCTGACCAGTCCCAAGCTGTGGGAAGCCGCTTCTGCTGGTTACACCTTTGATGAGGTCACCATTGATTTCATGCGTGCCGACGGCGGCAGCCGCGTCAAGTACCTGACGATCAAGCTCAAGCATGCTTTGATCTCACGTGTGACACCTTCTGTTCATTCGGAAGGTCTGCCAACTGAATCGTTCGCACTGACATACGCTGCGATCCAGTGGGAATACCAGCAACAAAAGGTTGAGGGCGGCGGCGTGTCTGGTCGCAACGTGACGGCTTGGAGCTTGTCCAAGAACACCAATACCTACGCCATCTAAGCTTGGTTGTAGCTACAACAACAAAGCCGCTTTTTGGCGGCTTTGTTTTGCCTGGATGTCATGCGTGATGAAGTTTGAGCCGTTCTTGCTGGACCGATTGTTGAATACACCGGATTCATTGACCCGAGTTGATGCGTCTAGGTGGGCACTGTCCATGAATCAGGTAAAGGACAGCGTGGCACACGATTTGGAGGCTTTGCTCAATACCCGCACAGCCTATTTGCCGCAACGTATGCAAGGCTGGCGTCATGCAGCGCAGTCTGTCTTGACCTTTGGTTTGATGGACTTTGTTGGCTTGAGCTTGGACAACCCTGATCACCGCGCGACCATTTGTGAGTCAATTGCCGGGGCCATTTTGCAGCACGAACCGCGTCTGAAGCAGGTTGTGGTCAAGCTGGAAAGCAGCGCCAAACTGGGTTTGGGCTTGAGGTTTTCTATCCATGCCAAGTTGATGATCAATCCGGCTGTGGAGGCGGTGAGTTTTGACGCCTTGTTGCAGCCTAATACGCAACGTTACGCCATTCGGCACAGCTCACGCTCTGCTGAGTTGGGACGACTCAATGGATAAACTGCTACCGCACTACGAGCGAGAGTTGTCGCTCTTGCGTGACAAGTCACAGGCCTTTGCTCAGCGCTACCCCAAGGTGGCTGGCGCACTTCAATTGCGTGGCGATACGGCACAAGACCCTCATGTGGAACGCATGATTGAGTCTTTCGCCTTGCTTGCATCGCGGGTGCACAAGCGCTTGGATGATGACTTCCCCTTGTTCACGGAGTCCTTGTTAGAGGTGCTTTACCCGCACTATCTGCGGCCATTCCCATCTTGTTCTATAGCCCAGTTCGATTTGGGCGTGGCGGTGGGGCAGATGAGTGCGCCCGTCTTGATTGAGCGGGGCTCGTCCTTGACATCACGGGCCGTCAAAGGCGTGCCATGCAAATTTCGCACCACCCAAGACGTGACGTTGATGCCACTGCGCGTGGCTGCTGTTGCTTACAGAAATGCCGTACAGGCGCCTCAAGGCACACGGTTGCCAGCTGGTGTCACCTCTGTCATATCGATGACGCTGGAGCTTGCTTCACCACAAGCCTCGTGGGCGATGTTGGCGCAGGCACCGTTGCGCCTGTACTTGGATGGGGACCCCTCTCAGGTCAGTGTGCTGCGTGAGGCTTTGTGCCATCAGGTACAGGGCGTCATGTCCCAGACTGCCGAGCACACACCATGGGTGTCGGTAGGCGCCGCTAAGCCCGTCTTGGTTGGCTTTGCTGATGAAGAGGCTTTGATTGATTTTGATGCGCGATCACATCCCGCATACCGCTTGTTGACCGAGTATTTTGCCTTCCCCGAGAAGTTCAATTTCATTGATCTGCCCGTGCACATTCCTGTCAATTTGCGGCAAGCCACGACGGCGCATCGCACATTGACGGTTCACATCCTGTTAGCCGGTGTGCGTGCCGACTCGGATGAATCACGCTTGCTAGAGGCCGTTCATGCCCGCAATTTGCTGCTGTGGTGTGCCCCTGTTATCAACCTGTTTCAGCAGCCAGCCGATCCCATTCGTGTCAGTCACAAAGCCACGTCATACCCCGTTCTGGTCGATGGTAGACGCGCTTTTGGCTACGAGGTTTATGCCATCGACAAGGTGTTTCGGGTCAAGCAAACGCCGCAAGGTGAGACTGTGCAGGCCTTTCGGCCGTTCTTTTCGTTGCAGCACGAGGACCTGATGAGGCACAGCCGCGCCGCTGAGAGCGGTGGTGATGCAGCGGGCGCGAGCGGGCGCTACTGGTCGGTTCACCGTGATGAAGCCATGGCGGTTGAGAGCCCAGGTTATGAATATGAGCTGTCGATTGTGGATGTTGACTTTGACCCCGCTTTGCCGCAAACGGATACCTTGTCTCTGACGGTGAGCGCCACCAACCGTGACTTGCCCTCCCTGTTGAGTTTTGGTGCCCCGGGAGGGGATTTATTCATGGAAGGCGGCGGTCTGGCCAAGGAGGTTCGGCTGTTGCGCAAGCCCACAGCCAGTCAGCGTTTTGATTGTGGCCGTGGGGCTTTGTGGCGTTTGATATCGCATTTGTCACTCAATCATTTGTCGCTGTCAGGCGGCGGTATCGATGCGCTCAAGGAAATGCTGCGCTTGTATGACCTGCCCCGTAGCGCGGCCAATCACCGTCAGATTGAAGGTTTGATCGCTGTTGATTTCAAGGCGGCAACCGCGTGGTTGCCCGGCGAGCCTTTTGCGACTTTTGTGCGTGGCACAGAGGTGCGCCTCACCGTGGATGAGGACAGCTTTGTCGGATCAGGCTTGGGCCTTTTCTCTGCTGTGCTTGACCGTTTCTTTGGTTTGTACGTGCACGTCAACAGCTTCACCAAATTGACGCTGGTTTCTGCACGCACGCAGGAAGAGGTGCTGTCATGCCCACCCCGCAACGGCGACATGCCATTGGTTTGATTGAGCAACTGTTGCGCGAGCCGCAGCAGTTTGGTTTTTTCCAAGCAGTCCGTTTGTTGGACCGTTGGTTAGAGCCCAGTGCGGTCGATGGGCAAGGCCTGTCGCGGTTGAATTTCCGCAACTCCTTGTCCTTGTCCTTCCCTGCAAGCGAGATCGAATCGCTCAAGGTGCACTTGCGCGAGCTTGATGTGGCAGCCGGTCACGTGGCCGCGAAGCAGTCTGTGCTGGACGCCATGCTTGATCCCGTTCAGACGGAGCATCTACCTGCCCATTCTGGCGAAGTCGAACAAATCGACATCACCCCGGCTTTCATGGGCTTGCTGGGGTCGGCAGGCACCTTGCCTTTGTTCTACACAGAGTTGCTGGCGCAGCGTGAGTTGTTTCAAAAGGATGAGGCAGCACGGGCCTTCATGGATGTGTTCAGTCACCGCGCGGTATCGCTGTTCTATCAAGCATGGCGCAAGCACCGTTTGCCCATGCAATTTGAGGTCGATCAGCAGAATCGATTCTTGCCTGCGGTGCTGTCCTTGGCTGGCGTAGGGCAGAAAGGCATCCGGGGGCGGCTTGGCGGGGATCAGGGCGCCGTACCTGACGAGGCCTGGGCCTATTACGCTGGGGCACTGCAGCAGCGCACTTTGTCTGCCAAGCAGTTGCAGCAGGTGCTGCATGATTATTTGGGTGTGCCTGTTCGCATTGATCAGTTTGTTGGTCGCTGGTATCAGCTGCCTGAGTCAGGTAGAGGCAGCTTGGGTTTGCTCAACGGCGTACTGGGCCGCTCGGCCATGTTGGGTGAACGTGTTTGGCAACGTGACTTGCGCATGCGTGTTGTGTTGGGGCCCTTAGATCATGCCAAGTTCAGGCGTTTTTTGCCAGGCGGAGCAGGTGCCGCAGCAGTCAAAGCGCTGTTGACCATGCTCAGCGGTGTCAGCTTGGAGTATGAAATCAGGCTGCAACTTCAACGTGAAGACGTCCATGGTTGCGTGCTTGACTCTCGTCGCCCCCTCACCGCTTACCGGTTGGGCTGGGACACGTTTTTACAAACGAAACCAGCCAATGAAGACCGAACCGATGTCAGCTACGACATCCATGCCGCTGCCTGATTGTTGCTCGTTTCAATTCTAATAAATCACAGAGACCGTCATCACCATGAGTCAAAACCTGAAAACCTTGATTTCCAAACTCAACGACACGACCCGTCGTGCCGCAGAGCGCGCTGCCAGCCTGTGCATGGCGCGTGGCCACTATGAGGTCGATTTGGAGCACTTCATGCTGGCCTTGCTGGAGCAAGATCAAAGCGACATGACGGTGCTGTGCCAGCGTTTTGGTGTGTCGCGAACGGCTTTGCAGCGCGACTTGGAAGCGGAGTTAGGTCGCTTCAAAACAGGTAATGGGCGCACGCCTGTGTTCTCGGCGCATCTGCCTGTGTTGTTGGAGAACGGCTGGTTGATTGCCTCGTTGGCTTCGCACACGGCGCGCATTCGAGGGGGGCACCTCTTGTTGGCTTTGCTGACTGAGCCCAGCTTGAGTCAGTTGGCTTTCAGGTCATCCAAGTTGTTTGCACAGTTCAGACTGGATGAGCTCAAACACAAATTGGATGAGTTGACGGTGGGGTCGCAGGAGGCTACGCAGGCCATGCGCGACACTGACGCGCCAATGGATGGTGATCAGGATGATTTGGGTGATGTGGCTGAGTCGCTCAGTGGCAAGACGCCTGCGCTGGACCAGTTCACGACCAACTTAACTCAGCGTGCCATCTCCGGTCAGGTGGACCCGGTCATTGGCCGTGAGACAGAGATCCGCCAAGCCATCGATATCTTGATGCGGAGGCGTCAGAATAATCCGATCCTCACGGGCGAGGCGGGTGTGGGTAAAACGGCCGTGGTCGAGGGTTTGGCTTTGCGTATTGCCTTAGGTGATGTGCCAGAGCCTTTAAAAGGCGTCGCCATTCATGTGCTTGACATGGGGTTGCTGCAAGCAGGGGCATCGGTTAAAGGTGAATTTGAGAATCGCCTTAAAAACGTGATCGACGAGGTCAAGAAAAGTCCTCATCCGATCATCTTGTTCATTGATGAAGCCCACACGATGATCGGCGCAGGTGGCCAAGCGGGTCAAAATGACGCGGCCAACTTGCTCAAGCCGGCCTTGGCTCGTGGCGAGTTGCGCACCATCGCGGCGACCACATGGGGTGAGTACAAAAAATACTTTGAGAAGGACGCCGCGTTGGCGCGTCGCTTCCAAGTCATCAAAGTGGAGGAGCCCAGCGAGGAGCTGGCTTGCGCCATGTTGCGTGGCATGGCGCCATTGATGGAGAAGCACTTTGGTGTGCGCTTGTTTGATGATGCGATTCAAGAAGCCGTGCGCTTGTCTGCGCGCTATATCAGCGGTCGGCAGCTGCCGGACAAGGCTGTCAGTGTGTTGGACACCGCTTGTGCGAAGGTGGCTTTGGGGCAAAGTGCCACGCCTGCACGCATTGAGGATGCACGCAAGCAAATCGAGCGGCTGGACGCTGAATCGACGGCGTTGTTGCGCGAAGTGGCAGTGGGCATGCGCCATGGGGATCGTCTGGATGCGCTGAAGGCTGAGCGCGATGCCGTCTCTGTGGTGTTGACGGCCGATGAGGCCCGGTGGACGTTCGAGCAGCAACTGGTTCATGACATCCGCGAGCTGCGCGCGAAGCTGGAGCAACAAGCCGGGGGACTGTCTAGCGTGATGACGTCGGCGATGACCTCGGCAGATAGCGCAGTCAAGGGTCGCAAAAAAGGCGTGGTGGTGCATGCCAGTGCGGACCATGAATTGTTGGCCATGAAGCAGGCTGAATTGGCCGCTTTGCAGGGTGAGACACCGTTGGTGCCCATGCAGGTCGATGGCCATGTGGTCGCTGAAATCGTGGCAGCCTGGACAGGTATCCCCTTAGGGAAAATGGTCAAAGACGAGATCAAGATGGTGCGCAATTTGCAGGCCACCTTGCAAGAGCGGGTGATCGGGCAAGACCATGCCCTGGCATCGGTTGCGCAGCGTGTGCGCACAGCGCGGGCCGGGTTGGAGGACCCCAACAAGCCCAAGGGCGTGTTTTTGTTTGTGGGCCCCAGCGGCGTGGGTAAGACGGAGACCGCGTTGGCCTTGGCTGACATCTTGTATGGCGAGCGTAACCTGATCACCATCAACATGAGTGAGTACCAGGAGGCACACAGCGTCAGCGGTTTGAAGGGCTCGCCCCCGGGTTACGTTGGCTACGGCGAGGGCGGTGTATTGACCGAAGCCGTGCGTCGCAAGCCATACAGCGTGGTCTTGCTCGATGAGGTCGAGAAGGCCCACCCGGATGTGCTGGAAATGTTTTTCCAGGTGTTCGACAAGGGGTTGATGGACGATGCGGAGGGGCGCGAGATTGACTTCCGCAACACGGTGATCATCCTGACGTCCAATGTGGGCTCACAAGGCATCATGCAGGCTTGTTTTAAGCACGACGAAGCGGCAGGCGGGGCGGTGATGAAGTCGGTGGCCGAGTTGCCTTGCGCAGATGACTTGGTCGAGGCCTTGAGGCCGACGCTGTACAAAACGTTCAAGCCGGCCTTCATCGGGCGCACGAAGGTGGTGCCTTATTACCCCTTGAGTGACGATGTGCTGGTGACCGTGATCAAGCTGAAGTTGGGCCGCATCGCGGCGCGTGTTCAGACCAATCACCAAGCCGTGCTGGAGTACGACGACGCGCTGATTGAGTCGGTGCTGGCACGGTGCACCGAAGTGGATACCGGTGCGCGGGCAGTTGACCACATTCTCAATGGCAGTTTGTTGCCTGAGGTGGCCGACAGCGTGTTGGCGCGGATGGCTGAAGGTCAAGCCATCAGCAAGATCAAGGTGAGTGCGGGCAAGGGCGGTCAGTTCAAGTTCAAGGTGACTTGAAGTCAGACAGCAGCAGCAGGGCTTCGTCGCGCCAATACAGGGCTGCGGCGTAATAGCCCTCCCAAACGCAGCCATTGCAGCCACGCCCACAGCAGCTTGTGGGCTCAGGTGGTGGTGCCCTGAGCGTCACACCATGCGATTGCGCCATAGATTGCAGCACCTGATACATATCGCGTGCTGATTGGACGTCGGTTAAAGCAAACTCCATGGCGGGGTGATTTCGCGTTTCTCTGCCAAATAACGTGACATTGTTGCGTGCCAAGATACGGCGGTTGGCATTTTACCTAGCTTGTTGGCACCTGATGTCAAGCGTTATCGCGCAAAATGGACTATCTTTTGCGTTGTGTGATGCAGCATGGTGCTTGGTATGCGTTTGATGTTTTTAAGACTCGTTCGCCCGGTTTTGTTGTGGGCTGTGCTTTGCAGTCTGACCAACGTCAGTTGGGCCTTTTGCTGTGGTACCTACAACTGGACGTTTGCCGCACGCTGGAACGAGGTGACACGTTCGACTTCAGGTGGTGTGACGACTTACCCAGAAGAGTTCTATCCGTACAAAGAATACGACGTCCGACCACACCAGCAGTTGCGGTCCATGTTCCCCGGTGCGATCGTGGGCAATGGCAATAACAAAGCGACCAGCGACAACCTGTGGATTGAGTTGCTGCAGTCTAAGCAGCTGTATGGCAACTCAACCAGCCGCACCCGTGGCCGAGATGTTTCAGAGGATTGGGATCTCCAATTCATCGACCCCAGTGACACAAGCAAGCTCCATTGGTTCAATTGGTATGTCGACAATACGTGGATTTTGTACGTTGATACTTGGAGCTACCCTGTTGTGATGGCTAACGGACCGCATGCCGGAGAGTCATGGGTGGGTAACAATGATTTGTTGGCCATGGGTGACAACAAATCAGTCTGGATTGATGTTGATGGTTCCTTGAGTTTTTATCATATGGGCGTGTGGGGGCTGATCGATTACGACCCAACCAATACGACGTTCACGGGCGGTGACTGGGCGGGGCAAACTGTACGCAGCAAGCTGTCGATGATGATTGGCTATGAGTCCTCACCATCAGATTGGGGGGCGCTCTACTTCTTGGAAGGCGCGAGCACGCTGCGTGTATTCGATCGCAATTTGAATTTCGTCCGCAAGGAGACATTCAAGTTTGGGCCAGGCGATTTGAGCGCCTACACCTTGGGCGATGTGGTTGATGACTTGGTGCCGGGGTACACCTACGTGGGCTGGGATTGGGGCCCCATCATCGTGGGTGTGACATCGGTCAGGCCCAATATGAACAAACTGCATCACATCGAGTTGAGCAGTTCATCGTCTTCTGGCCTCACGTGTACGCCCAACACGTTCACGATCAAGGCCTGTCAGGATGCGGCTTGTAGCACGCCCTACACCACGGGTTTGACGGGTACATTGTCCTTAGCTGGCTCTGGCGCTACGGTCAACTTCCCCTCGGGATCGGGTTTCACGATTTCACCCGGTAATTCGCAGACCACATTGACGGCGCAGGTCACCACGGTGCCCTCGGCGGGTTACGTGGTAGCAGGTTTGACGGGGCTGTCCATCACGCCCACGGGTTCGCCTACGGTTTACTGCGGCATGGGTACATCGGCTGTCAGTGGGGGCAGTTGCAACTTCACGGTCAACAGTTCTGGTTTGCTGTTTTCAATCGCCAACCATGTGTCAGAGGTCTCGCAAGCGGTGACCGTGACAGCGGTCAAATCGTCGGATAACACGGCCGTTTGTGTGCCTGCGTTTGCCAGCGTCAGCAAGAACGTGACTTTTGCCTGCTCATACAGCAACCCCGCTACGGGAACTTTGCCGGTGCGGGTGGGTGGCGTGGCCTTGAATGCGGCCAACAGCACAGCAGCCGCTTGTGATGCGAGTGGGCGCGCTGTCAGTTTGAGTTTTAACGCCAGCGGTGTAGCCAGCACCACGGTGCAGTATGCCGACGTGGGGCAGATAGCCGTGACGGGTAAATACACCGGTGTATCAGGGGCCGATGCGGGTTTGATCATGACGGGGTCGGCATCGGCCATCGTGGCGCCCAAATCGTTTGCCGTTGCCGTGACCACGGCATCACCGATTGCCGCAGGTGCTGATTTTTCGGCAACGGTGACAGCGAAGAACAACGCTGGCAGTGCCACGCCCAATTTTGGCAAAGAGACTGCGCCGCAAACCCCCACGTTGACCTTCAGCAAGGCCAGCCCAACCGGTACAGGCGCCCAAAATGGTGTGTTTGCGGGCAGCTTTGGTGCTTTCACGGGGGGCGTGGCGACGGCCAGCAACCTGAAGTGGAGTGAGGTCGGGACGGCTGACTTGAACTTGGCTTTGAGCAGCTACTTGGGGTCAGGTATGTCGGTGTCCGGTAGCACGGGCACGACGGGACTGGCAGGGCGCTTCATCCCGCATCACTTCAATGTCACTGCGCCGAGCACGTGTGGCGCCTTCACCTATGGCGGGCAGCCTTTTGCGCTGACGGTCACGGCGGTCAATGCGACCGAGGGCACGACAGCCAACTACGATGGCTCAGGGGCGACATCACCGAACATGGCCAAGGATGTCACCATCAGCGTCACCAATGGCGGAACAGGTACGGTCAGCAACAATGGCGACCTGTTTTGGAGTGCCTTTAAGAGTGGGGAAGCCAAGACCTCGGTGCTCTCGTTCAACTTTGCGGCGAAGCTGACGGCGCCATTGGTTGGGGGGAAAGTACGTGCCACTGAGAAAGCATCAGCAGGCGGAGATGGTGTGTCTTCGAGTGGCTACGATGCGACCATGTCGTTCCGAAGCGGCCGTCTGAAAGTGTCCAATTCGTTTGGCTCCGAGAAAAGCAACTTGTTGGTGCCCGTTCAGGCGCAGTACTGGAATGGCAAGGCGTGGGTGATCAACAGCTTGGATGGTTGCACCAGCTTGACTGCGGCTTCGGTGGTATTGGCCCGTTACTACGACTACAAAGGCGCATCGACCTCTGCGTGGACGAGTACGCCGTCAGCCGTGACGATCAGCGGCGGTAATGGCACATTGACTTTGACAGCGCCTAGCCCGGCTGGTGTTGGTAGTTTGGATTTCTCCTTCAACCTAGGGGGTACATCAACGGGGCAATCGTGCTTGAGCAGTCAGCCAAGCAGCACGGGCGCCAATCTCAGTTGGTTGCGTGCACAAAACGGTTCAACCAACGGCTGTACAGGGGTGTCTACCTATGACCGCGATCCCTCAGCAAGGGCCACGTTTGGTGTCTACGCCCCTGAGACGAAAAAAATGGTCTTCACGCGCGACATCTACTAGCACAGGCAGGCGTCAAATGCCCCCGTGAGTCGTGGCATAGTGCCTAGGTGACTCACCCCTCTCAAGATCCTGTTTTAAGCTCCCCGGTTGACGGGCCCATGTTGGCTGTTTACGGCAGGGCGGTGACGTGGCGCATCTTGATCCTGACGGGCGTGGCCTTGCTGCTTTTGATGAGCGTGTTGGCGGCCTCTGCCGCTTGGTGGGCGTGGCAAAATTTGGCGGCCCAGGTGGTGCTCAAGGAGCAGCAAGCCGATATCCTCTTGCCCAAAGAGCTGTCGGTGTTGGCGTCGGTTAACCGCAATGTCCAGATCAAGGTTGATCAGACCCTGCCCGTGAGGGTGCCGATCAACCAAACCTTGTCGATCCCCATTGAGGACACGATCCCGATCAAGGTCAGCGTCGATACGATCGTGCCCATTCAGATCGATGTGCCGATTTCTCATACAGTGAAGATCGACCAGTTGATTGACGTGGATACCGAGGTGAAGACACGTGTGTTGGGCATTTCGATGACCTTGCCGATCAAGGGGCTCATACCGGTCAAGGCCGATGTGCCCATCGACATGGTCATCGCTGTGCGCAAGCAACTGCCACTGGCCTTGGTGACATCAGCCAATGTGAAACTGACCGAGCCCTTGCGCGTCAAGATCGACACGGTGGTCGAGGCGCAGGTGCCGATACACGAAGCCATGTCTGTGCCGGTGATGGCACCGGTCAGTGCCAAGTTGACGTTTCCGCAGCAGCATGTCACGGCAGGCTTGAATCTGCTGGACCTCACGGTGCCATTTGATGCGGTGACGCTGTTGCCGCGCGACAAAGTTCGGCCATGACAGAGGCGGTGCCCAGAGGCTGGAACCGGCCGGTGAGGCCCGTTGCGCTGTTGACTGTGGGTGCGGCCGTTTTGTTGGCTTGGCTGGTGATCATGGGGGTGTCAGTTTGGTATTTTTATGCCCACTGGGAGGCGCGACTGACTTTGCACAATCAGGATGTGACCTTGCGTTTGCCTGCTGGCATGCCCGCCATGGCCGAGATCAATTCGCCATTAAAAACGCGGATAGCCTTGAGCCCTTTGATCCACGTGCCGCTCAAACAAATGTTGGTGGCACAGTTGTCTGATCAGATCCAAGCCAACGTCAAGCTCAAAACGGTCTTGCCTATTGATACAACGGTCAATGTGGATCAGGTTGTGCCTGTGACCACGACTTTGAGCATGCTTGTGCCACTGCGCTCTTGGTTGCCTAAAATCAATGTGACGCTGCCCTTGACGGTGAATGTGCCCGTGCAATTGGTCGTGCCGATCAAGCTCAGTGTGCCTGTTGATTTGGACTTGCTTGTGGGCGGTGAGTTACCGCCAACGATGAACGTGCCTGTTGATGCGACCTTTGATGTCCGGCCTGAGGTCAAGGGTTTGATTGAGGCGCGTATTCAAACCCTGACCGAGTTCAAGTTGATCTCGCCAGTGGAGCCTATCCCGGTGCGCATTGAACAGGCGCATTTACGCGTGCCCTTTAATTTGGCCTTTCTCAAGCAGCGGGAGGCGTGCCGCAGCACTGGGCCGGCGTCAACTGCGGCCAGCCATAAGGCGGGGCAGCTTGGGTGTTGATGCGCACGACGATGACCTGAGGGCGGGCATGCACTTGTGCGTCGATCAGGGCTTGTTGGAGTGCGGACTTGAAGACATCGACGCCCTGATCATGGGCCACCGTGACGGCGTGTGCACCAAGGCCTTGTGCGAACATCGCCAAGTCGGGTCGGCCTAGTTGGTAGTAGTCCACCCATTGCTGGGCGGGCGGCAGCAGTTTTTCCATGCCTTGGCTGACCATGGACAAGTCGTTGTCGTCCAACACCACCCAGATCGCTCCGACCCGATTTTGAGCTGCTGTGGATATCTCTGCGCCATGCATCATGAAGGCGCCGTCGCCCACGATGGCCAAGCTGGGTACATCAGGTGCGGCGAGTTTGCCGCCTATCACCGCGCCCACAGCAAAGCCCATTGGCCCCATGGCCAAGGCGATGTGATAGCGCAAAGGCGCGTCAACCACGAGGTTGTTGAGTGACCAGCCGACGCAGTTGCCTGCATCAATGAACAGGTGGCCATGGTGCATCGCCTCATTGATCACTCGCATCATGGCAGCGGGGTGTACAGGCGCGCCTTGTTCGTCACGCCCGGCTGGGTCTGCCCATGCGGGCTGGCTCGCTTTGATTTGCGCAATCAGGGCTTTGCGGGCATCGACTTGGGTCTGGTGTGGATGCAGGTGCATCGCTTGCTGATGAAGCGTGTCCAGCGTGGCCCCGATCTCGGCCACGACACCTTGCGTGATCGGGAAGTCGCGGCCAATCACCGTCGGGTTCAAGTCGACTTGGATGAAGTGTGCCGTGGGCTCCAAGGACGGACTGTAGAGCGCTGAGGCTTGCACGGATGTCGCCAGCTCGCCTAGGCTTGAGCCCAGCACAAGCAAGACGTCAAACTGTTCGGCCTTGTTGGTCGGATGCATATACAGCTGTGGCCACGCGCTGCCGCACATGCCGTAGTTGCGCAGTGACAGGGGATGTGATTCGGGGAACACGCCTTTTGCATTGGGTGTGGTCATCACGGGGATGCCAAAGCGTTCAACCCATTGCGTGAAGGCTGCTAGCCGCTCTGGTGAGTTCAGTGCCTCGCGGCTGCCGCTGCCCAAAAAGATAAGCGGCTTGTTGGCCTCAGTGAGGTTTTTCAGGGTGAGGGCAACCGCTTGTGCATCGGTGCAGGCCGTGTGGGGACGGTAGGTGTGGGGTTGCACGCTGGCTGGATAGGCTGGGACGCAGGTGCCCGCGATGTCATTGGGCAGGCTGACGTGGCTGGTCTGGCGTGGCAGCGACAGAGCCGTGCGCAAAGCTTGTTGGAACAGCGTTTGGAAGTTACTAGGGCTGGAGATGATCGTGCTGAACGACACGGCGTTTTGGAACACGTTGTGCACATCCAGCTTGGCATCGGTGCCTTCTTGTAAATAGCCTTTGCCGTAATAGGCCTCAGGCACTTCGCCTGTGATGACCAGCACCGATGAGTTGCTGGCTTGGGCGTTCATGGCACCGGTCAAGGCGTTGGTTGCGCCGGGCCCTGAGGTGGTCAGCACCACACCCAAGCCACCGTTGACGCGGGCATAGCCATCGGCGATGTAAGCCGCACCTGTCTCGTGTCTGCAGATGACGTAGTCAACCTGATGTGACTGTTTCTTGAGCTCATCCATGACCCACACGATGGCACCGCCGGGGATGCCGAATATTTTGCTGACACCTTCTGCCTTGAGGTAGTCCATGAGCAGTTGCGCGACAGTGCCGCAAGAGGGTGATGGGGATGCGGAAGGGGATTTTGATGACAGGTGTGTGGACATGGGTGACAGAGGAAGGTAAAGGGCCTTTAAATCAGTCGATTAGCCCAGGTTGTGGTGGACACAATGTGCCTTCTAACTTTTGTTTGGAAGCCATGAATACCAATACTTTGATCCCCGTTCTTGACCTCGCCATTGTTGGCGCAGGTGTGTCTGGTTTGTATAGTGGCTGGCGCTGGTTGACCAGTCCACAAGGCCAGGGCAGCCACACGGCTGTGTTTGAACTCAGTGAGCGTGTGGGCGGGCGGCTCTTGTCCGTGACGCCGCCGGGCATGCCTGAGGCACGCATCGAACTGGGTGGCATGCGCTTCACGACAGGGCAGAAGATGGTGCAGGCACTGGTGGCTGAGTTACAGCTTCAGACGGAGCCCTTCGCTGTGTCTGAGCCCGTCAACATGGCCTATCTGCGCGGACAGCTTTTGCGTACCGCAGATTTGGCGTATGCAGACAGGGTGCCCTATGACATCCCCGCTGCTGACCACGACGGCTTCAAGACTGGCTTCACTGCCTTGGCGGCTGAGCGCTATTTACGCAAGGTGCTGCATAAACCCGAGGTTGATCTGAAGACGGTTGATTGGGATGCCGTGGCCAAGACGGGTCGGTATGAGGGCCATGCTGTGACCGACCTGGCCATGCGCTACATCTACAACCAATCTGTCAGCCATGAGGCGTTTCAGTTCGCTGAGGATACCAGTGGCTATGACAGCATCTTCTACACATGGAGCGCTGCTGACGGCTTCCCGTGGAACCTCGACGACTACGGCGCCAGCATTGAATACAAGCGTTTGAGGGATGGCTATGAGTGTGTGCCGACAACCTTGTGTGAGCGCTATCTAGAGGCTGGCGGTGCATTGCACATGGCCCACAGGTTGACTCACTTTGATACGGTCAGGCTAGCCGATGGCAGTGAGGGCGTGGCCTTGCATCTGGCTGTAACGAGCGAAGGCAAGGTGGCGCACAAAGTCGTGCATGCCCGCCGATTGGTGCTGGCCATGCCGAGGCGATCATTGGAGTTGATTGCACAGACGGGTTCGGTTCTGGGTGAGCATCAGCTTGAGGTGCATAAGCTGATCCGGTCTGTGACACCTATCCCTTTGTTCAAACTGGCCTTGTGTTATCGGCACCGTTGGTGGGAGGACATGGGCATCACCCAAGGCCAGTCGGTGACGGACTTGCCCGTACGCCAGTGCTACTACTGGCCTGTGGGGGATGACACCACCGCTGGCGCCATCCTGATCTACAACGATGGTTTGGATCTGGAGTACTGGGCTGGCCTGAGAGACCATCCTGATCAGTTCCAAAATGAACCGCATGATGCTGGCCACACCTTGCCTCAAGATGAGTGGGCACAGCACCCAGCGCCTGCCTTGATGGTGCATGAAGCGCATCGGCAGTTGCTGGCGATCCATGGTTTGGAAGACTCGCCCGCGCGGCGCCCTTATGCCGCAGCCTTCATGGATTGGGGTGATGACCCTTATGGTGGTGGTGCCAACTTCTGGCCGCAATACGTGGACAGCCACGACGTCAGCAAGCGCATCGTGCAACCGGCCAAGGGCAAGCCGGTCTACATCTGTGGTGAGGCCTATTCGCACGCCCAAGGCTGGGTTGAGGGTGCGCTGGCCACGGCAGAGGACATGCTGCAGAACCACCTTGGTTTGCAGCCGCCAGCTTATCTAGGCACGGTCAAGTAACAGCGCGGTTGCGTGCATCTCCATGCCGATGCCCAGCAAGACAAGTTTGCTGGTGCGGATCTCGGCATGGCACTTGGCCAGGTTCACGGGGACGGATGAAGACACCATGTCACCGTACTCTTGCAGCGTGCTGATGTAGTGCGCGGGTTGAATCGCAGCTTGCCACGCATCTTGAACCATCAAGGATGTTTGGTGGGCAATCAAGGTGATGTCTTGGCCGCTCAAACCATGGCGCGCCAGCAAACGGTTCACGATCACACCGGGGACGGTCAGGCCAAACTGCTTGAAGGCTTCTTGACCTGTTTTGTCATCAAGCTTCATCAACGGGGTGCTGAAGCCACCCGTGGCCAGTGGGCGTGCGGCCATGCGGAACGCCCCATACCAGTGTGTTTGCGTCTCGTTGTCCCAGTCGACTAGGCGGAAGTGATTCGGCGATGTGCTGTGGCCTACGACCGCTGCGCCTGCGCCATCTGAGGCGGCCAGCGACACGGGCTCGTGGTAGTCCACATGGTGCGTCCAGTTGTTGCCGCAGGTGACCAGTGCGTGGCGAGCAGAGCCACTGCGCACCAAGTCCGTGGCCAGCCTGAGGCCATCTTGGAAGGTGGTGTAGTCGCTGTTGAGCGGCAACACGCGACAGTGCGCTGGTAGGCCCAATCTTTGGTGAACCACGGCGAGGTTGTTGGGTGCGATGTAGTCACTGACCGAGCCTGCACCCAAAATGATGTCGACCTGATCTGGTGTGATGCCGGCCTCTTGCATGGCATTGAGGCTGGCCTGCACCATGATGTCGATAACGCCGTTGGCTTGTGGCAGTACGCGGCGGTACTTCAGTCCATTAAACAAGTCAGACCCAGACGGAGAGTGCTGCTTGAGCCAGTCAAAAATGGGGTCGTCATTGCCTCTGATTTCAGTGGGGACGGCGTAGCCTTGGCCGAGAATGGCCACATGTTGTTGGTGCTTCAAAAGGTGACTCCAGGGTGAAAATCAAGTCGTGATGAGCGGCAGGGTGACCGTGACCTCTGTGCCGACGCCGTAGTTGCTCTCGATGGTCAGTTGGCCACCATGGAGCTCGATAATTTCTTTGACGATGCTCATGCCCAGGCCTGTTCCGGGGATCGCGCCAGAGGTATCCGCACGGTAAAAGCGCTCGGTCATGTGAGACAGTTGATCGGGCGTCATGCCGATGCCGTGGTCTTTGAACGCCATGCAGATGCGCAAGTTGGATGGGGTCGCATGGGCATCCTCATCTGCAGGGATGTATATACGCAGCGCGACAGGCCCGCCATTTGGTGAATATTTGTAGGCGTTGGACAGCAGGTTGCGGATCACTTGTAGCAGCTTGCTGCGGTCTGCATTGACCGTGTCCATATCGGCGAGTAAGGTCAGATCGGGCGGTGTGCGCCCGTCGGGTTGCTGGAAGTCCTGTATGGCCTCATGGATCAAATCTTTGAGCGACAGGGCTTCGATGTCGAAGTCTTTGCCGCGACGCGCTTCGATGCGTGACAGATCAAGCAGCTCGTTGAGGATCGTGATCATCGCCGTGCTTTGGCGGTGGATGCGTTCGAGCATGGACTTTTGCTTGTCTGGGCTCAGCTCACGCGTCATCATCAACTCGGTGAAGCCAAAGACGCTGGTGATCGGGGTGCGTAATTCGTGCGCAGCGGTCGACAAAAACTCGCTCTTCATTTGCTCAACTTCTACTTCGTAAGTCACGTCTTTGACGTGCAGCACTTGCGAGATCGAGCCGCTTGCAGCGGTGTGGGCGGCCAACTCCAAAACGCGGCGTGCAGGGCGGCTCACGTCAATCTTTTGTTTGTGCCCGCGTAAGGCTGAAAAGCTCAGCGCTTGATGTTGGGGTGAGGCCTCTTTGAGCATCAAGGGCAGCAACACGTTTTCATGCAAGCCCAATGCTGAAGCTGAAGACACGCCCGTCAACTTGGTGAACGCAGGGCTCACGTAGTGCACCTTGTGCCGCGCATCGAATGAGACAAAGCCATCAGGGCTTAAGGCGAAGATGGCAGCGAGTTGATCGCCGCGTTCACGCAGTTTGTCGGTCAGGTCGGAGGTCATTTTGACCAGTGCTTCGATGTCCATGACGTCGGCGTGCTGGTCGGTGCTGGATGCGCTGTCGTCGGCAAAGTTCTCTAGCAGTAGGTGGATGGACTGCATGGCTTGCTCGCGTGCTTGTAGCTCAGATCGCAAACGGTCTTCCAAGCCTTGCGCCACGCTGACATCGCGAAAGGCCATGACCCAGCCGACTTGCTCATCTTGCGTCCCGATGGGGGAGCGGTTCAGGTCGAGCACGGTTTCTGTGCCGCCCGAGTTGCGCAGTTTGATGCGGGTTTGCCACGCGCCAGACGCTGGCATCGCATCAAGCAAGCCTGGCAGCACGCCTTGGATGGTCTTGCCTAGTAGCTGTGCAGGCGTTTTGCCCAGCATGCGCGCCAGCACCGGATTGGTCAGCACAATGTGACCTTGCGCATTGACCGTGGCCACGCCGTCGGCAATGGCAGACAAGGTGACCGCAGCTTGTTCGCGCTCAAGTTGCAGCGATGTGGCCGCTTGGTTGAGTACCTCAAATGTTTTGCGGAACTCCAGCGGCGCGTCCGGGGCCAGCATCTGAGTCAAATCGCCGCCTGATACCTTCATCTGCTCGCCGAATTGGCGGATGCGGTTCAGGTTACCCAACCAATACCTGAGAGGGAACCACACCAGGAGGCATCCGGCCAACAGCGCAGACACGGTCATGCCCGAGGCTGCTAGCGCTTGCGACCAGAGTTCATCGGCAACGACATGGGTGTCGAACTGCAGCCTCAAGATGCCATAGTCTTTGCCGCCTAAGTTGACGGGCATGTTGACATCCACCAGTTCAGCAGCGATGGTGTTGGCTAGGCGGTCTGGCGCAGTGTGTTTTTTCCCGTCATTTTTTTGACGGTCGATGCGTGCACCCTTGATGTCGATGAACATGGCCCCGCTCAAGGCCGGGTGCTGCACTGTCTTTTCAAGAATGCGGCCAATGGTGTCGTAGTCACCAATGACGGCTGACTCGGCCGATGTCGGCCCCAGCAGGCTCAAAAACGTGGCGGCGGTGTCTTGGGCGTTGTTGAGGCTGACTTTGTAGGTGTGTGTGGCCCATAGGCTCAAGCCCGCGCCAGATAGCAGCAGAATCGCCACTGAATAGAGCAGGAAGACCCGCGCTATCAGCGTCTGTGGCAGCAGCTTGCTGGAAATGGACAAGGCAGACCTTAGCTGATCAGCGAAGTTGGCTTGGTGCTGTTTGGTAGAAGCGGCGGTAAGGGGCGTACTCGCTGCCATCTGAGGCAATGAAGTAGGCCTCGGCGCTCAGGCCGATGTGCTTGGATACCTCAATCAAAATTTGTCGACCCTTTGGATCGGCGTGCATGCCTATGAATGCCTTGGCTACGGCTTGCATATCCTTATCAGGGACGCGAGACGAGGCCATCAAGGCCAGATCATGAAGCGGCTCTGAGTTCCATAACACGCGGAATTTTTTATCCTCACGGCGGGCGTAGGCTTCTGCTAACTGTGAGTTAGCGCCTGATGCCTGTGTTTTGCCGCTGAACATCTGGGCGAATGCGCCATCCATGTTGCCGCCAAACACGACTTTGACGTTGATGTGTTTGTTCAGCAGTTGGGCATAGGGAAACTTATACGCCACTGTGGCCTCAGGCCCAGCGAAGCTCACATCTTTGCCCTCAAGCTGGGCGATGTCGGTGATGGGTGAGTCAGCGGGCACCACGATTTGGCTGTACAGCGGGGGGGTTTGGCGTCGGCCAAACACCTTCCAGCCCAGCTTTTCACGCTCAGGGCTGAACAGGTGGTTTGAGAAAACGAAATCAACTTCTTGTGCCAACACATAGCTGGTGGTGTCTGCGGATGTGCGGCCAATTTTCAGGGTCAGCGGCACACCGCTTTTCTCTGACACGTAGGCCACAATGGGGTTCCAGTACTCTGCTGCCAACGAGATATTGGCTTGGTTGACTGGTGAGAATTTGTAGCCCTGCGGGTCTGCCGCGTGTGCGCCGGACAGCGGTAGGGCCAAGCTGGCCGACAAACAAACCCCAGCCAAGTGGCGTAGCCAGCTGACCTTGCGCGCAAGTGAGTGCATGTTCAATCCCCATAGTTGTGTGGAGATTTTGCTCAAATCAGCTGTATGGGTATCGCCTGAGATACGCGCCGTTGGGGCCCTTAATCTGGTGTGGCGATGCGCCGCCACGCCGCCCGCCCGACCATGCGCAGTTGGTTGCCGACGGTCATGCGGCCCAGGTTGGTTTTCAAGATACCTTGTGTGAAACGTGTTTGCTTGCTGTAGTCAATGTGGACATCCACGATGACGGGTTGGCCCTGTTGCCCAAGGCCTTGTGCCTGCGCAATCACGGCGTGGATGTCATCGTCGGTGCTCAGGCGCAGGTAACGCGCACCCACTGCGTCGGCAATGCCCTTGATGCGGATTTCAGGCAAGACGGTGCAGGCCTTGCGGTTGTAGGGCAGTTGCTGGGCTTGTGAGATTTGCGACAATTCACCGTCGTTGAAGACATAAAAGACGACCCCCAAGCGGTGCTCCGCCGCTGTGATGATCTCCAGGCCGGTCATCAAAAAGGCGCCATCACCGACGATGCCCACCACGGCCTGTTGTGGGTGGGTCAGTTTGACGCCGATGGCCGCTGGCACGCAGTAACCCATGCAGTTGAAGTCGGTCGGGGTGATGAGGTGGCGGCTGCGACGGGATTCGAACAGTTCGGCCACCAAAAACGTGTGGTTGCCGTCATCGGTGACCATGTACGCGTCATCAGGCAGGTGTTGGCGCAAGGCTTGAAGGAATCGGGCCGGGTTGACGCGTTGGCCGCTGTCATGTTGCAGCCATTCGCGCTGGTAGCGTTGCTTGTCGCTGGCAATGTGGGCGCGAAGTACCTCGCCTCTGCTTTGAATCTGTTCCGCGCGTGCGGTCTGCTCGCTTGCCAATGTTTGCAATTCACCGAGCAAGCCTTGCAGCACCGCACGTGCATCGCCCTCTATGGTCAGCGCGGCTGGGTAGTTGGCATGGAAGACGGCGGGGTTGATGTCGGTATGGATGAGCTGCCACGTGGGTTTGATGCCAAAGCTGCCCGTGGCGATTTCACCAAAACGGGTGCCCACGGCCAAGAGCACATCGCAGTCTGCAAACGCGTTTTCTGCGGCTGGAACCGCCGCAGGCCCGATGCCCATGCCGGTGTGCAAGGGGTGTGTCGCCGGAAAGACGCTGATGCCTTGTAGGGTCGTGGCCGCTGGTGCTTGAAGGATGTCGGCCAGCTGCAAGCTCAAGTCGGTGGCATGGGCGGCGCCCCAGCCCAGAAAGATGCCGGGTCTTTTGGCCTGCCACAGCATCACGGCGGCGTCACGCAAGGGGGCATCGATACCCGGTGATGTGATCAAGGTCGGTGGCGCGGGGCGCACGAAGCGGGGCAACTCACTGATCTCGCCGGGGAAGAGTTGCAGGTTCACGGGGATCTCGATGAACACGGGCCCTGGCTCGCCGCTGTTGGCGATGCGCCAGGCCTCAAACAAAGTCGGCACGATTTGCGCGTGTTCGGTGACCCGCCAAGCGCCTTTGGTGATGGGCTTGACCATGGCGATCTGGTCCATCTCATGCAGCTGGTATGTGTAGCCGGTATCGGTGCGCGTGCCACCTGATATCACCAGCATGGGGATGCCAGCCAAGAAGGCCTCACCGATGCCGGGCATGGCCATCGCGGCGCCTGCAGCTGGGACGATCAGCATGGCGCCGTTGTCGTCGGTGGTGCGGCTCACGGCATCGGCCATGAAGGCGCCGCAGCACTCGTGTGTGACGCGGATGGGCGTCACGCTGCGTGAGCTGGCCAGTTGGTCGTAGGTCTCGGTGTTGTGCACGCCGGGAATGCCAAAGGTGTAGCGGATACCCATCTGCTCAAGGGCATAGCGAACGAGTTCTGCGCCAGTTTTCTTCATGGTGTGTCCTGATTTTGACCGGTTAAATGGCGTGCTGCGGCATGGGCCGTGAGGATGCAGCCTGACAAAAATGTCCCTTCGAGCGACTTGCGGCCATTGGCGCCGCCGCCGCCAAAGCCTGCTGCTTCACCGACGGCATACAGGCCGATCATGGGTTCACCAGCGCTGTCCAATACGCGGCTGTGCAGATCAGTCTGGATGCCGCCCATGGATTTGCGCGTCAACAACTGGCATCTTATGGCCATCAAGGGGCCTGCATGCGGGTCTAGTATGGCGTGGTAGCGGCAGGTTCTGATGCGGTCACCGGGCCAGTGGCGCATGTGCTCGATGCGCCGCAACTGGTCGTCGTTGTGCAGACGTGGGCCGCGTGCAATCTGATCGTCATAAGGTTGGATTTGTTCGCGCAGTGTGCTGGCCTGGATGCGCTGGTCTCCGTTGATCGCGTTCATGCGTTGTGCCAGTTCAGCGAGGTCACGGCCCTCAACCACGTCTGGGCATTGCGTGAGCAACTCATCAACCAGTGCGTGGTTGCCTCTGAGCATTTGCCACAGCAGCGCCAAAGGGCGCCTGTCGCGGATGTGCTGGTTGTGCTCGGCACCGGATGCGGCCAGCTCCCGCGTGGCAATGCGGCGGTTGAGGATTTGCCAAGTCCACGGCCATTGCGCGCGCGCGATCTGCGCCACCATCTCGTGGGTGTCGAAGCCGGTCACAAAGGGGACAGGGCCGATGCGCTGCCCATCTGGGTCAAGCCACAGGGCTGATTTAGCGGGGATGAGGCTCAGGCCGTGCCCTGCGAAGTGCGGCCTAGGGTGCCTGACGCCCGCCGCGTAGTTCCACATTTGATCCAAGTGAGTGACCTTGCCGCCCAGTGTGTGGACAGCGTCGTGCAGCAGACCATCGGCTGTCGGGTGTGAGCCATTGAGCAGTTCTGTGGGCGCGCGGCCCCAAGCGCTGGGCCAGTTTTGGCGCACGCGGTTCAGGTCGCCCGTGATGCCACCTGTGGCCACGATCACCGCATCGGCTTGCAACTCGAAGGGGGCTTGCGTGTCCTCGTTGACACCACCGCACCCGGTGATGCGCGAACCTCTGCGTGTCAGCGCGTTGACTTTGTGGCGTGTCAGGATCGTCAGGCGTTTGCGTTGGGGGTGCGCTTGCAGCGTCTTGAGCAGCACCTGCATCATGTGGCGTGAGGTGCCCCACAGCACGTGATAGCGGGGCAGGGTGTTGCCACGTGTCATCCAACCGCGTTCAACCCATTGCACAGCAGGGATGAAGTGGATGCCCTTGTCTCGCAGCCATTCATAGACCTCGGGCACGCAACGGTTGACGTAGTGCTCGGCCCAACGACGCGGCCAGGTGTCTTCAGGGCCAAAGTCAGCAAAACCAAGCCAGTCGGCCAAGGCGATGTCGGCACTGTCGTGGATGCCATTCAGGCGTTGCAGTGGTGTGTTGACCAAGGCCATGCCGCCAAAGGCATGCAAGCCGAGTCCACCGAGTTGGTCTTCGTTGCACCGGTCCAGCAGGTGCACCTTGTGGCCTTGATCAAGCAGGCCCAGCGTGGCCGTCAAGCCTGCCAAGCCGGCGCCGATGACGATGATGCTGTTGGACGTAGATTGACTGGACACGGCGTTCACGCATGGTGGGATGTGCACCAGTGTGGCCGGGGTGGTGGCGTTTGTTTGTCAGCGACGCGACAGGGCGTGGCCTCAGCGCTTGACCCAAGTCAATCAGCTCAGTCAATCAGTCTTGACGCGCAAGACGCGCAGCAGCTCTTGAGACCAATTAAGCCAGTTCTCCTCATACATGACCCCGGTCTTGAGGATCATGTGCTGGATCTGCATTTCTCTGGACAAGGCTTTGTCGGCAGGGAAGTCGCGTGACTCAATGGCCTTGTAGGCGCTGAGCTTGGCGGTATGCAGGCTGAGTTGGCGTTCGATCTCTTTATCCAAGCCCAGCGGCCCGATGGCGGCCTCGGCGCGCAAACGCACCATCAACTCGTCACGCATGTCGACCAAAGGGGAGGGCTCTTGCACCCAGCGAGCGAGCTCTTGCTTGCCAGTGTCCAGTGCGCGGTAGAGGCGCTTGCGGGTGCGTCCGCCGTCTGGTGCCGCCTCGGATGCGATCCACCCGGCTGTTTCCATGCGGGCCAGCTCTCGGTAGATTTGCTGGTGGGTGGCGCGCCAGAAAAAACCAATGGACTTGTCAAAGCGACGCGCCAGGTCGTAGCCTGAAGACGATTTCTCTAGCAAGGACGTCAACAAAGCGTGTGAAAGGGACATGCGCCGAGTCTAAAGTGCGGCACACAACTATGCAACCAGTTGCACAAACGATTTGGATCGTCTAGTATTCATTCATGCAACTGGTTGCATAGTTTCGCAACCAGCCCATTTCACATACTGAGAGCTACACCCATGAGCGCTTACCCACATCTTCTGCAACCGCTTGATCTTGGCTTCACGACTTTGCGCAATCGCGTCCTGATGGGCTCGATGCACGTGGGTTTGGAGGAGGCCAAAGACGGCTTTGAGCGCATGGCTGCGTTCTATGCCGAGCGTGCCCGTGGTGGTGTGGCGCTGATGGTGACAGGCGGTATCGCGCCCAACGACGCAGGTCGTCCGTATCCCGGTGGCGCCCGTTTGGCGACCGAAGCCGAAGCAGCCCAGCACAAGGTGGTGACCGACGCCGTGCACGCAGCTGGCGGCAAGATTGCGATGCAGATTTTGCACTTTGGGCGCTACGCCTACCACCCTGAATTGGTCGCACCCAGTGCCATCAAGGCCCCCATTGCACCGATGCCGCCACGTGCATTGACCACCGAAGAAGTTGAGCAGACCGTGGCTGACTTTGCCCATTGCGCGGGCTTGGCCCAGCAAGCAGGCTATGACGGCGTCGAGGTCATGGGCTCAGAGGGTTACCTGATCAACGAGTTCATCGCTGCGCGCACCAACCACCGCACGGACGAGTGGGGCGGCACCTACGAGAACCGCATGCGCTTCCCGGTGGAGATCGTGCGCCGAGTGCGTGAAAAAGTCGGCCCCAACTTCATCATCATCTACCGCTTGTCGATGCTCGATTTGGTCGATGGCGGCTCCAGCTTTGAAGAAGTCGTGCAACTGGCCCAAGCGGTTGAAGCCGCTGGCGCCACCATCATCAACACCGGTATTGGCTGGCACGAAGCCCGCATCCCGACGATCGCCACCAGCGTGCCGCGCGGTGCTTTTGCTTGGGTGACACAGAAGATGAAGGGCAAGGTCAAGATCCCCTTGATCACGACCAACCGCATCAATACACCTGAAGTGGGCGAGCAGATTTTGGCCGACGGTTGCGCTGACATGGTGTCCATGGCCCGCCCGTTGCTGGCCGACCCCTTCTTTGTGGTCAAGGCCGAACAAGGCCGTGCCGACGAGATTAATACCTGCATCGGCTGCAACCAAGCTTGTCTGGATCACACCTTCAGCGGCAGAATCACCTCGTGCTTGGTCAACCCACGTGCTTGCCACGAGACCGTGCTGATGATCGAGCCAACCACAGCACCCAAGCGCATTGCCGTGGTGGGCGCCGGGCCTGCTGGCTTGGCAGCGGCCACGACAGCGGCGCAACGTGGTCACGATGTGACCCTGTTTGAAGCGGCTGATGATGTTGGCGGTCAATTCAATATCGCCAAAAAAGTGCCGGGCAAAGAAGAGTTCTACGAAACCCTGCGCTACTTCCGCAACCAGATCAAGTTGACGGGTGTGAAGGCCCATTTCAACACCCGCGTGACAGCCGATGACCTGATCAAGGGCGGCTTTGACGAGGTGTTGTTGGCTACGGGCGTGATGCCGCGTACGCCAGCCATTGAAGGCGTGAACCACCCCAAGGTGCTGAGCTACCTTGATGTGTTGCGTGATGGCAAGGCTGTGGGCAAAACCGTGGCGGTGATCGGTGCCGGTGGCATCGGTTTTGACGTGGCCGAGTTCCTCACCCACGAAGGCGACAGCCCTGCGCTGAACCTGAGCAAGTTCAATGCCGAATGGGGTATTGACACCAACTACGCCGAGCGTGGTGGCATCAAGGCCCCGCACTTGGACAAGGCGCCGCGTCAGGTCTACCTGCTGCAACGCAAGACCAGCAAAGTGGGCGACGGCTTGGGCAAAACCACTGGTTGGATCCACCGCACATCCTTGAAGAACCGCAACGTCGAGATGATCGCGGGCGCGAGCTACAGCAAGATCGACGACGCTGGCTTGCACATCACCGTGGCTGGCAAGGATGTGGTCTTGCCGGTTGACAACGTGGTGTTGTGTGCTGGCCAAGATCCCTTCCGTTCTTTGCTGGCGGGGCTCGAAGCAGCTGGTCAAAAAGTGCAATTGATTGGTGGCGCTGATGTGGCCGCTGAATTGGATGCCAAGCGCGCCATCAAGCAAGGCACTGAAGTGGCTGCGGCCCTTTGATCCTTCACGATCCTTTGTGACTCTTTGCGACCTTTTAGGAGCCCATCATGACGACGCATTCAAGTTCAGCTCTCAAGCCCGCAGCTGCGGCCTCTCTGGCGGTTTGGCACGAGATGGTGTCTGTCCAAGACATGGGCAAGTTGCCCACGATCTTGCATGACAACGCCACGTTTCGCTCACCCATGGCCTTCAAGCCCTATGTGAGCGCAGCAGCCGTCAACCTGATCCTCAACACGGTGGCCAAAGTGTTCACCGCGTTTGAGTATCAGCGTCAGCTGGTGTCTGAGGATGGCTTGAGTGTGGTGCTGGAGTTCAGCGCCGCCGTGGGCGACAAATCGCTCAAAGGCATCGACATGATCCGCTTTGATGAAGAAGGCAAGATCGTTGACTTTGAAGTCATGGTGCGTCCCTTCAATGCTTTGCAGGCATTGGGTGCAGAGATGGGTGCACGGCTGGCGGCCTATTTGCCAGCCTACAAAGCCAACCACAACCAATGAGGTCGGACATGAACTTCGATACCGTCAGCGTCACGCTGGACCAGCACATTGCCACGGTTCGTTTGAACCGCCCTGAAAAGGCCAACGCCATGAATTTGGCGATGTGGCATGACATCCGCAAAGCCTTCACATGGGTCGATGAGACCGCTGAGGCGCGCGTGGCCATCATTGAAGGTGAAGGCAAACACTTCACATCAGGCATTGACTTGCAGATGATGATGGGCCTGTTGCCATCGATCAAAAACGACTGCGATGGCCGCACACGCGAGAACCTGCGTCGTTTGATTTTGGACTTGCAAGACACGCTGACCAGCATCGACCGCTGCCGCAAACCCGTGTTGGCTGCCATCCATGGTGCCTGCGTGGGCGGTGGCATGGACTTGATCAGTTGCACTGACATGCGCTATTGCTCAGCCGATGCTTACTTCTCGATCAAAGAGATCGACATCGGCATGACGGCCGACGTGGGCACGCTGCAGCGCTTGCCTAAGTTGCTGGGTAACCAAGGCATCGTGCGCGAGTTGGCCTACACAGGCCGCAAGGTCGATGCCACTGAGGCGCGTGAGATCGGTCTGGTCAACAAGGTCTATGACTCACGTGAAGCCTTGCAAGCCGGGGTGCGTGAACTGGCGGCCAACATCGCATCCAAGTCACCCCTGTCTATCCGCGGCACCAAAGAGATGCTGAACTACAGCCGCGACCACTCTGTGGCGGATGGCCTGAACTACATCGCCACTTGGAATGCAGCCATGCTCATGTCCAACGACTTGACGGCGGCGATGATGGCGGGCATGAGCAAACAAACGCCTGAGTTCAAAGACTGATCTGGCTGGGGTGTCGGCATGCGGTATTGGTTGACCACCCTCAGCTTGGCCCCGCTGCTCTGGCTTCAGGGACGTCGTGTGCGGCGTGTGACGCCCATCTTGCCCGAGCCACCCGGCGATCGGCAAGGTGTCAGCGGGCAGGGCCGGATACTGCGTTTGTTGATCTTGGGTGACTCGTCTGCTGCAGGTGTGGGCGCGGCGCACCAGAGCGAAGCGCTCAGTGGGCAGTTGGTGGCTGACTTGAGCCAAAGCTATCGGCTCCATTGGCGTTTGGCAGCGACGACTGGGCACAAGGTGCGGGATGTGTTGAGTCGGATTGAATCGACCGCAACAGAACCATTTGACATCATTGTCGTGGCGGTCGGGGCCAACGATGCCACCAGTGGCACCGGTGTGGCCAAGTGGTTGGGCATGCAGGCACAGGTCGTCCACACCCTGACATCGAAGTTCGGTGCGCGGCACATCCTGTTGTCTAGCCTGCCCCCTATGCACCGGTTCCCGGCTTTGCCTCAGCCTCTGCGGTGGTACATCGGCATGCGTGCCAAGCGATTGAACCGGGCCTTGACGGGTTTCGCGGCACAGCACGCGCCCTTGTGCGAGATGGCTGCGGCAGAGTTCCCGCTTGAGCCTCAATACATGGCATCAGACGGCTTCCACCCTGGGCCCTTGGCCTATCAGGTGTGGGCCAAACACGTGTCGCTGCTCATACAAAACAGATGGCCATTTGTGCCTTGAGTCAACCTTGGCGCACAGCCGTTGGGGTCAGCCCTGTCCAGCGGCGTACGGCTCTGTTCATGGAGCTGGTCTCGGTGTAGGCAGCACGCTTTGCAATGTCGGCCAGGGGCAGCAGGCTGTGGCGCAGGTCGTGCAAGACTTGTTCGCGGCGAACGGCCTCCACCATGTCTTTGAAGCTCAGGCCATTTTCAGACAGGCGGCGTTGGATTTGGCGTGCGGACAACCCCAAGTCAGCCTCTAGATCGGGTGCCAGCTTATCCAACAGAGGCAAGCTGCCTTTTTGAAGGCTGGTGGTGATGTGGCCGCGTAGCACGCTGACCATGTGCGTTTGATCCTGACCTTGTTTGGCCCATTGCTGGTCGCTGACTGCGCTCATCAAGGTGTGGAGCTTGGCGTCGGCGTGGGGGTTGGGCAATTGCAGCCAGTTGGCTGGGACCCGCTCGCCTGCATGCTCGGCATCGAAGGTGATGTCGCACCCTATGTACGCGCGTAGCGGCGCTGCATCCAAGGGGGGCGGGCAGGGCAGGCGCAACTGCAAGGGCACCAAGTGGCGGCCAGTGACCCAGCGTCCAAAGGCCACGCGGGCCACCATGGTGAACACCCACAGATTGGTGTCACTTGGGACGTCACCGGAGCAGACAAGTTGACTGTCAATGAAGTTGCCCTTGATGCGGTGCTCAATGTGCATTTGGGTGCAAATCAGCGATTGCAGCCGTTCAAACATGGCCAAGCCTGTTTGTAAATCGGCCGCGCTGATCAAGGTGTAGCCCAAGCTGCCCAAGTTGGCTGGCCGTACTTGTTGGCCAATACTCAGGCCGATATGGGGGTCTGCGCAGAGCGTGGCAGCCAGCCGCAATGCGTCGCACAACTGCCGGGCTGGCACCCAAGGTGGGCTGCTGTCGTTCTCCATCTCGCTCAAACCCATTACACCCAAAATGGATCGGTGATCGAGATCTTGCGCCCGAACGTGGTCAGCGATCAGGCGGGCGAAGCTGGCGTTGAATCCCAGATTTGCAGCGTGGACAGGGGTCATTTTGACGCGGTGGTTGTGGTGTTTTTTTGCACAATGGATTGTGCCGTCAAGCTTGCGGTGTTTGCGGTTAATGACAAGTGGACCTGCTTGTCGCACAGTTCAAATCATGAAAACATCCATTATTGCGGACGCAACTGCCACGCCTTTGCGGCATTTGAAGGACCTGCCGGGGCCCCGCCCTTGGCCCATCGTGGGCAATGCACTGCAGGTGGATTTGCACCGCCTGCACCAGAACATTGAGACATGGGTCAAGCAATACGGGCCACTGATGACCTTGAAGCTGGGCGGCATGCAGTTCATGGTGGTGTCTGACCATGAGTTGATTTCATCGCTGTTGCGAGACCGACCAGATACGTTTCGCCGCTCATCGCGCATGCAGAGAATCATGTCTGAGATGGGCATCAAGGATGGCGTTTTTGCCGCTGAAGGCTCAACTTGGTCCAAGCAAAGACGCATGGTGATGGCCAGCTTTTCACCGGGTCAAGTGCGGTCCTATTTGCCTGCCTTGTTGAACGTCACCAAACGGCTACAAAGCCGCTGGCAGCTTGCGGCCAAGCAAGGCGCGTCGGTTGATTTGCAGGCTGACTTGATGCGTTTCACAGTCGATGCGGTATCGGGTTTGGCTTTTGGTGTGGACGTCAATACGCTGTCATCCAACGACGACGTGATCCAGCAGCATTTGGATCAGATATTCCCGACCATTTGGCGCCGGATGCAAGCCATCGTGCCTTATTGGCGGGTGCTCAAGCTGCCGAGGGACCATGCATTGGATCGCAGCGTGCGTGCGGTGAATGAGGCCATTCGTGTCTTCATGGCCGATGCGCGCGTGCGTTTGCAGGATGCGCAGCGGCGTGCCGCACCGCCCAATTTGCTGGAGGGCATGATCGTCGCAGCTGAAGCGTCTGGCAGTGGGATCACCGATGACGATGTGGTGGGCAATGTGTTCACCATGCTGCTGGCCGGAGAGGACACGACGGCGACCAGTCTGTCATGGATGATCTACCTGCTGTCTCGCCACCCCGAGGCCTTGCAACGCGCACGCGATGAGGTCGACAGGCTGATGGGGCCTGTGGACACGTGGACGGCGGAGTCCCTGGGTCAGTTGGACTACATGGAGGGCTGTATCCACGAAACGATGCGGCTCAAGCCGGTGGGCCCCTTTAATGCGGTGGAGGCTTTGGTCGACACACAAGTCGCTGGTGTGCGCATTCCCGCCAAGACGGGCGTGCTGCTGGTCATGCGCCATGACACTTTGCGTGATGAATGCTTCCCGCAGGCTCAGCAGTTCATGCCTGAGCGTTGGTTGCCCGAGGCAGACCACTTGGCGCCTGATCACGCCAAACGGGTGTCCATGCCTTTTGGTGCGGGGCCTCGTATCTGCCCGGGACGCTATCTCGCGTTGCTGGAGATCAAGCTGGCGGCGGCCATGCTGCTGCAGTCGTTTGACATCGTGAGCGTTGACACACCGGATGGCGGTGAAGCGCAAGAGTTGATGTCCTTGACCATGGTGCCTGTTGGCTTGCGCATGACCTTACGGCGCAGATAAATCAGGCTCGGCCCATCCTGAGCATCCGTCGGCGTGCGACCCAAGCTTGGCCTAGACTGATGCCGCCATCTCCGCATGGGTATTGCTGAGCGCGCCAGACGGTCAAGCCATGGGCTTGAAGGTGCTCGTACACGGCATCATCCAATAGGCGGTTGGCCCAGCAGCCACCGGCCAGCACCACGGTGCGTACGCTTTCTTGGCGGCAGGCTTGTTGTGCCCAGTCGGCCAGTGCGGCAGCCACTGTGGCGTGAAACACCGCAGCCACGTGTGAAGGGGCTGCTTTGTCAGTTGACTGATCTGCCACCCAGTGCATCAAAGGGCGCCAGTCTAGTGTCATCGACGCCGTGATGGACCAACCTTGCGCCAAGGGCGCCACTGGCCAACTCTGTAGCGCCAGACTCTCCAACCGCATGGCGGCTTCGGCTTCGTAGGCGGCATGAGTGTGCGGCGCCAACACGTCGATCATGCCCGCTGCCGCGTCAAACAACCGGCCCATGCTGGTGGAGTGGGGCTGTTGGTGGACGGATTGGCTTAACCAGCTGTGTAGCAAAGGGGCTTGGGCGTGTTGTGCAAACCGCAGCAGCACTTCATGGCCTCGGCCCAGCGTATGCAGTGCGGCAGCAGCCATGCGCCACGGTTCACGCACGGCTTGATCTCCTCCAGGCATGGACAGGGGCAGCAGGTGGCCCAGTCGCTGGGTTTGGTCCCCATGCACCCATAACAATTCTCCGCCCCACGCATGGCCATCTTCGCCCAAGCCGTGGCCATCTAGCGCCACGCCAATGACCGGGCCGCTGGCGGCCTTGTCGTCACTGTGCTCAGCCAAGACAGCGGCGACGTGTGCATGGTGGTGCTGCACTTGAATCAGCGGGAGCGGGTCAATGCGCGAAGCGGTGGACGCCCTCGTCTGCGTCAAATGAGCCGCCAAAATGGTGCTGAAAAAATCGGGATGCAGATCGCAAGCTAAGGCGTCTGGCTGTGTGTTGAGCCAAGTGGGCCAGATGTCAGCCAAGCGGGTGAAGGCCACCCGGGTCTCGACCGAGTCCATGTCACCTACATGGGGTGACATCAAGGCGCGCTCACCCTGTGTGATGCACAAGGTGTTTTTGAGCAGCGCCCCCACGGCCAGAATCGAGGGCGCTAAGGTGTGTTCATCTTTGGTTTGGCCTGCGCTGTCTGGCAGGGCCAAGGGCGTGGGCGCATAGCCCCGGCCACGCCGTAAAAAGCACGCTGAGCCATCGTGTCGGACACGCAAGAGGGTGTCGTCGTTGCGGGCCAGGATGTCTCGGTCATGCAGCAACCATGCGTCGGCCAACTCAGCCAAGTCCATCAAGGCGGTTTGGTTGTCCGTGACCAATGGCGTGCCCGGTGTGTTCGCGCTGGTCATCACCAGCATGAGGTCTTGCGCTTGTGTCAACCATGCTGTGCCTTCAGGTCGGCCGCAGGCATCGTGGAACAAAAGGTGTTGGACGGGGGTGTAAGGCAGCATGACGCCCAGCCACGCTAAGCCCGGTGCAAGATAAGGCAGATCGCGTTGCGCTTGCGCTGTTTGTTGTAGCAGGACAATCGGGCGCTCGCTCAATTGCAGCCAACGTTGCTCATGCTCGCTGGCGTGTGCCCATGGTTGGACGCTGGCCATGTTGGCCATCATGACGGCCAAGGGTTTGCGGTCCCTGCGTTTGCGATGCCTCAAGCGCGCGACAGCCGATGCCTGTCGGGCGTCGCAGCACAGGTGAAAGCCGCCTAGGGCCTTGATGGCCACGATGGCGCCGTCGCGCAACAAAGCCAGTGTCGCGGCAATGGGGTCTTGAGTGTCCTCGCTGCCATCGGCTTGACGCAGGCACAAACGTGGGCCGCAATCAGGGCAGGCGTTTGTCTGATGGTGGTAGCGCCTGTCGGTGCTACTGGCGTATTCATGGTCACACCGTTGGCAGGGCAGGAATTTCGACATGCTGGTGTGCACGCGATCAAAGGGCAGGCTGCGGGCGAGTGTGTAGCGTGGCCCGCACTGAGGGCAGTGGATGAAGGGGTGGCGCCAGCGCCGGTTATCAGGGTTGAACAGCTCACCCAGGCAGCGTGTGCAGACACCTAGGTCGGTGCCGATGGTGGTCGCGCGGGTATGGGTGCCACTCAAGTCGGACTGGATTTCGAAGGCCTTGGGGCTGCTGGGGTCGGGTGCTTCTTGGGTCGTGGGCGCCCCCAATACCTTGATTTGCTCGACTTTGATCGGCAACGGGGCCGTCCAAAGGCGGGTTTGTAACGTGTCGATCACAGCGGTGTCGCCGTGCAAGTCGATTTCAACCCCGCTAGGGGTGTTGCGAACCCAGCCGATCAAGCCCAGTTCCGTGGCTTGCTGCCACACCCAAGGCCTCAAGCCAACACCTTGGACCACGCCGGTGACGGCTAGGCGGCGGTGCATGGCGGGTGCCCGTTCTTGTGAGCGGGTTTGTGATCTGTCCAGCAGGCGTAAAAGGTGCACATTGGCGCTACTCCCTTGTCTGGGTTGTCGCTGCCAGTATGCCGCAGCGATCAGCTCATTGATCGGCCAATTTGACGCCCTTGCAGTTCTTTAAATAGGGCTGACTGATCCAGTTCACCTAGCCCATGTGAGGCTGCGCTTTCGTATAACGCGGTGAGTTGCGTGGTGATTGGTGCATCAAAGGCCAGTTCAGCCGAGGTGTGCAAGGCATTGCGCAGGTCTTTGAGTTGGGTGGACAAGGCGCCGCGCTTGGTGAAGTCGCCCTCGACCATGCGCTGTCCATGCACTTCGAGCACACGGCTCTCGGCAAAACCACCGCGCAAGGCTTGGCGCACTTTGGCTGGGTCGGCGCCGCCACGTTCGGCCATCAACAAGGCCTCTGCCACGGCGCCGATGGTGATGCCGACGATCATTTGGTTGGCCAGCTTGGCCAGTTGCCCTGATCCCGCAGGGCCGACGTGAACGGGGTGCCCCAGTGCGCCCAATACGGTGCGTGCGCGATCGAAGTCGACCTCCAGTCCGCCGACCATGATGGCCAGTGTGCCCGCCTCGGCGCCCAAGGTGCCGCCAGAAACAGGCGCATCCAGTGTGTTGACGCCCAGTTGGGCCAGTCTGGCCGCATGGTCTTTGGCTTGCGCGGGCAGGATCGAGCTCATGTCGATGACCAGTGCGCCTTTTTTGAGCACGCTGGCCACGCCGGGCAGTGCCGGGTCAAACAGCAAGGATTCGACCACATCCCCGTCCGCTAGCATGGTGATCACGATGTCGGCGTCTTGCGCAGCGGCTGTTGGGGTTGTGTGCACGATGGCCCCTGACGCGCCCAAGGCTTGCGCCTTGCCGGGGGTGCGGTTCCAGACTGATAAGGGGTAGCCTGAGGCCAGCAACCTGTGCGCCATGGGGGTGCCCATCAGGCCGCAACCTAGCAAGGTAATTTTGGTCATATATGTTGAATATGTCGTGAAAAGGCGGCGCTCATCCCTCATTTGAAGGGCAGTCAGTGCTTGTATTTTCGACGACTATGTTGTCTGCTGGCTTTGGTGAGCAGCGTTGTTTAGCATGCAGCTTCAATCTACACATATTCCAATGCTTATGGCCGATGCTTTCGTTCCTGATGTGCTCCAAAGCGGCGTCTTGAGTCAGGCTGTGTTGCACGCGCTTGATCAACTTGGTTTGGCCGTTTTGATCAAAGACGTGGCCAGTGGTCGATACGATCACGCCAATGACATTGCCGCGCGGATGTTCGGTCTGCAAGCGCCCACCTTGGTTGGTGCAATGGACTCCGAATTGTTCGATGTGGCGCAGGCCGTCGCCTTGCGTGCCGCCGATCACCAAGCGCAGTCCGTGTCCTCTGGTTTGCGAACCGAGCACAAGCTGGAGTTGAGTGGTGGCCGCCACGAGTTCATCACCTGGAGACAAGTCGTGGCCGTGGAGGGTGATCGCTCACCTAAATTGCTGTCTGTTTGGCAAGATGTGACCGAGTCGCGTCGCCAAGCGCAGCAACTGCAGGCCGCCATGGCCCAACTTGAGCAGCAGCAAAAGGCCAACGACACACTGCGCCGCGATGTGCAAGACAACCAAGTGCGCGATGTGGTTTCTGGTCTGTACCACCGCGCTCACTTTGAAGAGCAGCTGCGCCGAGAGGCTGATCTGTCCAGCCGCGAGCAGCGCGAATTCGCGCTGGTGTCTATTGCGATTGACAACATCGATGAGATCCGGCGCTTGCATGGTGATACCGGCTGCGAGCGGGTTGTCGAAGCGCTTGGGCGTTTGTTGCGGGTCAATACACGCGCGATGGACTCCCCATGCCGTCTGGCCGGAGACCGGTTTGTCGTGTTGCTTTCGGGCATTGGCTTGGCGATCGCGCACTCTCGGATGGAGCAATTTAGGCGCCAGTGCGTGCAGCACATCGTGCCGTATAACGGACAGCAAATCCCGTTTACCGTCTGTATGGGTGTGGCCAGTTTCCCTCACACCGCAGGCGGCATTGATGAGCTGATGAACAGTGCCGATAAGGCCATGAACACGGCCCGCCAAAGCGGTAACCGCATCGTGTTGGCCAGCATCGAATTTTCACCCAGTAAATAGCGGCAGGCACGACCCCGCAGCCACACAAAAAAACGGCCAGACCCTGAAAAGGTGTCTGGCCGTTGTCATGTAAGTGTTCGCCGCCAGCCAGTTGCCGCATTCCTGAACCCAGGGGATTCAGGTGGGCGAGGTCAGCCATACTTTAGGTTCATCTGACGCGAGACGATCACACCAGTAAGGCGATATTCCAAGCCCTGGCTCTAAGAGCATCGGCTCAGGAAATTAAAGCAACCAAGAAGGCGACGAACGATTTCATTCTACGTTCTAACGGCGTGTCTGTTGAGGTAAATAAACAGACTTCATGTGCTTCTTGAACGGATCAGATCAAGTGGCCATCCATGTCGAGTGCGAGGTCTAGTCTGGCGATCAGGTTATCAACGTACTCGGGGGATGCGGCTGAGGGTGGTTCGTGATTGGGCTCGTGATGGGGGGTGTGATGCTTGGCGTTGGTGCCCGCTGCGCCAGGGCGCTCCGTGAGCATGTAAGCCAAGTTCAGCGCGGCGAGCACGGCGATGCGCTCACGGGCCTTGAGCTTGCCGCTGTCACGGATGGCACACATCTCGCGGTCAACTTGCGACACCGCTTCTTTGAGTCGATCCTCTCCGCCGTCTGGGCAACCTAGCAGGTAGACCTGACCCATGATGGAGACTTCAATTTGCTTCATGTTAATCAGGACTCCGGTTGGTCAAGTCGCCATCGGACTCGTCTAAGCCATCGACGGGCATGGGCAGCTTGTCGATCAGCGCATCAATGCGGGCGCGGGCAGCAGACAGCCTGGCACGCAGCGAGTCACGCTCTTGGCTGGTCACGCTGACTTGCTGTTGCAGCAGCAAGTTGGTGCGGCGCAGTTCTTCGTGGCGCAATAAGAGGCGCTCAATGCGGTCTGTGAGTTCGTCGATTCTGGACATGGGCGTGTGCCCCTTTTTTGTGGGGACTTGTGGCTGAGCAGCACGAGGGACATTGTAGGCGCCTTACAATGCGCCCCGTTGGTGCTCGCACTGGAGTTCATTCGGTGCGGTTAAACGGGAAGCAGGAGGGTCTGCGTGTCACGCTTTGTGCGATGACGCCAGCCCGACCTGCGCTGCCCCCGCAACGGTCGGCGGTCGAGTTAAAAGGGGTCACCCTGACAACTCACTTGTGCTCTTAGCCACTGGGTCTTCAAGCCTGGGAAGGTTTCACAAGTTGCACCGCCTAGCCCGGATACCGGCCAACATGGGGTGGGGTCGTGCTTGTGAGCGCGCCCCATCAGTTCGCTCGTAGCCTGCGGGGACGCTGGTTGGGGCTCTTGTCCTGTTGATTCATCATGTATTTTTTGAACTCGGTGCGCCATGCACCAGGGTTGCGCTCGGCTTTGGCTTGGGCGTGTGGGGTGGCTTTGTCTGTGGGCCAAACGGCTTGGGCGGATGAGGATGTGGTTGAGCCCCTTGTGGTCACCGCCACGCGAACGCCTCAAGCGCTGAGCAAGGTGCTGGCCAACGTCAGCATCGTCGACAGGGTCACCATCGAGCGGCATGCGGGCGCGGCTGTGGCTGATGTGCTGTTGGGCTTGCCGGGCATCGAGGTATCTCGTGCAGGCGGCCCTGCTGCCACCACGCAAGTTTTTCTGAGGGGGGCTGACAAACGGCACACTTTGGTCTTGATCGATGGCGTGCCGTTTGATTCTCAATCAACGGGCGGCGCATCTTGGGAGGCCTTGCCCTTGCAGATGGTCGACCACATTGAAGTATTGCGCGGGCCTGCCAGCGCGGTATATGGCTCAGATGCGGTGGCCGGTGTGATCCAGATATTCACACGCAAGGGCGTGGGCGCACCTCAGATGAGCGTGGCCGTCGGGGTGGGTGATCTGGGTCTGTTTGATACACAGTTCAGTGTCATGGGCTCGCAAAGTGTGTTTGACTACGCCGTGTCTGTGGGAGGCACGCGTTATGACGGGTTCAATGCCCGAACGAACACGACGCCTGGCACACGTGCAGCTGACCGTGATGGCCATGCGGCCAACAACTACCAAGCGCAAATGGGCTGGCAAATCGATGCACAACATCAACTGCGCTTTGGCACCATCTACCAACATATCAACGGCCAGTACGACGCGGCTAGCAGTTCGTCCAAGGATGATCAGGCCATCAAGGACATGAGCAGCAGCCATTTGACCTGGACGGCGCAGTGGCTGCCCAACTGGCTCAGCACGACGACCCTCGGACAGTCGCTGGATGCTTATGAGACGCGCCCCTCAGCGTACAAAACGCATACCCGCGTGCAGACGGCCAGTTGGGTCAACCAGATCACACAAGGCGAGCACACCTTCCGGTCCACACTGGAGCGTCGGGGGGGCTGTTTGATCAACAGCACCTTGCCTTTGTCTGGCACGCCCGGCGTAGGCTCACGTTTTGATGCGGGTTTGGGTTTGGGCTACGAGTGGCACCATGATGCCCTGAGCATGGCAGTCAGTGCCCGCGAGGATCATGACAGCGAATATGGCGAGCATGTCACTGGCTCGCTCGCTGGTGGCCTGGCCTTGAGCCGCCAGTGGCGTGTGCGCGCCTCATGGGGGACCGCCTACAAAACCCCGACGCTTTACCAGCGCTTCAGTGATTCGGGGAACCCCACTTTGAAGGCCGAGGCCTCTCGGCAAGGTGAGGTGGGCCTGCAGTTCCATGATCAAAGCCGTGAGTTTGGTTTGACCGTGTACGATAACCATGTTGCTGATTTGATCAGCTACGCTGCGCCTGGCATCTGCCCCTCAAGCGCTGGCTGCTACCGCAATACAGCCACGGCCGAGCTCAAAGGCCTGACCTTGCAGGGTGCGGTCACGGTGAGTGGTGTTCGGGCCTCGGGCAGCGTGGACATCGACACGCCCAAAGACCTGGATTCCGGGCGCATACTGTCCCGACGTGCACGGCGCCATGCCAGTGCCCGCTTGTCCACGGATGGCTTGGGCTGGTTGTGGGGCGTGCAGGCACAGGCTTACAGCAAACGCCTTGAGTACCAGTCGGCCACGGGCCCGATGACGCCGCTCAGTGCTTATGTTTTGTGGGGCGTGGACGCCAGCAAGGACATCGATGCCAGTTGGAAGGTGATGCTCAGACTCGATAACGCGACGGACGTGCGCTACCAAACGGCCAACAACTATGCGTCTGCACCCCGGTCTGTGTTTGTGAGCGTGCGCTGGACGCCTAAGCTGTGACGAGCATGACGCACATATCACATCACCTCATCGTTGGCGGTCAGCGCAGCGGCAAATCGCGCCATGCTGAACAATTGGCACGGTCGTGGCTGGCGGCATCAGATCAACACAACGTGACTGTGGTCGCTACTGCTGTGGCTTGGGACGATGAAATGCGCGCGCGCATTGCCAAGCACCAGACGGATCGGCCGATCGGCATGTTGACCTTAGAGGCGCCCCTGCATTTGACGCGCGCTTTGTGTGATCAGGCGCAAGCAGGGCGTTTGTTGCTGGTTGATTGTTTGACTTTGTGGTTGACCAACTGGTTGATGCCCGCCCATGGACAGCCTGATTGGCCAGCGTGGCGCCTTGAGCGTGAGGCGCTGCTGAGTGCCTTGACGACACTGCCTTCGCCGGTGGTGTTCGTGTCCAATGAAGTAGGCTGGGGTGTGATCCCGATGTTGTCTGAAGTCAGGGCATTTGTAGATGAGTTGGGCTGGCTTAATCAGGCCGTGGCTGAACGCTGTGGGCAGCTCACTTTGATGGTGGCTGGGCAACCTTGGACGCGACCATGAATTCGATCAAATGGGTGATGCATGCTGTCATCGCGGGCTTGCTGTTCATGTGGGCCTTGTTGACGCATGCCGCAGCGAACGCGCCTGTGCCTGTGCCTGTGCCTGCGCCGATTGCGGTGGCGGTGACCGATGACCGTGGTGTGGTGGTGACGCTGCCTGCGCCGCCACAGCGCATCGTCACCTTGCTGCCCTCTTTAACAGAGACGGTTTGTGAGTTGGGCGCTTGTGCACGCATCGTGGGTACGGATCGTTATTCGAACTACCCGGCCGCTGTGCGCAGCGTGATCAAGACAGGCGGTCTAGATGACGCCAATATCGAGGTGATCTTGGCGCTCAAGCCCGATGTCGTTTTGTTGGCCGTGTCATCGCGTGTGATTGATCGGCTTGAAGCGCTGGGTTTGAAGGTGGTCGCGCTGGAGCCCAAGACCTACGAGGATGTGCGCCGCGTGGCTGGCAAGGTCGCCCAGGCCTTAGGTGTGCAGCCACAGGGCGAACGTTTATGGCAGCGCATGGAGGCCCAACTCAGCGAGGCGGCCCGCAGCGTCCCATTGGCAGCGAAGGGCCTGCGGGTCTACTACGAAGTGGACAGTGCACCGTACGCGGCGGGCGAATCGTCTTTCATTGGGCAGACCTTGACACGCTTGGGCGTGGTCAACATCGTGCCTGCCAAGCTGGGCCCTTTTCCTAAGCTCAACCCAGAGTACGTGGTGCGTGCCGATCCACAGGTCATCATGGTGTCGGCCAAAAGCGCGGGCAGTTTGCAGGGCAGGCCGGGTTGGGCTCGCATCAGTGCAGTCAAGGCGGGTCACGTTTGCGCCTTCACGCCTGATCAGGGGGACGTGCTGTCTCGTCCGGGCCCGCGCATGGGTGAAGCCGCCCAAATCATGGCCACGTGTTTGCGTGACGCCGTTAGCCTAGGAGCGCCACATTGAAAACAGCAGGTTGGTTGGGTGCATTGGTCACTCTCTCATTGGGTTTGATGCTGCTGGGCGTGGCGGTAGGCAGCACGGGCTGGTCGCCGCCATGGTCAGCACACGATGACCCTTTGGCGTGGCAGATTGTTTGGGATGTGCGTGCGCCGCGTTGTTTGGGTGCTTGGCTGGCTGGGGCCCTATTGGGCTTGGCGGGTGCCGTGGCGCAGGGCTTGTTTCGCAACGCTTTGGCTGACCCGTATTTGCTGGGTAGCTCGTCTGGTGCAGCCTTGGGCGTGGCAGCTTTCTTGGCTGTCGTTGGCGTGAGCCCTGCATCCACACTGTGGTTTGTTCGCTTGGGGCTCACAGGCGCAGCCTTTGCGGGTGCTGTCTTGGCTGTGATGTTGACTTTGGTGTTGGCCCGAGGTGTCGAGCACACGCTGCGCTTGCTGTTGGCGGGTGTAGTGGTCGGTGTGGTGCTGGGTGCCTTGAGTGCCCTGACCATGTTGATGGTGCCCGACATCATGCGGGCGATGCAGGCCTTCATGCTGGGGACAACGGGCTTCATGGGTTGGGGCAGTGTGATGATGTTGTGGCCGACCCTGTTGGTGACCTTGACCCTCTCGTGGGCCAGCAGCCGGGCTTTGGATGCACTCAGCCTAGGCGATGCGGCTGCGGTCAGTCTGGGCGTTCGCTTGGGTCTGGTAAGGGCGGCATTGGTGGGTGCCTTGGCTTTGGCCACAGGGACGGCCGTGGCTCAAACCGGCCTGATCTCGTTTGTGGGCTTGGTTGCACCGCACCTGGTGCGCAGCCGTGTTCAGACCACACACGGGCCTTTGTTGCTGCTGTCCGCGCTCACAGGTGGTTTGCTGCTGCTGTCTGCTGACATCTTGGCGCGCTGGGTATGGGCCCCGCAAGAGCTGCCAGTTGGTGTCTTGACCGCCGTGTTAGGTGGTGGCTATTTGCTGTGGCGCATGCGCCGCATGGGCGGTGTGCAATGAGCATCTTGCACGCGGACATCGAGTCCGTATACCTGTCAGATCAGCGCATTTTGGGGCGCATGCTGGTGGCCGTGCCGCAAGGTAAATGGACGGCGATTGTCGGCCCCAATGGCGCAGGCAAGTCCACCTTGTTGCGCACCTTGGCTGGTCTGCAGCCGTGCACAGGGCAGGTCAGTTTGCAAGGCCGTGCTTTGCGTGACTGGCCCGCCAAAGCGCGCGCACGCACCTTGGCATGGTTGGGTCAAGCCGAGGGCGGGGCCGATGACCTGCGTGCAGGCGATGTCGTCATGCTGGGGCGTTTGCCGCATCAAGCATGGTTGGCGCCTCCCAGTGCGGCTGACCACCTTGCTGTCGAGCAAGCGATGGCCCAGACCCAGTGTTGGCTCTGGCGTCACCGCTTGATGGGGCAGCTGTCCGGTGGGGAGCGCCAGCGTGTGCTGCTGGCCCGTGCGCTGGCGGTGCAGGCGCGTGTCGTGATGATGGATGAGCCCTTGGCCCACCTTGATCCGCCGCATCAGGCGGACTGGCTGGACATGGTGCGCGCACTGCGCCATGACGGCGTCACCGTGCTGAGCGTCTTGCATGAGCTGAACATGGCCTTGCAAGCCGATGAGCTGATCATCATGAACCACGGACAGGTCCTGCATCAAGGCCCTGCGGACGATCCTGCGACGCAAACCGCGCTGGTAGACGTGTTTGATCAACGTGTGCAACTGCATCAAGTCGGGACGCAATGGGTGGCTTTACCCTGCGCCAAGAAATGACCATGTTAAATGACCATGTAAGCGACGCCATTGATTGCCCTGCCATGCTGGTGAGTGCACCCGCATCAGGCCAAGGCAAAACCACAGCCACGGCCGCTCTGGCACGCTGGCATCGCCAGCAGGGACGCCGGGTGCGCGTCTTCAAGACGGGCCCTGATTTTTTGGATCCGACTATCTTGTCGCAAGCCAGCGGTCAGCCTGTCTACCAACTTGATTTGTGGATGGGCGGGGAGGCCCATTGTCGTGAGTTGCTTTGGCAGGCGGCCCAGCAATCAGACCTGATCCTGATTGAAGGCGTGATGGGTCTGTATGACGGCATGAGCTCCAGCGCCGATTTGGCCATGCGCTTGGGCCTGCCCGTGATGGCCGTCATTGATGGCTCGGCCATGGCGCAAACATTTGGGGCCATCGCCTGTGGTTTGGCGCATTACCGGCCCGGCTTGCAGCTGGCAGGCGTACTGGCCAACCGTGTCGGCAGCGAAGCGCATGCCTTGATGCTGAAAGAGAGCTTGCCTGACGGTTTGCGTTGGTTTGGTGCTTTGCCTCGCGACGAAGACATCGCCTTGCCTTCTCGGCATCTGGGCTTGGTGCAGGCGCAAGAGATCATTGATATCGACACAAGGCTTGATCGGGCTGCGCAGGCGCTGGGGCGCTTACAGCCAGATATGCCTGGCGCTGTGCGTTTTTCGAGGCCCGATTTGCCGATTGATCAGCGCATCACCTCGACACCTTTGTTGGGCGTGACCATTGCAGTGGCCAAGGATGCGGCATTCGCTTTCATCTACCCGGCCAACATCGACACTTTGCGGGCTTTGGGCGCCGACGTGGTTTATTTCTCGCCCTTGACCGATGCCGCACTGCCTGTGGCCGACGCCTTGTATTTGCCGGGCGGCTACCCAGAGCTTCATGCTAGTCAATTGGCGGACAACGTGTCCATGCGCCAAGCCATCGCCCATCACCATGCCTGCGGTAAACCCATCGTGGCTGAGTGTGGCGGCATGCTGGCCTTGCTGGATGGTTTAACCAGCAAAGAGGGACAACGCACCGCCACTTGGGGCCTGTTGTCTGGTGAGGCTCACATGCAAACCCGCTTTGTTAATTTGGGTATGCAAAGCGCCGTGCTGCCCGAAGGCGAACTGCGTGGTCACACCTTTCACCACGCCAAAATGGCGTCTGACTTGACACCCATGACGCAAACGCAGTCGCAGCGTTTTAACGGCCAGACTGAATCTGTTTACCGCGTGGGCAGGCTTCACGCATCGTTCTTGCACCTGTACTTCCCATCCAACCCGGCGGCTGTGGCTGCCTTGTTTCACCCCTGAAAGCATTTGTCATGGAAATCGAAAAACCACCAGTTGACCGTCAAGTTGAGAAGCCAGAGGGCGAGCGTCGGGGTTTGATACTCGTCAATACAGGCGATGGCAAAGGCAAAAGCACCGCTGCTTTTGGCTTGGCATTGCGGGCCCATGGGCGAGGCAAAGCCGTCAAGATTTACCAGTTCATGAAGGTCCCATCGGCCCGCTTTGGCGAGCACCGCGTGTTCGAGCAGTTGGGCGTCCCCATTGAGGGTCTGGGTGACGGCTTCAGCTGGAAGAGCAAGGACTTGGATCACTCTGCGCAGTTGGCCCGTGACGGTTGGGCACGCGCCGCTGAAACCATTTCGGCCGGTGATCATTTCATGGTCGTGCTCGATGAGATCACCTACCCGCTGCGCTATGGCTGGCTGGACCTCCATTTGGTGCTCGATGTATTGCGCCAGCGCCCCAGCCATGTCAATGTGATTTTGACTGGCCGTGGTGCACCCCAAGAGCTGGTGGACTTGGCTGACACGGTGACCGAGATGACACTGATCAAGCACCACTACAACGCCGGTGTGCCAGCGCAACGCGGCATCGAGGACTGAGCGCAGCATGTCATCGAGGTGGGTGGGCCCTTTGGCGATGGCGGTAGCGATGGGTGTGGATCGCCGTTGGGGTGAGCCGCCTGTATGGGCGCACCCTGTCGTGGCCATGGGGCGCTATCTGGGTTCAGTGGGCCCGATGTTGACGAAGTGGCCTGCGGCTGCCGCACTGTTGGGTGGGGTGGTGGGTTGGTTGCTGGGCGCCTGCGCGGTCGGTGCTGCGGCGCATGGGCTGGCGCATGGTTTGCCATTGGTTTTGAACGGTGGATCGACGCTGGTGAGCGATGTGGTGCTTGGCGTCGTGCTGGGCCTGCTACTCAAACCTTTGCTGGCATGGCGCATGCTGCGTGATGAGGTCGCAGCCATTGAATGCGCCTTGACCCGATCAGTCGATGAAGGGCGCACAAGCCTGCAGCGTTTGGTGAGCCGCGATGTGCAGCAGCTTGATGAGACCGCCGTCAGAGAGAGCGCCATCGAGTCTCTGGCTGAGAACCTCAACGACTCTGTGGTGGCGCCCTTGTTTTGGTTTGCAGTCGGTGGCTTGGGTGCGGCTGCCGTTTATCGCTTTGCCAACACAGCCGATGCCATGTGGGGTTATCGGGGGCGCTATGAGTGGGCAGGCAAGTGGGCCGCCAAAGCCGATGATGTCTTGTCGTGGTTGCCCGCTAGGTTGACGGCCTTGTTGCTGTGCTTGGCTGCGGGTCGCTGGCCTGGTTGGACACCGCTGCGGGCGCAGGCCCGTATCACGCCATCGCCCAATGGGGGGTGGCCCATGGGCGCCATGGCCTTGTTGTTGGGTGTGCGTTTGAGCAAGCCCGGTGTGTACGTTTTGAATGAGCGTGGCCGTTTGGTTGACGCATCAGATAGCGCGGTGGCCTTGAGGTGGTCGGGGCGTGCTGCATGGTTGGCGTCACTTGCGGCCAGTTGTTGGATGGCCGCCTCACCATGAGCCTGAATTTGATACATGGCGGTGCTGACGACGGCCCACCCATTGCGTGGGACTTTTCCAGCAATGCCAATGCGGTGCCCATGCCAGACGCCTTGCAGACGCGCTTGCTACAGGCCGACCGACGTGGCTACCCTGATCCCCATTACACCGCGCTGCGCCAGCGCCTGGCAGATGCCGCGGGCACCACAGCAGAGGCCATCGTACCGACATCGGGCAGCAGTGAAGCGATACGCCGTTTGACCTTGGCTGCGAGGTTGCGAGGCATCCGCCAAGTTGGGGTCCCACAGCACGCGTATGCTGACTATGCCGCTGCTGCGCACGCCTTGGGGATGGACGTCAGGTATGGGGCCGCGTCCGATGGCTGGGCATCTTCAGCAGAGCCCATGCTGTTGTGGCTGTGCGAACCATGCAACCCCAGTGGCGCCAGCCTGTCACGCGCTTTCTGGCTGGATCTGGCAGCACACCCGCAGTTTAATCAGCGCATCATCGTGGCGGTTGACCGTGCTTATGAGCCACTGCGCCTTGTGGGGCTTGACCCCATCCCCGATGACGTCGCCGCCAGCGTGTGGCAGCTCTGGTCACCTAATAAAGCTTTGGGTTTGACCGGTGTGCGTGCGGGCTGGGTGCAGGCCCCGCTGCATGACACATGGCGGCTGCGTGAGACCATGCTCAGCCTTGCGCCCAGTTGGGTCTTGTCTGCTGAAGGTGTGCATCTCTTGACCTCTTGGTTTGATGCCGACACACAGCAATGGCTGAGTCAAGCCAAGTTGACCTTGTCCGGCTGGATGGCCGGGCAGCAAGCGGCCTTATCAAGGCTGGGTTGGCAACATCGGCCCACGCACACGCCGTTTTTCTTGACCCGTCCCGCTGACAGCGGGCGGGCTCAATTGTCAGACCTGCTCGCTGATCTGCGTCAGCAGGGGATCAAATTGCGCGATGCGGCCAGCTTTGGTTTGGACGGATGGCTTCGCGTGAGAGCGCATCAACCGCATGCACAGCAGGCCTTGATCAAAGGCATAGAGGGAACAGCATGAACGCACGCGCCGTGATGGTTTTGGGTACCACCAGTGGGGCAGGTAAAAGCTGGCTGTCAACGGCCTTGTGTCGCTGGTATGTCAGGCAGGGCTTGAAGGTGGCACCGTTCAAAGCACAGAACATGAGCAACAACGCCCGTGTCGTGCCGGGCTTGAACGGCCACATGGGCGAGATCGGCAGCGCCCAATACTTCCAAGCCTTGGCTGCACGCGCGAAGCCCGATGTGCGCATGAACCCCGTCTTGCTCAAACCAGAGAAGGACACCGCCAGCCAAGTCGTGGTGATGGGCGAGGTGCGTGAGGACCTGTATGCCGTACCTTGGCGCGACCGCAGCGCCCGTTTGTGGCCCTATGCCGAGTCGGCCTTGCAGGCCTTGATGGCAGAGAACGATGTGGTGGTCATTGAAGGGGCCGGCTCGCCCGCAGAGATCAACCTGCACAGCAGCGACTACGTCAACATGCGCACCGCCTTGGCCGCGCAGGCTGCGTGTCTGCTGGTGAGCGACATTGACCGGGGTGGCGCCTTTGCTCACTTGTATGGCACGCACCAGCTCTTGCCTGAGCATGAGCGCGCGCTCATCAAAGGCTTTGTGCTCAACCGCTTCCGTGGCGATGCGGCATTGCTCGCGCCCGGGCCGCAGCAACTTCAGGCCTTGACAGGTGTGCCCACCGTGGCTGTGTTGCCCATGTGGCGCGGCCACGGCCTGCCCGAGGAAGACGGTGTGTTTGACGAGGCGCCTGCTGGCCCCAGTGCCCAGCAAACCGCGTCTGGCCAGCGCCTGTTGCGCGTGGCTGTGATCGCCTACCCACGCATCAGCAACCTCGATGAGTTCCAGCCGCTGCGCTCTGCGGCGCATGTTCGCCTTGTGTGGGCACGTTGCGAGGCCGACTTAGATGGCGCTGACTGGGTGATATTGCCCGGCTCCAAACACACGACATCAGACCTCGCGTGGCTGCGCAGCACAGGCGTGGCTCAGGCCATTGCGGCGCATGCGCAGCGTGGCGGTGCGGTACTGGGTATTTGCGGCGGCCTGCAGATGCTGGGCAGTGATCTGTTGGACCCTGATGGCGTGGAGTCCCATGCACCCACGCTGCCCGGCTTGGGCTTGCTGAACGTGCGCACCCGGTTTGCTGCCAGCAAGTTACTCAAAGAAACCCACGCCTCATTCACAGATCAGACGGCTCCCGGCCATTGGGGGCCGTGGTCAGCGCTGAAGGGCGTGACAGCATCGGGCTATGAAATCCACCATGGCCGCACCGAAGCCTTGAGTGCGGCTGCGCAACCGGTCTTGCGCGATGCGCAAGGACAGTGCCTTGGTTGGATGCAGGGCCCTGTCATGGGGCTGTATCTCCATGGCTTGTTTGAATCTGACACCGTGCTCCATGCCCTGTTGGGTGTCGAGTCTGGCGGACTCGAGCGTGTGTTTAACGGCCTGGCCGATTTTGTTGACCAACACTTCCACCCGGGCACCTTGATGTCCTTACTGAAACAAGCTAAACCATGAGCCTCACCATGATTGGCATGCCCCACATCACCGACCTGCAAGATGCTGCGCTGACCGCCAGATTGCAGCATGTGATTGACAACAAAACCAAGCCCTTAGGCGCCTTGGGCCAATTAGAAGGCTTGGCGATGCAACTGGGCCAGATTCTGGGTACGACACAGCCTGCACTCGTGGCGCCACAGATGCTTGTGTTCGCCGGGGACCATGGCTTGGCCGCGCGCGGTGTATCGGCTTACCCCAGCGACGTCACCTGGCAGATGGTTGAAAACTTTCTCGCCGGTGGCGCAGCCGTGAGCGTCTTGGCACAGCAGCATGGCTTGGCGTTAACCGTGGTGGACGCTGGCGTGCGTCACGACTTTGAGCCCCGACCGAACCTGCAGATCCGCAAGATCGCACCCGCCACAGCAGACTGTAGCCAGCAGCCTGCCATGACCGCATCGCAATGCACACAGGCCATCCAACAAGGCCAAGAAGTCGTACAAGGCTTGGCTGGCAACGTGATTTTGTTGGGCGAGATGGGCATCGGTAATACTTCCAGCGCCGCCTTGATCATGGCGCGCTTGGTGGGTGCGCCGATTGCCGCATGCACGGGACGTGGAACAGGGCTTGACGATGCGGCCTTGGCTCGCAAACTCACCGTGTTGCGAGAAGCACTGGCTCAACACGCCGATGCAGTGGCGCCCTTGCAAGTGTTGGCCGCATTTGGCGGATTCGAGATCGCGATGATGGTGGGGGCGGTGCTTCAAGCTGCATCTGAGCAGCGCGTCATCGTCGTAGACGGCTTCATCGCCAGCAGTGCGGTGCTGGTGGCCAGCGCCCTGCAGCCGTTGGTTTTGCAGCGCTGCGTGTTTGCTCACCAATCGGATGAGGCCGGGCACGCGCTGATGCTGGCGCACTTGCAAGCCACACCCTTGCTCAAGCTGAGCTTGCGTTTGGGGGAGGGCTCTGGCGCCGCACTGGCGTGGCCTTTATTGGTCTCGGCCTGTTGCATCTTGCAGCACATGGCCAGCTTCGATTCCGCTGGCGTCAGCACAGCTGCCTAATGTGATGAACGTGATGAACGCGATCCTTCATGAGGCGCGCTTGCTTCTAACGGCCGTTCAGTTTTTAACGCGGGTGCCCATCCCTCGGTGGGTCGGCTATCAACCCGAGTGGTTGCAGGGCTGTCTGCGCTACTTCCCCGTGGTCGGCGCCTTGATTGGGCTGGTCGGCGCGCTGGCCTTGGCCTTGGCTGCGGCATGGTGGCCACCGGCTGTTGCCGTGGTGCTGAGCATGGCCTGCACGGTTTGGTTAACAGGCTGCTTTCACGAAGATGGTTGGGCCGACACCTGCGATGCGCTGGGCGGCACAGTCAGCCGCGAGCGTGCGTTGGAGATCATGAAGGACTCTCGCATTGGCACCTATGGCAGCGTCGGCTTGATCTTGATGTTGGGCCTCAAGGCTGCGGTGCTGGTGTCATTGACCACGCCTTTGTGGCCCGACATGGTCAGCGCCATGATGGCCTTGATTTGGTGCCACACCGCATCGCGTTTGGTGCCTGTGTGGCTCATTCGTTTGATGCCGTATGGCGGCGATGTGGCCCATGCCAAGGCCAAGCCGCTGGCCATGCAGGTCACCAACACAGGGGTGATCATCGCCACCTTGCTGATGCTGTTGGTTGCTGCCGCACTGTGGGGCGCTTTGGCCTGCTCAGGCAGGCCTACTGCGGCCTTGGTGAGCGATGTGCTGCGGTCTCTTGTGGTCATGGCAGTGGGGGCGGCCTTTTGCGCGCATTGGTTCATGCGGCGTTTGGGCGGTTTCACGGGCGACACCTTGGGTGCCAGTCAGCAAATCACCGAGGTTCTGGGTTTGCTCAGCTGGTTGATGGCCACGCACACACCATGACCTATCCCACCTGTTGTGCCTGGCGACACCCCAAGCCCAAGGGTGCCAACGGGCGTTGCATAGGTCGCACCGATTTATGTGTAGATCGCCGCAAAGCCAAACGACTGGCACACCGCATCCGTCAGGCTGCGCGTCGGCACAATTGGCCCCGCGTGATCTACACATCCCCCTTGCGGCGTTGCGCCGACGTGGGCCGTCAGCTCAAACGATGGGGGTGGCGCCACCACATGGACGTGGCCTTGTCGGAGATGGACTTTGGCATTTGGGATGGCCAACCCTGGTCTGCCATCAACACCGCACAGGTGGATGCATGGGTTGCTGATTTCATGGACTGCGCACCCGGTGGTGGAGAGGACTTGCGCGCCTTGTTTCAACGCGTAGCCGCTTGGCGAGCAGCTTGTCAACAGGAAGCGGGCGCAGACGCGCCGCGCTTACTGGTGGCCCATGCAGGATGGATGCTGGCGCACCAATGGTTGTGCACGCAGACTGCCTTGCCCACCGACGCAGCGCAGTGGCCCGTCGCTCCGGGATATGGCGTCTGCTGGCGCATGCAAGCCCATGCGCTTGCTTCTCAGTAACGCCCCGTCACACCAGCCAAGCGCAAGTAAGCCTTGGCCAACCAGCGTATGAAGCCACGGCGCACACGCGCACCAAGCGTCACAGGGGTCAGGCTTGGGTGGGGTATCTCTCGGCTTTGGGCGAAGTCCTCATTCAGTGAGGCGGACAGTGCTCTTACAAACAGCCTGTCTTTGATGATCAGGTTGGCCTCTAGGTTCAGTGCCAAAGACAGCGGATCCAGATTGGACGAACCCACCGTGGCCCATTCATCGTCCACACACAAAACCTTGGCATGCAAGAAAGCTGGCTGGTACTCAAAGATACGCACCCCATCGTGCTGCAACTCAGCGTACAAGACACGCGCAGCCAGACCTGCAATCGGGTAGTCAAGTTTGCCCTGCAGCAGCAGGCGCACCTTGATGCCTCTTGAGGCAGCTGATCTCAGCGCCAAGCGAATGGCACGCTTGGGATAGAAATAGGGCGTGACGATGTCAATGCGTTGGCGCGCCTGCAAAATGGCCTGTAGCGCCGATTGCTCGATCGTGCGGCGCTGCATCAGGTTGTCGCGTAAAACAAAGGCAACCCGCATGGGCTCGGCGGTGCTCGCCGCACGGTTTTGCTGTTGTTGCTCGGTGGGCGTCAACTTCATGCGTGCGTGCTGCAACCAGCGACGCACGTGCTGCACGCGGCGTCTGCTTTTGGCCAGGTGTGCCAGGTCATCGCGCCAATCACGGCCTAAGGTGGCGCGCGCCCAAACGGCCTTGATCGTGTGTAGCACTGGCAGCACAACGGGGCCTTGCGCTTGCACCGAATAATCCAGCCTAGGGTGTGTCACCCAACCGTGTGCCGTATCAAAGCGGTCATCGATCAAATTGATGCCACCTACAAAACCATGTTGCCCATCGATGACGCACAGCTTCATGTGCATGCGGCGCCATGTTCGGATGTCGAGCAATCCCCATAGCTTGTGCAGTGGCCGATAGGCGACCAGCTGCACGCCCGCCTTGCGGAGCTCGTCCCACAGCGTCTCTGGTGCATCGCCCGATCCAAAGGCGTCGACCAACAAGTGCACGCTGACGCCACGCTTGGCCGCACGCATGACCGCTTGGAGCACCGCCCCGCTTTGCCCTTGGGGGGAGACCATGTAGATCGCCATCCAGATGCTGGACTGAGCTTGTGTGATGGCCTCTATCACGGCTGGAAACAGGGCTTCCCCCCCTTTGAGCAAGCGCACCTGATTGCCGCCAGTGAACACCGGTTTGCGTTGCGCATACCAGCCCAATTTATCGAAGGGCCCGTCCGCGTCAGGTGGGGTTGGATCAGACATGTTCAGTCTGACAAATCAAACTCAACAACCAAAGGCAAGTGATCGGACAAACGCGCCCACGCCCCGCCCCGTGGCACCATGATTGACTGGCAGCTCAACCCTCTTGTGTACACGCGGTCCAAGGCCAAAACAGGCACGATAGAGGGGAAGGTCGGTACGCGGCGCGCATCGGCCAAGGTGGCGCGGCTTAAGCCAGCACCTTCTAGGATGTGGTCGAGTTTTTCGTTCCAATCGTTGAAGTCGCCCGCCACCACAACGGGTGAGTTCGGTGGGATCTGATCGGTCACCAGTGCTGCCAGCCGCTCAGCTTGTCTGACCCGGCTGGCGTGGATCAACCCCAGATGCACGACCACCACGTGGATTTCTACGCCACGCCAGTGCACCGATACATGCAGCAAACCACGTTGCTCAAACCTGTGGTCGGACACATCATGGTGCCCAATGTGCCCCAGAGGCCAGCGCGCCAGCAAGGCATTGCCATGCTCACCTTGACGGGTGACGGCATTCGTGCGGTAGGCAACCTCATAGCCTTCGGGCGCCAAATACTCAGCTTGGGGTACTTTGGGCCAGCACAGCGGCCCGAAATCCGTGCGTGAGAAATGCTGCGCCTCGGCGTGGTGGAACCGGCGTACCTCTTGCAGGCAAACGATGTCGGCGTCCAGTGCTTCAACCGCTAAGCCCAAATTGTGGATCTCAAGGCGCTTGGTCGGACCTAGTCCACGGACACCCTTGTGGATGTTGTAGGTGGCCACACGCAGATGCTGAGAGGACAGCGTGGTGGGTGGCAGCAGGGATGATTGCAGGGGATTGAGCACGATGTGGTTTGAGCCGTATACCGCTCACCATAACCCCAATTGAGGTCTCTTCAACGGCGGGTCAAACGGGATCTTTCCCCTTGTATTCACTTATTTAGCCCGTTCGACATGGTGGCGTGCCGGTAACTGCAAAATCGCTTCTGCATTGGACGGTGAAAAACACCGATCGGCCGCCTCATGCCGCGCCAGCCATACGTACTGTGTATGCTCTCTAGGCGCCAGCGTGATGGGGGTGTTGGCGGGTACACACAGGCCAAACACACGCTCGGTGTTGTGCGTCACGCCCGGCGCATAGCGATGGCGCCAGACCGGATAGATCTCGTAGATGTTCTCCATCTCCCAGTCTTTCAGGGCGTGATCGGGCACATGCAAGGAGCCCACCACGATGCCGGTCTCCTCGGCCACCTCGCGCTTGGCGGTGTCCACCCAAGCCTCATCTTCGGCATCTTTGGAGCCCGTGACGCTTTGCCAGAACCCAGGTTGTTGGGTGCGCTCAATGAGGAGCACATCCATTTGAGGCGAGTGGATGACCACCAAAACAGACTGAGGAATTTTGTGCATGCCGCCAAGTGCCCCGCTGCAATGGTGAAGTCAGGCTGCTTAAGCCGTGGGCGCTGCCCCGGTGGCACTGCGCAGACGGATGTGCAACTCACGCAACTGTTTCTCGTCGACGTTCGATGGCGCCCCCGTGAGCAAGCACTGCGCACGTTGCGTCTTGGGGAAGGCGATCACATCGCGGATGGACTCGGCCTTGGTCATCAGGGTCACCAAGCGGTCCAAGCCAAAGGCCAAACCACCGTGCGGCGGTGCGCCATATTGCAGCGCATCGAGCAAGAAGCCGAACTTGACCTGCGCGTCTTCCTTGCTGATGTTCAGCGCACTGAAGACCTTGCTTTGCACCTCGGCGCGGTGGATACGGATGGAGCCGCCACCCAGCTCCCAGCCGTTCAGCACCATGTCATAGGCCTTGGCAATGCACTTGCCGGGATCGGTGTCCATCAGGTCTTCATGGCCATCCTTCGGCGCAGTGAAAGGATGGTGCACCGCATTCCAGCGCTCACCGTCTTCGTCGTACTCAAACATCGGGAAGTCCACCACCCACAGTGGTGCCCAACGGTCTTCGAAGAGGCCGTTTTTCTTGCCGAAGTCGGAGTGGCCCACCTTCAGACGCAAGGCGCCGATGGCGTCGTTGACGACCTTCTCTTTGTCTGCGCCGAAGAAAATCAGATCGCCATCTTTGGCGCCAGTGCGCTCAAGGATGTGGGCCAGCGCCGCATCGTGCAAGTTCTTGACGATGGGTGACTGCAAGCCTTCTCTGCCCTTGGCGACTTCATTGACCTTGATCCAAGCCAAGCCTTTGGCGCCGTAGATCTTGACGAACTCGGTATACGCGTCAATTTCGCTGCGGCTCATGGCCCCACCGCCTGGGACGCACAAAGCGACCACGCGGCCACCTTTGGTCGTTGCAGGCGTGGAGAAGACCTTGAAGTCCACATCGCCCATCACGTCGGTCAGCTCAGTGAATTCCAGCTTGATGCGCAGATCAGGCTTGTCTGAGCCAAAGCGGTGCATCGTGTCGGCATACTTCATGACCGGGTAGACACCCAAGTCCACATTCAACGCCTTCATGAAGACGTGGCGGATCATGCCCTCGAACATGTCACGGATTTCCTGCTCATTGAGGAAGCTCGTTTCAATATCGATCTGGGTGAATTCAGGCTGACGGTCTGCGCGCAAGTCTTCGTCACGGAAGCACTTCGTGATTTGGTAGTAACGGTCAAAGCCCGCCACCATCAGCAATTGCTTGAACAGCTGAGGGGACTGTGGCAGGGCGAAGAAATGGCCGTCGTTCACGCGTGAAGGCACGAGGTAATCGCGGGCGCCTTCGGGCGTGCTCTTGGTCAACATCGGTGTTTCGATGTCGACAAAACCATGCTCGTCCAAGAACTTGCGCGATTCCATGGCCACGCGGTAGCGCAGCATCAGGTTTTTCTGCATGTACGGGCGACGCAGATCCAGCACGCGGTGCGTCAGGCGAGTCGTCTCAGACAGGTTCTCGTCGTCGATCTGGAACGGCGGAGTCACACTGGCGTTGAGCACTTCCAGTGTGTGGGCCAGCAGCTCAATCTTGCCGCTGGTCAGGCCGGTGTTTTCCGTGCCAGCAGGCCGAGGGCGAACCAGCCCTGTCACCTTCAGGCAAAACTCATTGCGTACGTCTTCTGCGACTTTGAATGATTCGGCGCGATCGGGGTCAAAAACCACCTGAACCAAGCCTTCGCGGTCGCGCATGTCGATGAAGATCACGCCGCCATGGTCGCGGCGACGGTGGGCCCAGCCCATCAGCGTCACGGTTTGGCCCATCAGCGCTTCGCTGACCAGACCACAGTAAGTGGTACGCATTGTTGTTCTCTCCGAGTGTAGGTTGCGGGGTGCGCCATGGTGGCGGCCCAGAACGCTCAATTGTCGTTCAGGATTGTGTCGTTGTGGGCTGATGTGGGTGGTGCCACAACGCCCATCGAAATGATGTACTTCAGGGCCTCGTCAACTGACATGTGTAATTCAGTCACGTCAGCACGGGGCACGATCAGCATGAAGCCCGATGTCGGGTTGGGCGTGGTCGGTACGTACAGTGTGAGCATGTCGCCGGGCAGGTTTTGCGCCACCTCGCCCGATGGTTTGCCCGTCACGAATGCAATCGTGTAGCTGCCTGCGCGCGGGTATTGCACCAACACCGCTTGGCGAAACGCCTGGCCGCTGCTTGAAAACAGCGTATCGGACACCTGCTTGACCGAGTTGTAGATGCTCTTGACGATGGGGATGTTGGAAAACAACCGTGTCGATTGCTTGACCAACCACTGACCGGCAATGTTGGTCACAGCCACGCCCGTCAGCCACAAAGCGGTCGCCACGATGATGACGCTCAGGCCTGGGATTTCGCGTAGCTGCTGCAAATAGGGCCGCAGGCTCTCAGGCAACACGGTTTGCGCAGCCACCACGAGCCAAGCAAACACGCCGTCCAGCGTGCCGACAACATTCATCAGCACCCAGATGGTGATCGTCAAAGGTAGCCAGACAAGCAGGCCAGTCAGGATGTATTTCTTCACAAGGGCTCAAAAGTAAGCGGCAAGATGCCGGGACTGTGGGCTACACAGGGTCGTTAATGATTGTGACCGCAAGATGTGCCGCACCCAGTTGCAGATGCGGGCGTTGACGGCGCGGCTGGTGTAGCCGAATCAGCGGTCGATGCTGGACTGCTGCTCGTGGCCTCAGCAGACGAGGCCACCGCTGGCGCAGCCGTGCCACCTGATCCACCTTTGAAATCGGTGGCATACCAGCCCGAACCCTTGAGTTGGAAGCCAGCAGCGGTAACCTGCTTCTTGAACGACTCGGCACCGCAAGCGGGGCAGGTTGTCAGGAGCGGGTCTGACATTTTTTGTAGCACATCCTTGGCGTGACCGCAGGACTCGCAGCGGTAGGCGTAAATCGGCATGTTGAAAAACCTCGGGTGATCCCGTTAAAACGCCATTTTAGATCCGGCGTGATGAAATCAGGCCATGTGGGCCTGTCGTGTTCGGTGGTCGGCCATAAATTGGGGCATCAGTGAGCCTGCCATCATGCCCAAGAAGGCTGTCAATAGCCCAGCTAACTGAGCTGGGAAGGCCTCACCCCATGCCGTGTTGAATAGGAACAAGGCCCATACGCCGATACCCAAGACGACGGACATCAAAGCACCTTGCGTTGTGGCGCGCGACCAAAAGAGACCCAAAACAAGTGGCACAAAGGCACCGACCAAGGTGACCTGGTAGGCCGATGACACCATGTCATAGATGGCCGTGCCGCGCATTTTGATGGCGTACATCAGCACGAGCCCAGTGAAAATGAGGATCGTGATCCGCAGCGCCAGCAGGACTTGCCGGTCGTTCATGCCAGGTTTGATGTTTTTGAGGATGTTCTCGACAAAGCTGGTCGACGGCGCCAGCAGCGTGGCCGACGAGGTTGACTTGATGGCTGAGACCAGCGCCCCGAAAAAGAAGATTTGGGCGATCAAAGGCATTTTGGTCAGAATCAAGGTGGGCAAGACTTGTTGCGGGTCCGAGACCAGCAAGGCCTTCGTCTCTTCGGGCATGATGATCAGCGAAGCGGCCACGATGAACATCGGCACGAAGGCAAAAGCCAAATAGCTGACCCCACCGATCATGGTGCCTAGCCGCGCTGTGTCGCTGTCCTTGGCGGCCATGACGCGCTGAAATACGTCCTGTTGAGGGATCGAGCCCAGCATCATTGTCAGAGCCGCGGCCACAAAACCGAGCCACCCCTTGGTCGAATGCTCGGGCAGGATGGTGAACCAGTCGTTGGCCAGGGCCATGTCCAGCACCTTGTCAGGGCCACCGGCTTGGTGGCCGGCCATCACGGCGATCAGCGACAGGCCCACAACCAGCACAATCATCTGGATAAAGTCAGTCCAAGCCACGGCCAGCATGCCACCAATGAGCACGTAGATCAGCACCAGTGTGGTGCCGATGAACATGCCCAGTTCGGGTGAAATCGCCCCGCCTGAGAGCACGTAAAAAACCAAACCTAACGCTGTGATCTGGGCTGCGACCCACCCCAAGTAACTCAAGATGATCGCGATCGAGCAGAGCACCTCCACACCCTTACCGAAGCGGTGGCGGTAGAAGTCTCCGATCGTCAGCAGGCTCATTTTGTACAGACGGGTGGCGAAAAATGCCCCGACCAACACCAAGCACATCGACGCGCCAAAGGGGTCTTCCACCACCGCATTCAAGCCGCCCTGTACGAATTTGGCCGGGATGCCCATGACGGTCTCGGCCCCGAACCAAGTTGCAAACGTGGTGGTGATCACCATGGCCAAAGGCAGGCTGCGTCCGGCGATCGCAAAGTCAGTCGTGCTCTTGATGCGTGTGCCTGCGTAAATGCCAATGCCCATCGTGCCGATGAGGTACAGGATCACAAATGTGAGTAAGGTGGTGTTCATGCTTGAAATTAAAACAGACCAAGACCATGGATTCGCGTTATCAGTTCGGCCGCCGCCAGCCCCAATACAAAGCCCAGCGCAATCCACAAAAAGGCCGACAGCGTTCGGTTGGTGCGGCGTTGCTCAAGCAATATGGCTTGCAGGTCACGGTGCAGGGCGCTACTGTCACCTTGCTGCAAGTTCGCGTGTATCAGTCTGGGTAACTCGGGCAGCAGTTTGGCGTAGCGCGGCGCTTCATGCTTGAGGCGTTGCAGCAAGCCGCGCAAGCCCACCTGCTCGTGCATCCAGCGCTCTAAAAACGGTTTGGCCGAGCTCCACAAATCCAAGTCAGGGTCGAGTTCGCGCCCCAGTCCTTCTACGTTGAGCAGTGTTTTTTGCAGCAAAACCAACTGTGGCTGGATCTCGACGTTGAAGCGGCGAGAAATCTGGAACAGCCTGAGTAAGACCTGCCCCAGCGAGATCTCCTTGATGGGTCGATCAAAGAACGGCTCGCACACCGTTCGCACAGCACCTTCTAGCTCATCTACGCGCGTGGTCGCGGGCACCCAGCCGCTTTCAATGTGCAGCTCGGCCACGCGTTTATAGTCGCGGTGGAAAAACGCCACGAAATTCTGCGCGAGGTAGTCTTTGTCGACATTGGTCAGCGTACCAATGATGCCAAAGTCCAATGCGATATAGCGGCCAAAGGTGCGCGGCTCTAAGCTGACCTGAATGTTGCCAGGGTGCATGTCTGCATGGAAAAAGCCATCACGAAAGACCTGGGTAAAGAAGATGGTGACCCCATCACGCGCCAGTTTTTTGATGTCCACACCGGCTTCGCGCAGGCGCTGCATCTGGCTGATCGGGACACCCTTCATGCGCTCCATCACCATGACGGTGGGGGTGCAGTAGTCCCAGATCATCTCGGGCACCAGCACCAGGTCCAGCCCATGCATATTGCGGCGCAACTGGGCCGCATTCGCCGCTTCTCGGACTAAGTCCAATTCGTCATGCAAGTATTTATCGAACTCGGCCACGACCTCGCGGGGCTTCAGCCGCCTGCCGTCAGCCCACAGACGGTCCACCCACCGGGCCAGCGTGCGCATCAAGGCCAAGTCGTCGTCGATGGCGGCCAGCATGCCCGGCCTGAGCACCTTCACGGCGACTTCTCGGCCGTCGTGCAGCACAGCGAAGTGCACTTGCGCGACCGATGCGCTGGCGATAGGGTCGGCGTCAAATTGCTTGAAAATAGCCGCAATGGGGCGCCCCAATGCTTTCTCAATCAGCTGGATGGACTCGTTGCTGGGGAAGGGGGGGACGCGGTCTTGCAGCCTGGCCAGCTCATCCGCAATATCGGGTGGGATCAGGTCGCGCCGGGTCGACAGCATTTGCCCGAATTTGATGAAAATGGGCCCCAGACGCTCTAACGCTTCACGCAGGCGTTGGCCACGGGGGGCATCAAGCCTGCGCCCAAAAGACAGGATGCGGGCCAGCAAACTCCAGCCTGGGCTGCGAAAGCTGTCCAGCACCAAGCCGTCTAGGCCGTAGCGAAGGGCAATCAGGCCAATATAGACAGGTCGCAGCAGGGCGCGCATCGGTGTGGCGCCTTTTAACGCTGGTTTGGGTGGCTGCTGGGTTTGACGCCAGCTTGAGGGCGCCAGCGCTGCAAACCTTGGCTGATGCTGGCACCAACCGTGCGCAGCAGCTCTGCAGGTGCTGTGCCTAGCACGCGGGCGACGTCATCTTGCACATCCCAGCGCAGGTTTTTCATCATCCACGCGGCGACTTCAGCCAAAGCCGCATCACCATCGATATTGACCTCTGGGCGTTTGCCGCTGAGTGCCTGTTTGGCCAGGGTCAAGGGATCAGGTAAATGAACGGTGATCGTTAAGCCGTTTTGCGCGGGCGCTTGTGTGGGCGACGCGTCACAGGCTTCAAAAAGACCGGCTGGCGTGATGACAAAACGCCAAGGCGCAGCTGGGATGAAAGACGACACCCATCGGATGTCAATGACCCGACCACGGTGAGCTTGGAGCTTGGCCATGGCCACGGGCTCGCTCGACACGATGTGATTGAGCAGCAGGGTCAGTCGCGGTAGTGCGAGCTGACCAATCCATGAAAAGGGGTAAGAAGCCATAGCCGCGATTGTAGGGGCGTCCCGACACCCCCGGTTTCCGTGTGGTAGTGGGGTGAATCCGACCTTGGTTGTCATTGTTTTTGGGTCACAATAGTTTCTGGTTTCTCTCGGAGGCCTTTTCTGCGGCTTGGGGTTGGCCCCTGGTGTACATGTTCAATAATCGAAATTACAACCGAACGTTTTTCAACGCGCCGCAGTCCGTGGCATCGTTTGTCGCGGCTTTTTTAGAGCCGTTCATCATCGTGGGCTCTCTTTTAGGCGCACAGGCCTATTTTGATGAGCCCGTGATGCGTGCGTCGATGACTTTGTGTCTGCTGGTATTCGCTTTGACGTTCCCGGGGCGCAACAGGTTCAACGAGTCTCGCCTTGAGGCTTTGGTTGACATCGTCAGTTCGTGGGTGTCCATGCTGGCGATTTTGTGGTTGTGCGGCTATGCAACCAACAGCTTGCTGTTTTTTGAATTCAACGTGATGCTGGCTTGGGCGGTGGTCACACCTTTGTGCCAGTGGATAGCAGTACTCATTGGCAAAGAGTTGATCACGCACATGGCGTCACAGCCCAATTCGCGCAGGCGGGCCATTGTGGTTGGCGCAGGGCCATTGGGCGGCAAAGTGGCCCGGGCTTTGCAAAGCAACCCCGATCAAAGTACAGAGTTCATTGGTTATTTTGATGACCGCACAGACAGCCGTGTCTTGAGCGAGGCTGTGAGCATGCGCTTGGGTGGTTTGCGCGATGTGGCCAACTACGTCTATGCCCATGGCGTGCATGAGGTCTACATCACCCTGCCACTGGGTTCGCAGCCGCGCATCGTGGAGTTGCTCGAAGCCGTGCAAGGCACCACAGCATCCCTCTTTTTTGTGCCAGATGTTTTTGGTATCAGCATCATCCAAGGGCGTCTTCAGGACATGAATGGCGTGCCGGTGGTGGGTATCTGTGAAACCCCGTTTACCGGCACCAACGAGTTGGTCAAGCGCGTATCCGACATCATTTTGGCCAGCATCATTTTGGTTCTGATCTCGCCGATTTTGATTGGCGCGGCCATCGGTGTGAAGCTGAGCTCACCTGGGCCTGCGATTTTCAAACAGCGCCGCAATGGTTTGGATGGCGAAGAAATCATTGTTTATAAATTTCGGTCCATGCGCGCAGAAGACGATGGGGCTGTGGTCAAGCAAGCGACCAAAAGCGATGCGCGCATTACCCCATTTGGCGCCATCCTTCGCAAAACGTCCTTGGATGAGTTGCCTCAGTTCATCAACGTGTTGCAAGGGCGCATGAGCATCGTGGGGCCTCGGCCACACGCCGTGGCACACAACGAAGAATACCGCCGCTTAATCAAGGCTTATATGGTTCGCCATAAAGTGCGGCCAGGCATCACCGGGTGGGCTCAAGTCAATGGCTTGCGAGGCGAGACTGAAACCATAGAGAAAATGCAAGCGCGTGTTGAATACGACTTGGAATACCTGCGTAATTGGTCGCTGGGTTTGGATTTGCAAATCATCATCCGCACCGTTAAGGTGATTTTCTCAGATAGCAACGCATATTGATAACAGATGAGGTGCCTGTGAGCCATATTGCCATTTCCCTTCGGGCCATTGCGGTGGCCGCTTTTGCCTGTCTTGCTAGCAACTTGGCGCAAGCCGGCGAAGACAATACGCCTTTTAGCTTGACACTGGCGCATGATATTGCCCGGGATAGTAACTTCTCTAAAACCACGGTTGCCCAGGGTGAAACCGTCAATACATCGAGTGCGAAAGTGGGCTTTGATAAAGGTTATGGGCGTCAAACCTATAATTTGGGTGCAAAGTTGACGACGGCCCGCCATGCGCATAATACCCAGCTTGATAACAACGGGAAAATGCTGAATGCGGCCTTTGGTTCGGGTTTGCTGTCAAATTGGAATGTGCGTCTCACGGGTATCTATGATGAAAATCTGAATCAGATTCAAAATAACGATTTGGGTGGCCGACTTGATAAGAATATCCGAAAGTATCAGGATACTGGCTTTTCAGTGCAGTATGGCAATGGTGGTACGTGGGCGATGATTGGTTCGCTGGATACCAATAAAACAAGGTATTCTATTCAGCCTGAAAATAATGCGGATCAAGATTCTCGTGGTTTTAAAGCGGTTTATTACAGTTCGGATGCCTTGAACTTTGGTTTGGGGTCTCGGTTGGTGTCAACGAAGTACATCGGTCGCGCCGACTTGGTTCAGACGGACAAAAACATCGACATGTCGGTTGATTGGCGTGTGACTGGGTTGACTGATTTGAGTGCGGTACTGACCCGTCGTTCGTCGAGTTATAATAATGAAAATTACACGCCCTCAAAAGGGTTTGGTGGTGAGTTGGCTTGGCGCTATACGCCATCTGGGTTGTTAAATTATGGTTTAACAGTTAATCGCACCACCGGTTCGGATAGGCAGAAGACCGGTTTTAATTATGAAGGAGCTGATGTTTTAAATTTGGCTGATACGGTCAGTACGAGTGTGGCGTTGTCTACGCAGTTGAGATTGACTTCTAAGATTTATTTGAGTGCTGTATATTCTGTTGTTAATTATACGCAAGATAATAACTACACAGGCTTGGATAAGAATTTGACTAGTGATAGTAAAGGGCGTAGATTGGCCCTTGATGGTACTTATGAAATCATGCGATCTCTGCGCACTGGGTGTGGCTATGCGCTATATGATCAAACCCTGCAAGAGGGGCGTAATTTGTTCAATCAAATTTACGTGATTCGACCCAAATACAGCGGCCGTTCCGTAAGTTGCAACGTCAACTTCACCATTGATTGAACCCAGTGGCTTGCATCTTGTTAACCGGCGCGACCGGCTATATCGCTTCACACACCTGGCTGTCCCTGCAAACTGCAGGGTTCGATGTGGTGGGTATCGATAGTTTGGTCAACAGCTCCATCCGTGTTTTGGATCGCTTGGAGACCATTGGTGGGCGCAAACCGGTATTCATTCAAGGTGATGTGCGGGATCAGTCAGCTCTAGACCGTTGCTTTGAAGTCGCCCAAGCCCAATTCGGTGGCATCAAAGCGGTGGTTCATTTTGCGGCTTTGAAAGCGGTGGGTGAGTCCATCGAGCGCCCCTTAGATTATTTTGAAAACAACTTGGGCGGCTTGCTGGCGGTTTGTCAGGCCATGCAGCGCCATGGTGTATTTGACTTGGTGTTCAGTTCATCCGCCACGGTGTACGGTGACCCTGAAACTTTACCGATCACCGAAGATGCGCCTTTGCGCGTGACCAACCCCTACGGCCAAACCAAGTTGCTGGGTGAAGAGATGTTGCGCGAACTGGGGCGCTGCGATGCACGCTGGCATACCGCCTACCTGCGTTATTTCAACCCGGTTGGCGCACACCAAAGTGGTTTGATCGGTGAAGACCCACGCGGCGTGCCCAATAACCTTATGCCCTATGTGGCACAGGTGGCAGTGGGCAAGCGTGCGCACTTGAATGTGTTCGGTAATGATTACGACACCCCTGATGGCACGGGCGTACGCGATTACATCCATGTCTGTGATCTGGCTGAGGGCCACGTCGCGGCGCTGCGTTATCTGTTTGATAAGCAGCAGTCCTTGACGGTGAACTTGGGCACAGGGCAAGGTTACAGCGTGCTTGATTTGGCGCGGGCCTACGGCAAGGCCTCTGGACGGGACATTCCGGTGGTGTTTGCACCGCGCCGACCAGGTGATGTGGCCGCTTGTTACGCGGACCCAGGTCATGCTTTGAGGGCAATGGGCTGGAAGGCCTTGCGTAGCTTGGATCAAATGTGTGTGGACTCTTGGCGTTGGCAGTCCACCAATCCGAATGGTTTTGAGGGCTGATGTGGTGTATCCCCATCATTTTTGCCTGAATTTTGCTATGGTTTGACCTATGAAACATACCCTGCTCCCCGTGATCATGGCTGGTGGCTCCGGCACCCGCTTGTGGCCTTTGTCCCGCGCCTTGTACCCCAAGCAGTTTTTGGTGCTGCAGGGCAATCAAAGTCTGTTTCAGCAAGCCCACTTGCGCCTGCAGGCCTTGGGTGCTGACGATATTGAGGTGTCTAACCCTTGCGTGGTCGGCAACGAAGAGCACCGCTTCTTGGTGCTCGACCAGCTGCGTGAACTCAAAGGCGAGCCATCCTCTTTGATGCTGGAGCCGATCGGTCGCAATACTGCACCAGCCGTGACGCTGGCCGCTTTGCAAGCCACGGCCAATGGCGATGACCCTATTTTGGTTGTCACCCCAGCTGATCAAACCGTGACCGACGAGGCCGCTTACACACTTGCTTTGCAAAAAGCCGTTCGTGCTGCTGCCAACGGTGACATCGTCATTCTGGGCATCACGGCTGATCGCCCTGAAACAGGTTTTGGCTACATTCGCACCGGCTCAGCGGATGCGCAAGGCGTGCGCAGCGTCAGCGCTTTTGTTGAAAAGCCCGATGTGGATACCGCCAAGGCTTACGTGGCGGATGGCTCGTACTTCTGGAATGGCGGCATGTTCGTCATGAAGGCATCACGCTGGTTGGCGGCGCTGGCGCATTTCCGTCCGGACATCGCCAAAGCGACCAGCGATTCGTTCGCCGTGCGCAGCACCGATGCCCAGTTTGTGCGCCCCGGCAAGGCTGAGTTTGCATTGGTGCCTTCTGAGTCCGTGGACTATGCCGTGCTGGAGCAGGTGCCAGCCAAGCCAGATTGTGGTTTTGTTGTGCGCATGGTGCCGCTGGATGCAGGGTGGTCTGATTTGGGTGCGTGGGATGCCGTTTGGCAGATCAGTGCCCAAGATGAAAATGGCAATGCCGCACAGGGCGACGCCTTGTTCCAGAGCAGCACCAACACCTTGGTGCATTCCACAAGCCGTTTGGTGGCCGCTGTGGGCTTGGAAAACATCGTCGTGGTCGAAACGCCTGACGCGGTTTTGGTGGCCGACCGCAACAGCAGCCAAGACGTGAAGAAGATCGTCTCCAAATTGGCCAGCATGGGCCGCACTGAGGGCACTTTGCACCGCCGTGTGCATCGCCCGTGGGGCTGGTATGACTCGATCGATTCGGGCCCGCGCTTCCAAGTTAAGCGCATCTTGGTGAACCCCAAGGCCTCACTGAGCTTGCAGATGCACCATCACCGTGCCGAGCATTGGATCGTGGTCAGCGGCACAGCCGAGGTCACCAATGGCGACAAGGTGCTGCTGCTGTCTGAGAACCAGTCCACCTACATCCCATTGGGCACCGTGCACCGTTTGGTTAATCCGGGCACGATTCCCTTGGAGATCATTGAGGTGCAGTCAGGCAGTTACTTGGGCGAGGATGACATCGTTCGCTTCCAGGATAACTACGGCCGCTCTGCTTGACTGTGTGCGCGCTGATCAAGAGGTCAGCAGCGCGAGCAGGTCCTGAGGCTGGTCGATTACGATATCGGCCTGCCAATCGGTGATGTCGCCGTTGTGGCCGATGTAGCCCCAACGTGCGGCTGCACTGGGCATGTTGGCGGCTTGCGCGGCTTGGATGTCACGCAGGTCGTCGCCCACATACAGCACCGTGTCAGGTGCCATGCCCATTTGCTCGCATGCTGTCAGCAAGGGCAGGGGATGCGGTTTGGCGTGTGCTGTGCTGTCGCCACTGATCACCACCGCTGAGCGCGCCATCAGGCCCAATCCTGCCATCACGGGGACAGTGAATCGATGGGGCTTGTTGGTGACGACGCCCCACTTGACACCTCGTGCCTCAAGGGCACCCAGCACCTTGGCCATGCCGTCAAACAACACGGTGGTATCGGCCAAGCAACGGGTGTAGGCAGCCAAAAACCCCTCACGCAGTGACTCGTATTCGGCGTGGCCAGGGTGGATATCAAGGCCGACGCCGATCAAGCCTCGCGCGCCAGATGAGGCATAGGGCCGGAGCATGTCCAGTGGCAAGGGTTGCAAGCCACGGTTGATGCGCAATTGGTTCAGTGCACCCGCCAAGTCCCCAGCGGTATCGGCCAGCGTGCCATCCAGATCAAACAAGACGGCTTGTGGGTGCTGCGCCCAAGGCAGTTGTGGCGTCATCACGCGGCCAGGGGCTTGCGGCAGGCCACCATGTAGTTCACGCTGGTATCGCCTGACAGCCAGTATTGGCGTGTGATCGGGTTGTACTCTAGGCCCTTGTATTGCACGGTGTCGAGGCCAGCCTCGCGCACCCACCGTGCCAGTTCGGCGGGGCGGATGAAGCGTGCGAACTCGTGCGTGCCTTTTGGCAGCAGCTTGAGCATGTACTCTGCCCCGACGATGGCAAACAGGTAGGCTTTGGGGTTGCGGTTGATGGTTGAGAAAAAGAGCCAGCCTCCGGGCTTGGCCATCTTGGCACACGCGCGCACGACTGACGCAGGGTCCGGGACGTGTTCGAGCATTTCCATGCACGTGACCACGTCGAACTGACCGGCTTGCTCGTCGGCCAAGGCTTCAGCGGCGATGCTGCGGTATTCAAGATTGGCGACGCCGGCTTCCATGGCGTGCAATTGCGCCACTTTGAGCGGTTTATCAGCCAAATCCACCCCAAGCACATGGGCGCCGCGTCGGGCCATGGATTCAGCCAAGATGCCGCCGCCACAGCCGACATCCACGACTTGTTTGCCTTTGATGGCAGCCAACTGGTCGATCCAGTCTAGGCGCAGGGGGTTGATTTGGTGCAGTGGGCGAAATTCGCTCTCGGGATCCCACCATTTGTGGGCGAGGTCACTGAATTTGGCGAGTTCAAGGGGGTCGGCGTTCGTCATGGATGAGATGCTAACCAATGCGGTGCTCAGTTGTGGCAATCACAGGAAAATCTTGTCAAGAATATGGATTTGCTCTGGTTGTGCCACATTTAGGCCTGAATCAACAGGAGTCACAAGCAATGAGCACATTGGTCTATGGCATTCCCAATTGCAGCACGGTGAAATTGGCACGTGATTGGTTGGAGGCCCAAGGCGTGGCTTACACCTTCTATGATTACAAAAAGCAAGGTGTGCCTGCCGACAGGTTGGATGACTGGATCGCCTCTGTGGGCTGGGATGTGTTGGTCAACCGCAAGGGCACGACTTGGCGCAAGCTCGATGACACAGCCAAGGCCTCGGTGGTGGATGCCCCCAGCGCCAAGGCCTTGATGCTGGCCAATGCCAGCGTGATCAAGCGCCCCGTGATTGAAAAGGATGGCAAGGTGGTGAGCGTTGGTTTTGACCCGCTGACACTGGCCGGCCGGCTTGCAGGCTAAGGCAGCAACTCAAAGGTGGTGCTGGCCAAGGTTTGGCCATTGACTTGGATGTCGATTTGATGGCCGCCTGGGTAGTAGCGGCGCGTGGACACGGGTTTGAGTGCGTGTTGCTTGCGCCAGATGTGTTGCTCACCCGCGGCCAAGGTCAGGCGTTTGCCCTTGAAGATTTTGGGTGAGGTCTGGCCATTGGCTTTGACGTGGTGGACGCGGTAGTCCAGCTCCAGCGTTTGCGCGTGGGTGCTGCGTGATGTGAGCGTGACTTGCAGCTGCAGCACACCGCCTATCGACACCTTCTTTGTATCCAGTTGCAGTGACAGTTGCCCATCGAATGGCTCTCCCAAGCCCCACGCGGTAAGCACGTCGGCATGCGCATCTTTGATCAGCGTGCGGCAGGCGTGGCGCAGCAGCTTGCGTCGCGGCTGGGGGGCTGCGGGCAGGTGGGTTTTTAGCCAGTCGACGATGATGCTCGGGTGATCTTTGGCGATGTCGTTGAGGTGGTTGGCCACGCTGCGTCGCACGTACTCGCTGGTGTCATCTTGGAGTCTGAGCAGCAGCGGCAGGGTGGGGCAGGGATCTACAACCAAGGCCTGTAGCCGCAGGCCCCATGGCAAGCGTGGCCGGCTGCCTTCGCTGACCAGTCGGCGCACATGGGCACTGGGGTCATCCACCCACTGGGACAAAGTGGCCAGCGTCAGATCCGGGTGCTGCACGATAAAGGGCCGTATCGCAAATTCGGCGGTGAAGCGCTGTGTGATGGCATGCAGGGCGGTGAGCGCGCGCTCCGGATGCGCTATGCCACGCTTGGCCACGTATTCACCAAAGGCCCACAAGGCCCAGCCCGCCAAGCCGGTGTCATCGGTTGTCATGGCGCCCAGTTCTTTGTCTGGGTCATGACTGGCTTGTGGCGGCGGCACGCGCTTGAGGCTGGCTTGCAAGATGTCTGCTGCCGCATGGAAGTCAGCAGGCAGCGTGTGCTCTAAGGCTGCGCAGATGTGCAGCACACGGGCCTTCAACTCCAGGGCATCGAGTCCAGCGAGTGCCCGTTGCTCAAAGTGTGCACGGTCGAATGCGGGCCACGCTTGTTGCAGGTGATGGCCAATTTGGCGAGCGATCTCTGGGTTGATCAGGTTCTTGAATGGCTCGGCCATGGGGCGATCTTTCTCTGTGATCAGGGGCGTGGTGAATTTGGATTGTGGCAGCAAGCCCCGTGCGTGGACAATACGCATTCGGTGGCGAGGCCACGCAGTCAGGATCGACAGGTGTGAGGGCGACATTGAACAAGCAGCAGGGTGTCATAGATGGTTTTTTGATGTCGATGATTGGGGCCGTTTTGCTGGCCTCGGTGGCGCCGCAATGGGGCCGCAGTGACGGTGTTTTGCACCTGGGCGTGGTGACCAATGTGGGCGTGTTCCTGCTGTTTTTCATGCATGGCATGAGTCTGTCGGTGGACAAGCTCAAGGCTGGGGCCGCGCAGTGGCGATTGCATTTGTTGGTACAGCTCAGCACCTACGTGCTGTTCCCCTTGTGGTGGGTGCTGTTGTATATGTTGTTGGGCCAGTGGGTGCCCGCAGATCTATCGATGGGGTTTTTCTATTTGGCGGTGCTGCCCTCAACGGTGTCATCTTCGGTGGCCATGACAGCCTTGGCGCGGGGGCATGTGGCGGCAGCGGTATTGAACGCCACCCTGTCGACCCTGTTGGGTGTGTTTTTGACGCCCTTGCTGGTCAGCATGGTCATGAGCGGGCAGGGGCATCAACTGGATGTGGCACACACCATGACCAAGGTGGCCCAAATGCTGTTGCTGCCCTTCGTGGCGGGGTACTTGATGCGGCCTTGGTTATTGGCATGGTTCACGCGCATCAAGCCTGTCACCACGGGGTTTGACCGTGCGGTGATCGTGCTGTTGGTGTGGTCGGCTTTCAGTGACTCCGTGGCCGATGGCTTGTGGACACGACACGGGCCAGTGCTGTTGGCTCAGGCTGCTGTGGGCGTGGTGCTGTTTTTGGCTCCTATGCTGTGGTTGACACGCTGGGCGGCGAAGGCGATGGGTTTTGATCCTGCAGATGAGATCGTGGCTGTTTTTTGCGGCTCTAAAAAGACCTTGGCTTCGGGCATGCCGATGGCCAAGTTGCTCTTCGGTGGCAACCCATCGATGGGCGTGTTGATTTTGCCGATCATGCTTTATCACCAGTTGCAGTTGTTCGTCTGCGCGGCGCTGGCGCGGCGCTATGCGGCACGCCCACAACGGTGATGACAGCACGTCCGCAACCCCCATCTGCGACACCCGACGTGGTTTACGCGCCGCCGCCAGACGTGGGTTTGGATGTGGTCTACCTTGATGAGGCCATGGTGGTGGTATGCAAACCGCCTAGCTTGCTGTCTGTGCCGGGTCGGGGTGAGGGGCGCCAAGATTGCATGATCAGCCGGGTGTGCCAGCGTTACGCTGATGCTTTGACCGTGCACCGTCTGGACATGGCCACCTCGGGCCTGTTGGTGTTGGCGCGCGGCCCGGTCATGCAAAGGGTGCTCAGTACCTCTTTCCAAGACAGGCGGGTGGACAAGCGTTACGTCGCTTTGCTGCATGGTGTGCTGTCATGCGATGAGGGCGAGGTCAATTTGCCATTGATCACCGATTGGCCAAATCGACCGATGCAGATGGTGTGCCATGAGCGCGGCAAGCCTTCACGCACACGCTATCAGGTGCAGGATCGGGTGACGATCGGTGACGGACAGGCAGGACAGACACGTGTGGCTTTAGAGCCCATCACCGGGCGTTCTCACCAGTTGCGCGTGCACATGTTGGCCATGGGGCACCCGATTGTGGGTGACCCGCTGTATGGCGATCAGGGCTTGCAGGCATCGTTCCCGAGGTTGATGCTGCACGCCAGCCAGCTGGATCTACCTCATCCCATCTCGGGTGAGCTGATTAGCTTGCGCAGCCCCTCACCGTTTTGATGCTCGCGGTAGCCTCAGATTGGTGGCAAAATCGCTGCTTTTCGTACAGGGCCTTGATGCCATGAGCGCAGTTGTCATCAGCGGTACTGGTTTGTACCAGCCGCCTTACACCATCACCAATGCCGAATTGGTGGCATCGTTCAACGCCTACGTTGACCGCTACAACACACAACACGCCAGCGAGATTGAGTCCGGTGCGTTAACCGCGCTGACTTACTCCAGCGAAGAATTCATTGAAAAAGCGTCTGGCATCAAGCAGCGTTATGTGATTGACAAGGAAGGCGTGCTGGACCCGTCCCGCATGTACCCGCGTTTTGTCGAGCGCGCAGACGATCAGTTGTCATTGATGGCCGAGATCGCCGTGGACGCTGCCAAAAAAGCCATGGCGCAAGCCGGCAAAAAAGGCGAAGACATTGATGCGGTGATTTGCTCGTCTGCCAATATGCAGCGCGCCTACCCGGCCATGGCCATCGAAATCCAGCAAGCCATTGGCGCGCGCGGTTATGGCTTTGACATGAACGTGGCCTGCTCTGCCGCCACCTTCGCACTTGAGCAAGCGGTTAACGCTGTTCGTTCAGGCTCAGCCAAGTGCGTGTTGGTGGTCAACCCTGAAATCACCTCAGGCCACCAAGCTTGGACAGATCGTGACTGCCACTTCATCTTTGGTGATGTGTGTACGGCCACCATCGTTGAGCGTGCAGACACCGCCACGGCGGCGGATCAATGGGAGGTGCTGTCCACGCAACTGGCCACGCAGTTCTCTAACAACATCCGCAATAACTTTGGTTTCCTGAACCGCAGTGAGGACAGCGATCCGCTGGCACGCGATAAAACCTTCCGCCAAGAAGGCCGCAAGGTCTTCAAAGAGGTCGTGCCTATTGCTGCTGCGCACATCGAAGGTCAACTGGCCAGCATCAAGCTGGAGCCCACGAATGTGCGCCGCTATTGGTTGCACCAAGCGAACAAGTCGATGAACCAGCTGGTCATCAAAAAGCTGATCGCCGCTGAAGTGACGCAAGACGTCGCGCCGCTGATTTTGGATGAATACGCCAACACGGCCTCAGCCGGCTCGGTCATCGCGTTCCACCTTCACCGCGCCGATCTGGTCAAGGGTGATGTGGGTGTCATCTGCTCGTTTGGCGCGGGCTACTCTGTCGGCAGTTTGGTCTTGCGCAAGCGTTAATCGCGTCAACCCCATTCATTGGGGGTGTGATTTGAGCCATGCTCGGTTATCGTGCCGAGCATGAGCAATTTCACTTTTTACTGGCACGACTACGAAACCTTCGGCAAGCTGGCACGGCGTGATCGCCCATCCCAGTTTGCCGGTGTGCGCACCGACGCGGATCTCAATGAGATCGCCCCGCCGTTGATGCAGTACTGCCAGCCTGCGCCTGACAACCTGCCCGACCCTGAGGCCTGCCTGTTGACTGGCATCTTGCCCCAAACCTGTTTGGAGCGTGGGGTGCCTGAGCACGTGTTTGCAGATGTCATCGAGCGTGAGCTGGCTACGCCCCACACCGTCGGTGTCGGCTACAACTCGATTCGCTTTGATGATGAGGTCACGCGCCATCTGTTCTGGCGCAACCTGATCGACCCTTATGCGCGGGAATGGCAAAACGGCTGTGGCCGCTGGGATTTGCTCGATGTGGTGCGCTGCACTTGGGCCTTGCGCCCCGAAGGTATCCAGTGGCCCCAGCATGACGACGGTCGCCCCTCCTTCAAACTGGAGCACCTCACCGCGGCCAATGGCTTGAACCATGAGGCGGCGCACGATGCCTTGTCTGACGTGCGTGCCACCATCGGTCTGGCCCGGCTTATCAAACAAGCCCAGCCCAAGCTGTGGGATTTTTGCCTGAAGCTGCGCAAAAAAGACGCGGTCTTGGCCGAGTCAGGTTTGGATCGACCACGCTCTGATTGGCGCCCCTTTTTGCACATATCAGGCATGTTTGGCCATGAGCGCGGTTGCATGGCCTTGGTCTGGCCCTTGGCGCAGCACCCCAGAAACAAGAACGAAATTTTGGTGTGGGACTTGGCACATGACCCAGCCGAGTTGTTTGGCCTGAGCGCCGATGACATTCGCCTGCGCATGTTCACCAAGACAGCCGATTTGCCTGAAGGTGCCGTGCGTCTACCGGTTAAAAGTGTGCATATCAACAAGTCGCCCATCGTGATCGGCAACTTGAAAATCCTCTCGCCTGAGTTGATTCAAAAGTGGGGCTTGAACGTGGCGCAAGCCATGACCTATGCCGAGGCCGCCGCCGCGCGCAGTCCCAGCATGGACGGCATTTGGGCCGAGGTCTACGCGCGCCCTGATGACCGTGTCAACGTGGACGTGGATGAGGATTTGTATGGGGGCTTCATCGGCAACGAAGACCGCCGCGTGTTGCAGCGCCTTAAAACGCTGGCACCAGAGAAGCTGGCCGACCGCGATCCCGGCTTTGCCGATGAGCGCCTTGACGAGCTGCTGTTTCGCTACCGCGCACGCAACTACCCCGACACCCTGAGTCCGCCTGAGCAAACACGCTGGCACGATTTGCGCGTGGCCCGTTTGCACGAAGGATCAGGTGGGGGCTTGTCTGTGGCGGCCTTCTTCGAGCGCATTGATGCGCTGAGCGAGCAACTCAACGATGAGGACGAACGTGCGCAGGATATCTTGGGCGCCCTGTACGACTATGCCGAACAAATCGCACCCTGATCACCGTGCTGTGCCACCGCTGAAATACCTGGGTGGCTACCCACCGAACTTGCTGGCCCAAGTCCAAGGCCTGATCGACCAAGGCAAGCTGGCCGAGGTGTTGGCGCAGCGCTACCCGGATCAGCATGAGGTTCGCACCGACAAAGCTTTGTACGACTACGTCGGTGAGTTAAAGAGCCGCTACATGCGCAACGCCGACCAGATCAACAAGGTCGCGTATGACGCCAAGCTCAAAGTGATCACGCATGCGCTGGGCACACACACAGCGGTGTCACGCGTACAAGGCGGCAAGCTCAAAGCCAAGCGCGAGATCCGCGTAGCCAGCTTATTCAAAGAGGCGCCAGCGGCGTTCTTGCGCATGATCGTGGTGCACGAGCTGGCACACCTGAAGGAGAAGGCCCATGACAAGCCCTTCTATCAGCTGTGCATGCACATGGAGCCCAACTACCACCAGTACGAGTTTGACTTGCGCTTGTACCTCACTGTACTGGATCTACCGCAGGCCTAGTCCTTGGCCAAGATCCACAGCAGGGCCATGATCGGCAGGTCTTTGCTCAGTGGGCCCATCGGGTGCAGCCACAGGGCCGGGTCGATCCAAGTGGCGATGGCAGTCATGCTCAGCGTCATGCCCATGGCGCACAGGTAAATGGTGCGACCGGGTTTGATCGCCATCCACAAGCCCAGCGTCAAGTTGATGGCCGATATACCCCAGATGATCAGCCCGTAAAGGGACTCGGGCACTTTGCCGCCTGTGCTGAGCAAGGATCGTGTCAGTCCGTCTGCTTGCAGCACACTGGCCAGGGCTGTGCCTACCCAAACGGCCACCAAACTGGCTTGCGCCAAGCGTCTTTCATCTGAAGTCAATGCCATGACGTGCTCAATCGTGCATTCAATAGGGGATCGGTATTGTCGCGCATGGCTGATTGCCACTTTTTCCATTTAAGAAATGCCGGTGTCGGCCGAAATGCTGAAGTGGATTCGTGGTGCCGTAGCATGATGCAAGCAAGAACATGAGCAAGTTGATCGAAGATTTCGCCACCATGAGCGGCCTGCGCAATCGCGAGGTGCTGGACGTGTCCTTGGCGCAGTTCGTGAGCGAGCTGATTCAACCCCAATACGTGGCGATTTACCGCAGCGTGGGTGAGGGCGATCAGGCGCGCTGGCTGACCGGTGCCACCCTCACGCAGGGTCGGGATCAGGGACATGTGGATTTGGCCGCCGTGGATTTTGATGGCCTGCCTTTGCTGGCGGCCATGCCCGAGCACGAACGGTGCTTGCGCACAGGTGTGCACATTGAACTGCAAACATCGACCTACACCAGTTTGTATCCCTTGAGCGCAGGTCAAGAAGTGGTAGGTGTCATTGAGGTGATCACCGACGCTCCCTTGACCGCCGATCACCGCCGTGTATTGGTCAGCATGTCGCGCTTTTACCGGAACCTGAGTGGTCTACTTGAGGAGAACGAAAGTGATGCCTTGACGGGCTTGCTTAACCGCAAAACTTTCGATGAGGCTTTTGCACGGACGGCCCATCAGCGCACAGCCGAGGCACAGCTAGGCGATAGCCGGCGTGCGCAGGATGCCGACTTATCTGGTTGGCTGGCCGTCATCGACATCGATCACTTCAAGCGCGTGAACGACAATTTTGGACACCTGATTGGCGATGAGGTGTTGCTGTTGTTGTCACGGTTGATGCGCGAGACGTTCCGCTTCAATGACCTGATCTACCGCTTTGGGGGCGAAGAGTTTGTGGTGCTGATGCGCTCGGCCAGTGAGGCCGATGCGGTCGGGGCATTTGAGCGCTTGCGCACGGAAGTCGAGCGCTTTGCGTTCCCACAAATCGGCAGCATCACCGTGAGCACGGGCTTTACCCGTGTCTGTGAGGATGACACGCCGACCGATGCCTTTGACCGTGCAGATCAAGCCGTCTATTGGGTCAAACAACATGGCCGCAATCAGGTTAAATCACACGATCAACTGGTCAGCAAGGGCCATTTGGGCGAGGTTTCAGCCAAGGCAGAGATCGACTTTTTTTGATGCGCTCAAGGTGATCCCGGAGGCGGCAGAGAGGGCTCTGGCGGCACAGGGATCAAGGTGCGGTTGATGGCTTGGTCATCCAGCCCCAAGGAGGGGATGAAGCCACCATCGGCCCACTCAGCGTAACGCCACCCTGATGCCAATTGCACCAAGCCCTCAGATGGCGGGCTCAGCTCCTGAACGGGCTCAGACGCCAGCGCGGTTGACATGAATTGGATCCAAGTCGGCAGCGCAAGGGATGCCCCAGAGCTGTGGCTACCCAAGGTGCGTGGGGTGTCATAGCCCAGCCAAACCACGGCAACCAAATTGGGCTGAAAGCCTGCAAACCAGGCATCAAATACATCATTGGTTGTGCCCGTTTTGCCATAAAGATCAGGCCGCTTGAGCTGTGATTGCGCACGCGCTGCGGTGCCGCTGCGGGTCACCTCTTGCAGCAAGGTCGCCGCCATGAAAGTATTGCGGGCGGGCACGACACGCTGTGTCTCGTCCATGATGGGCGCAGGTGCTTCGAACAGCGTTTTACCCGCCACATCGGTCACGCGCTTGATCAGCACGGGGGTGACTTTCAGCCCCCCGTTGGCGATCACCCCATACGCGCCAGCCAGTTGCATTGGGGTGGTTGATCCAGCCCCCAGGGCCAAAGTCAGGTTGTCGGGTTGCTTGCTGACATCAAAGCCAAAGCGCCCTGTCCATTCGCGCGCGGCCTGCGGCCCCAGCAGTTGCACCAGCCGGATGCTGATCAGGTTTTTGGACTTGGCTAAACCCTCAACGAGGGTGATCGGGCCGTCCGCACTGCCATCGGCATTCTGAGGCGCCCAGTCACCGACATCGCTCAAGGGCGCGTCGTTGATGAGGGTCTCAGGCATGACACCGTTGTCCATCGCTGCAGCGTACAAAAACGGTTTGTAGCTGGAGCCCGGTTGCCGCCAACCCTGTGTCACATGGTTGAACTGGTTTTGGCGAAAATCAAAGCCGCCGACCAAGGCATGCACCTCACCGTCGTGTGGGTTCAGCGCGACCAAGGCGCCTTGGGCTTGAGGCCACTGCGTGATCGCCCAATCCTTGCCTAGCTGGATCAAACGCACCACCGCGCCACGATCTAGCCTCAGCGAGGCCGCCGCTTTGTTGTTCAGACCTGATTGCGCTTGCCGCAGTCCTTTGGCGTTGACCTCGATGACTTCGCCTGAGGCCAGCACCACCGTCACTTTTCGCGTTGAGGCGTGGGTCACGATGGCGACTTTGAGGACTTCATCATCGTTGTACTCGGCCAGCAGCTGCGAGATAGCGGGATCGGTCTCTGCCAGTCCCTCGTCCAGGTCTTCATGGCTTTCGGGCCCACGCCATGCTTGTTGTAGCTCGCGCTCAATCAAGGTCTTACGCACGGCTTTGTAGGCCGCTTGCTGTTCGTTGGCACGCAAGGTGGTGACCACCTTCAGACCTGCTGTGTAGGCGCGCTCTCCGTACTGGGCAAAAACCTGTTGGCGGGCCATCTCGGCCACGTATTCGGCGTGCACTTCCACCTCGCCGGGGTTGCGGATCACGAGGTGCTCGGTCTTGGCAGCGTCATATTGCGCATCCGATATCACGGCGCGGGCGTGCATGCGCATCAAGGCGACGAGCTGCCTGGCCTTGGCGCGCTCTGGGTTTTTGATGGGGTTCACGTAAGCGGGGTTTTGCGGCAGACCGGCCAACATCGCGCACTCGGCGGCTGACAACGCACTCAAAGGTTTGCCGAAGTAGGTTTGGGCGGCTTCGGCAAAACCGTAAGCACGGGCCCCCAGATAAATCTGGTTCATATAGAGCGACAGGATTTGGTCTTTGCTCAGCTCGTGCTCGATCTTCAAAGACAGCATGGCTTCTTTGAGCTTTCGGCTAACCGTCTTCTCGCGGGTCAGCAAAAAAGTGCGTGCGACTTGTTGCGTGATGGTGGATGCGCCTTGCGTTCGCCCGCCCGTCAGGTTGGCCACCACCGCACGCAGCACGCCAATGACGTCAATCCCAGGGTGCTCATAAAAGCGCGCATCTTCGACTGCCAGCAAGCTGTCCCGCATGAGCTTGGGGATCTGGTCGATGTGCTGGTATTGGCGTTTCTCGTTGCCAAAGCCACCGATCTCCACGCCATCAGCCGTGTAAACGCGCAGGGGTTGTTTGGGTTGGTAGTGGGCCAAGCCATCCGTGCTGGGTAACTGGGGATACATCACCAGCACAGTCATTGCCAAAGCCAATCCGCCCAAGGCAACGCTGCCCATGAGCCACCACAGACACGTGCGCCAGCGTGATGATGCTGAGGCACGGAGGGGTTCATTCGGCTCTATCTGGTCGGGCATGCAGGATCCTGTTGGTGGTCGGCAAGCCCAATTATCCACACCCTTAGAAAAGGCCCTCAGAGAGCATTAAGCACATCGGGGGACAGGGACTACCCAGCCACTTCACACGTCTTTTTGCACTCAGAACAGGGGGTTGTGTTGACTTGAAGGGTGCATTGGGCGACGCATGGCATACCGCCAAGATCACGCTGAAACACACTTGATCTGTTGTTGTTAAACGATGATCGTTAATTTAATGTGCCTTTATTTATCTGGAGCAAGACAAATGAACCCCACCTTCTTACGTCAAACCATCCTTGCCATGCCTGTGGCTGCCCTCGCTCTGGCCGTGTCGTCAGCTTGTGCTGCACCGATTGTTGGCCCGACAGACGCGTCGTTTTACACCAATCCTGCCGCCGTGACAGGCCTACACGGCGACCTGATTCAGTACCGCACGACGGCAGCTAACTTGGGTGCAGGCGCACCGGCGACCCATGCGTGGAACGTGCTCTACCAGTCGACGGACTCCCGTGGCGCAGCCAACGCCGTATCTGGCACGGTACTGGTGCCAACAGCTGTTTGGTCTGGCACGGGCCCCCGCCCGGTGATTTTGTATGCAGTCGGCACACATGGTTTGGCTCAAGGTTGCGCGCCATCGCGTCAATTTGAAAAGGGCAGCGACTATGAAAACGCCAACATCAATGCAGCCCTGAAAGCCGGCTATGCCGTGCTGGTGAGCGACTATGCCGGTTACCTGATCGGCACCAAGTCAACGTACATGTCTGGTCAATCGCAAGGCAATGCCACGCTGGATATCTTCAAAGCCGCTTTGAGCATTCCGTCCGTTGGCATCAGCAGTGCAGCCAAGGTGGGTATTTGGGGTTACTCACAAGGCGGCCAATCAGCTGCTTGGGCTGCGGAGCAACTCTCGGCCTACGCACCTGAAATCAATGTGGCTGGCGTCGCTGCGGGCGGCATCCCTGCTGACTTCATCCAGACAGCTCACTACCTGGACGCGAACTTGGGCGCGTCCTTCCTGGCATCTGCTGTGTCGGGCTTGGCAACGCAGTACCCTAAGGGCATTCCGATTAATCTGATCGCCAGCAACGAAGGCAAGGCCGAACTGGCCAAGCTGAATACAGAGTGCGTGTTCACGGCCTTGTTTGATTTGCAAAATAAGAGCCTGAGCTCGTTCACGATCGGTGATCAGCCACTGGATGACTTGCTGGGTCTTGAAACGGTCAACGCCACCTTGTTGGCGCAAGGTTTGGGTAAGCAGAAGGTCACCGTGCCGCTGTACCAATACCATGGTCAGGCTGATGAGTTCATTGAGCTGAACCAGGACTTGGCATTGCGCAAGTACTACTGCAGCGTCGGCACCAATGTGGCCTTCGATGTGTATCCTAGTGAGCACATCGTGACGCAGTTCCAGGCCGCACCGAACGTGCTGTCGTGGTTGGGTGACCGCTTTGCTGGCAAGGCGGCACAAAGCACTTGTGCCAACACAGCTGCAGAGCCTACAACCACAGCCAACAAGGGCGGCGGCAACTTCGTGGTCTCGCTCAAGAGCTGGCCTTTGACCGCCTCCGTTGGCCTCAAAACATTGAAGCAAACGGTGTACTTGCCTGCTACGTCGACGTTCTCTGCAGAGACTGACATCACGGGCAAAACCTTGAATGGCAAGCTGTCTGTGCCTGACTTCAAGCAGTCACTCAAGATCATCGGTCTCGGCTCGCAAATCGGCATGAAGGTGACACCAGTTGGCGCGACCACGGGTACGGCCTCCTTGGATAACGACGGCCAATTGCACGTTCACGGCACAGCCTACGCTGACATCACGATCACGTCAGTGTCTGGCGTTCCTGTGGGCACCTGCAAGACGGTCACGCCTGTCGCCTTCCCCTTGAACTTTGACGGCCCGATCTCCTCATTGGGCAATGGCGGCTTGGTTTTCACTGGCACAACGACCTTCCCGCAGATCAAGGGTTGCATCATCTCCGCTATCTTGACGTCGATGATGTCAGGTGCTGGTCAGACGTACTCGTTCATGGTGGCACCTCCTGCACCTGTTAAGTACTGACCCACATGCAGAGCCCGGGGGGACTTTGCGTCACTCCGGGTTTTTCTCTGGGTCACCGCGCAGCCAGCTCAGTCAAACTGCGTTTTGATGCGTTGGCATACGCAGATCAGGAACACAACATGTCAACAGTGCGTATTTCTTCGAACTCAAACGGCAAATGGTTTGCTCTATTGGGGCTGGCCACGGCGGTAGCGGCTGCGCTGATTTGGCGTTCAGACGGCGGCGGTGCAACGCGGCTGCAGGCTCAAGAGGTCAGTAAGGCCATCGTGCCTGCTCAGTTGGCTCAAGCCATACCGCAAACCATGCAGGCCAGTGAGCAGGATATGCAGTTCAAACAAGCTGAAGCGGCCAGAGAGCTTGACCGTCAACCCGGTTTGCCGCCGATGAAGGGCCCCATCACTTCGCGCCCCTCGTTCGTGTCCGAGCTGGAGTGGAGCATGCTGACAAGCCTCGCGCAGCAGCACGCTACACCAGACAAAGAGCTTACCCGCTTGGTTAATTTTTTGCGGTTCAACAAGCAGTTAGAGAGTTGGGAAGCTTTGCCTAAAACGGCCGATGTGGCCAAGCGGCAAGCGCTGGCAGCACCCTTGCTGGACGACTTGCCGCAGCGGGTTGCCAATGAAGAAATCGACCTGAAGACGGCTCAGAAAACACAACTGGCTTTGCTGGCGGATGCCGAACCCGATGTGCAAGCACGCGCCAAGCGGGCCGCCTTGGAAGCCAAGCGACTCACGGATGCTGCAAGCCCAAAATCATGAGCATCACGTCATAAAAAAAGCCCACTGGCATCAACCAGTGGGCTTTTTGCTTAAACCGGGTCAGGTTCAGGCGGTCACAGTCTTGGCCTTGTCGGCGTATTCCGTGATCTGGTCAAAGTTCAGGTATTTGTAGATCTGCGTGCTGGATGCGTCCAAGATGCTCACGCCATCCATGTACTCAGCCTTGGTCGGGATGCGACCCAAGCGTGAGCAGATGGCGGCCATTTCAGCCGAACCCAAGTACACGTTCGAGTTTTTGCCCAAACGGTTCGGGAAGTTGCGCGTGCTGGTTGAGAACACGGTCGCGCCTTCCTTGACTTGCGCTTGGTTGCCCATGCACAGCGAGCAGCCTGGCATTTCCATGCGGGCGCCAGCAGTGCCCAGAACGCCATAGTGGCCTTCTTCGCTCAACTGTTGCGCATCCATCTTGGTCGGAGGGGCGACCCACAGCTTGACGGGGATGTCGCGTTTGCCTTCAAGCAGCTTGGATGCCGCGCGGAAGTGACCGATGTTGGTCATGCAAGAACCGATGAACACTTCGTCGATCTTGGCGCCAGCCACGTCGGCCAAGGTCTTCACATCATCGGGATCGTTAGGGCAGGCTAAGATAGGCTCATGGATGTCGGCCAAGTCGATCTCGATCACGGCAGCGTAGTCGGCATCGGCATCGCCCTTCATCAACTGTTGATCAGCCAACCAAGCTTCTTGGGCGGCGATACGGCGTTGCAGCGTGCGTGCATCTTCGTAGCCATTGGCGATCATGTTCTTCATCAGCGTGATGTTGCTGTTGATGTACTCGGCGATCGGCTCTTTGTTCAGGTGCACGGTGCAACCAGCGGCAGAACGCTCGGCGGAGGCATCAGACAGCTCGAATGCTTGCTCAACCTTCAGGTCTGGCAGGCCTTCGATTTCCAAAATGCGGCCCGAGAAGATGTTCTTCTTGCCTTGCTTGGCCACGGTCAGCAGACCGGCCTTGATGGCGTACAGGGGGATGGCGTTGACCAGATCACGCAAGGTGATGCCGGGCTGCATCTTGCCCTTGAAACGCACCAACACGGACTCAGGCATGTCCAAAGGCATCACGCCTGTGGCAGCGGCGAAAGCCACCAAGCCGGAGCCAGCTGGGAAACTGATGCCGATAGGGAAACGGGTGTGGCTGTCGCCGCCCGTGCCCACGGTGTCAGGCGTCAGCAAGCGGTTCAGCCAGCTGTGGATCACACCGTCACCTGGACGCAGGGAGATGCCACCACGGGTGCTGATGAAGTCAGGCAACTCGTGGTGCATCTTCACGTCCACGGGCTTGGGGTAAGCGGCTGTGTGGCAGAACGATTGCATCACCAAGTCGGCGCTGAAACCCAAGCAAGCCAGGTCTTTCAGCTCATCACGGGTCATCGGGCCGGTGGTGTCTTGCGAGCCGACTGAAGTCATCTTAGGCTCACAGTACGTGCCAGGGCGCACGCCCACTTGCTGGCCATTGACGATAGGCAGGCCACAAGCCTTGCCGACCATCTTCTGGGCCAGCGAGAAGCCCTTTTTGGTGTCGGCAGGGTTTTGCGGCAGGCGGAACAGGGTGCTGACGGGCAGGCCCAAGGCTTCGCGCGCCTTGGCGGTCAGGCCACGGCCGATGATCAGGGGAATGCGGCCACCGGCGCGCACTTCGTCAAACAGCACGTCAGACTTGACTTTGAACTCAGCGATGACTTGGCCGTTCTTGAGGGCTTTGCCGTCGTAAGGACGCAGCTCAACCACGTCGCCCATGTCCATTTGGGACACGTCGAGTTCGATGGGCAAGGCGCCAGCATCTTCCATGGTGTTGTAGAAAATCGGGGCAATCTTGCTGCCCAGACACACGCCACCGAAACGCTTGTTAGGCACGAAGGGGATGTCTTCGCCAGTGAACCACAGCACGCTGTTGGTGGCTGACTTGCGTGACGAACCGGTACCGACCACGTCACCGACGTAGGCGACCAAGTTGCCCTTGGCGCGCAGCGATTCGATGAACTCGACTGGGCCGCGCTTGCCGTCTTCTTCAGGCGTGATGCCGTCGCGCTTGTTCTTCAGCATGGCCAAAGCGTGCAGCGGGATGTCAGGGCGGCTCCAAGCGTCAGGCGCTGGTGACAGGTCGTCGGTGTTGGTCTCGCCCGTCACCTTGAGGATGCTGACAGTGATGCTGGCAGGCACTTCAGGACGTGACGTGAACCACTCGGCATCGGCCCAGCTTTGCAGCACGCCCTTGGCGTGGGCATTGCCCTTGTCGGCTTTTTCTTTGACGTCATGGAAGGCGTCAAACATCAACAAGGTCTTTTTCAGGCCTTCAGCAGCGATGCCGCCTACGGTGGCGTCGTCCAGCAGTTCCACCATCGGGTGGATGTTGTAGCCGCCGAGCATGGTGCCCAGCAACTCAGTGGCCTTTTCGCGGCTGATCAATTTGCACTTTTCAGTGCCGTGGGCCAGCGCCGCTAAGTACGATGCCTTGACCTTGGCAGCGGCATCAACACCAGCGGGCACGCGGTGAATGATCAACTCAACCAGCGTGGCTTCTTCGCCAGCAGGTGGGTTCTTGAGCAGCTCGATGACTTCACCCGTTTGTTGGGCCGTCAGAGGCAAAGGAGGGATACCCAGCGCGGCGCGCTCGGCAATGTGTTGGCGATAGGCTTGCAACATGGTGATCACCTGATGTGGATTGAGCAAAGGGAAATGCAATTTCCGTGCAACTGTGGATTATCGCGCAACCGCGCACGCACAGGCCAAAAAAAGCGCCCTGTTTGAGGGCGCCTTGGCTGCTTGCTGACCCCCATCGGGCCGTTTTATGCCCTTATTCCGGGGCTACCGGCGCGCTCAATACCGACTGCCTTGGGTGCAGTGCCAAGTCAGCCTCTGCGGCACGTTGGACTTCATGCACGCAGCCATCAAGGATCCGGTGGCCGGCTTTGACGTCCATCACCATGGATTTGGTCAAAATTTGAATCAGCAGGGTGACACCTTTGACGTCTTCAAGGCGGATGGCGCCGGTGCTGGATTGCACGGGCTTCATCACCCAAGACTGCTTGCCTAACTTCAGGTTGAAGTAGCCCTCGTTGGTGTCGTTGCGGTCGATGGCAGCCAGTTTGCCGAATTCACACTGGTAGCGGCCGATCAACACGCGCTCAGCCGCTTGCAATTGCTCGATGGTGGCGGCGGGCAGCTTGGCTAATTTGTCAGCCAGTCTGGTTTTGCTTGCTTTGGCTGGGCTGACAACCGTGGCGTGTGCCAATTGTGGGCCCAGCGTGGCCGCAAACATGCCCAACACCATGCCAGCCGACAAGGCCAAGGTGCGGATGCGTTGGTAGCGTTGCTGGCAAGCGTTGGCAGATGGGCTCATGGTGGTGACTCTATGGCGGCTGTTGATCGAGACGCGATCTTGCCATCAAAAAACGGCGCCCGTTGCTTCAATATGCAACGGGCGCCGTTGTCTGGGCAAACTATCAGGCCGCTTGACGGCGGCGCACCAAGGACATGCCGACCAAGCCTAAGCCCATGAGGGCGTAGGTGCCGGGTTCAGGCAGGTTGATTGTGCCGCCAGCGTCAGGCGTGAAAGTGGTGTCGTTGATCGTTATGTTGTGCCGGAGGTCGTAGTTAGTGTAGGCGTCCATCCCGACCAGCATAAACATGGTTTTCGTGTCGTTGCCTAAGTTGGCAACGTGGGTTGACCAGTCCTTGCTGGCTGCTTCTGTTTTGGTCAATGCGGTTGTATCTTCGCCAAAACCGGACTCGGTAGACGCAAGTCCGTGTTCCCAATTTGCCATAGATACCGTTCCGTTGAGCCCGTCGCCATTAAAAGCTGTCTCGTTGTCCGTCAAAGCGACATTCATGCTCGACCAAGCGTGACCATAGCCGAGGTGTTCTATATTCACTTGATGCAGTGTCGTGCTGTTTTCAAGAATGGTCGAGTCAACCAGGCTGCTGCGGTCTAGATACAACGAGCTGTTGAATGTGCCTTCCACAACCAACAAGGTATGCGCTGTGACCTGAAGCGTAAAAGCTGGGTTTGAGCGCCCTTCTCCGATCAGGGCGCTCCTTGAGGCTGATGTCACGTCATTGGTGTTTTGATAATTCTGATAAACGGTGCCCCAAACACCGTTCTGCACGCCTTGATAGGAGTATGAGTTACTGGATTCTGTGCTCACCTTATCCAGATTGCTTTGGTAAAGCGACGATCTGGCAGTAAGTTCTGAGCCGCCAATGGTGGTGCTTGTTGCCCCGTCAGCCAGTGATGTCACAACAGCCGCATCGTTGCTAAATGGCTGCACACCTGATGTGTAGCTCCCGGTTCCGCTGAGCTGTGCGCCGTCTGAACCTGTGCCGTATAACGCAGCAATCCAAGCACCCCCATTGATGCTCAAACCCGGGGTGATGCCGTCGGTCAGATCAAGGTCGATCAGGCGGTAGCGCAGGTTGGTGATGCTGGCCGTGGCACTGCTGATCAGGTCACCGGCATGGGCGCTAGGGGCTGTCAAGGTCGCGCATAAGGCCAAAGCCAAGGCGTGGCAGATGGGGGTTAATTTCTTATTCATGGGTGGGCTCCTGGATGTTGGATTAATTGGATTGCATCCGAATCATCAAGGGCCTTTCTCCATTAGTCCATCCCCATTCACGTCACCCCCCTTGTTGGGGGGGCGGATGACGCTCAGCCCGGCACGCGTACCCAGCCTTCCATCAGCACGCGGGCGCTGCGGCTCATGATGGCTTTTTTAACTGTCCATTCGCCGTTGACTTGGGCTGCTTCAGCCCCCACACGCAGCGTGCCTGAAGGGTGGCCAAAGCGCACTGCCGTGCGCGCGCTGCCACCCGCAGCCAGGTTCACCAGCGTGCCTGGTACGGCGGCGGCGGTGCCAATGGCCACGGCCGCTGTGCCCATCATGGCGTGGTGCAGTTTGCCCATTGACAAGGCGCGCACCAGCAGGTCCACGTCGCCCGTGCTTACAGTTTTGCCGCTGGACGACACGTACTCGGCAGGCGGGGCCACAAAGGCGACCTTGGGGGTGTGTTGGCGTTTGGCGGCCTCGCTCACATCCTTGATCAAGCCCATGCGCAGTGCGCCATAGGCACGGATGGTCTCGAACTTGGCCAAAGCAGCCGCGTCACCGTTGATGGCGTCTTGCAACTCGGTGCCGGTGTAGCCCAAGTCGGCGGCATTCACGAAAATCGTTGGGATGCCCGCATTGATCATCGTGGCCTTGAATGTGCCCACGCCGGGTACGTCCAAGTCATCGACCAAGTTGCCGGTGGGGAACATGGAGCCGCCTGCGCCATCTTCGCCTTCATCCGCCGGATCGAGGAATTCAAGCTGCACCTCGGCTGCGGGGAAGGTCACTCCGTCGGTTTCAAAATCGCCGGTTTCTTGCACTTCACTGTTGGTGATGGGCACGTGGGCGATGATGGTTTTGCCGATGTTGGCTTGCCAAATGCGCACGGTGCAAAGGCCATTGACGGGGATGCGTACAGCGTCAATCAAACCGGCTGAGATGGCAAACGAGCCGACAGCCGCAGACAAGTTGCCGCAGTTGCCCGACCAGTCTACAAAGGCCTTGTCGATGGCGACTTGACCGAACAGGTAGTCCACGTCGTGGTCGGCTTTGGATGACGTGGCCAAGATCACGGTCTTGGATGTGGACGACGTCGCGCCGCCCATGCCGTCGATCTGTTTGCCGTACGGGTCGGGGCTGCCAATCACGCGCAGCAAGAGCTTGTCGCGTGCCTCGCCCGGCACTTGGCAAGGAGCAGGCAGGTCTTGCAGGCGAAAGAACACGCCCTTGCTGGTGCCACCACGGATGTAGGTGGCGGGGACTTTGATTTGCGGTGCGAATGCCATGATCACGCTACCTGGCCATGGGCCGAGTTTTCCGCCAAAAAGTCCTGCGCAAAGCGCTGCAGCACGCCGCCCGCTTCGTACACAGAGACTTCTTCAGCCGTATCCAGACGACACGTCATCGGCACCTTCACCACTTCGCCGTTTTGGCGAGTGATGACCAGCGTCAACGTGGCGCGCGGGGTGAGTGCGCCTTCAACGTCAAAGGTTTCCGTGCCATCGATGTTCAGGGTCAGGCGGTTGGTACCCGTCTTGAACTCCAGCGGCATCACGCCCATGCCGATCAAGTTGGTGCGGTGGATGCGCTCGAAGCCTTCAGCCGCAATCGCCTCGACACCGGCCAGACGCACACCCTTGGCGGCCCAGTCACGCGAGGAGCCTTGGCCATAGTCCGCGCCCGCCACGATGATCAGCGGCTGCTTGCGGTCCAGGTAGGTCTCCATGGCTTCCCACATGCGCACGACCTTGCCTTCGGGCTCGATGCGGGCGAGTGAGCCTGCTCTGACCTTGCCTTCGGCATCGCGCACCATTTCGTTTTTCAACGTGGGGTTCGCAAACGTGGCGCGCATGGCGGTCAGGTGGTCGCCGCGGTGGGTGGCGTAAGAGTTGAAGTCCTCTTCAGGCACGCCCATCTTGTGCAGGTACTCACCGGCCGCGCTGTTCATCATGATCGCGTTGGATGGCGACAGGTGATCGGTGGTGATGTTGTCGGGCAGCACGGCCAGTGGACGCATGCCCTTGAGCGTGCGCGGGTTGGCGGCCAAGGCGCCCACACCTTCCGTGTCCCAATAGGGCGGGCGGCGGATGTAGGTGGACTGGGCGCGCCAGTCATACAGTGGGCTGACCTTCTCACCGGTGTCTGCTTGAATCGCGAACATGGGCTCGTAGATTTGACGGAACTGCTCAGGCTTGACGCTCGACTTCACGATGGCGTCGATCTCTTCGTCGGTGGGCCACAGGTCCTTCAGCCTGATCTCTTTGCCGTCGACCACGCCCAGCACGTCGCGCTCGATGTCAAAGCGGATGGTGCCCGCAATCGCATAAGCCACAACCAGCGGGGGCGAGGCCAAGAAGGCCTGCTTGGCATAAGGGTGGATGCGGCCGTCAAAGTTGCGGTTGCCCGACAGCACAGCGGTGGCGTACAGGTCGCGGTCAACGATCTCTTTCTGGATGACCGGGTCCAGCGCGCCCGACATGCCGTTGCAGGTGGTGCAGGCGAAGGCGACGATGCCAAAGCCCATCGCCTCCAAGTCGCCCAACAGGTCAGCCTCTTTCAGGTACAGCTCCACAGCCTTCGAGCCAGGGGCCAGCGAGGACTTCACCCAAGGCTTGCGGGTCAAGCCTAGCTTGTTGGCGTTGCGTGCCAGCAGGGCTGCCGCAATCACGTTGCGGGGGTTGGATGTATTGGTGCAGCTGGTGATGGCAGCAATGATCACGGCGCCATCGGGCATGGTGCCTTCGCCTTCAGCGGGCATGGTCCATTGGCCGGAGATGCCCTTGCTTGCGAGATCAGTCGTGGCGACGCGGGCGTGCGGGTTCGATGGGCCCGCCATGTTGCGCACCACGGTGGACAGATCGAAGCTCAGGTCGCGCTCGTACACAGCGTCCTTGAGCGTGTCTGACCACAGTCCGCCGACCTTGGCGTAGGTCTCCACCAGCTTGACCTGTTCAGCGGTGCGGCCTGTCAGGGTCAGGTAGGCCAGCGTCTGTGGGTCGATGCTGAACATCGCGGCGGTGGCCCCATATTCAGGCGCCATGTTCGAGATGGTGGCGCGGTCGCCCAGGGTCAGGCTGGCAGCACCTTCGCCATAGAACTCTAAATAGGCACCGACGACTTTGGATTGCCGCAGGAACTCGGTCATCGCCAGCACCACGTCGGTGGCGGTGATGCCGGGTTGGCGCTTGCCCGTCAGCTTCACGCCGACGATTTCAGGCAAACGCATCCACGAGGCGCGGCCCAGCATGACGTTCTCTGCCTCCAAGCCGCCCACGCCAATGGCGATCACGCCCAAGGCGTCCACATGCGGCGTGTGCGAGTCCGTGCCGACGCAGGTGTCGGGGTAGGCCAAGCCCTTGTCGTTGTGGATGACGGGGGACATCTTCTCCAGATTGATCTGGTGCATGATGCCGTTGCCCGCCGGGATCACATCCACATTGTCGAAGGCCAGCTTCGTCCAGTTGATGAAGTGAAAGCGGTCTTCGTTGCGGCGCTCTTCGATGTCACGGTTCTTCTGGAAGGCGTCGGGATCGAACCCGCCGCACTCCACCGCCAGTGAATGGTCCACGATCAACTGCACAGGCACGACGGGGTTCACCTTGGACGGGTCGCCCCCCATGTCCGCGATCGCGTCCCGCAAGCCAGCCAAGTCCACCAATGCCGTCTGGCCCAAGATGTCGTGGCAAGCCACGCGCGCTGGGAACCACGGGAAGTCGTGGTCACGCTTGCGCTCGATCAGCTGCGTCAGCGATTGCGTGAGGATGGCCGGATCGGCCTTGCGCACCAGATTCTCGGCGTGCACGCGCGAGGTATAGGGCAGGGTGGCCCAAGCACCGGGTTGGATCGCATCGACAGCAGCTTGTGCGTCGAAATAATCCAGTGTGGTGCCAGGCAGGTTTTTGCGGTAAGCGGTGTTCATGGTGATTACTTGCGGTCCTGGATCGACACGAACTTTTGATCCTCAGGGCCGGTGTAGTTGGCCGATGGGCGGATGATCTTGCCGTCAATGCGTTGTTCGATCACGTGGGCTGACCAGCCGCTGGTGCGGGCGATCACAAACAGGGGCGTGAACATCGCAGTGGGCACGCCCATCATGTGGTAGCTGACAGCACTGAACCAATCCAAGTTGGGGAACATCTTTTTGACTTCCCACATGGTTGATTCAAGGCGCTCGGCGATGTCGTACATCTTCATGTTCGATTGCTCTTTGGACAGGTCTTGCGCTACTTTTTTGATGACCACGTTGCGTGGGTCGCTCACTGTGTAGACAGGGTGACCAAAGCCGATCACGACTTCCTTTTTCTCGACGCGGGCACGGATGTCGGCCTCGGCTTCGTCAGGCGTGTCATAGCGTTTTTGGATTTCAAAGGCGACTTCATTGGCGCCGCCGTGCTTGGGGCCACGCAAAGCGCCGATGCCGCCACCGATGGCAGAGAACATGTCCGAGCCTGTACCTGCCACCACACGCGAGGCGAAGGTCGATGCATTGAACTCGTGCTCTGCGTACAAGATCAGCGAGGTGTGCATGGCTTGAACCCAGCTGTCACGGGGCTTCTCGCCGTGCAGCAGGTGCAGGAAGTGGCCGCCGATAGAGTCGTCATCGGTTTCGACATCAATGCGCTTGCCGTTGTGGCTGTAGTGGTACCAGTACAGCAGCATCGAACCCAGCGAGGCCATCAGCTTGTCAGCGATGTCGCGGGCGCCAGGGTGGTTGTGGTCGTCTTTCTCTGGTGACAGGCAACCCAGCACGGACACGCCTGTGCGCATCACGTCCATCGGGTGTGCTGACGGAGGCAGTTGTTCCAAGGCGGTCTTCAGGCCAGCAGGGATGCCGCGCAGTGACTTCAGCTTGGTCTTGTAGAAGGCCAACTCCGCATGCGTGGGCAGCTTGCCGTGCACCAACAGGTAGGCGATTTCTTCGAACTCGCTGGTCTTGGCCAAGTCCAAGATGTCATAGCCGCGATAGGCCAGGTCGTTGCCTGTGCGGCCAACGGTGCACAGTGCGGTGTTGCCAGCTGTGGTGCCTGACAGGGCAACGGATTTTTTGGGCTTGAAGCCGGGTGTGGTGGTCTCTGGGGTGGCGCTCATGTGGTCGGTCTCCGTACGAGGTTGAATCAAGTGGGCTTATTTTTTGGCGGCAAACAGCACGTCGAGCTTGCCTTCGAAGGCGTGGTAACCGATGCGGTCATAAAGCTCTTCGCGGGTCTGCATGATGTCGATCACACTCTTTTGGTGGCCATCGCGGCGGATGGCAGTGTAAACAGCCTCGGCCGCTTTGTTCATGGCACGGAAGGCGCTCAGTGGGTAGAGCACCATGCCCACGCCCGTGGGGCGCAGATCGTCCACACTGAACAAAGGCGTCTGCCCAAACTCGGTGATGTTGGCCAGCACAGGCACCTTCAGCGCTTTGACGAACTTCTCGTAGGTGGGCAAGTCGTACGCGGCTTCGGCAAAGATGCCGTCTGCACCGGCTTCCACGCACTTGATGGCGCGCTCAATGGCGGCATCTACGCCGTGCACCTGAATGGCATCCGTGCGTGCAATGATGAAGAAGTCGGGGTCTGTCTTGGCGTCAACAGCTGCCTTGACGCGGTCAACCATCTCTTCGGTCGATACGATCTCTTTGCCCGGCCGGTGACCACAGCGCTTGGCGCCGACTTGGTCCTCCAGATGGCAAGCGGCGGCACCCGCCTTGATCAAGCTTTTGACCGTGCGGGCCATGTTGAATGCGCTGGGGCCAAAGCCCGTGTCAATGTCAACCAGCAAGGGCACATCACACACATCGGTGATGCGGCGCACGTCAATCAACACATCCTCTAGACCTGTGATGCCCAAATCGGGCACGCCCAGTGAGCCAGCAGCCACGCCGCCACCCGAGAGATAGATGGCTTGGTAGCCCGCGCGTTTGGCCAGCAAGGCATGGTTGGCGTTGATGGTGCCCATGATCTGCAGGGGGGATTCTGCTGCGAGGGCTTGGCGAAAACGTGCGCCAGGGGTCAGGGTGGTCATGTCAGATCTCCAACTAGAGCAGGTCAGCGAGGAATATCAGCTGTGAATTGCAACGTGCGTGCCAGCTTCATCATGCAACCATGTTGTTCCCGGCAACTGATTGATCTTAAAGGTGAATGTGTGCACTGCTGTTGCTTCGCAGGATCGTTTTTGTTTCGTGGCTATTCAAATATGAAACGACTGAGTATTGTTTGTGAAACAATTGCTTGAAACACTCTAGGCTGGTGACGCTGTGAATCCTGATGCCGTTGCGCTTGGCGCACCCTCTGTTTTGCCCCGCATCGTGGCTGTCGGCTTCAAGCGCATCAACAAAATGCTGCAGGAGTTGGCGCCGCTATTTGCCAATCGGGCCACGGTCGATGTGCTCGATATGGGCTTTGAGCAAGCCGTCGCCCGTGTGCGGGAGATGCACCTTCATCGGCCCATTGACGTGGTGGTGGCGGCCGGTTCGAACGGCGGTTATTTGCGCCAGCACCTCGATACACCCGTGGTGCTGGTCAAGGTCGGCGGCTTCGACGTGTTGCAAGCCTTGGCCATGGCGCGGCGTGTGTCCACCCGCATTGGTCTGGTCACTTATGAGGGTATGGCGCCTGATTTGACGTCCTTGGGTGATTTGTTGGACTTGGATTTGGTGCAACAAACTTACCGCACCGAAGAGGAGGCCCACCTCTGCGTCAAGGCGATGCATGCGCAAGGCGTGTCCGTGCTGGTGGGGCCAGGGTTGGTGGCTGATTTGGCTGATCAGATGGGCCTGACGGGCATCTTTTTGTATTCGATCAATGCCGTCAGCGAAGCGCTGGAGGATGCCGTGGAAGTGGCCCGTGCCTCGCGCATCGAAGGGGCCAAGCGGGAGCGGCTCAACACCATCTTGGCGCAACTCAGTGATGGCGTGATTGCCGTGGATCGACATGAGCGCATTGAGACACTCAACCCCGCGATGGCCCACTGGCTGGGTATCGAGCCAGGCGCTTGGTTGGGCCGCAAGCTCAGTGACGTCTGCCCAGACTTGAGTCTGCTCAGCACCTTGCGTTTGGGCGTACAAGACATCGAGAAAATCGAACGCATCAAAGGTAAGGCCATCATTGCCAACCGCATGCCCATCATCGAGCAAGGTGTGTTGACAGGGGCTGTGCTCAGTTGCCAAGACCCCATCAGCATCCAGCGTGTGGACCGACACATCCGCACGCGCATCAAGCCCAATGCGCCGGGTACGCGCTATGAGTTAAGCCAGTTCTTAGGCAGCAGTCCAGCCGTTGAGTACATCCAACAAACCGCACTCAGCTGTGCACGCAGCCACGCGAGTGTTTTGCTGATGGGTGAAAGCGGCACAGGCAAGGAGTTGATTGCGCAAGGCATCCACATGGCGAGTGATCGCCGAGACATGCCTTTCATCCCAGTCAACTGTGCGGCGGTATCAGAAACCTTGCTCGAAAGTGAGTTGTTTGGCTATGAAGATGGCGCCTTCACGGGGGCGCGCCGAGGCGGCAAAATTGGCCTGTTTGAGGCCGCGCACAACGGCAGTTTATTTTTGGATGAGATCGGTGAGATGCCCGTGGCCCTGCAGGCTAGGCTGCTGCGCGTCTTGCAAGAGCGAGAGGTGCTGCGGGTGGGGGCCACAGAGCCCACGCCTGTGAATGTGCGGGTGATTGCCGCGACGCACCAAGATCTCATGGGGCAGGTCGATCGGGGCTTATTTCGACTCGACCTTTACCACAGACTCAACATCCTGAGGCTGGACGTGCCGCCATTGCGTGATCGTGCGGACGACATCACCCTGATCGCCGCGGCGCTGCACAGCAAACTGTGCCATCGCCTGTCATTGGAGCCAAGCGCGACCCAGCCCCTGCTCAGTGCGCTGGTGACGCAATCGAGTGGCTATGCGTGGCCAGGTAATGTGCGTGAGCTGGAGAACATCATTGAGCGCATGTTGGCTTATGCCGTGCATCCAACCCATCAAGCGGCCATGGATGCCGATCAGGCTCGGATTTTCTTGCAACGTGTCGCGCCCGAATTGTTTGGTTCACCAAACCAAGCCTCACCCCAGCGTGCGCCGAGGCTCAAGGCCCTTCAAGCGCAGGCCGAGCAAGCAGAGATCAGGGCCGTTTTGGCCGCTTGTGGTGGCGACAAGGCACAAGCCAGTCAGCGTCTAGGTATCAGCCGCACCACCTTGTGGCGCAAGCTCAAGGGTGAATCTTGATTCACCCATCGCCATCATGCATAGGCATGAAGTTGACTAAGCCGTAAAAAACGCCTCTTCGATGCTCGCTGGCATGGGCTGTCCGGTCAGCCACGCACGCTCCAGTACATGCCAAAAGTGACGGTAGCTGGCCCTGTCATGCAGCACCCCACGGTGGGCGATAGGTGCCCAATGGGCCTTCTGTGCATCTTGCAAAATCTCAATGGCATCCTCGACTTCGGATGCAATCGGTGAAAACGCGCCGACGATGGCCCTGATCTGCGCTGGGTGGATGCTCCACATGCGTGTGTAGCCCAGCTCTCTAGAGGCCTTGCTGGCTGCAACGCCCAGTGCGCGTTGGTCTTTGAATTCGGTGACCACACAATGGGATGGTGTGATGTTATTGGCGTGGCAAGCGGCTGATATTTCCAGCTTGGCCCGCAACACCAAAGGGTGCTCAAACTGACCTGTGGCGCTCATGGCCGAGGCAGGGATCGCGCCCCGGTGATCAGACACAAAATCCATCAAACCAAAGGACAGCGACTCGACGCCTGGCAAAGCAGCGATGTCCGCCACCTCTTGCACAGCCTGGTGTGTCTCGATCAACAGGTGCACGGGCACAATGTGACCGATGCCATGTTTGATCCTTGCTGCCTTGATGCTGTCCACCGCACGTTGTGCCTCACGAGCACTGGCCACCTTAGGGACCATCAGGTAAGCCAAGCGGTTGCCGGCTTTTTTGATCAACGTATCGACATCGTCTTCAAAGCGGCGGTGACTGGGTGCATGTACCCGCGCGCCCACGCGTCCCCATGCATTTTCCGAGCTATTGAGTATTTCTGAGACCAGCTCTGCCTGCTCATGCTCGCCCCCGACGGGTGCGCCATCTTCCAAGTCCAGCGTGACATCGAACACAGCGCGACCGGGCTCATCGGCCATCTCTGCTTGTAGCGCCAAGCTCTTGTGCATGCGCACCTCTACCCCCGCGTAGTGGTCGCAAACAGGCAGAGTGGGTGAGCGATGCTCCGCACCAAACAACGCTTGGCGTGGGTGAATGGCAGTCAATGTGGACATGATGGATTCCTTCGTCCAAAAGCAAAAAAGCCGGCCGACCCAAAGGCCGCCGGCTTCATTGTGATCCACCTTGCGTGATGCGGCTAGGCCGCATCACGGTGTTTCACTTGAGGTAGATCACAGCAGGTGCTTGACGCCGTCTTGCTCGCCTTGCAACTCAGCCAAGGTGATGTTGATGCGCTCTTGCGAGAAAGCATCGATTTCCAAGCCAGCGACGATCTTGTAGTCGCCGTTTTCTGTGGTCACGGGGAAGCCAAAAACCACGCCAGCAGGAATGCCATATTCGCCATTCGAAGGCACGCCCATGGTGACCCATTGGCCGTTGGAGCCCAAGGCCCAGTCGCGCATGTGGTCGATGGCTGCATTGGCAGCCGAGGCAGCCGAGGACAGGCCACGAGCGGCGATGATGGCGGCGCCACGCTTGCCGACTGTTGGCAAGAAAGTGTCAGCGTTCCAAACTTGATCATTGATCATGTCTTTGACGCTCTTGCCATTGATGGTCGCGAAACGGTAGTCGGCGTACATCGTGGGTGAGTGGTTGCCCCACACGGTCAGGCTTTGGATGTCGCCCACAGCGGTGCCGGTCTTGGCAGCGATTTGCGAGGCAGCGCGGTTGTGATCCAAACGCAGCATGGCCGTGAAGTTCTTCGCAGGCAGATCCGGTGCTGACTTCATGGCGATGTAGGCATTGGTGTTGGCTGGGTTGCCGACGACCAAAACCTTGACATTGCGCGAAGCAACGGCGTTCAGTGCCTTACCTTGAGCTGTGAAGATCTGTGCATTGGCGGCCAACAAGTCAGCGCGCTCCATGCCAGGACCACGTGGGCGTGCGCCAACCAGCAAAGCGTAGTCGGTGCCCTTGAATGCGGTCAATGGATCAGAATGGGCTTCGATACCGGCCAGCAGTGGGAAGGCGCAGTCTTCGAGTTCCATGATCACGCCCTTCAGCGCGTTCTGGGCCTTCTCATCAGCGATTTCCAGCAGTTGCAGGATCACAGGCTGATCTTTGCCCAGCATTTCGCCAGAGGCGATGCGGAACAACAGGGCGTAACCAATTTGACCAGCGGCGCCTGTAACAGCAACGCGAACGGGTGATTTGCTCATATGCAACTCCGAAAAATAGGTGAGTGGTGGATTAATGGAAAACCCACAAGTGTAGCGGCGCGCGCAAGTCTAGGGCCGCGCAGCTTGGGCGTCAAGATTCTTATGTCTTATATAAGATATCTTTCACCAGCCTTGATGGACTTTGCTGGGTAGATGTGGTGCAATGGCGTCCGGCCAGCGCACCATCCAGCACGGGTCGCCATCATCCCTGATCACACCCAGATCGACAACACCGAGACGACACGCTGTGGTATCCCCCTCGTCATCTGCTGCTGCCAACGACGCCATGGTGTCTACCGTTGGTGTGGGTGTAGCTGCGGGTGCGGGTGTCGGAGTTGTTGGTCCTTCTTTCAGCCCACTCTATCAGCAGATCAAGTCTTTGATCTTACGTAGCCTCCAGTCGGGCGAGTGGCGGCCAGGCGAGGCGATCCCCAGTGAAATTGAACTGGCAGCCCGTTTCAAAGTCAGCCAAGGTACCGTACGCAAGGCAGTCGATGAGCTAGCGGCTGAGAACCTGCTGATGCGTCGTCAAGGTAAGGGCACATTTGTCGCTACCCACGCCGAAGAGCAGGTCCAGTACCGCTTCTTGCGCTTGGCCTCAGACCGGCCTGATGCGCTGCCTGCTTCTGAGCGCCGTGAGTTGCTCGATTGCCGACGTCTGCGTGCGCCTGTTGACGTGGCCCGCGCACTGCAAATAAAAGCGGGCGAGATGGTCGTTGAAGTGCGGCGCGTGCTGCATTTTTCAGGGCAACCCGTTGTGCTTGATGATATTTGGCTGCCCGGGCACATGTTCAAAGGCCTGACAGCCGATCGCCTGAGTGACTACAGAGGCCCCATGTACGGGCTCTTTGAGAGCGAGTTCGGCGTGCGCATGATTCGTGCAGAAGAAAAACTGCGTGCCGTGCTGGCCGATGAGGCCGTGGGTGCCTTGTTGCAAGTTGATGTCGGCGCGCCCTTACTCAGCGTGGAGCGCCTCTCTTTTACCTACGGCGATCAGCCCGTTGAATTGCGACGCGGTCTGTACCGAACCGATCACCACCACTACCGCAATGAATTGAGCTGACGACCAATACATTGACCTTGTTCACGCTTGGCTTTGGACTGATATCTTGATGTCCGTGAGCCGATCGCGATCGTCGGGCTTGGGATTGCCCTAAAATCCCCGATTCCATTGATAGATTCATGACGCTCGGCAGGAGCCCACAACCAATATGGCTGACAACGCGAAACCCCCACGCCCCGTCTTCCGGAACATCCACGTCACCGACATCGTCGGTTACCGCTTGCCTCCGGCGGGGATCGTATCGATCCTTCACCGTATCAGCGGCGTTGTGTTGTTCCTGTTGATGCCCTTCATCATCTGGATGTTTGATACCAGCGTGACCACGGAGATCTCCTATGACGAGTTCACTTCGATCTTCACCGCAGGTTGCGCCGACGGACTTATTCCCGGCTGGTTCTTCAAACTCATCGCTTTGGGCTTGATCTGGGCCTATTTGCAGCACTTCATTGCGGGTGTGCGCCATCTGATCATGGACGCCACCCACCGTGTAAGCAAAGAGCAGGGCCACTCAACAGCTGTCATCACGTTGGCACTCAGCCTGGGTTTGACCGTTGTACTTGGCGCCAAGCTGTTCGGCTTGTTCTGATTCCATTTCCTTTCATTTTTCCCTGACCGCAGGAAAAACCTCCATGTCTCAAAACTACGGAACCAAGCGCATCGTGACCGGTGCGCACTATGGTCTACGCGACTGGCTGGCGCAGCGCGTCACAGCCGTGCTGATGGCGCTCTACACAGTCGTGCTGCTGGCGCAAGTGATTTTTGGTGAGCCCTTGAGCTACTACAAGTGGGCCGCCATCTTCGGCCACCAATGGATGAAAACGGTGACCTTTGTTGTCATCCTCGCTTTGCTCTACCACGTGTGGGTTGGCATGCGAGACATCTGGATGGACTACATCAAGCACGTGGGCGTGCGCTTGTCCCTTCAAGTGTTCACCATTGTTTGGCTCGTTGGTTGCGCCGGCTGGGCCATCCAAGTGCTGTGGAGACTGTAAAAAATGACCGCTACTTCTTCTCTTTCTACCCGCAAGTTTGACGTCGTGATCGTTGGGGCCGGTGGCTCTGGCATGCGTGCCTCGCTGCAACTGTCGTTGGCAGGCCTGAACGTGGCTGTGCTGTCCAAAGTGTTCCCTACGCGCTCACATACTGTGGCCGCTCAAGGCGGTATCGGTGCGTCGTTGGGCAACATGTCCGAAGACAATTGGCACTATCACTTTTTCGACACCATCAAGGGCTCTGACTACTTGGGTGACCAAGACGCCATCGAGTTCATGTGCCGTGAAGCGCCCAAGGTCGTATACGAGCTTGAGCACTTCGGCATGCCGTTCGACCGCAATGCCGATGGCACCATTTACCAGCGTCCATTCGGTGGTCACACCGCCAACTATGGCGAAAAGCCTGTGCAACGTGCTTGCGCTGCTGCTGACCGCACTGGTCACGCACTGCTGCACACGCTGTATCAGCAAAACGTCAAGGCACGCACCCAGTTCTTCGTTGAATGGATGGCCCTTGATGTGATCCGCGACGCCGAAGGTGATGCGGTTGGCGTGGTGGCGCTTGAAATGGAAACCGGCGAAGTGCACATGTTGCAAGCCAAGACGGTGCTGTTTGCCACTGGCGGCGCTGGCCGCATCTACCAAGCATCGACCAATGCCTTTATCAATACGGGTGATGGCTTGGGCATGGCAGCTCGCGCAGGCATCCCACTTGAAGACATGGAATTTTGGCAGTTTCACCCGACTGGCGTGGCCGGCGCAGGCGTGCTGTTGACTGAGGGTTGCCGTGGTGAAGGCGCTATTTTGCGCAACAGCAATGGCGAACGCTTTATGGAGCGCTATGCACCAACCTTGAAGGATCTGGCGCCGCGCGACTTTGTGTCACGCTCGATGGACCAAGAGATCAAGGAAGGTCGTGGTTGCGGCCCCAACAAGGATCACGTTGTCCTAGACATGACACACTTGGGTGCAGACACGATCATGAAGCGCCTGCCTTCGGTGTTTGAAATTGGCCATAATTTTGCCAACGTCGACATCACCAAAGAGCCGATCCCTGTTGTCCCAACCATTCACTATCAGATGGGTGGCATCCCAACGAATGTGTATGGTCAGGTGGTCGTGCCCAAGAACGGCAAACCCAACGACATCATCAACGGTTTGTATGCTGTGGGCGAGTGCTCTTGTGTTTCGGTGCACGGCGCCAACCGCTTGGGTACCAATTCACTGCTGGACTTGCTCGTATTTGGCCGGGCCGCAGGTAACCACATCGTTGAGACCAACCTCAAGACGAAAAATCACAAGCCTTTGCCCAAGGACGCCGCCGACTACACCTTGTCGCGTCTGGCCCGCTTGGACAGCGCCAAAAATGGCGAGTATTCGCAAACGGTGGCCAATGAAATTCGGGCCACCATGCAAAAGCACGCTGGTGTGTTCCGTACGCAAAAATCCATGGACGAAGGCGTTCAACGCATTGCGGCCGTGCGTGAGCGCGTTGGCAGTATCGGCTTGAAGGACAACTCTAAGGTCTTCAACACCGCCCGTATCGAGGCCTTGGAAGTTGAGAACTTGATTGAAGCCGCACAAGCCACCATGGTGGCCGCTGCAGCTCGGCCTGAGAGCCGCGGTGCCCACGCCCACGACGATTTCCCTAATCGTGACGATGCCAACTGGATGAAGCACTCGCTGTGGTACTCCGAAGGCAGCCGTTTGGATTACAAGCCTGTGAACCTCACGCCACTGACAGTGGAATCCATTCCACCCAAAGTCCGTACGTTCTGATCTCGTAGCGACACGTCACTAGGAACCGAATATGAGCACGCAAAAGCGCACTTTTCAAATCTACCGCTACGATCCGGACAAGGATGCCAAGCCTTACATGCAGACCCTCGAGGTTGAACTCGACGGCCATGAGCGCATGCTGCTAGACGCCTTGGTCAAGCTCAAGGAAGTAGACCCCACTTTGTCTTTCCGCCGTTCATGCCGTGAAGGCGTATGCGGCTCGGACGCCATGAATATCAATGGCAAGAATGGTCTGGCTTGTTTGACCAACATGCTCACGCTGCCTGGCGTGATCGTGCTCAAGCCTTTGCCTGGCTTGCCGGTTGTGCGCGATCTGATCGTGGACATGACCCAGTTCTTTAAGCAATACAACTCCATCAAGCCGTACCTCGTCAACGACACGCCGCCGCCTGATAAAGAGCGCCTGCAGTCACCTGAAGAGCGTGAAGAGCTTGACGGTTTGTATGAGTGCATCTTGTGCGCCAGCTGCTCGACGAGTTGCCCTAGCTTTTGGTGGAACCCAGATAAATTCGTCGGCCCAGCCGGTTTGTTGCAGGCTTACCGCTTCATCGCTGACAGCCGTGATGAAAGCACCGCCGAGCGTTTGGATAACCTCGAAGATCCATACCGCTTGTTCCGCTGCCACACCATCATGAATTGCGTTGACGTTTGCCCTAAAGGGCTGAATCCAACAAAAGCCATTGGCAAAATCAAGGAATTGATGGTGCGTCGCGCCGTTTAATTGAATCCAACCAATGACACTCGCTCTTGACACCGTCGACCTCACGCCTCATCCGGATGTGTTGCGACGTCTGCGATGGCGTTGTCGTCGGGGGCTGCTCGAGAATGACATCTTCATTGATCGATTTTTTGAGCGCCATGGAGACAGTTTGACCACACAGCTGGTCCAAGGCTTGCTTCAGCTGATGGACTTGTCAGACAATGATTTGCTGGATTTATTCTTGGCTCGCAAAGAGCCAGAGGGTGATCTACTCAAACCAGAAGTCTCGCAGGTGTTGATGATGATGCGTGTTCCTAAGGCCTAGTTAGCCGCTCGCCCTTCAGTCAAATGATGGCAAAGCGTGTACCAGGTCTCATAATGCCGACTTGGGTTTATCCCTAGTCAACGATAATTTCCCCAAACAAGACAGCCCCTAGGAGTGCTCATGACCCCGTCCGACGTGAAAGCCACCCTGTCGTTTTCTGATGGCAGCCCCAGCATGGATCTGCCCATTTTCAAGGGTACAGTTGGCCCGGATGTGATCGACATCCGCAAGCTGTACGGCCAGACCGGTAAATTCACCTACGATCCTGGCTTTCTGTCCACGGCTTCGTGCAATTCAACCATCACTTATATTGATGGCGATAAGGGTGAGTTGCTGTACCGCGGTTACCCAATTGAGCAGCTGGCCACCAATTGCGACTTCTTGGAAACCTGCTACTTGCTGTTGAACGGTGAACTGCCGAACGGCACGCAAAAGGACGACTTCGTCAAGCGCGTCACCAATCACACGATGGTGAACGAGCAGATGCAGTTCTTCCTGCGCGGTTTCCGCCGTGATGCGCACCCGATGGCTGTGTTGACCGGCTTGGTCGGCGCTTTGTCAGCGTTCTATCACGACAGCACGGACATCAACAACCCTGAGCACCGCCAAGTGGCTGCGATCCGCCTGATCGCCAAGATGCCGACACTGGTCGCCATGGCTTACAAGTACGCGGTGGGGCAGCCCTTCGTGTACCCGAAGAACAACCTGTCGTACTCCGAGAACTTCATGCACATGATGTTCGCGACACCGTGCGAAGAGTACAAGGTCAATGATGTCTTGGTTCGCGCCATGGACCGCATTTTCATCTTGCACGCTGACCACGAGCAAAACGCGTCTACCTCGACTGTGCGTTTGTGCGGCTCATCAGGCACCAACCCCTTTGCGGCTATTGCTGCTGGCGTGGCTTGTTTGTGGGGCCCGGCGCACGGTGGCGCCAATGAAGCGGCACTCACGATGCTGGAAGAAATTCAGCGCAACGGTGGCATTGAGAAAATCGGCGAGTTCATCAGCCAGGTCAAGGACAAGAACTCTGGTGTCAAACTGATGGGTTTTGGTCACCGTGTCTACAAGAACTATGACCCACGTGCCAAGTTGATGCGCGAAACTTGCCATGAAGTGCTCAACGAGTTGGGTCTGCAAAACGATCCGTTGTTCAAGCTCGCTATGGCGCTGGAAAAAATCGCCTTGGAAGACGAATACTTCGTGTCGCGCAAGCTGTACCCGAACGTTGACTTCTATTCAGGCATTGTGCAACGCGCCATCGGCATCCCTGTGTCGCTGTTCACCGCGATCTTTGCCTTGGCTCGCACGGTGGGCTGGATTGCCCAGTTGAACGAAATGATCGGTGACCCCGAGTACAAAATCGGCCGTCCTCGTCAGTTGTTCGTTGGTGCTGAGAAGCGCGACATCAAGCCTATCGCTGAGCGTTAATCTGTTTCTCGGTCAAAAAGAGCCCCGGCATGCCGGGGCTTTTTGTTTTCCTGCTTCAGTGCCTTAAAATCAACCTTTTCCCCAAACAGGGCCTCACGGCCCATTGCGCATCGAGCATCATGGGACGCACTCTCTACGACAAGATCTGGGACGAGCACATCGTCCACTCCGAAGATGACGGCACCACGGTGTTGTACATCGACCGCCATTTGGTGCATGAAGTCACCAGCCCGCAAGCTTTCGAAGGCTTGGATCTCGCGGGGCGTCAAGTCTGGCGACTGTCCTCGACACTGGCTGTGAGCGACCACAACGTGCCTACAACGGACAGGTCGGAAGGCATCAAGGACCCGATCTCCAAATTGCAGGTTGACACGCTCGATCAAAATTGCGATCGCGTGGGCATCACACAGTTCAAGATGGGTGACAAACGCCAAGGCATCGTGCACGTGATCGGCCCTGAGCAAGGTGCGACCTTGCCAGGCATGACCGTGGTGTGCGGCGATAGCCATACCTCAACACATGGCGCTTTCGGTGCTTTGGCGCACGGTATTGGCACCTCGGAGGTTGAGCACGTGCTGGCCACCCAAACGCTGTTGGCCAAGAAGGCCAAAAACATGCTGGTTCGGGTTGAGGGTACGCTGACCAAAGGCTGCAGCGCCAAAGACATTGTGTTGGCGATCATTGGCAAGATTGGTACAGCGGGCGGCACGGGTTACACCATTGAGTTTGCTGGCAACGCCATCCGTGCCTTGAGCATGGAAGGCCGCATGACGGTGTGCAACATGGCCATTGAGGCCGGTGCCCGTGCTGGCTTAGTTGGTGTGGACGATACAACGATCAACTACGTCAAAGGGCGTCCGTTCACGCCAGTTGGCGTCGAGTGGGAGCAGGCTGTGGCCTATTGGCGCACGCTTCACACTGATGCCGATGCTCAATTCGATACCGTGGTGGAGTTAAATGCCTCAGAGATCAAGCCGCAGGTGACTTGGGGTACATCGCCTGAAATGGTGTTGTCCATCGATGATCGCGTGCCTGATCCAGATAAAGAAAAAGACCCGGTCAAGCGATCAGCCATTGAGCGTGCGCTGCAGTACATGGCGCTGGAGCCCAATAAGGCCATCAACGACATTCTTGTTGATAAGGTCTTCATTGGTTCTTGCACCAACAGTCGCATCGAAGACATGCGTGAAGCCGCAGCCGTGGTCAAGCGCATTGGCGGGCAAGTTGCCTCCAACATCAAGCTGGCTTTGGTTGTGCCCGGTTCAGGCTTGGTTAAAGCGCAGGCCGAGCGCGAAGGGCTGGACTTGATCTTCAAGGCGGCGGGCTTTGAATGGCGTGAGCCTGGTTGTTCCATGTGTTTGGCGATGAATGCCGATCGCTTGGAGCCCGGCGAACGCTGTGCGTCCACCAGCAACCGCAACTTTGAAGGTCGTCAAGGTGCCGGTGGGCGTACGCATTTGGTTAGCCCGGCGATGGCTGCCGCCGCCGCGATGGAAGGCCACTTTGTGGACGTCCGTCGCATTGCCTGATCTGGCCTTGAAAAAACAGTAAACCACCATGCAAGCATTTCGCATTCACAAAGGCCTCGTGGCCCCCATGGATCGGGATAACGTCGATACCGACGCGATCATCCCGAAGCAGTTTTTGAAGTCCATTAAGCGCACAGGTTTCGGTCAGAACCTGTTTGATGAGTGGCGCTACTTGGATGCAGGCGAGCCAGGCCAAGATCCGGCGACGCGCAAAGCCAACCCGGATTTCGTGCTCAATCAGCCTCGCTACAAGGGGGCGTCGGTCTTGCTGGCGCGCAAAAATTTTGGTTGCGGATCCAGTCGTGAGCACGCGCCATGGGCTCTGGACCAGTATGGTTTCCGCGCGATCATTGCGCCCAGCTTCGCCGACATTTTCTTCAACAACAGCTTCAAAAATGGTCTTTTGCCCATTGTCTTGAGCGAGTTCCAGGTAGACAACTTGTTCAACGAGGCGCTGGCATTCCCGGGCTATGAGTTGATTGTTGATTTAGAGCGTCAGGTCGTTGTCAAGCCAGATGGTACGGAGCTGTCTTTTGAAGTGCAGGCCTTCCGCAAGTTCTGTCTGCTCAATGGTTTTGATGACATTGGTCTGACACTGCGTCATGCCGACAAAATCAAAGCGTATGAAGCAGAGCGGCTGGCGCAAAAGCCTTGGCTGAATCACCGTATCGTCTAAAAATCACCCCTTGAGATTCCCATCATGGTCATGAAAATTGCAGTTCTCCCGGGTGACGGTATCGGCCCCGAAATTGTCAACGAGGCGGTCAAGGTTTTGAAGGTGCTGGACTTGCCCTTCCAACTGGATGAGGCCAAGGTCGGCGGCGCCGCTTATGACGCCCACGGCCACCCGCTGCCCGAGCACACGCTCAAACTGGCCATGGAATCCGACGCCGTGTTGTTTGGCTCGGTTGGCGACTGGAAGTACGACAAGCTGGACCGCCCGCTGCGTCCTGAGCAAGCCATCCTAGGCTTGCGCAAGAACATGGGCTTGTTTGCTAATTTTCGTCCTGCCATCTGCTACCCCCAGCTGACGCATGCATCTAGCCTCAAGCCTGAACTGGTGGCGGGTCTGGACATCCTCATCATCCGTGAACTGACAGGTGACATTTACTTCGGTCAGCCCCGTGGTCGCCGCCAGTCGCCTGATGGCGAGTTCAAGGGCGCGGATGAAGCTTTCGACACCATGCGCTACTCGCGCCCTGAAATCGAGCGCATTGCCCACGTCGCCTTCCAAGCCGCCCGCAAGCGCAGCAAGCGCGTGACCAGCGTTGACAAAGCCAATGTGCTGGAAACGTTCCAGTTCTGGAAGGACGTGGTCATTGAAGTGCACGCCCAGTATCCTGACATCGAGTTGGATCACATGTATGTGGACAACGCCGCGATGCAGTTGGTCAAGGCGCCCAAGAAGTTCGATGTGCTGTTCACGGGCAATATGTTTGGCGACATCCTGTCAGATGCGGCAGCCATGTTGACTGGATCGATTGGGATGCTGCCTTCAGCCTCGCTCAATGCCAAGGGCCAAGGCTTGTATGAGCCCAGCCACGGCTCGGCGCCTGATATTGCAGGCAAGGGCGTGGCCAACCCACTGGCCACCATCCTGAGTGCGGCCATGATGTTGCGCTTCAGCTTGAACCAAGAAGAAGCGGCCAGCCGCATTGAGCGGGCGGTGCAGCGTGTACTGGAGCAGGGGCTGCGCACGCCTGATATCTATAGCGAAGGCACCACGAAGGTCGGCACAGTCGACATGGGTGAGGCTGTTGTGGCTGCCATGAAGGCGCAAGGCTAAAGCGTTCGCGCAAGATTCAAGTTAAAGGACAGAAAATGGCTACGACTCTGGTTGGTTTGGTGGGCTGGCGCGGGATGGTCGGCTCGGTATTGATGGACCGCATGCAGGCTGAGGGTGACTTCGACCTCATCGAACCCCTGTTTTTCTCGACATCGAACGCGGGTGGCAAGGCCCCTTCGATGGCCAAGAACGAGACGACGCTGAAAGATGCATTCAGCATCGACGAGCTCAAGCGTTGCGACATCATCTTGACCGCTCAAGGTGGGGACTACACCTCAGAGGTCTATCCCAAGCTGCGTGCTGCAGGCTGGAGTGGGCATTGGATTGACGCGGCGTCGACTTTGCGCATGGCTGATGACGCCGTCATCGTGCTCGACCCCGTCAACATGCCCGTGATCAAAAATGCGCTGGCTCATGGTGGTAAAAACTGGATCGGCGGCAATTGCACGGTCAGTTGCATGCTCATTGGTGTCGGTGCGCTGTACAAGGCAGGCTTGGTCGAGTGGATGAGCACCCAGACTTATCAAGCCGCTTCGGGTGGTGGTGCGCAACACATGCGTGAGTTGTTGACCCAGTTCGGTACCCTGAACGCCGAGGTACGTGCTCTATTGGATGATCCCAAGAGCGCCATCTTGGAAATCGACCGCAAAATCATCACCAAGCAACGTGCACTGACTGGCGCTGAGACGGCCAACTTTGGTGTGCCTTTGGGCGGCTCGCTTATTCCTTGGATCGACAAGGACATGGGGACGGGCCAATCCAAAGAGGAGTGGAAGGGCATGGCTGAGACCAATAAGATACTGGGTCAAGGCGAAGGTTTCGGCTCGCCTGCCGTGCCGGTAGATGGTTTTTGTGTACGCATTGGCGCCATGCGTTGTCACAGCCAAGCATTGACGTTCAAGCTCAAGAAGGATGTGCCTTTGGCCGATATCGAGGCCATGATTGCCGCAGACAACCCTTGGGCCAAGGTCGTGCCGAACACCCGTGAGGCCACGATTCAAGATCTGACGCCGGTGGCTGTGACGGGTACCCTGACTATTCCGGTTGGGCGTGTGCGTAAATTGGCGATGGGCCCTGAATATGTCGGCGCGTTCACCGTTGGGGATCAGCTGCTGTGGGGTGCGGCAGAACCGTTGCGGCGGATGTTGCGCATCCTTTTGGCGGCGTAATCAGGTTATTGGGGGCATTGTTGGGTGTTTCTTTCCTGCACCTGCAACGTCTGGACACAAAGTTGCTGGGTTTGTTTGTCGTCTAACGACGACAATCAGGCCCCCTAGGTTCAAGCTGGGCGTCATTTTGTCGCTCTGACTGTGACTGGATCAGTATTTGCATGAGCTTGTCACCGTATCTGCTTGATGTTATTGTGTTTTCTGCTGCGTACCGTCTGCAGGTGTTGGCGCGTCTAGGGGTCGTTGTTCGATCCAGTTGCGCCGCTGGTTGACAAACCGCCATGACGGCTTGGGAGACGCTTTGAAAGATCAATTGAAGTCCGCTGGTCCATTTGCTTTGAATAGGGTCGCTGTTGCTGCGGCTTTTTCTGCTTTGGCTGCTTTGCCTGTACCCACTTGGGCTCTGGGCTTGGGTAAATTGAACGTGCAGTCTGCGCTGGGTGAAGCCCTGCGCGCTGAAATCGATGTCACAAGTTTGACGCCCGATGAAGGCGGCTCACTGCAGGTTCGTGTGGCAACGCCAGAGACTTATCGTGCTGCCGGTGTCGATTACAGCCAAGTATTGGCTGCCACGTCCATCGTGTTGCAACGCCGAGCGGATGGCCGTCCGTATCTGCGCATCAGCAGTGACCGGACGGTGCAAGAGCCGTTCGTTGATGTCATCTTGGATTTGGCGTGGTCCTCGGGTCGTTTGGTTCGCGAATACACCCTGTTGTTTGATCCGCCTTCAAGCCGGCCAGCGACGCAAGTGATCTCGCCGGCGATTGATTCGCCAGCACCGGTTGCTGCACCAGCGCCTGTGGTGACGCCGGCTGCGGAGATCGCAGTCAAGCCTGCCCCAGCACGTCCAGTTGCCATCGCGCCTGTTGAGTCGACGAAGGCGCACAAGCCTGTCAAGCCGGTGCTTGCGGCTTCGGCTGCGAGCGCGCCGCTTGAGTCACATACGCCAGTCGCCACGCCGGCACCAGCGAAGGTCACTCAGGCCGAGTCGACAGTGGCTGAAACAGCTGAGCAAGGTGATGCGATTCACGTCAAGACAGGCGATTCCTTGTCTCGGATTGCAGGCCGTAGCGCCAAGCCTGGCGTGTCGCTTGATCAAATGCTGGTGGGCTTGTATCGGAACAACCCCAAGGCGTTCATTGGCAACAACATGAACCGCCTGAAGTCTGGTGTGGTTCTGAAGGCGCCAACGAGCGAGCAAGCCAAGTCTGTGTCGACGGATGAGGCCCGCCAAATCATCGTGGCGCAGAGCGCTGATTTTGCCGCTTACCGCCAACACCTCGCCGGTGCAGTCGGTGTCAGTGCGACAGATCAACCTCAGCGTCAAGCTAAAGGCAAAGTTGAGGCTGAAGTTCAGGATCACAAGCAATCCGCCGTGCCCGTGCCAGACAAGCTCACCCTGAGTAAGGGTGGCATGTCGACGACTGCCAAGCCCGCTGTTGAGGATAATTTAGCCAAGTCTCGAGCCAAGCAAGAAGACAAAGCCCGGGTTGCTGAGCTGTCCAAGAATTTGGATGAGCTGCGCAAACTCAAGGAAAAAGCTGTACCTGTACCAGCGCCTATCGTTGCACCAGCACCCGTTGTAGCCAGTAAGCCATCGGCGGTCGTGCCGCCAGCGCTGCCAGCTTCAATACCTTCTCCAGCGCCTGCCGTTGTCAAGCCCGCACCGGTTGTTGTCGAGCCTGCCTCTGTGCCTGCATCGTCGGCCATTGCCGAAGCTGTGGCTAGCGCTGCTTCTTCGTCAGAAGAAGCCTCCAGTGCGGCGACGGCTGTGGCTGATCAAGCCTCCACCGTGGCACCACATGCCTCATCCGTGTTGCCAAGCCTGCCTGTCCAGGCAGAGTCACCTGCGGCAGATGGCGACTCGCCAGGTTTCTTGGAATCGTTGAACCCCATGCTGCTCGCAGCAGGTGGTGCGGCGGTGGCCTTGTTGGCCGGTGCGGCCATGTTCTTGCGATCACGCCGACGCGGTGATACAGGTGAGACGTCTTTCCTTGAGAGCCGTCTGCAACCCGATTCATTCTTTGGTGCCAGTGGTGGCCAACGTGTCGATACCCGCGATGCTGCAGGCGGCCCGTCGTCCATGAGCTACTCCTTGAGTCAGCTTGATGCCATTGGTGACGTTGATCCGGTTGCCGAAGCCGACGTTTATTTGGCATACGGTCGCGATTTGCAAGCCGAAGAAATCCTCAAAGAAGCTGTGCGCAGTACGCCTGAGCGGCTGGCAGTGCGCACCAAGTTGCTTGAGGTCTATGCCAAACGCCGGGATACCAAAGGCTTTGAGCAATTGGCCGTGCAGCTATTCAACTTGACCAACGGTCAGGGTGATGATTGGGCTATGGCGCAAGAAATGGGTCTTGGCATTGATGCAGAGAACCCGCTCTACCAGCCGGGCGGTCAGCCATCGTCAGCGCCATTGACCATGGAGGCGCCAAACGAGTTGTTGGGCGCCAGCACCATCCCTCACTCGATCATGCCTGCGCCAAGCATGATGACCGCCGCTCCGCCAGCTGTGACTGAGCCTGTCGACCTGGTTGACTTGGATTTGGATGTTTCTGCACCCATGCCCTTGGATGAAGTGACCGATACGGTTTCACCGATGACAACTGAAGCAGGGGATTTGCCTCCGCTGCAATTGCCAGAAATCGAAAACACGGTGATTGAGCCCAAAGTAGCAGCGGCTGCGGATGCCGGTTCTTTGGATCTGCCTGCGTTGGATGACATGGATGCACCAGCTGCGCCAGTGGCGTCGGGCGCTGATGAGCACAGCATCGATTTCGACTTGACTGCGGACGAAACGACTGTCGCCAAACCAGCGCCAGTCCCGGCTGCGTTTGACCTCAATAGCATCAGCTTGGATCTGGACACGCCGGCCTCAGAGCCTGCTCCTGATGTCTCGCTAGACGATGATTGGCTGGGTTCCGCGACACCCGATCTGCCGTCGGTGGCGGATCCGATGGAGCGCAAGTTTGAATTGGCTGAAGAGTTCCGTCAGATCGGTGACGTTGATGGTGCACGAGAATTGCTTCAAGAGGTTCTCGATAACGCCGTAGATGGTCCGCTTAAAGGCAAGGCGCAAGCGATGCTGGCCAGTTTGAGTTGATGGCCTATGCAAGATGATGCTCCGGGGTTGAAAGCCAGCGCTTTCGCTTCGGCTGCCAACGCTGAGCAAACAGGGGCGATCCGTCGGGTCGCCCTTGGTGTTTCTTACGTCGGATCAGCCTACAAAGGGTGGCAAAGCCAGTTGGGCGGCGGCACGGTTCAGGACGAGCTGGAGGCCGCTCTGAGCAAGTTCGCTGTCCGACCGATCAAAGTCATGTGCGCGGGTCGCACAGACGCTGGCGTGCACGGCATCAACCAAGTTGTGCACTTGGACACCGAGATCAACCGCACGGCCTTTTCTTGGATTCGAGGCACCAACACCTTTTTGCCTCGTGACATTGCTGTGCAGTGGGCAACCGAGGTGCCTCGTGACTTCCATGCGCGCAACAGTGCCGTCGGGCGTCGGTATGCCTACGTTTTGCTGGAGGCGGTTGTGCGTCCAGCGTTGGAAGCCGGGCGAGTGGGTTGGGTTTTTCGTCCGCTCGACATCGACGCCATGCGCGAAGCCGCAACGTACTTGGTTGGTGAGCATGACTTCAGCTCGTTCCGGTCTTCACTGTGTCAGTCACCTACACCGGTCAAACACCTGCGCGAAATCAGCATCCGTCGTTGCGGCCCATCAAGTACATCGACCGCCTATTGGCGCTTTGATTTTGAAGGCAAAGCTTTCTTGCACCACATGATCCGCAACCTCATGGGGTGTTTGTTGGCTGTCGGGACGGGTGCGCAGAGTCCATCGTGGGTGCAAGAGGTGTTGTTGGCACGTGACCGCAAGGTGGCTGCGCCGACGTTTTCGCCCGATGGTTTGTATTTCCTTGGGCCCCGTTATGAGCCGTCATGGGCGCTGCCAGAGCAAGTGCCCGGGCTGGATTGGTTGCCAAGCTGATATCCATCCGGGCGGGCGACCCTGCGGAGCTCAATTTTTGAGATAATCCTCAGATTGACCCCGTTGGGGCTGCTTGCAGTCCATGTATTCGAATGGCTTTGCTCTCACAGCACCGTACACGCATCAAAGTTTGCGGACTGACCCGTGAAGTCGATGTGGACGCGGCCGTCGATGCGGGGGCTGATGCCATTGGTTTTGTACTCTATGAAAAAAGCCCCCGACACGTCCTTCCTGCCCGCGCAGGCGAACTGGCGCGGCGCTTGCCCCCCTTTGTGACGCCCGTCATCTTGCTGGTCAATGCCACGCCAGCGTTGATTGCGCAAGCATTACAGGCTGTGCCTCATGCTCTGCTGCAGTTCCATGGTGATGAGACGCCCGCGCAGTGTGATGAGGCAGCTCGACCCTATATCCGCGCAGCACGCATGTCCCCTGGTTTCAATTTGTTAGACTTCGCCTTGTCCTATCCGGCTTCTCAGGCGATGTTGGTTGATGCGCACGTTGACGGTTATGGCGGCGGAGGTCAGGTTTTTGACTGGTCTTTGTTGCCAAAAGGGCTGGCGCGCCCCATGATCCTCTCAGGCGGACTACACGTCGGGAATGTCATGGATGGGGTGATGGCCGTGCGGCCTTGGGCTGTGGATGTCAGTTCAGGCGTTGAAGTGGGCAAAGGCATCAAGGATGCAGCCCTGATGCGTCAATTTTGTGAGGCCGTGCGGACGGCTGATCGGCAATGTGCCGAAACCGCATGAGTGCGAGGCGCTTGTCTTTGAAGGCAAGGCCCTGTTTGGTGAGTTCATTGAGAGTGACATGCTGAATTATCAACAGCCCGACGCCCGCGGCCACTTTGGCCCATATGGTGGCACGTTCGTATCCGAGACCCTGATCCATGCCTTGAACGAGCTCAAGGATGTCTATGAGCACTATCGTCACAATGACGAGTTCAAGGCTGAATTCCGCCGTGAACTGGCGAATTTTGTGGGTCGTCCCAGTCCGATTTACCACGCTGACCGCCTGAGTCGCGAGCTTGGCGGGGCGCAAATTCACCTCAAGCGTGAAGACCTCAATCACACCGGCGCGCACAAAATCAACAACACGATTGGGCAAGCTTTGCTGGCCAAGCGCATGGGCAAACCCCGTGTGATTGCTGAAACGGGTGCTGGTCAGCACGGCGTCGCCACAGCCACGATCTGTGCGCGTTATGGCATGGAATGCGTGGTCTACATGGGTGCCGAAGACGTCAAGCGTCAGTCGCCCAATGTCTATCGCATGCACTTGTTGGGCGCCAAAGTCATTCCGGTTGAGTCTGGTAGCAAAACGCTCAAAGATGCCCTCAATGAGGCGATGCGCGATTGGGTCACCAACGTCGAGAACACGTTCTACATCATCGGAACGGTTGCGGGCCCGCACCCCTATCCGGCCATGGTGCGTGACTTCCAAAGCGTTATCGGTGAAGAGTGTCTGCAGCAAATGCCTTTGGCGATTGGCCGTCAGCCGGACGCCGTGGTCGCCTGTGTTGGTGGTGGCAGCAATGCCATGGGCATTTTCTATCCGTACATCCCGCATGAGCAAATTCGACTGATTGGCGTCGAGGCAGCAGGTGAGGGCGCAGCCAGTGGCAGGCACGCGATGTCGCTGCAACTGGGTGTTCCAGGTGTGTTGCATGGCAACCGTACCTATTTGTTGCAGGATGAGAACGGTCAAATTACCGAGACCCATTCGATCTCCGCGGGACTGGACTACCCCGGTGTGGGCCCTGAGCATGCTTATTTGAAAGACATTGGGCGTGCCGAATATGTGGGCATCACCGATAAGGAGGCACTTGAGGCCTTCCACCGTTTGTGTCGCACAGAAGGCATCATCCCGGCACTGGAGTCCAGCCACGCTGTTGCCTATGGCATGAAGCTGGCGGCTTCAATGCGTCCGGATCAGCATGTGCTGATCAACCTGTCTGGTCGCGGTGACAAGGACATCGGGACTGTGGCTGACTTGTCTGGGGCTGAGTTTTTCTGCCGCCCATCTTGTCAGGGACAGTCAGTCAAAGGGGGGCAAGCATGAGTTCGCACGGCATCACCCGTTTGGATCAGACCTTCTCCACACTCAAAGAGCAAGGCCGTAAGGCATTGATCCCTTACATCACCTGCGGCGACCCCTTTCCAGAGAAAACGGTTGAGTTGATGCTGGCTATGGCTGAGGCCGGCGCAGATGTGATCGAATTGGGCGTGCCTTTTTCTGACCCGATGGCTGATGGCCCAGTGATTCAAAAAGCGGCCGAACGGGCCTTGCTCAAGGGGATATCCTTGACGCATGTATTAAGCGACGTCAAGGCATTCAGGGCGCGCAATGCCACGACGCCGGTCGTGTTGATGGGCTACGCTAACCCGATCGAGTCGTATGACTTGCATCACGGTGCCGGCAGCTTTGTGTTGGCTGCAGCGGCATCTGGTGTGGATGGTGTGCTGGTTGTCGACTACCCGCCTGAAGAGTGCCAAGCCTTCGCCGCGAGTTTGAAGGCTGTCGATCTGGCGCCCATCTTTTTATTGGCACCGACTTCAACGCAAGCACGCATGGTTGAGGTTGGACGCATTGCCGCAGGTTATGTGTACTACGTGTCGCTCAAAGGTGTGACAGGTGCCGGGCATCTGGATGTTGATGCCGTGGCTGACATGATCCCTCGCATCAAAGCCCACGTCAGTGTGCCCGTTGGTGTGGGTTTTGGTATCCGTGATGCAGAGACCGCCAAAGCGGTGGCCGCTGTGTCCGACGCTGTGGTCATTGGTTCGCGTATTGTCCAGTTGCTGGAGGCGCAAACACCCGAGACCGTGGTGGCTGCCGGGCGTGATTTCATTGCTGAAATCCGTGCGGCTCTTGATTCCTTGAAAGGCGTCTGACATGAGTTGGTTGGAAAAACTGCTACCCCCGAAGATTCAGCCGACTGACCCATCAGAGCGGCGCTCTGTGCCTGAAGGTTTGTGGGTCAAATGCCCGTCTTGCGAAACGGTACTGTACAAAAACGACCTTGAAGCCAACGTGAACGTTTGCCCCAAGTGCAGTCACCACCACCGCATCGGCGCACGGGCGCGGATGGATGCCTTTTTGGACGCTGAAGGCCGCTATGAATTGGGCCAAGAGGTCCTGCCTGTTGATGCCTTGAAGTTCAAGGACAACCGCAAGTACACCGAGCGACTCAAGCAAGGCATGGAGGCCACGGGCGAGACGGATGCGTTGGTCGTGATGTGTGGTTCAGTACACAGCATCCCGGTTGTGAGTGCGTTTTTCGAATTCGATTTCATGGGGGGGTCGATGGGCTCCGTGGTGGGCGAGCGCTTCGTTCGTGGTGTGGAGGCCGCTGTCGAGCAAAAGACACCGTTCATCTCGTTCACAGCTACGGGCGGCGCACGGATGCAAGAGGGTCTATTGAGCCTGATGCAAATGGCCAAAACCAATGCGGCGCTGACGCTGTTGGCTAAAGCCAAATTGCCCTATATCAGTGTGCTGACTGACCCCACCATGGGCGGTGTATCTGCCAGTTTTGCCTTTTTGGGTGACGTGGTGATCGCTGAACCCAAGGCGCTGATCGGTTTTGCTGGCCCGCGGGTGATCGAGAACACGGTGCGTGAAGTGCTACCTGAAGGGTTCCAGCGCGCCGAGTTTTTATTGCAAAAGGGTGCGGTCGACATGATTTTGGATCGCCGTGAACTGCGTATGAGCATCGCCCGGCAGTTGGCTGTGATGCAACGCCTGCCTGCTGATGCTGTCTCGGCGTGACCTTGTACGTTCTCTCTTGGCGCGCTTGAGCGTGCCCTTGCTGTCACCATGAGTCTGATTTCCGCTGCACCGACCTCGCCACCTCAAACACTGGACGAGTGGCTGGCCTATTGCGAGCAATTGCATCCAGTGGCCATTGACATGGGCTTAGATCGTGTCAGCGAGGTCTGGGGGCGTGCTGGTGTCACCTTGGGTACGCCCGTCGGGACGGAGGCCGATGGCCGAGATGCGCCCGTCGTGTTCACGGTTGCAGGGACCAACGGCAAGGGTTCAACCTGCGCCATGCTGGAGGGGGTCTTGCTGGCTAATGGCTTCAAGGTGGGGGTCTATGGCTCACCCCACTTGGTGCATTTTGAAGAGCGCTGCCGGATCAACGGTGAGTTGGTGAAGGCTGAGGCATTGCTGCCCCATTTTGCGGCTATCGAGGCGGCACGTGGTCAAACCGCATTGACCTATTTTGAATTCACCACCTTGGCCATCATGCGTTTGCTGGCCTCATCCGGGCTGGATGCCGTGGTGTTGGAGGTGGGTTTGGGTGGCCGGTTAGATGCCGTGAACGTGGTGGACGCTGATTGCGCCATCATCACCAGCATCGATTTGGATCACATGGATTATTTGGGGCCTGACCGTGAGTCCATTGGTCACGAAAAGGCCGGCATCATGCGGGCTGGTCGACCAGCCGTGGTTTCAGACCCGCAACCACCTCAAAGCGTGATCGACCATGCGCAGCAGATAGGCGCAGACGCTTGGCTTTTTGGCCGTGATCACAACTACGCGGGTGACAGGCAGCAGTGGTCTTGGGCGGGGCGCAGCAAGCGCTTCAACAGCATGAGCTACCCTGCCTTGCGCGGAGCGAACCAGCTGCTCAACGCGTCAGGTGCATTGGCCGCATTGGAGGCTGTTCGCTCTCGGTTGCCCGTATCGGCTCAGGCTGTACGCACAGGCTTGGCCACGGTTGAGTTGCCCGGTCGCTTTCAAATCATTCCGGGTCAGCCCACTCTGATCTTGGACGTGGCCCATAACCCACATGCGGCAGCTACCTTGGCGGTGAATTTGGATCAGATGGGATTTTTCCCGAGGACGTTGGCTGTTTGGGGCGCCATGGCAGACAAGGACTTGACTGGCATGGTTCGTCAATTGAGGCCCTTGGTTGACGCTTGGTATTGCTGCGACCTGCCTACCGGGCGGGCCGCTTCAGCCCAGCAATTGCAGCACACCATCGAGAGCGACATGGCGGCGCATCCCTTGGTCACAGCCCCCCAAGCCACGGTTTCAAGCCATGCTGATCCGATGGCTGCCCTCAAAGCGGCGCTGGCTGATGCAGCCCCGGCAGATAGAATCGTGGTTTTCGGCTCGTTCTACACAATTGGTGGTGTTATTCACGAGGGTCTGCCCAAATTGAATGCCCCCCACATGCCGTCCGCCTCAAATTGAGTATGCCGCTCCTTTCATTTTTTCAGCGCCTTCGCCGCGGCGTATCGCCTCAACAGCCCGCCGCCGTCGATGCGGTGTCCGTTGCCCCGTCTGATGTCGAGGCCGCGCGGGTGCGTGCTCGCCGTCGATTGATTGGCATGTTCGTGCTGGTTGGTGCGGGTGTGATTGGGTTTCCCTTGTTGTTTGAGACGCAACCTCGCCCTATGTCGCCTGACATATTGTTGGTGCAGGCGCCCGTTCAAATGGGCAACGGCGGCGGCGCAACCAGCAGTCCCCTTGGCAAGCCAGCACGCTCAATGGAGGGTCGATCGGTCGTGGCAGGCATCGTCGAAGCGCCCCAGGCGCCTGAGCCTGCTTCGACTCCAACGCCAACTCCAACGCCGCCTGTGGCTTCGCGCCCAGTCCCTGCAGCGAAACCCATCGTGAAGCCTGTTGCCAAAGAAGGCAAAAAAGAAGTGGCTAAACCCGTTGCGAAAGTGCCAGACAAGGTCGCTATCCGCTACGTGGTGCAGTTCGGTGCATTTGCTGATGCCAAGGCCGCGCAAGAGGTGCGTATGAAGGTCGAGAAGATGGGCGTCAAAACTTATGCACAACAGGTTGACACACCCACAGGCAAGCGCATTCGTGTGCGCATGGGGCCCTATGCCGATAAGGCTGACGCCGACAAAGCCATGGCAACCCTGCGTAAGGCTGGATTGACCGGCGCGGTGTTGACACTGTGACAGAGGCTGGCGCCTATGTCTGGACATTGATTGACCTGGTTCTCTTAGTTGGGCTGGGTTTGTCGGTCGTCGTGGGCGCTTGGCGGGGCTTGCTGACAGAGTTACTGGCGCTCGCCGGTTGGGGTGTCTCGTATTTTGCAGCGCAGTGGTTTGGTCCCGTAGGCGCCGCATGGGTGCCGGTCGGTCATGCAGGATCCCGTTTGAATCTATTGGCCGGGATGATCGTGGTATTTGTCCTAGCCTGGCTGGCTTGGTCGCTGATATCGTGGGCCTTGACCAACATGATCCGCGCATCGGTATTGAGTGCGCCTGATCGCTTGTTTGGTGCCATTTTTGGTTTGATGCGTGGGGTAGTCGTGGCTTTGGCTGTGACCACCTTGGTGACCATGACACCCTTGGCTACGTGGGAGCCGTGGCATGCGTCACGCGGTGTCACGTGGTTGCAAGTGCTATTGCAGGGGCTTCGCCCCGTGTTGCCTGAGCAGGTGCTTAAGTTCCTGCCTGAGCAACCTTGATGTTTGAGTTTTGTTTTTAAAAGAGGTGAACCATGTGCGGCATCGTTGGTGTGATTTCCAAGGCGCCCGTTAACCAGTTGCTCTATGACGCGCTGTTGCTGTTGCAGCACCGTGGGCAAGACGCAGCAGGCATCGTGACGGCTGGCCCCGATGCGAATGGGCGTAAATTCTTCATGCACAAAGCCCGCGGCATGGTCAAGGACGTTTTCCGTACACGCAATATGCGCGCCTTGCCCGGTACAGCAGGTTTGGGTCAGGTGCGTTACCCGACGGCAGGCAATGCTTTCAATGAAGAAGAAGCCCAGCCTTTTTACGTGAATGCGCCGTTTGGCTTGGTGCTTGTGCACAACGGCAACCTGACCAATGCACATGACCTGCGCAAAGAACTGTTCGATGTTGATCGCCGCCACCTGAACACCGACAGCGATACAGAAGTCCTGATCAACGTCCTGGCACATGAACTCGAATTGTCTGGTCGCGAACTGCCGTTGACCCCTGCTGCGGTGTTCAAGGCTGTGCGTGCTGTGCACAAACGCATCAAGGGATCGTACGCAGTCGTCTGCTTGATCGCTGGTTATGGTTTGATTGCCTTTCGTGACCCATTCGGTATTCGTCCGCTTTGTTATGGTGAAGCGGATCTGCCTGAGGGCCGTGAGGTGATCGTGGCCAGCGAATCTGTGGCGCTAGAAGGCACGGGGCACCGCGTCATCCGTGACGTGGCGCCTGGCGAAGCCCTCTTCATCGACCTCGAAGGTGTGGTGCACGCCGAGCAGTGCGCAGAAAACCCCATGCTGCATCCTTGCATGTTTGAGTACGTTTACTTGGCGCGCCCTGATTCGGTGATAGATGGCGTATCCGTGTACCAAGCCCGCCTGGAAATGGGCGAGACGCTGGCTCAGCGCGTGATCTCGACCATGCCGCCCTCTGAAATTGACGTGGTCATCCCGATCCCTGAATCCAGCCGCCCGTCGGCCATGCAGTTGGCACAAAAACTCGGCAAGCCTTACCGAGAAGGGTTTGTCAAAAACCGCTATGTCGGGCGCACCTTCATCATGCCAGGGCAGGGTGTTCGCAAAAAGTCTGTGCGCCAAAAGCTCAATGCCATTGGCGTCGAGTTCAAGGGCCGCAACGTACTGCTTGTGGATGATTCCATCGTGCGAGGTACGACCTCCAAAGAGATCGTGCAGATGGCCCGTGAAGCCGGCGCCAACAAGGTCTACCTCGCTTCGGCAGCGCCGCCTGTACGCTTCCCTAACGTGTATGGCATCGACATGCCCACCAACGCCGAATTGGTAGCGCATGGCCGCACGCTTGAAGAGATCCGCAAGCTCATTGGCTGTGACGCCCTGATCTATCAAGATGTGGATGCGATGAAAGCCGTGGTGGGGCGACTTAACCCCGCTATCCAGGGTTTTGAAGCATCTTGCTTTGATGGTGTTTACATCACTGGTGATGTGACCGCTGCCGACTTTGCCGCCATTGAATCGCAACGGCTGACCCAGAAGGGTGAAGAAGAGTCGTCCAACTCTCGCCTTGCTCTGCAAAGCCAGGCTGAATGACAGGAGGCCATATGGCCGAATCTAACGAGAAGAAAAGACTGCCGCGTTTGGCGCTGCCAGCCAACGCACGGCTGGAAACGCTGGCCGTCCGCGAGGGTTTGCCTGCCTCTCAGTGGGGCGAGAACGCGGAGGCGCTGTTTTTGACCAGCAGCTTCACACACCCCGATGCGGCCACGGCCGCTGCACGCTTTGCCGGTGAAGAAGAAGCGTTCGTTTACTCGCGATTCACCAATCCGACGACGATGATGTTCGAGCGCCGCTTGGCTGCGCTCGAAGGCACGGAAGCGGCGATTGCGACCTCCAGCGGGATGAGCGCCATCTTGTTGATGATCATGGGCCTGTTGAAGTCGGGCGACCATGTCGTTTGTTCACGCAGCGTGTTTGGTGCGACCATCATTTTGCTTGAACGCGAGTTCGGCAAATTTGGCGTCGAGACCACCTTCGTGTCTCAAACCGATATCGGTGCTTGGCGCGCGGCCATCAAGCCCCATACCAAGCTCTTGTTCGCCGAGACGCCCAGTAACCCCACGACCGAGGTGTGCGATATCGCGCAGCTGGCCGACATCGCACACGGCGCAGGGGCCTTGTTGGCTGTTGATAACTGCTTTTGCACGCCAGCTTTACAGCAGCCCGTGAAGATGGGCGCCGACTTGATCATCCATTCCGGTACCAAGTACCTGGATGGACAAGGCCGTGTCGTGGCTGGTGCCATTTGTGGCAGCGACCAGCTCATCAACGGCACCTTTATGCCTGTTATGCGCGGCGCTGGCATGAGCTTGTCCCCGTTCAATGCGTGGGTGGTGCTGAAAGGCTTGGAGACGCTGTCAATTCGCATGGCTGCGCAAAGTGCCAATGCCATGAAATTGGCGCAGTGGCTTGAGCAACAACCTGCCATTGATCGGGTCTACTATCCCGGCCTGCCCAGCCACCCTCAACATGCCTTGGCGATGAAGCAGCAAAACGGCTCTGGCGGTGCTGTGGTGACCTTCACCGTCAAGCCAGTGCAGGGCGCAGATGCTGTGGACAAGCAGCAAGCTTTGCGCATGGCGGCTTTCCATGTGATTGACTGCACTAAGTTGTGTTCTATCACCGCCAACTTGGGCGATACCAAGACACTCATCACCCACCCGGCTAGCACCTCGCATGGCCGCCTCAGCGAAGACCAGCGACTGGCTGCGGGCATCACCCAAGCCATGATCCGCGTGTCGGTTGGCTTGGAGCACATTGATGACCTCACGGCTGATCTGGCCTGTGGTCTGGACAGTTTGAACATATGACACAAGTCTCTAAACCCGTGCGCACGCGCTTTGCGCCATCCCCAACTGGCTTCATCCATTTGGGTAATATCCGCTCAGCCCTGTATCCATGGGCTTTTGCTCGTGCGAACAAAGGCGTGTTGATTCTGCGCATTGAAGACACTGATGTGGAGCGGTCATCGCAAGAGGCGGTGGATGTCATCGTTGAGAGCATGGCTTGGTTGGGCCTGAATTACGACGAAGGCCCTTACTTCCAGATGCAACGCATGGACCGCTATAAAGCTGTTTTGCAAGAGATGAAGAGTCAAGGTCTGGTCTACCCCTGCTACATGTCATCGCAAGCCTTGGATGCCTTGCGTGAGCAGCAAATGGCCAACAAGGAAAAGCCCCGTTACGACGGCACTTGGCGCCCTGAGGATGGCAAAGTGCTTCCCCCTGTGCCCGAGGGTGTGCAGCCTGTGCTGCGCTTTAAGAACCCCATTGGTGGGTCGGTCGTTTGGGAGGATAAGGTCAAGGGCCGCATCGAAATAAGCAACGATGAACTCGATGACTTGGTGATCGCCAGGCCAGACGGCACGCCTACCTACAACTTCTGCGTTGTTGTGGATGACATGGATATGGGCATCACGCATGTGATCCGGGGTGATGACCACGTCAACAACACGCCGCGTCAGATCAACATCTTGCGTGCGCTAGGTGAGGAGCCTCCGGTTTATGCACACTTGCCCACGGTGCTCAACGAGCAGGGCGAGAAGATGAGCAAGCGCCATGGTGCCAAGCCCGTCACCCAATACCGTGACGAGGGCTATTTGGCCGACGCCATCGTGAACTACCTGGCCCGTTTGGGTTGGAGTCACGGGGATGATGAGATTTTCTCACGTCAACAATTGGTTGAATGGTTCAACTTGGATCACCTAGGCAAGAGCGCAGGCCAGTTTGATGAGGCCAAGTTGCGCTGGGTGGCTCAGCAGCACATGAAGACGGCCGATGACGATTTGCTGGCCTCTTTGGTGTTTCAGCAATGGCAAGTGCGTGAGGTCATCGTGCCTGCTGATATGCAAACCGGTGACAAGCTCAAGGCCATGTGCGCGCTGTTCAAGGACCGTTGTTCGACAACAGTCGAGCTCGCAGATTGGCTGAGTATGTACGTGGCTGATGTCGTGCCACCAGCCGATGAATTTGCTGCGCAGCTGACGGATGCCGTCAAGCCTGCTGTGGCCTCATTGATCCAGCGTTTGCAGGTGGCTGTTTGGGACAAAGCGGGCATCAGCCAAGCCATCAAAGAGACGATCACCGAGCACGGGCTGAAGATGCCTCAAGTGGCGATTCCCCTGCGGCTGTTGGTGTGTGGCCGTGCTCAAACCCCATCGGTTGACGCGGTGTTGGCCTTGTTTGAACGTGATGTGGTGCTGGAAAGATTGCAGAAAATGCACTGACCCTTGCCAATAGGGTGAAATCCGGTATACAATCTCTGTCTCGCTTGAACGATGTTTTGTTTAACAGACAAAGCAGCCGGGCAGCCCGAGGTAGCGTTGAGGTGAAGGTCAAAAGCCTGATCAGATGCGCGCCAGAGGGGGTATAGCTCAGCTGGGAGAGCGCTTGCATGGCATGCAAGAGGTCATCGGTTCGATCCCGTTTACCTCCACCAAGCAACATGTGTTGTGAGGTGTTTCTGGTTGCAGAAGTTAGCCGAGCAAAGCGTCGATCAGGTTGTATGAAGGATTAAGTCCCCTTCGTCTAGAGGCCTAGGACACCACCCTTTCACGGTGGCTACAGGGGTTCGAATCCCCTAGGGGACGCCAAGTTTTGACGGCACTTGGCTGGTCGTAAGATCAGCACAGACGTCAACCACGTGGAGTGGTAGTTCAGTTGGTTAGAATACCGGCCTGTCACGCCGGGGGTCGCGGGTTCGAGTCCCGTCCACTCCGCCATTTTTTATACGGCATTGCTGGTGACACAGCAGTGCTGGTTGATGAAGTTAGTCTCTGTACCTGTTTGGTGCTCTGGCGTGATCGCAAGACACGATGGGGGTATAGCTCAGCTGGGAGAGCGCTTGCATGGCATGCAAGAGGTCATCGGTTCGATCCCGTTTACCTCCACCATTTGGTGGCTCAAGCAGGTAGTGAGATTTGGTTTTGTCGATAAACATGTTCTACAGACGCAGTCCCCTTCGTCTAGAGGCCTAGGACACCACCCTTTCACGGTGGCTACAGGGGTTCGAATCCCCTAGGGGACGCCAAGTTTTGATGGCACTTGGCTGGTCGCAAGATCAGCGCAGACGTCAACCACGTGGAGTGGTAGTTCAGTTGGTTAGAATACCGGCCTGTCACGCCGGGGGTCGCGGGTTCGAGTCCCGTCCACTCCGCCAAAAATCCTCAAAAGGCCCGAGCAATCGGGCCTTTTGTCGTTTTCAGGCAATGGCCTGCCTTAGTGCAGCGCCCCTTTAAGTGAGGGGGGTGATATTGAGGTAACTACTGTCACAGTTTCGTGTAAAAATCCCATCCTAATTCGGCGCCTTACGTCGATAAACAGGGAAAATTCATGAAACGTACGCTTTCTGTTGTGGCCGTGGCCGCATTGTCTTTGGTGAGCTCGCTTGCACAAGCTGCTTCGCAGTCCTCAGCCACGATATCTGGTTTGACCTTCAGTCTGATTGACTTGAATCCGAACGATGGCATTGCACCATCCTTCAGCTTTTTGACCACAACAGGTACCACGGCATTGACCCTCAGTGCGAATGATGGTGGTTTGGTTGAAGCCGAAAGCATGTCGACCAGCCGACCAGGTACTTTCAGCTTCACACGTGAGCAGCTGGCATCCATCACCAATGCGTACGCGAAAGGTGCGTTATCGAGTGAGTCTTTGTCAGTCAGTGGCGCAGCCAGCGGGCCGTCTACGTCCTATAGCGGATCAGCATCAACTGGGTCGCCTCAGTCGTATTACTACTATTCAACGTTGAATTTATCCTTGTCAGCCAATACCTTGCTGATGATCGATGCCGATATCAAACTGAAGGCCGAAGCCTCCAATGCGGCGGCGTGCAACAGCTATTACTATTATTGCTCAAGCACAGAGATAGCGAACGCAACGGCTGTGTCGACCTTGAGCTATAACTACTCGGGTGGCAATGTCTCTTCACAGTACAACGGCACGCAGTCACGCACACTACAGGCCACTGCAAGTGGCGGGGTTACGAGTTCTTATTATCAGTACGACAATGCTACTGGTTCTTATCGCTATGTGACTACGACGACGCCAGCGAGTGATGGCTACAAAGTGCTGGATGAATCCTTGCGCAGTGTGTTCAGTAACTCCAGCAACATGACGCAAGCGGCAGCCTTTGGCCTGTCTGTATCGGTTTCTGGCCAAGCTATGTCGGCCGCTATTCCGGAGCCAGCTACCTACGCGCTGATGCTGCAAGGGTTGCTGGCCGGGGGCTGGTTGGTGCGACGTAGCCGGCGCGCAGCTTAATCTGGGCTTGAATGGCGCGCTGTCTGCTGAGAACAGGCGCCTACAGTCCAGCATGGCTACCTTTGTTTGAGGGGGATGCAGGCGAGTTGTTGCCACGATTCACAAAGTGTCATGTCTGGGTCTCTAGAATCGATGGGTTCGTGATATCACGCATTACCAGTCAAAAGGACCTTCATGCAAGTTGCTGCTTCAATCTTCAAGGCGTACGACATCCGTGGCATCGTTGGGCAGACCTTGAACGAGGCGGTTGCCGAGCACCTTGGTCGAGCTTTCGGCACCGAGGCTTTGAAGCTGGGTGAGAAGGCCGTGGCGATTGCACGTGACGGGCGTGTTTCTGGCCCTTCTTTGACCGCCGCACTGAGTCGTGGGCTGCGTTCTACAGGCATCAACGTGATTGACTTGGGTGCTGTGACCACGCCTATGTTGTATTACGTTGCCGCAACCCGTGGGGATCTAGGTTGCCGCAGCGGTATCCAGGTCACGGGTAGCCACAATCCCAAGGATTACAACGGGTTCAAAATGGTCCTGGCTGGTCGTGCAATCTACGGCGACGACATTCAGGGCTTGCGCCAGCGTATCGAGGCAGAGGACTACAGCACGGGCGCAGGCTCATCGAGCGAGTTGAATATCTTGGCTGAGTACACGCAGCGGGTCGTCGGTGACTGCAAGCTCACTCGCCCCATGAAGATCGTGGTGGACTCTGGCAACGGTATCCCCGGCGCCTCCGCACCAGGCATCTTGCGTGCACTAGGTTGTGAGGTGATTGAGCTGTACTCTGAGGTCGATGGCGACTTCCCCAACCACCATCCGGACCCATCCAAGCCAGAGAATTTGCTTGATTTGATCAAGGCTGTCAAAGAACATGGCGCTGAGTTGGGTCTGGCTTTTGATGGTGATGGTGACCGGTTGGGCGTGGTGACCAAAGACGGCAACAACATTTTCCCGGACCGCCAGATCATGCTGTTTGCGCGCGATGTGTTGTCACGCGTGCCCGGCGGTCAAATCATTTATGACGTTAAGTGCAGCCAGCGCTTGGCAGAGGCCATTCGCGCAGCGGGCGGCGTGCCTGTGATGTACAAGACGGGGCACTCCTTGGTCAAGGCCAAACTCAAGGAAACCGGCGCTCCTTTGGCTGGTGAGATGAGTGGGCACATCTTTTTCAGCGAACGCTGGTACGGGTTTGACGACGCCACTTATACCGCAGGCCGTTTGCTTGAAATCCTGAGTAAGGTGAGCAACCCAAGCGCCGTGTTGGATGCCTTGCCGACCAGTTTCAGTACGCCTGAATTGAATGTGCCGTGCGCCGAAGGCGAGCATCACGCTGTGGTCGAGAAGTTGCGTCACACAGCCAAGTTCGAAGGTGCCTTGGAAGTCATCACCATTGATGGCTTGCGCGCTGAATATGCCGATGGTTTTGGTTTGGTGCGTGCATCCAATACGACACCTGTGCTGGTTTTGCGGTTTGAAGGCCAGACCCAAGCCGCGCTGGAGCGCATCCAAAAGCAATTCATGGATGCCATTTTGGCGGTCAAACCTGATGCACATGTGGGTGCAGGCCACTGATTGAGCACGCAGCAGCTTATCAAGGGGTGGCTGGCTAGACAGGCATACAGCTTGGTTCTGCGGCTGCTCGTACCAGCTTATTTTTGGCGAACTTGGTCAAGAGGCAGGGTGGAGTCCGGCTACAGGTTCGCGTGGGCGCAGAGGCTGGGTTTTTACAGTGCTGCGTACAAACAAGCGTGGCGGACTGCTTCTGGTGACGATCTAAGACCTGTGCTTTGGCTGCATGCTGTGTCGCTCGGAGAGGCGAGGGCGGCTGCGCCTTTGTTGAAGGCCTTGCGTCAACAGCAGCCTCGCATGCGTTTGTTGTTGACGCACAGCACGGCTACAGGTCGCGAGGCTGGGCAGGCTTTGTTGCAAGCCGGTGATGTGCAAACCTGGTTCCCCTATGACACGCCTGGTGCTGTATTGCGCTTTTTGAGTCTGCATCGCCCCGCTGTGGGCGTGTTGATGGAAACCGAGGTTTGGCCGAATGTTCAGCATCTGGCTCATGGCATGGGTGTGCCGATGGTATTGGCCAATGCACGTTTGAGTGACAAAAGTCTGAGGCAGGGGCAAAGGCTGTCAGCTTTGATGCAGCCTGCGGCGCAAAGGCTGACGTTGGTGTTGGCTCAAACTGATGATGATGCCGCCCGATTGCAGCAAATGGGTGCGCCCCGTGTGGAGGTGTGTGGCAATGTGAAGTTCGACATGACGCCCGCGCCGGCCTTGCTTGACTTGGGATCAGTTTGGCAAAATGTCTCAGCGCGGCCGATTGTTTTGGCTGCGAGCACGCGCGAAGGTGAAGAGGCGCCTTTGCTTGATGCGTGGGTTGCTCAGCATATGGCTCCGAGGTTGCTGTTGGTGCCCCGCCATCCTCAGCGATTCAATGAAGTGGCTGAGTTGGTGGCGCAGCGCGGTTTGACCTTATCCCGCCGCAGTGCTTGGCCTGCTGGGCAACCCAATGCTCAAGCTCTTGACGCTGACGTCTGGTTGGGAGACTCTATGGGTGAGATGCCGGCCTATTTTGCGGCTGCACGGGTGGCTTTGCTGGGAGGTAGTTTTGCCCCACTTGGCGGACAAAACTTGATTGAGGCAGCCGCATGCGCTTGTCCCATCATCATGGGCCCGTCCACTTTTAACTTTGCTGAGGCGGCCAACTTGAGTGAGGCAGCCGGGGCAGCCGTTCGTGTTCCTGATATTTCAAGCGGCTTGGACGTTGCACTCGCATTTTGTGATCCTGCTGGTTTTCAGGGTCATGCGCAAGCGGCTACAGCGTTTGCGCACTCGCATCAAGGGGCAGCAGCACTTATGGCGGCGTCCATCTGGGGTGTTGTTCCCCCATGTTTGAGGGGTAACTAATTGATACAAACTGACGCAGAATCTGTTCAGTTGTTGTCATTCTTGACAAATAAATCAAATGAAGAGGATTGCCATGTTGATCTCTAAACGTTTCGTCGCAGTTGTGTTGGCGCTGTGCGCTGCTGTGTCTCCTGTCTCGGCAAAGACAGAGAGCTTGGGTACATTGACCGCGGCGGGCTCCACATTTGGCAACACCTTCTTGTCCAACGTGGCCAATTTCAGTGACTACTACACGTTCTCGATTGCCAATGCAGGTACTGTGTCGGGGACAACAGCTGATACGTCTTACGTGTTGTTCTTCACCAAGGATGTCGTGCTGGACTCGCTGATTTTGTTGACAGGCGCGACTTCGACAGAAATTCAGAAGGACACGACGGCCAATTCGTTCTCGTTCTCTGGTCTGAGCGCAGGTAGCTACAAGTTGGCTGTGAACGGCTCGGTGAGTGGTTTTGGTGGTGCCTTGTCTGGAGGCAGCTACAGTGGCACCATCAAGGCCGTGGCGTCACCGGTTGCATCGCCAGCACCTGAGCCAGCTGAGTTGGCATTGACTGCAATGGGTTTGGCAGGCGTGGGCTTCTTGGTTCGACGTCGTCGGGTAGCGCGCTGATCGGTCAAGCGTACTTTCAGGCTAAAAACGGACCTTCGGGTCCGTTTTTGTTTGTCAATCATCTGTTTTGCTTTTCGGTATGCGGGGGATTTTGGATATGCGTTGTGTGAGCGGGCAAGCGGGTCTTTTTGCCAAAAAAATGATGAAGGGCTTTCTGGGGCTGGCCGTTGTGATGGTCATGGCGGCTTGCTCTAACAAGGAACAAGCCGCGACATCGGATGTCTCGCAGATTGCGGCACAGGTCAACGAAAGTGAGATATCGATTCACCAAGTGCAGGCGATGTTGCAGTTGCAGCCAGCCTTAGCCAATCAACTGGGGGAAGCGGCGCCGGGGCGCTTGTTGGATAGCCTGATTGAGCAAGAGCTGGCGGCTCAGGCTGCGCGCAAAGCTGGGCTGGATAGTGCGCCCCATGTCTTGCAGGCTATGGCCTTGGCAAAGCGAGAGGTGTTGGCACGGGCCTACCAGGATCAGCTGGGTGAGCAGGCCGTAGCCCCGGATGCTGCGGCGGTTGATCGCTACTACGAGGCGCACCCTGAGCTGTTTGCGCAACGCCATCAATACGCATTGCAAGAGACTGTGATTCAGGCAACTGCAGAACAAGCAAAGCCCATCATGGATAGTCTGGCCGGACTGAGCAGTGTGGAGTCGGTTAACAGATTGGTCGCCGATTCTGGTCTGCCGCACAGCAGTCGCCACAGCGTTCAATGGGCCGAAGGGCTCTCGATGGATTTGCTGCCTCGGCTGGCCAGCCTCAAAGACGGGCAGTCGATCAGTGTGTACCGACCTGATGGTTTGGTCATACTCACCTTGCTGCATTCAGATTTGGCTCCAGTGACACGGGCGGTAGCCGGTCGGGCGATTCAGTCCGCCTTATTGGCTGCCAATAAGCGTGAGATCGTCAAAAAAGGCATGGCGACCTTGCGTCAGGAGGCCAAGATTGAGCGTAAAGGCTCGTTTGCTCAGCAGCCAGCCTTGGGCTCAGCCGCTTCGGCGCCATGAGCGAGTCGCTTGGCTTTGATCAAACAAGCCGCAGAGCGTGGTGGCTCATAGGGGTGGGCTGGTTGAGCTTGGCTGGCCCCAGCTTGTGGGATTTTTTGTTTGGCCAGTGGTCTGGCTACAGCCAAGGACACGAGGTGCTCTTGTTGGGCGTCGTAGCTTGGTTATTTGTGCGGCAAGGGACTCAGATTGAGTCGTTGCCTGATCGTGCATGGGGGTGGTTGAGCCTCTGTAGTTTGCTGCTGGGTTTGTTTGCTTACGCCTTTGGTCGAACACAAGAATTCATCCGCATCGAGATGGTATCGCTGTGGTGGATCAGTATGAGCCTGCTGTGGGCCTGCAAGGGCTTGGCGGCCGTGCGTCAGACGTGGTTTGTCTGGCTGTTCGCGCTGTTCATGATCCCGATTCCGTTTGGGGTTGTGTTGATGCTGACAGCGCCATTAAAGGAGGCTGTATCTGCTTTGGCCACGCTCATCTTGGGCGCGGTGGGGTATCCCGTGGGCCGCACAGGTGTGATCATCACGGTAGGGCAGTATCAGTTGCTGGTGGCAGAGGCTTGCGCAGGCCTGCACTCGATGTTCATTCTTGAGGCCATGGGCTTGCTGTACAGCTATTTGGTGAACCACCAATCTTGGTTGCGCAATGGCTTGTTGGCTGCTTGCGCCATTCCAGTGTCTTTCATCGCCAACGTGGTGCGGGTGATGGTGTTGGTCGCGGTGACGTATCACTTCGGTGATGGCGTAGGGCAAGGCTTTGTGCACAATTTTGCGGGCTTGGTGCTGTTTGCCGTGGCCTTGGCTTTGATGGCCGGTGTGGATGCCATGCTGGGTGTGTTGCTGCCAACTCGGCATCGCGTTTGAAGGGCGGGTCGGCACATGAAAAAAGCGTGGCTCTTGTCCATTTTGATGGTGTTGACGGCGCTGTTCAGTGCGGTCTTTGTGCCTAAACCGCAGGCCTTGGCGCAAGCACGTGCCAGTCTGCCGTTAGAGCAGTTGTTCCCCGATACATTGGGGGTGTGGCATTTAGATCCCAGTGCTGCAGCGTTGATCCGCCCTGCATTGGAGCAGGCTAAACAGTTTCAGATGTACGACCAGTTGCTTGAGCGCACCTATATCGATGATCTTGGGCGCAGAGTGATGCTGTCGGTCGCTTATGGGCGTCAGCAATCGGTGGGTTTGCAAATGCATCGCCCCGAGGTCTGCTACAAAGCAGGGGGGTTCAAGGTCGAGGATGTGCAGCCAGGCCGCTTGGCGGTGGGCGCCTATAGCTTGCCAGTGACCCGGTTGACCGCAGGTATGGCCGGGCGGTCTGAGCCCATCACGTATTGGCGCTTGCTTGGTGATGAGGTCGTGAGCGACGAGGCCCAGTTCAAACTGCGACAGCTATCGATGGGTTTGAGTGGCGCCATATTGGACGGCATGCTGGTGCGCGTGTCCAGCATCGACGATGATCGTCAGGGGGCGTACTTGCTTCATGCGTCATTTGTGACTGCCTTGGCGCATGCGCTCAATTCAAGCCAGCGTAGCCGTGTGCTGGGTCAACACTGAACCGCGATCCTCGGATCACGTCAATAAATCTTGCCATTCTGTATGGCGTTTGACATACACCTTGACATAGCTGCACACCGGGTTGATTTTGTAGCCTTGCGTGCGAGCCCACAGCAGGGTGTGCTGGACCAATGCGGCGGCGATGCCTCGTCCCTCCAGCAGCCGAGGGACACCGGTGTGAGTCACATGCAGTGTGTGATCGTTCAATTCGTAGTCAACCTCGCAGCGCAAGCCATCAACATGGGTCTCGAAACGGCCTGCCTCTGGCATGTGGATGATGTTCAAGTTGCTGGGCTGGTTCATGGTTCAGTGCGGTGTGTTGTTGGATAGCAGGCCAAGCCCACCGACGAGACCGCCACCGGCGACCAGCCAGATCAGTGAGATGCGTGTGCGCCAGACCAGTACTGCCACGATAGCGCTTAACAACAGGGCGCGGGCTTGTGTTTGTACGGGGGGGGCCAGCAAGTAGCCGGTGGCCAGCAACAAACCCATGGTGACGGGCACCATGCCAGCCTGAAAGGCCTTCACGCTCAGCCAAGTGCGCCGGGTCGACAACCACCGAGATACGGCCAACGTCAGTGTGGTGGAGGGCAGCATGATGCCCAGCATGCTGAAGGCCGCGCCGCCTATACCTCCGCTGTACCAACCCATCAAGGCGACGAACAGCACGTTGGGCCCGGGCGCAGCCTGCGCAATCGCGATGGATGCGGTGAAGTCCACATCGCTGAGCAGGCCACCCTCGACAACCAAGCGCCTGTGCATATCCGGCACCAGTGTGATGGCTCCGCCAATAGACATCAGAGACAGCGCCAAAAAGTGCTCAAACAAGGTCCACCAACGCTCTGGTGCCCACATCATGGGGGACACGGCTTGTGTGATGTGTTGGGCTGTGCTCATGTGTTGGCGTCGCTAGCCATGTCTTGTTGTGCACGTCGGCGAAGCAAGATGTAGGTGCCAGCACAAGTCAGGCCACCGAGGCCTAGCAGTATCCAAACCAAAGGCCAGTGCAGCCACGCCATCATGCTGAATGCCGTCGCAGCCAAGGCCAAGCAGCTTGGCCAGCCTAGTACATGGGTTTTAAGGGGGGCTGATAGCTTGAGTACGGTGCCGACAATCTGGCCTGCCGCTACCGCAGCGACGCCGCTCAGTACGCCATTGATCACGCTTTGTGCTTGAGATACCGACGCTGCTTCACCCAGCAACCACGCCACGGTTAGCATCAGCATCATGGGGGCTGTGATCATGCCGGCTAAGGCGACGCAGGCCCCACGCCAGCCAAAAAAACGGTCACCGATCATCAAAGACAGGTTGCATACGTTGGGGCCGGGCAAGACTTGTGCGCTGGCCAGCAGTTCGACAAAATCACCTGGGGTGATCCATTGTCGGCGCTCGCACAGTTCGTGCTGGGCGACCGCTAGGACGCCACCAAAGCCCTGTAAGGCGAGCCAGGTGAAGGCCACAAAAAGGTGCCACAGCGATTGGGGGCGCTGCAAGGCGTCGGCGCAGTCATGTCGGTCAACGCTGCCTAGGCTTGGCGGCCTGTCAGGCATAGATCGCAACCACCTGATAGCCGAAGGCCGCAAGCTGACCGTCTGGTGTCCACAACGTGGTCTTCTCGTTGACGTAGCCCTCCCCTGTGGCCAGGGCATCTTTGTCCATGCGCCAGAAGCCATCGGGCTTGCTTACGTCAACAGGACGCAGCTCCAGCGCCCACGAGACAGATGAGGCCGGCGCAAAGCCTTTGAGCTGCCCCAAGGCTGGGGTGGCCCCCGCATCGGCGAGCATCACGGTTTGTAACTCGGCGTCGACGCCTTGGGTCGCATGCAGTTTCACGTGTGTGCGGCTATGCCAGTCCGGTGAGCCCGTGAAGGGCATCGCACCTTCGGCATGGCGTACGTCCAGATGCTGCAGAAAGTCCGGCATCACATCGGGTACATAAGGCCACTTGAAGGCGGTGTTTTCATCATGGGCGACAGCAGGTTGAACGGGACGCAAATGCGGCACAGAAGAGGCGCGGCCTGAGCCAAATACACCCAGCAAGACGCCGCCAATTTGTGTTTCACCTTGGTCGTTGGTCTGTAAAACATGAGCCTGGACCTGCCTCACGTTTTTGCCTTGACGAAGCAGGGTCACATCGACATGCATGGTGCCGGGTGATACCGGTCCGACGAAATTGGTTTGCAGCGCACGCAATGGCCAGTCTGCACCACAGATATCTCTCATGGCCTGAACGACCAAAACCGATAACAGGCCGCCGAATGTGGTGCGCCCTTGTTGCCAGTCCGAGGTGACCGTGAAGCTGATGCGCTGGCCTTGTCTTTGGCGATCAGTCAGTAACTGTGCCAATGGTGTGGTCTTGTTTGGGGCGTGGCTCATAGTGGGCTCGTTGCTTGGATGTGGCCCATTGTGCCTATTATCGAACGATCGTGCTTTTTTTGTTCAATGAATGCGTTTGCAGCAGCGGGGCGATGTGCTCTGCGGATACCGGTCTGCTGTAAAGATAACCTTGCACCACGTCACAACCCTTGCTGGCCAAGAAGGCCTCTTGGTCTGGCATTTCTACGCCCTCGGCCACGACTTGCATGTGCATCCCATGCGCCATCGAGATCATGGTGGAGACCAGTTGGCTGTCGCTGGCGTTACCAGGTAAGTCTTGGATGAAGCTGCGGTCGATTTTCAATTGGTGAACAGGGAAGCGTTTGAGGTAGGACAGCGATGAGTAGCCTGTGCCAAAGTCATCGATGGACAGGAACACGCCCAGCCCGTGCAGCATCTGCAGGAACTGTTCGGCGCCCATGCCTGACTCCATCAGGCCGCTTTCAGTGATCTCGATTTCTAGGCGCTCGGGTGGCAGGCCCGTTTGGTTCAGGATGCGAGACAGGCGCTCGACCACGCCACCTCGGTGGATCTCGCTGGGGGACAGGTTCACGGCGATGCGGCCGAACTCCAGTCCTTCATCCAGCCACGCTTTACCTTGGCGGCAGGCCTCTTGAAGCACCCATTCGCTGAGCGCCACGATCATCCCGGTTTCCTCCATCACGGGTATGAATTGGTTGGGATTGATCGACGGCAGGCATACATCGACATCAGCGGGCGTCTTGAGACGCACCAAGGCTTCCAGTGCGGTGATTTTGCGGTCCGATAGCCTGATCATGGGCTGGTAGTGCAGGACGAATTCACCGTGTTCGACAGCACGCCGGAGCCGCGTTTCTAATTGCAAACGCGATGTGGCGTCGCTGGTGAATGCTTCGGTGTAGAAGCTAAAGCTGTTGCGGCCACGGCGCTTGGACTCGTACATCGCGGCATCGGCGTTGCGAACCAGCTCGGAGGCCTCAATGCCATCGGCTGGGTACATGCTGATACCGATGCTTGCACGCACATAGACTTGCTGACCACCTTCAAGGTTAAAGGGCTGGTTGAGCGTCTCCAAGATGGCTGTGGCCACGTGCGCGGCTTGTTGCGGGTGACGCAGGTTCTCGAGCACGAGGATGAACTCGTCTCCACCCAAACGCCCAAGCGTGTCCTCTTGACGCACACGCTGGCGCAGCCTTTTGGCGACCTGTTTGAGCAGGTTATCTCCCGCTGCATGGCCGAGACCATCATTGACCGTTTTGAAGTTATCCAGATCAATGAAGACCACGCCGACCAAGGTGTGGTGGCGTTGTGCTAGGTTCACCGCGTGTGCCAAGCGTTGATGAATCATCATGCGGTTGGGTAACTCGGTGAGTGTGTCGAAGTGGGCCATTTTGGCCAGTCGCTCTTCGGTTTGTTTGAGCTGGGTGATGTCGGTGAAGACGCCAACGAAATGGGTAGGGCGACCACGCGAGCTCTTGACTGCACTCACCGACAGTTTGATCATGAGCAGGGCGCCCGTTTTGCGACGGAACCAGACCTCACCTTGCCAGTAGCCCGATTGTTTCATCGCGCTGCGCATCTCTAGCAAGGTGTCCTCTGGGTGATCGGGCATCAAAAACGCTGGTGAGCGGCCGACCACATCAGCCTCGTCGTAGCCCGTCAAGGCCGTGAAGGCTGGGTTGATCGACACCAGAATGCGGTTGCGACTGAGCACCATCATGCCGTCTTGCGTGCTCTCTAAGGCCGCAGCATGCAAGCGGATGCGCTCTTCTGCTTCATCGCGCAGGGACTCGTTGTGCAAGCTGTTGAGTGCAAAGGACAGGTCGCCAGACAGATCTTTGAACAGAGCCAGCTCTTCAGGGGATTGATCGTCTACGCGCTTGCCTAGCAAAATCAAATGACCCACCAGAAGTTGTTCTCGGTGCAGAGGCACGATCACGCAGCCAGGGTGACCTGCCGCAATGGCTTGGTTGATCCATTCGTGGCGCAGCAGGGATGTGCTCAGGTCATTGGTTCGGAAGGTTTGACCGTAGCGCAGTGCGCAATCTAGGGCAGCCTCTGGCGATGCCTCGGGTTGCAGTGCAAAGCTCAGGCTGTCGCTGTTCGGAGCATCATCGCCCGCTACCGCAGCGCATCGCAAGTAGCGTGAGGCGGGTGACTCAAACAAGACCACCCAAGCCTTGCGGAACTGCCCATGGTCTACAGCCACTTCACAGACCTTGTCCAGCAAGGCTTGCTCGTCTTGCGATCGCACCATGGCTTGGTTGACATGGCTGAGGAAGTCGTACATCCGCGTTTTGCGGCGAAGGCGGTGTTCGAGTTCCCGCCGGGCGCTGGTGTCCCAGATCATCCAGGTGACTTCATTGGCGCCGTCTATGGGCGCGCAGTGGCTTTCAAAATGGCGGTGTGCGCCGTTGATAGGTAGCGTGAAGGCCATGGCCTGCATGGCTCTGGTGTGCAACGCTTGTTGCAGCACCGCAGTGAACCGTGCGGCCATGTCAGGCGGTAGCAGCTCGTGCAGGCTCAAACCGATCAAGGTTGCTGGTGGCCGACCAAGCAGTGTCTGGTTGTTGCCAAAAATGTCGAGCGTCAACCCGTTTGTGTTGAGGCGGAAGGTCAGATCTGGTTGCGCTGCGGCAAACGCACGCAACTGGGCATCGCGTGCTTGGAGTTCATCCTCAGACTGTGCTTTTTGCTTGTTGGCCCGAACCATCATGGTCAGTAACAGCAAAGTGATGCCCGCCACCAAAGCCATATTGAGTTTGTCTAGGCGGTGCTGCGCTTGGGCTTGTTTGTCCTGGACTTGATCCCAACTATTGGCGACGCTGCGACTGGCAGACTCGACCGCAGCAAAGGCTTGTTGTAGTTGGTCTGCTGTGATCCTAGGGGGACTTTGCAGGCGTTGACTTAGCGCGGGGCGTGTTTTTTCCAGCGTGGTTAACAGGCTTTGCAAAGGGGCACGCAACTCTGGTGTTGCGGCGTCAACCAGTTTTTTTGCCGTTTGAGTAGCGTGGATCGCCAGGGCATCAACCTGTGCTGCGCTGATGCCCTCTGAGCCCCTCGCACCTTGTTCAGCCAGCCATTGGCTTTGTTTGGCTTGCATCAAGGTCTCAGACAGCAGGGTGTCAAATAGGTGTGCACGCTGCTGGCGGGTGTTTGCGTCCGTGTATGACCACGCGATCAGCCCTATGCTCAGGCATGCCAAAGCCGCGACGGACAGTGCCAGCGGCCAAAATCTCGCCCAAACCGGTTTGGATGCGGGGGCGTAGGCTTGTGGTGCCTTGGTGGATGAAGGGGCGTTGCGCACAGGCTGCTCTGTTGATGGGGGTCAGTGTCAGTATTCGCTTAACAGGCCAGCTTAGGTGAAAAACGACGCAATCGGCGATGATCGTGGCTGGCAATCAGGGGCACCCCCCCTCTGGAGGGGGGGGCTATTGGTCATCGTTCACGTTTTGGAGGCAGTTCTTTCATGATTCGCGCTCAGGCTTATGTGCCTACCCATCCCGCCATCTCTCGTTTTGTGTCTGTTCGGGGGCTTCAGCACCATGTGCTGACTTGGGGGGATATGTCCACGGTGACGCCAGAGCAGCCGTTGCTGGTGATGGTGCATGGTTGGATGGATGTAGCCGCCTCATTTCAGTTCATGGTTGACGCCTTGAGGCAGCAAGCGGATTGGGCTGACCGTGTCATCGTGGCGATTGACTGGCGCGGTTTTGGTCTAACCGAGTCTCCCAAGACAGACAGCTATTTTTTTGCAGACTATTTGGGTGATCTGGATGGCTTGCTGGATCAACTGGCGCCTGATCAAAAGGTAGACCTGCTGGGGCACAGCATGGGTGGCAACGTCGTGATGCTGTATGCCGGTGTGCGTTCGGAGCGCATTCACCGCTTGATCAACCTGGAGGGGTTTGGCATGCCATCGAGCGATGCCCAGGAGGCCCCGACGCGCTACGTCAAGTGGCTTGACGAGATCAAGGCACCCAGCAAACTCAAGGACTACGCCACGGTTGAAGACGTTGCACAGCGTTTGCAAGCGAACAACCCCCGTCTGCGTGAAACATTTGCATTGTGGTTGGCCCAACATTGGGCCCGCCAAGAGGGGGACCGCTGGGTGATCAACGCGGATGCAGCCCACAAACGGTCTCAACCCTTTTTGTACCGAGTTGAAGAGGTTCGTGTCTTCCTGTCGCGCATTGCGTGCCCGGTGCTGTTCGTCGAAGGGGCTCAAACGCTGTATTTCATGTTCTTTAATACGAAGTACACACACGCGGAATTTCTTGATCGCGTGAAATGTGTCCCTCATTTCAGCCTAGAGACCATCGACGAAGCGGGTCACATGCTGCACCATGATCAGCCCGAAGAACTGGCAATTCACATTGCACGCTTTTTGAAAGCGCCAGAACCCGCTGGCGCGTGAGAAAATAAGCCCATCTGACAAGGCTCCAGTCGCAGACTGCCGGGCCTTTTCGCCTTGATTACCGAATAAAACCCTCTCAGGAACCCTCATGGATATCGAACACATCAACGCCTTGGGCGCACAAATCGCTGATTTGGTCCAGCGGACCACTGAATTACGGAGGTATCTTTGACTGGGATGAAAAATCCCGCCGCTTGAGCGAAGTCAATGCTGAATTTGAAGATCCTGCCGTCTGGAACGATTCCAAACGCGCTCAAGAATTAGGTCGAGAAAAAAAATCGCTAGAAAATGTGGTCGTGACGATTGCCGAGTTGGAGTCGGGCTTGGCTGACAACGCCGAGTTGTTTGACATGTCCAAGGCTGATGGTGACATCGATGGCCTCACGGCCATTGCGAACGATGTGGCCGCGCAGGCCGCCCGTGTGGGCGATTTGGAATTTCGCCGCATGTTCAACAACCCGGCCGACCCACTGCCAGCCTTCTTGGACATCCAAGCGGGCGCCGGTGGCACGGAAGCGTGTGACTGGGCCAGCATGCTGCTGCGCCAGTACATCCGCTACGCTGAGCGCAAGGGCTTCACGGCAACAGTGGAAGACATCACCGATGGCGACACGGCTGGTATCAAGAGCGCGACCATCAAAGTGGAGGGTGAGTACGCTTTTGGCTTGCTGCGCACAGAGACCGGCGTGCACCGTTTGGTGCGCAAATCGCCATTTGATTCATCGGGTGGTCGCCACACCAGTTTTGCCAGCGTATTTGTGTACCCCGAGATCGACGACACGATCGAGATCGACATCAACCCATCCGATGTGCGCACAGATACCTTCCGCGCCAGCGGTGCGGGTGGCCAGCACATCAACAAGACCGACTCGGCTGTGCGCTTGACACACATACCCACGGGTATCGTCGTGCAGTGCCAAGACGGGCGCAGCCAACACGGCAACCGCGACGTGGCTTGGAAGCGCTTGCGCTCGCGTCTGTACGATCACGAATTGCGCAAGCAAAAAGAAGCCCAGCAAAAGCTGGAGGACACCAAGACCGATGTGGGCTGGGGTCACCAGATCCGCAGCTATGTGCTGGACAACAGCCGCATCAAAGACCTGCGTACCAACGTGGAAATCTCCAATACCCAGAAGGTGCTGGACGGTGATCTAGATCAGTTCATCGAAGCCAGCCTGAAACAGGGCATCTGACAAGGATCGCTATGCGTGACGGTACAGCCCCCATGATTCGCCGCGAAGACTACACGGCACCCGCTTTCTGGATCAAATCAGTTGACCTGAGCTTTGATCTGGACCCAGCTAAAACCCTCGTCATCAATAAAATGGTGATTGAGCCCAACCCAGCGCAAGCCGGTGCAGCGCTGCGCCTGGATGGCGAAGACATCACCTTGACGCGTGCCATGGTCAACGGTGAGCCCGTGTCTTTTAAATTCGAGGGGCAACAACTTGTCCTCGAGAATCTGCCCCAGGAGCCGTTCACGCTGGAGATACGCAACACCTGCGCGCCCGAGAAAAACACGCAGCTTTCTGGCTTGTATACCAGCAGTGGCGGCTTCTTCACGCAATGCGAGGCCTTGGGCTTTCGCCGCATCACGTACTTCTTGGATCGCCCGGACGTGATGGCCACCTTCAAGGTGACGCTCAAAGCGGATAAGCGCAAGTACCCGGCTTTGCTGTCTAACGGCAACTTGGTTGAAGAGGGCGCGTTGGAGGGCGGGCGTCACTACGCTGTGTGGGTTGATCCGCACCCTAAGCCTAGCTACTTGTTTGCCTTGGTCGCAGCCGATTTGGTGCGGCGCGAGCAACGCATCCGTACCCGCGCTGGCAAGGATCACCTGTTGCAGATTTTTGTGCGTGCAGGTGATCTGGATAAAACCGAACATGCGATGAACTCGCTGATCGCGTCCATTGCTTGGGACGAAGCGCGCTTTGGTTTGAGTCTGGATTTGGAGCGCTTCATGATCGTCGCTGTAAGCGACTTCAACATGGGCGCGATGGAGAACAAAGGGTTGAATATTTTCAACACCAAATTCGTCCTGGCCAATCCTGCCACAGCGACCGATGTGGACTTCGGTAACGTTGAGAGCGTGGTCGCGCATGAGTACTTCCACAACTGGACGGGCAACCGCGTCACCTGTCGTGACTGGTTTCAGCTGTCGCTCAAAGAGGGGCTGACGGTTTTCCGTGATCAACAGTTCAGCCAAGACATGGCTGGCAGCCTGAGCGCCCGTGCCGTCAAGCGCATTGAAGACGTGCGTACCTTGCGCCAGTTGCAGTTCCCCGAGGATGCGGGCCCGATGGCCCATCCCGTGCGACCTGATAGCTACATGGCGATTGATAATTTCTACACCGCCACTGTGTATGAAAAGGGCGCCGAAGTGGTGCGCATGATGCACACCTTGGTCGGCGAGGCTGGTTTTGCCAAAGGCATGGCGCTGTACTTCGAGCGCCATGACGGCCAAGCCGTGACCTGTGATGACTTCACTCAGGCCATTGCCGATGCCAATCCAGATAGCGAGTTGGCTAAGCGTCTGGACGCCTTTAAAAACTGGTACACCCAAGCGGGTACGCCGCGCGTTCAAGCGCGTGGGCAATACGATGCAGAGAACCGCATTTACACCCTGACCTTGAGTCAAAGTGGTGTTGGTAAGCCTGCTGTCATCCCCGTGGCCATGGGTTTGGTGACCGCTGATGGCCGCAACTTGAACTTGCATCTTGAAGGCTATCTGAACGCGATTGGGCATGACACCGTTTTGGTCTTGTCAGAAGCAAGTCAAACCTTCACGTTTGTGCACGTGCCTGTAGAGCCTGTGCCTTCTTTGTTGCGCGGGTTCTCTGCGCCCGTGGTGCTGGATGCGGCGCTCAGCGACGACGAATTGTTCACGCTGCTTAGCCATGATTTGGACCCCTTCAACCGCTGGGAGGCTGCACAAACACTGGCCTTGCGCCGTTTGTTGGGTGGCGTGTCTGGCTCAGGTCATATTGAGTTGGACGACCGTTTTGTGGGTGCCCTGCGTGGCGTGCTGCGCCATCCCGAGTTGGATGCGGCTTTCAAGGATCTGGTGCTGACGTTGCCCAGTGAGGCTTATGTGGCTGAGCAGCTTGAGGTGGTTGATCCACAGCGCATCCACAGCGTGCGTGAGAGCATGAAGCTGCAGTTGGCGCATGCCTTGCATGACGATTGGATTTGGGCTTATGAGCACCATCAGGATGAGGGTGGTTACTCGCCGGACGCGATCAGTGCTGGCCGACGAGCCTTGTGCAATCTGGCCCTGAGCATGTTGGTGCTGGACGGTGCCATTCGGCATAACCCAGTCTGGACTGGCAAGGCCATGCAGCGCTTCAAAGACGCCACCAACATGACTGACAGACTGGGTGCCTTGTCCGCCTTGGTCAGCAGTCACGCTGATTTGGCCGATGCGGCGTTGGCGCGTTTTCACGAGCAGTATAAAAACGAGTCCTTGGTCATTGATAAATGGTTTGCTTTGCAGGCCACAGCCCCTGAGCAAGATGGTCAGGTTTTTGCCCGTGCCAAATTGTTGATGCAGCACCCCGACTTCACCCTGCGCACACCTAATCGGGCACGCAGTTTGTTGATGGCCTTGTGTCAAATGAATCCGGCGGCCTTCCACCGTGCTGATGGCGCAGGCTATGTATTTTGGGCTGACCGGGTTGTTGAGATCGACGGCATCAACCCGCAATTGGCAGCCCGCCTGGCTCGTTCGTTAGACCATTGGCGCCGCTTGGCTGAGCCGTATCGCACGGCGGCCCGATCGGCTATCGGCCGGGTCGCAGCCAAGGTTGACCTCTCGGACGATGTACGCGAAATCGTCACGCGCGCGTTGCAGGATTGAGTCTGCACGTGGCCACAACACCTTCAACTTTTAACATTTGATCATCATGTCAAAACGCATCAGCCTTACGCAGTATCTGATTGAGCAACAGCGCGGTCAGGCTCAGTTGCCACCCCAGTTGCGCCTGCTCATTGAAGTGGTCGCGCGTGCGTGCAAGAGCATCGCCATCAGCGTCAACAAGGGCGCACTGGGTGATGTGCTGGGCACAGCCGGCAGCGAAAACGTGCAGGGCGAAGTACAAAAGAAGCTCGACATCATTGCCAACGAGGTCTTGATTGAGGCCAACGAGTGGGGTGGCCACTTGGCCGGTATGGCATCTGAAGAGATGGATGACATGCACGCCGTGCCCAACAGCTACCCACAGGGCGATTACCTGCTGCTGTTTGATCCTTTGGATGGCTCCAGCAACATCGATGTGAACGTGAGCATCGGTACCATTTTCTCGGTGCTCAAGCACCAGGGTGGTGATGTCACCAATGGCAGTTTTTTGCAAGCGGGCACCGATCAAGTTTGTGCAGGCTATTGCGTGTATGGGCCGCAAACCACTTTGGTGCTGACCGTGGGGCAGGGCGTGGTGATGTTCACGTTGGACCGTGAGCAGGGCGCTTGGGTGCTGACACAAGATAATGTGCAGATCCCTGCGGACACCAAAGAGTTCGCCATCAACATGTCGAACATGCGCCATTGGGCGCCACCTGTGAAGCGCTACATCGATGAGTGCTTGGAAGGCAAGGATGGCGCTCGCGGTAAGGATTTCAACATGCGCTGGGTGGCGTCTATGGTGGCCGATGTGCACCGCATCCTGACCCGTGGCGGCGTCTTCATGTACCCGTGGGACAAGCGTGAGCCCAATAAGCCTGGCAAGTTGCGCCTGCTGTACGAGGCCAATCCGATGAGCTTTTTGGTCGAGCAAGCTGGCGGCGCGTCAACCAACGGCGTACAGCGCATCATGGAGCTGCAGCCTATGCAATTGCATGAACGCGTGAGCGTGGTGCTGGGGTCGAAGAACGAAGTGGACCGCGTGACTGCCTACCACCGCGAAGCCTTGTGAGGCATGGGGCATGTTAAGTGGACATGCTAGAATTTAAGACTTGGAAGCCGGTGTAGCTCAGTCGGTAGAGCAGCTCATTCGTAATGAGAAGGTCGGGTGTTCGATTCATCTCTCCGGCACCAATTAAATCAAGCACTTAGCCCAGTTCGCAAGACTGGGCTTTGTTGTTTTCGGCGCAGCTTCACTGAGCTGGTTGAGAGGGCGGTTCAAGCCCGTTCCAAAACTGCTCCAAAGTGCTCGCCGTGGCCGAGGGTGCTTCCATCATCGGCAAATGTCCTATACCCGGCATGACCACCAAGCGCGAACCGGAAATGCCGCGGTGAAAGACATTGGCCATGGAGGTATGCAGCAGGTTGTCTTGATCGCCCCAGATCACTAAAACGGGCATGCGGAGTTGCCCTAGCCGCGTGTCTTCCAAGTCATGGTGATAAATCTGGGTAAATATCTCCTGGTGGTGTGCGTTCCTGGCAATGAATGTGGCTGCAAGTGCATCACGCACGGAGGTGGGCATCCAAGGCACCTTGTTCATACCTAAGTGCAGAAACGCTTCAAATTCGGCGGGGTGGTGAATGTCGAAGGCGTTTCGATCGCCTGCCAAAACGCGCTGGTCCTGTTCGGATGGTTGCGGTGAGGTCACGCCACCGGCATCCATCAGCACCAGGGACCGAATTCGGTATGGTGTGTCCAACGCCATGCGAAGCGCGATGTGGCCGCCCATCGATGATCCCACGAGATCAAACGCGCCTGTTGGGCGTACTGCAGACAACAATCGGTGCAGGCGTTGGGATTGGATGGGGATGCGGTAGGACAAGCCTGATGGGGTCTTGGTTTGGCCGAAGCCGGGGAGGTCCGCTACGATGAGGCAGCGGCCCTTATCCAGGCGCATCGCCATTCGGAACCAGTTTGACGCTTCGGCTGTAAAGCCATGGATCAATACAACACAAGGGCCGGGTTGTGTTTCATGTCTGGCGTAGTATCGCCAGCCTACGCCATCCATCTCCAATGTGTGCTCGCTCAATCCTGCCAACACGGCTTCTATGCGAGCGTTCTGGGCATACAGCCAACTGCCCACTGTGATTGGTGCGAACCACAGCGCCCAACTCACCAGTAGTCCGAGCAGGGCCGCTGTGTACAAACCGATGCGCACCATCATGCAGCTGCCTTGGGTCTGGCAGGTGCTACGGATGCGTGTTGGCTGGACTTGCTCTCTCCTGTATCGGCTCCATGGGCTTTGATCGCGAAATCGTGTGTCACAGGGGGGGACCAAGTGGAGGGGCCCGTCAAAATGCGCCACCACATGAGCAAGCCGCGGTTATGCCACAACTCATGGGCTATCTGCGCAACGCCCGCAGTCAAGAGGCGAATTGGGTTGTGCACCAGCGGTGGTTGTCCGTGCAGACCTAGGCGAGGCGGCGTGGCGGTCAGTGGTTTGTAGGTGCCAAACAGGCGATCCCAGATAAAAAAGAAGCCTGGGCCAATGTTCACGGTGTTGTTGTTACTGACCCGCTCACAGTCAATCTCCGACGAGTGGTGCAACACGTGATGTAGCCCTTGGCTGTAAGCCAGCGATAGCCAACGAGCCCACGGTTTACGCACATATTCGGTATAGACAGCAGGGCTGTGGCCGAAGATTTCGGCGATGTAAGTCACCAGATGCAGCCCGATGATCTCCATGTACAGCGGTTCTGGATAGCACAGGCGAGACAAGGCGCCGAAGAGCAACAAATAGGGCGGAGCCAGCAAGATGAAGAGCGGGAAAGACATGAATACCGGCAGCGCGGTGGCGTAAGTCAAGTGCGGTGTCATGTGATGAGGGCGGTGCAGCACCAGCCATAGCGCACGGCGGGTGTGGCTGAGGCGGTGCAGCCAGTAATGCGCGAAGGACCATACCGTGATCGTGGCGACCGCTGCGGCCCAGCGCGGTAACGCCACGATGGTGGGAACCTGTTGAACCCACGTGGCGCAAAGCCCAACCAAGTGATCCATGGCTTGCAGTCCTGTCTCTGCGTTCAGTCCGCACAGCCATGCCAGCGCACCTAAAGCCATCAGTAAGGCAGGCGCGAACAGCATATTCAGCAGATTGAGTAAACCGAATGTGATGAGTTCTCGCATGGGCACGTCCGTGCCGAGCTGGCTTCGATATGAGGCATACCCCTTGAAGACGATGTAACCCCGGAAGGTGGCATTCAGCGTGATCAGTCCCAGCAGCAACATCAGCGGGATCGCATTGCGCTGATCCAAGGACCAATTTGCAACCGCATCAACCAATGCGGCCAGGTGTCTGAAAGTGAATTCATCACCCAGGCCGGGCCCCAGAAAAAGAAAATGAAAGCTGGTCAGCAATGCAAGGGGGTAGAGGATGGCGAACAAGGCCACATAGCCCGTGGCCACTGGCCTAAACCAGGCTGGGGGCTCGGGGATTTCCGCCGAGAACAAGCGGTGCAAGAGGGGCATGTCAGTCTCCAGATGGCGTCGTCGACCTTGGATCCAAGAGAACTTGGGCATCCACAGTCAATCTGGTCTGACTATAATTCGTAAAAATACTCGCATAATACTCGCATGTCTGAGAGACACATACCCTTACCCACGCATGCACTGATCAAGATTCCCCGTCAGCCACGCTCCATCTTGATGGTGCACAGCATCTTGGATTCGGCGATCGAGGTGATTCAGGTAGAAGGTTTGGCGGCCATGTCCACCAACCGTGTGGCTGAACGTGCGGGTGTCAGCATTGGCTCGTTGTATCAGTACTTTGCCAACCGGGACAGCATCCTCGCAGGCGTCATTGAGCGCTCGTTACTGGATGTTCAAAACATGCTGTCCATGATGCACATGGATATGCTGAACACCCCCATGCAAGATGGGGTGCGCATCATGCTGATGGCGATGCTACGCTACTACGATCCTTGGATGGAGGTGCTGCGCAGGGTGTTTCGTGAGGCGCCACTACTTGCGGACAATGGTCTTATTCTGCTGGTCGAGCGCATGTTGTTGGATCAGTTTCGCGACTACCTGCTGCACAACAGCCACCGTTATCGCATCAAGGGTGGCAAGGCAGGGTTGCACACGGTGATCAGCGCGCTGGCTTTTCTCTATCTGCGTTGGTTGGTGCAGCCATTTCCGCATGTCACCGAGGAGGCCTTTGTGGAGGCCATGCTGCAACTGCTCATGGGTATGGTCGATGAACCCATTCAGGCTTGATGGCCTGATCCAAGGCGGCGCGATGGCGACTCAATGTGGATCTGGCACACACATGGGTTTTCATGCCGAAGTACCTCGGTTGCCCTTCTTGGTTTGGTGTAGCCGCTGACCTCCATATTCAACCCCGCCAAACAACCAGATACCCTTGGATAGGTTGGTGGTTTTCTGTGCGGATGGTCGCAGCCGTCATCTCCAGCGTGGTGAAGCCATTGGCCATGGCCAGGCGGTTGATGTAGCTGGGTGATTGCCGATAGCGGCCCGTGTTTTGAAGCTCATACCCGACTGACGCTGCTTGATTGTCGGGTGCAGGTTCAAGCGCCTCGATGGAGAAAGCAAAGATCCCACCTGGTCGCAGCAGTCTTTTGACCTCAGCGATGACCTCGTCCAGTTTGCCGATGTAGATAAACACATCCGCTGCAAAAGCCAGGTCGTAGCTCGCAGGTGCTTCGTTCTGCATCATCGTCAACAAATCAGAATGTACCAAGCGTTGATACAGGCCACGTGCTTTGGCCTTGTCCAGCATCTTGGCAGACAGGTCAACGCCTACAATCTGTGCAGCCAGTGACGATGCGGCCACACCTATGAGGCCTGTTCCGCAGCCTAGGTCCAGCGCGACACGCTGGCTGGCAGAGGGGGATTCGGATGCGTGCTTGGACACCATGGTAACGAGCCGTTTGGGGGCATCGTACTGAAGCACGTTCTGCAAGTGGTTGTCGAACTTGTCGGCGTAGTTGTCGAAGACGCCTTCTACATACTTGTCTGGGGCTCGCTCTGTGGTGATGCCGCTGAGTGAGGCGACTTGGTGCAGTGCTTCGCTGTCTTGGGGTTTGAACTTGAGCTTTTGCTGGAAGCTGGCCAAGGCTTCTTTGAGTTTGCCCTGATCTCTGAGGGCATCGCCTAAGTTGCCGTAAGGCTCGGCAAAATCGGGTTTGAGCTCCAGTGCTCGGCGATAGCAGGCAATCGCTTGCTCAGTTTTACCTAATGCTTTGAGGGTGACGCCAAGGTTGTTGAATGCCTCATAGTCGGCTGGCATCAGTTGCACGGCCTTTTGCATGGGCTCTAACGATTCGTCGGTTCGCCCCAGTTGTCTCAACACTGCTCCCAAGACCTTCCAGCCCAAGCTTTCGCGGGGGTATTGTTTGGTCATGGTTTTGGCGCAGGCCTCCGCTTGGGTGAACTGACCTTGGCTGTACAAAGTGACCAGCCACTGCCGCTCAAAATCGCTGGGCTCTTTGCCACGTTTTGCCTTGGGCTCTTTGAGTTGGGGCGTGCGGAGGTGGTCAAACTGGTTTGTCATGAGGTATCCGGAGTTTTTTATGAATAGATGCACGCTGTCGCGGAATTTTATCTGTGGATAGTGGCTCAGTCAGGTGTGCAAAACCCGGCATCCACAGGGGTGTGGCCTGGCGTGTCCTGTTAATCTTGGCCCATCTCTTCGCAGCTCACTGTGCTTTCCGCCTCTCGCTATGACAGCCGCTTTATTTCAACCGATGGTCTTTGTTGACCTTGAAACCACGGGCTCCAACGGCAATGTGGACCGCATCACCGAGTTGGGTGTGGTGGAGATCGACGAAAATGGCGAGGTGAGCGAGTGGTCCAGCTTGGTCAATCCCCAGGTGCCGATCCCTGCGTTCATTCAAGGCTTGACCGGTATCTCTGATGCCATGGTCGCTGGTGCGCCTGTATTTGCTGATTTGGCTGATGAGGTGTTCAGTCGGCTGCAGGGGCGGTTGTTCGTGGCCCACAACGCACGCTTTGATTATGGTTTTTTGAAGTGCGAGTTCAAACGCTTAGGTTTGGATTTCAAAGCGCCCGTTTTGTGTACGGTGAAGTTATCCCGTCACCTGTACCCGCAATTCAAGAAGCACAGCCTAGATGCCTTGATTGAGCGCCATCAACTCAGCATGCCAGCAAGGCATCGCGCTTTGGCTGATGCGGCCGCGCTGAGGCAGTTCTGGCATGTTTTGCAAATGCAGATACCGGCAGGGCAACTGGCCGATGCGGTATCGGCTTTGACTGGCCGCAGCACGTGGCCCGCACACTTGGATATGGCGCTGCTGGACGCGTTGCCCGAGTGCCATGGCGCCTACCTTTTCTTTGGTGAGGGAGATTCGCCGCTGTATATAGGCAAGTCGAACAATGTGCGTCAACAGGTCTTGGCGCACCTCCACGCGGGTGACAGTCTGGCCAAAGGTCTGCGGCTGGCAGAGCAGGTTCGCAGAGTCGAGTGGGTCGAGATGCCCGGTGAAATGGGCTCTTTGCTGAAAGAGGCCGAGTTGATCAAGCTGTGGCAGCCGTTGCATAACAAGCGCTTGCGTCGAACACCTGATTTGTGCACGTGGCGTCTTGTCTCTGTTGATCAAGCAGGGGAGGGCAGCCTCAAGCCTGAGTTGGCGTGGGCACGCGATGTGAATTGGGGCGCTGCAGGCCCGGTCTACGGTTTATTCAGTGGCCAACGTGATGCCATCAAGACACTGCGCGAGATGGCAGAGACAGCCCAGCTTTGTTTGGCCACGCTGGGCGTGGATGTGGTACCCATGGGGCAGCCTTGCGCGGGCTATCTTACGCAGCAGTGCAGTGGTGCGTGTGTGGGGAAAGAAACCTGGCTTGACCACAGTCAGCGCCTGCGGACGGTCATGTCAGATTGGCAAGTCACTGTCTGGCCGTATGCAGGGCCGGTCAAAGTGAAGGAAGGCGTGTGCTGGCATGTGATCGATGCCTGGTGCTACCTCGGTACGGCAGAGGATGAGGCTGGCGTAGAGGCGTTGCGCAAGGGCGCTCGCCCCGTGTTTGACAAAGATACCTACAAAATTTTGGTCTCTTGGTTGCCTAAGATGACTGTAACGGCACTGAAATCGCTTTCAGATCAATGACAGACTGTTTGGTCTGTTGTGATGAAAGCGGTCTGGTTGCGATCTCGCGCTTGGGCTGACGCGCACCGGATGTTTTGGCCTTCAACGACGTTTTGCGCACTGACTCTGCAGGTGTCGACGCCATCGCATTGCCGATGTTCGTGTGCATGGTGCCAGTCGTTCCACCAACTTAGCCGCAAGCCCTCTACAGAACGGCGAGCACCATTGGTGGCGCAGGTGCCATCTGTGATCCAAGCTTCGCTGTGGGTGTCGCTGTAGATCACAAAGAATTTGTTGCTGTAGCGCAGGTGCAGGCAAAACGGCGTGGCCACGACACCTTGCGCCAGTTCCGGTGACAGGGCGACGCTGTCAATCATGCGCTCCTCCCCGCTCTGCGGTGGTCGCAAGGTGCAGGCGGTCAGCAAAATGGCCAGCGCTGCGATCAAGAGTACGGTAAGCGGCTTCATTGGGCTCATGCTGCCATGCCGCTAACAACATGAAGCTTGTTGAAGTGGGGCAGGAGGGCGCTAATTCAGATCGTCAACGCAGCAAAAAATCGCGCACTTGGTCAGCCGCTTGCACTGGGTTCTCCTGCATGAAGCAATGTCCACCTTCAACTTGTTGTTGATCAATGGCTTTGTTGTCGCGTTGCCAGCTTCTGGCTGATTCGCCCACGAAAGGGAACGTTTTTTTGCCGTGCAGCACCATCGTCGGGGTGCGTACCTTGTCCAAAAGAGACCAGAGCCTGTCAGGCATGGTGCCAAACACATCTGCCTCCAAGCTGGGTGTGCATTTCAAGCTCACGCCACCTTGTGGGTCATCTTTGAGTGCATGGTTGACGAAGGCACGCAAGGCCTCATCAGCCCAGCCTTTGTAGACGCCTCGCCCGTGGAGCAAGTCATAGGCCTCATCTCGGCTGGGCCATTGGTGGCGTCGTCCTCGGGCCTGTGTCGCCATGGGGGCGTGTTTGAGCATGCCCGTCATGCTGGCCATCGACATGCCCATCAGCATGGTTGGCGTGAACAGGACGGGGTCCAGCAGCACAGCACGGGCAAAGCGCGTGGGCGTCTCACCCAGCGTCAAGCTGGTGAGTACGCCACCGAAGCTGTGCCCCAGCGCGTAATGCGGGACATCCTTGAATGCCCTATTTTGCTGATCAAAGGCGGCCATTGCCAAGGCCGCGTTGCCGTTCCAGCCCAGAAAGCGCCCTCCTTGGTCGCTGTCGCCGTGGCCCTGCACATCGCACAACCACAGATCGAAGTCGATCGCCAGCTTTTGCAGCATGGGCTCATACATGCGGCCGCAAAAACCATTGCCATGCAAAAAATGCAGAAGAGGCTTGCCTGATGGGGTTGAATGCCAGCCACGGATGGTGAAATGCTCGGGGGCGGTGTATTGCCAAGGCGTTAACTGCATGGTCTGCTGGTAAATGAGGTCAGTTATACATTGTGCCTACATCGCAAGCGCTTTGTGTCCATTGGCTTGTTTAATGGGCGTGAACGGGAGTTCTTGGGATTCTGGTAGAAAGGATCCCGTGCGGTTCGCACAGCGTGGATAACGGTATCGGGGAATTGGGTATGTTGAGCGTGTTGAAGCAGCGTGGCTGTTGGTTTGTCTTGGCCGTCGCAGGCGTGTCTGGGGTGGTTTGGTCTCACGCTCATGCGGGTACGCCAGCTGTGGCTGTGAAGGCCGCGTTGACGGTTCAGGTGGTCAAGCCGCAATCGGGTTCATGGCCCACGTTGGTGACAGCCAATGGCGCCATCGCTGCGTGGCAGGAAGCCATTGTGGGCGCTGAGTTGTCAGGCTTGAGGTTGCTTGATGTCATGGTCAACGTAGGCGATCGCGTCAAACGAGGCCAGGTATTGGCCACTTTGCAAAGTGAGGCGGTCGCAGCCGATGTGAACACGGCACGCGCAGGGTTGTCAGAAGCTGAAGCGCTGTTCTCTGAAGCACACGCCAATGCCGCCCGTGCCAGATCCTTACAAGGCAGCGGTGTCTTGAGCAACCAAGACGCACAGCGTGCCTTGACAGCCGAGAAGACGGCCGCAGCACACGTCGATTCGGCCAAAGCTCAACTGGCAGCGCAGTCACTGCGCTTGCGTCAGACGCGTGTATTGGCACCTGATGATGGCGTGATATCGAACAGGTTGGCCACATTGGGCGGCGTCGTCCAGCCTGGACAAGAGTTGTTTCGCTTGATCCGGCAAGGGCGTTTGGAGTGGCGTGCTGAGTTGCCTGCGGGTGACTTGTCGCGCGTCAAAGTGGGCATGCTGGCTTGGGCCACGCCGCCCGGTGGCGTGGCGGTGCAAGGGCGGGTGCGCATGGTTGCACCCACAGTAGATGGGCAGAGCCGAAACGGCCTGATTTATGTCGATTTGCCTGCCGCTGCCGCCACCGCTGGTGCCCGCGCAGGCATGTTCGCTTCAGGGCGCATCGAGACAGGCCAGTCGCCAGGTTTGAGCCTGCCGCAAACGGCAGTGCTGCTGCGTGACGGGTTCAGCTACGTTTTCAAAGTCAATGCGAACAACACGGTGGCCCAAGTCAAGGTGGCGGTTGGGCGGCGTTTGGGCGACCGTGTTGAGGTCACACAAGGGCTAGATGCACAAGCTGATGTCGTGGTCTCAGGCGTGGGCTTTTTGAGCGATGGTGACACCGTGCGCATCGTGAAGGGCCAGCCATGAACGTGTCGGCGTGGTCCATACGCAATCCGATCCCAGCCATCTTGCTCTTCATCTTGCTCACCCTGTTGGGCTTGAGGGGCTTCTCGGCGATGAAGATCCAGAACTTCCCGGACATCGACCTGCCTACCGTATCTGTGTCGGCTGCGATGCCCGGCGCCTCGCCAGCCCAGCTTGAAACAGAAGTCGCACGCAAGATCGAGAACGCCATTGCCACACTGCAAGGCGTCAAGCACATCTATACCAAGATACAAGATGGCAACGTGCTGGTCACAGCCGAGTTCCGGCTTGAGAAGCGCACGCAAGAGGCCGTTGATGATGTGCGCGATGCCCTCTCGCGTGTGCGTGCCGATTTGCCCGGTGACTTGCGTGACCCCGTGGTGTCGAAGATGGACTTGTCAGGCGCGCCTATCCTGACCTATACGGTGGCATCGCCCCGTCTTGATGACGAGGCCTTGTCTTGGTTTGTTGACCACACGGTGACCAAGGCCATGCTGTCGGTCAAAGGCGTGGGTGCGGTTTCCCGCGTCGGCGGGGTGACCCGTGAAGTACGCATAGAGCTTGATCCTGCGCGCTTGCAGGCGCTCAACGTATCGGCAGCTGATGTATCGCGTCAGTTGCGCAGCACGCAGCAAGAAGCTTCCGGTGGCCGCGTGGATGTGGGCGGTGCAGAGCAATCGGTGCGAACCGTCGCGACGGTGCAGTCTGCCGCTGAGTTGGCGTTGATGGACATCACGCTGTCAGACGGACGCCATGTCAGACTCGATCAAATCGCCACCGTCAGTGATACCGTGGCTGAGCGACGCAGCGCGGCGCTGCTCAATGGTCAATCCGTGGTGGGCTTTGAGATCACACGCTCACGCACGGCCGGTGAGGTCGATGTGGCGCAAGGCGTCAGGGCTTCTTTGGCGCAAATGAAGGCGGCGCACCCGGACATGGTGATCACCGAAGCATTCAATTTTGTGGACCCGGTTGAGGAGAACTACAGCGGCTCCATGCTCTTGCTGTACGAGGGCGCCGTGCTGGCCATCATTGTGGTGTGGCTGTTCTTGCGTGATTGGCGTGCAACCGTGGTTGCCGCTGCCGCATTGCCTTTGTCTGTGATCCCCGCTTTTGGGGTCATGCACTTGTTGGGCTTCACCGTCAACACGGTGACCTTGCTGTCGCTGTCATTGGTGGTGGGCATTTTGGTGGACGACGCCATCGTCGAGATCGAGAACATCATGCGCCATCTGGCCATGGGTAAAACACCGCTGCAGGCCTCCCTGGAGGCTGCTGATGAAATCGGCTTGGCGGTGATTGCGACTACCTTCACCTTGATCGCGGTGTTTTTGCCAACGGCATTCATGGCTGGCGTGCCGGGTAAATTCTTTGTGCAGTTTGGGTGGACGGCGGCGATCGCGGTGTTCTTTTCATTGGTGGTCGCGCGCATGTTGACACCCATGATGGCAGCCTACCTGCTCAAGCCGCCCAAGACGGTCCATGCTGACCCTCTTTGGATGCGGACCTATCTGGTCTGGGTGCGGTGGTGCTTGAAGCACAGGGTACTGACTTTGCTCATGGTGGCGGCTTTTGTCGGGGGTTCAGTGGTGCTGGCAGGTCGTTTGCCCACCGGTTTCATACCGCCTGATGACCTGTCTCAAACACAGGTGTCCCTGTCTCTGCCGCCGGGCAGCACGTTGCAGCAAACGACGAAGTTGGCCGAAGATGCGCGCGTGATTGTCCAGCGCAACCAGTACGTTAAGTTGGTCTATACCGCCATAGGTGGCGGTGCTGCGGGCAGTGACCCCTTTATGCCTCAAGGCGCTGGTGAGGTGCGCAAGGCCACACTGACCATCAACATGACGCACCGCAATGACCGACCCGGCGTCAGCAAGCAAACCATTGAAGGGCAGTTGCGCTTGGCACTCGAAGCCTTGCCCGGTGTGCGTGTGAACGTCGGGTTTGGTGGCTCAGCTGAGAAGTACGTGCTGGTGCTTGCAGGTGAAGATGGCCAAGCTTTGTCGGTGCATGCGGCACAGGTTGAGCGTGAGTTGCGAGGCATCCCTGGTATTGGCAATGTCACATCGACATCCAGCTTGGTCAGGCCAGAGCTGATTGTCCGGCCTGATTCAGCGCGGGCGGGCGACTTGGGTGTGACCACCGCGGCCATTGCTGATACTTTGCGCATTGCCACCTTGGGTGACTACGAACAGGGCTTACCTAAGATGAACCTGTCGCAGCGGCAAGTGCCCGTGGTGGTACGCCTGCCTGCCGAGGCACGCACTGACTTGGCCTTGCTGTCACGCCTGCCGGTGCCAGGTGCACGCGGTGCTGTGCCGCTTGGCAACGTGGCCACACTGACCATGGACAGCGGCCCAGCGCAGATCGACCGCTATGACCGATTGCGCAACATCAACTTTGAGATCGCCTTGAACCAATTGCCTTTGGGCGAGGTTGAAAAGCTCGTACTGGCTTTGCCTAGCTTGCGGCACTTGCCGCCGGGCGTGACCCAGTCCACGGTAGGTGATGCAGAAGCCATGGCCGAGTTGTTCTCTAGCTTCAGTCTGGCGATGTTGACGGGCATCCTGTGCATCTACGTGGTGCTGGTCTTGTTGTTCAAGGGGTTTGTGCAACCAGCCACCATCTTGGGTGCTTTGGTGTTGTCGGTGCCCGGTGCCTTTGTGGCCTTGTTTGTGACGCAGACAGCGCTGTCTATGCCATCCATGATTGGCTTGATCATGCTGATGGGCATTGCGACCAAGAACTCGATTTTGTTGGTGGACTATGTGCTGATCGCGCGCAATGAGCACGGCTTGTCGCGCTGGGATGCCGTGGTGGATGGTTGCCACAAGCGAGCCAGACCGATCATCATGACCACCATCGCCATGGCGGCAGGCATGCTGCCTATCGCGATGGGTTGGGGCGTGGACCCGAGCTTTCGCGCGCCGATGGCCATCGTGGTCATTGGCGGCCTGATCACCTCCACCTTTCTGAGCCTGTTGGTGATCCCGGTGGTGTTCACCTATGTGGATGATTTGATTCAGATCGTCGGGCGAGTCAGTCGTCTTGGTCGTGATCCTGCTGGCGCAGCAAGGCCAGTGCAGCCGACGCTTGAATAGGCAGGCACAGGCTTTGAACCGTCATGTGCCAGGGCTGGCCATCCACCGTCACAAGCGTGTCTTCGGCTTGTGACGTCACGCCGACCTCAAAGCTGTTTGGCTCCACAGATAAGCCGCAGCCTGCGGCTTTGAGGCACGCTTCTTTGCGGCTCCAAATTTGGTAAAACAAATCGGCACGATCGCGGTTGGGCTCGTTACTGTCTGGTGGCCTAGGTAAGGCGGCCAATGAGGCTTGCTCATGTGCTGTGAAGTGTTGCAAGGCGATAGCGTCAATGGAGAGAGGGGCCTTGCCCCATTCCAAGTCGACGCCGATGGGGGCCTCGTTGCTGAGTCCCAGCAAGGCCCAGTCGGCACTGTGGCTCAGGTTGAAGTGCCACCCGGGATGACCCATTAAATGGGGCTTGCCGTGTGCACCCACTTGCCAAGCGATGCTTTGTGCGTCTTGTTGTAAGGCTGCGGCCAGCAATTGACGCATCCCAGCATGGGCCGCGCGGTAGCGCCGCGCGTCCCGATCGAAGCGAAACCGCGAGGCCCGGTCTTGTTCATCCTTGCTGCACACTAGCCAGTCAGCCTGCGAGGGCTCTTGGCTGAGGTCGATCAGCCAGAGTTGGCACCCCAACACAGCAGCGAGGGTTTGATGTTTGATGGCCGTCACCTAGACCTTGCCGTCGGGAAGGGCGGGGTGGGCCACTTGAGCCCATGCGCCGATCCGTGTCATGACATGAGCTTGGTTGGCCAATGTGGTTAAGGTGTGATCGGCTTGTGGCATGTATTCACAGGCGATCACATCAACGAACCCATAGGCTTTGAAGGTATCTCGAAACTGGTTTTGGTAGCTGTACTGCCACAGCATGTCGGACGAATACATCATCAAAATCTTGACGTTTCGGTCTACCAACTTCTGCAAGGCCACGGCGAACTGCTCCCGCGTAGGGCTTGGATTGTCCGTTTTCAGTCGATCCGACCGTTGCTTGGACTCCGGCGTGGCCTTCTTCCAAAATCGACACAGCCATGATCGCATGGTGGACACGAAGGCGTGCCTCAGTTGCATCCTGTAGCGCATCCACCTTGATTTGACTGTGCCGTAGACATGCCCGTCCATCATCCAGAGCCCAACGACGCGTGGGTCGTCTTGGGCGACCTTGAATCCCGCTACGGCACCCGAGCAAATACCGGCAATCACAAAGCGGGTGATCCCTGTCGACAGGGTCATTTGGTCCATGGCCGCTTGCAAGTCGATGCTGGTTTGCTTTTCATATGGGCTTGACTGGGCGGCGTGCCCACTGTCACCTTGCCCAGTTAAGTCAAAGCGCAGGCTGCAATAGCCTATTTGCCCCAAGTGGCGTGCCAGTTTGACATTGAAGCGGCGCGGGCCCATGCGTGAGATCACACCTGCGTTGAGCAGGATAAAGCCGACGCGATTGTGTTCAAGCTGTTGCGGCGTGCTGAGGGTGCCAACCAAGTGCTGACTCGACCCAAAGGTCACGATGCACTCACTCATGCTGCGACCTGCTTTATGACCTGTGCTGTGGCTTTGATCAACAGTTTGAGGGCTGCAGCCGGCACCAGCGCGGTGTTCAGCGCCTCTTCGGAGGTCCAATCAAAGGGCTCAGCTAAGGGCATGAACACCGTGGCGTTGCCCATCTGCTGATGCACGGACAGCCAGTCTTGCGTCTCTGTATCACTGGGTTTGGTGATGACGGTGATCGACGCAGTGCCACTGGTCATCAGCGATGCGTGGTCGATCTGGTCGATTTGTTGGATCAACAGATCGCTCATGCCAAAGCCTAGCGCCTCACCATCTGGCTTCTCGCTGAGGGTGGTGCGTGATGTTGGCCGGTAGGGTCGGCTGGTGGCGGTTTGATGGCATTGCGCCAAAGCCTTCAGGTAAGCGCGGCCATCAAGAACAGGCTCCCATAAGAGCAGTGATTGTGGCTGCGGGCCTGCTTGGCTGGCGGCCATCATGGCCAGCGTGCCACCCAGTCGGGTGCCAAGCCAAGCGATTTGCTGACAGTGGCTGCGTGCTTGTAGCGTTTCATGTGCCAAGCGTATGTCGGCGAACCACCGAGTCAAGTCACCATCTAGGTCTTCACCGTCGGATTCGCCCGTGCCGAAATAGTCAAACCTCAGGACGGCGATACCTGCCTTGGCCAGCCGATCGGCCAGAACGCGGTAAACACGGTGCGTTCTGATGGCCTCTTGGCCAAATGGATTGCACAACACAACACCGAGCTGAGCAGGCGCTCCCTCAGCGGGGTGGAACGCACCAAACAGCGCGCGATCAAGTGAGCCAAAGCGAAAAGGAATCATCGGTGAAGTGGGCGGGACGACAGCTGCCAGTTGGCAGAGGCAAGCACCTCAGTGTGCCAAAGATACTGAGGTCATGACCCTGTCTGTTGTCCCGCAGATCGGGGTTTTGTGACACAAAGTATCAACCCCTCACAACCTCATCTGCGGGTTTGTCTTAGCTTTGGTCAGATGCGCTCGATGATCAGCGCAATGCCTTGGCCACCACCAATGCACATGGTGATCAGCGCGTAGCGGCCACCTGTGCGTTGCAGTTCATACAATGCCTTGGTCACCAAAATGGCACCGGTGGCGCCAACAGGGTGACCCAGGGAGATCCCTGAGCCATTGGGGTTGACCTTCTCATTGTCCATGCCCAGCTCTTTGGCCACGGCGCAAGCTTGTGCGGCAAACGCTTCGTTGGCTTCGATCAGGTCCATGTCGGCGATCTTCAAGCCGGCTTTTTCAAGTGCGATGCGCGAAGCGGGCACTGGGCCAATGCCCATGTACTCGGGCTCGACACCAGCGTGGCCGTATGACACCAAGCGCGCCAGGGGCTTGAGGCCCAAGGCTTTGGCTTTGTCAGCCGACGCCATCACCACGGCACCGGCGCCATCGTTCAGGCCCGATGCGTTGCCGGCGGTGACGGTGCCATCGTCCTTTTTGAACGCAGGCTTCATCTTGGACAAGGCCTCGACGGTGGTGTCGCCCTTGACGTGCTCGTCGGTGTCAAACAGCACAACGCCCTTGCGGCTTTGCAACTCGACGGCCACGATTTGATCTTTGAACAAACCGGCTGCCACGGCTTTGGCCGCGCGTTGCTGGCTCTGCACCGCATAAGCATCTTGTTGTGCGCGGGTGATGTCGTAGCGAGCTGCGACGTTTTCAGCCGTGATACCCATGTGGATGCCTTGCTTAGGGTCATGCAAAGCGCCCAGCACGTAGTCCAGCATCTTGACGTCGCCCATGCGCGCGCCCCAGCGGTTGCTGGTGACCAAATAGGCGCCACGGCTCATGGATTCGGCGCCAGCGCCAACGGCCACGTCGCAGTCACCCAGCATGATGGCTTGGGCAGCGGAGATGATGGCTTGCAAGCCAGAACCACACAAGCGGTTCACGTTGAAGGCGGGTGTCTCCTTGGGCACGCCAGCATCCAAAGCAGCAACACGGCTGATGTAAGCGTCTTGCGGCACAGAAGGGATCACGTTGCCCAAGACCACATGGCCCACGTCTTGAGGGGCGACACCAGCGCGTTCGATCGCGGTCTTGATGACCAATGCGCCCAGTTGAGCAGGTGGGATGTCTTTGAGGGAGCCACCGAAGGTGCCAATGGCGGTACGGGCGGCGCTCAGAAAAACGACTTCACGGGTCATGTCAGTTCCTAAATGGTGTGGGTTAGGGGGGATTTGGTCGATATTGTTGTCAGATTATCGCCGCTGATTGCTTTGTCCGCTGAGCAAGGCGCCGTCAACCCCAGCCAGAAGGGCTTCAGCCTGCTCCATCACAAAGTAGCGAAATGCCTCGGCCGCCGGTGACAGTACTTTGGACACCTCTCGAACGATGTTCCAGGTGCGCATCACGGGCGTATCTTCAAAGTCGACAATGTGCAGCAGGCCGCTGCGCACCTCTGCGGCCACTGCATGGAGCGACAAGAAACTGATGCCCAATCCTGCCATCACAGAGGCTTTGACGGCCTCGTTGCTGGCGATTTCCATGACGATGCGCGGGGCCAAGCGGCGATCGCGCAAGTAGCCGTCCAGCACATGGCGCACTTCTGAACCGTGCTCTCTGGCGATGAGGGGGTGCAGGAGCAGGGCGTTCAGGGGCGGGTGACCCACGCCCAGCAGTGGGTGGCCGCTAGGGCAGACGAACACCATCGGGTGTCCTGCAAAGGGTTCGGCACGCAGCGCGTATTCTTTTGGCGGACGCCCCATCACGGCCAGATCCACTTCGTTGTTGTGCAACCGTGCCAGCAACTCGGTCATGTCACCTGTTACATCTAGACGCACATCGATGCCGGGATGCTCCGCTTGGAAGCGTGCCAGCAGCGAGGGCAGAAAGTAGCCCGCCGTGCTGATCAGGCCTATCGTCAAGACGCCCGTTTCGACGCGTTTGAAACGCGCCATCACGTTGTCCGCGTCTTTCAAAGTCGACAGCAAGCGCTTGGCATAAACAAGGAAGTACTCCCCAGCCATGGTGAGGCTGATCTGGCGTCCTGGGCGTTCAAACAAGGGTAGGCCGACATGGCTCTCCAGTTCCTTGACTTGCATGGTCACGGCGGGGGGGCTGAGGTGTAGCGCTTCGGCCGCGCGACTGAAGCTGAGTTGCTTCGCGACCTCGGTAAAGACCCTTAATTGCCTAAAAGTCACGCTTCTCATTAAGTATTTCCTTAAGTGAAAACAAACAATTATTGAATTTACCTGATCAAAGTCCACTTCTACATTGGGATCAATCCTGCGATCAACGCTTAGAAAAGAGAGGTTCACCTATGAACAAGCCAGTCGATGAAGGCGTCATCCTTGATGCCAAGAAACGCTACAGCGCCGGTGTTTTGAAGTACCGCCAGATGGGGTATTGGGACGCCGATTACGTGCCCAAAGAAACAGATGTGATTTGCCTGTTCCGTGTGACGCCACAAGATGGTGTGGACCCGATTGAGGCCGCGGCCGCCGTGGCCGGTGAATCCTCGACGGCCACATGGACCGTGGTGTGGACGGACCGCCTGACGGCTTGCGACAGTTACCGCGCCAAGGCCTACAAAATCGAAGAAGTGCCCAACAACCCAGGGCAATACTTCGCGTGGGTGGCGTATGACTTGGTGCTGTTTGAAGAGGGCTCGATTGCCAATATGACGGCCTCGCTGATCGGCAACGTCTTCAGCTTCAAGCCACTCAAAGCTTGCCGCTTGGAAGACATCCGCATCCCCGTGGCTTATGTCAAGACCTTCAAGGGCCCACCGACTGGTTTGATCGTTGAGCGCGAGCGCCTCGATAAATACGGCCGCCCATTATTGGGTGCGACCACCAAGCCTAAGCTGGGCTTGTCCGGGCGCAACTACGGCCGCGTGGTGTATGAAGGCCTCAAAGGCGGGCTGGACTTCATGAAGGATGACGAGAACATCAACTCGCAGCCCTTCATGCATTGGCGTGATCGTTTCTTGTTCGTGATGGACGCCGTCAACAAAGCCACGGCCGTGACGGGTGAGGTCAAAGGCAGCTACCTGAACGTGACCGCAGCCACCATGGAGGACATGTACGAGCGCGCCGATTTTGCCAAGCAACTGGGCTCGATCGTGATCATGGTTGACTTGGTGATTGGCTGGACGGCGATCCAGTCCATGGCCAACTGGTGCCGCAAGAACGACATGATCTTGCACATGCACCGCGCCGGACATGGCACGTACACACGCCAGAAAAACCATGGCGTGAGCTTCCGCGTGATTGCCAAATGGCTGCGTTTGGCTGGCTGCGATCACCTGCATACCGGCACAGCGGTCGGTAAGCTGGAGGGCGACCCGATGACCGTACAGGGCTACTACAACGTTTGCCGCGATGCCGTCACCAAGCAAGACCTGCCGCGTGGTTTGTTCTTCGATCAGGATTGGGGCGATCTGCGCAAAGTCATGCCTGTTGCTTCGGGTGGTATCCACGCAGGGCAAATGCACCAGCTGCTGCACCTGTTCGGTGACGACGTGATCTTGCAATTTGGCGGCGGCACCATCGGCCATCCACAAGGCATCCAAGCTGGCGCTGTGGCCAACCGTGTCGCGCTTGAATGCATGGTCAAGGCCCGCAATGAAGGGCGTGATCTGCTCAACGAGGGGCAAGACATTTTGCGCAAAGCCGCGCAGTTCTGCCAGCCACTCAAGCAGGCGCTCGATACCTGGGGCGACATTTCTTTCAACTACGCATCGACCGACACGAGCGACTACGCCGTGACCCCGTCGGTGGGCATGTAAGCCAAGCAGGAGCACCCACACCATGATGAGCAACCCCACCGGCCGCCTGACGCAAGGCCAGTTCAGCTTCTTGCCCGACCTGACGGACGACGAGATCACTCTGCAACTGGCCTATGGCCTCAAGAAGGGCTACGCATGGAGCATCGAATACACCGATGACCCGCATCCGCGCAACACCTATTGGGACATGTACGGCCACCCCATGTTTGACCTGGAAGACCCTGCAGGCGCGATGTTGGAGCTCAAGGCCTGCCGCAAGACCTTCCCCAGCCACTACATCCGTCTGCTGGCCTTTGACTCAACCCGTGGTGTCGAGACCGTGGCCATGAGCTTCATCGTTAACCGGCCAGCGCGTGAGCCGGGCTTCCAGCTTGAGCGCCAAGAAATTGACGGCCGCAGCGTGCGCTACAGCACCCGCTCGTACGCCACCAACTTGCCCGAAGGCGAGCGCTACAAAGACTGATCATGAGCACGCCCCTGTATCACCTCCCCGGTTCTATGCAGGCGCCTGTGCCTGCGCTTGACGAGGCACCTGCCTTGCGCTCAGTTGCTGATGTGTTGGCGTTGAGTCAAGTCGAGGAGGTGATGGACGAGTTGGGGCGTGACTTGATTGGCCTGGCACCAGTCAAGACCCGCATCCGCGACATCGCCGCCTTGCTGGTCATCGACAAGCTGCGTGCGGCACATGGGCTGACAGCGCAAAGCCCATCGCTGCACATGTGCTTCACGGGCAACCCCGGCACCGGTAAAACCACCGTGGCCATGCGCATGGCGCAGATCCTGCATCGCTTGGGCTATATCCGCAAAGGCCATTTGGTTGCTGTTACCCGTGATGACTTGGTGGGTCAGTACATTGGCCACACCGCGCCTAAAACCCGCGAGGTGCTCAAAAAAGCGATGGGCGGGGTGCTCTTTATTGATGAGGCTTACTACCTTTATCGCCCCGAAAACGAGCGCGACTATGGGCAAGAGGCCATCGAGATCTTGCTGCAAGTCATGGAGAACCACCGTGATGACTTGGTTGTCATCTTGGCTGGCTATGGCGACCGCATGGACACGTTTTTTCAGAGCAACCCTGGGCTGTCATCGCGTATCGCGCACCATTTGGCTTTTCCTGACTACGCCGTTGATGAGCTGTTGCACATCGGCGAGGGCATGTTGACGCAGCAGCAATACCGCTTTGGCGTTGGTGCGCGTGAGGCCTTTGATGACTACCTGCAGCGCCGCTTGCAACAGCCGCACTTTGCCAACGCCCGCAGCGTGCGCAACGCGCTAGACCGGGCCCGTTTGCGTCAAGCCACGCGCCTTTTTGCTGACCGCGATAAGGCGTGGTCTCGCGACGAGTTGTGCACGATTGAAGTGCAGGACATCCGTGCCAGCCGCCTGTTCGCGGTGAACACATCCGAATAACAAATACATCAGGAAGACCGCCATGCACGACACAAGCACCTTGCAGCAGGCTCTAGCGCAAAACCTGTTTGACGCACCACCCGAATCGGCCAAAGCCTTGATTGAGACCTTGGGCGCCATTGCGCAGGCTTGCGCCCACATCAGTGACATCGCCGCGCAAGGGGTGCTGGTCGGTGCGCATGGCTTGGCAGAGAGCGCCAACTCGCAAGGCGAAGACCAGAAGAAGCTCGATGTCTTGTCGGACGAGTTGATGTCTCGCCATCTGGGCGCATGCCCACACGTGGCGGGCTGGGCCAGCGAGGAGCATGAGCGCCAACAGCAGTCGTGGGACCATGAAAAGCAAGGCCGCTATTTGGTCGTCTATGACCCCTTGGATGGCTCGTCCAACATCGAAGCCAACATCTCGGTCGGCACGATATTTTCAGTCTTGCCCCATACCTATCGGGGTGCGCCACCCAGTGACTCCAGCTATATGCAGCCTGGCCATGCGCAATTGGCCGCAGGCTATGTGCTGTATGGCCCCGCCACGATCATGGTGCTGACGTGTCGCCGTGGTGTGTTGGTGTTCACGCTGGACCGCAATAGCACACGAGGTGGTGCCCCTGCCGTGTGGGTGCTCACGCAAGACCAAGTCAGCATCCCTGTGCAGACACGCGAGTTCGCCATCAACATGTCTAACCAGCGCTTTTGGGAAAAGCCCGTTCAGCGCTATGTGGCTGAGTGTGTGGCAGGTGAGGGCGGCCCGCGCATGAAGGATTTCAACATGCGGTGGGTGGCCTCTATGGTGGCCGAGGTGCACCGCATCATGACGCGTGGTGGCGTCTTCATGTACCCGCGCGATACCCGCACGCCGCTCAAGCCCGGTCGCCTGAGGTTGATGTATGAGGCCGCGCCCATGGCATTGCTAATAGAGCAAGCAGGGGGCAGGGCTGTGACAGGTACCAGTGAGTTGCTGGACTTGGTGCCCGATACGCTGCATCAGCGCGTGCCCGTTATTTTGGGCTCGCATGAGGAGGTCTCGCGCATCGTTGGCTACCACGCTGATCCACATGAAAACGTGTCGTGGCAGCTCTTCAAAACGCGCTCTTTGTTCGTGCAACCGCAAGCCTGACGCACCCGATCACGCCATGTCAAAACGCCATCCCATCATCGTGGTCACCGGCTCCAGCGGTGCGGGTACCAGCACGGTCAAAAACACCTTCGATGCCATTTTCAGGCGAGAGGGCGTCACGGCTGCCGTCATCGAGGGCGATGCGTTTCACCGCTATACGCGTGTTGAGATGAAGGGCGCCTTGGCTCAAGCAGAGCGCGATAACCGCAACTTCAGCCACTTCAGCCCTGATGCCAATGAGTGGGCTGAGTTGGGTCAACAGTTCAGATCCTACGGCGAAACAGGGCGATGCAAAACGCGCTTCTACCTGCACAACGAGGCGGAGGCTGCGCCCTACCATCAAGCCCCAGGTACCTTCACGCCATGGGTGGAGACACCGGTCGACACGGACTTGTTGTTCTACGAGGGCCTGCACGGTTGCGTCAAAACCCCCGATGTCGATTTAACCCGGCACGTGGACCTGAAGATCGGCGTTGTGCCCATCATCAACTTGGAGTGGATACAAAAAATCCACCGCGATACCAAATCACGCGGGTACTCCAAAGAGGCCGTGTCTGACACCATCCTGCGGCGCATGCACGACTACGTGCACTACATCTGCCCCCAGTTCGGCGAGACAGACATCAACTTCCAGCGCGTGCCCGTGGTGGACACATCCAATCCCTTCATCGCTAGGGATATCCCCACTGCCGGTGAGAGCATGACCGTGATCCGATTCAAGAACCCGCGCGGCATCGACTTCCCTTATTTGCTGTCGATGATCAGCGACTCGTTCATGTCGCGAGCCAACACCATCGTCGTGCCTGGGGGCAAGATGGATTTGGCGATGCAACTGATTTTGACCCCGATGATTTTGCGTGTGATGGAAATGCGCCGCGCGCAGATGCAATAGCAAAGGAGAGCACCATGGCCATGAGTACCCCCGTCGCTGACATTGGCTGGAAGGCCATACCTTTTCGCCTCAAAGGGGCCGACAGCTACTTTCACGGTCTCAAACAGTTGGCGGGCCGTCGTGGCACCGTGGTGGTGTTCATTTGCAACCATTGCCCCTATGTGAGGGCTGTGATGCCTCGCCTGATTCGGGACGCGCGTGCGTTGCAGGAGTTGGGCGTCAATGTTGTCGCCATCAATTCAAATGACGACCGTGCGTACCCAGAGGACAGCTTTTCAAATATGAAGCTGTTTGCGCGCGAATGGGACATGCCATTTCACTATTTGCACGATGACACGCAAGAGGTCGCGCGCGCCTATGACGCGGTGTGCACACCTGACTATTACGGCTTTGATGCCGATTTGCGCTTGCAATACCGTGGGCGGCTTGACCAAGGGCGCAAAGATCCCGCACCTGCCGATGCCCCAAGGGAGCTGTTCGATGCCATGCGTCTGATTGCGCTGTACGGCTACGGGCCGGGTGAGCAAGAGCCCAGCATGGGGTGCTCGATCAAATGGCGCTCGCCTCAAGAAGATGCTGATCTGAGCTGGGTTCAGCCAGCGATGTGAATGTGGCCGTGGCACCCGATGCCCCCGCTTTGTGGGGTGGGAAACTCCGTCTTGGGCATGGCGCAGTTGGGTGGGAAAATCCGCCATCTGTATAACAAGTGCCGTCATCATGGAATTCGCCGCCCCCCTCGTATTCAAACTCCCTCACGCTTTTGCTTTTTGGGGGTTGCTGGCTTGGGCTTACACCATGGAGTGGGGGCAATTTAAGCGCAAAAAGGCGCACTCTGCAGGCCATGACGGTGCAGACAAGTATTCAGGTTTGGTGATCTCTATCGGTGCCAGCTTGCTGCAAGTGGCCGCATTTGTGGTGGCCTTCATGGCCCAGTGGCGTGTGGCCGAATCGCTCGATGTGCCTCTGTATTACGCTGGCTTGGGCGTGATTTTGGCCGGTATGCTGTTGCGTATGCATTGCTGGCGTGTGCTGGGTGCGTTTTTCACGCACACCGTCACCATCGCCGATGACCACCGTGTGGTGGACAGCGGGGCCTATAAATGGCTGCGTCACCCATCCTACCTTGGTGCGCTGTTGACCATGGCTGGCATGGGTATGGCGCTGGGTAATGTGGGCAGCTTGCTGATGTTGATTTTGGGTTCATTGGCGATCTACATCTACCGCATCGAGGTAGAAGAGTCCGCGCTCGAAATTGCGCTGGGTGATGCCTATACCCAGTTCAAACAAAGTCGCAAGCGCTTGATTCCGTTTGTTTATTGACTGCACCTGAACGGCTTTGTTGCGGATCTTCGCCCTTGGCGTCATCATTGAGTCGCATCAACACTGGCCCCGCCCCGCATGATCGACTGCCACAGTTGAGGCCAGTGCACCGACCAGCAGCATTGGTGATCAAAACCTGTCACTAGCACCACCACAGGGCGATGCTCCTGCGGAAATTTCGCCGCATAAGTGCGGACCATGTCGGGCGTGATATTGACGTCACGATCCCCAACCAAGTGATACTGCGGCACCCTTGCCAATGTGGCAATGTCATCTGCAGGATTGAGCGAACCGATCAAGGGTGTCAGTCGGTGATGGCTGGTCCAGGCACGATGGTCCAGGTTGCCGGCCACAGTGATCAGTGTCGAGATATCCTGACGGCGGCTGGCCAGCAAGGCCGCCATGGCTGCTCCACCTGAATATCCGATCAACACAAGTTGTTTAGCTCCATGGCGTTGCTTCAGCGCATCAAGCGCTTCGCTCATGGCTCGCAACAGGCGCGGGCTAAAGCGACCATCGAGCCAATCAGCGGGTATACACATGGTCGCACGCTGAGCTTCGCTCAAGTATTGGCAAGGGCGGGCCAAGTACACGGCTGTTTGGCTGGGATCACCTAAGGCCAGTTGCAGACCGACCGGATGGGTGGGGCTAGGGTCATCTGACGGATGATCCAAGCTCAGCCACGCAAGACCATCTCCTTCAATGTAGACGGTGAGCGCATCAACTTGCTTCAAGTCCTGCGGCGCCCAAGCCTGCAGCACCATGGACTGTGTCGGTATTTGCGAAGACTGCCAGGCTTTTTCAACGGCAAGTTGCTGGGCATAAGCCATGCGCTCCAGGCCTGATGGCAGCGATGTGCAAGCACACAAGGCCAAGCAGAGCACGACACTGCAGCAAGCAAGCGCAAAGGCCGACCACGGCTGGCGTGGTCGGCCCCTTATGGTACACACCGGGCTAGAAGGCCCAACGCACCTTGACCGAAGCGCTCTGGTTGTCGAAGCCACTGCGGTGCTCTGCATCGTAGGCAAACAAAATGTTGGTGCCAGTACTGGTCTTGTACTCGGCGCCGACGCCCGCATGCACGGTCAATGGCTTGGGCGCAATACCCGAAGTCGTGAAAGATGCACTGGAAGCACCTGAATAGGCGGCATTGATCACGGCTTGATCATGATTGACGTCATAGGCCAGCGCTCCGGATGCCGACAAAGTTACTGCGCTATTGAGCTTGTAAGCCAGCTTGGCGCCCGTGCTCACCACCAAGGCCTGTGCGTTGCGACTGCCCACGATGAGGTTGAGGGCGCCCGCACCGGTTTCTGTGTAGCCACTGTCTCGTATCCACGTGTAGTCTGCACGAACCGTCGGGAAGACCGTGATCTCGGCAGACAGCGGATAGCTGCGCGTCAAGCCCATTCCAGCGTGCGCCGAAGTGCTGTCATAGTCGGCAGATGCCACGCTGGATGCAAAGGTGATGGAGCGCGAGCTGCTGTTCGTGTTGCGCCCAAGATCGAACTGGAAATTGAGATCTGTGCGGTCGTCGATCGTGTGCGTGCCATAGCCAATCAGTTGCCATAGGGTCACGTCCGTCTTGTGATCCAAGACACTGGATGCACTTTCCAGCTTGCTGGTGGCATACGCCACCCCACCACCCAAGCGCGTCGTGGATGAAACATTGGCGTCTACCCCAGCGACAAGGCCATAGGTGTCGGCCTCGTAACCCGTCACAGCACCTTGATCGCCTTGCTTAACCCAGGAGCCGAACGGTTTGACCCATACATGGCGATCTTGCGAGGCATCACCCGATGGCATGCCTCGCAAACCATCCAGACGCCCCAGCACCACCTTGTTGATGTTCGTCAGCGTGGCTTGGGTTGCTTGAATGGATCCACCAATCAGTGAGGGCAAAGTCTGGCTCACGGCGTTGGACAGTGCTTGCTCCTGCCCTGTGGAAAACGTCATGAAATGCTGAGCTATTTCACCGGTAGATGATGCTGCCAGAATCTGATCCAGCACCTGGGAAGCCTCCGATGCCGGTGAATTGCCTTGTTCCGTGGTGGTTTGGTGAATGAGCGGCAGCACCGAGGCCACGGTGATGCTGACGTCCGTACTGGTGTAGACCGGGGCAAACGTGAACAGCAAGCTGTCCGTATCGGTGCTGGCAAACGTGCCGGAAATACTGCCCGCGCTGATGACCGAACCCAAGCTGCCAGAAACCAGGCCGCTCGCACTGGCCGCACTCACGTGCAAGGTGCCGCCCAAGGTAGCCGTACCGGTCACGGTCAGGCGACCAAAACTGCTCATCGAAGCCACCGTTGTCGTGAACGTACCTGTATTGGTAAAGCTGGCGACCGTCAAATTCTTGCCTGCCCCGATGGCCAAGGTGCCACCGTTGGCAAGGTTGCCCGCTGCTGTGACCGTGGCCGCATTCAATGTCGAGCCGGCCAATAGCGAGATGCCACCGTTGATCTGGGCACTGTCAGTCAGAGTGATCGTGTCGCCGCCGTTGGTGGAACCGCTGGTGCTGACGATTGAGCCATTGGTGATCGACGTGGCTTGCAGAGTCAGGGTGTTACCCCCGCCAGACAGGCTCAAGGCGTTCCCCGAACTACCCCCGGAAATCGTGCCCGAACTCGTGATGGTGGCGCCGCCGGTAGAAGTCACGCCTGCACCATCTGCGCCAGCCGTACCCGCATTGCCCGTCGTGTTGGGCGCACCTGCCGCACCACCGCTGCCGCCAGAGATGGTGCCTGTGTTGGTCAGCGTATAGCCAGAACCAGTGATGCCCGAGCCGCCTGTACCACCAGTGCCGCCAGCCCCATGGTTGGTGCCGCCGACCCCACCTGTACCACCACCACCGCCGGTGATCGCGCCGTCGTTGGTCAGGGTGAAGCCTGTGCCATCAAGCCCCGCGCCACCTGTGCCACCCGTGCCACCAACCCCACCTGACGACGCGCCGCCAGCGCCCACGCCGCCAGTACCGCCCAGCCCACCCACCAGCGAGCCACTGCCGCTGTTGGTCAGGGTGAACGTAGCGCCGGTCGCACCCGCACCACCCACGCCGCCAGGGCCACCACGAGGGCCAATGCCGAACACCCCGCCACCGGTCGTGTTGTTGCCGCCATTGCCACCTATGCCGCCAGTGGCGGTGGTGGAATTGGTCTGCGTGCCCGAGGCCGTGAGCGCGGCCCCACCGTTGCCGGCGGCCGACCCCGAAGGTACGACGCCGTAGCCATTGCCGCAAGGGCTGCCACCTATGCAGTTTACGAAGTTCGTGCCATTCGCACCGTTGGTGCCCGTCACCTGGGCGTCAGCATGGAAGCCAGAGACAGCTAACATCGCCAACATGGCTGCCTGAGCCAGCGCTGTAGGGCGATGCATGGGTCGTGCATGAGCACGCCTTGATGCTGTTATAGATATGTGGGCCGGGTACTGCGTCAACCAAGAGGAATAGCTAGACATGGACACCTCCAAAAATTTATCAAAGGGAACTTAGGGTGAATGTTTGCGCTTCACTCGTTTTCAGCGCTCGGTGAGCATAGCTATGGCGCTGTCATGCTGAAGTGCCGATCTAGTCCGGTATAGCCATGCAATTCCTTCAGGCTGAACACCAGGGGTGTGGCAAGTCCTCTGTCGTTTCCTATATCACCAGGCTTTGTTGCGCGCTGCGGATGATGATTCTTGGGCGGCGGGATGATCGAGCAGAGACCTCTTGCGTTAGCGCACCGTTAGCAACCCTCGCGCCTTCAGCGATGCGTTGTACTCAGACCAGTTCGTCGTGCGGTAAGTCTTGCGCATCTTGTCTTGTTTGATCGGATCAGGCTACCGCCTAGACGCTGGCAGCGTTTTTAATTTTTCTTGCTGTTGAGTGCATTCAAAGCCGCCTTGCCAATGTCATATGACGCGATGTCAACTGACTTGCCGATAGCTGGGGCTTGTATTCTGTACAGGCCCTCTTCTTTCCACGCGAAGAAATACCAGTGCGCATTATCGGCTGAGTCAGGTAGACGGAATGACACGGTTTTAGGCGTCTTGTCGGCGGTGATGTCTTCGACAAGCACCGTGATGTCACCCATGCGTGCTGTGTCGCCCACTTTGAAGGGCTGAAGCCGGGTATCCCGTGCAATGGTGCCCCGAAAGCCCGTTGGCACGGACAGTCGAAGTGACACATCATCCAAACGTGTCATTGTCATCGCTTGGTTGTTGGGCCCCAATGCATGCATGCTGGTGGGGTTGCTCATGCCATGGTATTGACGCACCAAGGGAATGTAATAAATGCCTTCTGCTGAAGGTAAATTCATCAGTAAAAAATGTTGCGTTTGATTTGGATCTGCATTGGGTATGGCCAGTGCCGCTTGTGCCTCGCCTGATACCACCAATGTTTTCATGATGGCCGATGAGCCTAGCTTCACGATGGGGAATATAAACAGATGGATCGCGCCAATCAGCAGGATCAGGTTCTTGGCTGACCCCATCACCCAGCCGCGCAGTGTTTGACGTTGGTGCCACGCCATCAGTATCATCACCGACAGCAGGCCGCTGGCACCGATATCCGAGTTAATGGTCAATCTATCAAACGGATACCCAGCGCAGGCAGGCGCCAAAGCCAAAACAGAGCCTGTTGCATAGAATCGGGCGATGGCCGACTTGAAGCCGCCTACGCGGTAAACGGCATAGGTCAGCGCCAATAAGGCGATGGCGGCTGCGCCTGCGTAGATGGCTTGCGTTGCCCGGTCGAGTTGCTCAAACATCACCGATGACACGCCAAACCACTGCGCCAGCATCAAGGCCGGCAAACGAAGCACCAAGCTGATGCCAAATTGGCCTAGGTTGGATGTGGGGTCGACATAACCAGGCGAGCCAAAGCTCCCGTAGCCCAAGTGGCCGTGCATGGCCTTCCAGGCCAGCACAATCACGGCGAAGGGCAGCAGGGCTTTGAGTCTGATCCACAAAGGCTTGTTGGGCTCTAGAAACAAAGCGTAGGCCAGCAAATAGCCTGCGGTTTGAACCGATGCCTCAGCACTGAATAAGCCTAATATCAGAAACAGGCCAGCCAAGTAACCATAAAGGGGTGACTGGCCGCTGCGCCAGCGGTGGTAAGCCAGCAGTGTCAATATGAGCAGCAGGCCGCAGAGCATTTGGTTTCGGCTGGCCAGCCATGCCACAGCAAATACATGCAACATGTTCCCAGCAAAAAGCATGGTGGCCATGCCACTTTGCTGCTTGTCAGTGTCGAGTTCGCTGAACAAGCGGCCAACCAACAAGATCATCAAACCGTACAGCAGCAGGTTATGCACATGCATCCATACAGGCGAGTCCGGCCACAATTGGTAGTCAAGCCATTGGCTCAATTCAGCCAATGGCCGCCAAAAAGCGATGCGCAAGTTGTCTGAGGCCCACCAAACCAATCGACCTGAATCAATGAGCGACTGATTGGCAATGAGGTTGCCGTCAGCAAAGGTAAATAAGCCAAAAAGTGAGCCGGGTTGGGGGTTGGCTGATTGACCGATTAAAAGCGAGCGGTGTAAATAATCATCACCCATCAAGCCCATATTCGTGGCGGGGGCGATCAGCAACATACCGACCAGTGCGGCCACAGGGATGCACCACCGGCTAGAGAGAAATCTTCCCCACATGACCCAAATCCTTGAAATGGCTTATTTTATCGGTTCAGCCGTGGCAACCCATTCATGTTTACCTTGATGGCTCGCCCGTTTGCGCCATTGGTTTGTGGGGTGGGGTGTGTGTTTGCTGGGGAAATTCCCCCTCGGGTGAGCGGGCATGGCTGCTACGCTACTGTCGATTGATTCCGGAAATATCATGGCCAGGTTACGCAGTAAGTTGATTTTTGAAAAGCGGCTTCACGCGGGCGCGACGGCAGCCAAACAATATCTGACGGGTATAGACATCCTTCACGGGCATGTCGGCATCCCGCTTATCTTTGTGTATAAAAATGGGTTTGACTTGGCCTTGGCTGAGCGCGCGCTGATCGACACGCTCAAGCACTACCCCTTGGTCTCTGGGCGCTACAAAAAGGACGAACAGGGGCACGTCTATGCAGACTGCAACGATGGCGGCGTTGACTTCCGTGTGTTTCGCTGTGAGGGCGACATGCCCTATGGCGAGCATCAGCCCTTGGGCGATGACATCAAGCAGTTTTACAAGCAGTTCATGCCTTGGCAAGTGATCAACAAGGATCAGCCGCTCTTTCAGGTCAATATCCACCAGTACGCAGACGATGGCATCGTGATGTGCATTTATATGGTGCACTCGGTGTTTGATGGCTCTAGCTTTTTTGGCTTCATGCTGGGTTGGTCCAAAGCTTGTCGTGGGCTGCAGATCAAGCCTCCATCGTTTGATCGCAGCGTGATGATCAAGGCGGGTCAGGCGGATATCGACACACGTGGTTTCGAGTTGATTCGGCAATGGCCCATCACCCAAGGCATCGGCATCATGGCCAAGTTGGGTTGGAGAGCGGTCACGGACATGAAGAAGGAGATCTTTCGCATCCCAACTGAGACCGTGCAAAAGTGGAAGGCCGATGCCCATGCGATGTTGCCCGATGCCAGCGGTGTCAACACAGGCAAGTTGGTCACGGCCTATGTGCTCAAGGCCTTGTCACCTGTGATGCCTGCTGGTGTGCCCCGCAGTGCGGGCATGGCGCTGGACATGCGCTACATCCGTGGTTTGACGCTGCCCCGAGATTATTTTGGCAATGCCCTGTGCTACGCCCAAGCCTATTACAGCGAGCAAGAATTGGCGCATGACAGCCTGTCGGTGTTGGCTGAGAAGTGCCGCCCGCAGCCTGATCAAGTCAGCGCGGAGAACGTGTCCAAGCTGTTGGCGGTGGCCGAGCGCTATCGGCAAAAACAGGCCATCTGGAAGCTGATATTCAAACCCGCTGTGGACACGCTGGCAGGGGGTATCGTGCAGAATAACTTATCCATGCTCCCGATCTATGAGATCGATATGGGGCGCGGTACGCCCGACTGGTACGAAACCTTCGCCATGACCATCCGCATGATGGCGATGGTGTCCACACCGTCTAAAGATGGTGGCATTGATCTGCACATGGCGGCCAGCCGGGCTGAGCTCAAAGCGCTGCGTGATCAATTGGCCGCTGATGGCATTGGCCGCCCATCTAAATGATTTTTTGTTGACTGACTGTTGAGGGCCACATGGCCAAGTTGCGATCTACATTGGTTCTGGCCAAACGCCTCCATGCGGGCGCCACGGCGCCACGTCAATATCTGACGGGGCTGGACATTTTTCATGCGCATGCGGGCATCCCCATCGTCTTGGTCTACAAAAAAGGCTTTGATGTGGCCGTGGTCGAGCGCGCCCTGGCTGAGACGCTCAAGCACTACCCACTCATCGCTGGTCGCTACAAAAAGGACGATCAAGGTCTCGTCTACATCGATGCCAATGACGCAGGTATTGATTGGCGCGTGACCCGTTGTGAGGGCCCCATGCCTTATGGCGAAGTCAACCCGGCTGGCAAGGACATCAACCAGTTCTACAAGCTGGTTTTGCCATGGCAGGTGGTCGACAAAGATGCGGCTTTGCTTCAGGTCAACGTTCACCAGTTTGCAGACGATGGCATCGTGATGTGCTGTTATGCACCGCACTCCTTGTTTGATGGATCGAGCTTTTGGGGCTTCATGGAGAACTGGTCGCGTGCCTGTCGTGGGCTGGAGATCAAGCCGCCATCCTTTGACCGCGCTGTGATGATCGATGCAGCGAAGGCAGAGTTCGATCCCGCCAGCTATGACTTGATGAGCGCCCCGCCGATGAGGGGGTTGATAGGCTTGTTCGCCAAGCTGGGCTGGCGTGCGGTGACAGATTTAAAGAGTGAGGTTGTGCGCATCCCGACGCAAACGGTGCAGCAGTGGAAGGCCCAAGCCAAGATTGATTTGCCCGACTCTGCGGGCGTCAGTCCGGTTGAGTTGGCCACTGCGTATGTGATGCGGGCGTTTTCGCCCTGTATGCCGCGTGGCGTGGACCGCTGCGTGGGGCTGGTGCTGGACTTGCGCTACAAGCGCCGTTTGAAGCTGCCACGTGACTACTTTGGTAATGCGCTGTGTTACGGCGAGGCGCGTTACACCGAGCAGGATCTGGCGCAGCACACCTTGTCTGCCTTGGCCGAGAAGTGCCGTCCCCACGGTGAACATGTCGGCACGGGTAGCCTGTTCAAGATGCTGGCTTTGATGGAGTCATACCGGCAAAAGAAGTCAGTCTGGCGCTTGATTTTCAAACCGACCATTGAGACCTTGCAAGGCGGTTTGATCCTCAATAATTTGGTTCAACTCCCGATATACGAGATCGATTTGGGGAGGGGCACGCCTGATTGGTATGACATCTTCCCGATGACCATCCGCATGTTGATGGTGGTGCAGACGCCCACGCAAGATGGCGGGCTTGATTTGCACGTGACGGCACGCAAGGCGGAGTTGAAGGCGCTCAGGGCGCAGTTGTCTGCCGACGGGATATCAGCCTGAGTTGCTGTGCGTGGTCAATCGGCCGCAGGAAGCCCTTACTCAAGAGCTTGTCTGCGGCTTGTTTGTAAGTCTCTAGGTAGGCTTGGTCGCTGGGGTAGCGTGCGCGCAGATAGTCGGCTGACAAAGGCGTGGTGCTGCCACCGGCAATACAAGCAAAGCCTGCCCACATGCCAAGTGAGTTGGTGGGTGCGTTGTTGAACATGCCGTAGCGGGACACCGGGGCATCAAGCTCTGGCAAGCGCAATCCGCCTAGGGCATTGCCCTGGTCATCATCTTGCACAAAGCCCCAGCTGCTGCGTTGCAACCTGGGTGCTTTGGGCGGGGTCGTGCCCGTGGTGACCCAGTTGCGCAGTGCATGCAGGGCCGCGTGGTCGATCAGGTGTGCGGGTAAATTGTTGGCTGGTTTCAGGCAGCGTGGCGTGGTCAATTGCAGCTCATCTTGGTTGGCTGCCAGGGTCTCGTTGCGCATGGCTTGGTCAAAGTGGGTCGCGCCAGCGATCTCCCAATACCTCAGCTTGTCTGTATCGGGCGTCTTGGACAGGGGCCAGCTGACGGCGACCTCCATCTCGGTTTGAACCTGCATCACCGGGGCTTTGAGATCTGACCGAATATGGGGTGCCACGATGTTGATGTGCCAGCCGTTGACTTGGATGGCCGCAGGCGTTGCACCTCGCAAATAAAAGCCGTCATAGGCTTGGCTACGAGGCTGAAAGGCGTTCATGAAAGTGAACAAAAAGGAGGCTGATTTAGAGTACCCCATGGCCAACAAACGGATGGGCTGCGTGTCAGCGGTGCCCCACTGAGCGGCCTCTTGCCTGATGAGCAGCCCAGCATGGTCGAAGATATCGAAAGACAAGTCGCTGTCGGTGATCTTGGCATGGGCATAACGCAGGGGGTTGATTTGCTGCAACGCCGCGATGCTGGGGGTTTCTGCACTCACGCCGACCCAAGCGTAGCCTTCTCGCACCATCTCGTCACGGGCGATCATCCATCCGCCATCTATGTCAAAGCCGAGTGATGAGTTCAGCCACTCCACCACGACGATGCCGTTGAAGCGGGCAGGCGATGTCGGGCGTCTCATCAGCAGACGGGTCTCATAGGGTTCTGGTACACCGCGCGGCTTGAGCTGCCAGTGGCCGTCATCACCCCAATCGCCATCGGTTGAGTAGGCTTGGGCATGGCCTTGTAAGCGCCATTCTTGCTCGGTGTACGCCACAGCATTCAGTGCGCTTTGTCGGCTTGTGGCGGGTGAGCCAGCTGGAAACTCACTGAGTTTGGGTGGCTTGATGTCAAGGGGCGCTCGGGCATGGCAGGCCGTTGTGAGGGCCAAGCCCATCAACAATCCGCATAACAAGCCGCGTAACAATGCGCTGGTGTTGTACGGCATGGCGCTGATCAGGCCTGACGCAGGCACTCGATGATGCTCAATTGGCCGGCTCGCCACGCTGGGATGAACCCGCCCAAAAAGCCCATCAACAAGGAGAACGCCATGGTTTGTGCAGCGACGGCCCAAGTGAACTTGAACCGAAAGGCCATCTCGGCGAAGGTCTGGTAGTTCAGGGTGGAGATGTTGACGGTCTGCATCAGCGAGGCGGCGATCAAACCGACGATACCCCCGACCAATGCCAAGCCCAGGGACTCACCCAAGAAAGCGAGCAGCACGGCTTCTCGCCTGAAGCCCAACGCCCTCAGTGTGCCGATTTCACCGATGCGGGAGGCCACTGCCGCAAACATCGTGATCATGGCGCCGACGATGGCGCCGATTGAAAAAATCACGGACAGTGACAAACCCAACAGCTTGATGAACTTGGTCATGCCTTCTGATTGATCAGCGTAGAAGCGCGCCTCTAGTTTGACATCAAGTTGAAGCTGAGGGTCGTTTGCAATGGCTTTGCGGATGCCGTTGAAGGCTTCGATATTGGCTAGCTTGAACACGATGCTGGCGTAGACGCTGCGTCGGAATGCCTGCATCACCTGATCCGTGTCGGCCCATATCTCAGAGTCAAAACCGCTGCGTTGCGCATCAAAAATACCCACCACAGTCCATTCTCGGCCAGCCATGGTCACCGTGTGGCCGAGGCTCATGTTGGCAAAGCCCTTGGCCACAGCGCGACCGACGATGATCTCTGAGGTGCCGGCTCTGAACATGCGGCCCTGAACAACGCGCACTTGAGGGCGAATAGCCAAGCCGATGTCTGATGTGCCGCGCAGCGTGACGTTGGCCATGTCATCCGAGTCCCGCTTGGGCAGGTTATTGAGCACGGCGACTTCACGGGATACTTGGCGCCGCCCTAGGCTGTCGGTGGCGATACCAGGCAGCGCTTCTAAATTGCCCGCTTGGGAGCGCGAGATGGCTGAGTTGATTTCAGCACCCGCACCCTTGCGCAAAATGATGACATTGTCGGGCTGGCCTGTGGCCACCATGGTCTCGTTGATGCCTTCGCTCATCATCAAGACAGTGGCGAATACAAAAACCACCAAGGCCATGCCGCCAGCGGTCAGGATCGTCGTCACGCGGCGCACCCAGAGGTTGCGCATCACGTAGGAGAGGGGGATGGCTTTCATTGTGGTCTCACCCTATCAGGCCACGTGGCGAAGGCCTTGGACGATGTCAATATTGGACATCTTCCATGCTGGCCAGGCCGCCGAAAGCAAGCCGACCGCGATGGCGGCTATAGCTTGGTAAATCATCGTTGTTTGTGAGACCTCGAACACCTTGAACAGGTTGTTAGTTTGGTGCAAGAAGCCGATCGCCAGGGGGAAGGTCATGGCAATGCCCAGAGCGCCTCCGATGATGGCGATCAGGAGGCTTTCTCCGAACAGCAGCTTGACCACAAACATGGGCGAAAAACCCAGCGCCTTCAGCGTGGCGTACTCAGACAGGCGCTCGCGTGCTGTCATGGTCATGGTGTTGGCCATCACGGCCATGATGATCAAGATCACCACGAAGCTCACGGCTCGCACGGCCATCAAGATGGATTGGCTCATCGAGACGATGCCCAGTTGGAATGCTTTTTCGGTTTCAGTTCGTGTCTCGGCAACCGAGTTTTTGAACAACTTGTCGATTTCTTGCGAGATGGCCGAGGCCCGCGCAGGGTCTTTGATGTTGACCATGTAGAGGGCCACTTGGTTGGCAGCGTTGGAGCCCAACCTCTGGCGCACGCTCTCGGCGAGCAAGCCCCAGTGCATCATCATCAGCCCCTCATCTGCACGGGCATCGTTTGTCTTGTATATGCCGCGAATGGTGAAGTTCCAGTTGCCTGGGTAGGCCGTGCCGCTCAGCGGGATGGTGTCGCCCAGCTTCCAGCCAAATCGCTGTGCCAGCTTGCGACCCACGACCGCGCCTTGGCGGTCTGCCATGAACGCGGCTTTCTCGACTTCATCGAGGATGTACTCGGGGTACATCTGGAAGTAGCTGTTGCCGTCCACAGCAAAGCGCGCAAAGAAGTTGCGTCGGTCGATGTAGATGCCACCAAACCAATTGACCCACGTGACACCGCTGACACCTTCTATCTTTTTGATGCGGTCCGCGTAATACAGGGGCAAAGGGTAGCCCACCGATATCGCGCTGCGGGTGATCAAGCGGGTGTTGGATGTGCCATCGACGCCGGCATACCAAGCATCAACGACAGTGCGCAGCAGGCCGAATGCGCTGATGGCGACAATCAAGCCGACCATGGTCAGCATGGTGCGCAACTTGTGCCGAAAGGCGTTTTTCAGCAATAGCCTGAAGAGGAACATGTACTGCTTGTCCTGTTATCAGTGGCCGTTGGCGCCGGGGTCAGCCACCAGCACACCCTTTTCAAGGTGGATCATTCTGCTGGCACGCGATGCGGCTTTGGGGTCATGGGTCACCATCACAATGGTTTTGCCCAAGTCGCGATGCAGCTCATCCATCAGTTTGAGGACTTCTTCGCCTGTTGCGCGGTCCAGATCCCCTGTGGGTTCATCGGCCACGATCAGCGTGGGGTCGGTCACCAGTGCGCGTGCAATCGCGACACGCTGCTGCTGTCCGCCTGATAGCTCGTTGGGGTAGTGATCCATGCGGTCGGCCAAGCCCACCATCTCCAGCGTGGACTCGACGTGGTACTTGCGCTCGCGTCGGCTCAGATTGGTCAACAGCAGTGGCAACTCGACGTTCTCGAACGCGGTCAACACGGGCATCAGGTTGTAGAACTGGAAGATGAAGCCCACGTTGGCAGCGCGCCAGTCGGCCAGTGCGCTTTCGTTCAAAGTGGCGATGTCCACACCATTGATTGAGATGGTGCCGGATGTCGGTTGGTCGATGCCTGCAATCAAGTTGAGCAGGGTGCTTTTGCCTGAACCGCTGGGGCCCATCAATGAGACGAACTCGGCACGCCCGACTTCCAAGTTGATGTCCATCAGCACAGGGATGGGCTGCCCACCTCGTGTGTAGGTTTTGGTCAGGCGGTCGATGCGGATGACCGGCTCGCTGGAGGCTATATCACTCATGCTGGGCTCCGGGTGGGATTCAAGGCGTGCCGATGTTGACGCGTGAGCCGTCTTTCAGCCTAGCCGGTGGCGTGGTGACCAGTTTGTCGCCCGCCTTGATGTTGCCTGCGATTTCGCGCAGGTCACCCAGTTTGCGACCAGGGCGAGCTGGCAGCTCTTCTGCGGTGTAGCTGCCGCCTTCACCTGCTTTGATTCTGTAGACCACGCTCTTGCCGTCTTTGTTGACAATGGCGGCGTTGGCCACGGCCATCACGGGTTGCTGATCGGCATCGCTGATGTCTTGCGACAGGAAGCTCACCTTGGCGCTCATTTCGGGCAGGATGCGCGGGTCGAGTTGGTCAAAGCGGATCTTGGTCATGACGGTGGCCTTGGCGCGGTCAACCGTGGGCACAATGCCCGATACGTGGCCACGAAAGCGCATGGTCGGCAGTGCATCTAGGGTGATCTCGACCGGTTGCCCTGTTTTGGTTTTGGACAAGTTGCCCTCTGACACGTCGGCTTCGACTTCCAGTGTGGTCATGTCTGCCATGGTGACCACGGCACCTTGCGCACCCGCCGCGCTGGACATGGGGGTGATGATGTCGCCCACGTTGGCATTTTTAACCAGCACAACACCATCAAAGGGCGCACGGATTTCGGTGTACTCCAAGCCCACTTGTTGCGCTTTAACTTGGGCTTTGGTTTGCTCCAGTGCAGCTTTGGCGGCAGACACAGCGGCAAAGGCAGCCTTGTTGCGGCTCACCGTGGTCTCAACGGATTGGGGGGAGAGAAAGCCTTGGGCTTCCAAACCACGGGCGCGGGCGGTTTCTGCTCGTGCGTTGATCAGCTGCACATTGGCTTGCTCCAAGTTGGCCTCTGCTTGGTGTACGGCAGCTTGTGCGCCAAGGAGGCCTGCTTTGACGTCACTGGCATCCAAACGGGCCAGCAGCTCGTCTTTCTTGACGTGTGAGCCTTCTCTGACGTTGAGCTCAATCAGGCGGCCTGCAGCTTTGGATGCAACGGCTGAGCGGCGCTGTGCCACAACGTAGCCGGAGGCGGTTAGCTGGACGTACTGCTGTGAAGGGGTGCTCAGCACCACGGTTGTGGTGGTGACATCGGCTGCGCGTGGGACCAGAAAATACGCTGCAACGCCCAGGACAGCGCCACCCACCAGAACCCATGGGAGGATGCTGGCCTTCTTTTTCACGGAAGCTTGGACACCTCTGTCAATTTTGAGTTTGGACAGGGCCGAAGGAGTGGGTACATCAGTCATGGTGTTGCAAGGTGTAAAGATAGTGATTCTGCACTGCTGTTTGACCCTGAACGCTTATCGTTGTACCGACCCTTAAGTCGGTGGATGCTTCGGGTTTTCATGGGGGATATCGCAGCAGGGGTGTGTTGCGTCAAGGCTTGCGGCACCGGCGCCAAGAAGCAGGCGGCAGTCTAAGGCGACGTGCTCTTGACGAGGCTAGGGGATTGCATGGGCATCCCTCTAGGTTAATAGGGGGGGGTATTGGTCTACTTTGATCAGGTTGGATCATGCTCTCAGGCGCCACGCAAACGGGTGGCGGCTTGAGCCAATGCCGTGATGGCAGGCCAGTCGCTGCCTTGGATCAGCTCAGCTGGTGCCAGCCACGAGCCCCCTACGCAGGCCACATTGGGCAGGCTCAGGAAGCTGGGTGCAGTTTGAGCCGTGATGCCCCCTGTGGGGCAAAACAAGGCGTCGGGAAAAGGCCCACCGAGTGCTTTCAGTAAAGCCACGCCGCCGGCCTGCTGTGCAGGGAAGAACTTGAAGCAAGTAAAGCCTGCGTCCATGGCCACCATCAATTCGGATGCAGTAGCCACGCCTGGCAGCAGGGCAATGGGGCCGCCGTCGCGGGCTGCGTCAAGCAAACGGGGTGTCAAGCCGGGTGATACCGCAAACTGGGCGCCAGCTTTGGCGGCCGCATCCCACTGCTCTGGTGTGGTGATGGTGCCTGCTGCCAAGATGGCTTGGGGCACTTCTTTGGCCAGTACTTTGATGACATCCAGTGCGCGTGGTGTGCGCAGCGTGATCTCCAGCACACGCACACCGCCTGCAATCAGGGCGCGCGCCAGCGGCACGGCATCGTCTGGGTTGTCTATCACCAGCACGGGGATAACCGGGCCTGTGGCCATGGCATTTTTGACGATGTTCATGGTGTGTCGTTGTCCCATCCAAAGCTGACGGCGCCTTGTTCAGCATGGCTGACGTTGCGCCTGAAGGTGGTAAAGAGCTCCCGTCCCATGCCTACTGTGTTGGCACTGAGGTCGGGGTGTGGCACGCTGCGTTCAGCCCAGTCGGTGTCGGACACCAAGGCTTGTAGGGTGCCTGCCAAGGCGTCTAGTCGAATCAAATCGCCATGCCGCACGCGGCCAAGTGGGCCGTCTGCGGCAGCCTCTGGGCTCACGTGGATGGCGGCGGGCACTTTGCCAGAGGCGCCAGACATGCGCCCATCCGTGACCAAGGCCACTTTGAAGCCCAAGTCTTGCAAGTTGGCCAAGGTGGGCGTCAGGGAATGCAGCTCAGGCATGCCATTGGCGCGTGGCCCCTGAAAGCGCACGATGGCCACAAAGTCTTTGTTCAGCTCGCCCCGCTGGTAGGCGTCGATCAGATCTTGTTGATCGTCGAAGACATGGGCTGGGGCTTGGACGACCATGTGATCGGCCTTCAGTGCGGAGACCTTGATCACGGCGCGGCCTAAATTGCCAGTCAACACCTTCAATCCGCCGTCGGGTGAGAAAGGCTGTGCTGTTGTGCGCAAGATGCTCAGGTCGCCGCTGATGGGGGGCGCTTCAACCCATGTGAGTTGACCGTCTATCAGCGTCGGCAGGCTGGTGTAGTGCCGCAAGCCATCAGGCCCCGCCACGGTTTTGACGTCAGGGTGAAGCAGTCCGGCTGTGAGCAGTTCGCGGATCAAAAACGCCATGCCGCCTGCTGCGTGGAACTGGTTCACATCGGCGCTGCCATTGGGGTAGATGCGGGTCAGGGCGGGCACGATGCGCGAGACCTCATCAAAGTCATCCCAGTTGATCAAGATGCCTGCCGCACGCGCCATGGCCACGAGGTGCAGCGTGTGGTTGGTGGATCCGCCCGTGGCCAGCAGGCCGACCAGACCGTTGACGATGGCTCGCTCGTCCACGATGTGCCCGACTGGCGTGTAGCGCCCGCCTTGCCGTGTCAGCGAGGCCACCCGCCGGGCCGCTTCGCGTGTCAAGGCCTCACGCAAGGGCGTGCCGGGCGATACAAAGGCCGATCCGGGCAGGTGCAGGCCCATGATCTCCATCAGCATTTGGTTGCTGTTGGCGGTGCCGTAGAAGGTGCAGGTGCCTGCGCCATGGTAGGAGGCTTCTTCGGCTGCCAGCAGGGTGGCTTGGTCTACCTCGCCTGCGGCGTAACGCTGGCGTACGCGGCTTTTTTCGTCGTTGCTCAAGCCTGTGCCCATGGGGCCTGCGGGCACAAACACGGTGGGCAGGTGCCCGAAGCTCAAGGCGCCAATCAGCAGGCCGGGCACAATTTTGTCGCACACCCCCAAGCACAGCGTGGCGTCAAACATGTTGTGGGACAAGGCCACGGCGGTCGACATGGCGATCACGTCGCGCGAGAAAAGCGACAACTCCATGCCCGGCTGGCCTTGGGTCACGCCATCGCACATGGCAGGGACGCCGCCTGCAAATTGGGCCGTGGCGCCGACTTCTCTGGCTGCTTGTTTGATCCAGTCGGGGTAGGCGCTCAAGGGCTGGTGGGCCGATAACATGTCGTTGTAGGCCGACACGATGGCGATATGGGGTGCACGCTGCGCCCTGAGCCAAATTTTGTCCTGCACTGGGGCTGCGGCATAGCCGTGGGCCAAATTGGTGCAACCCAAGCCTGCACGCCCGACGGGGTTGGCGCTGCCTGCGGCATCTATGCGCTTGAGATAGGCCGCGCGCGTGTTGGCGCTGCGCAGGCGAATCCGCTCGGTGATCGATTGCAGTTGAGGGTGAAGCATCACAGGGTCCAGGCCATGGCAACGTTGGGTTCATTATCATGTGCTTGTTTTGGCCATCAGGCCGATGATGAGCGGCCATGCCCCATTTAACTCAGTTTCATCACGCATCTTCACGTTCAGAGCTGGCCCAGGCCCTCGCCTTGTTTGTGGGTGCACGTCTGCAAACCGGGTTGACGCAACGTGGGCAGGCCTTGTTGGTCGTGTCGGGCGGCAGCACACCGGTGCCTTTTTTGGAGGCCTTGGCGCAAATCGAGCTGGACTGGTCGCGCATCACGGTGACTTTGGCCGATGAGCGTTGGCTGGCCCCTGACCATGTCGACAGCAACGAGCGGCTGGTGAGGACGCACCTGCTGCACGGTCTCGCTCAAGCCGCACAGTTCGTGCCGCTGTACAGAGATGCACTCAGCCCTGAGTCGGTCCACAAACAGCTTGAGTCGGATCTGGCAGGCCTGCCTTGGCCCGCCGATGCCGTTGTGCTGGGCATGGGGGGCGATGGCCATACGGCCTCTTTGTTCCCTCATGCGCCTGAGTTGTCGCGCGGCTTGAGCCCGTCTCACACAGACAGGTGTATCGCTGTGGGCATCCCCGCACCGCCCAATGTGCCTGTGGCGCGCATCAGCTTGACGCGCCACGCTTTGCTCGACACCCGTGCCTTGATCATCCACATCACCGGGGGTGACAAGTGGGCCTTGCTGCAACAAGCCCTGCTAGCGGGATCGGAAGCAGACTTGCCGATACGGCTGGCTTTGCATCAGCAATTGGCGCCTTGTGATGTCTTTCATGCCGACTGAAGCCATGCTCCAGCCCAGTTACCCCCGTCTGTTGGGCGACATTGGTGGCACCCATGCCCGCTTGGCCTTGCAGTTGACGCCCACCGCACCCATCGAGCACATCGTCACCTTGCCTGTGGCCGATCACGATGGTTTGCAGGCAGCTGTGGTGCATTACCTGTCGCTGGTTGGTGCGGACGAGGGGGCATCTCGACCACGCTCTGCGAGCATGGGCATTGCCGCACCCGTCTTGGGCGATCACATCCAAATGATCAATGCGCCGTGGGCTTTTTCAGTTCAAGCGGTCAAGCAAGCGATGGGTTGGGATGCATTCAACTTGTTGAACGACTTCACGGTGCTGGCCTTGTCGCTGCCCGCCTTGCCTGAGTCTGAGCTGAGGCAACTGGGCGGGGGGCAGCCTATGGCGGGCATGACCAAAGCTTTGATTGGCGCAGGCACAGGCCTTGGGGTGTCTGGCTTGGTGCCCATGGCAGGCGGGCTTTGGGCGCCCTTGGCAGGCGAGGGCGGGCACGTGACGCTGCCCCCATCCGATGACGCCGAACGCCGCCTTTTGGCTGAGTTGCACAAGCGTTATCCGCATGTGTCTGCGGAACGGGTGCTGTCCGGGTCAGGGCTGGCGGTGCTGTACGAGGCCCATGCGCGTATGGCTGGCGCAGAGCCTGTGCCCTTGATGCCTGCTGATGTCAGTCAGCGTGGCTTATCAGGCCAGTGCGCTCATTGCACTGCCGCGTTGCACAGTTTTTGCAACTTACTGGGTACGGTGGCGTCCAACTTGGCCGTGACGCTGGGCGCCCAAGGCGGGCTCTACATTGGCGGCGGCATCGTGCCCCGTTTGGGTGCGTTTTTTGAGCAGTCAGGCTTTCGTGCCCGTTTTGATGCCAAGGGACGCTACAGCGATTACATGGCCAGCATCCCTGTCTACATCATCCAAAGCGCCTACCCAGCTTTGGTAGGCGCCAGTCGGGCTTGATCAGCTCAGCCATGCTTGGCTTGCATGTCCTCTGCCATGTGCTTGTGTGGGCTGCTGGGGAAGGAGTGACGCAAGATGCGCCACAGCACTTGGCCAAACTGCTTGGGCATCGAGCCCGTGTTGTAGATTTGGCCGTAGCGGGCGCAAAGTTCGCGCACCTGAGGGGCTAACTCTACGTAGCGGTTGGCAGGCAAATCGGGGAACAGGTGGTGTTCGATTTGGTGGCTCAAATTGCCCGTCATGACGTTGAGCAAAAAGCCGCCAGACAGATTGGCTGACCCGCGAACTTGGCGCAGACACCAGTGCCCACGAGATTCGCTCTTGATGACGCTCTTGGGGAAGGTCTCGACATCGGTCGTGAAGTGGCCGCAGAAAATCACCGAGTACGTCCACACATTGCGGATCCCGTTGGCGACCAAGTTGCCTGTGAACACAGTCAAGAATCCAGGTCCAGCCATCAAGGGGAAGAACACATAGTCCTTCAAGATCTGGCGCTTCATCTTGCGACGTGTGGGCTCAAACTGCCGACCCAAGTCCTTGGTGGAAATGCGCCCTGCAAACCAACGGCCCAAGCGCAGGTCTTGTACAGCAACGCCCCACTGGAAGAGCAACGCGAAGATGAGTGCGTAAAGCGGTTGACCTAAACGAGCGGGTGACCAAGGTTGCTCTGGGAATAAACGCAGCACGCCGTAGCCCAGGTCGTCATCCATGCCGTGCACATTGGTGTAAGTGTGGTGACGGAAGTTGTGCGTCTTGCGCCAGCTGTCACTGGTGCCAACAATGTCCCACTCGAAGGTTTTGCCGTTGAACTGTGGGTCTGACATCCAGTCAAATTGACCGTGGATGACGTTGTGCCCCAGCTCCATATTGTCCAAAATTTTAGCAATGGCCAAACACGCGGTTCCGGCCAACCATGCTGCCGCTAACCAAGGTGCAGGCATGAAGGCGCCGACCAGCAGCAAGCCGCGACCGAGCACTTCGCTAAAACGAACAGCCTTGAGGATGTTGCGGATATAGCGCGCATCGCGGTCACCGAGATCGGCCACGGTGCGCGCACGCATGGCGTCAATTTCAGCACCGAAGTGTTGGATCTCGTCGGCGCTGAGGTGGCGGTGTTTGGATGAAGTCATAGGACGTGGCCTTTTCAGAGGTCTAAGCTGATGTCAGAGTTGGCACGGCTGACGCACAAGCGCACAGCGGTGCCGGCCTCGGTATCCAGCTCGCCGGTGTTGATGTCTTGTGTGATGCCGCTTTGTTTGGTGCAGACGCATGTTTGGCAAATACCCATGCGGCAACCAGAGGCTGGGCTCAGACCTTGTTGCTCTAATGCAGTCAGCAAGGACATGCCGGAGGGTACTTCCAGTGTCCGACCACTTTGGAGCAAGCTCACACGGACTGTGGTGGCAGCGGCAGGGTCAAGTGACGCAGGTGCGGACGGCGTAAAACCTTCAGCCATGAAGCTTTTGGCTCGATCGGTGGTCAGCGCACGGGCCGTGTCCACAAAGCCGCCGGGGCCGCATGCAAAAACCTGCTTGCCTGCTAAATCACCCGCCAGCTTGGTCAGTTGCTCCGCGCTGATCATGCCCTGTGCCTCATCGCTCAGGCATTGGGCCTCGTGGGTCAGGATGACTTGCAGCTTAAATCGTGGATGGCTTCGCGCCAGCTCACGCAACTCACGCACAAAGCACAACTCGCCGCGTGTTTTGGCCCAATACAGCAAGGTCAGGTCAACGGGCATGCCCCGAGCAGCCAAAGCGCGGGTCAAACTCACGAAAGGCGTGATGCCACTGCCTGCAGCCAAAAACAACCAGTCGCCTTGCGGGTGGGGCGGTAGTGTCATTTCGCCAAAACACAGGCCCAACTCAAGCGCATCACCCACACGCGTTTTTTTGCACAAATGGGTGCTCAGTTTGCCGTTGTCTACACGTTTGATGGTGATGTGGATACGGCCATCTGTACCTGGCACATTTGTGACACTGTAGCTGCGCGTGGTGCGCCGCCCGTTCACCTCGGCGCTGACGTTGATGTGCTGGCCGGGCTTGACTGGCCCACAGTGGCGATTTGGCTGGAGCACCAAAGTCACCGTGTCTACCGCCTCAACGCGCCGCTCGATGACCCGTGCCAGTGGTCGAGCCCAAGACCAAGCAGGGTTGATCAGCCCAGCCCAGAAGTCGAAAACAGAGGGGTCGATCAGAGGCGCAACCACGCGGGCCAAGGGGCCCATCGTGGGTGCGACAGCGGCGGAAGTACGGGTGGTGGACACTGAAAAGGCGCTCCAAAATCTAACTTGTATGCAGTATACGCAACGGCGCACGTTTGTCTATACAGTTGTGCATTAATTGGTGCAGCTATGATGGATCACCTTATGATTGGTATCAATGAGCACTAACCTGTCCCCTGTTCAGGTGGCCACTGCTGGGCGCAAGCCAATGATCTCCCGCGAGGACATCATTGCTGCAGCACTCAAGTTGGTTGGGCCGCACCGAAGCGTCTCAAGTCTGAGCCTGCGAGAAGTCGCGCGCGAGGCAGGTATTGCACCCAACAGCTTTTACCGGCAGTTCAGGGACATGGATGAATTGGCCGTGGCCTTGATCGATTTGGCGGGGCAGTCACTGAGGCAAATCATCGGCGAGGCACGGCAAAGGTCACGCACTGACCTCAGTGTGGTGCGAGGCTCCATCGAGGCTTTTATGGCGCAATTGCGCGCCGATGATCGTTTGCTGCACATCTTGTTGCGTGAGGGCACGGTGGGATCTGACGCCTTTAAGCAAGCTGTGGACAGGCAATTGGTCTACTTCGAAGACGAGTTGCGTTTGGATCTGATCCGCTTGGCTGAGGCCAACCACACCGGGCTGTTTGAGCCCGCCTTGACCTCTAAGGCCATCACGCGCTTGGTGTTCACCATGGGGGCCACCGCCATGGACTTGCCTGATGACAAGTACGCCGAGATGACCGAGCAGGTGGTGACCATGGTGCGCATGATTGTCACAGGCACACAGGTGCTGGGCGAATCCACCAAGTCGGTGCGCTGAGTGTTGCGCACCAACACGGTGCAATAAAGCCATGCTGCAGCTCAACACACTAGGCGCAAGGTGCTGGCACACTCTGTGCTCACTGACAAGTGACGCCAGCGACTGAGATCACCCGCAACAGGGCACCAATATGCGATTTTTTGATGAAATGAACGCGACAAGCACCGACTTGCGTGAGCACTACAAAACCTATGGCCGGTGGCTGGGGCAGCAAACGAGTGAGTTGATGCGATCTCGCCGGGATGAGGCGGAGATGATTTTCCGCCGCGTGGGCATCACCTTTGCGGTCTACGGTGACAAGGACGAAGATGGCGCGGGCACAGAGCGTCTGATCCCATTTGATCTGATTCCTCGGGTGATACCTGCTGCTGAATGGCGCGAGATGGAGCGCGGGCTGAAGCAGCGTGTCACGGCCTTGAATCGCTTCTTGGAGGACGTCTATCACGGCCAAGACATCCTCAGGGCAGGCATCATTCCCGCCGAGCCAGTCTTGAACAATGCCCAGTTTCGCAAAGAAATGCTGGGCCTGAAGGTGCCGGGCGGCATCTACTCGATGATCGCCGGTATCGACATCGTCAGGGCTTGCAACCCAGACGGCTCAGGCACTTACTACGTGCTTGAAGATAACCTGCGTGTGCCCAGCGGCGTGAGCTACATGCTGGAGAACCGCAAGATGATGATGCGGCTCTTTCCAGAGTTGTTTGCCGAGCACCGTGTGGCACCCGTGGCGCACTACCCGGATCTGCTGCTCGATACCTTGCGTGCCATGGCGCCGACCAATGTGAATGAACCCACGGCCGTGGTGCTCACGCCAGGGTCAAGCAACGCGGCCTACTTTGAGCATGCGTTCTTGGCGCAGCAGATGGGCATTGAGCTGGTTGAAGGCCAGGACATGTTCGTCAAGGATGACTTTGTCTACATGCGTACCACGCGTGGCCCGCAGCGCGTGGACGTGATCTACCGCAGGCTGGATGACGACTTCATGGACCCGGAGGCCTTTCGCAAAGACTCTACGCTGGGTGTGGCTGGCCTGTTGCGCGCCTACCGTGCGGGTAACGTGACGCTGGCCAACGCGTTTGGTACGGGCATTGCCGATGACAAGTCAATCTACCCGTATGTGCCCAAGATGATTGAGTTTTACTTGGGCGAAAAACCCATTTTGCAAAACGTACCCACACATGTCTGCCGAGACAAAGGTGATCTCAAGTACGTGCTGGATAACTTGTCTGAGCTGGTTGTCAAAGAGGTGCATGGTGCAGGTGGCTACGGTATGTTGGTTGGGCCTGCATCGACCAAGGCCGAGATTGAAAGCTTCCGCCAAGCCTTGCTGGCCAACCCAAGCAACTACATTGCCCAGCCCACGCTGTCGCTCTCGACGTGTCCCACCTTTGTGGAGTCCGGCATTGCGCCGCGTCACATTGATCTGCGGCCCTTTGTGCTGTCTGGCAAAACAGTGCAGATGGTGCCAGGCGGCCTGACGCGCGTGGCCCTGAAAGAGGGCTCGCTGGTTGTCAACAGCTCACAAGGTGGTGGCACCAAAGACACCTGGGTGTTGGAAGCCTGACCTTTAAGAAACCGGAGATTGAACCCATGTTGTCGCGTACTGCTGACCACCTTTTTTGGATGTCGCGCTATATGGAGCGTGCCGAAAACACCGCACGTCTGCTCGATGTCAACTACCAAACATCGCTGCTGCCGCAGTCCAGCGAATCTGCCATGCAAGGCTGGCAAGGCTTGTTGAGTATCAGCGAGTTGATGAATGAATACCTGGCCAAGTATGACAACATCAACGCACGTGACGTGATGGCGTTCATGGTCACTGACGCCAGCAACCCGTCCAGCATCCTGAATTGTTTGCGTGCTGCCCGTGAAAATGCACGTGCTGTACGTGGCGCCTTGACCACCGAGGTCTGGGAGACCATGAACCAGACGTGGTTGGAGTACACCCGGTTGATCAAGATCGGGGCGTGGGTCAAGGACCCTGCTGATTTGTTCGAGTGGGTGAAGTTTCGCTCGCACCTGTCACGTGGCGTGACACTGGGCACGATGCTGCAAGACGAGTCGTTTCACTTCCAACGGATAGGCACGTTTCTGGAGCGGGCCGACAACACAGCACGTTTGTTGGACGTGAAGTTCCATGCGCGTAATACCGAGTTTTTTGGCTCAGGCGTGGGCAACGAAACCAAAGAGGTCGACTTTTACCACTGGTCTGCCGTGCTGCGCAGCGTATCGGCCTTTGAGGTCTATCGCAAGGTATACCGCAATGTCATCCGACCAGAGAAGGTGGCCGAGCTGTTGATACTGCGGGCCGAAATGCCGCGCTCACTGGTCTATTGCATGGCCGAGGTGGTGAACAACCTGCGAGCCGTGGCCAATGACCAAAGCCATGAAACGCTGCGCCGCGCAGGGCGGCTGAGTGCTGACTTGCAGTTCAGCCGCATTGATGAAATCACGGCCACGGGCTTGCATGCTTATTTGACGCAATTCTTGGACAGGGTCGGTGACTTGGGTTATGGCATCAGCCGTGACTTTTTGATGCGTGCTTGAGTGGGGTAACCCGGTCCATCTGCCACAGCACGATCACCAAGCCGACGGAGGCCATTGGGCCGATCAAGGGGTGCACGATCGACACAACAACAGGTGCCACCATCAGCAAAGCACGCAGCCCAAAGCTGTAAAGCACGCCAGCTTGCCTGACATGGGCGACGCCCACAGGCAGCCATTGCCGGCGTGCGGCTGAGCCCACAGGCATGGCGCTGATGAAGCTGGCGTGGCTGAAGTAGCGCACAGCCATGGTCGAGCAGACCAGCGCAGCAAACAAGGTCGACATCAGCAGCAGTTCCATCACCAAGCGCGGGCTGATCGTGGGCCACTGCACGTCGTTAGGGCCAAAGGTGGCGTGCAGTTGGGTGGCTGTCAGTGTGATGGCCCCCATCAAGCCCAAAGTGGCTGTGGTGGCGGTGAGTGTGGCGGACATCATCGCATTGCGCAGTGTTTGCACAGCGACAATCTCTGCGCCGGGGTGTTCACTGCTGGCGAGCATCCACGCCTCACGCAGGTCGGCGTGTGCAGAGCGTGCGAACTGCTCAGGCTTGCCTTGGTATCGCCTGCGTTGGATCAGTTCATACGCCAGAACAATGAGCAAGGTGGCGGCCTCAGCCAACCAGACCATGATGTCTGTAGGCAGCATGCTGTTCATTTGTGCTTCTCCAGTTGATCAAAGATGACCATGCCCAGCAGCATGGCACCGATGAACAGCATGGCTGGGCGTTGTCCGTTCCCAAGTGCCACCAAGGCTGGGCCGGGGCAATAACCAGCCAAGCCCCAGCCGATGCCAAACATGATGTTGCCCACGACAAGGCGGCGGTCAATATGTGACGCTGTCGGCATTTTTAAGGGTAGACCCAGCAGTGATGTCTGGCGCTTTTTGATGCCATGAAACCCGATCAACCCGACTGCGATGGCGCCAGCCATGACCAAGGCCAGAGACGGATCCCATTGACCAAAAAGATCCAAGTAGCCCAGTACCTTGGCCGGGTTGGTCATGCCAGACAAAATCAAGCCTAGGCCAAAAACCAGCCCCGAGATGAGTGCGGTGAATATCGACATGTTGACCCCTTTAGATGTTGATCAGGTGGCGTATCACGTAGACGGTGGCAAAGCCCGAGCCCATGAAGATCAGCGTGGCCACAAGTGAGCGCGTCGATAGCCTAGACAGGCCGCAGACGCCGTGCCCACTGGTGCAGCCTGATCCATAGCGCGTGCCCAGCCCGACTGTCAAGCCGGCGATGATCAGCGTGCTGTCGCTGGCCATGACCTGCACGCTGGGCATCGGGGCGACCCATGCGTAGAGCCATGATGAGACCAGCAGCCCACCGATGAAGGCTGCACGCCAAGCGATATCACCCTGAGTCGGTTTGAGCAATCCGCCCAAGATGCCGCTGATGCCCGCAATGCGGCCATTGAGCCACGCCAGCTTCACGGCGGTTAAACCAATCAGCAGGCCACCTGCTAGGGCTGGCCATGGGGTAAATGCAGTCCAGTCGATCGTCATACTCAGTCTCCTTTGGGGCAGTACAGCTGATAGAGCAATTGCAAGATAGCCAGTGTGTTGGCATCCGCCACGCTGTAGAAAATGTGCTTGCCTTGTCGGCGTGTGTTGACCAAACCCTCTTGCCGCAGCACGCTCAGTTGTTGCGACAGGGTCGGTTGTCGGATGTTGAGCAAAGCTTCCAACTCACTGACGCAATGCTCGCCTTGTGTCAGTTGGCACAGCAGCAGCAAGCGGTCTTCGTTGGCGAGCAGCTTCAGGGTGCTGACAGCACTTGATGCGGCGGCGCGAAGTTGCACGGGGTTGGTGCTGATCAATGTGTCGTCATTCATGTTGACATTAGTTTATAAAAAGATATATTATTTGTCAACATATTATTTGAATCTCACCAAGGACACGCACCATGAGTCTGCACACGACACCCCACGGCACGGTTGAGGCGTTCTTTGACCCCGCCACATGGACGGTCAGCTATTTGGTGGTCGATCCCGAGACGCGTCAAGCGGCCATCGTCGACCCCGTGCTTGACTTTGATGTCAAAGCGGGGCGCACCAGCACCACCTCGGCGGATCAGATTTTGGCGCGGGTGGCTGAACAGGGCTTGAGCATCAGCTGGATTTTGGAGACCCATGCCCACGCCGATCACCTGTCTGCGGCTGCCTACATCAAGGCCAAGGTGGGCGGTCAAATCGCCATAGGTAGACGTATCCAACAGGTGCAAAAAACCTTCAAAGCGCTGTTCAATATGGAGAGTGATTTCGTGCCTGATGGGCGGCAATTTGATCACCTGTTTGATGACGATGAGGCATTCAACATTGGCTCGCTCAAAGCCCAAGCACTGGCCGTGCCGGGCCACACACCTGCGGACATGGCCTACATGGTTGATGGCGTGGTGCTGGTGGGGGACACCTTGTTCATGCCGGACGTGGGCACAGCGCGGGCCGACTTCCCTGGCGGTGATGTGCGGGCGCTGTACAGGTCGATCCGGCGTTTGTTGGCTTTGCCTGGGGACACGGCCTTGTTCGTTTGCCACGACTACCCGCCAGCAGGGCGTGAGCCGCGCTGGCTCACCACGGTGGCCGATCAGCGTGCCCACAACATCCACGTGCACGATGGCGTGAGCGAGGACGCTTTTGTGGCCATGCGTCAGGCCCGCGATGCCAGCTTGGAGATGCCCACGTTGATCTTCCCGTCTGTGCAAGTCAACGTGCGAGCAGGCGAGATGCCGCCACCTGAGGATAATGGTCTGCGCTACCTCAAAATACCCCTGAATGCGCTGTGAACGCGCTTTGAATGCAGCCCCACATGACCACACTACATCGTCAATTCGCCCTGTTGATCCTCACCTGCGCCTTGCTGGCACTGTCCAGTTGGCATGCTTTTGATCTGGGCGTTTGGGCCATGGAGGTGGCGCCTGTCTTTGTCGCTTTGCCTTTGTTGGTGATCAGCCATCGGCGCTTTGAATTCACCCCTTTGGTGATCACCTTGATCTTTATCCATGCTTGCATTTTGATGCTGGGTGGGCACTACACCTATGCGCGTGTCCCTTTGGGTTTTTGGATGCAAGATTTGTTTGATTTGCATCGCAATCACTACGATCGCATTGGTCATTTGGCGCAAGGTTTTGTGCCCGCCATGGTGGCGCGCGAACTCTTGCTCAGGCACGGGGTGCTCAAGCGTGGCGCCTGGTTGTTCACTTTGATCACTTTGAGCTGTTTGGGCATCAGCGCCCTGTACGAACTGCTTGAATGGGGTGCCGCGGTATCTCTGGGTTCGGGTGCGGATGAGTTTTTGGCCACGCAGGGTGATCAGTGGGACACGCAAAGTGACATGTTCATGGCGTGGATGGGTGCCATGTTGGCGCAGACCCTGCTGAGCCGCTGGCATGACCGGCAGCTGGCTGTGAAATCACCCTCACACCTTGCTTAGGGTGTGGACTGGTTGACGGTGGGCTATACAATCGCGCCTGCTTCAGGTGTCTTTGGCAACGCAAGTTGGCAAAGGTGAAACGGGAAGCCGGTGTGATTCCGGCGCTGCCCCCGCAACGGTAAGCGAGTCAAGGCAATTTACACAGCCAATGTGGACCACTGTGCGCAAGCATGGGAAGGTGAATTGTTCGCGTCATACGCACTCGCCAGCCCGGAGACCGGCCTGAGGACACAATCCCGATTACTGCGGTGGGCAGTGAGGCGGCGGCACATTTTTGGTCGCATGCCTTCATCCCCCTTGCTTTGATCGGCCACCTTGAACCTGGCTTGCGGCGGGATTTGCCGTCAGCCCCGGGAGGCGTCATGCGACACACACTATCTTTGCCCTTTGTTGCCGGGGCCTTGGCCTTTGGCCTTATCAGCACAGCCTATGCAGGCCCGTATGCGCCAGCGGCAGGTAAAGCAGGCTCTACAGCCCTCAGCATGGACAGCGCCAGCATCGTCCAGTGGGCCACGTCTTATCAAGATTACCTACCTGGCACCGGTGTCGATGCCACTTGGATGACGCCTGAGAAGGCGCTGGGCCACGCAGTGGGTGATTCTTATGACGTGGTCACGCTGGGCAATGGCGGGCGCATCACCTTGGGCTTTGACGGCTTCATCGCGAACGGCGCTGGCGCCGACTTTGCTGTGTTCGAGAACAGCTTCAGCGACACCTTTTTAGAGCTGGCTTGGGTTGAGGTGTCATCCAATGGCGCAGACTTCTTCCGCTTGCCTAACGCCTCGCTCACACCTGCTGCTGTCGGCGGTTTTGGCAACATCAATCCAACCAATATCGATGGCTTGGCTGGTAAATACCGTCAAGGCTTTGGCACGCAGTTTGACCTCGATCCCTTGGCTGGCACAGCAGGTTTGGACGTCAACAAGGTCAAGTACGTGCGCATTGTCGACGTGATCGGCAACGGCCAGTCGGTCGACACCGCAGGGCGCGTCATTTATGACCCGTACCCCAGCACAGGCTCTGCAGGCTTTGATCTGGACGCCATTGGCGTCATCAACGTGGCCGTCGCGCCCGTGCCTGAGCCTGCGACTTGGCTTTTGACTGCGTTGGGTTTGGCTTTGCTCGGTTATGCCGCCCGCAAAAACAGCCGCCAAAACGCCTGATCTGCCCCACACCGCATATTATTTTTTGGATACCGTCATGAAAAAACACATCTTGTTTGTGCTGGTCGCAACACTCGTTGGCGCTGCACAAGCGGCCACCACGGCCACCACGGTCAGCACATTGGACGACCTGACACTGGCGCCTGAGAGCTATTACTTCCCTGAGGCCAGCACAACCTTCACCAGTGGCGCAGCGTCGTTCAGCCACAACTACACCGACTACGGCTTTCCAGGTTGCTGCGCCAGTGGTTGGACTTACTCCAACCAAACAGACACGACCACGGCTGGTTACACCAACCAGTACAGCGCCTTGACGGGTGGCGGCGTCAATGGCTCAGCCAACTATGGCGTGTCGTTTGAGTTGTCAGAGATCACCTTCAGCGCACCAAGCCAAGTCCTGAGCACCTACGTCACCAACACCACCTACGCTGGGCTGTCGATGCAGCAAGGCGATGATTTCGCTAAGAAATTTGGCGGCGCCACGGGCAACGATGCAGACTTTTTCATGTTGACGATCACAGGACTGAACGGCGCTGGCTCCAGCATCGGCTCGGTTGATGTGTATTTGGCTGACTTCCGTTTTGCTGACAACAGCCAAGACTACATCCTCAACCAGTGGAGGTTGGTTGACTTGTCCTCACTGGGTACGGTGTCTGCCTTGAAGTTCTCATTGACATCATCCGATGTCGGCAGCTACGGCATCAAGACACCAGCGTACTTTGCGCTAGACAACTTGGCTGTGACAACGCCCGTGCCTGAAACCGGCACACTGCTGATGATGGCGGCCGGCTTGGGTCTGCTGGCGCTGCAGCGACGTAGCACGCGCGCTTAAAAGGGGATTGGACGTGGTGCGCGCAGGCCTAGCGGCTTTATGGATGGCCGCTTGGGCCTTGCCTAGTTTGGCTCAGCAACAGCTTGAACGGCAGCAAGCCGAGCAGCCATCGGATCAGGCTGAGTTGCCACCTGTGACGGTCTCGGCCAAACGCGCGCCACGTTCTGAGCCACACCATGTCACGGTCCTCACGGCTGAGGACATTGCCCGCAGCACGGCCACATCGGTCGGTGAGTTGCTCAGCACCGAGGCCAACCTCAATCTGCAAAGCTTGTTTGGCCACGACAAAAACGCCACGATTGACATGCGCGGCATGGGCGCCACCGCCGGCAGCAACGTGCTGGTGATACTTGATGGCGTGCGCTTGAACGAGAACGACATGACTGGCGCAGACATGTCTGCTGTCACGCTGTCGCAAATCCAGAAGATCGAGGTGCTGCGTGGCGGCGGGGCTGTGCGTTACGGCAATGGCGCAGTCGGCGGCGTGATCCGCATCACCACCCGAGCTGCCCGATCTGGCCCACCTGAGGCCGAGCTGTCGGTGCAATATGGCAGTTACAACAGCAGCAGTACACGCGTAACCGCACGCGCCAGCATGGGTGCAGTCAACGGCTTGGTCCAGCTAGGCAAGTCTGACAGTGAGGGCTTTCGTGACAACGGGGGCATGCACACGCATGACCATGGGCTTGAGCTGCGCATGGCGCCTCAGCTCAATAGCCCCTTGCTTGATTTGTACGTGCGCGCCAATCACCACGATGCTCGTTATGGTTTGCCGGGGCCGCTGTCAGTTCATGCGCCGTTGGGCACCACCCGGGATCGTCAAGCCACAGTCAGTCCGTTGACAGATGGCGGGCGCACCAACGACGAGAGCATCGCCATGGGCATGGTGTGGGCGTTGCCTTTAGGGTCGATTGATCTGCAATGGACACAACGTGATCGCGTCAATCACAGTGAGCTTTCGAGCACCCCATTTCTGACCACATCAAACAGCCACACCATGGCACTGCAATACAGCGTCAACCAAGAGGTCGGTGGTTTGACGCAAACCCTGCACTTGGGTGTTGAAGGCGTTCAAGGCACCTACGCCCGATATAAAGGCGCACCTGACAGTTATGGCTCGGAGCTTCTAGCTGGTCAAGCCAAGTCGCGCAGCATGTATGGTGAAGCGGTGCTGGCACCTGCACAAAACCTGAGCTTCAAATTGGGTGCGCGGGCAGAGCAGGCACAGTCGAACCAGACAAAGGGGTTCAACTGGTCAGACGGCTATGAGCAAGACAGCGCACGAGCCCACCGTTGGTTCAGCCGCAGCTATGAAAGCGGCGTGACGTGGCAAATGAACCCCAAGCTCAGCACCTTCATGAGCTGGAGTCAGCACTTTCGCAGTCCTAATTTTGATGAGTTGGGGCAGGCCAGCGATTTTCTGCATCCACAAAAAGGGCGCACGATCGAGTGGGGCATGCAAGGGCAACCAGAGCCTACTTTGAACTGGTCAGCCACCGCCTTTCACATCCGGATTCAGGATGAAATTTACTACGGTGAGGATGGCCCCGGTCCTGCCGTCAACCGCAATTACACACAAGCGACATTGCGCGACGGCATCGAGCTAAGCGGCAAATGGACGTTCGCCCCCGGCTGGCAAATCGCACCCCAATGGACTGAGTTGCAACCCCGTTTTGAAGGCACGGGCTTGGACATCCCACTGGTGCCCCGTCGCACGATCAGTGCCCAACTGCGGTGGGATCCCCGGGATGACTTGGGGTGGACGCTGAGCGCAAGGCATGTGGGCACACGCCAAGATGGCAACAACAGCTTAAACAACCGCTTCCAAAGCCTGGACAGCTACAAAGTGGTGGACACATCCCTGCGCATGGGGTGGGGCGCGGCCATGTTCACTTTGGGCATCAACAACCTCTTTGGTGAGGTGTACGCGACCCAAAGCTACAGCGACAATATCTACCTGATGCCTGAACGCACCGCCTACTTGTCGATGCGGCTCAAACTGTAGTGTGCAGGCTGTGTATTTTTTGATCTAAAGGGGTGGACGCAGCGCGTTGCAAGCAGTAGGCTGAGCTCAACGATTTAACTTGAGATCAAGACATGAAGATGCTGCATTTGGGGGCGCTCGCGGGGGCCTTGTTATCCTTGTTGTTGGCCGGTTGCGCGGTGGAGTGGCAAAACCGCGAGGCGCAACAAGAAATGGCCGCCTTGTCCAAACCGCCCGGATCGGTCTACACCGGCTGGCGCGTGTTCCAAGACAAGTGCGCTGCATGCCATACCCCAAATGCCACGGGTGGTAGCCAAGCACCCAACTTGCTGCTGGCGGTGCGTGAGATGGGCCCCAACCAGTTCGTCAGTGTGGTGCTCAAGCGCTATGACTGGGGTATGCCCAATGCACGCACTGGCGCGCAGCTTGCCCCGACAAGCCCTTTGGTTGAGGCTATGGTGCAACGCCAAGATGGCGCGTTGACCATGCCCGCGTGGGAGGGCGAGCCTCGCGTCAGCGCGCATATCGTTGATTTGTATGCTTACTTGTTGGCCCGCGCCGAAGGCACGCAAGGCCCAGGGCGTCCGGCCAAATAGCACCAAGTTGGGGTTGCTTGGAGCCCGCGCAGTGTGGGCTCAAGTGCCAGCCTGTCCTGACCGATAACGGGGTGGACAGGATCACGCCATGCTCAACGCCCCTATTCCTCTTGACGAATCAGAACGCCTAGCCGCACTGCAGCGCTACTGCGTGCTCGACACCGCGCCTGAGCCTGCGTTTGATCGGCTGACCCACATCCTTGCGCACATCCTAGGGGTGCCTACGGTGTTGGTGTCCCTCATTGACACCGATCGACAGTGGTTCAAGTCACACCATGGCTTGGATGCGACCGAGACACCCCGTGATATTTCATTTTGTGGCCACGCGGTGTATCTGCGCGAGACGCTGATCGTCCCGGACGCTACCCAAGATCCCCGTTTTGCTGATAACCCCTTAGTTAGTGGGGATTTGGGTTTGCGCTTTTACGCTGGCACCCCGCTCATCACGTCTGATGGTTTTGCTTTGGGCACGCTGTGTGCCATTGACTATGTGCCGAGGGCGGCGCCGACGCCAGACCAAATCGACATCATGGCCAAATTGGCAGATGCGGTCGTCGCCGCCTTAGAGCTGCGCCGTTTTGCGCAACATCAGGCCGAGCAGGCCATGTTGGCCACCATATTGGGGCAAGTTGCGGTCAGCGCCAACCAAGCGCCTGACCTGAGGAGTGCCCTGTCCGGCTTGTTACCCCACTTAGCGCTTTACATGGGCTGCGACGTTTGTCATGTCTATTGGCAAGACGCCAATGCCCCAGATACCTTTGTATCGTCAGGGCTGTGGCATGTGGCGCAAGGCAAAGACTACAGCGGCTTGGTCGAGCGGCCCGCAGCGATTGGCCCCTCGGGTTTGGGTGATCTGCCTGGGCGTGTGAGTTTGAACGGCAAGCCACAGGTGATCAGCAAGTTGGCGAATGAGACAGGCTCGCGAGTCAAGCTGGCGGCTTCGCTGGGCCTGCATGTGGGCTTCTTCTTCACGATTCAGGCTGAAGGGAAAACGCAATGCATCATTGAATGCTACGGGCAAGCTTGCACATTGGCTCACAACGACCTGTTGGCGGTGGCCAATGCGGTGGACATGCAGCTGGGGCGCTTGGCTGAGCGCGAGCGATTTGAGGCACTTAAGGATGATTTTGTATCCACCGTGAGCCATGAGTTGCGCACCCCACTGACCTCCATTTCAGTGGCATTGGATCTTTTGGATGCGGGGCACGCAGGTGAGTTGCCGCCTAAAGCAAGCAAGATGGTTCGCATTGCGCAGCGTAATACCTCGCGACTCAACCGGCTGGTGAACGACATTTTGGACATCGGCAAGATCGAGTCTGGCCGGGTCTCTTTGGACTTGCTTGATCAACCCTTGGCAGGGCTGATTGAGCGCGCGGTCACTGACACGGCAGCCTTTGCCTTGTCTTTGGATGTGCGACTTGAACTCGATGCGCCGGATGCCAGTTTGATGGCTTTGGTTGATGCCGATCGGTTCATACAAGTGATCACCAACCTGTTGTCCAATGCGGCCAAATTCTCCCCAACGAACGGGATTGTTGAGGTGAAGTTGGGGCCTTATCAAGGCGGAATCCGCGTTTCAGTGGTTGACCATGGGCCGGGGATTCCGGAGGCCTTTCAGCCTCAGATTTTCCAGAAATTTGCGCAGGCTGCGGGGGGCGATCAAAAGCACTGTGCCAGCACGGGCTTGGGCTTGGCCATTGTTAAAAAACTGACGGTGCTGATGGGGGGCTCGGTGGGTTTTGATACCAGCGCGACCACAGGGACGGCCTTCCATGTCGATTTGCCTGAAAGCCTACCCACCACTGCATAGTGCATCAGCGCAGATCACTTAGGCTCAGTAGCGGCAGGGGGCACGTAGCCCTGCACAGCGTCACCGCCGCTGCCAAAGAAGAACTGGTCCATTTGGCGAGCCAAGTATTGGCGTGCGCGGGCATCGGCCAGATTCAGTCGGTTCTCGTTGACCAGCATGGTTTGGTGCTTGAGCCAAAGCTGCCAAGCCTCTTTGCTGACCTCGTTGTAAATGCGTCGTCCCAAGTCACCAGGGTAGGGTGCAAAGTCCAAGCCCTCGCCTTCTTTGTTGAGGTGCTTGCATTGAATGGTGCGTGCCATGGTCTTCAGTCCAGAGAGAAAATTATTTGAGGTTCTTGACCAGCACAACAGAGCGCCGATCCCATTTGTAGCTGCGTTTGCGGGCTTCGGGTAGCCATTCCAGCTCGACCTGTGCAAAGCCGCGTTTGATAAACCAGTGCATGGTACGCGTGGTTAATACAAACAGTGTGGACAGGCCCATTGCCCTTGCCCGTTGCTCGATCCGCTTGAGGATGCGCTCACCATCGCCTTGGCCCTGCACGCTCGGTGAAATCGTCAGCGCGGCCATCTCGCCGGTGCTCGCTTCCGGGAAGGGGTAGAGCGCGGCGCAACCAAAAATCACGCCGTCGTGCTCGATGATGGTGTATTGATCCACATCGCGTTCGATTTCAGTGCGGCTGCGCTTGACCAAGCTGCCATCTTGCTCAAAAGGCTCGATCAGCTGCAGGATGCCGCCCACGTCGTCGGAGTTGGCCTCGCGCAGGCTCTCCAGCTTCTCGTCCACGATCATGGTGCCCACGCCATCGTGCGTGAACACCTCCATCAGCAAGGCGCCGTCCACATTGAACGGGATGATGTGCACACGCTCGACGCCACCATCGCTGGCCTTGACCGCGTGCTGCAGGTAAAAGCCGGTGTCGGTGGGCTGCAAGGGGTTGGGGAGGGCGGCCAGCAGGCGCTTGGCGTCCAGCAAGGCCAACTCTTGGTCGATTTCAACCTCGGTGTCATGCTGCTTGGCTTCCAATGCGGCGGCTTGTGCAGGGTCTTGCACGATGCTTTGCAAGATGCCCCGTACCTCGGTCACGAAGATCAGCTTGTCGGCCTGCAAGGCGATGGCCGCACTGGTGGCCACGTCTTCCATGCTCAGGTTGAACGCCTCACCGGTATGTGAAAAACCAAACGGTGACAACATCACCAAAGCGCCTGTATCGATGGCGCGCCGCACGGCCATGGCATCAATTTTGCGCACAAGGCCTGTGTGCATGAAATCCACGCCATCAACGATGCCAACCGGACGCGCGGTCACAAAATTGCCCGAGATCACACTGACCGATGCGCCCGCCATCGGCGTATTGGGCAAGCCCAGCGAAAACGCCGCCTCGATCTCATAGCGCAACTGGCCCGCTGCCTCTTGTGCGCAATCGAGTGCCACCGTGTCGGTGATGCGCATGCCGTGGCTGAACTTGGAGACCTGGCCTTTGGTGCGCAACTGCTCTTCAAGCTGCGGGCGAAACCCGTGCGCCAAGATCAGCTTGATGCCCATGGCCTGCATCAGCGCCAGGTCTTGCACAAAGCTCTCTAACTTGCCGGCCGCAATCAGCTCACCCGACAAGCCCACGACAAAGGTCTTGCCACGGTGTGCGTGGATGTGGGGCGCCACTGATCGAAACCAGGGCACGAAGGTGTGAGGAAAGACCAAGTCCATTGAGAGCAGTCGCCAAGATGCGGTAACCGGTCATTTTAGTGGCTTTGTTTGCTCACAAGGGGGCTCGGCGCCCAAACCAAGGGCGGGCCTGTTCAAGTTCTGCCGCTAATTGCAGCAATGTGGCCTCTGTGTTGACCCCGCCCACGAACTGAACGCCCAACGGCAGCCCCTCGGGTGTCCAATAAAGCGGCACCGACATGGCTGGGCGGCCAGTCAGGTTCGCCAGTTGTGTGTACGGCGTCCAGCCCATGTTTTTCAGCACGATGCTTTGGAAGAAGCTGGTCTGGCGTACCAAGCCAAACAGGCCCAATCCAGACAGCAATTTGTTGACCAAGTGCAGCGCTGGTGGGGTGTTCAAGGCGCCAATGACCAAGGGCGGTGCACTGATCGTGGGGGACAGCCACATGTCATATTGCGCATGAAAGCGTGCCAGATCCATGGTGTGGGCGTGCCAACGCTCAAGGCAAGTCATCAACTCAGGTGCTGATACGGTTCGCCCCATGGCGGCCAATGCCTGTGTGTCGGGCTCAAAATCAGACGGTTTGAGCCCTTCTGTTCGGCCCAGTTCGGCCACTAGCATGGCCATGGCACTGAACCATGCCGTTAAAAAGTCGGCTGACAGCTGTTTGCCATCAAAAGGCAGCTTCACCTGCTCAACGTGGTGCCCCATCGATGCCAGCAACTTGGCCGCGTCGTCCAAGGCAGCCAAGGCCTGCGGGTCGACGGGTGTGCCCGTGGGTGACTCGGTGCTGAAGCCGATGCGCAAGCGCTTGGGCGGCTGGGCGATGGCGCTCAAATACGATTGATCGGGCTTGGGCATCCAGTAGGGCGCGTGTGATTCTGGGCCTTGCAACACATCGAGCATGGCGGCGCTGTCGCGCACGCTGCGTGACAGCACGCCCGGCACAGCTGCGCCAAACAAGCCTTCTGCCGCCATCGGCCCGACGGATATCCGGCCACGGCCTGCTTTCAAGCCAAACAAACCATTGCAAGCGGCGGGGATGCGGATCGAGCCGCCACCGTCGCTGGCGCCCGCGACAGGCAAAATGCCTGCCGCCACGGCTGAGCCTGCGCCGCCCGATGACCCGCCTGACGTGCGCGACAGATCCCATGGGTTGCGTGTGGCGCCAAAGGCCGAGGGCTCCGTCACGTTGCGTGAGCCAAACTCAGGCGAATTGGTCGCCCCAAAGATCACCAAACCTGCATCCACCCAGCGGCGCACGACATCACTGGTGACGGGTGCCAGCGCACGGGCGTGGGCCTTGTTGCCCCAAGAGCACGGCACGCCTTGCCATTCTTGAAACAAATCTTTGAGCAAAAACGGCACCCCGGCGAAGGGTTGGTCCGGGCTAAACGGCTGCAATACCCTTTGCCTGGCCCTGTCGTCATAGCGGCGCACTACCGCATTGATCTGGCTGTGTGTCTGGTCGGCCCGGGTGGTGGCAATGCCCAATAGCTCGCCTGGGCTGACTTCGCCACGTCGAACCAGGTCAGCCAAACCAAGGCCGTCGAATTGAATATAGTCATTAAATTGCATGCCTTGGATAATGGCTGACTTTGGCATCGCGCCCAGCTTCGTAGTTACCCTATTCCGTGTCCTCCAATCTCCCTGTCATCACCTTCCCTGAATCTCTACCGGTTAGCGGCAAACGCGATGAGATTGAGGCCGCCCTGCGCGCGCACCAAGTCATCATCGTTTGCGGCGAAACGGGCTCAGGCAAAACCACGCAGCTGCCCAAAATTGCCCTGAGCATGGGCCGTGGCGGTTGGGGCCAAGTGCGAGACCCGAACGCGCCCCGCCACCTGCGTCCCAAACTGATCGGCCACACGCAACCAAGGCGCATCGCCGCGTCCAGCGTGGCCAAACGCATCGCCGAAGAGCTCAACACCCCCTTGGGCGAAGTCGTCGGCTTCAAAGTGCGTTTTCAGGATCGGTTGATGCCCGGTGCGTCGGTCAAGCTGATGACCGACGGCATCTTGCTGGCCGAGACACAGTCCGATCCAGAGCTGCGCAACTACGACACCATCATCATTGACGAGGCGCACGAGCGCAGCCTGAACATCGACTTCTTGCTGGGCTATCTGCGCCAGTTGCTGCCGCGCAGGCCTGATCTCAAAATCATCGTCACATCAGCCACGATTGACGCCAACCGCTTTGCACAGCACTTTGCTTCCAGCAAAGGCCCGGCGCCCGTCATCATGGTGTCGGGACGATTGTTCCCGGTTGAGCAGCGCTATCGCCCCTATGAGGACAGCCGCGAATACGGCCTCAATGAAGCCATCACCGATGCCGTTGACGAGCTCTGGCGTGAGGGCAGCGGTGACATCTTGGTCTTCTTGCCCGGTGAGCGTGAAATCCGCGAAGCCACCGACCACCTGCACAAGCACATGGCCACGCACCGCATCCATGCCGATGTGCTGCCCTTGTTCGCTCGCCTGAATCAGCAAGAGCAAGACCGCGTCTTTCAGACAGGTGGACTCAAGCGCGTCGTTTTGGCCACCAACGTCGCCGAGACCTCGCTGACCGTGCCCGGCATCCGCTACGTGGTCGACGCGGGCATGGCGCGCGTCAAACGCTACAGCTTTCGCAACAAGGTTGAGCAACTGCAGATTGAGCCCATCAGCCAAGCGGCTGCCAACCAGCGGGCAGGGCGATGCGGCCGTGTCGCCAACGGCATCTGCATCCGCCTGTATGACGAGAAAGACTTCAACGCCCGACCGCGTTTCACCGACCCTGAGATCCTGCGCAGCTCCTTGGCCGGTGTGATCCTGCGGATGAAGTCCTTGCACCTGGGCTTGGTCGATGACTTCCCCTTCATTGAGCCCCCCTTGCGCAAGGCCATCGCCGACGGCTACCAGCTGCTCAACGAGCTGGGTGCCGTGGACGACGCCAACGAGATCACGCCCTTGGGGATGAGCTTGTCGCGCTTGCCGCTGGACCCCCGCGTGGGCCGCATGATCCTAGAGGCCAAAGACCGCGAGGCCTTGAGCGAGGTGCTGGTGATCGCCGCCTCATTGAGCGTGCAAGACGTGCGCGACCGGCCCGCCGATCAGCAGCAACAAGCCGACACCAAACACAAACAGTTTGATGATGAGAAGTCCGAGTTCATGGGCACCATCAAACTGTGGAAGTGGTTGGATGCCTCACGCGGTGGACACGGGCACCACGAGCCCGGCCAGCCCGAGCAACACAAGCTCAGCCACCGCAAGTACGAACAACTGCTGCGCGACAACTACATCAATCCCCGCCGCGTGCGCGAATGGAAGGACGTGTACGCCCAACTGCACACCGTCGTGGCCGAACACAAATGGCGCCTGAACGCCAGCGTGGCCACGTACGAGCAAGTGCACTTGTCACTGCTGGCTGGCTTGTTGGGCAACATCGGTTGCAAAAGCGATGACGAAGACTGGTACCTCGGCGCACGTGGCATCAAGTTCTACAAGCACCCTGGCGCCAACCTGAGCAAAAAGCCCGGGCGCTGGATCTTGGCTGCTGAACTGGTTGAGACCACGCGCTTGTTTGGCCGTGGTGTGGCCAACATTGAGCAACCCTGGCTGATCCAGATGGGCGGGCACCTGCTCAAAAAGCAGTTGCTAGAGCCGCATTGGGAGAAGAAGGCTGGTGAGGTCGTGGCGCTTGAGCGTGCCACGCTGTATGGCCTGGTCGTCTACAACAACAAGCGCATCAACTTTGGTTTGGTGGACACGCCAGCCGCACGCGAAATCTTCATCCGCGAAGCCCTTGTGGGCGATGAGTGGGACACGCGCTTGCCCTTCTTGGCAGCCAACCGCAAGCTCATCAACCAAGTCGAACAGCTGGAGCACAAATCACGCAGGCAAGACGTGCTGGTTGATGACGAATTGATCCACGCCTTCTACGACGCCCAAATCCCCGACGAGGTGATGAGCGGCTACAGCTTCGAGCGTTGGTACAAACACGCCAGCCGCGAGAACCCCAAGTTGCTCTACCTCAGCCGCGAAGAGCTGATGCGCCACGAGGCCGCAGGCATCACCAGCGCCGCCTTCCCCAAGGTGATCAGACTGGGCGGCGTGGACTGCACCGCCAGTTACCTGCACGTACCGGGTGACCAACGCGATGGCGTCACCGTCACCGTGCCCATTTTTGCGCTCAACCAAGTCAGCGATGACAGCGGTGAATGGCTGGTGCCAGGCATGCTCAAAGACAAGGTGCTGGCCTTGATCAAAAGCCTGCACCAAAGGCCGCGCTCACGCTTGGTGCCTTTGCCTGACTACGCTGAATCGTTTGTGGCCACGACACCGTTTGCGCAAGGCGCCCTCATGGACGTGCTGCTCAAAGCCATCCGTGACAAGACACAGCTGGATGTCAAGAGAGGCGACATCAAACTTGATGTGCTGCAACCGCACCTGTTCATGAACTATCTTGTGGTGGACGAGTTTGGTCGACAGCTGGGCATGGGCCGCAACCTGCCAGCCTTGAAGGCCGATTTGGGCTCACTGGCGCGTGGCGCCTTCCAAGCCTTGGCCGCGCTGAAGACCCAGGCTGTGCTGCAATCTGGCCCGACAGAGCAAGCTGATGTGAACGTGGCCATTGCATCCAAAACCACAAACAAAAACACACCTGCGGTACCCAAGCAGCAGCCCACTCAGCCTTTGACAGATTGGACCTTTGGTGAGCTGCCCGAGCTGATGGAAATCCAACGTGGCGGCCACACCCTGATCGGCTTCCCCGCCTTGGTTGACCGCGGCCAGCACGTTGAAATTGAAGTCTTTGACGAACCCGACGTGGCCGCAGCCAAGCACCGTGCGGGCCTGCGCCGCTTGGTCGCTTTGCAGATCAAAGAGCCGCTCAAGTACCTTGAGAAAAACATCCCTGATCTGCAAAAAATGGCCATGTCTTACATGAGCTTGGGCACAGCTGATGAGCTGCGTGACCAAATCATCGACGTGGCGCTGGACCGTGCCTACCTCAACGCCCCACTGCCCACTGATGCCGCGAGCTTTAAGGCGCGCGTTGAAGAAGGCCGCACCCGCTTGAACCTGATCGCCCAAGAGGTAGCGCGGTTGGCCGGTGGTGTGCTGATTGAATACGCCACAGCCGCACGCAAGCTCAAAGATGCGCGCCCACCCAAAGAGTTGGCTGATGACATCAACGGGCAACTGCAACGCCTGATCCCCAAACGGTTTTTGGTGCAGACCAGCTATACGCAACTGCAGCACTTCCCGAGGTACCTCAAAGGCATCGCCATGCGGCTAGACAAGTACAAAGGCGATGCGGCGCGTGATGCGCAGCGCATGACCGAGCTGCGCCCCATGGACCAACGCTACACACGGCGTCTGGCTGAGCTCAAAGGCACGCATGACGCCCGCTTGGATGAGTTCAGATGGCTGCTGGAAGAGCTGCGCATCAGCCTGTTTGCGCAAGAGCTGCGCACACCGCAGCCAGTGAGCATCAAACGCTTGGAAAAGGTTTGGCAGCAAATGGCCTTGTGATGCCCGATTAGGGCTAAAGTCTGAGCCAAAAGAAATGACAAAAACGCCAAGGGAGGCGCAGTGGCTCAGACAGACCGGTTGTATAGGTTGAAGCATTTGTTCGATACAGGGCGATGCTTCAGCAGCGCAGCGTTGCTGGCGCAATTAGAGGTGTCGCACGCGACGCTCAAACGCGATATTGCACTTTTGCAAGATCGCATGAATTGTCCGATTTTCTTTGATCGGCAAGAGGGCGGTTATCGGCTTGACGCATCAAGGCAATCTATTGGCACGCAATATGAATTGCCGGGCCACTGGTTTAGCGCTGACGAGATCTACGCCGTGCTCACCATGCAGCATCTTGTGGCCAATCTGGATGCCAGCGGCTTGCTTGGGCAGCACATAGAGCCACTCATGAAGCGACTGACCAGTCTGCTTGATGTCGGTGATCACAAGGGCGATGACCTAACACGGCGGATCAGGGTGCAAACGCTCGGTGCCCGGCCTGTTTGCCTGCCTAACTTCCAAGCAGTAGGGGCCGCACTACTGAGTCGACAGCGCATTGTCATCAATTACCACGCCCGCACAGCCAATGAGGGCAGCGACCGGATCTTGTCACCCCAGAGGATGATCCATTACCGCAGCAACTGGTACTTGGACGCGTGGTGCCACTGGCGCAATGCCCTGCGCAGATTCAGCGTAGACCTCATCACCCATGTGCGTGTTCAAGAGGACATGGCCATTGATGTGCCTGAGGCTGAACTGGACGCAGCGTTGGGATCGGGCTACGGCATCTTTTCTGGCACGCAAGTGCAGTGGGCCACGTTGCGCTTCGCTGCTGACCGCGCCCGCTGGGTCGCCGCTGAAACGTGGCACCCCAAACAAGAAGGGCACTTTGAGCCCGATGGCAGCTACCTGCTGAGGCTGCCTTATACCGATCCGCGTGAGCTGGTGATGGATGTGCTGCGGCATGTGCCAGAGGTGGATGTGCTTGGGCCGCCTGAGTTGAGGCAAATGGTTGTTGAAAAATTAAGGGCTGCCATAGAAAAAATGTCGCCAAGCTCATCGGGTGAGCTTTGGGGTGGGCAAGATCATGCGAAATGAACTCAGGCGCAACTCAATGACTACATTTCTTCCTCAGCACATTGCACACCATCGAGCCTCCGACGATGCTTGGCAATCGCTAGAAGAACACCTATTGGGCGTAGCTGCCTTGAGCCGTGTTTTCGCATCAAAGCTAGGTCTTGATGATGTCGGCGAACTGATTGGTCTTCTTCATGACTTTGGAAAGTACAGCCAAGCGTTTAGAAATTACTTGCTTTCGGCGCTTGGGGAATTCAATCAGGACGAAGACGAGGACTGGGTCGATTCTGAAAGCCTGAAAGGCAAGATTGATCATTCCAGCGCTGGTGCGCAATTCATTTGGCAGGCACTCGGGCAAAAAAGCCAAAGTGAGCAAATTGCAGCGCAAATTTTTGCCTTGTGCATTGCGTCGCATCACTCAGGTTTAATCGATTGCGTCGGCGCGAATGCCATTAATTTTGGTGAAGATAACTTCACAAGGAGGATGAGCAAGGCTAAGGAAAAAACGCACCTAACCGAAGCGATAGCATCAGCCGATGCTGGTGTTACTGAGCGCGCACGAGTATTGCTGGCTGATGAGCGACTCATTGAAGGCATCAAGACGCTGTTTGACAACATCGTCCTCAGCAACACGGGTGAGTTGGCCACGAGCCCTCACGTATGTCACCAACAACTTGGGCTGGTGGTTCGCTTTTTGTTCAGTTGCCTGATTGATGCTGACCGCATCGATACTGCCGATTTTGAACATCACCGCACTCGCTGCTTTCGCCCCTCTGGCAAATACGTTGAATGGCCTGTCTTGGTCGATCGTTTAGAAACGCATCTCCGAGCCCTGGCCCCTCAGCGACCTATTGACGCATTGCGAAAAGAAATTTCTGAACACTGTAGACAAGCGTCAACCCGGCCAAACGGGATTTACACGCTGTCCGTTCCTACTGGTGGAGGAAAGACACTGGCCAGCCTGCGATTCGCACTTCATCACGCAGCAAAGCGACAGCTTGATCGTGTCATTTTCATCATTCCGTTCACGTCAATCATTGATCAAAATGCCCAGGTTGTCCGCTCCATTCTTGAGCCAGTATCCGAGCCAAAAGATCAAGGCAAGATCGTGCTTGAGCACCATGGCAGCGTCACCCCGGAGCAGCAGACCTGGCGAGAGAAAATTCTTTGTGAGAACTGGGACGCACCTGTTGTCTACACAACGATGGTTCAGCTTCTTGAATCGCTATTCGGCTCTGGCACGCGAGGGGCTCGTCGCATGCACCAGTTGGCCAACGCCGTGTTGATCTTTGATGAGGTTCAAACGCTTCCGATCAAATGCGTTCACCTTTTCAACAACGCCATCAATTTTCTTGTGGAACACTGCAACGCAACGGTTGTGCTCTGTACTGCGACACAACCGCTGTTGCATGAAGTTGCCAAGCAGAAGGGCGCCATCAGGCTGCAGCCTGAACACGAGTTGATGCCCAACGTTCCAGAATTGTTTGATGCACTCAAACGGGTTGAAATCTGCGATCGCCGTCAACCTGGCGGATGGAGCTACGCGCAAATCTCAGACCTTGCGTTACAAGAGCTTGCGCGTGCTGGAAGTTGTTTGGTCATTGTCAACACCAAGGATGCTGCTAGGCAAATCTTCCAGCGTTGTCAGTCTCTACTTGATATCAACTGTGTTTTTCACCTCAGCACAGACATGTGTCCTGCTCACCGAAAGGCAGTGCTGGGACGAAAGACCGATCTTGATGGCAACACCGTCATCGCTCGCTTGGAGCTGGGTCTCCCGGTGCTGTGCATCAGCACGCAGTTGATCGAGGCAGGGGTAGATGTTGACTTCGGCTCAGTGATCAGATCGCTTGCGGGACTCGACTCGATTGCACAAGCCGCTGGCCGCTGCAATCGCAATGGCAGACCAGAGCTGGGGCGTGTACATGTAGTCGACTCTGCTGATGAAAGCCTCAACAAGTTGCCAGATATTCAGCTCGGACGAGAAATATCAAAGCGTGTTCTTGATGACTTCAAGGCCAACCCTGCTAGATACAGCCACAGCCTCGTCGGACCGGAGGCTATGCGGGATTACTACAACTATTATTTTTTCCAACGCAAAGACGAGATGGCCTATGTCGTTGACGAGAAGCAAGTCGGGCACGACGACACTCTGTTGAATTTACTCAGCCAGAACGATCAGGCGACCAATGCATACGGCAAGGCCAACAAGACGATGCCTGGCATCCCTTTTCGTCAAGCTTTCATGACGGCGGCAAAGGCGTTTAAGACCATTGATGCCCCAACGCAAGGTATTGTTGTGCCTTACTGTGTACAAGGCAAAGCGCTGATCGCCGACCTTCATGCGGCCTTCAAACTCAGTACTGATTTTGATCTGCTGCGTCGCGCACAGCAGTACAGCGTTAATGTCTTTCCTCATGTGCTTGAGCGCCTGCAGCGGGCTGGCGCGGTGAGCGCCGCTGAGGAGGGGAGCCTGCGCATACTTTGTTTAGACGAGCGCTTTTACAGCCCACTGTTCGGGCTGGCGACTGAACCTGTTTCGGAGATGGAGCCTTTGTATGTTGGATAAATGGCCAAATAGCATCGAGTTCAAGGTCAGGGCACGGCATGCCTTATTTACTGATCCATTGACAAAAATTGGGGGTGAGAAGTTTTCGTATCACGTACCCACTTACGAGGCTTTGAAGGGCATCACCAAGTCAATCTACTGGAAGCCCACGCTGATTTGGGTGATTGATGAGGTGAGGGTGATGAGTCGCATACGAACGCAGACCAAGGGGACCAAGCCGCTCTCATTCGGCGGGGGCAATGCTTTGGCGATTTACACGTTCTTGGCTGATGTGGAGTATCAAGTCCGCGCGCACTTCGAGTGGAACACGCACCGCCCGGATCTGAAGGCTGACCGTATCGATGGTAAGCACCACACCATTGCCAAACGAATGCTCGACCGTGGTGGTCGGCAAGACATTTTTCTGGGAACACGAGATTGTCAAGGCTATGTTGAACCCTGCGAGTTCGGCAGCGGTCCTGGCGCGTATGACGACGCAGGTGAACTTGCCTTTGGCGTGATGTTTCACGGGTTCGACTACCCAGATGAAACCGGCAATGGCCAGCTGCACGCGCGGTTCTGGCGGCCAACGATGAGCGACGGCAGGATTCAGTTTGATCGACCTGAGTCGGAAGGAATGATTCGAAAGTTCGTGCGCCCCATGAATGTCAAACCGTTTGGTGTTGGCAAGAACCAGTTGAGCGTGGATGACGAAGCAGCGCAGATGGGGGCTTCGCAATGAGTTGGCTGCTCAAGCTATTCGAAACTTATGAGCGTTGCGCAGGGCACGAGCCAGATGGCGCGCAAAAGCTGATGCCCATCTGCCATACGCCTCAGCAAGCCCACCTTGAAATTGCCCTGGATGGGGCTGGAAACTTCAAGCGAGCACAGGTCATATCCAGTGTGGAAACATTCATTCCTGCAACGGAGAAATCTACATCTCGTTCGGGCAGCTTGGTTGCAGCGCACGCATTGGCTGACAAGGTGCAATACGTAGCTAAGGACTATCCAGCCTTTGGTGGCAAGGAGAAAGGTCACTTCGCGAATTTCTTGGCGCAGTTGGAGGAATGGTGCGAATCGGATAGTACGCATCCAAAGGCACGGGCTGTTCTTGCCTATGTAAAAAAAGGCACAGTTGTTCATGATCTTGTGGCACATCAGGTCCTTGTGGCTCGGGACGGACTTCTCCTGACCAGTTGGGACGGTGATGGCGTAGAGCCATTGGTTTTCAAGCAACTGATCGCCAAAGACGATGGCAACGAGAAGACAAAGGACCAAGGGGGTGCCCTGATACGCTGGGTTGTTGAAGTTGCTCCAGGCGATCCGGCTACAGACACTTGGACAGATGCGTCACTTCATGCATCTTGGATTCGCTTTTACTCGAATCAGCAGACACGACGGGGAACATGTGCAGTCACTGGCTCCTTGGCTTCGTTGCTAGCGAGCAAGCATCCCAAAAGATTGCGTAACCCCGGTGACGGCGCAAAATTGCTGTCATCGAACGACACTGGCGGCTACACATTTCTTGGTCGCTTTCAAAACGCAGATCAAGCGCTATCAGTCGGCTTCGATGTCACTCAAAAAGCGCACAACGCCTTGCGCTGGCTTATCGGGCGCCAAAGCTATCGGAACGGAGATCAATGCATCGTTTGCTGGTCCATTGGTGGTGAAGCCGTGCCTGATCCGTTCATGGACTCATGGGGGCTGATGAACGCCTTCAACGTCCCGGGAGATCCCGGATTCGCAGATACAGCTCAGGTGTTTGCGCTACGGCTTAGGCGCTCGCTGGCAGGCTATAGCTCAAAACTTGATCCTGGCTCCGATATCGTCGTTATGGGTCTCGACTCCACCAGCGGCATGAAAGGCCGCATGGCTATCACCTACTACCGCGAACTAAAAGGCTCTGAATTTCTTGGGCGCATTGAAGCCTGGCACACCAAGGTGGCGTGGCATCAGAACTTCGGCAAGGACAGTCACTTCGTCGGCGCCCCTTCACCCAGAGACATCGTCGAAGCCGCATTCGGCAGACGAGTAGACGACAGGCTACTCAAGGCCACCATCGAGCGATTGCTGCCTTGCATCGTGGACGGGCAAGGTATTCCACACGACCTTGTGGTGGCGACATCGCGTCGGGCAAGCAATCGCAGCGGGTTCAAATCCGGCGAACGTTGGGTATGGGAAAAGTGCTTGGGCATTGCCTGCGCACTGTTCAAGGGTTATCACACAGAGAGGGATTATCAAATGGCACTGGAGCCGAATCGAACCACGCGCGACTACCTGTATGGCCGCTTACTGGCAATAGCCGAAGACATTGAAAGCCGGGCGCTTTTTGTGGCGAAGGAAACGCGAGACACGAACGCGGCACGATTGATGCAGCGCTTTGCCGATCACCCGTTTTCCACATGGAAAACCATTGAGCTTTCGCTCGTGTCCTACAGGGCTCGACTTCGTTCGAAGCGCGGTGCGTGGCTATTCGGGCGGGAGCAGTTGTTGGACGAGGTCATGAGTTTGTTCAATGTTGAGGACTACACGTCCGAGGTGCCATTGAGTGGTGAATTTTTGCTTGGCTACCACTGTCAGCGTCGCGATCTGGCTTCATCCAAGACCGGCTCAATAGAAGCTGATGCCAATACACCCCAACCCGATTCAGACGAGTAAATTGGAGCTTTCATGACTACCTTGAGCAACAAGATCGACTTCGCGATCATTTTTCGCGTATCAAAAGCAAATCCTAACGGCGACCCCCTCAACGGCAACCGACCACGTATCGATTTCGCCGGGCATGGTGAGGTTACCGACGTCTGTCTGAAGCGCAAGATCCGAGATCGACTTCTCGATAGATTTGAAGCACTCGAACCTGCGATGCAGGGTGGCCAGAAGATTTTTGTGCAGTCAGATGAGCGCCGCGTAGACGAGGCTAAGAACCTCCGCATGCGCGCAGAAACAGTGTTAACACCCGATGTGATGAAGAGCCGGGATTGTGCGGTCAAAGTCGCATGCGCTGAATGGTTTGACGTGAGAGCCTTTGGGCAGGTCTTCCCATTCAAGGCCAAGAAGGGCAAGAAAAGCAAAGGTGATGAAGGTGAAGCGGCAAGCGAGCAAGACTCTGACGGCGTATCAATTCCGGTTCGCGGTCCAGTCACGATCCAGTCCGCCTTTAGTGTGGATCGGATCGATATAGAAAGCACCCAAATTGTTAAAAGTACCAGTCTCGAAGGTGACGGAGAGAAGCGGCAGTCTGACCAAATGGGCATGAAGCATCGCGTTCATCAGGCTGTCTATGTCGCATATGGCAGCATCAATCCTCAACTTGCTGAACGTACCCACTTCAGTGATGCAGACGCAGAAGTGTTGAAAGCCATTTTCCCCAAGCTCTTTGAAAACGATACTTCATCTGCTCGTCCCGACGGGAGCATGGCGATGTTGAAGGTGGTTTGGTGGCGGCACAACTCCAAGAGTGGTCAGTATTCATCCGCCAAAGTGCACGGCTCAATCAACGTCCAAGCAAATGGTTCGATCTCCGTCAATCCGTTGCCTGGTCTGGAGCCTGAAATGATTGAGGGTTTTTGACGTCGGTGCTTGTATGTCCATTGAACCGCTCGACCCCATCCCCCTGTCTGCCCTTCAGCACTGGTGCTACTGCCCGCGCCAGTGCGGCCTCATCCACCTTGAGCAGGCTTTCGACGATAACGTGCACACCTTGCGTGGTAACGCCTTGCATGCACGGGTCGATAAGCCGGGGGTGGAAACGACCAAAGGGGTGAGGGTTGAGCGCGCCTTGCCGATCTGGCACGAGGCACTGGGTTTGATCGGCAAGGCAGATGTCGTCGAGTACGGGTCTGGCGGCACGCCTTATCCAGTGGAGTACAAGCAGGGTAATCGTCACAAGGCAGCAGCCATTGCTGCTTGTGATGACGTCCAACTGGTGGCACAAGCCCTGTGCCTTGAAGCATCGAGTGGGCAGGCTGTGCCTGAGGGTGCCATTTATTACGCGGGTTCAAAGCGGCGGCGTGTGGTGGTCATCACTGCTGCCTTGCGTCAACAGGTTTTCGATGTCACTGGTGCGGTGCGCAACATGCTGGCCACAGGCCAACTGCCACCCCCACTTGAAGGCCCGGATGCCACGCAACGTTGCAGGGGCTGTTCGCTGCACGATCGCTGCCAACCCGAGGCCACGCCACCAATCTTGGCCCATCTGAGAGCCACGCTGTTCACACCCGATGCGCTGTGACGTGCAGCTCACAACCGTACCCGCCCCATGCAACTACTCAACACGCTCTACGTCACCACAGATGACACGTATTTGAAGCTCGATAACGACACTTTGCGCGTCGAGGTCGAGCGAGAAACAAAGCTGCGTGTGCCATTGCATCACCTTCAGTCAGTCGTGTGTTTTGGCCATGTGGGCTTGTCGGCGCCGCTCATGCACAGGCTGGCGGACGAAAGCATTGCCTTGGTTCTGCTTGATAACAACGGTCGATTCAAGGCACGCCTTGAAGGTGCAACGGCTGGCAATGTTTTGCTGCGTCAGGCCCACCATGCGCGTGTCAATGATGCGGCCTTCAGCTTGGATGTGGCACGGGCCTTTGTTGCGGGCAAGGTTAAAAACACACGGCAGGTCTTGATGCGGGGTGCGCGCGAAGCCAAGGTTGAGGCAGAAGTGGCACTTCTCACGCGAGGTGCTGATGACCTTGCCGCAACCTTGAGGGCTTTGCCTAGCGCTCCCAATTTGGATGTCCTTCGGGGTCTTGAGGGAGAGGCTGCCAGGCAGTATTTTGGCGCCCTCAATTGGGTGGTAAAGCCTAGCCAACGTGATTGGTTTCAGATGGATGGTCGCAGTCGACGTCCACCGCGTGATCGGATGAATGCGCTGCTGTCATTTTTGTATGCGATGTGGATGAACGATTGTCGCAGCGCCATTGAGGCCGTTGGACTTGATCCTCAGGTTGGCTTCTTGCATGCAGTAAGGCCGGGACGCGCGGCGCTCGCTCTTGATCTGATGGAAGAGTTTAGGCCTGTGGCAGATCGGCTTGCCTTGACGCTTGTGAATCGTGGGCAATTGAATGCGGACGATTTTGTGATTCGAGAAGGCGGCGCAGTGTCGCTGGAGGGTGACGCTCGCAAAGCCGTGGTTATTGCATTTCAGGAACGTAAGCGCGAAGAAATCAACCATCCTTTGTTGGCGCAAGCAGTGCCTTTGGGCTTGGTTCCGCTAGTGCAGGCACGACTTTTGGCGCGTACTGTACGCGAGAGCCCCTGCTCAAATGCGCGCGTCAGCGTAGACGCTTGCGTTGGGTACGTGCCATTTACGTTAAAGTAAAAAAGGCTGCTTATGTTGGTGTTGGTCTGTTACGACGTTAACACGGAGAGTAAATCTGGTCGACGAAGATTACGGCGCATAGCCAAGGTCTGCGAGTCGACAGGGCAGCGTGTACAAAAGTCGGTGTTTGAATGCCAAGTTTCACTGGCTGCGTTCGAACTCTTGGAGCGCAGGTTATTGGCTGAAATAAATGCTGATGAAGACTGCCTTCGCCTCTACCGTATTCCAGAGTCTCGCGGTGCAGAGGTGCGAGAGTATGGCACCTTCAAAGCGGTAGATTTTGACGGCCCACTCGTCTTGTAAGAAACGCGAGCGAGGAGTCTGGAACAGCTAGGATTCATGCCGCGAACCTAAAGTGCTTAGTTTTTAGCCTATAGGTTCGCGCAATCGTTAAGTGCTTGTCGCGTAAGGGAAAATGCCAAATCCCCATTTGCAGTTGACTCTGTGCGAGCTGTTGATTCAACAGGTTCGCGTATTAGCAGCTATTTCTGTTGTGGTAGAAACGACTTGCGCGCGAAGCGCATCGCCCGTCAGCAATGACGGGCGTGGATTGAAACTGCGTAACGCCATGCCGCGCATGTATGCAGACGGCGCATCGCCCGTCAGCAATGACGGGCGTGGATTGAAACACTCTTATTACGCGCTAAGTTGTTGTTGTTACTTGCATCGCCCGTCAGCAATGACGGGCGTGGATTGAAACACCGTGCCAGCGCTCAGCACGCAGGCGCTTGCCGTGCATCGCCCGTCAGCAATGACGGGCGTGGATTGAAACACACAATTAACCGGTAGCCACTGAGGCACCAACTGCATCGCCCGTCAGCAATGACGGGCGTGGATTGAAACCGGGGTGAGGTGTTGCGCAACAACGCGGCAGTGTGCATCGCCCGTCAGCAATGACGGGCGTGGATTGAAACTGATTTTGGCCTGAGAGTGATGCCGAATGGCGACGCATCGCCCGTCAGCAATGACGGGCGTGGATTGAAACCTCCGTGGCTAGCGCTACCCGAACGCAAGTTGAAGCATCGCCCGTCAGCAATGACGGGCGTGGATTGAAACGATCATCGCGCCGTAATCGTCAACCTGCGCGGCCGCATCGCCCGTCAGCAATGACGGGCGTGGATTGAAACATGCACCACGATCGCGTCGTGTTTGACCGTCGCGGCATCGCCCGTCAGCAATGACGGGCGTGGATTGAAACCATGGTGATGCGCTGCCCGTCTGCGTCGTCCTGAGCATCGCCCGTCAGCAATGACGGGCGTGGATTGAAACCACGCCACAACGATCACAGGACAGACCAATCAAAGCATCGCCCGTCAGCAATGACGGGCGTGGATTGAAACCGCGCTGACGTCCACGACCTTCATGCCCGACATAGCATCGCCCGTCAGCAATGACGGGCGTGGATTGAAACCATCAAGAATTCCCACCCCGGCCTAAGCTCAGTCTGGCATCGCCCGTCAGCAATGACGGGCGTGGATTGAAACCCCGAATCGGGCAGTGTGATGACCGGCGAAGCGGGTGCATCGCCCGTCAGCAATGACGGGCGTGGATTGAAACTTTTACTGGCTGGGCAGGGGCTTGGCGCTGGGGTGCATCGCCCGTCAGCAATGACGGGCGTGGATTGAAACCATCGATCACGAGGGAACCACATCCAAGATGCTTGGCATCGCCCGTCAGCAATGACGGGCGTGGATTGAAACTTTGATTTGTGAGGTTCCCCATGTTGGTTCGTTTGCATCGCCCGTCAGCAATGACGGGCGTGGATTGAAACAAGCAGGCAAGCGCGAATTGTCGGCTGGCTATCGGCATCGCCCGTCAGCAATGACGGGCGTGGATTGAAACAGCTTACTGGACTGGCACGAATTACTGGAGATAAGGCATCGCCCGTCAGCAATGACGGGCGTGGATTGAAACGGGTCAACGGTGTCACCCGAAGCCGTGCGCAAGGCATCGCCCGTCAGCAATGACGGGCGTGGATTGAAACCTCAAATGATCTATGAGCGCGTGTACGCAGCGGAGGCATCGCCCGTCAGCAATGACGGGCGTGGATTGAAACATGTGCCACTTACACAGGCCGCGCGGGTCACCATGGCATCGCCCGTCAGCAATGACGGGCGTGGATTGAAACACAAGGGCTGCAAGGTCGGCAAGAGCACGATCGACCGCATCGCCCGTCAGCAATGACGGGCGTGGATTGAAACTGGCTTGAGGCCGGTAACTTTCCCACTCGAAAGGGCATCGCCCGTCAGCAATGACGGGCGTGGATTGAAACTGAGCTTCAGGGCGCGTGGCTTTGGCTCAAGAAAGCATCGCCCGTCAGCAATGACGGGCGTGGATTGAAACCAATGTGAAGTGGTGCATCACGGTCTTGACCACCGCATCGCCCGTCAGCAATGACGGGCGTGGATTGAAACGACCACTCGACCTGCTTGGCCAAGATCATGGCCTGCATCGCCCGTCAGCAATGACGGGCGTGGATTGAAACTTTCAAGGGGTGTTGGTATCGACTCTGGTTTGCGTGCATCGCCCGTCAGCAATGACGGGCGTGGATTGAAACAATAGCCCGCGCCAAGAAAGAGCAGGCAGGGCAAGCATCGCCCGTCAGCAATGACGGGCGTGGATTGAAACTGTGTGGGGGTTAGCTTGTCAGTGCTCCAGCAAGGCATCGCCCGTCAGCAATGACGGGCGTGGATTGAAACGAGCTGATCGCCACGTGCGTGGTGCCATCGAACTGGCATCGCCCGTCAGCAATGACGGGCGTGGATTGAAACCTACACCCAAGCTGATGTGCAACCGACCACCCGAGGCATCGCCCGTCAGCAATGACGGGCGTGGATTGAAGCAGTTGAAAGGCAAGCCTTCACTTCAGCGTGGATTGAACCTCTATAAAATGCGAGCACACCGGGTAATGCCCCAAGTTCTCACTGCTTTAGAAATAGAGGACCTCTGCGAAACAATCTCTGCTGGTTCAAACGAGCGAAAGTAGCTGGAGAAGATGCTCCTCATTAGAAAGCGCGAACTCAAAGGGCGAACTGAGGCATTGATGGTCTTAATCGATCTGAGCGACAAGGCTGCTATCCCTCTGGGTGCGGCAGTGACTGGTGCTGTTTCAATCCTGGCCTCGACCGGCGTACTAGACGATCCATAGACTCCCGGTGATGCCGGTGCAGACGAAATGAACAGCTGTGACCTTGAATCCGCCACCGGCCTTTGTGCCTCTTTCATATCGGCGGACAATGCCTCTCTGCGCATCCATAACTAACAGAAAGGCACACCATGGCCATCATGCTCGGTCCCGTACTTCAATTTCTCGGCATTCACGAACGTCGATGGGGTGTGAGCCTGCTGGTCGTCACCGACACCGCTGCACCGCCCGTACTGCAATGCGCCGCTGCTGGGGGCGCGTTTAGCTTGCTGAGCACACTGCAGAGCGGTGCCCATGTGTGGCGTGCCGTGCTCGCCGTAGTGCAGGGGGCATCAGCACAGCGCGTTGTCTACCGTGTGGATGGCCAGAGCTACGCCTTTCACTTACCTGCCGATGGCGAGTCTCCGCGCATGGCCTATGCCTCGTGCAACGGCTTTTCCAGCCCTGGTTTGATGAAAAATGTAGTGGACAAGAACGCGCTGTGGACGCGGCTGCTGAATGTGCATGCCGGGCGCGAACGCATCAATGGCCGCAGCTATGGCCCTTACCATTTGTTTTTGATGGGCGGCGACCAGGTGTATTCCGATGCGTTATGGCAGGACCCCGCCTGCCCGGACATCGTGGCCTGGAGCCAACTCACGCGCGACCAACGCCGCAAGGTCCCGTGGACTGCCGCGCTGCAAAAGCAAGTAACAAACTTTTTTGAAAACCTGTATTTGAGCAAGTGGTCGCAGCCCGAGGTGGCGCAGGTTCTGGCCAGCCTGCCTACTGTGATGATGTGGGACGACCATGACATCATTGACGGCTGGGGCTCTTACCCGGCGCAAGACCATGATTGCCCGTTGTACCAGGGTGTGTTTGCCATCGCAAAAAACTGCTTCTCTCTGTTCCAGCGCCACAGTGTGCTGGGTACACCGCCTCCTTGCACGCTGCCGGGGCAGAGTGCATTCAGCGCGGGGTATCGCGTGGGCACCACCGGCTTGTTGGTGCTGGACATGCGCAGTGAGCGCAGCCCCGAGCGCAAGCTGGGCAACAACTTGCAAAGCGCGCAGGTGCTGAGCCCCGCCAGTTGGGCTGCCGCCTACCAGTGGCTGGATGCGCAAAAGGGGATGAAGCATCTGGTGGTCATGAGCAGTATTCCGGTGGTGCATCCCAGCTTTGAGTTGTTGGAAAAGATGCTGGGTGCGCTGCCTGGTCAGCAGGAGCTGGAAGATGATTTGCGAGACCACTGGACCAGTGCCGCGCACCGTGCGGAGAGGTTGCGCCTGATTCACCGCCTGTTTGACTTCAGTAAGGCGCAGTCGTGCCGGGTCACTTTGGTCAGCGGAGATGTGCATGTGGCCGCAGTGGGCGTGTTGGAATCCAAGCGCGAAGCGACGGACACCAACGCCCAGATCATCAACCAAGTCACCAGCAGCGGTATCGTGCATCCGCCACCCGCTGCCATGGCGCGTTACTTTCTGGAGCATGCGTGCTTGCAGGTGGAAACGGTGGATAGAGGCATTACTGCTGCCATGTATGAGTTCCCCACCACCTCGCGGCGCTTGATTGGCGCGCGCAATTTCCTGACGCTGGAGCCCGACGATGCGGCCAACCCCGCGCAGCGCTTGTGGGTGAACTGGTGGGTGGAAAACGAGCCCGAGCCCAGCTGCAAAGTGATCCACCCTGTGCGTTAGCCCCCTTGATCTTCTCAATCACAGCTTGCCATACACGGCTTGAACGATCGAAGCGCGGGGTCACATCAGCATGCAGATATGTTGCATGCCGTTACACCGTAGCCCCCCATCAGAGGGCTCTCTCGCACCAGTTCGTCCTTCAAAATCCCCCGCTGCTATTCACATAAATAAACACAGCGCAGGGAGCCCGCCATGGGTCTGGATCTTTTCGGTTTGACGGATACGCGCCTCTACACCCTGAGCTCGCCCGTCAGCGACCCTGGCAGCCCACACAGCCTGCCCGCCGACCTGATGGTCGAGAGCTTTGTGCTGCACGACGCCGTATCGCAGCCCTTTGCGCTGTACATCAACGCCTTGGTGCTCAACGCCCACGTTGAGCTCAAGCAACTCTACGCCCGCCCCATCACCTTGCAAACCACGCTGGCCGATGGCAGTCGCACGTGCCGCAGTGGCTACATCGTCGCCGCAGACGCGCTGGGCTCAGACGGCGGCTTTGCCCGCAAAGGCCTGCTGGTACAGCCTTGGATTGCCCTGTTGGGCCACACCCTCGGCAGCCGCATCTGGCAAGACAAGTCGGTCATCGAGATCATCGAGGACGTCTTTGCTGACCACCCCACCATCTCCGCATGGCAATGGGACGAAGGCGTTGCCAGTTACATCGCCCAAGGCCTGTTTGCCCGCAATGGTGGGCAGCGCGCCTACTGCGCCCAATACCGAGAAAGCGACTTGGACTTTGTCAGCCGCCTTTTGATTGAAGAGGGCCTTTGCTACCGCATTGAAGAAGACGCCGCCGCGCCCGGTGGCCACACCGTCATCTTTTTTGCCGACAGCGCCAAGCAGCCGCAAGACGCGATCAGCGCCAGCAGCTTAGGCGGCCAAGGCATCCGCTTTCACCGCAGCAACAGCCAAGAAGCGCAAGACAGCATCCAAGCGCTGGCCAGCGTGCTCAGCTTGGGCGCCACCGCCACCACGGTGCAAGGCTGGGATTACGCAGCCAACAGTGCCACCACTTTTGAGGCGCCCACAACAGGTCAATGGGGTAGCCAAGAGGCCCGCAAGCTGCAAAGCTGGCTGACCAGCTTCGACCCCACCAGCGACTACATATTTGGCAACCAAGCCGAGGCCCAGTTTGCCGCCACCCGCTTGCAAGAAGCCCACGAGGCACGCTACCAAACGTGGCTAGGGCGCGGCACCGTGCGCACCCTGCGTGCGGGCAGCTGGATGGCCGTGACGCAGGCCGCACTGGACAGCGACGAATTCTTTGTCCACGCCGTAGACGCCTACGGTGTCAACAACCTGCCCAAAGACCTCAGCGAGGCCATCGTCCAGTCGCTCGGTCAGGCCGACTTGCCCGAGCTCAGCGTATCTGTCGACCAGATGCCCGTAGACACACAAGCCCTGCAAAAGCAAGCCACCCAAAGCGGCTTTGCCTGCCAGTTCCAAGCCGTGCGCCGCGAGGTGCCATGGCGCGCCATCTTGCTGGACGGCACGGGCCTGCGCCCCCGCCCACGCCCTACCGCACTGGGCGTGCAAACGGCCATCGTGGTCGGCCCAGATGGCAGCACCACAGCCAGCGGCAGTGACGAGCTCTACACCGACAAACTGGGCCGCGTCAAAGTCAAGTTCCACTGGCAAGCCAACCCCTACGCACCCCAGCGGGCCAACAGCGACCACAGCTGCTGGGTGCGCGTGATGCAGCGCTTGGCAGGCCCAGGCATGGGCCACCAATTCATCCCGCGCATTGGGCACGAAGTGCTGGTCGGCTTTTTGAACAACGACGTTGACCGGCCCTTTGTGCAAGCCAGCCTCTACAGCGGGCGCGGTGAAGGCGGCGTGCCACGCACACCCGGCGGGCAGCCCAAGGCAGCTGACACCAGCGCCTTTGCCGAATCAAGCGACCACCGCACCAGCGCGCAAATGAACATGGTCGGCTCAAACAGTGGGGGCAACAGCCCCGCATGGCACGGCGGCGCACCGGGCAGCGCCACACAAGGCGCCCCAGCCCAGAACAACGCCGCAGCCCTGAGCGGTGTCAAAAGCAAAGAGTTTGGTGGCTACGGCTACAACCAGCTGGTGATGGACGACACGCCCCAACAAGGCCGCCTGCAACTGCACAGCACCCACAGCCAAAGCTGGCTGCAAATGGGCCACCTGCTGCACCAAGCAGACAACCACCGAGGCAGCTTGCGGGGCCAAGGCTTTGAGCTCAGAACCGACGCATGGGGCGGCCTGCACGCGGTGCGCGGCGTGATGCTCAGCACCTTCGGCCTGAACAACGGCCTAGGCCAAAGCGCCGAGCCCGCAGGCGACAACGCCGCTGGCATCGCCTTGGCCAAGCAAATGCAGCAACTGGCCAGCACCTTCAACCAAGCGGCCAGCACGCACCAAACCGTGGGCTTGGTCAGCACGGCAGCCTTGACCCAAAGCCTGAGCGGCATGGTCAGCCGCAGCAGCTTGCCTAACGCCAAGGCCGATGCAGACCAACAAGCCACCGCCACCGGCCCAGACAAAGTACCGCACATGGCCGACCCCCACATCGCCCTGATCGGCAAAGCGGGCGTGGGCATCACAGCCGGGCTTGACCTGCACCTGAGCAGCCAAGGCAGCACCGTGCTGTCCAGCGGCCAAGACACACAATGGGCCATCGGCGGCCAAGCCCGCATCCAAACGGGTCAAGCCATCGGCATCTTGGCCGGGGCCATACAAGCGGGCACAGATGCAGCAGAGGCTGCAGGTAAAGGCCTGAGCATCATCGCCGCACAAGGCCCGATCGACCTGCAAGCCCAAGCGGGCCCCGCGCAGATCGCATCCAAAGGAGCGCTAGAGCTCAAAACCGCAAACGGCGTGGTCAACCTCGCCGCCGCCAAAAAAGTCGTGCTGACCGTATCAGGTGGCGCCAGCATCACCATTGATAACGGCAGCTTGACCGTGCAATGCCCCGGCAAGATCATGGTGCAGGCGGGGCAGAAGTCGATGGTGGGGGGCGATCGAGTGAACCATTCCTTTCCTGATTTGCCGTCCACAAAGCTGTACGCAGCTGCTTTCGTTGTGCGTGACGAGCAAGGCCATGCGGTAGCAGGACAACGGTATCTGATGAGCATGCCCAATGGCGAAATACAAATTGGTCAGACTGATCAAACAGGACAAACAGCAAAAGCCTTCAGCAACAGTCCGCAGCCCGTGGAGCTTTCACTGCTAGACGGTGATGAATGGCACCAATCAGAAATTAACTCAGCCCATCAAGAGATGGATAAATATTGGAATCAGGCCGAATGATGTCGAACTCAAAATATTTTCAAGTCTCTGCTTACCTTGCGTTTTTGTCCGTTGGCCTGATGACAACAGGCTGCGCTAGTGCAAACGTAGAAGGGTGGAAAACTGATATCCCCTGCGGAGGCCTTCAATACGTTGTGACCTCTCATTGCAAAGCATCGGGCGATGAGTTTGAGCTCAACACGTGTCGACCAGGGCAACAGCTCACAGTCGGTAAGCTGTCGATTAATGTGCCGTCTGCACCACGCACAGCGAAGCAGCAGCCAATCTTTGCCACGCATTGGCAATGCGTGAAGACCGATACGGGCGCCTACCTGCTGCTTGATTTCTCGTCAGGAGTAGGCCGTACTGCTAGCGACGAAGCAGTTGAGTTCTATGACAAGCAACTTCACCGAATAACCGATGAAGCGCTCATCCGCAGTATCTACAAGCATTCCGACAAAGCTCGCGAGGGCTATGTGAAATCCATCTATCCGGGTGAAGGTAACTGACGTGACAACCATTTACGAGCTCCTTCGTACACAGAAGGGAAGGGCCTACGGCGAGAAGCAGATTGAAAGCCACTCTTGGCTGAAGCTGTGCCCTTCCATCGAAAAGCAGCCCAACGAGATCGCTGGCAAGTCTCGCGTTTGGGGTGACATCTCTGCAGATGACCAAGCACTGGTTATCGACCTTATTATTGAAATCTGCACGCGCTACAAACTGACGTACCGAGAAATAGCGTATGTGCTATTGATGGTCCGGGTCGAATCCGGATTCAACCCGGACGCTGCAGCGGGCACCACGTCTGCAGCAGGCCTTGCTCAGTACACAAAAGCCACGGTGACAGAAGCGCGCAAACCGCATTTGTCTAAGCACTTTTTGAATTTTGAACTGGATCTAACTGACAGAAATGTGTTTGATGCAGAGCGTGGTGCGTATGGGGCACTGTTGTCGTACTTTATTTGCAAGCAACGAGCTGCCAAGTATTTCCCGGACGATATCGAGGCCAGCATCTACCTGTTCCATCACGAGGGTTGGTACCTGAACCCGACCGGGAAAGATGGCGATGCCAATGTTGTTGCCGTTCGCAAGATCATCAAGACGGACATTCTTGGTCGACTGGATGAGGCGGAGAAGCTGCTTCAGCAAAAGACAAAGGTGCAGTTCACACTAAATACTGCCGACAACAAGCCCTACGTCAATCAACCATTCACGGTAGTCCTGCCTGCCAAGGGTCGTGGGCAACAACCCTCAGCTGTTCAGCATCAGCAAGCTGTCAAGGTGGTTACTGGCGTCACAGATGGGCAGGGGCGCACCCCTGCCTTTGAGGTGGACGGACTCTCCGAGGTTGTTTTTTCCATCCTGAACGTCAACTACAAGAAGTTGCTCCGCTTATTTCCCGGAAGAGGCACGGGCCAAATCACTTCATGCAAAGTTGGCAAAGGCGAATCGCTGTCATCCCTCGCCAAAGCCCACAAAACCACGGTAGCGGCCCTTGCACAGGCCAATGACATCAAGGATGCCAACAGGGTCAGCATTGGCCAAGTGTTAAGGATTCCGGGCCAAGGTGATGCTTCAGCCCCGGCCTATTGGTGGAGGCGACCCGAGACTGATTGGTTGGCCTCAGTCATCGCGTCGCACCTTGGCGCGGAAGGGGTGGAGGACACCGCAGCCGTGGTCGAGCACAAGCGCAGCCACGTAGCCCTTCCAACTGGCAATAAAGCGCATGACAGCGCCGTGCCGCACAACAACATCACCATAGCCGGCGGAAAGAAAGCGGATCAGATCGCTTCGTCCCAGCGCAGCCAGAAAATACCTCATCAGACCAACGAAGCTCAAGCCGCAAAAACTGTCGCTGTAAAGGGTTCGATCAAAGAAGAAAAGAAGGTCATCGAAGGATTGTTGTACCCACTAGCGGTGAAGGCCGCTGCGGACTACCACACTGGCGCACGACGTTTTGGGTCCAATCGGGCAAGCGGACGGAAGCACGCAGGCATTGACCTTTACGCACCAACGGGAACAACGGTTCGCGCCATGGCTGATGGCACAGTGCTTGACGTCTATGAATTCTATTGCGAGACATTTGTGATCGAGATTGATCATGGGAGCTTCATCGCCCGTTACGGCGAAGTCGATAAAAACAGAAAAAACATATTCGTTGCACGTGGTGATCGCGTTGCGCGCGGCGAAAAAATTGGGGTCGTTGGAAAGCTTGTGGGCATCAAAGTTCCCAGCGACATGCTCCATCTTGAGATGTACTCCACCAATAAGCGGTCACCTTTGACCGTAAGGGAAAATCGCCCTTATCAGCGTCGAGAGGACTTGATGGACCCGACATCCTCAATCAATAAGGCAGTACTTGAATGAATCGATCCTTTTTCCTATACGCGCTTTGCATCTTTGCGCTTGCCTCTTGCAGCAAGTTCTCAGCAAACGCTGCTCCAAGCGCCACTGTTGAGGCGGTTCATTCCGAAGAGGCTCAACCCGCAACTACCAGTGCACCAACGGTAGCATCAAACGTCGTGGCATACGATCTGATTCGGGCCGTGATTCATAACCCCAAGATTCTTCAGCGCAAGTGGTCTGAGATGTCCCAGCTCTTTCCTCGTTGCTCACTTCCTTCCAATGAGCGTGATTTGCAGTGTCCTGCGTTGAGTGGCGTGAAGCAAATATCAGTGCAAGACGGGGGTGCCGGCGTGATTACTATCGAAGTAGCCAAACCGGTGACCTGCGAAGGCATCTACAACATCGTTAAGGAATCTTTTGGTGCTGGGCGGCAGGGTGAAAGCAAGTGCTATGTGGAATGGAATTTGTCTCGCTGGGTCAAGGGCGGACACGCATCGATCTTTGCCAGCCCGAAGGATCCGACGCGCGTCTTTTTCCAGATGAACTTGGACCAAGGGCCGTAGCACCCTCGTTCTGCGCAGATGGCTATGGACCACAGCTAGATGAGACGGCTATACCAATTACTTTCGTGCGTCGTGTTGATGATCATGGGCCAGCATGATCAAGCGTCGGCTGCGCCTGCCGAGAGCGATGCCGGATCAGCCCATCAGTTGGTTGAAGGGCTGATCAAGGATCCGAGAATCGTTACGTGGTCATGGCGTGAGATGCAGCGAGCATTTCCAGAGGGATGCCAGAAAACGCCAGAAGCCATTGAAATCACCTGCCCGCCCATGAATGGCGTGACTCGCATCTCAGCGATGTCATCTGGGCGCGGCATGGTGGAGATTGCAATGGAGCCACCAGTGACTTGTGACGAACTTCGGGCTGTGGTGATAAAGCGCTTTGGCTCTGCAAAGACCACATCGACCAATGGCTGTTCGGGTGATTGGGACTTGGGCAAGTACATGAAGACGGGTTACTTGAGAATATCCAAAGGCAAGAAGGACCCCGCCAAGGTCACTCTGCAATTGTAACCGGCAACTCAACGGCGTCCTTGCCAATCAAGCTGGGTTGTGCACGTCCGACCGCAAGGGGTTGCCAGCAAAGTGCTGCTTCCACATGCGAGGCGTGAGTTCGGCCACGCGCGACGCTGGATGGGTTGCGACACGCTGAAGCACGTCGATTAGGTAGACGGTCGGGTCGATGCCATGCAGTCGGCACGTCACGATCAGGCTTTGCACAATGCCCGCATGCTTGGCACCCAACTCCGACCAACAAAATAGCCAAACTGCTGACTGCCTCGGTTCGCCGGACGTGAGGGGACACATGCCTCATGGCGCCACAGCAAGGGCGCGGCGGCGATAGAAATTGCTGACGCTGAGCCCCTCAAGTTCGCAAAATTCCTGCACCGTCTGCACGCTTGAGTCAAAGCGCACGAATAGTTGTTGCCACTGCTGATCGCTCAGCCGCTGTCGTGAATCCACCGTTGCCATCGCCATTCCTCATCGTTTGCAATGAGGCCATTGTTGACGGGCAAGTCTTCGGGAACAACAAGGACGCCGCAGGGTTACCGGTTACCTCTAGAATGTCTGCCGTGATACGAATTTTTGATCCTTAAGCGAAGGAATACGAGCGAGTGGCGCTCGGGTTGCAAGTGTTAATCGAATCAGGCATTGACTAGACGGGCTATTGCCTTTGAAGCAGCTAAAGTTGCCCAGTGTCTTGAAGAAGTATTTATAAGTAGCCAGGGAGAAAAAATGACCGCAGTTGTTCTGCATTTGAGCGACATCCATATTCGGAGTGCGCAAGACCCAGTTCTCGGAAAAGGTGGGGAAATTGGTGCCTGCGTATTCTCGGAACTCCCTGACGCGTCCGCTGTCTTTATCGTGGTCTCTGGCGATATTGCATTCAGTGGTAAATCCGACGAGTACGAAGCTGCGAGAGGTCTCTTCACCAGTATTCGTGAGAAAGTCCAATCCGAAAGAGAAGTACCGGTACATTTTGTATTGGTGCCTGGCAATCATGATTGTGATTTCAGCGTCGGTGGCAAACCACGACAGCTTACCTTGAACGCTGTAAGGGATGACCCAAGCCAATTGGATGAAGATGTAATTCGCCTTGGTGTCTCAGTCCAAGCAGAGTTCAAATATTTCGCTGATAGCCTTCATACGGCCGATGAATCCCGCTTCGGTGATGACCTTTGGACTGGGCATCGCTTTACAGTGGAAAACAAGGAAATTGTCTTTGACGCAATCAATGTCGCGTGGTGCTCCAACCTACAGGAAGAGCCAGGGACACTTATATTCCCTGTTGACCGTTACAAGGACAGAAGCAATGAAAAATCTGACTTGCGAATTTCAATATTGCACCAACCGCTAAACTGGTTCAATCAATCGACATATCACCCGTTTCGCCAGTTAGTCCGTCAATTGGCGAATGTCGTCATTTCTGGGCACGAGCATGTTGGCGGTGCCGGAGAGGACATACACACAAGCTCAGGGCACAGCGCGTATATCGAAGGATGCGTGCTCCAAGGCGAGAAGAACCTTGCCGACTCCTCATTCAATGTTGCCGTATTTAACCTTGAGGAGGGAACCTACAGAGCAACACGTTACCTTTGGTCAGATAGCGGCCACTACGGTCCAACGGAAGAAGGTTCATGGAGCGATTTCCGTGATTTGCCCAGAAAAGCCGCAAATCAGTTCCCATTGGAGTCCGTCTTTGAGCAGTATCTTTCAGACCCCGGTGGAGCCTTCAGTATCAAGGGAAGCTCGATTGGACTGCAAGATTTATTCGTCTATCCAGATGCACAGGAGGTAGGTGCCTCAGAAGCCCGAGGCGTTAAGAAAATTTCAAGCACCACCGTATTTCATGACCTTACCCGACTCGACGGCGGAGTACTTCTCACGGGGGAAGAGAAAGTCGGTGCAACCAGCCTTCTGTACATGCTATTTAGGCACTATCACGAGCGAGGACAACTGCCGCTATACGTGCGTGGCTCGGAATTAAAAGGCGCGGGCGACCGTGAGATCGATCAAGTACTCAAGCGTGCAATTGTTGAGCAATACGGTCAAAAGAATTTCGAGCGTTTTCAACAGCATCCCAGTGGCGAAAAGGTTCTGCTTCTTGATGACTTTGATGATGGCACCGTGAGACACGGGCAACAAAGAGCAAAAATTTTGATAGAGGTTTCCAATCGATTTCCCCGCTTGCTGGTTACCGCAAATGAGGTACTGGATTTCAACGGGACAATTCGTCCCCATGCGGATGGAAAGCTATCGAGCTTTAAGGAATTTAAGCTGCTACCTTTCGGCTACTCTCGTCGTGCACAGCTTGTGCGCAGATGGATACAAAGGACGGCGGCTGACGGTTCATTGGATGAAGCCGCACTCCTTGCACGCTGTGACCAAGCAGAGCGGATGCTTGATACGGTCATGGCAAAAAATATCGTTCCCTCGCTTCCACTGTACCTATTGACGCTGTTGCAAAGTATTGAGTCTGGCGTCCAAGGAGGATTTGAGGATAGCGGGCTTGGTGAGTATTACGACTATTTGGTGAAAGCCGGACTGGAATCAGCAAAGGTTCCGAAAAACCAGTGGGGGCCAGTTATTGAATATTGCTCCCATCTCGCATGGCAAATGCATGCGACCGAACATAAAGAGCTTTCGCAGATTGAGCTTACGATTTTCAATGACAGATTCTCCAAGGATCAAATTCGTGTTGACTTGCCGTCACGAATCGATGTGCTTGTGAAGGCGCGAATTCTTTCAAGAACTGGCGACTGTGTTCGTTTTAGGTACCACTACATCTACTACTTCTTGAAGGGACGACACCTTTCAAAGCAACTCACTGATTTGGACGTTCAGGCCTACATTCGGAGTTGCTGTGCCCATCTTTACGTTCGGGAGAACGCAAATACCATTCTGTTCCTGGCTCACCATGCTTTCAAAGACCCGATGTTCTTGAAATGCGTGACGGATGCTCTCTATGAGCCGTTTAAGGATTTCACTCCCATTTCATTCAACGGCAAGGACACGGAGCGAGTCAAAGACTTTGTGAGAGACCTACCGAAGCTTGAGTACTCAGGGAAGTCTCCTGAGAAAGCACGCGAAGAAGCAAATATTCAGAGGGATCAACTTGACGACGGAGGCGATGGGTTAGCTGACAAGAAAGAGGACTTGGCACAAGACGAGTTCACTGCCCAGGTCATTTCATTGCTAAAGACGGTGGAAATTCTTGGTCAAATTTTGAAAAATCAAATAGCAAATATTCCTCGCACGCAACGTGTTGAGTTGCTCAAGCTAGTTATGTCTGGCCCTCTTCGCGCGGTAAATGCTTTTTTTACGGTATTCATGAATCATCAAGATGCCGCGCAAATAGAAATCGCAGAACTATTGGCGAAAAACAAGGTTTTTGCAAATGAAACAGAACGACAGAAAGCAGCGAGGCAACTGTTAGCTTGGATTCTTCAATCTTCTGCAGCAGGGCTCGTCATTAAGTGCGTGGTGTCCATCAGTTCGGATGACTTGTTGGAGGACATACGCACTGCATCTAATAGCCTAGGTACTCCAGCATCCAGACTAATTGCTGTGGGCGTCAAACTAGACGGTCCAGGTCGAATACCCCACCGAGAAATTGAAAAACTCCTTGCGGAAGTCGCAAATGATTTCATTGCCACACGCGTGTTGCAAATACTAGTCCTTCGGCGGCTCTATATGTTTAGAACTGAGGAGAGTGACAGGCAATGGCTTGCTAGCAAAAAAATTGTTGACCTAAAGTATCAGCACGCACTTGAGTTCAAGACTCGGAAAAGTAAGCACCTACTGAGCAAGAGGTAGGCGCAAGGCTGCATTGCATTGGCGGTAAAATTGCAACGGGCTGTCATCAGTCCCCGCATTCACCGTAACCGGCACCATCACCACCTGTCATCAAATACGGTGAACCCGCATCGCTGCTGATCCAGGGCTACAACTACGCCGATGATTACATTGATAGCTTTACGGTCAATGGACAGGGTGGTGGCAATGTTAGCCCAAGCGGTCCCTACACAGGCGGAGGGGGAGGGGTGTGCTGCGTTTCCTACAGACCCGGTACACCGTTGCCAGTTAATCTTAAGGTTAGGTGGGTGGGCGGGTACTGCATGGAGTTCGAGACCAGCAAATATGGCAGAACGAATGCCTACCGTAAGGGCCTTTGGCGTGAAGCTGACGCACAGGCTGTAGATGTGTCCAAAGGGAAACCTCGCACATTGGAGGTTCATTTTTATCCTGATGGTCGCATAGAAGCTGCTATCTCAGATGGCAATACACCCGCCAGATTGAGGCTGCAAGTGAATGAAAAGGGCGAACGGCCAGGCGTGACCCACAACTACCCAAAGTGCACCGATGATCAACTCAAACAATAAGGGCAGTAGGGCCACGCCCACAGCCGTGATGCTGGTGTGCGCCCTTGTGTTGGGCTGCGCCCAAGCTGAGGCACCCGGATCGGCAGCATCAAAACCTGTCATCAAATACGGCGAACCCGCATCGCTGCTGATACAGGGCTACAACTACACCGATGATTACATTGATAGCTTTACTGTCAATGGGCAGGGTGGTGGCAACATTTTTGTGAGTGGGCCATCTTCTGGCGGCGGCGGATCTGTGTGTTGTGTCTCTTATAGGCCTGGCACACCATTGCCCATTAATTTGAAGGTTAGGTGGGTGGGCGGGTGCTGCATTCAGCGCATCATGAGCCCGTATCCATATGGCAAACCGTATTACGACAATCGTCGTAGCCTTTGGCGAGAAGCTGATGCATTGGCTGTAGATCTGTCCAATGGCAAGCCCAAAGCCTTAGAGGTGCACATCTTCCCGGATGGGCATGTTGAGGCAGCCATCACGGAGGGAGATTCCGGCCCACGGTTGATTTTGCTTCGTACGGCCAAATACGAACGGCCCGGCGTTACCCACAACTACCCAAAGTGCACAGATGATCAACTCAAACAATCAGGGCAGTAGGGCCACGCCCATAGCCGTGATGCTGGTGTGCGCCCTTGTGTTGGGCTGCGCCCAAGCTGAGGCTCCCGGATCGACCGCATCAACACCTGTCACTAAATACGGTGAACCCGCATCGCTGCTGATCCAGGGCTACAACTACACCGATGATTACATTGATAGCTTTACGGTCAATGGACAGGGTGGTGGCAATGTTAGCCCAAGCGGTCCCTACACAGGCGGAGGGGGAGGGGTGTGCTGCGTTTCCTACAGACCCGGCACACCGTTACCCATTAAGCTGAAAGTTAGGTGGGTTGCTGGGTACTGCATTCAGCGCGTCATGAGCCCGTATCCATATGGCAAACCGTATTACGACAATCGTCGTAGCCTTTGGCGAGAAGCTGATGCACTGGCTGTTGATGTATCCAAAGGGGAACCTCGCGCATTGGAGGTTCACTTCTATCCTGATGGTCACCTAGAAGCTGCTATCTCAGACGGCAATACACACACCCGATTGAATCTGCAAGTTGATGAAAAGGGCGAACGGCCAGGCGTGACCCACAACTACCCAAAGTGCACCGATGATCAAATCAAACAATCAGGGCAGTAAGGCCACGCCAAGCTCGGGGCCGTCACTCAAGCAAAACCTGACGGCCTTGTTGGCCAGCGCCTCGGCTTGTGACACGCTGGCTGCACCGGTCTCATTGGCACCGTGTGCACCCGGCATCGCGTTGAGTCTTGTCGATCAGGCCAATGCGCTGGATAGCAAGCTCGGTGATCGGCCTGCGCCCTATACCTGCAAGGTGGTGATCAAGGTAGGTTTCTTTTTTGACGGTACAGGCAACAACTTAGATGCCGATATCGGCACCGATGAACACAGCAATGTCGCGAGACTGTTCAAAGCCTATCCCGATAATTTAAAGGATCAGGGTATCCATGCACACTACATCCCCGGCCTAGGCACCTACTTCCGCGATATCGGTGACATCGGTGATGACAATGGTGCGGGGTTCGCCAAGTATGGTGACGCCCGCTTAGACAAGGCCATGCAATGGCTGGATGAAACGGTGGCCAAACACCCGGCTGACAAGATCGAATCCATACAGGTCTCTGTCTTTGGTTTCTCGCGGGGCGCCACTTTGGCTCGTGCGTTTGCGCGCCGCATCCAGGCTCGCTGCATCGATGACCCGCAGGGCGGTAACCAGCACCTCTGGCCTAAGGTCAACAGGCCTTTTGCGATCCAGTTCCTAGGCCTGTTCGACACGGTGGCCTCTGTGGGCATCCCAGCCAGTGCGGGCATAGGCTCTTTGTTCCTTGCGCAAAAATGGTCTGACCTTGATACGCGGTTGGATGGCCGTCGTACCAACCTATTCAGTGGCTTGTCCAAACAAGCCTTCGGCAGCCAACCCGGCGCTGACCCCACACCGGGCCCGTGGGACGGGCACATGGGTTGGGCCAGCAACCTGCGTGTACCACCTGTCGTCAAGCGCACGCTCCACTTGATGGCCATGAATGAGATCCGAAACTCCTTCCCGCTGGACACCATATGGGATGGCTCGCAGCTGCCCAGCAACGCCGATGAAATCGTTTACCCCGGCGCGCACTCCAATGTGGGTGGCGGCTATCGACCGGGTGAGGCTGGCAAGAGTTTGACTGCTCAGTTCATGCTCAGCAAAATCCCACTGCGCAAGATGTACGACGAAGCACTCGTGGCTGGGGTGCCTTTGGTGCCGCTGGACACGCCTTCCGTCAAAAGTGATTTCGAGTTCGACCCCGAACTCCAAGATCGCTTCAATCAAACCCTCGCCAATGCAGGCGTCAAGGGCGGTCGCTTGGGCGATGCTTTGTTGGCCCACAGTCAGCTGTATTTGCGCTGGCGATTTCGCAAAATCCATTTGCGCTTGCGTGCGCAAGATGCCAGTGGCATCAACGCCCAAGAGGCCCGTTACAGCCAAGAGGCAGAGGGCCTCAAGGCCCGCGAAGCCGCCTTAGAGAACGACCCCGCACGCAAAGCCTCAGAGCAAGACATGAACCTCAAAAAGGCGGAGTGGCACATGGCGGTGCAGTCGGCAGCAGACTTTTCACACGGGCAAAAAGAGGCCGACTACCTTGCTGCCAAAGACAAGTTTGATGCACTCAATGACCCGTATCTGCGCGAGCGCGCCAAACTGCGCACCCTCCCCAGCTACGGCGGTGAGTTAGTCGGCAACCTAGATGCTTATGACCGGCATCTGATGCAGGACGTGGCTTACCTCAAGTCACACAGCCAAAAGAACGGCGCCAAACTGCGCCCACATTACACCGCGCTGCTACAGGCGCACGATGACGAGTTTGAGCATGGCAAGGGTTTGATTGACCCTTTGGTCATCGACTTTTTTGATTCTTTCGTGCACGATTCGTTGGCCGGTTTTGCCAAAGATGTGACCTTGCCATCTGACCCGCGATGCTGCTATATCGGCGGGGATGATGAATTGCGGTATGCCAACAACCAGCCCATGCGTGGCACGCGGTTGCCATCACGCTCTGCTTAATGCAGGGGTGTTTTTGCAGGCGCATCGCCTCATCCAGCGATCAAGGCTTTGGGAAGCGCAAGCGCTCAGCCAGCTCCTTCAGCTTGGGGTTCTTGGCATAAATGCGGGCCACATCACGGTACTCCGGCTTGGCGATGAACTCGCGCATCTTCTTGAGTGATTCACGTGGCAGTGTGGTCACTAAGAAATTGGCGATAGACAGCGGTATCCAGCCGCCCGGGTCGGCGTAGCCCACGATCTCGACCTCCGTTCGGGTGGCTCCGATGGGCGTGAGCCGCCATGATGAGTGCATACGGGGGATGCGCACATAGCCCTCTTGTTTCGGCATGATGCCCTCGGCGCTGTCTACGAGCACATGGATCGTCAACGTCGAAGGGTCTTGTTTGACCGACACATGGGCGACTGCGTCGCGCGGGCTAACTGGCCACAAGCCCTTCATGGCCAGATAAATGTGAGAGTCGTCAACGTGTTCGCCCTGGATAAAGCGCGCCTCACGCAACATGAAGAACCATTCAGGCATCGCGGGTACATCGGCCAGCATGGCAGCAACTTGTGCCAGAGGTGCTTGAACTTGCATGACGCCTTTGAAATCCCTCAAAGGGTGGCCGTCCATTTGGCGTGTGTACAGTTGGATGCCATCTGCGTTTGCATCGGCTTGCCAGTCCTGATCTGATGCAGCCCAAGCACCATGGGTTTGCAGGGCGAACAACGCGACCAGCGCGAAGCCAAGGAAACGGTTTGTGTTGTGCATAGGGATCATGGCGCTGGTGGTTGCTGACGTAGTATTCTGAGCTACCTTCAACGGCCATATTCATTCATGAACCCAACCCTTCGCATTGCTGCACTGGTAGCCACCTTGGTCGCAGCCTCATTGTCTACCACCAGCGCCTTGGCGCAAAACGCGGTACTGGACGCGGCAGCCAAAGAGGCTGGCGCGGTGGTCACCTCCAGCGGCTTGGTCTACAGGGCACTCAAGGTTGGCACAGGGCCCAGCCCCGCAGCCAGTGACAAAGTGAAAGTGCATTACCGCGGCACCTTTCCTGATGGCAGAGAGTTCGACAGCTCTTACAAGCGCAACGAAGCCATCGAGTTCCCACTGACCGGCGTCATCAAGTGTTGGACAGAGGGCGTGCAACGCATGAAGGTTGGCGGTAAAGCAAAACTGACCTGCCCACCGGCGATTGCCTATGGTGAGCGCGGCGCTGGTGGCGTGATCCCACCCAACGCCACGCTTTTGTTTGAAGTTGAGCTGCTGGGCATCAACGGTAAGTAAGACAGGCGGTAGGGCTCAAGCTGGTCACAGCACCGTTTTGCATAAAAAACGAAGCTGACTTGAATGAGCTTATTTTCCGGTATATACTACTAGCTTCAGTCGGGGCGTAGCGCAGCCTGGTAGCGCATCTGCTTTGGGAGCAGAGGGTCGTGAGTTCGAATCCCACCGCCCCGACCAATCAATTCAAAGGCCTAGTAACTTAACAGTTGCTGGGCCTTTCCTTCATTCAGGGTGTGTGAAAAATCACGCTCAAGGTCTATCATCCCGCTACGTCATGTAGAACAAAAGCCGATTATTCGGTTCGGGGATGATGAAAAATACCGTCACACGCCTGCGCTCAGCACGTCAGATTCAGTCTGGATTTTCTTTGCTAGAGACCGTTGGTGTGGTCGCCATCGCGAGCACGCTGACAGCGTCAGCCTTACCGCACTTCGCTCAGTTACCTACAGAGGCGCGCGTCGCTGTGGTCAAGACGATGGAGTCTGCGGTCTTCACCGCAAGCCGGATGGCGCACATGGCTTGTGCTGTGCGATCAACCTGCTCGATGTCATCTGGTTCCTCCGCCGTGGTGGCCAGCGGCAGCGAAATCCATCTGTACAGAGGCTATCCACAAGGTGGCGATGTCGCTGGCATTGAGAACGCCTTGGACTATTCCGGCTTCACTGCTGTCAGATTAGATGGCCGCACCGTTTTTCAGAAAAATGGTGCACCTGACGCGGCGGCGTGCGCGGTGAGTTATGCGCAACCGTCAGATGATGGCGCCTCACCTGTCATCGAGGCCCTAACGACCGGGTGCTGACAAGGCCATTGCGATGGTGCCATCATGTGCACCTTCTAACCGCAGGAGCTTTTCATCATGACGATTTCAATGTACGCAGCCAGCGTGCCCGTGGCCATCCACACTTTGACCAGCCTGTCCAAAATCCTGAGCAAAGCAGCAGCGCATTGCGAGGCCAAAAGTATCGATCCCAACGCATTTTTGACCGCTCGCATGTTTCCGGATATGTTCCCCTTGATCAGGCAGGTGCAGATTGCCGGTGACATGGTTAAGGGTGGGGTTTCTCGCTTGGCTGGTGTCGATGTGCCCAAATACGAAGACAACGAAGTCACTTTTGCTGACCTGCAAGCGCGTCTGGACAAGACCATTGCTTACCTCAGCACCTTCACGCCAGCTCAAATTGATGGCAGTGAAGACCGCGACATCGTCATCACCATGCGGGACCGCACGATCGAGACCAAGGGCCTGCCTTACTTGATGGGCGCCGTGTTGCCCAATATGTACTTCCACACCACAACGGCCTACAACCTGTTGCGCCAGGGTGGGGTGGATATCGGTAAGAAAGACTACCTAGGGACGGCAACGCCGTAAAGGCTGTCGGGTAAGCCCGGCGATCTGGGTTAAACCACAACCTCGTAACCTTCATTGGTCACAGCTTGTGTTGTGGTGTCGCGGGGTAAGTTCGTTTGAACGGTGACGGTGCCGTGCGGTAGATCAACCGAGACCACCGCATCCGCGTCCAGCGCCTGAATCGCCTTGGTCACTGCTTTAACGCAATGTTGGCAAGTCATCCCTTTGACCTGAATTTTGTGTTCATTGACAGTCGTCATGGCGGTGCTTTCTATGGTGTGAATGGATGGGCCATACTGCACCCATGATAGATCGTCCTGTTTCGCCTGTTTCGCCTGATTCGGTGGCTAGTGTGCAACTGGCGGTGCGTGGGATGACCTGTGCCGCTTGTGTCGCACGTGTCGAGCGCGCTCTGCGCAAGGTTCCCGGTGTGGACAGTGCGCAGGTCAATTTTGCCACTGAGCTTGCCACGGTGGTTTGGACGGATACTTCTTCGGGCTTTGATGCAGCCAGCTTGGTGGCCGCCATTGATAGTGCAGGCTATCACGCTGAGATCCAAGCCGCTGATGCGCCTTTGCAGGACGATGCGCAGCCCGGCTACCAAGTCTGGGGCCCGGTGCTGTTGGGTGTGGCAGCCAGCCTGCCGATGGTGCTCCCTATGCTGTGGGGTGCGCATCATTTTTGGCCGGCTTGGGTGCAGTTCGTGCTGGCCACCCCCGTACAGTTCGTGTTGGGTGCTCGCTTTTACAAAGCCGGGTGGGCTGCGCTGAAGGACCGAAGCGGCAACATGGATCAGCTGGTTGCATTGGGTACCAGTGCTGCATGGGGTTTGTCATGCTGGTTGTGGTGGTCAAACGCACACGATCTCTATTTTGAATCTTCGGCTGTCGTGATCACCTTGGTCTTGCTTGGTAAGGCTTTAGAGGCACGAGCCAAACGCCAGACCACCGTAGCGATTCGCGCATTGCAGTCTCTTCGGCCTGAAACCGTTCGCCGTCTGGGGCCGCAAGGCGAAGTCACTGTGCCGCTGTCGCAGGTACTCATGGGCGACACGCTCATCGTGCTGCCGGGCGAGAGCGTGCCCACAGACGGTCAGGTGTTAGAGGGCAGCAGCCACGTCGATGAGGCCATGCTGACCGGCGAGCCTCTGCCTGTGAGTAAAACCGTGGGAGACCACCTGACGGGCGGATCCGTCAACGCAGAAGGCCGTTTGATGCTGCTGGTGACAGCCACTGGCGCACAGACCATGCTGGCTCAAATCATCCGCCGAGTCGTTGAGGCGCAGTCAGCGAAGGCGCCCATTCAGCGCGTCGTGGACCGCGTGTCTGCTGTGTTCGTGCCTGTCGTCTTGCTCGTTGCCTTGGTGACTGCACTAGGTTGGTGGTTGTATGGTGCCGGTGGGGATGTGGCCTTGATCCGTGCCGTTGCCGTCTTGGTGATTGCTTGTCCATGCGCGCTCGGCCTCGCGACACCTGCCGCGATCATGGCAGGTACAGGCGCCGCCGCACGCCAAGGCATTTTGATCAAGGACCCTCAAGCACTGGAAACTGCTCACCGTGTCACTGTGCTTGCCTTTGACAAAACGGGCACCTTGACCAAAGGCCAGCCGCGCCTTCTTGAATGGCAAGTGCCCGGTGGGGTGCTGGATGCCTACTGGGGCCAAGACGCGGCCTTGAATGTGGCAGCAGCCTTGCAGCGAGGCAGTGAGCACCCCTTGGCCAAAGCTGTACTTGATGCTTGGGCCGCCAGCCAGCCTGCGTCGCAACCAACCGGAGAGCTGCCCCTAGCTGCGCAAGCCATTGCTGCCGTGCCAGGCTTGGGCATACAAGGCCACGTGAGCCAAGGCCCGTGGCAGGGTGATTGGTGCCTAGGCAGCACGCGGTGGATGCTGGCGCAAACGGGGATTTCTGATCGTGATCAGCCTCCTGATTTGGCTGGTCTGTGGCAGCAAGCTCAGCAATGGTCAGCCAATGGCGCCACCGTGTCATGGCTCATGCGCAAGTTAGCGAATGACGCCATACCAGCGCATCAGTCAGCATGGCAAGCCATGGCGGCCATGGCCTTTGGTGATGAGGTCAAGCCCGGTGCCGCGCAGGCCGTGGCCAAGTTACATGCAATGGGGGTGCACACCGTGATGATCTCGGGCGATAACTTGGGTGCCGCTCAAGCCATCGCACGGCAGTTGGGCATTGATCAGGTCATCGCCGAGGTCATGCCCGGCGACAAAGCCGATCACATTCAGCGTTTGCAGCACAACGATGGCGGCCGACGTCAGATCGTCGCCATGGTTGGGGATGGCATCAACGACGCCCCCGCACTGGCTGCGGCCGATGTCGGTATGGCCATGGCCAATCCCGGTGGCGGCACGGATGTGGCTCTCCAAGCGGCGGGGATCACCTTGATGCGAGGTGATCCGATGCTGGTGCCTGCTGCGCTGGAAATATCGCGGCGCACATCAGCCAAAATTTGGCAAAACCTGGGGTGGGCCTTTGGCTACAACGTCATCGGCATCCCTTTGGCTGCACTGGGTGGGCTCAATCCCATGTTGGCGGGTGGGGCCATGGCGCTGAGTAGCGTCAGTGTGGTCAGTAATGCCCTGTTGTTGTCTCGTTGGCGCGGCTTGGGTGCCGGTCAGTCAAGCTAGAATGTCCCCAGTCGGCCGTTAGCTCATCTGGATAGAGCACATTCCTTCTAAGAATGGGGTAGGGGGTTCGAGTCCCTCACGGCTGACCACCCGCCATGGGCGTGCGTGCCAGCACCCAGACCGACACACTGCGCGCGCCAGCTTCATTCAGGGTCGATGCCACCTCGTTCAGTGTCGCGCCAGTGGTCATCACATCATCGACGAGGGCCACGTCTCTGCCCTCGATCGTTCGCGCTCCGATGGCCGTCACACTGAACGCGTCTTTGATGTGCTGGCCCCGTTCTTGTGCCGACAAAGTCATGAGCCGCGAGGTGTGTCGCACCCGTTGCAGCAAGTCGTGGCGAGCCTCTAGTCCCAAGTATTGACCTGCTTGCTGTGCCAAAAGCCAAGATTGGTTGTATCCACGCTCGATCAGGCGTTGGCGTGACAGCGGAACGGGAATCAGTAAGTTGACTGAGCCTAACCTTGGTGCGGCGGACTTGGCCAACAATTGACCTAGCGGTTTGGCTAAATGCGTTGCACCGTTGAACTTCAGTTTGCTGATCAGTGGTGACCATGGCGCCACGAAGTCCACAGCAGCCACCGCCCGAACAAATTCGGGTGACTGATCCTCGCATAGCGAACAAACGACATCGCAGAGGCCAGCACGCAGATCAATGGCGCATCGAGGGCAGCGTGGTCGGATATGGCGCCAATCGCTGACGCATGCTTGGCAAATGCTTTCCGCCTGCCAGGCGTTGCACATCACACATTGGCTGGGCAGTGATGAGAGCCATCGCCATGGAGACAAGCCCGAAGCCCTGATTTTGAGTGCGGATAGCATCGCACCAATATACTGACGGCCCCTGCGTTGTGGTATCGCCCCAAGTGGGGGGCTGACTGCCTTATATGCCCAACAACCCCTTCCCGACTTCTCCTCACGCATCTGCTTGCGCACCTCAGGATGCAGCCTTGGCTCGACAAGCGCGGCGCCTAGCGCACCTGCCCGAAGCGCCTTGGCTGTACGCCGAGGTTGCGGCCAGACTGGCTGCCAAGCTGGATCCCATCCTGCTGACGCCTGCAACGTGGATTGACTGGGGGGGCTTTTTGGGCGCAGGAGGGGTTTTGGTTCAAGCGCGCTACCCTCAGGCGCAGCGGTGGATCGTTGAGCCGACATTGGCGCTACAACAGCGCAGTCAAATGGCCAGCGATCAGGCAACTCGCCCTTCATGGCGAACACTTTGGCGCAGGGCGTCGCAACAGGTGTGGTGCGCACAAGACCTGACAGGGGCCCCCTGGTTACCCAATGGCGCCGACATGCTGTGGGCCAATATGGCCTTGCATGCCCATGCAAACCTGCCAGCCTTGGTGGCGAAGTGGCATCAACAGTTGGCGATTGGGGGCTTTTTGATGTGCTCAGGCTTGGGCCCCGATACCGCCCGCGAATTGCGCACACTGTACGGCGAGCTAGGTTGGCCCATGCCCACCATCAACTTTATTGACATGCACGACCTCGGGGATGAGTTGGTGCAAGCAGGGTTCAGCGATCCTGTGATGGACATGGAAACGCTCACCTTGACTTGGGCTACACCACAAGCCATGTTGGATGAGTTGCGTTCATGGGGGGGCAACGTGGCAGGGGGGCGGCATGTTGGTTTGCGCACGCCCCGTTGGCGCGATCGACTGATGGGGCATCTGAGCGACAAATTGATGCGTCCTGATGGGCGCTTGGGTTTGACCATTGAGTTGATCTATGGTCATGCCATCAAACCGGAGCCGCGTCACAAGGTTGCGCCAGAGACGCGGGTGTCACTGCAGGATATGAAGCGAATGATCCATAAGCCGGGCAAGCCCTGAGTCAGGTGTGGTTTTGATGTATCGGATAAACCGCATTCTTGATCGCTAGGGGTTATTCAGGGCTAATTGGGCGTGATCGATTCTTGAGCTAGCGCAAATCACTGGCTAGAATGAACCTGCATTTTTTGGATCGTGCACAACACGGTTCATTTTCAAACGAACCCTCCGGAGCAACCCTCCGGGCATAAACCGTGTGGTCTAGGAACGCTGGCGCAATGACTGCCACCTTGTCACCCGCTAGGTTGATGTCTCCATCCTCTTTGAGGTATGGGGTATGGCGGCCCTTGCTCGGTTTGATTCAGTCACATGGGGCGCAATCCGGTGATGGTGAGTGGCTTGCTCAGTGGCAGTTGAATCGCCAGTGTGCCGTGTCCCCGCAGCGGGTGTTGTCGCTCTATCTGGGGTTCTCTGCGGTGGTGCTACTGGTGGCGGTCAAGTTGTGGTTGACTGGTGCAGACGTTGCACTACCCTTTGCAGCGGGTGGGGTGTTGATTTCAGGTTTGGTCGTGTTGCTTTACACCCGCCATGCTTCAGATTGTGATTTGGTAGCCATGAAGGCATCGTTGGTGCGTATAGAGCGTCACCGTGCGGGGCAAATCAGCCGTGTTGATTTCAATCCCCGGTGGGTGCGCGTTGAGCCAGATCAGCAAGATGGCTCCTTGGTGCGTTTATCTGGCCAAGGGCGAAGTGTTGTTGTGGGTGACTACGTGCCTCGCGAGGCACGTCCTCAATTAGCCGAAGAATTCCGTTGGGCGCTTAGGCACCTGAACGATTAAGGGGTTCACCAGGTGCCAACTAGGTGCATGGCGAAGCCCGTAGTAATGACAGCGTTAAATTCAAGACGAGCCAAGACATGATCAAAGACCCTGGGAATCGAGTAAGTCGGGTACGACAAATAGTCGGGCTGGTAGGCCAGGCTCATTCGATGTCGCGCCATGTAGGTGTGGCGGCGCTGTGCTTGCTGGCGCAAGCCAGTTGGGCCGTCAATGACCTGCCTGGTGGGCCTGCGGTCAATCAGCTTGATCTGCATGTGCCGGTCACCAAGATTGCTGCTGCACAGCAGTCCTTGCACTACCTGATGCTCTACATCTGCACGGCCATTTTCGTCGCTGTGTTTGGTGTCATGTTCTATTCGGTGTACAAGCACCGCAAGTCCAAGGGCCACAAGGCGGCTGATTTTCACGAGTCAACCACTGTTGAAATCATCTGGACAGTGATCCCTTTCTTGATCGTGATTGGCATGGCCTTGCCTGCCACCAAAGTGATCGTGGCCCAAAAGGATACAACCAACTCTGACTTGACCATCAAGGTCACAGGTTATCAGTGGAAGTGGGGTTACGACTACATCAAGGGTGAAGGCGAGGGGATCGCGTTCCTCTCTACCTTGGACGCTTCGCAGCGCGCACTGTCTGATGCAGGCACACCCCAAGGTGATAACTACCTCTTGAAGGTGGACCACCCCTTGGTTGTCCCGGTGGATAAAAAAATCCGCATCATCACAACAGCCAATGATGTCATCCACTCTTTCATGGTTCCGGCCTTCGGTATCAAGCAAGATGCGATCCCTGGTTTCGTGCGTGATACGTGGTTCCGAGCTGAGAAAATCGGCGATTACTACGGTCAATGCGTCGAGTTGTGCGGCAAAGAGCACGCCTACATGCCTATCCATGTGCGTGTTGTGAGCGCCGAGCACTACGCACTGTGGGTCGCTGAGCGCCAAAAAGAATTGCAAGCCAAGGCTGATGACCCGACCAAGGTTTGGACGCAAGATGAGTTGTTGGCTCGTGGTGAAAAGGTCTACACCGCCAATTGCGCAGCTTGTCATCAACCCAACGGCAAAGGTGGCGGCGCGATCAAACCACTGGATGGCTCGGCCGCAGTCCTGAGTGAGGACAAAACCGTTGAGGTGAATGTCCTACTCAATGGGCAGAACAACATCATGCCGGCTTGGAGGCAGTTGTCTGACACCGAGATCGCAGCCGTGATCACATTCACAAAAAACCACTGGTCCAACAAGACCGGCCAGACGGTGCAACCGTCAGAAGTGCTGGCTGCTCGCAAGTAACGCGAGCGTGATAACAGGATCAGGAAAGGATATTTCATGAGCGCAGTTCATGGCCACGGCGGCCACTCGACAGACAACCACGGTCACGATGACCACGGCCACCCTCACGGCTGGAAACGCTGGTTCTATGCGACCAATCACAAAGACATCGGTACCTTGTACCTCTTGTTTGCCTTGACCATGTTGATGGTTGGTGGAGTCTTGGCGCTCGGCATCCGTGCTGAGTTGTTCAAGCCAGGTCTGCAGATATTGAACCCAGAGTTGTTCAATCAGTTCACCACCATGCACGGCATCATCATGGTGTTTGGCGCCATCATGCCGGCGTTCGTTGGTGTGGCCAACTGGATGATCCCGTTGCAGATTGGTGCTTCGGACATGGCGTTTGCACGCATGAATAACTTCAGCTTCTGGCTGTTGATTCCTGCCTCGCTGCTGCTGATTGGTTCTTTTTTCATGCCCGGTGGCGCACCTGCTGCAGGCTGGACTTTGTATGCACCATTGACCTTGCAAATGGGGCCGTCCATGGATGCTGGCATTTTTGCCATGCACATCATGGGCGCCAGCTCCATCATGGGCTCGATCAACATCGTCGTCACCATCCTCAATATGCGTGCCCCAGGCATGACTTTGATGAAGATGCCCATGTTCGCTTGGACGTGGCTGATCACGGCTTACTTGCTGATCGCAGTGATGCCTGTGTTGGCCGGCGCCATCACCATGACGCTGACTGACCGTCACTTTGGTACCAGCTTCTTTAACCCTGCTGGTGGCGGCGATCCGGTGATGTACCAACACATCTTCTGGTTCTTTGGTCACCCAGAGGTCTACATCATGATCTTGCCGGCTTTCGGCATCATCAGTCACATCGTGCCCGCCTTTGCACGCAAGAAGCTGTTTGGCTACACATCGATGGTCTATGCGACTGCATCGATCGCCATTTTGAGCTTCATCGTGTGGGCTCACCACATGTTCGCAACGGGCATGCCTGTGACAGGCCAGCTTTTCTTCATGTACGCCACGATGTTGATCTCGGTGCCAACAGGCGTCAAGGTCTTCAACTGGGTGGCCACCATGTGGCGCGGTTCGATGACCTTTGAGGCCCCTATGTTGTGGGCAGTTGGGTTCATCTTCGTGTTCACCATGGGCGGCTTCACGGGTCTGATCTTGTCGGTCGCCCCCATCGACATTCAATTGCAAGACACCTATTACGTTGTGGCTCACTTCCACTATGTGTTGGTGGCAGGTTCTTTGTTTGCTTTGTTTGCCGGCTTTTATTACTGGGCACCAAAGTGGACAGGTGTGATGGTGCCTGAATGGAAGGGCGCCTTGCACTTCTGGTGGTCTTTGATCGCCTTTAATGTCACCTTCTTCCCGATGCACTTCTTGGGCTTGGCCGGTATGCCACGCCGTTATGCTGACTACCCTATGCAGTTTGCTGACTTCAATGCACTGGCTTCGGTCGGTTCCTTGGCATTTGGCTTGGCTCAGGTGTACTTCATCTTTGTGGTGCTCATCCCTGCCATGCGTGGCAAAGGTCTGCCAGCCCCTGCGAAGCCGTGGGATGGTGCTGAGGGTCTCGAATGGGAGGTGCCATCACCCGCACCGTTCCACACCTTCGAGACGCCACCCAAGTTGGATTCAACTGCAACACGGGTAATTGGTTGATGCACACGGAGACTAAGATCATGAAGACTTCTGCTGAAATGCAACGCAAGAACAACCTGCGCCTTGCTCTGATCTTGGCTTCTGTGGCACTGACTTTTTTCGCCGGTTTCATGCTGAAAATGTCGGTTTTCTCTCAATCCTGAAAACGAGCCTGATTGCGCACGGATGAGCACTGAGCACAAGCAACGCCAATCCAACCTGATGCGCGCATTCAGGTTGCGTCGCGCGAACATGGGCATGGTTGGCAAGTTGCTCGTCGTGACAGCATTGATGTTCGGCTTTGGTTATGCCATGGTGCCGATGTACAAAAGCATCTGTGCGGCCTTGGGCATCAATGTCTTGGCGTTGACAGAACAACAAGCTGGTAGTGCGTTGCTCGCAAGCAAGCGCAATACGCAGGTTGACTTGAGCCGCACCATCACGGTTGAGTTCGATGCAAACGCAAGAGGTCCGTGGGACTTTAAGTCCGAGGTGCGTTCAGTTCGTGTGCATCCAGGCGAGATCACAACGGTCATGTATGAGTTTCGAAATCGGCAAGACAGGGTGATGTCAGCTCAGGCTATTCCGAGTTACGCACCCAAGCAGGCGACAGCGCACTTCAATAAACTCGAGTGTTTTTGTTTCACTGAACACAGGCTTCAGCCAGGTGAGGTCAAGCGTTGGCCCGTGGTGTTTGTAATTGGCAATAAGTTGCCCAAAGATGTGTCCACCATCACCTTGTCATACACGTTTTTTGAAGTGGGCGGCAAGGTGCCGATGGCGCCAGCAGGTGGGGCGGTATGACGGATGACTTACGCAAGGCCGTGCAGCGAAAGGGTTCATTTGCTCAAACGCTCAAGGCCGTTGCGTGGTCTTTTTTCGGTGTGCGCAAGTCAACTGACTATGCGCAGGATGTAGCCAAAATCAACCCAGTTCATGTGATTGTGGCAGGGGTGTTGGCGGCTTTTGTTTTCGTCATTGGGCTCATCCTGCTGGTGCAATTTGTGATTGCCAGTGGGGTAGCTGAATGAATGTCGTTACTTTAGCCGGGTCATTGACCTGGATTTCGAAGATCTGAGGAGCACAGCATGTCGACAGCGGTTCCCAAGGGGAAGGCCCCTTATTACTATGTGCCGGGCCCATCACGGCACCCCATGATGGCAGCCATTGGGCTGTTTTTTGTGGTGCTTGGCGCAGGCCAGTGGGTCAATGGTGTTGAGTGGGCGCCATATTGCGTTTTGTTCGGTTTTGTTTGGTGGGCCATCGTGCTCAAGCAATGGTTCACTGATGCCATTGCCGAGAGTGAAGGAGGGCTGTACAGCGATCGTGTTGACGCTTCCTTCCGCTGGAGCATGGCTTGGTTCATCTTCTCTGAGGTGATGTTTTTCGGCGCGTTCTTTGGGGCGCTTTATTGGGCTCGCCTGCATGTGTTACCCGACCTTGGTAGCATTGACAGTGCGCTGTTGTGGCCTGATTTCAAAGCCATCTGGCCTTCGGAGCTGGCAGGGATGACCGCTTCGCCCGCAGGCACGGTGGAGCCTTTCCGTACGATGGGCCCATGGCCTATCCCGACGATCAACACCGCGTTGCTCTTGACATCGGGTGTGACCTTGACCATTGCTCATCACGCATTGCGTGAAGGGCACCGTGCCAAAACCATTGGCTTCATGTGGTTGACTGTGTTGCTTGGTGTGATTTTTGTCTGCTTGCAAGGCGTCGAGTACTACGAGGCCTACAACCACTACAACCTCAAGCTCTCTTCGGGTATATACGGTTCTACTTTCTTCTTGTTGACCGGATTCCACGGTTTCCATGTGTTTGTCGGTATGTTGATGCTGCTGTTCATCACGCTGCGCCTGATGCGTGGGCACTTCACGCCGGAGAAGCACTTTGGTTTCGAAGGTGCCGCTTGGTACTGGCACTTTGTCGACGTGGTTTGGTTGGGTTTGTATGTGGTGGTCTACTGGACCTGATCAAGCGGTATCTTCTGGTATCTGACAAAGCGCCTTCGTGGCGCTTTGTTGTTTTGATCGTTCAGCGATCAGCGTGCCATCGGTATGCCAGTTGGGTGAATCCACCCCATTTTGTAGCTCAGTAAGATGAACAGAAACAGGGCGATGGACAAGCCAACCCGCAAAGCGAGCGCGTGCACCATGCGGTTGCTCTTGGCTTTACCATCACGGCCATCTTGCAGCAAGGCTCTTCCAGCGAGTGCGAGGGCTGCCACAATCGACAGCAAGGCAAAGGCGATAAGGTATTTCATGGCTTTAGCGTGTCCGTTTCAATTCGGTGAGGTGTCTGGGCTATGACGTCAACGCAGCGTCAAATCATCATCTGGTTGTCGGCTGTGTTGTTGGTGACGCTGGGTGTATCGCTTGGTTGCTGGCAACTCCGACGTGCAGATCAAAAACGATCCGCGTATGTGGCACTGACAGCGCACCAACAGCAGGTCGCATGGGGCAACCATGATTGGCCATGCGATGGTGCAGCCATGTCGACCTTGTCCTTGCATCGTCCCGTGGTGTTGCGAGGCCATTGGCTGGTTGATCATACGGTTTTTCTTGATAATCGCCCAATGGACGGTATCAGTGGCTTCATTGTGGTGACGCCTTTGCTGCTGTCTGATATGGCACCACCCTGCGCTGGCCGCGTGGTCTTGGTTGAACGAGGTTGGGTGCCGCGTGACCTCAATGACCGTACTCGCATACCGGCGATCCCGACCTCACCAGATGAGGTGATCATTGGTGGGCGGGTCTCTGCGGGTATCTCCCGGGTGTATCAATTGGGGCAGGAGGCTGAGCCTGATCAACAGGCTGTTCATCTCATCCGGCAGAACGCGGATGGCGTTTTTTGGGCCAAATGGCTGGGACAATCACCTTTGGTTGGCTCCGTACTGCAATTGAAAGCTGATACACCAGCGCCTCTTGTTGATGTGTTGCGTAGGCATTGGCCGGAACCTGGGCAAGGGGAGGACAAACATCTAGCCTATGCTGCACAGTGGTTCGCCTTGTCAGCGCTTTTCGCGGGGCTCACGCTCTGGTTTCAAATCATTCTTCCTCGTCGTCAACGTGCACATGTCCAATCCTGATAAGCCGCAGTCTGATCCCCTGATTCAGATGAGCGTGCATAGCCTGCCAAAGCCTGCTCAAGTGCCTGCTGAACGCACACGCGCTGGTCGCATCAAGATGTTGCTGGTCATGGCTGCTTGCGCCGCACCGGTGCTCGCCTCTTATTTCGCTTATTACGTTGTCAAGCCGCAAGGGCGTGTCAATTACGGAGCTTTGGTGACGCCGCCAAAGCCCTTGCCTGTTGATTCAGCGATGGCCTTGGTTGATTTGAATGGTCAGGCCATCAGCGCCGCGTCTTTAAAGGGGCAGTGGCTGTTGATTGTCGTGGCGGGCGGCGCTTGTGATGCACGCTGCGAGAAGCAGTTGTATCTTCAGCGTCAGCTGCGTGAAACGCTGGGCAAGGACAAGGATAGGATCGATCGGGTTTGGCTGGTCTCTGATCAAACGCCAGTTAGCCCTGCCTTGCTTCCAAGTTTGAATAAGGCGTGGGTTCTGCGAGCCAAGCCGACTGAAGTGGCTCAGTGGTTGGCCCCTGAGGCTGGTCAGACTTTGGATGCGCACATTTACCTTGTTGACCCTCGTGGTGACTGGATGATGCGCTTCCCAGTGGATGCTGATCCGTCCATGATGAAGAAGGATTTGGCTCGGCTCTTGAAAGCCAGTCAATTTTGGGACAAAGAAGGCCGTTGAGGTTCACGATGGGCTCTTTAATTGATCTCACCCCGGCTGTTGAGGTTGCCGCGTTGGGCGCCTTGCTGGCTTTGGTGCCCGTCGGCTTGGTGGCGTGGCGGGTGCGCCGACAGGGCTTGTCCGGCTGGCATGCGTGGCAGAGGGTTTTAACTGTACTCACCTTGTTTTTGACCTTGGATTTGGTCGTATTTGGCGCCTTCACACGGTTGACTGACTCGGGGCTCGGTTGTCCTGATTGGCCAGGCTGTTATGGCGAAACCAGCCCCTTTGCTGCACATGAGCAGATCACAGCAGCACAGCTGGCCTTGCCCACGGGCCCCGTCTCACACCATAAGGCTTGGATTGAGATGATGCATCGCTACCTCGCTACAGCGGTAGGTGCGTTGATCACCGGCTTGATGGTTGCTGCTTGGTTGATGCGACGAAAGCAAGGCGCTCTGTCTCCTTGGTGGGCGACTGCCACGTTCGTGTGGGTGTGCGCACAAGGTGCTTTTGGCGCGATGACGGTCACCCTTAAGCTGCAGCCGATCATTGTCACAGGCCATCTTTTAGGCGCATTGTTGGGTGTGGGTTTGTTGTCGGCTCAGGTGGCCGCTTTGGGTGCCGTTGAAGGCAGCACGCGCGTGCATTCGGCTATAGAGCAAGCTTGGGCAGCATCCTCATTGCGTCGATGGGGTTGGGGGCTGTTGTTTTTATTGGCCGTACAGGTGGCTTTGGGCGGCTGGGTTAGCACCAACTATGCGGTACTCGCCTGTGGTGAGGCCCCGATGTGTCAGGGGCAATGGTGGCCTGAGATGGATTTTGAAATGGGTTTTCGCTTGTTCAGACCCCTCGGTGGTGACGGACAGGGTGCCTTCATCACCTTGCCGGGCCTGACAGCGATCCACATGGCACACCGTATTTTTGCCGTGCTTGTTTTGGGCTTGATGGTGGCTTATGGCTTGGCGCTGCGTCAATGGACGCCGGTTGCGTCAGGCGAGCCCGTATGGCGGAGATCCGGTTTGATTCTTTTGTTTTTGACTGCGGCTCAGTTGCTGTCTGGTTTGAGTAACGTGGTGCTCGGTTGGCCCTTGTTCGCGGCTTTGATGCATACGCTGGGTGCAGCACTGTTGGTCTGGTGCTTGGTCTCACTGTTGGTGTGCAGGCGAAGGCCTGATGCCGTCTTAAAGTAAACCCCTCGTGTATTTGGGATGATGTATGTCTGAAAGTGCTACCTCGACGCCAAGCCCTGCTGCACCCCACTCAGCAGGGTTGCCCTCTAAGATTAGGCAGTTCTACGTGCTGACCAAACCTCGCGTGGTTCAGCTCATCGTGTTTTGCGCTGTCATCGGTATGCTGCTGGCTGTGCCGGGCGTGCCAACAAAGGCGGAGGCTCTGACTGCACTGGCTGCTTGTATCGGGATTTGGCTGGTTGCAGGTGCAGCTGCCGCATTCAATTGCTTGGTTGAGCAGGGTATCGATGCACGCATGAAACGCACGGCTTGGCGCCCCACGGCCACGGGTGACTTGAGTACAACCAATACATTAGTCTTCAGCTTGGCCTTGTGCGGTTTGGGTATGGCGATATTGGCCGTTTGGGTCAATGCCTTGACCATGTGGCTGACGCTGGCTACTTTCGTTGGCTATGCCGTGATCTACACCGTGGTGCTCAAGCCTTTGACGCCGCAAAATATCGTCATTGGAGGGGCATCCGGGGCGATGCCGCCTGTGTTGGGTTGGGCAGCCATGCGGGGCGAGGTTGGTCCTGAAGCCATGCTGCTTTGCCTGATCATTTTTTTGTGGACGCCGCCCCATTTTTGGGCTCTGGCGTTGTACCGAGTAGAAGACTATGCGCGGGCCGGTTTGCCCATGTTGCCCGTCACACATGGCAACGAATTCACGCGCTTGCATGTGCTGCTGTACACCGTGATTTTGTTTGCTGGCACGCTGTTGCCCTACATTCACGGCATGAGCGGGCTGATCTATTTGTGGTCGGCCGTGATCTTGGGCTTGATTTTCTTAGGCTATGCCTTTCGGCTCTGGCGGCAGTACAGTGACGAGTTGGCGCGTCAGACATTCCGTTTCTCGATCATCTACTTGATGCTGATGTTCGCCGCCTTGTTAGTTGATCATTACTGGCCTATCTGAGCACGCTATGTACACATTCTCCTGTGGGCGACGGGTCATCTTGCTGGCTGGGCTGGCCAGCTTGGGTTTGACGGCCTGTGACAAAATCAAGTCACCTCTGGTACCTCCTGTAGCTGAGCAATACAACAGCGTCGACATCACGGGTGCGGACTATGCGCACAAACTGGGGTTGCTGGACTATGACGGACGCAAGCGTCAACTTGCTGATTTCAAAGGCAAGGTGGTCTTTGTGTTCTTTGGGTTCACGCAGTGCCCCGATGTATGCCCGACGACCGTAGCCGAGTTAGCTCAGGTCAAAAAGAAACTGGGTGTCGATGGTGATCGCCTGCAAGGCGTGTTCGTGACGATCGATCCCGAGCGTGACTCGGCGGCGGTGCTCAAGGCCTATCTGCAAGGCATGGACCCCAGCTTTGTGGGCTTGCGCGGCACACTGGCTGAAACCGAGGCGACAGCCCGTGAGTTCAAGGTGTTTTACCAAAAGGTGCCTACCAAAAATGGGGGCTACACGATGGACCACACGGCTGGCGCTTTTGTCTTTGATCCCGACGGGCAGATTCGTCTGTTCGTGCGTTATGGGATGGGCGTTGATGCGCTGACAGCCGACATCAAGCGGCTGCTGGCACCTGCCAAGACCTGAGTCGGTTTAGGGGGTGTGTAAGGTCAGGCTTTGACGGCCCGTCCAGCTTTCATCCGGAGCCAAGGTCAGTGGCTCGTAGATGCGGGCTGCCTCTACGCAAAGCATGTGTTGCCAGCCATCAGGCGGCATGTCATTGAGTGCTGCGCATTTGTCTGGGCCGGGATTCCAGATCACGGCGTCTGGCATGCCTGATGTCGCGATGACCAAGCGCCGGGTGCCATCGCTCAGCAACAATTCAGGCACACACGCATAGATGCGATCCATTTCGCCATGGAACCTTTTTTCAGGGTGATCCTCAAGGGCTTCGCCACCCGTCATCATGTCTTTGTAGTGGCAACCGTCCAAGCCTTGCAGGCGCACTTGGGTCAACTCCGACACGGCCAAATAGGTGTGTAGCGCGGCTGAAAAAGGCCAACTGGTATCGCCCGTGTTGTGTGCGTGGAGTTCGATGTCCAAGCGGTTTGCGCTGATCGAGGCGGTCAACTCCAGCGTGAAACCATGGGGCCACAGCGCACGGGTGGCGTCGTTGTCTGTGAGTACCAGCGTCACTTGGGTGTGGTCGCTACCTTGGGTGCTGCTTTCTATCGCCCATGTGGAGGTACGTGCCAGCCCATGCCGTGGGAGGCTGAAATCTGGCCCGCGCTCGGCAAACTGCGGGAATATGACGGGCACACCACCACGTACGGCCTGACCCTCGCTGGCTTGCGCATGGGGTGATAAGTAGAGCTGCTCTTTGCCGCCAGCAGGGATCCACGATACAACTTGGCCTCCGTGCAGCAAAACGGTCGCTTGTGCGCCGTCGGGAGATTGGATGCGCACGGCCGGCTGGCCTAGCGCCTCTGTGATGGGGGATATCAAATTGCTCATGCCGAGAGTATCCATCCTTCTCAGCAGGGCCGTGACACGATGCAAGCGGTGACGATTAACTCTTCGAGTAAGGCCATCGATACCTGTCCTGATAGGGCATAGGGGTCGAGCGCGGGTTTTTCGGAGTACTTCAACAAAATAGATGGGTTGACCCGGTCTAGGTTGACTTGACCCATAGTCCAACCTGCAAAGCGGCGTTCGGTTATTTCTTCGTAGTGCAGTATCACGACATCATGGTGCCGGGGATCGCGGCTGATGGTGTTGTAGAGTTGGTTGACGGCTTCACGGCCACCCTCTAAGACCTGCAGGAAAATGTCGCCGCTGTAGCACAACAAGCCCGTGATGCCCAATGATGGATTGACCTTGCGTGATGCGGTCAAGATCACATCTGCGACCTCAGGCGTGAGGGGGGATGCCGAACGGCTGGTGTATAGCAATCGAACCAACATACGTGTTCAGCCTTTTTTGTTTGTGACCAGCGACAGGAATTCGCGACGCAGGTTGGGATCCTTGAGGAACGAGCCACGCATCACGCTGTTGATCATCTTGGTATCCATGTCCTTGACACCACGCCAATGCATGCAGAAGTGATCGGCCTCCATGACCACAGCCAAGCCATCGGGGTTCATGCGTGATTGCAAGACATCGGCGACTTGGGTGACGGCTTCTTCTTGGATCTGCGGGCGGCTCATGATCCAGTCGATCAGGCGTGCGTACTTGGACAAGCCGATCAAGTTAGAGTGCTCATTGGGCATGACGCCAATCCAAACTCGACCGATGATGGGGCACAGGTGGTGGGAGCAGGCGCTGCGCACCGTGATGGGGCCCACGATCATCAATTCGTTGAGCCGCTCTGCATTGGGGAACTCCGTCACGGCGGGTGCCGGGTGGTATCGCCCTTTGAAGATCTCGTTGATGTACATTTTGGCGACGCGGCGGGCGGTGTCCTGCGTATTGTGGTCGCTGTCGGTGTCAATGACCAAGCTGGACAGGACCGTGCTCATCTTGCTTTGGACTTCATCGAGCAGTTTGTCCAATTCGCCCGGTTCAATGAACTCGGCGATGTTGTCGTTGGCGTGGAAACGCTTCTGCGTCGCTTTGATGCGCTCTCGAATCTTGATGGACACAGGCACACCATCATCCCCTGATGCCGCAGAGGCCGGGGCAGGTGTTGTCGTGTCGATGGCGCTCAGCGTAGGAGTGGTCATGGTTTGTCTGATGACGAACAGGCAGTTAGGCCTGCCATCGTATCAAGCTTGCGCCAACCTTGCTCGTCACTGATCTGTATGGCAGACACTGGATGATGGGTTTTGCACGCAAACACTGGCCTGGCATGTCGCGGCTGCTGCGCCGACCAAGCCGCCACATCGGGTCTTGAGGTCTTCTGCAGCCGAAGTGGGCGCTTTTTTTCTCGACCCCGTGTGTGCAAACATGGCCTCTAGCAAGGCCACATCTTCATCTTGACGCAGTGGCGTGTTTTGGCGACGCACCTTGGCGTTGGGTGTATGGGCTGTGACAGCCGCCGTATTAAGCGCTGGTGGCGTCGTGGGCGTGTTCTGTTCGGTGACGACTGGCGCTACTGGTTCGGGTCGTTCTGCCGTCACCTCTTGCAGTGTGCTCGCCATCACGTTCTCGATGATGGCACTTTGGGCTTGTGCCAATGGTGCCGCAGGTGGTGCGGGTGCCTCAAGCGGTGGGGCGATCATGGCAGCCAGCGGGTTGGAATGACTCAGGTTGGTGGTTGTCTTGGACGACGACACTTGTCCGTTGTGCAATACGATGGCGAAACTGGTCAGCAATGCGAGTACGCCCGCACCCATCAGCGCATACAAGGCCTTGACTTGCCAAGCTGCTGAATAGCCCTTGCGTTTGTTGGTACGCTTTGATGGTGCAGGCAGATATGGCCGACGGCTAGATTCGAGCGTCGATAGAATGCGCACCAGCGGGATGTCACCGTCAACCTCATAGGCGTCCATGCCCGCGAACAGGCTAGGGCGTGGTGTGTTGCGTTGTGCTTGGTGACGGGCGACTTGCCTGTCGTTGCGTGCGTTCATGCAGTCTCCCTTTCATATTTATCGATCGCCGCATTCTACGAAGCCCGGGCGCGGTTGTGTGGCCGCAACCAACGGGGTTGCAATCAATCGTTACAGAAACATGCATACAGGGTGGGTTGTGCTGTACTTTTTGCTGGGAATCGGGGCGTTGGCTCTGGGTATGTTCCCGCATTGGCGCGTGGCGTTGCGCATGCGCCTATCCGTGTTGTGGCGTGGCGGGTTCCGTCAGGGCAGACAGTTGGGGCAGAACGTGCAACGTCATCAGACCATGTTGGTTGATGGTGCCAACCACAAGGCGGCGGCACTTCAGGTTTGGTGGCGATCGCAATGGATGTGGGTGGGCCTGACCTTGGTGTTGTTGGTACTGCCTGTGGCCTTGGTTGTGGTGTGGAGCCTGACAGGCAAGCGTGCGCTGGATGGTTTTGATGATGCCACGACGGTGGGTAACCAGCAGTTAACCCATTTGTTGCAGGGGGAGCAATTGGTGCCGCCTCCGCCGTTGCCACCTGAGGTTTTCGCGACGGCAGAAGTCGAGGTGATTCGCCCCATGCTGTCGACAGCCGATCGCCGGTGGGAGCAGATGGACCCTGATTTTGTCCAGCGTCTGCTGGCGGTGTTCAAGGTCATGAAGGATGAGCATGGCTACGACATGACCTTGCTTGAGGGCTACAGAAGCCCTGAGCGGCAAGCTGCTTTGGCGGCCAAGGGCAGTAGCGTGACCATGGCGGGCGCATGGCAGAGCTACCACCAATACGGACTCGCGGCCGATTGCGCCTTCTATCGACAAGGCAAGCTGCTGATCTCTGAGAAAGATCCTTGGGCCATGCGCGGCTATCAACTCTACGGTCAGGTCGCTCAGCAAATGGGCCTGACATGGGGTGGCCATTGGCAAATGATGGACTTGGGACACATCGAGTTGCCCAAACCTAGCGCACGTGCGGCTGTGCGGGCGGCCAGTTACCGTTAAGCGCACTTGACACATCCAGTAACGGTAGTACCCCCTAGCGGGGGAGGTCCGATCGTCCCCAAGCCTATAGACTCGCCCCGCACCCGTTGTATCGGGCGCAGACGACTAAATAAAACAGGGAGATTGACGCCATGGGACGCCCATTCATTGTTGTAGGTGACACCACCGATCATGGCGGTACAGTCATTGAAGGCTCTGGCATGACCGATACACACGGTAAACGCATCGCACGTGTCGGCGATCAGGTGACCTGCCCACAGCGCTGGCACGGCAACACGGTCATCGTGTCTGGTGATCCCACCATGATCATTGACGGCAAGGCTGCTGCACGTCATGGCGATAAGACCGCTTGCGGCGCCACTTTGATTGCGACACAAGCTGTCTCTATAGACATCTGATCGCGTCAGGCAGTCTAGGTATGAACAAGGTATTCAAAGCAGGCGCTGTGTGGTTGGCCATCGCATGCATGGTGTGGCTGATCACGATATGGCGTTGGCAAAGTACAGGATATGACGCCACAACCGGTGACATCGTTGGGCGGCTGTTTGTGTTGCCGGTGGTATTGGCTGCGACCTTGTTGCTGGCCTTGTGGGGTGTGAGTCAACTCAAAGTACAAGCTGACAAGCTTGCACCTCAGCCTGCGTCTGGATCAGGGTCACCAACGGCGCAAGGCGATCAACTTAACGCATCCTCCGATGCTGCTTTGCGGTCCATGACGGCCTGGGTCTTGGCTGAGGCGGTGACCTTGGCTACCGGGCCTGATGCGGTGAGTGCTTGGGATGGGTTTCAGTCACATGGTGTTCGGCCATCCTTGGATGACCAATTTCAGGACATGGATGGGCAACCGATATTCACATCACGCGTGCCCGGTTTGGACATGAGCGAGTGGTTGATCTCACACCCAGAGTTGGCCGCGGGCCATGAGCCCACGCTGCCTGAGTCTGTCCTGAGAAGTTTGGCTCTGCTTGATGGGCCTTTGCAAAGCATGCTTGAGGCTGTGGCGCAATGGGTGCCTGAGGGCGGTGTCACGCAGATGGGTGATATGGCAGCGCCACAGGTATGGAACACGCGCATGAAAAGCCACTTGTCAGGCGTCGCTGCCCCTGTGTCAATGGCGTCCAAGCAGGCCAATGAAGCCGGATTGCCACAGTTGACTGTTCGCTTGCTTTTGCCTGTTTCGTGGCTTGATGCTGAGCGTGCTGCTGCAATCGATTGGGTGCGAAGCCAGTGCGGTAGTTTGCTCGATTGGGTAGAGGCCACACAAGCCAAAGGCCTGCGGTGGGTGACCACGGCGGTTGACCATCCTGAAGCACTGTGGGACGAAATTGATCTGCGGATGGTGCAGTGGTCGGCTCAGGCTCGCCCTGAGCTGCTCTTGATTTTGGCTGTGGACAGCGCACTGGACGAGTCGCAAGTCGACCGCATGAAGGCTGTGGGCGAGTTATTTACCGCCATGCACCAAACTGGCAAGGTGCCTGGAGAAGGCGCTGTGGGCTTGTTGCTGGCTAACCGGCCATGGCCCGATGTCCAGTCAAACGGGCTTGAGGCCATGAGGATGTGGCGCCCCGCTCGCGCACGTCGGGACAAGTCTGCTGACGCGGCAGGGCGAGTCAGCACGAAGGCACTGACTTCCGCCACGACGCACGCGGTGAGTTTGAGTCTGGCCGATCAGCTTGATGTGCTGGTTGTGTCGGATGCCGACCACCGTGCGAGCCGAACAGGCGAATTGTTCGAGTCGCTACAAAGCGTCTTGCCCGGGATTGATCCGATGCTCGCTGTGATCAGAGTGGGCGAATGTTGCGGTGAATTGGGTATGGCCAGAGCACTGGTGCCCGTTGCTTTGGCCTGCACAGCATTGCGTGCAGGCGACATATCTGGCCGTGTGGCTTTGGCTGCGAGCGTGCAGTCTGCGCACGACCGGGTGGTCGTGGCAATCGCAACTTGATTGAATTCGGATAAATAAATGCAACGAATCTGGCAGTTTTTTCTTGATCCCCGTGTGCTCGCCGTCATTGGCGTTGCTGCGTTAGCGGGGCTGTTATTGCTTGGCGCTGACGCCATGCGCATTGGTCTTGTTTGGGCGGGTGTGGTGCTGGCTTTGTTGTTATTGGCTTGGGGTGCACTGTGGGCCTGGCGTCGATATCAGGTAGGGCAGTCCGCTCAGTCACTCGAGCGTGCCATGGTCGCTGATGCCGACAGGGCAGTGAAAGCCTCTGCGCGGTCATCCAAGCACGATGAAGTCGCAGCGGTGCGTGAACGCATGGCAGCGGCCGTGAAGTTGATCAAGACATCGCGCTTAGGTGAGACATCGGGTTCTGCTGCGCTATATGAACTGCCTTGGTATGCGGTGATTGGTAATCCTGCTGCCGGCAAAAGCTCTGCGGTGGTCAAGTCCGGCCTCAAGTTTCCTTTTTCGGACAACGCCGATAGCGTGATTCAGGGCATTGGCGGCACACGCCATTGCGATTGGTACTTCACCACCGAAGGTATTTTGTTGGACACGGCGGGCCGCTATGCGGTGCACGACGAAGACCGCAGCGAGTGGCTGGGTTTTTTGTCGCTGCTGAAAAAACACCGACCCAAGGCGCCACTCAATGGCGTCATCATCGCGGTGAGCTTGGCCGAATTGGGCGCCAACAAACCGGACTTCGCGATTGACCTTGCGCGCAAGCTGCGACAGCGTGTTCAGGAGTTGACCGAGAAGCTGGCGGTATTCATGCCGGTTTACGTGGTCTTTACCAAAGCCGATTTGATATCGGGCTTCGTTGACTTTTTCGAAGACCGTGATCGAGATGAACGGGACAAGGTTTGGGGTGCGACGCTGCCCTATGACACATCAAGCAAATCCGATGTGGTGACTCAGTTTGAAACGCATTTTGATGAGCTGTATCAAGGACTGAAAGAAGCGTCGGTGGCGCGCATGTCATTGCACCGTGGCGAGCAATTGCCACCCGGCGTGTTGACTTTCCCACTCGAGTTTGCAGCACTCAAGCCGGCTTTGCGCACCTTCCTCAATACCTTGTTTGAGGATAACCCGTATCAATTCAGACCTGTCTTTCGGGGCTTTTACTTCACCAGCGCGGTACAGGAAGGCCAGTCAACAAGCCGTGCCAGTGAGCGTGTGGCGGCACAATTTGGCTTGCAGTTGCAGCCCGGCGCATCATCAGTGGTCTATTCACACAGTGGCTTTTTCCTGAAAGAGCTGTTCTCGCGTGTGATCTTTGCTGATCGACAGTTGGTGCAGCAATACACCAGCCGTGTGCAACTCCGTTTGCGCTACGCCAGCTTCTTTGGTGGCGTGCTCTTATTGGGTGCGCTGCTGGCAGGGTGGACCTGGTCTTATCTCGGCAACCGTGAGCTCGTAGCCCATGTGAAAGCCGACTTGAGCAAGGCAGCTCAAGTGCAGGACAAGCGGGTGGACTTGCAGTCACGCTTGGAGGCACTTGAGATACTACAAGATCGCTTGGAGCAAATGCAGCGCTATCGCCAGACACGGTCGTGGACGATTGGGCTGGGTCTGTACCAAGGTCAGGCCATCGAAGATCGCTTGAAAGAGGAGTACTTTGCCGGCCTTCAGGTGGTCATGCTCAAACCCGCAGAGCAGGCGATTGCAGCTTACTTGGGGGATGTCAATGCGCATGCCGATGAGCTTCGACCCTTGCAGCGTTTGGCTGATGCGTCAGCGACAGTGGCTGGGGTCTCCGCTGTAGAGGTCAGTGCTTCGGGCCCACAAGCCGCATCACCTTACGTCAATGCCTCCAGCACGAATGTGACGGAGGCATACAACGCCCTCAAGGCCTATCTGATGCTGGGTGATCGCAGTCGACTGGAAGCGGGGCACATGGGCGACCAACTCACTCGATTCTGGCGCAGTTGGCTTGAAACCAATCGCGGCAATATGCCGCGTGAACAGTTGATCCAAAAGGCGGAGCACATCCTGTCATATGCCATTGCGCAAATGAATGATCCGGCCTTTCCTCAGCAGGACCTGAACCTCAGTTTGATGGACCAAACGCGCGACAACCTGCGCCGTGTCATCAAGGGCATGCCAGCACGTGAGCGTGTCTACTCAGAGATCAAGGCGCGTGCTGCTACACGCTTTGCGCCTGTCACGGTGGTGCAATTGGTCTCCGATGCCGATCGCCAGATCGTGGCTGGCAGTCATGCTGTGTCCGGCGCTTTCACGAAGCAGGCATGGGAGAGCTACGTCAAAGATGCCATCAAAGATGCCGCCAACAGCGAGCTTCAATCTACGGATTGGGTACTCAAGACAGCTGCGGCTGATGACCTGACGCTAGAAGGTAGTCCAGAGCAAATTCAAAAGGCCTTGACTGCGCTGTACAAAGCTGAATATGTACGTGAGTGGCAGAAGTTTGTGCAGGGTGTGAGCGTGCCAGATTTCCCCGATTTCGACGTGGCCGTGGTGAAGATGAACCGTCTGGGTGATCCGATTAACTCACCTATTGGCGTCTTGCTGAAGACTTTGTATGAGCAGACATCTTGGGATAACCCTTCTGCGCTGAATGAGCGCATGGCCGCGGGGCAGAAGGGTTTTATTGCATGGTTCAAACAAACAGTGCTGGGCATGGCGCCTGCGCCAGTCGGCGTGAACATCGACATCAATTTAGGTAAGGACAAAGAGATACCCATGGGGCCCATTGGTAAGGAGTTCAGTACGCTGAGCAAACTGATGATGCCCCGGGAAAACGGTGAGCCACTGCTCAAGACTTATTTGTCTTCGCTTGCCAAGATTCGTTCGCGTTTTAACCAAATGAAAACGCAAGGTGATCCGGGGCCTGCCTCACGCCAGTTGATGCTGCAAACACTCGAAGGCAATGGCGAATTGGCTGAGGCATTGAAGTTGGTTGATGAGCAGATGCTCACGGGCATGAGCGACACAGCCAAGGCCGCACTGAGGCCCTTGCTGGTGCGCCCCCTGATGCAGTCATATGCCGTGGTTGTGAAGCCCACAGAGGCTGAATTGAACCGTGTGTGGATGGCTCAGGTATTTCAGCCCTATCAACAAAGTTTGGCGAGTAAGTACCCGTTCGATCGCTCATCTCACATGGAAGCCGGCCCCGGTGAAATTGCCAAGATATTTGGCTCCGAAGGGGCTGTGGCTAAGTTTGTAGAGCAGTCTCTGGGTGCCTTGGTACTCAAGCGAGGAGACGGTGTGAGTGTGCGTACGTGGGCTGACATGGGGGTGCGCCTTAAGCCTGACTTTGTGGCGGGTTTAGGGGCTTGGATTGCGCCGCTCAGTGGGCAAGGGACTGCGACCGGCGTGTCATCTGGTGGTCCTGCCGCGCCAGCAGAAGCCCAAACTGTTTTCCAACTTTTGCCGTTGGCCGCACCTGGCTTGACCGAGTACACCATTGACATTGATGGCCAAGTGCTGCGTTACCGCAATGGGGCTGCGACTTGGGGTAACTATGTTTGGCCAGGATCGGGTACACCTGGCGTCCACATCACAGGTGTGGGTTTTGATGGCAAAAAACTGGAATTTTTTAACGAACCCGGTCATTTCGGTTTGGAGAAAATGATCAATTCGGCACAGCGTAAAAAAGTGGATGGCCAAGTGTTTGAGTTGCGCTGGCCGCAAGGCTCGGTGTCGGTGGCTGTTCATCTGCGCATCATCTCGAATTCGGCCACGCCTGCACCCGTTGCGGCTAACACGACACCCGTTGCTGGTTCAGCTGGCGCGGTTTCTCGGCCAGGCACATTGCCTTCGATCATCACCGGGCCCGATGACAGAGCCCCTAGTAAGGACGGTTCAGCCTCATGAGCACCACAGTGACAGCAGAGACTGAATTCCTGTACTTTGGCAAGGTGCCCTCTCGTGGTGATTTTGTGCGCAGTACTCGCCATGTGTCGTTGATCAACAGCATTGATACATGGCAGTCTCAGGCGATGGAGCGCTTGTCAACAGACCCTCGTTGGAAGTTGATTTATGACGCCGCACCGCCTGTGCACTTCGCCATCGTGGGAACCGGCAACCATGTCGGTTTGGTTGGTCATTGGCTGGCCAGTCAGGATGCCTCTGGTCGACGATTCCCATTTATCACGGCTGGTGTTTTCGATTTGGCCGAGCCCCGGGAGTTTGGGCCATTGGCTCCGGTTGCTTTGGCCAGGACGTGGGCGCGGCTTGAGCAAGTTGCACGTGTCGCGCATGCAGCAACGGAGCTTGAGCATGCTCAGGCCAGCTTGAATGCATCGCTGGATGTGGAAGTGATGCCAGCCAGTGCCCAAGCTGCCTTTGACGACTTTTTGGAGACCCATACTGTCGCCAGCTTGGAGCAGATGCTGGCAGCAGCAGGTACACGGATGTCGGTGCGACAAGCGACCTTGGCGTTGGGCATGCTGCTGCAGCCCGCGATGGCGCAAGGTGCAGCCAAGTTGAGTAAGGTGTTGTGCCTGCCTTTGGTGCAGGACGCAGCCCTGCGTGGCCCTGTTGCTTCATATTGGTTGTCATTGATTCTGGTTTTCTTTCAACGCCATCAAGTTGAGTTGGGCTTGTTCATGGCGGTTCGTGATGGTCGGCCCCAGATGTTGATTGGTTTTCATGGAGCCTCTGCCGCCACACTTCATGCTGTGATCGACCCTGCGGCGTTGACTGCTCAAGGCGTGTCTTTGCTCGATTCGGAGTGGGTTGAGGACGAGGTGGCATCTGACTATGGATTGCGTAAGCTGTCTAACTATTTGCTGGACCCTAGTTTGTCTTTGGCGCAGGTTTTGCGCACATACCGGGAGGTGTTTCTTGGTGCTTGATGTGAACAACCGTTTGTCCAAGTGCTTGCCAGCAGCTTTGGCATGGGCACTGGTGTGGGGCGTCACATCGGGTGCGCCTGTGTCAGCACAAGTTGGCGCAGTCAGTGCACCTGCTCAGGTGCTGGCGCCAAACCAAGTGGTCGTGGCAGGCACGGTGCCTGATGAGCTGACGCGTGCCACTGTGATCTCGCGCTTGCGTGAGTTGTATGGCGCCGATCGTGTCGTTGACCAATTGACCTTGGGGTCGGTGGTGGCGCCGCCGCAATGGACACAGTATGTGCAAAAGCTACTGTCGCCGTCGATCAAGCAAGTCAGTCATGGCCAGTTGAGCGTGCAGGGCAATACGATCGACATCAAAGGTGAGGTAGGTAACGAAGCTGTGCGTCAGCAAATAGCCAGTGACATGGCGCAAGCGCTCAACCCGACATACACCGTGCGAAATGGCTTGCGTGTGGCTGTTCAAGAGCAGCAGATGGTCGACCAGACACTGGCAAACCGCATTGTCGAATTTGAGCCTGGCAGTGCCGTGTTGAGGCCCGCAACGGCCCCCCTTCTGGATGAGATGGCCTTGGCCATGGCTAAGCTCAAAGGCCGCAAGTTTGAGTTGATCGGGCACACGGATGCATCGGGCTCACGTCTGGCCAATGTCAGCTTGTCTCTGGCGCGCGCTCAGGCCGTGAAGGATTACTTGGTCGCCAAAGGCATGCCTGCAGGCAGTTTGACCACATCCGGCGTGGGGCCAGATCAACCTGTGGCTCAGAACTCCACCGAAGAAGGGCGGGCACGCAACCGCCGCATTGAATTCAGGGTGGGGTCCTGATGGCATTGTCATCATCCATATCAAGTAGTTCTTGCAAATGGGCCATGGCGCCTTGGTCTTTGACGACCTTGCGTAGCCATTCATGCAAGGGCATGTCACCCCATTTGGCCGCTTTTTCTGCCAAGTAGGCCACGGGGCTGTGAGGCTCTGTGCGCCTGAAATACCCGGCTACTTCTCTGAGCTGTTGCAAGGCCTGCACTCTGTTGCGTATGGGGCCTGTGGCTTGTGTGTTTGTATCGTGATCTGTCGACGCGCTGTCTGACAGGGCATCGGGTGAGTGGTGGGCTGCATCATTCACTTTGGATTGCGCGTGTAGTGCACCGACCTCGCGGGCCAGACGCTCGATCTCGAAAACGGCCTTGGATAAGGCCTCTTTGGCTTGGACAAAGCCGGGCCCATTGGCGCCTAGGTGGCCATCGATGATGTGTTGCCATGTCACCAAGTACTGAAGTGACTGCCTTGCAGCTTCTAAGGTCGCCAACAGCTTGTCAGCCGGGGTCGCACGAAGCGCCCGGTTGAACTGGTCGAGCGTGATTTTGTCAGTTGCTTGTCGCGCCAATTCGTCGGAGGACCTTTCGGTTAGTGTTTGCAAGTGGCGTGCGCCAGCCAAGTCGCGCAAGTTAAATGGGGCACCTTCTCGGCCTTGTGTGACGGGCAAAGTGCTGGCCAAAGAGACCACCCGCTGAAGCACCCAGCCGATGTTGCCAATGCGCTCTTCTTGGTCATCGCCGTCGGCCTGGGGGTGCAGCGTCAGCCAGTAACGGCTACACAGTTCGGCACACAAGTGCAGACCTTGGCCCAAGCCCGTATAGCCATTTGTCATGGACCACGCCTCGGTCAACCACATGGCCAGGCGCAAGTCCTTTGTCCTTGTGGACAGCAAGCTGGTGCAGGTTTGGGTCACGCCAGACCAGTCGGCTACTTTGAGTGCTGTCACCCACTCGCCTTGGTCCAGCGTGGGGTCATCTTCGCGACGCATCTCGGCGATTTGGTCGAAATCTCTGGAGAACGACATGTCATCGCCACAGGGCGAGAACGTCGAAATAGGCGCAAGTAAAGCTTCTGATTCCATATCATCCCAGTTGTATTTTTGCCGCTGGACAATGTCCACGGATTGGGCGGAATCATCCCACGAAGCGGGTCTGCTCACGCTGTACTCGCGCCCACCCATGGGAGGGAGTTGGTTACTTGATGTATATGAAGATGAGGCTGAGTGTCTCCGGGGTTGACTTGGTAAACTGCGCCGACATGACCAACATCGATGCAATAAATCACCATGCAACGCCCCGTAGATCGGCCAATCTACGTGGGTATCGGCTTGGCTTGTTGTTGGTTTTTGTGCTTGTTTTGCATGGTTTGTTGGGGGTTGCTGTTTGGCACTGGCGTGACACACCGAAGGTGAAGCCCGCACCGTTGGCTATGACGCTGACTTTGGTAAGCGAGTTGCAGGCAGCGAGGCCACAGGCAGAGCCAATGAAATCAGTGAAGGCTGGCACGCAGTCGGTTAAGCGTCAGGTGGCGTTGATGCCGCCCCCTATTCAGCCGCCCCCAACACACTCGCCAAAACCATCGAATCTGCCCGTGGCTGCACTGGTGGTGCCAGCGTCACTCGACAGTGCGCCTGCAGCACCTGCAGCATCGGCCGTATCCAAGTCGCCAGCATCTGTTGACAGTAAGCCGGTTTCTGGCGCTGTGGCCACTCAACCCAAGGTGCTGTCCTCGTCGCAAGTGCGTTACGTGGTTCAGCCTGTTTTGAGCTATCCACAGGTGTCCCGTGATTTGGGTGAGTCTGGTGTAGTGCGCTTGCGTGTTTTGGTTGACGAGCAAGGGCGCCCTAAGGATATTGACGTGAGCAAATCATCTGGGTACCCACGCTTGGATCAGCATGCCATCTTGGCCATGAAGGGCGCACGCTTTCAACCTCATCTAGAGGACGGCGTCCCACGCATGGGTTGGGCGCAAACAGAGTTGAAATTTAGCCTCGAAGATCAATAAGCCGCAGGTCATCATGGAATCAAACAGAAGTACAAGCTCACAGGTGACCCCGCCCCAAGCGCTCGCGGGGCTGAAAGTGATCGAGTTGGGGCAACTCATCGCAGGCCCGTTTGCGGGTAAAACGCTGGCAGATTTTGGGGCCGATGTCATCAAGATCGAACCACCTGAGGTCGATGGCTTTGCTGGTGGCGATCCGCTGCGTCAATGGCGGATGTTGCACAACGGTACCAGTGTCTGGTGGCAGGTTCAAAGTCGAAACAAGAAAAGTGTGGTGCTTGATTTGCGTACGCCAGAGGGGCGCGAGACGGCATGCCGCTTGATTGATGAGGCAGATGTTGTCATTGAGAATTTCAAGCCCGGCACCATGGAAAAGTGGGGCATGGCGTATGACGTGCTCAGCGCCACCAACCCTGGTTTGATCATGCTGCGCATCAGTGGTTATGGGCAGACGGGGCCTTACCGTGAGCGTCCAGGTTTCGCGGTTGTCGCTGAGGCCATGGGCGGGATGCGCTATTTGAATGCCGAGCCCGGCCGTGTTCCTGTGCGTGCAGGTGTCAGCCTTGGGGATACTTTGGCCGGTTTGCATGGTGCTATTGGCATTTTGCTGGCCTTGCAAGCGCGGCATGCCAGTGTGAGTATCGAGGCACCAAAGGGGCGAGGTCAGGTTGTTGATGTGGCGTTGTATGAAGCGGTGTTTAACTGCATGGAAAGCCTGCTGCCCGAGTTCAGCGCCTTTGGTGCGGTGAGGCAACCAGCCGGGTCTGCTTTGCCGGGTATCGCGCCGAGCAACGCCTATGTTTGTTCGGATGGTTTGGTGGTGATTGGCGGTAATGGTGACTCGATTTTCAAACGACTGATGATCGCCATTGCACGAGATGACTTGGCCACGGACGCCGAGTTGGCGAGCAACCCGGGCCGTGTCAAGCGTGTAGCGGAGATCGACGCGGCCATTGGTGCGTGGACAGCTGTACGCGCTGTTGATCAAGTGCTTGATGTGCTTCATGCCGCCAGCGTGCCGGTCGGCCGGATCTACAGTGCACAGGACATCTCCCATGACCCGCACTACAAAGCACGTGACATGATTTTGCAGGTGACCACGCACGATGGCCTGACCGTAGACGTGCCTGGCATCATCCCGAAGTTGTCCGCGACACCCGGGGCGATCACACGGCGTGGGCCGCTGCTAGGTGAAGATACCGATGCGGTATTGGATGCACTGAAACAAAGCCAAAGAGGGCGATACCTTGACTGAATCTCCGGCCCCTACGGGTCAGTTCGCCTTGTTGTCTCAGCGGCGGTTTCTGCCGTTTTTTCTGACCCAGTTTTTGGGCGCTGCCAACGATAACTTGTTTAAGTTTGCCTTGACGGTGCTGGTGACATATCAGATTCAACTCAACTGGCTGCCGCCCAAAATGGCTGGGCTGGTGATTGGCGCCTTGTTTATTTTGCCCTTTGTCTTGCTATCAGCTTCGGCAGGGCAATGGGCTGATAAGTACGACAAGGCGCTGATCATGCGGCAGGTTAAGTTGCTGGAGATCAGCGTGATGGTGCTAGCCGGGGTGGGCTTTTGGCTCCAGAACGTGCCCTTGCTCTTGCTGTGTGTGTCTTTGATGGGTTTTCACTCCACCCTCTTTGGCCCCGTTAAGTACGCCTACCTGCCTCAGCATCTGAGTGAGCGTGAGTTGACTGGCGGCAATGGCATGGTTGAGATGGGGACCTTCGTCGCCATTTTGTTGGGGCAGGTGGCCGGTGGTTTGATGATCAGCATGCCCCGCAGTGGGGCTACTTGGGTTGCGATCACTTGCTTTGTTGTTGCCGTGTTGGGTTGGTTGGTGGCCTTGCGCATACCCGCCTCGCCATCGGCTGACCCTGGCCTGAAATTGAACTGGAATCCAGCTTCCGAGACTTGGCGCAATCTCAAGCTGGCGGCTCAGCAGCCCAGTGTGTTTTTGTCATTGTTGGCTATTTCATGGATGTGGTTTTTTGGGGCCGTATTTTTGTCCCAGTTCCCCTCATTTGCGCGTGACGTATTGGGTGGGGATGAGCAAGTTGCATCGCTGTTGTTGGTGGTGTTTTCTGTGGGGGTCGCCATTGGCGCGCTTCTGTGCGAGACGTTCTCTGATCGGCAAGTTGAAATTGGCCTGGTGCCCATTGGCGCGGTGGGCATGTCGGTATTTGCGTTTGATTTGTATCTGTCCGTGAATGGCCTTGTGCACCAAGGAGATACCTTGTTGTCGGTTGGTGCATTTGTTTCGCACCGTGACAACTGGCGCGTCATGGGTGATCTGGCTTTGCTGGCCTTTAGTGTGGGTTTGTACAGCGTGCCCATGTACGCTTTGATTCAGTTGAGATCAAAAGCAAGTCACCGCGCGCGGATCATCGCAGCCAACAACATCCTCAACGCGCTGTTCATGATCGTGAGCAGTTTGATGGCTGGCGCCTTGCTGGCCGCTGGCTTCTCGATCCCTGATGTGTTTGGCATCACGGCGCTGCTCAATGTGGTGGTCGCAGGCCTTGTGTTTTGCTTGATGCCTGAATACATGGTGCGTTTGGTGATGTTGGTGGTGGCGCGCATCATCTGTCGGCTCAAGGTGCGTGGTGCTGAGCATTTGCCAACCGAAGGTGCTGCGGTGATCTTTTGCAATCAGCTGAGTTGGGTTGATGTGGTGATTTTGGGTGCCAGCAGCCCTAGGCAGATCATCTTTGGTATGGATCAGAGAACCTTCAACACACCTGGCATGGCTTGGTTCTTTAAGGCCATCCATGCCATACCCGTGGTATCTCACACGGATGATCCACAAGCCCACGAACGTGCAATAGATCGGGCTCGGCGGGTGCTGGTCGATGGTGGTCTGTTGTGTCTGTTTTCGGAGGTGGACACCATGAAGATCCTGTTGACACATCCGGTCACTGCTATCAGGTCTAGACGCGCTCGTGTCGGCTTGCTAGTGTGGGAGCCAATGGCTGCTGATGAGTTGCCACGTTGATGAGACCGACGCCATTGCCGAACAATCAAGCGGCCCATCCTCATCAGTTCGCCTTATTTGGGCAACGGCGCTTTGCCCCGTTTTTTGGCACAGTGTTCTTGGGTGCGGTCAACGACAATTTGCTGAAGTTTGCGATTGCCTTGCTGTTGACCTATCAAGTGAGCGTGCCGTGGTTGCCGCCGCAAGTCGTCGGCCCTGCGTTGGGTGCGATTTTCATCTTGCCTTCGGTGCTGTTGTCAGCCACGGCTGGACAGTGGGCCGATAAGCTTGATTTGACGCGACTCATGCGCATGGCCAAGTCGGCCGAGATTGTGATGATGCTGTTGGCTTCGTGGGCACTGTGGCAGCACAAGGTAGGGCTGTTGTTGCTGTGCGTTTTCTTGTCAGGCGTCCATGTCACCGTGTTCTCTACATCCAAATATGCTTACTTGCCCAGACACTTGTCTGCCGGTGAGTTGACAGGTGGCAACGGCTTGCTGGAGATGGGGACATTCACGGCGATTTTGCTTGGCACTTTGTTAGGTGGCGTGCTCATGGCCCCTCACGTGGGTGGGGTGGGTTTGTTGACAGCGGTGCTGCTCGGCGTCGCGGTTTGCGGCCGAGTGTGCGCACAATATATGCCGGTGACGCCATCGATGTCGCCTGCGCTGCGGATCAACTGGAACCCTTTGGCTGAGACGTGGCGCAACCTAGACCGCATCCACCATCAGCCGGTGCTGTTGATGTGTTTGTTGGGCATCTCGTGGATGTGGTTCTTCGGGGCGGTCTTTCTAAGCTTGTTCCCGCTTTTGGCTAAAACGGTATTGCATGCGCAGGAGGACATCGCCTCTATGCTCCTGGTGATCTCATCGGTCGGCGTGGCTGGCGGCGCCTTGTTGTGCGAGTACGTGTCGCGTGGCCGACGCAGCGAAGCGCCAAGTTTGGGACTGGTACTTTTAGGTGGCTTGGGTATGGGTGTTTTTGGATTGGACTTGTCATGGGTCATCAACCACATCGCCCATGATCCGGGTATGGCATCCATCAGCGCCTACACAATGCATGACTTCGCTGTGCGGCCTTTGCACTGGCGCGGTGTGGTGGATCAGGTGCTCATGTCGATGTCCATCGGGCTCTTTAGCGTGCCGCTGTATGCGCAGATGCAATACCTCGCGGAACCGGCACGCCGTGCCCGCGTGATAGCGGCCAACAACATTCTGAATGCGGTTTTCATCTTGTTGTGTGCCCTCATGACTTGGGCATTGTCTGCGGCGGGCTGGGGTGTCGGTGCCATTTTTGCGACTTGTGCGAGCCTGCATCTGGTTGTGCTGTTAGTGACGCTGTGGTGGCAACCCGTGTTGTGGCATCAAAGCATGGCCTTGGTGAGGCGCTGGTGCGGCACATGATAGGCTTCCGGTCTGACTCAAACACCCCCAGTTGGGGCCATCGTTGACTGAGCTGATTGAATTGAGATATGGACAGTTTGCTTTCACGCGCCGCTTGGGCCCGTGTCATTCCTTTTTTGTTGTTCATGATTTTGTTGGCTGCGCGGGGGTATGTGTCCCCGGACAGCGCCGTGCTCGACCCTCGGTGGGTCTATGGCCTTTCGGTGTTGATGGTCGGAGCCAGCTTGGCTTTTTTCTGGCGTCAATACAGCGAAGTCGGAGTGGGTACGGGCTTGCGCCTCGGGCACTTGGTGCTGGCTTTGGTCGTGGGCGTACTTGTATTCCAACTGTGGATACGGTTGACTGAGCCTTGGATGATGCTGGGTAGCCCGACTGCCAGCTTCAGGCCTGTTGATGCTGATGGTCAATTGCAGTGGGGCTTGGTGATCATCCGATGGATTGGGGCCGCCTTGCTGGTCCCTGTCATGGAGGAGTTGTTCTGGCGCTCTTTCTTGATGCGTTGGATTGACAACCCTGACTTTGAAAAAGTCAATCCAGCCGAGGTATCTCCTAAGGCTATTGTGCTCTCGACCTTGGTATTCATGCTGGCGCATACGCAGTGGTTGGGTGCCATCGTGGCGGGTCTGGCGTATGCCCTTTTATACCGGTACACGCGGTCGTTGTGGGCCGCCATTGCCGCCCATGCGGTGACCAATGGTGTGCTGGGCATCTGGGTCGTGGTGTTCGCTAACTGGCAGTTTTGGTAACAGGCGGGAGATCAATTTTGATCGCGACAACACGTTTGTGGGGCCGACGGTTGGGGCAGATGTTGGTGATGGCTGTTGCAGCCGGTGTGTGCGCCGTATCGCTTATTTTGGTGGGTGATCCGGAAAGCCATCCCTTGGCGGCCTTGGTGCAATACGTCCCCTATCTCGCTTACCTGTTGCCCACGATTTTGGCCTTGGTGTGGTCCTGTTGGTTGGGGTGGGCTTGGCGTCTGGTCTCCGCGATCAGTGTGGGGCTCGTGTTGACCTTGATCATGGGTTTGGTCTGGGGGCACCCTGATGAGGGGCATGGCCATTTGCGTGTCATGACTTACAACAGCAAAGCCCACTTGGCGATGGCTGCGCCCAACGGTGGTGCAGCCTTGGCGCTGGAGATTTACCAACATGATCCAGATGTGTTGGTGATGCAAGATGCTGGTGAGCTCATGCAGTGGCAGCGTGAACGGCCAGATATGTTCAATGCCATTGTGGGCAAGCGGGATGTGTACTCTTTTGGTCAGTACATCATCGCCAGTCGCTTGCCCTTAAAAGCGTGCGCGCCGGGTAGCATTCCGATTCGCAAAAAGCCACACAGCTTTGTGCATTGTGTTTTGACCGTGCATGGTGAAGAGATTGATCTTGTCACCGTTCATTTTTTGACCCCGCGTGAAGGCTTGAACGCCACGCGCCATGGGGGGCTCAAGGGCTTGGCCGCTTGGCGCGTCAACATGGAGGATCGCTTGACGCAATCCCACGAATTGGCTGCACAACTCAATGCCATGAAACGCAAGCGCATTGTGATGGGCGACCTCAACGCGCCAGAGTCCTCAACCGTGGTGCAGACGCTCTTGCGCACAGGGATGCGGGACGCTTTTTCTAGCGCGGGCCGAGGTTATGGCTACACCCATGGGCATTCATTGCGGCCTGGACTATCTTTTTTACGCATCGACCACATTTTGGTCAGTGACGATATCGGCGTGTCACAGGCATTTGCTGGCGGCAGCGCAGCCTCGGAGCATCGCCCTGTGATCGCTGACTTGCAGGTGACGCGCTGAACGCTAGCGACGAAGCTGGCGTTTGACGTGATTTGATAAGGCTTTGCTCGTGGCTTGGATGGTGTTTTTGAGGCTGACAATGCGCCCCCAAGCTAGGCTGGTTTTGACACGGGTCAGGATGCGGTCTTTGAATACCATCGACTTGGCGAACAAGCGGGCAAACCAAGCCAGTTGCATCAAGGTGGGTTGCGTCAGCATGAACAGCCTGGCCGTGACCCCGCCAATATAAGACCAACAACTTCATCGGCAACAGGGTCAATATGGGCACGATGAAAATGCCCAAGACCCCGTAAGGCGGGAGGGCCATGATGCGATGCCCGCTAGGCGCTCCATCCCCACTCTTCAAACAGCAGCAACAGTATGGTCAGACACCGCGTGCGCGATCTAGGGCGAATTGGGTTTGGAAAGCAGCAAAGCGCCCGGCGTCCAATGCATCACGCATCTCTTGCATGAGGTTCAGGTAGTAATGCAGGTTGTGGATGCTTGTGAGCATGGGTCCTAGCATTTCGCCGCAACGATCCAAGTGGTGCAGGTAGGCGCGGCTGAAGTTTTGGCAGGTGTAGCAAGTGCAAGTCGCATCAGCTGGGCTCTCGTCTGTTTTGTTGCGTGCATTACGCAAGCGCAAATCACCAAAACGGGTAAACAGGTGGCCGTTGCGGGCATTGCGGGTGGGCATCACGCAGTCGAACATGTCGACACCTGTGGCCACGCCAGCTACCAAGTCTTCTGGCGTGCCCACACCCATCAGATACCGAGGCTTGTTGGCCGGCAGCTTGGGGGTGATGTGGTTCATCACGCGCAGCATCTCGTCTTTGGGCTCGCCCACGCTGACACCGCCGATGGCGTAGCCGGGCAGGTCCAAGTCAACCAGTCCAGCCAGTGACTCTTCTCTCAGGTGGTTGAACATGCCGCCTTGCACGATGCCAAACATCGCGTTGGGGTTTTGCAGCCGATTGAACTCAGTCAGGCAGCGCTTGGCCCAGCGCAAGCTCAGCTCCATGGATGAGCGCGCTTCTTTCTCGGTGGTGATGTGCCCCAGCGACTTGTCGCCCTTCCAGTAAGGCGTGCACTCGTCGAACTGCATGGCGATGTCAGAGTTCAGAATGGTCTGGATTTGCATGCTGATCTCGGGCGTAAGGAACAGCTTGTCACCATTGACTGGTGAAGCAAAGCGCACGCCTTCTTCGCTGATCTTGCGCATCTCGCCCAGCGACCAGACTTGGAATCCACCCGAATCCGTGAGGATAGGTTTGTGCCAGTTCTCGAACTTATGCAGCCCACCAAACTGCTTCATGATGTCCAGGCCAGGGCGCATCCACAGGTGGAAGGTGTTGCCCAAGATGATCTGCGCGCCCATCTCTTCAAGTGATCGTGGCATCACGCCTTTGACGGTGCCGTACGTGCCCACGGGCATGAAGATGGGTGTCTCGATCACGCCATGATTGAGCGTGAGGCGGCCGCGTCGGGCTTCGCCCTCTGTTTTGATGAGATCGAAATTGAGCATGGTATGTAAACTTTACGGCGAGGCGTTAGACCATCGTGTTGACACGGTGGGGGTTATTGAGTCGCTCTAGCAGGTGTTCGCTGCGAAAGGGTTTGGCTAGCACCTCTTGGCCTGATGAGCCTAAGCGTGCCAGTTCACTCGGGTCTGTGTCGCCCGAGATAATCAGTGTTTTGACGTTAAGCCCTTGTGCGCGCAGACTGGCGCCCAGTGTTTGGGCCAATTGCAAACCGTCCATGCCAGGCAGGCGGTAGTCCGTTATCAGCGTATCGGGCATGTCTTGTTCATCGCCATGCTCCAGCAAAGAGGGCAGCTCGTCCATCAGCGATTCGGCTTCAGGCCAGGTGCGTATGCGGGCGCCCCAGCTGTGCAGCATCTCACCCATCGCTCTGCGCAGCAAGGTGTCGTCCTCGACCAGCCAGATCACGCGGCCTGCCAAGGGTTGATCTGGGATTTCTGGTGCTTCCTTGCGTTTGGCTGGTGCGAGGTTCAGTGGCAGCTCAACCGTAAAAAGAGAGCCCCGACCCAAACGGGATTTGACCGTGATCTGCTCGCCCATGATGTCTGCGGTGCGCCTCACGATGGCCAAGCCCAGACCAATCCCCCTGCTGCGGTCTCGCGAGGCATTGCTGACTTGGTAGAACTCCTCGAAGATGCGTTCGAGCTGGTCTGGCGCAATGCCAATGCCTGTGTCCCACACTTCAATGCGCAGCCGATGCTTGCCGCTGTGGCGAGCGGCGACCAAAACGCCACCACTGTGGGTGTAGCGGATCGCATTGGAGACCAAGTTGCGCAGTACGCTGTGAAAAAGCACGGGGTCAGTTAACACCGTGAGCGGCGTGTCGCTTCGGCTCTTCGGTAAGCGGAACGTCAGGCTCAGGCCTTTGGAGTCAGCGGCACTTTTCTCATGGACACGAACAGCCTGAAACACGTCGGCCAAGCACACGGACTGAAAATCGGGCTTGACCGCGCAGGCGTCCAGGCGAGAGATGTCCAACAGGCCCACAAGCAAGGATTCCATGGAGGTGACGGCTTCATCGAGCATGTCAGTTAACTCGATGACTTCGGGTGCTTTGGCTTGCTGGCGCAACAGGCTGACCAGCAGGCCGATCGCGGCCGTAGGTTGGCGCAGGTCATGGCTGGCCGAGGCCAGAAAGCGTGTTTTCGACTGATTGGCTTCAACCAGTGCACGGGTGCGATCGGCTACGCGCTCTTCTAGGGTGATGTTCATGCGCTCTGACAGGTTCATGGCTTCGATGAACTTGCGCATCAAACGCAGGGCAAAACCCAAGAAGATGATGGGCACGCAATAAGGCGTCCAATAGAGCGCGGTGACATCTAAATAGGGTGTCAAGAATAGGTAATCGTGGGCCACGCTGACGAAGGTGCCGACGGACCCTAGCGTCATCGCAATGGCCTCTAGCCAGTGCTGCTTCCACGACGCCAGCACCACGTGCGACACCATCAAAATCCCGCATAGCATCAGCAGCGGGTAGGCGACCAAGCGCAGCGTGTCCAAGTGGGGGGTGCCCATGACAGCCAAACCAAGCAGTGGGAAGCCAAACCCCATGACGCGCAAGGGCCAGCGTATCCGCTTGATGGGGCGGTTGGCGTAGCTCAAACCGAACATGGCTACGTAGTAGGTGCTCACGGCCTGACCGGCGAAGAAGAACCAGTCCACAACGGGTGCGGGCCAGCTGATGGTCTCGACGAAGTACAGCGCATTGCGGCCACACATCACCAGCATCAAACAGCCAAAATGACCAAACACCACATCGTTTGGTCGGGCACGCCAAGCCAGCAGCAGAAACAGTGCCATGCCTGCGACGCTCATATTGAGCATGCGAGGCAAGTCAACAGTCATCCATGCCCAGCTATCGAAGTCAGCGCGCATGTCAACCAAGGGACCGGCTTGCAGCGGCGCGATACCGGGCTTGCGAAAGGGGTTCATGCGGACATCGATTTCGATGTCGTTGTCACCGGCCAGCAAGACGTTGACAGGCAGCTCAATCAGGTAGGGCAGGGTGGCCATGCTGGTGATGGTGCTGCCCTCCATGTGCCGGGTGCTCAATTGGATGCCATTGACGGTGACGCGGTGGTCGCCAGGCAAACGGTCGATGCGCAAGGCCCAAGGCACGGTAGGTGAGCGGGGCATGTACAGCCTTGCTCTGTAGCAACCAATCGCAGGCGGCTTGATGTTGAGGGTTCGCCAGTCATCGGGTAACTTGACGGTGCGGCCTTCAATTTGGTCGGCGCAACTGCCTTGCGACAAGACAGCCTGATCAATCACATAAGCCGGGTTTGCCCACGCTGCGTGGTGGGGCCACGCCGTGATCCAGATGATCAGGATGAGCGTGCGCTTGAGCCACGCCGCTGCCCGGTATGCAATCCCTTGTCCCATGGTGCCTGCTTTTTATTTTTGAATCAGCATGGCATCGCCATAGCTGAAAAACCGATATCGCTGTTCGATCGCGTACTGATACAACTGCCTCATGTGTTCATAGCCCGTCAAGGCGCTGACCAGCATCAAGAGTGTACTTTTTGGCAGGTGAAAATTGGTGATCAACACGTCGACCACTTTGAAATTGAAACCCGGTGTGATGAAGATGTCCGTGTCACGGCTACCTGCATCCAGAATTTGGCTAGGCTGGGCGTGTAGCGCGGCGGATTCAAGCGCCCGCAGGGTCGTGGTGCCAACTGACACAATGCGTCCGCCCGCCGCTTTGGTGGCCTGTATGGCCGCGACTGTGCTGGCGGGTACATCAAACCACTCGCTGTGCATTTTGTGCTCGGCCAAGTTGTCGACGCGCACGGGCTGGAAGGTGCCCGCACCGACGTGCAAAGTCACCTCTGCGGTTTGGATGCCTTTGGCTTTGAGCCGTGCCAGCAAAGCTTCATCGAAGTGCAGAGCCGCAGTGGGCGCGGCCACTGCGCCGGGTGTGGACGCAAACACGGTTTGGTAGCGCCGAACGTCGTCCTCTTCGTCTGTATGTGTGATGTACGGCGGCAAGGGCACGTGCCCATGTTGCTCAAGCAAGGTCAAAGGGTCACCTGAGAATCGCAGGTGGAACATCCCGCCATCGGGCCCGCCACGCCCAAGTACTTCGGCGTCAAACGCATTGGCAAAGCGCAGGGTGCTGCCGGGTTTTGGGGATTTGCTGGACCGGACATGGGCCCACACCTCGTGGTTGGGTAAGACACGTTCAACCAGGGCCTCTACCGCGCCGCCAGAGGCTTTGTGCCCGTAAAGCCTCGCCTTGATCACCCGTGTGTTGTTGAACACGAGCAAATCACCGGCTTGCAGCAAATCAGGCAGGTCGCGAAACACGCGGTCAACGGGTTGCGGACCAAGGCCATCGAGCAGACGCGATGCGCTGCGTTCAGCGGCAGGATGCTGTGCAATCAGCTCAGGGGGGAGTTCGAAGTTGAAGTCGCTGAGGCAATAGCACGCCGCAGGTGTTGGGGGGAGGGTAGGGCTCATGTCATTGAGGGACGGACGGGTCCCGTGCCAAGGAAACCCGCTATTGTCCTGCAAGCTGAGGGTTTTGCTGTAAATCGCTCCCGTGCTCGATCAGGATGGTTGTGCCGTCGTGACTTTGCCACTGTTTGGCAAGCTTGCCGCAACATGCTGCGGCAATACCTACCGATCACGCCACTCACTCAAGATTGCGCACGGCTACGCACATCACAGACAGTTGCAAATCAGAGGCATCAGGGTCCACTCCTGATGCACGCTGAGCCAAGCGCAACAGGGCTGTGTTGCTGCCGCGATCACTGCTCATGATTTCAGGGCCAGCGACATGTCCATGCGGATAAAGCCGCACGCTGAAGCCCAAGGGCTCCAGCACCTCGGCAAACATACCTCGCTCGATCCCGTCGCCTGGATACTGGAAGTGGACCTCGGTCTTTAGTCGCTCGCGCTGCTCTCGGAAAGATGTGTACTTCCACTTGCGCGTCGGATGCAGCTTGACCCGTGACAATGGCACCAGCCCACGCAATTTGGATATCAGCTTTCCCGCGCCTTGGATGGCGTGATCCGACCGCAAGGGGTCTTCATCGGTGACCAGCATGCCCCCAGGCTTGACCAGCCTGGCGCATTCCCTCAAAACCTGCGCCACGTCATCGATGTGATGCAGCACCGCATTGGCCACCACGAGATCAGCACACCCCGATGCCAGCGGGGTGTCATGCACATCCGCATACAAGGGCATGTAGCCTAATGTGGCGGCATGCTTGAGTGCCTTTTCGCTGATGTCCACACCGATCAGGGCCTTGGGTCGGGCGTGCATGGCCCAACCTAGGTTCCCTGGGCCGCAACCCATGTCCACCACCACCTTGTCATCCCAACTGCCCGTGGCGCGAAGCCATCGGTCGGCGATCAGACCTGGATGGTTTTCGCAATCAAAATACTTCCCTCCCCATTTGGGATGAGAGAAAAACAAGGCGTTGGCTTGCATGCCCGGCGTCATGCGCATGATGGGTGATCTGGGTAAGCCCGATGGAGTCCACTCGATGGACGCGTCCGGTTTGAGGTAATGGCCCCATCTCCTGAGGCCCGCGTTCCGAATGTGTGGCATGAATGGAGATTCCGAAAGCTGTCGTCTTCAGTAGAATACATGGGGCGCACCGTGACGAGGCATCCCTCTCAAACAAAGGGCGAAGTAAACAAGCATCATGGAGAGGGACTGACGTGACCCCAGTCGTGCCTGTTAAAGCTGCAAAGACGGTCAAAAAAGCACCAGCGGGTGATGCAGCGCCTGCGCGGTCGGCGCCGCAACGTGCGTTAGACAAGCTGGGGCTGCTGCGTGACATTGACTTGGCTTTGCACTTGCCCTTGCGCTATGAGGATGAAACCCGCATTCAACGGTTGCGAGATGCCCGTGATGGCGAGACCGTGCAGCTTGAGGGTGTGGTGCGAGACAGCCGCATCGAATCACGTGGTCGTCGCCAATTGATCATCCGGCTGGATGACGGCACGGGCGATGTGCAGCTGAGGTTCTTGAATTTTTACGGTTCACAGCAAAAAAGCTGGGGCGCGGGCGTGCGTTTGCGTGTGCGTGGTGAGCTGCGCATGGGTTTTTTTGGACGCGAGATGATGCACCCGACCGTGCGCATCGTCACGCCAGACACCCCCCTGCCAACCGCTTTGACACCCATTTACCCGACCAGCGCGGGCCTGCCTCAGGCGTATTTGCGCAAGGCGGTGGAGTCGGGCCTGTTGCGCGCCCAGTTGGATGAGTTGATCCCGCCTCACTTGCTGCCTCGGCCGTGGCCGCCACTGCGTGAGGCCTTGCACTTGTTGCATCACCCCAGCGCGAACACGCCTTTGGTGACGCTGGAGGATCACAGCCACCCAGCATGGCAACGTCTGAAGTTTGAAGAGCTGCTGGCCCAGCAAATATCGCAGATGCAGGCGCGAGCTGAGCGTGCGCACCTGAAAGCGCCTGTTTTACTGACGCGGCCTCAGGGTTTGCAGGATAAGTTGTTGGCGGTGCTGCCGTTTCAGCTCACGTCGGCGCAACGCAAGGTCTGTGAAGAAATCGCGGGTGACTTGCAACGTGCACAACCCATGCACCGCTTGCTGCAAGGTGATGTGGGCTCAGGCAAGACCGTGGTGGCGGCCGTGGCGGCAGCCGTGGCCATGGACGCTGGCTGGCAATGCGCCTTGATGGCGCCGACCGAAATTCTGGCCGAACAACACTTTCGCAAGCTGGTCAGCTGGCTAGAGCCGTTGGGCGTGAAAGTGGCGTGGTTGACTGGCAGCCTCAAGGCCAAAGCCAAGCGCGAGCAACTGGCTGCGGTGGCCTCTGGCGAGGCGCAGTTGGTCGTCGGCACCCACGCTGTCATCCAAGATCAGGTGGCCTTCGCTAAATTGGGCCTGGCCTTGATCGACGAGCAACACCGCTTTGGCGTGGCACAGCGACTGCAACTGCGCAGCAAGCTAGAGAGCAGCGAGCTAGAACCCCACTTGCTGATGATGAGCGCCACGCCCATCCCCCGTACTTTGGCCATGACTTACTTGGCTGACTTGGAGGTCAGCACCATTGATGAGCTGCCACCGGGGCGCACACCCATCGTCACCAAAGTCTTTGCTGACAGCCGCCGCGAAGAAGTCATCGAACGCATCCGCGATGAAGTAGCCAAAGGGCGGCAGGTATATTGGGTTTGCCCCTTGATCGATGAGACCGAAGACAGCGACAAGGCCGCAGACGAAGCAGCTGGCCGGTCTATGAACCAGCGCCCGCCCTTGGATTTGAGTAACGTCACCGAGACCCATCAAGAGCTCAGCGAAACATTGCAAGGATTCGGCGTGGGGCTGTTGCATGGCCGGCTGCCTGCGGCCGACAAAGCCGAAATGATGGCGCGCTTTTCTGGCGGTGAGTTGTCTGTTCTGGTGGCCACAACCGTGATCGAAGTGGGCGTCGATGTGCCCAACGCCAGCCTGATGGTCATTGAGCACGCCGAGCGATTCGGCCTGAGCCAGTTGCACCAGTTGCGCGGCCGGGTTGGGCGTGGCGCAGTGGCCAGTGTGTGCGTGCTGCTCTATGGCTCACCCTTGTCCGATACCGGCAAACAACGCCTCAAGGCCATGGCCGAGACGACCGATGGTTTTGAGATTGCCAGGCGCGATTTGGATATACGTGGGCCGGGCGAGTTCATGGGGGCACGTCAATCTGGTGCGGCCTTGTTGCGTTTTGCAGAACTCAATGAAGATGCTGACTTGGTGGTCGAGGCACGCACGGCGGCCGAGGCCATGCTGCAACATGCACCTGATGCCGCGCAGCGTCACGTGGCGCGTTGGTTAGGCTATAAATCAGAATTCCTCAAGGCCTGAAGCACAATCCCCATCATGACCTTGACTGAACTTCGCTATATCGTGGCCGTGGCCCGTGAACGCCATTTTGGACGTGCTGCCGAAGCTTGCTTCGTGTCGCAACCTACCTTGTCCGTTGCCGTGAAAAAGCTCGAAGACGAACTGGACGTCAAATTGTTCGAGCGGGGCAGTGCCGAGATCAGCGTCACCCCGCTGGGTGAGGACATCGTGCGGCAGGCGCAGTCGGTGCTGGAGCAAGCCCAGTTCATCAAAGAAATCGCCAAACGGGGCAAAGACCCGCTCACGGGTGTGCTGCGATTGGGCGTGATCTACACCATCGGCCCTTACCTGTTGCCCGATTTGGTACGCACAGCCATCGCCCGTGTCCCCCAAATGCCTTTGATGTTGCAAGAGAACTTCACGGTCAAGTTGCTGGAAATGCTGCGCGCTGGCGAGCTCGATTGCGCGATCTTGGCAGAGCCGTTCATGGACACCAATCTGGCTGTGGCGCCTTTGTACGAAGAGTCCTTTATGGTCGCCGTGCCGCGCAGCCATCCCTTGGCGCTGAGGGATAAAGTCAGCGCCGATGAGCTCAAACGCGAAACCATGCTGCTGCTGGGTTCAGGGCATTGTTTCAGAGATCACGTGCTGGATGTGTGCCCTGAGTTCGCGCGTTTTTCAAGCGATGCCGAGGGGATCCGCAAGACCTTTGAGGGCTCGTCCCTAGAGACCATCAAGCACATGGTGGCGGCGGGCATGGGCGTGACCGTGGTGCCGCGTTTGTCGGTGCCGATTGAGCCGCATCCGCACTTGGTTTTTGTGCCCTTTGATGACCCTGTGCCAACGCGCCGTGTGGTGCTCGCTTGGCGTCGCAGCTTTACCCGCTATGAGGCCATCGCAGCCTTGCGCAACGCCATTTATGCGTGCCCGCTTGAAGGCGTGACCCGCTTGACCAGTTAAGCGGCAGCGTCTGTGCCAGCCGACTTTGGTGGCGCATCAAAGCACGCCACCACCGTGAAATACAGCGAGGCATAAAAGGCACCAGCCAACCACATGCCGGCGATGACCGCTATCACATCGGCGGCAGCGGGGATGGGGATCAACAGCATCAAAAGCCTGTCCAGCAGGCCTGCCACGATCAGGATGCCCAGCCAGCTTGCGCCATAGACGATGAATGCACCCAAGTTGCGCCATGTTGCGTAGGCACTGAAGAACAGCGCTTTGCCAACGGGCATGCGTGCCCACAACACCAAAGCAGGTGTGTGCCAAAAAATCAGCGAGACCGGGATGGTCAGGGCGGCACGCCACAGCATGTCTTGCTGCACCAAAGGATTGGTTATCAGTTCTGCAGCGTCTTTGGCAGCCTTTCTGATGGTATCCAGCGCCTCTGGATCTGGGCCCAGCCATTGTGCGATTTGCATCACCAGCAGCGTTGCCAAGATGTAGGCCCCGCCCAGTTGAGCAAAGGCGAGGCGAGGCGAATCGGGCTGTTTGATGGCTTCGATCATCACGGCGGGTGTGATGCGTTCTCCAGCCAGCGCACGACGTGTCGCCAGCATGAAGCCCATCCAGACCAAAGGCATCACGCCAACAAACAAAGCACCCATTTGTTCGGGTAGGCTCAATAAGAGCAGGGCCACGGTGCCAACCAAGCCCAGTAGACCAATGAAGCCGAGCGGTTGTTTTCGACAGGCCAGTACACCTTGGCGTACCCACACCAGACCTTGTGAGGCCTTGACTAATTTGAGATTCATGTTTGAGCCGTGTTCTGGCGCTGATACGACCATGGCTGATTGCGCCTCAGCGTAAGCACCCGTTCGAAGTGGGCTGGATCGTGGGCTTGAAGCACGGCCGCATCACGTGGCAGGAAAAAATCCCACAGGCGCGATGTCCAGAACCGCAAAGCGGCAGCGCGCATGAGCTCAGGCAGCAGCGCTATTTCGCTATCTGACAGGGTGCGTTGCATGTCGTAGGCTTGCACAAAAGCTTGGGCACGCACCGGGTCGATGGCGCCTGTTGTCAGATCGATACACCAGTCATTGAGGCACACCGCGATGTCAAAGCCAAAGCTGTCGCAACCAGCGAAGTAAAAATCAAAAAAACCTGACAGCTTGGCGCCATCAAACATCACGTTGTCCCTGAACAGGTCGGCGTGAATGGGGCCACGAGGCAAGGCCTGAAAGGCGCTCGTGCTAGCCAGTGCAACTTGGTGCGCCAACTCGGATTCGATCAATGCGGTTTGGTCGGCTGACAGATACGGGCGCACAACGGGCACGGTCTCTATCCACCAATCTAGACCCCGCAAATTGGGTTGCTGGTGGGGGTAGTCAGCGCCAGCCAAGTGCATGCGTGCCAGCATGGCGCCGACTTGGGCGCAGTCCGCAGCCTGTGGTGCCAGTTGATTGCGGCCCTTTAACCGGGTGACGACAGCGGCCGGCTTGCCATTGAGGCTGTGCAAGATCTCGCCTTGTGCATTGGCTTGCGGTGCGGGCACCGAGATGCCGCGTGAAGCCAAATGGTGCATCAGGTTCAAGTAAAACGGCAGTTGCTCAGCCGTCAATCGCTCAAACAAGGTCAACACATAGTCGCCCTTGTCGGTGCTGACAAAGTAATTGGTGTTCTCTATGCCCGAGGCGCAACCCTGCAGCGTGTGCAAGGTGCCCAGATCCAGCGCACGTAACAAGCCCGCAGCTTCGGGCTGGGACACTTCAGTGAAAACGGCCATGAGACATGTCAAGACATCGAAAAAAGCAAAACCCCGAGCGACAAAAAGGTACGCATTAGGGGGGAACCCGCAAGCAGATGTGGCGGCAAACCTCAGCTTAGGCGTAAACCCTCATGCTCGGGGGGAAGACGAGAGTGTGATTGTAGGAGTCCCTGTGGCAGACTCCACGGGATATTGACAATGTTCGCTCACCGAATTGCGGGGGGCGTGCAGTTTTTCTATAACGAGGAACCGGCACAGCATCATGACTACTTTTGCAAAGCGTAAAAATTTAACAGTTTCTGCCGTATTGGCTGCAGTGCTGTCTGTTATCAGTTTGTCTGCGGCGGCGCAGGTTCCTCAGTCTGCCCCTCTGGGTATTTATGGCGGCGCCAATTTCGGTGTCGGTGCTGCGCAGTGGGAGTGCGGGACGTCTTGCAACCGCGCCACCTTCAGCGGCAAGGTGTTTGGCGGTAAGCGCCTGACACCCGGTTTGGCAGCAGAGATTAACTACATGTTTTTTGGCGGCCTTGACCGTGCCAATGACACAGCGAAGATTGCGCAGACAGGCATCTCCAGCGAGCGTCAAAAGTACCGTGCTTTGACAGTGGGCATCAATTGGGAAGTCGAGTTGCTGGAAGACTTCACCAACCATTTGCGTGTGGGTTGGGCCTTTACCCGTCGCAGCGATCAAATCGTCTATGCCGATGGGTCAACCGCACGCGTCAAGACTTATGGCGGTGCGCCTTACTTTGGCGCAGGCCTGTCGTTTCGTGTGACAGAACAATTGCGTCTGGTTAACGGTTTTGACTACGTCATTGACGGCAAGCAGAGTTACTACTTGTTCTCCGTTGGTGCTTCTACCGAGTTTTAACAGTCGGCAAGTGCGCGCAGGCCAACTCAGTCTGGCCTCACAATCCGGGGCATGAATGCCCCGGAAATCACTTCAGGCGACAGCCGCCCAACCCTTCTCTTGGTAGATGGCTCTAGCTATCTCTACCGCGCCTTCCACGCCATGCCCGATCTGCGCGGGCCGCTGGGCGAACCAACTGGCGCCATGCACGGCGTAGTCAACATGTTGGGTTGGCTGCGTGAGCACATCGCGGCCGAACACGCGGTCTGTGTTTTTGATGCCAAAGGCCCCACCTTCCGCGACGAGTGGTACCCCGAGTACAAGGCGAACCGCCCGTCGATGCCCGATGATCTTCGTGCGCAGATTGAGCCCATCCATGAGGCGGTCAAGCTGTTGGGTTGGCCTGTTCTTGAAGTGCCCGGCATCGAGGCCGATGACGCCATCGGTACGCTTGCCCGAGTGGCTGCGGCCTGCGGACACAAGGTCGTCATCTCTACCGGCGACAAGGATCTGGCCCAGTTGGTCAATCCGCATGTCTCGCTGATCAACACCATGGCCAAACCGCCTGAGGTGCTGGACATCCCCGGCGTGCAGGCAAAATTTGGTGTGCCCCCTGATCGCATCATCGACTACTTGACCTTGATCGGCGACACGGTAGACAACGTACCGGGCGTTGAAAAGGTCGGTCCCAAGACGGCTGTGAAGTGGCTGGCCGAACATGACACGCTAGAAGGCGTGATGGCCGCAGCCGACGGCATCAAAGGCGTGGTGGGCGAGAACCTGCGCAAGGCTTTGGACTGGCTGCCTCAGGGGCGCAAACTCATCACCGTCAAGCTGGACTGCGATCTCACGGGTTATGTGCCCGAGTGGCCTTCGCTCGATGCGCTGGCGTTCAAAGACCCAGATCAACGCGGCTTGTTGGATTTCTACACACGGTTTGGCTTTCGCGGCGCCCGCGCAGAGCTTGAAAAAAAGCTGGGCGGCAAAGCACCTCAGGCTGATAAGCCCACCAAAGCCCGCAAGCCCAGTGACACAGGTGACTTGTTTGGTGGTGAAGCCGAAGCACCAACAGCAAGCATGGACGTGCCCGAGGCCACCCCGAGTCAGTTTGACGCCCACTACGACACCATCCTAGATTGGCCTGCATTTGATCAGTGGTTCGCCCGTATCCAAGCGGCCGACCTGGTCGCTTTTGATACCGAGACTGATTCATTAGAGCCCCTGAAAGCCCGCATCGTAGGCTTGAGCTTTTCAGACAAAGTGGGGCAGGCCTGCTACATCCCACTGCGCCACGAAGGCCCTGATGCGCCCGTTCAATTGCCGCTGGATGAGGTGTTGGCCAAGCTCAAACCTTGGCTGGAGGACGCCACGCGTGCCAAGGTCGGCCAGAACATCAAGTACGACACCCATGTGGTGGCCAACCATGGCATCGTCATGCGTGGATATGCGCACGACACGATGCTGCAAAGCTATGTGCTGGAAGCGCACCGGCCACACAATTTGGCCAGTTTGGCGCAGCGCTTTACAGGGCGCAGCGGCCTGAGTTATGAAGATGTCGCAGGCAAGGGTGCGCAGCAGATTCCGTTTGCGCAGGTGGCTGTTGATGTCGCATCGACCTATTCCAGCGAAGACAGTGACCTGACCTTGCATGTGCACCAAACCTTGTGGCCACAGCTAGAGGCCGAGCCCGGTTTGCGTGACATTTACGAGCGTTTTGAAATGCCCGCCTCGCGTGTCTTGCAGCGCATTGAGCGCAACGGGGTGCTGATCGATCGTGCCTTGCTGGCGCAGCAAAGCCATGAGTTAGGACAGCGCATTTTGGTGCTGGAGCAAGAGGCTTACGAGCTTGCAGGCCAGCCCTTTAACCTCGGATCGCCCAAACAGATTGGCGAAATCTTGTTCGTCAAGCAAGGCCTGCCAGTGGTCAAAAAGACCGCATCCGGTGCGCCATCCACGAACGAAGAAGTGCTGGAAAAACTGGCGGAGGACTACCCCCTGCCTGCGCGCATCTTGGCCTACCGCAGCATGGCCAAGCTCAAGTCGACCTACACAGACAAGCTGCCCTTGATGATCAACTCCGAGACGGGCCGGGTGCATACCAATTATGCGCAAGCCGTGGCTGTCACGGGTCGCCTGTCCAGCAACGACCCCAATTTGCAGAACATCCCGGTGCGCACGGCAGAGGGTCGCCGCATCCGTGAGGCCTTCATTGCGCCACCCGGTCATGTCATCGTCTCGGCCGACTATTCGCAAATTGAGCTGCGCATCATGGCGCACATCTCCGAAGATGAGAATCTGCTGCGTGCCTTTGCCGAGGGGCAGGACGTGCACCGTGCGACCGCCAGTGAGATCTTCGGGGTGACGCCGACTGAGGTCAGCAGCGAGCAGCGCCGCTATGCCAAGGTGATCAATTTTGGCTTGATCTACGGCATGAGCGCCTTTGGCTTGGCGCAAAACCTGGGCATTGAGCGTTCAGCGGCATCGGCCTATATTGAGCGCTACTTCACGCGCTACCCCGGTGTGAAGCGCTATATGGATGAAACCCGTGCCATCGCCAAGTCCCAGGGTTATGTCGAAACGGTGTTTGGCAGGCGCCTGTGGTTGCCCGAGATCAACAGCGCCAATGGTCCCAGCCGCGCAGGTGCTGAACGAGCCGCCATCAATGCGCCGATGCAGGGCACGGCCGCCGATTTGATCAAGCTGTCCATGGTGGCGGTTCAGGATCAACTCGATGCGCAGCAAAAGGCCACCTTGATGATCATGCAGGTGCACGATGAACTGGTTTTTGAAGTGCCCGAGACCGAATTGGATTGGGTGCGCACCGAAGTGCCACGTCTGATGGCCGAGGTGGCTCAGTTGCGTGTGCCCTTGTTGGCTGAAGTCGGCTTTGGCACGAATTGGGAGTCTGCGCACTAAGAGGCCTGTGTCATCATTCAGACATGGGTTGAGTCATAAACTGTGGGTTTAAATGGAGCGCGTCCTCAGGTGTCTGGCATTTCTGGTGTGAAATTGTTGAGCCGTGAACAGGCCATCTTGGAGTTCAACCGCAGGGTGCTTGCACAGGCCCAGCGCGAGGACGTTCCGCTGATTGAGCGTTTGCGCTATATCTGTATCGTCTCATCGAATATGGACGAGTTCTTTGAGGTGCGTTACGCCGACGTGCTCGAAGCATCCCGCACACGCGGTACGGGCATTGGCCCCCAGTACATTGCTGATGTGGCCAAAGAGGCCCACCAGTTGGTCGACGACCAGTATCAAATTTTCAACGAAGTGCTCGGTCCGGCACTGCGCGAGGCTGGTGTTTTCATCCTCAACCACGCGCACCGCAATGCCGAGCAACGCGAGTGGGTTGCTAATTTCTTTCACAAACAGGTTCAGCCTTTGCTGGTACCTATTGGCCTAGACCCTTCTCACCCCTTTCCTCAGGTCGCCAATAAGACGCTCAATTTCATTGTGCGTTTGGGTGGTCGCGACGCTTTTGGTCGAGATAACGACATCGCCATCGTGCGCATTCCACGCGTGCTGCCCCGGGTTATTCGCCTGCCCGATGCGATTTCAGGAGGCAAGCAAGCCTTCGTGTTGCTGTCCAGCATCATCCGCTCTCATCTGGAGGAGTTGTTTGCTGGCCGAGAGATCAAGGCTTTTTCGCAGTTTCGCCTGACCCGGGATTCGGACATCGATGTCGACGAAGACGATGTCACCGATTTGCGTCAAGCCCTGCGCTCAAAAATGAGCACACGTCAGTTCGGTCAGTCTGTGCGTCTTGAGGTGGTATTCAATTGCCCGGACGATCTGTCTGGCTTTTTGCTGGAGCAATTCGGCCTGAACCAACAAGCTTTGTTCAGAGTCAATGGCCCGGTCAACTTGGTGCGCCTCACGCAGTTGATTGACCAAATCAATGCAGATAACTTGCGTTTCGAGCCGTACCAAGCTGGTTGGCCTGAGTGCCTGCCCCAGAGCGGCGGCATGTTTGAATACCTGCGTCACCATGACTGCTTGCTGCACCACCCGTTTGAGTCTTTCGACGCTGTAGTGGGTTTCCTGCGTGAAGCTGTTTACGACCCTGATGTGTTGGCCATCAAGCAAACCATCTACCGCACAGGCAGCGAGTCTGTGTTGATGGAGTTGCTGCTAGAGGCCGTGCGCCGTGGCAAAGAAGTGCTGGCTGTCGTGGAGTTAAAGGCCCGCTTTGACGAAGAGGCCAACATCAACTGGGCTGAGCGGCTAGAGGCGCTGGGTGCCCAGGTCGTGTACGGCATTGTGGGCCTCAAGACCCACGGCAAGATGATGCTGATCACACGCCGAGAGGGCGGGCGCCTGCGCCGCTATGCGCACTTGTCAACGGGTAATTACAACCCTAAGACCGCGCAGCTGTACACCGATCTGGGTTACCTCACCAGCAACCTAGAGTTGACGGGTGATGTGGACATGATTTTCAGCCAGCTGTCGAGCCTGACGCAGCAACGATCGGCTCGGCAACTTCTGTTGGCGCCCTTTAGCATGCAGGATCAGCAAATCAAGCTGATTCGCAAGGTGGCCGATGCGGCCCAAGCTGGTAAGTCGGCGCGCATTGTGCTCAAGCTCAACTCGTTGACCGATGGGCCTTTGATTGAGGCATTGATCGAAGCGGGGCAGGCAGGTGTCAGCATTGATTTGATCGTCCGTGGTGCTTGTGTTTTGCCGCCAGGCATCGATGGCTTGACGGATAACATCCGGGTGCGTTCGGTGGTGGGGCGCATGCTAGAGCACACGCGCATTTTGTACTTCCGATGGGGCGATGGTGAGGCGAATGAGGCGCTTTACCTGTCTAGTGCCGACTGGATGAACCGCAATATGACGCGGCGTATCGAGGTAGCTTGGCCCGTGCGAGACACGACGCTGCGTCAACGCGTGATCGACGAATGCCTTGTGCCTTATTTGATGGATGGCTTGGACGCTTGGCGCTTGCTCAGTGATGGTCGATACGAGCGTGTGTCACAAGATGGGTTCAGTGCGCAGCAAGCGCTGATGGCTCGCCATCGGGCCGTGTGTTGAGTCCACAATGGATTTGATTTTGTGGCGACATGCCCAAGCGCAGGCCTTGTCCACCGACATGAATCAGGACATGGCGCGTGAGTTGACACGCAAGGGCTCACACCAAGCTGATCAAATGGCCAAATGGCTCAACAAGCGTTTGCCCGGCACAGTACGTGTACTGGCTAGTCCGGCCAAACGCACGCAGCAAACGGCCAAGGCTTTGGGTAGGCCCTTTCACACCGTGCAGGAGATCAACCCTCAGGCGTCGGTTGACGATTTGTGGGCGGCAGCATGTTGGCCCACCCTGAAGGACACGGTGGTGATCGTGGGACATCAGCCGACTTTGGGTCTGCTGGCTGCCCGCTTGCTAACGGGGCAGGACTTGGCTTGGTCGGTGCGCAAGGGTGCTGTGTGGTGGTTGCGTTTAACCGACCGCGAGGGCGGGCAGCAGGTTGCCTTGCATGCAGTCCAGTCCCCCGACTTTTTGTAAGTTGGGTAAATCCCCCGGATAATGGCGACAGGTACCAATTCAGGTTGCCGGAGGTTGCGCATTCATGAATCAAGACTTGTCCATCATCACCTTGGTGCTGCATGCCAGCGTAGTGGTGCAAATCGTGATGCTCTTGTTGCTGGCCGTGTCATTGGCAAGCTGGAGCGTGATTTTCAGTAAAGTCATCGGCCTCAAGCGTGTACGCGATGACAACGAAGAGTTTGACCGCGAGTTTTGGGCTGGGCGCACCCTGCAAGAGTTGTTTCAAGACGCATCCAGAGGCAACGGGCCTGTGTCACCCCAAGAGCGGATTTTTGCTGCGGGTATGCGCGAATTCATGAAGCTGCGTGAGCGTCGTGTGGCCGACGTATCTACCTTGCTTGATGGCGCACGCCGTGCCATGCGTGCCAGCTACCAACGCGAGATGGATGTGATTGAATCTCGGTTGGACTTCCTGGGCTCGGTCGGCTCTGTGTCGCCTTATGTGGGGCTGTTTGGCACCGTATGGGGCATCATGCACGCGTTCACTGGCTTGGCCAATATGCAGCAAGTGTCACTGGCCAATGTGGCGCCTGGCATTGCTGAGGCCTTGGTTGCCACGGCCATTGGTTTGTTTGCGGCGATTCCTGCTGTGCTGGCTTATAACAATTTTGCGCGCAGCATCGACCGCATCGCCACGCAGATGGAGTCCTTCATTGAAGAGTTCTCCAACATCTTGGCGCGCAATACGGTGCAGGCCAACCCTGCTCAGCCGTCGACCGATGCTGGCCGTGCGGCGCAGCAGGGGCGTTAAGCGTGGCTGAACTCAATGCACGCGGGGGAGGGCGCCGCCGCCGCACACGCAACGAGATCAACATGGTGCCGTTCATCGACGTCATGCTGGTTTTGTTGATCATCTTCATGGTCAGCGCCCCCTTGTTGCCTACGGGTGTGGTTGACTTGCCTAGCGTGGGCAAGGCTCGCAAGGCACCTGAAAAAGTGGTTGAAGTGGTCTTGGAGGACGGTGACCGTGTGCGTTTGCGTGTGAACCAAAAGGACGTTGATACCTTGGCGGTGTCTGATTTGGCTGCACGTGTCAAACCTTTGCAAGATGAGGCAGCGGGTGGCCCCAATGCGGTTCCGGTGATCATCAGCGCCAGCAAAGACGTGCGTTATGACGCCGTGGTGCATGTCATGGACATCCTGCAAAAAGCGGGCGTGGCACGCGTTGGCCTGTCTGTGCGTACCAACGGCGGTTGAGTCGTGAACGCCGCCGCTGCATCTGTGGATATGGGCACGGCCGGCGGTCAGGGCTTGCGCCCACGCACATCAGACGGGTGGGTGCCTAGCTTGGCGCTGGCCGTCGGTGTGCATTTGATGCTGCTGGCTGCTTTGACGGTGGGGGTGCGATGGAAAAGTCACCCGCCTCAGCCGATTGAAGCCGAGGTCTGGGCGGAGATCCCCAAAATAGCGGTGACTGAGGTGCAGCCACCGCCACCAACGGTCGAGCCTCAGCCTGAAGCGCCTGTGCCACCGGTGTTTGAGCCAGAGCCACCAGCTCCTGAGCCCATCCCCGACTTGGTCGTGGCCAAGAAGCCCCACAAAAAAGAACCCAAAGAACCTAAAGAGCCCAAAAAGATCAAGCACCGAGAGCCGGTTGAGGTGTTCGAGAGCGCGCCGCCTAAGGTGGCCGTTGTCAAGCCTGCGCCAGTTAAAGTGACCAAGCCCACAACCGTTAAATCGAACCAGCCCGATGTGATTGAGCGTGCCGTGCTGGAAGCCGAGCGCCAGCGCAAGGACAAGCTGCAACGCATGATGTCGGATTTGGGTAGTTTGGGCACGCCAAGTCCTTCGGCCGGCCCGAGTGCCTCGTACATCGGGCGGATCAGGGCACGCATCAAGCCCAATATCCTGTTCACGGACAGCGTCGCAGGTAACCCTCAAGCGGTGGTTGAGGTTCGTTGCGCGCCTGACGGGCGCATCATCTCTCGCAAGCTGTTGACCTCATCGGGTGTGCCGTCATTTGATACGGCTGTCCTGCGCGCCATCGAGCGCACAGAGGTGCTGCCTGCCGATGAGAGCGGGCGGGTTCAGCCACTGATGGAAATCAGCTTCCGCCCTAACGATTTTTGACAGCTAGGGCGCTGAGGTGATCCGCCACAGCCAACCCTTGGTGAGGGCTTCGGTCAACCAAGCGGTGAAGTCAAAGTCGCCATCAGCTTGATTCAACAGCGTGGCCAGATCGTGCTCACCTGCGACTTGTTGCATCCACGCAGCCACAGGCGCTGGCAGGCCTTGTACCTGTACTTGCCCATGCCAATCGTGTCGCCAGACCACGGCGGTTTCGCCCGACCCTGCCTGCAAGGCTGATCTGGCTGCATCCTCTTGCTGCGGGCTGTCGAGCCGGTGTGCGGTCCATAAACTGGCAACAGGCCATGCTGATGTCAGTATGTGGACATGTGGCTGAAGGTGCAGTCTGAGGTTTTGTGGTGCGGTGTCTCCTAGCCGTTGAAGGCTGTCCGTGTCTACGGTGGTGTCGTGGGCGCGCTCGCTCAGGTGCACAGCCCAGTCGAGTCGGGCGCTGTCGGCCAACCAGGGCCAGTCTTGAAGATCAGGGTGGCTGTTGAGCAAGTCCGCCAGATGGCCTCCCCATTGACCCAGATCACCGCAGTTGGGCGGTTGCGTCTGCCAAAGCAATCTAGCCAACATGTCCAGCGTATCGGTGCCCAGCATGGCGGCCATGGTGGGGTAGGTGCTGGCCAGTACCCGCTGTGACGTGGCTTGTGCGTTGAGTTGGTATGCACGCAAACCGGCGGCATCGGTGGCCAGTTTGGCCGCTTGAATCGCAGGCCAACAGGCTTGCTGGTTGTCCAATGTGCTGGCGCTTGGTAGCGTGCTGCGCCAAGCATCCATCACGGCCAGCTGGCGTTCTGTTTCTGCTTGCCTGCTCACTCGCTACCCCATTGATCGGCGTCGCTCTCAGGGCTGTCTGTGATGCGGGCAATGGTGTTCGCGGCCAGCCTGGCCTCGTCAAGCAGCACAGCCAAAGGGGGAATGTCGACATCCCACTCAATCAGGGTCGGCAAGGCGCCCAGATGCTCAATGGTTTGTTCATACACGTCCCAGCCTGTTGCGCTGACTCGTTGGCTGTGATCATCAATGACCAAGCGGTCTGCTTGCTCAGGCCAGCGGAATCCAGCCAAGTGGATTTGCCCCACCATGCCCACGGGCAATTGCCAAACAAAGTCCAAGGCCTGTGCACGGGCCATGGCCAGAGACTGTGTGTTATCCGTGGGTGCAGATGACGTGTGCCAACCCGCACGGCGAACACGGTTGAGGCCGTTGACGATGAGGTTGTTCAGGTCCAGCAACAGTTGGCAGCCGCTTTGGCGACACACGCTGACCAAGAAGTCAACCTCGGGAATGAGGTCATCGCTGTACGCCATGTAGGCGGACAGGTTTTCGATCAAGATGGGCCGCTGAAGGCGATCTTGTACCTGCTGGATGTTGCCCACCAAAATAGACAAAGACGCCTCTGTTAAGGCCACAGGTAACAAATCGCTGGCGTGAACCGCAGGCAGGCCCAAGGGGGCTACGCGTGCAAAACTGGCGTGGTCTGATACCCGTACGGGGTTGATTCGTTCAACCAATCTGGCCAGTTTGTCCAAGTGGGTCAAATCGATGCCTGAGGCTGATCCCAAGGACAAACCAACGCCATGCAAGCTGATGGGGTAGTGTGTGCCCAAGTCAGACAAGGCCCGCAGGTTGGGGCCGCCGTCGGTGAAGAAGTTTTCGGAGTGGACTTCCAAAAAACCCAGCGGCGGCAGGCTCGCACGCAGCGCTTGTGCATGCGCCTGCCTCAGCCCGATGCCGACCATGGAGATCGATCCAGCTGCTTGGGGCATCGGTGCCATGGTTTTAGCTTTGCTTTTGCTGTTACTTGGCCGCAGCCTTGGCAGCAGCGGCTTTGGCTTGTTCATTGCTCAAGCCGCCCAGTTTCGCGCACGTGCCTTTGGCGACCAGCTTCCAGTCCTCTGGTGAGTTGTCTTTCTTGGCCTCGCCTGCGCAGGCGTGGCTGCCGGACAAGTTAGAGCAACTGTTCTCACCCGCCTTGGACACGCCGTAGCACTTTTCCTTGTCTTTGGCACTGGCTTGAGCGTGGGCGCTGGGGGTGTGCAGTAAACCCAGTGCCAGTACGGATGACAGGGCAGTGGAGAGCAGTTGGCGTTGGTTCATGGTGCGTCCTTGTGAATCAAGTTGAGGAATGCTGAGGTTGACAAAAATAACGCATGAAAGTCTGCGTTTGATGTTTGGTCGTGCAACTTGCCAAAATCTGACACTCATGCTGACAATATTGTCATCGACATGGCAATGGAGGGCGTTTCCCCTCTTTTTGTGCTGATCATCTTGCCGTGATTTTCATAGCATGGCAATCACCACCGGGTGCAGCTTTTGGAGCCCGGATGCAAGGATCGTCATGTCTGATACACCCTATTTTAGTGAAGACCCAGAGCCATTGGCTTCGTTTGGTCAAACCGTGTCTGGCGACCTTGATGATGGCGCTTTTCGCTGGCCCACGCCACCGTTTGCCACCTATCCAGCTGCGCGAGCACAGCAAGAGCATGAGCCTTGCGAGGTCGTGGGGCTGAACGATCGGACGATGCAAGCGAGGTTGAACTTTTTCGTGCCAACCGAGCGTGTTGCGCACATTCAGGTGCCGCCTGCGCGCACAACCATGCCCCTGCGCTTCAGCCAGTTCCGCTCTATTGTGCTGACCCGCACGCTGGCGCCGATGGACGCAGATGACGATCTTGAATCCGAACATCACCACGCGGGCATGCTGGCAAAACGACCTGTGGTTGTCTACCGGATTCACTTGGTAGCCGGTGGCATGCTCGAGGGCGACACCATTGGCTATGTTGAAAACGATTACGGCTTGTTTTTGTTCCCGCCTGCGAACGACTACGGCACGGTCAAACGCATGTTTGTGCCGACCGAGGCCATAGCCGGCGTCGAGTTCGGCCCTTTGATTGGCCAAGCCTTGGTCGCAGACAAGGCATTGACCGTGGCCCAGGTGGACCACGCTGTAGAAGTGCAACAAGGCCTGCGTATCCAAAAGCTCGGTGACATTTTGTTGACCCAAAAAGTGGTCACACAGACGCAGTTGCTGGAGGCCATTGCCCAGCAAAGTCGCATGCCCATGGTGCGCATTGGCGAGGCATTGATCGCCATGAACCTGATCACAGAGGATCAGTTGCACGACGCGCTCAGCCAGCAGCAGACGGACCGCACGGTGCCCCTTGGTGAGTTGTTGGTGCGTCTGGGGATGGTTTCGCGTCAAGATTTGCTCAATGCCTTGGCGCGCAAAATGGGCTACCCTTTGGTTGATTTGGATAAATTCCCAGCCGATCCGGATGCCTTGAATAAGGTGCCATTCACGGTGGCCGCCCGTTTGTTGGTGGCGCCTTTGCTGTTGCGAGACACCACGCTGATCGTGGCCGTGGAAGACCCCAGCAAGCGCGTGGTCCTGTCTGAGTTGGAGTTCATCACGCAGTGCAAGATCGTGCCTGTACTGGCTCTGCAGAGTCAGCTGGAGTGGGCCATACGCGATGCCTATGCCAAGCTCGGGGCCGACGTCACGTCTGTGATGTTTGCTTCTTTTGCCGAGCCCAATTTGGAGATGGATCCGGTCGATTCAGGCAAACTGGTTGAAGATCTTGAGAAAGAGGGGTTGGATAAATCCCGGCAAGATGAAGACCGGCCTATTGAGCAGAGCGATAACTCTTTGGTTAGGCTGATCAACACCATGATCGTGGAGGCCTATACGCAAGGCGTGTCGGACATCCATATCGAGAGCTATCCCGGGCGGGAGAAAATCAAAATCCGGTTTCGCAAAGACGGGGTTTTGGTGCCGTATCTAGAGCTGCCTCACAACTACCGCAGCGCCATGATTGCCCGCATCAAGATCATGTGTGATCTGGATATATCGGACCGTCGCAAGCCGCAAGATGGCAAGATCAATTTCGCGCGTTTTGTGCCCCAATACCGGCTGGAGTTGCGCGTTGCCACCATCCCGACTAACAACGGATTAGAAGATGTGGTGATGCGGATTTTGAGTTCCGCACGGCCTTTGCCTCTGGATAAAATTGGCTTGAGCCCTGTCAATTTGGATAGGCTTAAGGGTGCACTGGAGCGCCCATACGGCATGATTTTGTGCGTAGGCCCGACAGGCTCAGGCAAGACAACCACACTGCACTCTGCCTTGAGTTTTATCAACGTGCCTGAGCGCAAGATTTGGACGGCAGAAGACCCGGTTGAAATCACCCAGCCCGGATTGCGGCAGGTTCAGGTCAATACCAAAATAGACTGGACGTTTGCCAAAGCCTTGCGTGCTTTTTTGCGCGCTGATCCGGATGTGATCATGGTGGGTGAAATGCGCGATGCTGAGACAGCGGGCATGGGCATTGAGGCCTCCTTGACTGGGCACATGGTGCTGTCGACCTTGCATACCAACAGTGCACCTGAAACAGTCACACGTTTGTTGGACATGGGCATGGACCCGTTCAATTTTGCCGACTCCTTATTGGTGGTGTTGGCTCAGCGCTTGGTCCGTCGTTTGTGTACCGGTTGCAGGTCGTCTGAGCCAGCCTCGCCTGATCAAATTGAAGAGATGCTCAGCGAGTATCTGCACTTGTTTCCTAAAGGTGAAGAGGCGCTCTCACGCGAGCGCTTGTTGGCCGACTGGCAGCAACGTCTGGGGCAGGGCGGGGTGTTGATGACCCACACCAATACAGGCTGCCCTCAGTGCAACAACACGGGCTACAAGGGCCGTGCGGGCATCCATGAGTTGTTGTCCGTTAGCCGTGAGATCCGCCGGATGATTCAAAACGGTGTGCGCGCAGATGAATTGCAGAACCAAGCCTTGCGAGAGGGGATGCGCACCCTGCGGCAAGATGGCATAGAGAAGGTCATATCAGGCATTACCAGCATGGAAGAAGTGCGTGCGACCAGCAATATGTAGCGGCATCAGGGTACGAATTCGGTGAAACCGTGCCTTGTTGTGTTCGTGCAGCACGCGGTATCAGAAAAAGGTGCAAGATAGGTGTCAACGAGATCGTTAAACAGGCCTGTGAATCCCTGTCTAGTTCGGGTTTTGTAGGTGGGTGATTTCAGCGATCTTGGGTGTTAAGGCGATGCTTGTGTGGTCGCGCCGGGTCACCTTACGGACGCACCGGCAGATCACGAAGCATCGATGGCGTAAATCGATGTGACGGAGGTCTTTATGGACGTGATCAGCAACTTCGCCGCTCGCTATGAGCGGACCCGCGAAGAAGAATTCACCCTCGAGGAGTACCTCGAGATCTGTAAAACAGACAAGTCGGCCTATGCCACGGCGGCTGAGCGCATGCTCCAAGCCATCGGTGAGCCGCAGATGATTGACACGCGCAATGACCCGCGCTTGTCCCGCATCTTCACCAACAAGGTGATCAAGCTCTATCCTGCATTTGAAGAGTTCTATGGCATGGAAGACGCCATCGAGCAGGTGGTGAGCTACTTCCGTCATGCCGCACAGGGTTTGGAAGAAAAGAAGCAGATTTTGTATTTGCTGGGCCCGGTGGGCGGCGGCAAGTCCTCGATTGCCGAGCGACTCAAACTGCTGGCCGAAAAAGTGCCTTTCTACGCTATCAAGGGCTCGCCAGTTAATGAGTCACCGTTGGGTTTGTTTGAGCCCAACGAAGACGGCCCCATCCTTGAAAAAGAATACGGCATCCCCAGCCGCTACCTGCAGCGCATCTTGAGCCCTTGGGCGGTCAAGCGTCTGGAAGAATTCGGCGGTGATATCCGCAAGTTCAGGGTCATCAAACGCTATCCGAGCATCCTCAAGCAGGTGGGTATTGCCAAGACGGAGCCTGGTGACGAGAACAACCAAGACATCAGCGCCTTGGTCGGTAAGGTTGACATCCGCAAGCTGGAAACTTATGCGCAGGATGACCCTGATGCTTACAGCTACTCAGGCGGTCTGTGCTTGGCCAACCAAGGCTTGCTGGAGTTCGTTGAAATGTTCAAGGCGCCCATCAAGGTGCTGCACCCCTTGCTGACGGCCACGCAAGAGAGCAACTACAAAGGCACGGAAGGCTTCGGTGCGATCCCGTTTGACGGTGTGGTGCTGGCCCACTCCAATGAGAGTGAGTGGAAGGCGTTTCGCAACAACAAGAACAATGAAGCCTTCTTGGACCGCATCTACATCGTCAAGGTGCCGTATTGCCTGAGGGTGTCTGAGGAGATCAAGATCTACGAAAAGCTGGTGCGCACATCGTCTTTGTCAAAAGCACCATGCGCCCCTGGCACGCTCAAAATGATGAGCCAGTTTGCCATTCTCACGCGCCTAAAGGAGCCTGAAAATTCCAGCCTGTTCAGCAAGATGCAGGTGTATGACGGCGAAAACCTCAAAGACACCGACCCCAAGGCCAAGTCCATTCAAGAGTACCGTGACTACGCGGGTGTCGACGAGGGCATGAGTGGCATCTCCACACGCTTTGCGTTCAAGATCATTTCCCGCGTGTTTAACTTTGACAGCATGGAGGTTGCGGCCAATCCGGTGCATTTGATGTACGTGTTGGAGCAGCAGATCGAGCGTGAGCAGTTCGCGCCTGAAACGGAGCAAAAGTACATCTCCTACATCAAGGAGTCGCTGGCGCCGCGCTATGCCGAGTTCATTGGCAAGGAGATTCAAACCGCGTATCTGGAGAGCTACTCCGAGTATGGGCAGAACATCTTCGATCGCTATGTGACCTATGCCGATTACTGGATACAGGACCAGGAATACCGCGACACGGACACGGGCGAAATCTTCGACCGCGCCTCGCTGAACGGCGAGTTGGAGAAGATCGAAAAGCCTGCGGGCATCTCCAACCCGAAGGATTTCCGCAATGAGATCGTCAACTTCGTGTTGCGGGCACGTGCCAACAATGGCGGCAAGAATCCTTTGTGGACCAGCTACGAGAAGCTGCGCGTGGTGATCGAGAAGAAGATGTTCAGCAACACCGAAGAGTTGTTGCCGGTCATCAGCTTCAACGCCAAGGCCAGCAACGATGAAGTCAAAAAGCACGAGGACTTCGTCAATCGGATGGTGCAAAAGGGCTATACGGCCAAGCAAGTTCGCCTGCTGTGCGAGTGGTATCTGCGGGTTCGCAAGTCGTCTTGATCTGAGCCCAGCTACCGGCACACAGTATCCACTAGAACGTGCAGAAACGGAATCCCGATGCGGCAACACATCATTGACCGAAGGCTGGCGGGCAAGAACAAGTCCATCGGCAACCGAGAGCGCTTTCTACGTCGACACAAGGATCAGGTTCGGGAAGCGGTGCAGCGTGCCATCAATGGCCGCAGCATCCGCGACCTCGAAAAAGGTGAGGACATCACCATTCCCAAGCGCGACCTGACCGAGCCCATTTTCAGCCACGGGCAAGGCGGCATACGTGAGGTGATTCACCCCGGTAACAAGGACTACGTCAAGGGTGACCGCATCGAGAGACCACCCGGCGGTGGTGGCAAGGGCAGTGGCTCAGGCGATGCGAGCGATTCGGGCGAGGGCGAGGATGACTTCGTCTTCTCTCTGAGCAAAGAAGAGTTCATGCAGGTCTTCTTTGAGGATTTGGCTTTGCCCAATATGGTTCGCACGGCTTTGGCCGAAGTACCTGAGTGGAAGAGTCACCGCGCTGGCTTCTCCAATGACGGCACGCCGAGTGCCTTGCATGTGGTGCGGTCGATGCGCGGCGCATTGGGGCGTCGTATTGCGCTGGGCGCCTCGTCACGCCGCGAAATCGAAGAGCTGCAAGCGCGTTTGCTCGTGCTGCGCAGTGAGGACGCAACGGGTGATGCAGCCTTGGTGCAAAAGCATGCCGCCGAGATCGAAGAGATCGAAGCGCGTTTGTCCCACCTGCGTGGACGGGTCAAAGCTATTCCGTTTCTCGACCCGATTGACCTGCGGTTTCGCAACAGAGTCAAGCAGCCGGTGCCGACCACCAAGGCCGTGATGTTCTGCGTGATGGACGTGTCCGGCTCAATGGACGAGCAGCGCAAGGAGTTGTCGAAACGCTTTTTTATTCTGCTGTATTTGTTCTTGACGCGGCACTACGACAAGATTGAATTGGTGTTCATCCGACATCACACGCAGGCCCAAGAGGTGACCGAGGAAGAGTTCTTCCATGCGACTGAGACGGGGGGCACAGTGGTGTCAAGCGCCTTGGTGTTGCTCGATGAAATCATCCAGACACGCTACCCCACGAGCGAGTGGAACCTGTACGTGGCCCAAGCCAGCGATGGTGACAATTGGCACCATGACTCTAGCCGTTGCCGCGAATTGTTGGCTGACAAAATTTTGCCCTTGGTGCGTTATTTTGCCTATGTGCAAGTGGCGCAAACCGAGCAGAACTTGTGGGATGAATACCTGCAGTTGAGTGAGACGCACAAGCAGTTTGCGATGCGCAAGGTGCTGGACGCATCGCAGATTTACCCGGTGTTCCGCGAGTTGTTCAAGAAGGAAGGGGTGGGCGCATGAGTGCACAGCTTCAAAGCCATCAACTACCAGGCCCGTCTGACTGGTCGTTCGAGCTGATTGAGCAATACCACGATGTGATCCGGGCGACGGCCGAGCGTTTTAAGCTCGACACTTATCCCAATCAGCTTGAGATCATCACGGCTGAACAAATGATGGATGCCTACGCCAGCGTCGGTATGCCTGTGAACTACAGGCACTGGTCGTATGGCAAAGAGTTCATCGCGACCGAGAAAAATTACCGCCGTGGCTTCATGGGCTTGGCGTACGAGATCGTCATCAACTCGAACCCCTGCATCAGCTACCTGATGGAAGAAAATACCTTGGCCATGCAGGCTTTGGTGATTGCGCATGCGGCCTATGGTCACAACAGTTTTTTCAAAGGCAACTATCTGTTCAGGATGTGGACGGATGCGGGCTCTATCGTTGATTACTTGGTTTACGCCAAGAACTACGTGGCCCAGTGCGAGGAGCGCCATGGCATCGACGAGGTCGAGGCCTTGCTGGACTCTTGTCATGCGCTGATGAATCATGGGGTAGACCGCTATCGCAGGCCAGGTAAGTTGTCGCTGGATAAAGAGCTGGCACGCCGTGAAGAGCGCGAAAGCTATCTGCAGCAGCAGGTCAATGACCTGTGGCGCACGCTACCTCGTCGAGCGGATCGCCCTGAGGAAGACGCGGTGCGCCGCTTCCCTGCGGAGCCTCAAGAGAACCTGCTTTACTTCATCGAGAAACACGCGCCGCTGCTGGAGCCATGGCAGCGCGAGATTGTGCGCATCGTGCGCAAGGTGGCGCAGTACTTCTACCCGCAGCGCCAGACACAGGTGATGAATGAAGGCTGGGCCACTTTCTGGCATTACACCTTGCTCAACACCATGTATGACGACGGCCATCTGAGCGATGGCATGATGATCGAGTGGCTGCAGTCGCACACCAGCGTCGTGTTTCAGCCGCCTGTTGGGCACCGTGCTTACAGTGGTCTCAATCCGTATGCGCTTGGGTTTGCGATGTACACAGACCTCAAGCGCATTTGTGAGAAGCCAACCGAAGAGGACAGGCGTTGGTTCCCTGATTTTGCGGGCTCAGCCGAGGGCGCAGATCCTAAGGCCTATGCGTGGCTGCCGACCTTGGAGTATGCGATGCGCAACTTCAAAGATGAGAGCTTCATCGGCCAGTACCTGTCGCCCAAGGTCATGCGGGACTTCCGTCTTTTTGCTATTCGCGATGATGAAGAAGAAAGCGAATACGAGGTCAGTGCCATCCATGATGAAAGTGGTTACCACGCCTTGCGTGAAGCACTGTCACGTCAATACGATATGAGCTCGCGTGAGCCCAATATCCAAGTGTGGAGTGTGAACCTGCGTGGTGACCGGTCGTTGACCTTGCGCCATACCCAGCACAACAGCCGACCTTTGGCTGATGGTAGCCGCGAGGTACTCAAGCACGTGGCGCGGCTGTGGGGCTTCCCCGTGCACCTAGAGAGCGTCAATGGTGAGGGCGAAGTGCGCCAACAATGGACGGTGGCACCGGTTTCTAGCGATTAAGGTGGCTGGGCGGCTTGGCCGCTCTTGGCCCATCAGGTCATCTTCAGTACTTTGCGGATGCCCTGTAACAGGACATCGTCTTTGTGCGGCTTGACGATCCATGCAAGCACACCACAGGTTTTGGCTTGTGCTTTCAGCTCCGGGCTTGTTTGTGTGGTCAACATGAAAATGGGCGTGGTGTAGCCCTGCGTCTTGATGTGCCCACACATCGTGAGGCCGTCCATGCCCGGCATGTTGAGGTCAGAGATGACCAGATCGATCGCATGGGCGGCCATCATTTCCAGCCCTTGCTCGCCGTTTTCTGCCTCAACGACCTCAAACCCTTGCGGTATCAGCAGGTCTTTTAAGGTGTCACGCATGGTCTTGGCATCGTCGACAACGAGAATTCTAGGCATGTGCGCCCCCTTCAATCGGTGTTGGTGCGTCGGCATTTGTAGACTCAAAACACACCTTGTTTTTCCCGCTCTGTTTGGCTGCGTACAAGTATTTGTCAGCCCTGACTATCACGGAATCCAGGGTGTCATTTCTTGTGCAAAAAGACAAGCCGCAACTGGTTGTGACGCGCAGCATTTTGCCGCCACCCACGTCTATTTCAGTCTGTTCGAGCTTCTTGCGAATGCGTTCAGCGACGATGTACCCACTTTGCGGATGAGTGTCGTTGCTGGGCAGGGCCAAGATGAATTCTTCACCGCCATAGCGCACCGCAATATCTGTGTCGCGGGTGCTTTTTAAGATGATGTTACCGAATTCTTTGATGACCTGATCACCGACGCCATGGCCATAGGTGTCGTTGACACTTTTGAAGTTGTCGATGTCAAACATGACAATGGCCAGCTCTTTGAGGTTGCCTCTTTTGGATGATGCGATCAAGCGGCTGATGCTGTCGTTCATGAACAGGCGCGTATACAAGCCCGATAGCGGATCACGGATGGCGCACTCATACAAGGCTTGTGCTTGTTTGCCAAGCAACACTGCTTTTTCAATTTGCTGTAAGGCCAGTTGGCTACCGGTGTTGTCTTCCATGATGACCATGTAGCGGTCAACAAGGCCTTCATTGATGATGGGCTGGAAGCGGGTCTTAATCCAGTTTCCGTACTCATTCAGGCCAGCAATCTTCAACTGACTGATCGTATTGAATGAGGCTTCATTGCGGGTGAACTGTTCAACGGGTTGGCCCGTGCAATCACGCAGCATGTCGAAGGCGACGCTGATTTCACTTTGAAGATCCGGGTTGTCGGTGATTAAGACTTCCCGAAGTGACTCGCCATTCAGCGTGCGTTTGTTGAGCAAGACATGGCAATATTCTGATAGCACTTCTGTGATGTAACCGTGTCGGTTCATGACCATCAGCCCGAGCGGGATGCTGGAGAAAATGCTCATCAACTTCAGTTCGGACTGGTACAGACCGGACAGGTCATCGCCAATGATAGATATCACTTGACCTTCAGCCTCGCTGACATGATCAGGCTTGAAGATGCGCCAAAAGAAGGGCTTGGCTGTTTGGTCGGCGCTGACGCTGGCAACCTCTAGTTTGAAGCGGGCATGGGTGTCGCTGTCGGGGCTGGTGCGCAGATAATTGAAATGATGCAACAAGATGGCGCGGTTTTCAGTGCTGAAAAACGAAGCAAAATCCAAGTGCAAAGCGTCTTCCATTGAGCAGCCGACCAAATCACAGAAGGCTTTGTTGGCCCTGATGATGCGGTTGTCTTGATTCAGAACGGCAAAAACACTGGGGATATCGTCGATTATTTTTTCGCTGTATTCGCAAGCACTCTCCAGCATGGACAGCACACGGTGCGAGGCCAGTAGTTCATTGTGGTTGCTCATAGGAAGTCCAGCTCGCCTTCTTGTGAAGGTTCATCACTTGGCTTGATATGTGATAAATCTTGCGGTGATGTCAGCTCAACGTAGCAACTGCAATACACCGATCCAAAGGGCCCATCTAGTTGCCAGAAGTCACCAAATTTGGCCAAGGCGCCTTGGGCTAATTTGTAGTCAGCATAAATTTCGTTGATGCCTCGGGTGCACAAAGGCACGCTCATCCCCATGGCGATGTGGTGCGCATCAAATATCCGGCACACACGCCCCCCCATTTGGTTGCTGAACTCCTTCATGAAGTCGATCAACTGCTTGTCCACCAAATTCTGCTCGCTACAGCCTTTGCTCAAACGGTAGGCGCGTATTTGCTCAGGGTTGAAGTGAACTTTGAGCACGACACGCAGCTCGGCGCTGGTCAGCAGCACCATCACGATATAGCGTTTGAGAACCTGCCCCAGCTTGTGGTTTTCGGGGGCGGCGATCAAGGTGATCTCTTCGCCGTTGAAGTATTGGCTGGCTTGCACAACAGAGGCATCGCGTAACAGCACGCGCAGGTTGTCGGTGGACGCTTGTGATGTGTCCTCACCGGCCATGGTGGGGCCCTGGTGTCAGCATGAAAGGCAATGTGTTCATCTTGGACTTTCTGAATCTGATCTTGTTAACGGCAGACCTGGCTGAGGCTTGAGTGTTTGTCGGGTTGCCTGCTAATCAAGGGGGCATACTGTGACATGGTGCTCACATTCCGCTGTCTTCTAATTCAAGTAGCATGCTGTCCACTGCCCGCTGCATCAGGCTGCGGTCCTCTAAATCGGTGGCCAGTCCTTCTGTGCGCAAACGCACCAAGGCGCTGCGCGTCATCGAGTGCAAACGACCAAGCTTGTCGCTAGTGAACATGAAGAACTGCCTGTTCGCGCTGACCCACAGCAAGTGCACTGTGGTCCATTGGCCTTGCATCAAAACCTTGCACCACATGCCTTTTCGCAAGGTGTCAACCCATTGTGTTGGCGCTGAATCACTGCCTAGGTTGGCTGCGTTGTCGCCGTACAGCATGGGGACGGTCGGTAGGCTGCCCAAATTGGTGTCAAGGTCGGGGCGGGGTGGCGGTAAGGTCGTTTCATCGCGGGCCATCTCTGCCTTCATTTGGCGTACGAGTTCTGCGGGGGATGGTTCTGCCTTTGGCTTGACTGGCGCAGGTGTTGCTCTCAGATGGTGGCTGTGAACACCCATCAGTTTGTCTAAGATGGCAGTTTGTTGATCCGTGGGCATGTTGATGACCGCCATGCCGCGTTGTAGTCGCTTGATCAGGTCGGGTAGTGACAGTCTGAGTGCATCACGTTCGGCCATGGTGGTTGGGGCCTGCAGGCTTTGGATCAAGTCGTCCACCGTGATCAACATGAGGTTGGCGTCATCTTGTGGGTCGCTGCTGTCTGTCATGGTATGCGTTAACACGTCCACCCACGGGCCTAACAAGAATGCCTTGATGCTGCCTTTGATGGTGGACTGCGCCAATTGTTGCTCGACTTGTTGACGCAACATGGGTTGGAGGGTCAGCCTGTGGTCGGCATCCTCAAGCTCAGAGATGGCGTGTTGGGTGTTTTGCAGCTGTGCATGACTTTGTTGCTCAATGAATGTTTGAACGTCACCCAGCGTGTCATCAAACAAGCGAGAGTCGGGTGCTGGGTCTTGCGCCAGCCGCTGCACAAGAGGTGAGAGGAACTCGGCAAAGTCAGTGAGGCCTGCGTCACCCGGTTCGCTGTAGCCGCTGGCATAGGCGGCTACTTGGTTGATCAATTGCCAAGTCGGATGCCGGTCGGATCTCAGCAGTTGGGGGTCTTGCGTGGCGACATGCAGCACCGACGGCGCCAGCATACTGATCATATTTTTGACAGCAGGTTGCAATGCCTCGTCTGTGTCGATTTGCTTGAATAGGCGCGTCAACATGTGCAGTGCAGCTTGATCTGTTGGATGCGGGTTGCTGCCGGCTTGCGCCACACGGCCGATCAGGCTCTGCAGGGCGCCCGGTTGTGTGACATTGATGGCACCCGGCGGCTGGGGACGGGGTATCGTCACGGCACGGTAAGCCAGTGGCTTGATACCCATTTGACGCAGCCGCTCGCATGCTTGTGCATACAGCGCACGCAATAACGTGGCCAGTTGGCGACCCATGATGCGCAGCAACATATCGCGCTCGCCGCTGGACAAGGGCAGGTTGCGCGTGGCCTCACTCAGTGCGCGTGCATAGACCGCAGGTCTGAATGGGTTGGCGTGGGTTCTCAGGGTTTGCTCACCCTGCAAAATGGCTGTGAAGGACTGCAGTTCGCGTAGCTCCCATTCAGCGCTCAGGTCAATCAGTTGCACGGTGCGTGATATCTCGATCTCGCGCTCAGCCTGAGCTTCATCGACCAAGGTCAACTCCGTGATATTCAGGGCGTTGGCTTGGCTGGTGCTGGCTGGTGCCTTTTCGGCGTGGATGGCCTGTTCCGTGCGCACTTCGCTTTGAACCTGTTGTTCAAACGCGGCTTCTAGTTTGCCTTTGTGGGTTTGCACCGCCTCGGACACTTGGAACAAGAGGTTGCGGTCCGGCGCCATGGCGATATCGGCGCTGGATGCGCGCAAGGCTGCCTGTGTTTGCTCAAGGAGCTGTCGCGCCAAATCTGGCGTGCGCGCAAGCACGTGCTCGCAATGACTTCGGAAAGGATGCTGGTCAGCCATCTTGTCATCCTATGGAAAGCCAGTTCTTGTGAAAAGGTGAAGTGATACAGCCTTTCGTGTCTTTCGTGCTGACTGGCTGATATCTGGTAACTGTGATGTTTGTCACACAAATAAGGCCAGCCTCTTGCGCAAAGCAAAACGCAGATGGAATAGACGGATGTGCACCCCTCTTATTCGGCTCAAGATTTCCCGGCACTCGCGAAGAATGGCCCATAAGCAGCAGTTCCTCGCAAACCATGTCTGACAACAGCTCACAAGATAAACAGTTACCGGCAACAGCCCGGAAACTGAGTAAGGCCAAGGAAGAAGGTCAAGTTGTCCGATCCAAGGACTTGGGCCACTTCTTGGTGATCATGGCCGCCACAGCGGTTTTGATGGGCTTTACCCCTACCTGGATGGGCAAGATGGAGTCGCTGATGCACGCAGCGCTGCGGTTTGACGCACGCTCCGTGGCCTCAACCGACAAAATGACCGACGCCTTGAGCTTGTGGTCTCAGGAGGCGCTGATGATGATCGTGCCCTTTAGCTTGAGCATTGTGTTGGCCTCAGCGGGGGCCAGTGTCATGGCGGGTGGCTGGGTGATGTCGTTTAAGGTCTTGTCACCCAACTTTGGAAAGCTCAACCCCATTGCGGGTTTGGGTAACATTTTGTCCAAGCAGCAAATGATCGATGCGCTCAAGGCCAGTGCCATGGGCCTTTTATTGGGCGCTGCTGGCGTGGCCTTTTTGATCAAGGCTTGGCCAAGTTTGGTTGGATTGATTACGCAACCCTTGCCTGCGGCCATTCATGATCTGGGTATGACCCTAGGTCAGGTATCAGGCTCCATGTTGTTGGTCATGGCGGCTTTTGCGGTGCTGGACTGGCCGCTGCAGCGCTACCTCTTCGCCGAGAAGATGAAGATGAGCCATCAGGATGTCAAGGACGAGCACAAGCAGCAAGAAGGCAATACAGAGGTCAAGGCGCGAATCAAAGCACTCATGCGTGAAATCGGTCGCAAGCGCATGTTGGCTGCGGTGCCTACCGCCGATCTGGTCGTCATGAACCCAACCCACTATGCCGTGGCGCTGAAGTATGACGAAGCCTCCATGGGCGCGCCGCGGGTGGTGGCCAAGGGGGTTGATTTGTTGGCTTTGAAGATCCGCGACATCGCCACTGAAAACCGTGTGCCTGTTTTAGAGGCGCCACCTCTTGCGCGTGCCTTGTACGCCAATACTGAGATTGACATGGAAGTGCCTGTGGCCCTGTACAGCGCTGTAGCGCAGGTCATGGCCTATGTCTTTCAGCTTCGTCATGCGATGGCAGGCCGTTCGCCTCTGCCTGGTAATTTGCCTGACCTGGATGTGCCGACCGATCTCGATCCGCAGCACTCAGCCAAATTGAAGGCCAAATTGGCACAAGAAGAGATGGGGTTTGAAGTATGAATCCGACACTGATGAGACTCCAAGCCTTGATGGGTGGCAGCGGCAAGAACCTGCAAGTGATGGCAGCCCCCATTGTGGTGGTGGCCGTCTTGGCTCTGATGGTGCTGCCTCTGCCTCCGTTTGTTTTGGATCTATTCTTTACCTTCAACATTGCGACAGCCTTGATGGTCATGATGGTGGCTGCCACCATGCTGCGTCCGCTGGACTTCGCAGCCTTCCCGCTGGTGCTGCTGCTGACAACTTTGTTGCGTTTGTCTTTGAACGTCGCATCCACTCGGGTGGTGTTGCTGGAGGGGCATACCGGAACGGGTGCAGCAGGCCAGGTGATCGAGTCTTTTGGGCACTTCTTGATTGGTGGGAACTATGCGGTCGGTTTGATCGTGTTTGCCATCTTGGTGGTGATCAATTTTGTGGTGATCACCAAGGGTGCAGAACGAATCGCTGAAGTGGGCGCACGATTTACCTTGGATGCGATGCCTGGCAAGCAAATGGCCATCGATGCTGATTTGAACGCCGGCATGATTGACGAGAAAGAGGCCAAGCGCCGCCGCTTAGAAGTTGGCGAGGAGGCTGAGTTCCATGGTTCCATGGATGGCGCATCCAAGTTTGTGCGTGGTGACGCAGTCGCCGGCATTCTGATTTTGTTCATCAACATCGTGGGCGGCTTCGTGATTGGCGTTGTCCAGCACGGCATGTCTCCGGCTGACGCAGCCAGCACCTATGTTCTGTTGGCGGTGGGTGACGCCTTGGTCGCCCAAATCCCCGGTTTGCTGATCTCGGTGGCTGCCGCGATGGTCGTGTCCCGTGTGGGTAAGGAGCTGGACGTTGGCTCTCAGATCATGGGGCAGATGTTTGAAAACCCCAAAGTGGTTGGTGTGGCTGCCGGCATCATATTCATGCTGGGTTTGATCCCAGGTATGCCCAGTTTTGTGTTTTTGCCCATTGGCGGTGGTTTTGGATACCTTGCGTGGCGCCTGCATCAAAAACAAGAGGCAAACCGCTTGGCACCCCCGCAAGTGGACGCACCTGCTGACGCACCCAACCCCAACGGCGAGGCCTCGTGGGAGGATCTGCAGCCTGTCGATACGCTGGGCTTGGAGGTTGGCTATCGATTGATCCAGCTGGTTGACAAAGACCGAGGTGGTGACTTGCTGGCACGCATCAAAGGCGTGCGCCGCAAGTTTGCTCAAGAAGTCGGCTTCTTGCCGCCATCTGTTCACATCAAAGACAATTTGGAGCTAAAGCCTAGCTTCTACCGCATTACTTTGCGTGGTGCCGTTGTGGGCGAGGGAGAGGTTTTTCCTAATATGTTGATGGCCATCAATCCTGGGCACGTCAACAACCCCATCGCCGGTACCGCTGCGGTTGACCCTGCTTTTGGCCTGCCTGCCGTTTGGGTAGAAGAACGCCAGCGTGATGTGGCGCAAATGGAGGGCTACACAGTGGTTGATCCTGCGACCGTGGTGGCCACCCATCTTTCACACTTGATGCAAGTACACGCAGCCAAGTTGTTGGGGCGGGTAGAGACCCAGCAGTTGGTAGAGCACGTGACCAAGCTGGCCCCCAAACTGATCGAAGATGTGGTTCCCAAAATGGTCGGTATTGCTACCCTGCAAAAAGTGCTCCAACTGCTTCTAGAAGAGGGCGTGCACATCCGTGACATGCGCTCGATCATCGAGACCGTGGCCGAGCATGCCGCCACGAACCTCAATATCGTCAATGACCCGCCAGAGCTGGCACGTCGCATCCGAGTGGGCTTGGCTCCAGCCATTGTTCAGCAAATCTATGGCCCCGTGAAAGAGCTTGACGTCATCGCCATTGAGCCCGATTTGGAGCGTCTGCTGACGCAGGCCTTGACCTCACCCAACGGCCCGATGCTGGACCCTGGTGTGGCGGACCATTTGACACGTCAAGCGGCCGAGGCCACGCAACGTCAAGAGAACATGGGGCATCCCGCTTGCCTCTTGGTGCCCGATGCCATCCGCCCCTCTGTGGCGCGGCTACTCAAGCGGGCTGCGCCGCGCTTGAAAGTGCTGGGCCACAGCGAAATCCCTGAGACACATTCGATTCGTATCGGTACCCTGATCGGAGGCCACGCATGAACGTCAAACGCTTTACTGGACGAAATAGCCGTGAGGCCATGCAAAAGGTCAAGGCCGCATTCGGCGATGACGCCGTGGTGCTGTCGACCAAGCCAGCTGCCGAGGGCGGCATAGAGATCCTGGCCATGGCATCTGACAACGTGCCCGCGATGGACAGCTACGCCATCGAAAAAGATGAGCCTGACCTGGGTGTACGCCCAGAGCCTGTCAGCTTGCCGACCAAAAAACAAGCTGGCAAGCAGGCCAAAGAGGCCATGTCGCATTTAGCCAGCACGGTGCAAGACGACGTCAAGCAACTGGCGATGAGCACCTTGTCGTTCCAAGACTATGTGCGCGAGCGCATGCTCAAGCGCCGTCAAGCTGCGATGCAGCCGCGCACCGAGCCCGCGATGGCCATGCCGCCAGAGGAGCAGCTGACGCAGCGCTTCGCTGCACCCAAGGTTCAGCGACAAGAAGCACTTGCGCCTGTTGACCTAGGCGGCGACACACTCAAACGCGGCGCGCCTAGTCGCCCTGCGCCAGAAGCCGATGAGTGGGAGGCATTGCGCCAGATATCAGTGGAACGCCCTGTTGTGAAGGCCAAGCCAGCGCAGGTAGTGCCATTGCGCAGCGAGCATACAGACCTCACCATCGACAAAATCAAGCCTGCCCGTGATGCTGTACGCAGCGCCTCGCCTGATGCGGCGACCTTGGCCGCGCTGAAAGCATCACAAGAGGCCAATGCCTCGATGTTGGGCGAGTTGCGGGCCATGCGTGCGATGATGAAGGAGCGGTTTGACACCATGGCTTTCATCGACAAGCTGGGCCGCTCACCGGCACAAGCAGCGTTGGCGCAAAAACTATTGGATGGCGGTTTCTCCACCGTACTGATTCGCAAGTTGCTCGATGCCATGCCCGCTGATGTGGCCAACGGCGCTCACGACGAAGTGCAGTGGGCCACCCAAGTGCTGCAACGCAACTTGAACACCGCAGATCATGAGTTGTCGGTAGAAGACCAGGGCGGCATCTTTGCCATGATTGGCTCCACAGGGGTGGGCAAGACCACCACCACGGCCAAGCTGGCTGCGGTATTTGCTGCCAAGCACGGGGCAGGCAACTTGGGCTTGATCACCCTGGATGCCTACCGTGTGGGCGCGCACGAGCAACTGCGTGCCTATGGCCGCATCCTCGGGGTGCCTGTTCACATGGCCCATGACCGTGCCGCACTGGAAGACCTGCTGGAGCTGCTGGCGGGTAAAAAACTGATCTTGATCGACACGGCGGGTATGGCTCAACGTGACGGTCGCACCAAAGAGTTGTTGGACATGCTGGCACATCCCAGTATCCGAAAATTGCTGGTGATCAACACAGCTGCACAAGGGGACGCGATCGAGGATGTGATGAACTCGTATCACGCCGAAGTCTGCGCAGGCGTCGTGCTGTCCAAGCTGGATGAGGCCGTCAAACTCGGCCCAGCCTTGGATGCGTTAATTCGTCACAAATTGAAGGTACTTGGTGTGGCCAACGGACAGCGTGTGCCGGAAGATTGGCACAGGCTGTCTGCGCAAGCCCTGATCCACCGTGCACTGCGTGCCAGTCTGAATCCTGCATACCGTCTGGACCCGAACGAAGTGAGTTTGATGTTCTCTATGCCTGCACAGACGGACCCGTTGTCCCCGGCTCGCCCTGTTTGATCCCAGCTCGCCAACTCTACAGATGCGAAAGACGGCTAACCGATGATCACAACCGAACGCAAGCCACTGAGTGCGAGTCAGGCCACAGCCCGCCAACCGGCGGATCAGGCCCAGGGCTTGAGGCAGATGTTTGCCTCTAGGGTCCTGCGCTTCGTGCCTGTCGTGGCCAACCCCAGCGCCGGCTGTGGTGGCTTGGTACTGGAGCGCCTTTGTGCGGCCTACGCCGATTTTGATTTACACACACTGGTGGTCGATGCCAGTGACCAAGCACGCCCTCCCGGTGAGCTCGCTGAGTTTGATCTGGCCGAAGGTGTTGAAGTCTTGTCCGACCTGATCAGCTACATGCCCGCTAGAGGCTTGCCCCTGCGCTACGCAGATGCCAGAGGCTCATGCTGCAGCCTACTCGATGCCTTGGCCGATGCCTCGCCGCAAAGTGACGTGGTGTTGGTGCACGCATCCGCCAGCGAGTTGGTGCGCTTGTTTGGGCACCGCGCACGAGGCATCAACTTGAGGCCCTTGCTGTTCACCAACGACTTGGCTGAAGGCCTCAAAGACGCTTATGGATCGGTCAAAGTGCTGAGCCAGCGTGGAGGCTGGCTGGCCTACGATTTGTTGGTTTGCGCCACCACGCGCAGCCAGCAAGCGGAGCCTGTTGCAGAGCGTTTGGCGCGCTGCTCAGATGACTTCTTGGGCGTAGCGCAACGCGACTGGCAACTGTTGGACCCCAGTGAGCCCGCTGCCACTGAGCCACACCCTCGTTTTATGGAAATGGCAGCGGGTTTGCTGCACGGTGCCTTGCCCCTGACCTTGGGTGACACGGCTTTTGATCAACTGATGTCGCCAGGGGCCGCCTTGCCCTCACGCGCCGCACCTGTACTCAATTGACGATCATGGAGCAAAACATGTACACCGCCAAAGGACGCCTCGACGTTGACACCATGTTGCGTCAGTACAGTCCGCTGGTTCGCCGATTGGCGCACCAGATGATTGCCAAATTGCCGGCCAACGTCGAGATAGATGACCTGATTCAGGTCGGCATGATCGGGCTCACTGATGCACTGACCCGCTTTGATGCAGGGCAGGGGGTTCAGTTTGAAACCTTCGCCACCCAGCGCATTCGCGGCGCCATGCTCGATGAGTTGCGTGGCGCCGACTGGCTCAGTCGAGGCATACGCAAGCAGCAGCGTGACATTGAGTCAGCCGTTCACCGGTTGGAGCAACGCTTAGGCCGTGCGCCGCATGAAGGCGAAATCGCCAAAGAAATGGACATGACGCTGCCAGATTACCAAGAGATGCTCGGCAAGGTGCGTGGGACCCAGCTGATCTACCTTGAGGACATGAGCGGCGAGGATGGCGACAACGACTACCTTGATCGGCATGTGACCAATGAGGGCGATGACCCTTTGAGTCTGCTGCAAGACCACCGCATGCGCCATGCGTTGGTTGAAGCCATCAAGCACCTGCCCGAGCGCGAGCAATACGTCATGAGCATGTACTACGAGCAGGACATGAATCTCAAGGAAATCGCCGCCGTTCTGGGCGTGACCGAGTCCCGCATTTGTCAGTTACACAGCCAATCGATTGCGCGTTTGCGTGTCAAGTTACGCGAGTGGTGAGCCGATAAGGACAACATCATGTGGGGCATATTCAAACGACACAAGGCGCAAATCGAGATCGCTGACGATCTTGAGCCTGCTGAGCTGCGCGCCAGCCAGCACGATGTGCGGGAGTTGGCTGAAACCTTGCAGCGCGACACAAGTGGGCTAGGCTGTGAAGCGGCGCACCTGCGCGGCTCATTAGAGGACGCCACAGCCATCGCTGCCCACCAAACCGAAACGCTGGCGGGTTTGGTGGCCAAGCTTCAGGATATTGTTCAATCGCAAGAGCTTATCCACAACGAAACTGTGAGCGGCTTGAGTTCGATGAAATTAGCGCGCGATAGCGTGGGCCATGTGGGACACGAAGTCCGCGAAGTAGTCGAGACCTTGCACAAGGTGGCCGATGCCGCACGCGAGATCACACAAGTGGCCTTGCAAACCCGTTTGGTGGCATTCAATGCCTCCGTTGAGGCCAAACGCGCAGGGGTAGCTGGCGCGGGGTTCTCCGTTGTGGCTGATGCGGTGAAAGACCTGTCAAACCAAGTGGAGTCGATATCTAAAGCGATCATGAGCACGATTGGTACACTGGATTTACGCATCCAGTCGCTGGCCAATGACCTCAGCGACCAAGGTCAAAACGCAGCCACACAGAAAGGGCGAACCAGCTTTCACCAAGCGCTGCATGGCGTCGAGGAGGGCGTGATCCGCATCAGCAACGCAGCTGACGCCAGCCGCCAATTGACGCAAGGCGTGCACGAGCAAATTGGCCTGATGGAGACCGAGGTGCAACAAGCACGCACCGGACTTGCCTCCGCCTTTAAGCGCAGCGAGGCTGTGCTCACGGTCTCCGAGAAGTTGATGGAGATGATTTCTGTGTCGGGCGTGGATACCGGTGACACACTATACATCGAGCTTGTGCAGCGCGTCGCCGCTCAAATATCGCAAGCATTGGATGAGGCCGTGACGGCACGGCGCATATCGCTTGATCAGCTTTTTGATGATCAATACAAACCCATTGATGGCACACAACCGCAGCAACACAGCACCCACTTCAACGCGCTCATGGATGTGTTGTTGCCGCCTTTTCAAGAAGAAACGCTCAAGGCCTTGCCTGATATCGTGTTTTGTATCGCGGCTGACCGCAATGGCTACATATCGACCCACAACGATATCTATTGCCAACCACAAAAACCAGGTGAGTTGGTCTGGAATACAGCCAACTCCCGCTGGCGGCGTATCTTCAATGACCGCACAGGCTTGGCGTCAGGCCGTAATGAGCGGCCCTTCCTCTTGCAGACCTATCGCAGAGACATGGGTGGCGGCAAGTTTGTGTTGCTCAAAGAAGCCGCAGCACCCATCACTGTGGGTGGCAGGCACTGGGGTGGCTTGCGTCTGGCTTATCGTTTCTGAAGTTTGTTGTTGGGAATCAGCGTGACCATGAGTTCATCAAGAATGTCAGTTAGCTCCGTCTTTCATCAAAACGACCGCGTTGTGTTGATGAGTATGGCTGCAGTGTTTGTGGGGGCCTTGATTTATGCATCGCTCAATGATGCGGTCGTCGTAGCTTGCGCCATTGGGCTACCACTGCTCTTGCTCGGTTTGAGCATTGCACACTGGTCAAAAGCAGGCGCATTGAGTCGTGTCGCTTTGCCTATCCTAGGCATGTCTATGGTGGCGTTGCTGATTCATGTGGCCCGTGGTCACAATGAGGCGCATTTTGCTGTTTTTGCATTTCTGTCGGTGACGGTGGTCTATCGAAATCCGATTGCCGTTTTGGCAGCGGCTGCGGCCATTGCGGTGCACCACCTGGCATTCAATCAATTTCAGACTTGGGGCTGGGGCCCAATTTGTTTTACAGAGCCTAGCTTTGGTAAAGTTGTTGAGCACGCACTTTATGTTGTCGCTCAGTCTGCTGTATTGATTTTGCTTTCCACTCGGGCGAAGCGTGACTTTCAATCAGCTGAGGAATTGATGCTGATGGCTTCGAGTTTGCGAACCCATGATGGCTTGATCGATTTAACGGCGGCTCACGTGGATTTCAAAGGTCAGGCCAGTAAAAAACTGGCCGAAGTACTGCGCTATATTGAGTCGTCAATCAATCTCGTGCGGCAGTCTGCGCAAGCCATTAACCAAGCCAGCAATGACATTGCCGAAGGTAATGATGCGCTCAAACAGCGGACTAGCGAGGCCGAGGTCAGTTTGGAGGCGACGTCCTCGGCTGTTAGTCACATCGCAGTCATCATCAGTGCGAGTGGCGACAACGCAAGACAGGCCAACAGCTTGGCTGGCTCGGCTTCCGATGTCGCCGCTCAAGGCGGCCAAGCTGTCAGTCGAGTCGTCACAACCATGAGTGATATTCAAGGTTCAAGCAGAAAGATAACGGACATCATCAGTGTCATTGACGGCATCGCTTTTCAAACCAATATTTTGGCTTTGAATGCAGCTGTTGAGGCAGCTCGAGCCGGAGAGCAAGGCAGAGGCTTTGCCGTTGTGGCCAGTGAGGTTCGGATGCTGGCACAACGTAGTGCGAATGCGGCAAAGGAAATCAAAAATTTGATCACTGACAGCGTTGAGCAGGTTGATGTGGGGAGTGGTCTTGTTGGTAATACGGGGCAGATCATTGGCGACGTGGTCGACCAAGTTCAGCGTGTGAGCGAGTTGGTCGGTTTGATCTCGGCCTCTAGTGCGGATCAGCGTGAGGGCATGGGGCAGATCAATCACGCTATCAGCAGAATGGAGCAGGTCAGGCAGGAAAATGCCACCCTCATGTCCCGAACATCCGTCACGGTTCAGCGTTTGCGTGAGCAGGCCGCAGAATTGACGGCGGCCGTTTCAGTGTTCAACACGGATGGCGCCTTGCGCGCTTGATCAGCCGATCCGGCCCAACAGAAGGTACTCCATGAGAACCTTCTGCACATGCAGGCGGTTCTCGGCCTCATCCCACACCACGGATTGGGGGCCGTCGATCACATCGGCGTCGACCTCTTCACCTCTGTGAGCGGGCAAGCAGTGCATGAACAAGGCATCGGCGCTGGCCACGGCCATCATGTCGGTGTCCACGCACCAGTCTGCAAAGGCCTTCATGCGCGTTTCGTTCTCAGCCTCGTAGCCCATGCTGGTCCACACATCGGTGGTGACCAAATCGGCACCACGGCAAGCATCCATCGGGTCTTTGAAAACCTTGTAGCAGCTGGTGTTGTTGATCCCAGCCACAGCAGGGTCAATCTCGTAACCACTGGGTGTGCTCACATGAACGGTGAACCCCAAAATCTCGGCGGCCTGCAACCAGGTATTGGCCATGTTGTTGCCATCGCCAACCCAAGCCACCACCTTGCCCTTGATGGAGCCTCGGTGCTCAATGAAGGTGAAAATATCAGCCAAAATCTGGCAAGGGTGAAATTCATTCGTCAGGCCATTGATCACTGGCACGCGCGAATTAGCCGCAAACTTGGTCAGCTTGGCTTGCTCGTAGGTGCGGATCATGACGATGTCGACCATGCGCGAGATCACCTTGGCGCTGTCCTCAATGGGCTCGCTTCGGCCTAATTGGCTGTCCCCCGTTGTCAGGTGAACCACCGAGCCACCCATCTGATACATGCCCGCCTCGAAGCTCACACGCGTGCGCGTGCTGGCCTTCTCAAAGATCATGGCCAGTGTGCGGTCAATCAGTGGGGTGTACTTTTCGTAGGCCTTAAAGCGCTTCTTGATGATGGCAGCGCGCTCAAACAAGTAAGCGTACTCCGGCTCGCGAAGGTCCTTGAACTGTAGATAGTGTTTGATGAGACTCATACCGGGCTTCATGGTCACGTCGCGCTGGTTTCGGATAGAAAGGCCTTGACCAAAGGGGTCAGGATGGCCACGATTTCATCGGCCTCTGCGGTCGTGATGATCAGCGCAGGCAGCAGGCGAATCACCTTGTCCGCGGTGACGCTCAAGAGCAGGCCAGCATCGACTGCGCGTTGCAGCAGGACGCCACATGGGCGATCAAGCTCAATGCCGATCATCAGGCCTTGCCCACGGATCTCGCTCACACCCTTGAGTTCGCCCAATTCACGTGTCAATGCGTCACGCAGGTGCTGACCGACGTGGGCGGCATTGGCCAAAAGTTGATCTTCTTCCATGATCCGGATGGTTTCCACGCCAGCGCGCATCGCCAGCGGATTGCCGCCAAAGGTGGAACCATGGTTACCGGGGCGCAGCACGTTGGCCGCTTTGGGGCCGCAAACAACCGCGCCAATCGCCACACCTGAACCCAGCCCTTTGGCCAAGGGCATCACATCAGGTTGGATGCCAGACCATTGGTGCGCAAACCACTTGCCCGTGCGGCCCATGCCGCACTGCACCTCGTCAAGCATCAACAGCCAGCCCTTGTCATCACACAGCTTGCGCACGGCTTGCAGGTACTCCGTACGGGCGGGGTTGACGCCGCCTTCGCCTTGGATCACTTCCAGGAACACAGCCGTGACATTGGGTCGTGTGGCCGCGACGTGCTCCAGTGCGGCGATGTCATTGAGTGGTACACGCACGAAACCCTCGACCAGCGGGGTGAAGCCTTCGTGTACTTTGGGGTTGCCGGTGGCCGACAGCGTCGCAATGGAGCGGCCATGAAAGGCTTTTTCGTACACAACCACTTCAGCCCGGTCGATACCTTGATCGTGCCCGTATTTGCGTGCAATTTTCAAAGCAGCTTCGTTGGCCTCTAGGCCTGAGTTGCAGAAGAACACATTGGTCAAACCAGAGCGTTCGACCAGCAGGCGCGCCAACTCTTCTTGCAGCGGCACTTGGTAGTAGTTGCAGCTGTGGATCAGTTTTTCGAGTTGATCCTGCAAGGCGGGCACCAATTTGGGGTGCTTGTGTCCCAGTGTGTTCACGGCGATGCCTGCTAGTGCATCCAAATAGCATCGACCCTCGGTGTCCCAAACTCGGAGGCCATCACCATGCGACAACGCAATCGGCAAGCGTCCGTAGGTGGGCATCACATGGGGCATCGACACGGGGGCATTCATGGCATTGGGTTCTCAGGTTCAATTTGGGATGGTTGGCACAGCTTGTGCTGCACCAAAGGACATTCTAAGTAAAAGCAGGCCGTGCTTTTGTGCGTTTGGCGGCGCAATCGCTTGCCGCAGGGCTCAAGGCGGCCAAGTTGGCGCCGAAAACGGCAGGGTAGTGCCCGTTTAGTGCGCGTTTATTGGCGCTCATGTCGCAACACGGCCCTTCTTCGGGCCAAAATAAAGGCCCCAGACCTATGGCACAGCTCATCAAAGACGAGCCCCTTACCAAGGTGTCAGGGCCGGACTATCCGTCCAAATTGGCCCTTGTCCCCCGTAGCCAGCAGACACAATCTGCTGCTGCACCTGTCAATCTACCGATTGCGCAGACCGCCGGAAGCCCCACCGTGTTGACGACTAAAAAACGCGAAATTTTCATTCAAGGTATCACCAAAAAAGGGCATACCTTCCGTCCAAGCGATTGGGCTGAACGTCTAGCTGGCGCCATGTCCAGTTTCCGACCTGGTGGTGCGGCCATGGGCATGGCGGCGCACATTGGCTACTCTCCCTATTGCGTGCCTACCAGCATGGGCGACATGCGTTGCGTGGTCGTGAATGAGGCGCTGCGTGACATCGAACCCATGGCGTGGGACTTTGTCATGAGTTTTGCTCGGGACAACGACCTGCAGGTTGTGGAGGCTTGTTTGTTGCCTCCGCCACCTAAAAAATAGCAGGCGGAAACGAAAAAGGCTCGCTTGCGCGAGCCCTTTTTGTACTGAACACCGAGTGGTGATCAGGCTGTCACTGTCATGCCCTTGATCTTGGCTGACAGGCGGCTCTTATGGCGAGCTGCCTTGTTCTTGTGGAAGATGCCCTTGTCCGCGATCGAATCGATCACGCTTTGAGCAGTCTTGAAAGCGTCAGCGGCAACAGCCTTGTCGCCAGCCTTGACAGCCTTGAGCACGCCCTTGATGGCTGTGCGGAACTTAGAACGCAGCGATGAATTGGCGGCGTTGAGTTTGACGTCTTGGCGAACTCGCTTGCGGCCTGATGCAATGCGGACGGTCTTTTTAACTTTTGCTGCTGATGGCATGATTTTTTACCCTGCCGATGCCTGACTGTCAGCTTGGCGCTTAGGTCAATTCGCACCCAACAGGGTCAAGTTGGTTTGTGAAGTCGAACAGTATAGCTGGATTTGAATGCGATGCCAATCCCAGTGGCGCTGTACTCAGTTGGCGTTCCTATAATGATCGGATGAGCCTGCTGAAATCTGCTTCTATTGTTTCCGTGCTGACCTTGGCATCACGCATCACCGGTTTGATTCGTGAGTTGCTGATTGCCTCTGCTTTTGGCGCCAGCGCGACCACAGACGCTTTTAACGTGGCTTTTCGCATCCCTAATCTGTTGCGTCGGCTGTTTGCCGAGGGCGCATTTTCACAGGCGTTTGTGCCGATTTTGGCTGAAAGCCGCGCCAAAAATGGGGATCAAGCCACGCATGATTTGGTCAACGCTGTGGGCACTGTCCTATTTGGCGCCCTGAGTGTGGTGTGTGTGTTGGGGGTGATTGGCGCACCGGTGTTGGTCTGGGCCATGGCGTCGGGCTTGCAGCAAAGTGGTGGTTTTGACGCCGCAGTGGTCATGACGCGGTGGATGTTTCCTTATATCGGGTTCATGTCCTTGGTTGCACTGAGCGCGGGCATCCTTAATACGTGGGGCCGCTTCGGTATGCCTGCCGTGACGCCCGTGCTGCTGAATTTATCTGTGATCTCGGCTGCGCTGTTTTTATCACCCGTTTTCCGCGCGCGTGGCATCGAGCCTGTGTATGCGCTGGCCGTAGGGGTGATGGTCGGCGGCGCTTTGCAGCTTGCCGTGCAGGTGCCGGCTTTGTTGCGAATTGGGATGGTTCCACGGATCGGCATGACCTTGTCTGCTTGGCGCACCGCCCGTGCGCACCCCGGCGTGGGGCGCATCCTGCGTCAAATGGGGCCGGCCATTTTGGGTGTATCCGTCGCTCAATTGTCCTTGCTGGTCAACACGCAAATCGCCTCGCATTTGGGTGCCGGTGCAGTGTCTTGGTTGACCTATGCTGATCGTTTGATGGAGTTTCCTACAGCCATGCTGGGGGTCGCGCTGGGCGTGGTCTTGTTGCCGCAGTTGTCCAGGGCGCAGGCCAGTGGCGATACAGCCCAGTTTTCGTCTTTGCTGGATTGGGGTTTGCGACTCGTGCTGCTGCTGGCCTTGCCCAGTGCCGTGGCCTTGCTCGTGTTCTCAAAGCCTTTGGTTGCGGTGCTCTATCACTATGGGCGCTTCACGCCTGAGGACGTTCGTCAGACCGTTCTGGCCTTGTCCTGCTACGGCGTCGGCTTGATGGGCTTGGTAGGTGTGAAGGTGTTGGCGCCTGGTTTTTACGCCTCGCAGGACATCCGCACCCCGGTTCGCATTGGCATCACGGTACTGGTGATCACGCAATGCTTGAATTTGATTTTTGTGCCGCTGCTCAACCAAGCCGGTTTGGCCCTGTCGATTGCGCTGGGCTCTTTGGTCAACGCCGGCTGGCTTTTGATGGGGCTGCGCAAAGCTGGCCGTTATCAGCCCTCGCCGGGGTGGGGCGTGTTTGGTGTGCGTGTGCTTGGTGCGACGGCTTTGCTGGGCGTCGGGCTGTGGCTTGCTGCCCAACACATTGATTGGATCGGTTTGCAGCAACAGCCCTTTGTGCGCATTGGGGCGATGGTCGCTTGCTTGCTGGGGGCTGCCGTGGTGTATTTTGGCGCTTTGCTCCTCAGTGGCTTGAACCTGCGTCAAGCCATCAAAGGCTGATACTGGGCATCACATCAAGGAGCGCACCAGCTCAATGGCCTCTTCCACGCGCTCAACCGCATGGATCGTCAGGCCTTCAATGGGTTTTTTCGGTGCGTTGGCCTTGGGCACCAAGGCCATCGTGAAACCCAATTTGGCAGCCTCTTTCAGGCGATCTTGGCCGCCTGGCGCAGGCCGAATCTCGCCAGCCAAACCGACTTCGCCAAAGGCGATGAAACCTTTGGGCAGGGCGCGGCCACGCAGGCTGCTTTGAATCGCCAGTAAGACGGCTAAGTCGGCCGCAGGCTCACTGATGCGCACGCCACCCACCGCGTTGACAAACACATCCTGATCGGCGCAGGCCATCCCCGCGTGTCGGTGCAACACGGCGAGCAACATGGCCAAGCGGTCACGCTCTAAACCGACGCTCAAACGCCGGGGGCTGGGCCCACCTGCATCAACCAAGGCTTGGATTTCAACCAGCAGCGGGCGGGTGCCTTCCAGTGTCACCAACACGCATGACCCTGGGACGGGGTCGCCGTGGGTTGATAGAAAAATCGCACTTGGATTGCTGACGCCCTTGAGGCCTTTGTCCGTCATGGCAAACACGCCAATCTCGTTGACGGCGCCAAAGCGATTTTTAATGGCACGCACCAGCCGGAAACTACTGTGTGTGTCGCCCTCAAAATACAGCACCGTGTCGACGATGTGCTCCAACACGCGTGGTCCGGCCAGCGTGCCATCCTTTGTGACGTGCCCGACCAGCACCGTGGTGCAGCCGCTGGACTTGGCCACACGGGTCAAATGGGCTGCGCATTCACGCACCTGTGCCACAGACCCTGGCGCCGAGGTCAGTTGATCCGAAAACACCGTCTGGATCGAGTCGATCACACAGAATGCGGGCTTCTCGTCATTCATGGTGGCGATGATGTTTTCCAGCTGAATTTCAGCCTGAACGCGCACTTTGGAGCCATCCAGACCCAGTCGGTGAGCACGCAACGCCACCTGTGCCGTGCTCTCCTCGCCAGTCACATACAGCACGGGCATGTGCCGTGACAGGGCATCGAGCGCCTGCAGCAGCAAGGTGGACTTGCCGATGCCCGGGTCGCCGCCGATCAACACCACGCCACCTGAAACGATCCCGCCGCCCAGCACCCGGTCAAGCTCTTCGATCCCAGTCGGGGTGCGTGCCACATCGGCCGCTTCGATGTCCGACAGGGTCGTCACCGGTTGGGCGGCATTCAAACCACGCGCCAAGGCCTGCATGCGATTCTTGCTAGGGGCCTCTGCGCGTGTTTCTTCTAAGGTATTCCATGCTTCGCAGCTTGGGCACTTGCCCAGCCACTTGGCGCTGGTGCCACCACATTCGCTGCAAGTGAAAATTGTTTTTTCTTTGGCCATGCGGATCAGGGTGTGGTGGTGTCTGAATGGATGGCGTTGAGCCGCTGCTCAAACTCTTGGCGTAACTGGCGGCGCAGCTTGGCACCAGCAAAACGGCGCATTGCCTCGGGCCCTTCTGGTATCAGTGGCGGCACGGGAGTGGGTTTGGATTCGTCGTTGACGCCCACCATGGTGAAGAAGCAGCTATTGGCGTGGCGAACCACCTGGGTGCGGATGTTCTCAGCAATCACCTTGACGCCGATTTCCATCGATGATGTGCCCGTGTAATTCACCGAGGCCAAAAACGTCACCAGCTCGCCCACGTGCACGGGTTGACGGAAGGTGACTTGGTCAACCGATAAGGTCACAACGTAACAACCGGCGTAGCGGCTGGCGCAGGCATAAGCCACTTGATCGAGCAGCTTGAGGATGGTGCCGCCGTGCACATTGCCGGAAAAGTTGGCCATATCCGGCGTCATGAGCACGGTCATGCGCAGTTGGTGGCGGTTGTGGTCAATGTCCATTTGTCTGTCTCTACCGCTGAAGTCATGGTGGCAAGGCGCCGAGTATGGCTTAGCCCTGATGTGGGTTCACGGTCAGGATGGAAACCCTTTTTGACAGCGCGCACATCAATTCATAGCCGATCGTGCCGCAGTGGTGGGCTACCTCGTCAATGGGCAGTTGCGTGGCGAGCCCCTTGTGCTCTGGGCCTTGGCCCCACAGCGTCACTTCGGTGCCAATCACGGCATGGGGCAAATGGCTGAGGTCCGCGTTGATCATGTCCATCGAGACGCGACCAATAATCGGCGCACGCTCACCCCCAACCAGCACGGGCGTGCCTTCTGGCGCGTTCCGTGGATAGCCGTCAGCGTAGCCACAAGCCAGTATGCCGATGCGCATGGGTTTGCTCGCCGTGAAGGCGCTGCCATAGCCCACTGTGTCTCCGGCCTCAATATGTTGGATGCCGATGATTTTGGTGCGCAAGGTCATGGCCGGTTGCAAGCGCCAGTAAGCGGCATCGTGCTCCGGGTAGTCTGGCGATGCGCCGTACAACATCACCCCGGGCCTGATCCAGTCACCGCGCACATCTGGGTTGGCTGCGTGGCGCAAAATGCCTGCGCTGTTGCACAGGCTGCGCTCTCCGCTGAGGTCGGCCGAATGGGTTTGGAAGGTCTTGAGTTGATGGTCGATGCCTTTGGGGCCATCTGCGTCAGAAAAATGCGTCATCAAGGACACTTCATCCACTTGGGACAGCGCGCTTAATCGGGCCCACGCACTGCGAAAGGCATGCGGGGTGAAGCCCAAGCGGTTCATGCCTGTGTTCATTTTCAAGAAAACGCGGTGCGGCCATTCCGTTTTGTGAGCCGCAAGCCAATCGATTTGCTCGTCGCAGTGCACCACATGCCACAGCCCCAAGCGCGAGCACCACTCCAGATCTCGTGCTTCAAACACACCTTCGAGTAGCAAAATGGGGCCTCGCCAAGCCATGTCACGCAGCTTTTGCGCTTCTGCGATGTCTAGCAGGGCAAACCCGTCTGCGGCACGCAGGCCTTCAAATATGCGTTTCAGGCCATGCCCGTAACCACCCGCCTTGACGACGGCCCAGATGCGGGCGTCGGGCGCGCACTCGCGCGCGCGCTCCAAGTTGTGGTGCAAGGCGTCGATGTGGATGAGGGCTTCAAGCGGGCGTGGCATATAGGGGATTTTGCCAGTGTCGGCGCTCAGGGTTCACCAGTCCCTTGATTAGATGCCTTTACATCTTGAAAGCGACAGCCCGGATCGTCTCCTGTTGGCTGCGTGCTATAACCGGCAGCTCCCAAGTAGTACTTGGATTTAATGGACATGGAACTACCTGACACGCGCCCATGAAAAAAGGTTTTTTTACGATCATGGCAGCGCAGTTTTTCAGCTCGCTGGCAGACAACGCTTTGTTGGTGGGTGCGATTGAACTGTTGAGGGCTACTCATGCGCCCGCATGGCAGGTCCCCGCATTGGCGCCGATGTTCGCGCTTTTCTATGTGGTACTGGCGCCTATCGTCGGTGCATTTGCAGATGCGGCACCCAAGGGCCGCGTCATGTTTTATTCAAACAGCATCAAGGTCGTGGGTTGCATGATGATGCTGCTGGGTTTTCACCCACTGCTGGCTTACGCTGTCGTGGGGCTGGGGGCCGCGGCATATTCGCCCGCCAAGTACGGCATCCTCACTGAATTATTGCCTCCATCACAGTTGGTGAAGGCCAACGGCTGGATTGAAGGCTTGACGGTGGCCTCGGTCATTCTCGGCGTGCTCTTGGGCGGTCAGTTGGTCGGTGCGCGGGTTTCTGCCGTGTTATTGGGTTTTGATTTCCCCTTGGTCGACACAGGCGTGGACACTCCCGCAGAAGCGGCTATCGCTTCCATGATTTTGCTGTATATCGTTGCGGCGCTCTTTAATTTGCGCATACCGCGGACAGATGCCCCACTGCAACCCATGGCCAGTAACATCGTGACCTTGTTGCGAGATTTCTGGCAATGTAATGCTCGGCTCTGGAAGGACAAGCTCGGTCAGATATCCTTGGCCACGACCACGCTGGTCTGGGGTGTCTCGGGCAATATGCGCGTCATTGTGTTCCCTTGGGCCGCGGCTGCGTTGGGGTATTCCACAACGCAAGCTTCGTCTTTGGCTGGTGTCGTTGTCTTGGGGACGGCTGTCAGCGCGGTGGTGGCTTCGGTCATGGTGCGCTTGGATCAGGCCACCCGGCTTATCCCTTTGGGTGTGGCGATGGGGGTGTTGATGCTGGGTTTGAACTTCATTACCAGCCTCACTTGGGCGATCCCTTTCTTGATATTGTTGGGTGCGACCGTGGGTTATTTGATCGTGCCCATGAATGCTTTATTGCAGCACCGTGGCCACAGTCTGATGGGGGCAGGGCGCTCCATCGCCGTGCAAAACTTCAATGAGCAAGCCTGCATTTTGGCGCTAGGCGGCGCCTATGCTTTTGCAACCAAATTGGGTTTCTCCGCCTTCGACATCATCACCAGCTTCGGCTTGGCTGTGGCCTCAATCATGTGCTTGATTGGCGTATGGCATCGCCGTAATGCAGTGGTATATAAAACAGAAATAGATCAACTGCTTGAGTTGGCTCGTGGGGACGGACACGGCCACTGAAGTGGGGGGCGTGCTACATAGCTTTACACAATCACGTCAGCGAGATGGGGTTGTGGCCCGTTGAGGTTTCACCAAGGAGAAATCTCATGAACCCACTTCAACTCGTCAACCTGTCCCGCTTGGCCCTGATCGCAGGGTTGGTGGCCGCTTCGGTCAGTGCGCAGGCAGGCGGCGTCTACTGGGCAGTCAATGTCGATGCCCCTATGCAAGGCGTCGGGCGTGTTGCAACGGCCGTGTCCAATGTGCCGCATGGTGTCTACAGGCAGGCGCCCCCGGTTGTTTATGTCAATGCCCCCGTGGTCACATACCGTCAGCCTGTGTATACGCAGCGGCCCGTTTTTTATGAGCCCGTTGTCTACCAGCCTGTGGTTGAGCGTCGCTGCGAGCCTCGCCGCATGTGGGGGTGGGGTGATGGACGGCGTGATGGCGGTGAGCGGCATTTTCACCGTAGCCACCATGAGCGAGAAGAAGGCCGCGACTGGCATCACGGCCATTGAGTCGTCAGCGGCGGCGGTTGCTGCTGCCGCCCAAGATGGAGCCCAAGACGCCCCGGATGATTTCGCGGCCTACGCTAGAGCCGATGGTTCGGGCGGCTGATTTGGCCACTGTCTCTAGGATCGAGTCCTTGCGGCCACTGCCTCTGAGCATTCCCCCAGCGATGTCACTCAGCCAACTCCCGCCTGATGTGCCGCCAGCGTCACCGCCAGTGCTGCCAGCTGCTTCGGCGGCGTCTTCTTGCAAGGGTTTGGTGGGGGCTTGTGCAGCTTGTCCCTTGATTTTTTCGTAGGCGGATTCGCGGTCTACGGTTTGTTCATAGACGCCAGCGACGAGTGAGCCATCCAACAAGGCCTTGCGTTGCTCTGGCGAGATCGGGCCGATCTGGCTGCCCGGAGGTAAGACGAACACCCGCTGTGTCACGCTGGGCCTGCCTTTGTCGTCCAACAGGCTGATCAACGCCTCACCAACGGCCAGTTCGGTGATGGCTGTGGTGATGTCCAGTGCCGGGTTGGCGCGCATGGTCTCAGCGGCTGATTTGACGGCTTTTTGATCGCGTGGCGTGAAGGCCCGCAAAGCGTGTTGAACGCGGTTACCCAGTTGGCCCAATACGGAGTCAGGCACATCCAAGGGGTTTTGGGTGACGAAATACACGCCGACACCCTTGGATCGCACCAAGCGCACGACCAACTCGATCCGCTCTACCAAAGCGGCCGGGGCGTCCTTGAACAAGAGGTGTGCTTCGTCGAAGAAAAACACCAGCTTGGGTTTATCTAAGTCGCCCACTTCAGGGAGTGTTTCAAATAACTCCGACAGCATCCACAGCAAAAACGTGGCGTACAGGCGTGGGGCATTCATCAGCTTGTCGGCGGCGAGAATGTTGATCACGCCTTTGCCGTCCACCGTTTGCATGAAATCTCCGATGTTGAGCATAGGCTCACCAAAGAAGGCGCTGCCGCCTTGCTCCTCGATCTGCAGCAGGCCCCGTTGGATGGCTCCCACGCTGGCTGCACTGATGTTGCCGTACTCGGTGGTGAACTGGCTGGCGTTCTCGCCAACGTGCTGCAGCATGGCGCGCAGGTCTTTCAGGTCGATCAACAGCAAACCGCTGTCGTCTGCAACTTTGAAAACCAGCTGCAATACACCTTGCTGCGTGTCATTGAGGTTGAGCATCCGGCTGAGCAGCAGCGGGCCCATGTCCGATATCGTGGCACGCACGGGGTGACCCTGCTCGCCGAACACATCCCACAGCGTGGTGGGGCAAGCGCGCGCAACTGGGGTTTGTAGGCCGCGTTCGGCCAAGATCGTCGCCAACTTAGGCGACAGGCTGCCTTTTTGCGAAATGCCTGTCAGATCACCCTTGATGTCTGCCATGAACACGGGGACACCAATGTCCGACAGGCTCTCGGCCAAGGTTTGCAGGCTGATGGTCTTGCCGGTTCCGGTTGCGCCTGTGATCAAGCCGTGGCGGTTGGCCAAAGCGGGCAACAAGAGGCATTCGGTGTCGCCTTGGCGGGCAAGCAAGATGGGTTCGGCCATGATATGAGTGCTTTTTAGTAGGTAAAAACAAGCAAGTTTGTGCCTTGTTAACAAGGCCGGAGCAGGGATAACCCAGCTGAAAGGTAAAATCCCGATATTACTCAGCTTTTGCTGTGCATTTTTCATGCGCGTTCCGCACTTGTTGGGACGTGCGCTGTCATTCAAACGAGACGTTCACCCGGAGCTAGACACCATGGCCGGTCATTCCAAATGGGCCAACATCCAACACCGCAAGGGTCGTCAAGACGAAAAGCGCGGCAAGGCTTGGACACGCGTCACGCGTGAAATCATCGTGGCCGCGCGCGCTGGCGGTGCTGATGTCAGCATGAATCCGCGACTGCGTTTGGCCATTGAAAAGGCCAAGGCGGTCAATATGCCTGCGGACAATATCAAGCGCAATGTGGACAAAGCCACAGGCAATCTTGATGGCGTCAACTACGAAGAAATCCGCTATGAAGGTTATGGCATCGGTGGCGTGGCCGTCATCGTTGATTGCATGACCGACAACCGTGTGCGTACCGTGGCAGACGTGCGCCACGCCTTCAGCAAGCACGGCGGTAACTTAGGCACGGACGGCTCAGTCGCGTTCCAGTTCAAGCATGTGGGTCAGTTTATATTCGCCCCAGGTGCAAACGAAGACAAGATCATGGAAGTCGCGCTGGATGCTGGCGCACAAGACGTCATCACCCATGACGACGGCTCTATTGAAGTGCAGAGTGCCGCATTTGATTTTGAGGCGGTCAAGAATGCGTTGGAAGGCGCTGACTTACAAGCGGCGATGGCCGAGGTCACCATGTTGGCTGAAAACACAATCGAGTTGGCTGGGGATGACGCCATCCGCATGCAAAAGTTGTTGGATGTTTTGGAAGACTTGGACGATGTTCAGGATGTCTTTCACAACGCCGAATTGAATTGAGTACTGTATGAATTTACTTGTCATTGGTTCGGGTGGTCGCGAGCACGCCCTGGCTTGGAAGTTGGCCCAATCCCCTAAAGCACACAAAGTGTATGTGGCGCCCGGCAACGGTGGTACGGCGCGTGACCCACGTTTGTTCAATGTGCCCATCACCGATGTCAAAGCATTGGCTGACTTCGCAGAAGAAAACAAAATCACCCTGACCGTGGTGGGGCCTGAAGCCCCGTTGGCAGCTGGGGTGGTGGATGAATTCCGCGCGCGTGGCCTGCGTATTTTTGGGCCGACACAGAAGGCCGCGCAGCTTGAGAGCTCCAAGGCGTTTGCCAAGGACTTCATGAAGCGGCACGGCATCCCCACTGCGGCTTACGATACTTTTACCGATGCCGCAGCTGCCCACGTCTACGTGGACAAGATGGGTGCACCCATTGTGATCAAGGCTGATGGCTTGGCAGCGGGCAAAGGTGTGGTCGTGGCCACTACTTTGGCTGAGGCGCACGAAGCGGTCGATTGGATGCTCGCATCCGAGGGCGCAGGCAACAAGCTCGGCGTGCAACACAACGCGGGTGGCGCACGGGTTGTGATCGAAGAATTCTTGCAAGGCGAAGAGGCCAGCTTCATCGTATTGGCCGATGGCAAAGGCGTGGCTGTATTGGCAACAAGCCAAGACCACAAGCGCTTGTTGGACGGTGATGCAGGCCCGAACACGGGGGGCATGGGTGCTTATTCGCCCGCGCCAGTCGTGACGCCCAATGTGTATGCAAAGACCATGCAGGACATCATCTTGCCAACGTTGGCGGGCATGGCCAAAGATGGCATCCCGTTCACGGGTTTTCTGTATGCGGGCTTGATGATTGACGCACAAGGCAGCCCCAAGACGCTCGAATTCAACTGCCGCATGGGTGACCCCGAGACGCAGCCCATCATGATGCGCCTCAAGAGCGATTTGGTGGACGTGTTCTTGGCTGCAACCGACGGCACACTCGATCAGCTCGAACTGCAATGGGATCGCCGCATTGCGCTGGGCGTGGTCATGGCAGCTGGCGGGTACCCACTTGCGCCAACCAAGGGCGATGTCATCACAGGCTTGCCAGCTGATTCTGACGACGCGATGGTCTTCCATGCCGGCACCACGATGGACGCAGATGAAAGCATCAAGACCAGCGGTGGCCGTGTGCTGTGCGTAACCGCCTTGGGCGACTCGGCCAAGTTGGCGCAGCAGCGTGCCTACGAGTACCTGCGAGGCATCCAGTTTGAGGGCATGCAGTACCGCAATGACATTGGTTGGCGCGCCATCAAATCGCGTTGATATTTTGCTGATAACAAGCCAGAGCACAACCATGAATACTGACGCTGTCCGCAGCTATCTGCTGGATCTGCAAGACCGCATCATCGCGGCTTTCCAAGCTGAAGACGGCAAGGTGTTTGTCTCGGATTCATGGGTTCGTGGCCCTGAGGAGCGCTTGCAGGGTGATGGTTGCTCACGTCTGGTGGAAGAGGGCCATGTGCTGGAGCGCGGCGGCTGCAACTTTTCACATGTTAAGGGCCCCAGCTTGCCGCCGTCAGCGACACAGCACCGGCCTGAATTGACGGGGTGCCCGTTTGAGGCGATGGGCGTGTCCCTCGTGTTCCATCCACGCAATCCCCATGTCCCCACCGTGCACATGAACGTGCGCATGTTGGCTGCGCACAAACCTGATGGCACGGTGGTTGCGTGGTTTGGTGGCGGCATGGATTTGACGCCGTACTACGGTCAGGCTCAAGATGCGCGGCACTTTCACCAAGCGTGCCATGACGCTGTGCAGCCGTTCGGGGATGACAAGTACCCGCGCTTCAAAAAATGGTGTGATGAGTACTTCTTTTTGAAGCACCGCAATGAAGCTCGTGGCGTGGGTGGCATCTTTTTTGATGACTTCTCAGAGCTGGGCTTTGACGGTGGTTTTGCCATGATCCGCTCAGTAGGTGATGCGTTCACGCAAGCTTATTTGCCGATATTGCAACGAAACCGCGACACCCCTTATGGCGAACGCGAGCGTGCATTCCAAGCCTACCGCCGTGGTCGCTATGTGGAGTTCAACCTCGTTTGGGATCGCGGCACCTTGTTTGGCTTGCAGTCTGGTGGCCGCACAGAAAGCATCTTGATGTCCATGCCCCCGGTTGTGACTTGGCGCTATGACTGGCACCCAGAGCCAAACAGCCCAGAAGCCCAGTTGTATACCGACTTCTTGCCTGCGCGAGAGTGGATTTGATGTTTTGACGTTGCCAGCGTCCCCTGTTGTGTCTCCTGCTGTTCGCCGCGTTGGTTTGATGGGGGGCAGCTTTGATCCTGTACATACAGGCCATCTGGCCTTGGCCGAGTCGGCCTTGCATCACCTTCAATTGGATGAGGTGCGCTGGATACCGGTTGGCCAACCGTGGCAAAAAACGCGTCAATTGGCCGATGCCTCGCACCGGATGGCCATGGTGCAGGCGGCTATCGCACATGAACCTAAATTCGTGGCAGATGCCGTTGAAATTCAACGTGCCGGGCCTTCATATACCATTGACACCTTTCAGACCTTACAAAAGCAGGCTTTGCAGGCCACGGATTGGTTTTTGATCTTGGGTCAGGACCAGTACGCTAACCTGCCAAGTTGGCGTGGTTGGCAAGCCTTGTTAGCTGATTTAACCTTGGCTGTTTCCTGCCGAGGACACGATCGGCCTGTTGCGTCTGTTGAGTTAAAAGCGGTGCCGCATCGTCTTGTCGAACTACCGTTGCCACCTTTGACCGTGTCATCAACCGATATCCGCGCCCGGCTTGCCCGTGGCGAAGATTGCCTCACGTTAGCGCCCGAACTGGTGTCCAAAGCCGTCGCGCGTTATATTGTTAACCATCAACTCTACGCCTCAGGGCGTCCCCCACTGAATGGACATCCGTAAACTGCAACGCGCCATCGTCGATGGCCTGGAAGATGTCAAAGCGCAAGACATCGTTGTGTTCAACACCGAACATTTGACACCTCTCTTTGAGCGGGTGATCATTGCCAGCGGCTCATCTAATCGCCAAACCAAGGCGTTGGCGGCCAGCGTGCGTGATGCCGTCAGGTCTGCTGGTCTTCAAGTGATGCGCACTGAAGGCCAAGATAATGGCGAGTGGATCATTGTTGATTGTGCCGCTGCTGTGGTGCACATCATGCAACCCGCCATCCGTCAGTACTACAACCTAGAAGGCCTCTGGGGTGAGAAGCCTGTGGCCATCAAGCTCAAGGCGGCTAAAACCAGTCTGGTTAAGGCGTCTGAGGACGATGAGGATGACGCGCCTGTGAAGCCTAAAAAGGCAGCAGGCAAGACAACGGCTGCGAAAAAGGCCGCTACTACATCACCGACACGCAAAGTTGCAGCCAAAAAAGCGGCTGCTGAGCCTGTTGCGGTGAAGCGCGCAGCCGTTAAAAAATCCGCTAGAACGGCATCCAAAGCAGCCCCAGAAGCAGCACCTAAAGCAGCACCCAAAACGGTTGTTCGCAAGGTTGCGGCTAAAAAAGCAGCTGTGAAAACGGTCGCAGCGAAAAAAGTGGCTGTGAAAAAAGTGGCAGCGAAGAAAGCAACGGCGGTCACCAAGACCATCGTCGTCAATTCGCCTGACGCCAAGCGGCCTGCCACACGCAAGGTGGCAGCCAAGAAGTCGGTCATCAAGAAGTCTGCGCGTTGAAGCTCACGGTGGTGACCATTGGTCACCGCCTGCCAGACTGGGCCAATGTGGCGTGCGAGGACTATCTCAAACGCTTCCCAGCTGACTGGAAGGTGGAGGTCAAGGCGCTGAAAGCCGAGCCGCGTGAGGGCAAGCCTGTGGCTGTCATCATGCAGATTGAGGCTGCACGCATGGAGGCCGCGCTAGAGCGTGGCGTCCGGCGTGTGATTTTGGATGAGCGCGGCTCACGTCTCACCAGTGTGCAACTGGCCGAACGGACAGAGGCTTGGCTCAATGATGGGCGAGATGTGGCCTTGATCATTGGTGGCGCCGATGGCATTGACCCTCAGTTCAAGCAGACTGCAGATGAGGCTATTCGCCTGTCTGATATGACCTTACCCCATGCCTTGGCCCGCGTGTTGCTGCTAGAGCAGTTGTACCGCGCTTGGTCGTTGCGAACCAACCATCCGTATCACCGTGCCTAACGTGTTGTCGTAGGATGCGAGGATGACCTTGCTCACGACTTCTCACATTCCTTGGCTGTACTTGGCATCACAAAGCCCTAGGCGCAGGCAACTGCTCGATCAATTGGGCGTGCGCCATGAATTGCTGCTGCCAGACCCCGATGAAGATGCAGAGTCCCTTGAGGCAGAGCGTGCAGGCGAGTCGCCAGAGGACTACGTCCAGCGGGTGACATTGGCCAAGTGGCATGCCTCCGTGCAGCGCTTGGCTCGCCGTGCACTGCAAGGCGGTTGGACTGAAGCGCCGATTTTGTGTGCCGACACGACAGTGGCCTTGGGTGATGACATCTTGGGTAAACCGAACGATGCCGACCACGCCGCCCACATGTTGACGCGGCTGTCTGGTCAGGCGCACAGGGTGCTCACGGCGGTGGTGGTCAACGGCGTTTTGCGGGTCAGCACCTCGCACGTGCAATGGCGGCACTTGAGCGAAGATGAAATTGCCCGCTACGTTGCCAGTGGTGAGCCCATGGGCAAAGCGGGTGCCTACGCGATCCAAGGCCGCTCAGGCGCATGGACGCAGCATTTGAACGGCAGCTACAGCGGCATCATGGGCCTGCCCTTGTTTGAAACCGCTGAACTGCTCAGGCCATTAGGGTGGGACTTTTAAATCATGTCTAAAGCGCATTCCCAACCCCCGCAGCGGGTGCTGCTGGCAGGTGCCACAGGTCTTGTAGGGCAGCAGGCCTTGCATCAACTTCTGGTCGACCCAGATGTGACCGAGGTGCGTGCACTGGTTCGGCGACCTTGTACAACAGAGCAGTTGCTTGGCGTGCAACAGGCTGGCTCGCACAAGTTGCGCATTTGTGTCGCTGATTTTGATCACCTGGCGCAGCATGCTGATTGGTTCGCTGTAGACACGGTGTTCTGTGCACTGGGCACCACCATCAAGCAAGCCGGGTCGCAAGCGGCTTTTCGGCAAGTCGACTTTGACTACCCTTTGCAGATCGCCAAGTTGGCCAAAGCACAAGGTGCCAAACGGTTTTTGTTGGTCAGCGCACTGGGCGCACATCCCCGCTCTCGGGTGTTTTATAACCGTGTCAAAGGTGAGTTAGAACGTGCGGTGCGTGAGCTTGGTTTTGATCTTGTCGTGGCTGCGCAGCCCTCTTTGCTAGAGGGTGATCGTGCGCAGGTCCGGATAGGGGAGCGCATTGGTTTGTTTTTTGGCTTTCTGATGCCAGAGCGGTACAAACCCGTCAACGTGGCGCTGGTCGCGGCTGGTTTGTTGGCGTCGGCCAAGCAAGCGCGCTCGGGATGGCATGTATTGAGCAACGCAGCCTTGCGCCGCATGGGGTAGATTCTGACCATGCCTAGCTCACAAGATATTCTCATCAATTGGACCCCTCAGGAAACCCGCGTTGCCGTGATCGAGGGAGGCTCTGTTCAAGAGCTGCTCGTCGAGCGCACACTCGAGCGCGGCTTGGTGGGCAACATTTACGCAGGCAAAGTGGTGCGCGTGCTGCCTGGCATGCAATCGGCCTTCATTGATATCGGCTTAGACCGCGCTGCGTTTTTGCACGTAGCTGACTTGCATCGCGAAGATGGCGCAGTCAGGCCGCACTCACGCTCGTCCGATGCGCAAGTGCCCATCGAGAAGCGTGTTCACGAGGGCCAAACCCTGATGGTGCAAGTCATCAAGGATTCGATTGGCAGCAAGGGGGCGCGGCTCTCTACGCAAGTGAGTGTGGCTGGCCGTTTGCTGGTTTTTCTGCCTCAGGATGACCACTTAGGTATCTCGCAAAAAATTGGCTCACTTGAGCTGCGGGATCAACTGCGTGAACGCATGCTGCGCCTGATTGGCGAGGCTGATGTCCGCGAAGGCCGCACACGTTCGGGCGGCTTTATTTTGCGCACCAATGCCGAAGACGCCAGTGATGAAGAATTGGCATCTGACATCGCTTACTTGCGCAAAACGTGGGCCACCATCCGCGAGCACGGACTCAAAGCCCCACCCGGCGCATTGTTGTATCAAGAGTTGAGCTTGGCGCAGCGGGTGTTGCGCGACTTGGTCAACGAGTCCGTCCAGACGATCCGCATTGATTCGCTGATTCAGTTCGATGCGCTCCGGGCGTTCGGCGGTGAGTTCACGCCGTCGGCTGTTGACAAGTTGCAGCACTACAAAGGTGAGCGGCCCATTTTTGATCTGCACCACATTGATACCGAGATTGAGCGTGCCTTGGCGCGCCGTGTGGATTTGAAGTCGGGCGGCTATCTGATCATTGATCAAACTGAGGCCCTGACCACCGTTGACGTCAACACGGGTGGCTACGTGGGTGCGCGCAACTTTGACGACACGATTTACAAGACCAACCTAGAGGCTACGCAGGCCATTGCCCGGCAACTGCGTCTGCGCAACCTAGGCGGCATCATCATCATCGACTTCATCGACATGCTGCGTGAAGAGCACCGCGACAATGTGTTGTCAGAGTTCCGCAAGCAATTGAGCAAGGACCGCACCAAGGTCACCGTGAGCGGGTTCTCATCCCTTGGCTTGGTCGAGATGACGCGCAAGCGCACACGCGAGTCGCTGTCGCACATGCTCTGTGTGCCATGCCCGACCTGTGAGGGCCGTGGGCAAGTCAAAACGGAGCGCACTGTTTGCTACAACATCTTGCGCGAAATACTGCGTGAGGCGCGGCAGTTCAGTCCCAAGGAGTTCCGTGTGGTCGCCAGTGCGGGGGTTGTTGAAATGCTGCTAGACGAAGAAAGCCAGCATCTGGCCGGATTAATCGACTTCATCGGCAAGCCAGTCTCGCTGCAAACCGAACCGTCGATGTCGCCCGAGCAGTATGACATTGTGCTGTTGTAGTGTCTGGGCCGGGAACTTCTGCTCAGGACACGGCACAATCGCGTCATCTTTGACGACAGGCTCTCGTGTGACGCACACCATGCAGTTTTTTGATTCACGCCGGGCGGCTTTCAAGCGCCTGATCGGCACATTCGCCTTGGTGGCGTGCGCTGGCTTGTGGCCCGTTGAGGCGGCCTTGGCGCAGTTTCGCGTTGAAATATCTGGCGTGGGTGCCACCCAGATCCCGATTGCCATTGGCAAATTCAGGGATGAGGCACGTGCGCCGCAGCCCTTGTCCGCCATCATCAAAGCCGATTTAGAGCGCAGTGGCTTGTTTCGGTCTTTGGATGCTTCTGCTGACAGGCTGGACGAGTCTGGCCGCCCGCCCTTGACTGAATGGCGCACCAAAGGGGCCGATGCGCTGTTGGCTGGTTCGGTGACCGCCTTGGCCGATGGCCGTTTTGATGTGCGTTACCACCTCTGGGATGTGCTCAAGGGCCAAGACATGGGAGGCTTGAGTCTGGTCGTGCCCGCAGGGGATTTGCGCCAGGCTGGACACCGCATCGCCGATGAAATTTATGAAAAGCTCACGGGTGACAAGGGTGTGTTCGCCACACGGATTGCCTACGTGAGCAAGGTTGGTAAGCAGCACACGCTGGTGATAGCCGACTCGGATGGTGAGGGCACCCAGTCAGCCTTGACCAGCGTGCAGTCGATCATCTCGCCTGCGTGGGCACCGGATGGCAAACAGTTGGCTTATGTGTCGTTTGAGGGCGGCAAGGCCGCTGTGGTCGTGCAAGACGTGTCTTCTGGGCGTCGTCGGGTGGTGGCGGGCTTCAAAGGCACCAACAGCGCCCCAGCTTGGTCGCCCGATGGCAAGCAACTGGTTGTGACGCTCAGTCGCGATGGCGGATCGCAGCTTTATGTGCTTGGTGCGGATGGCGAAGGCCTGCGTCGCCTGACACAAAGCGCATCGATTGACACGGAAGCAGCTTGGACGCCCGATGGCAGCAGCATTTACTTTGTCAGTGACCGGGGTGGCGCACCCCAGATTTACCGCGTGTCTGCAGCCGGTGGGCAGGCACAGCGCGTGACGTTCTCTGGTGGCTATAACATCAGCCCCGTGATCAGTCCCGATGGCCGCTGGATGGCCTATATTGGTCAGGTCGACAATGGCTATCGCGTGCACTTGATGGATCTGGCCAGCGGCAGCGTGAAAGTTCTGACTGACACCCGTGATGATGAAAGCCCCAGTTTTGCGCCAAACAGCAAGCAGATCATTTTCGCGTCTCGCTCTCAAGGCAAAGACGTGTTGATGACGACCTCTTTGGATGGCCGCATCAAGGCCAAGCTGGCTACACCCCAAGCCGATGTGCGCGAGCCCGTGTGGGGCCCTCAAGCGGCCACATTAAGACGCTGACTTGGTACGCATCCGTTTGACCCATAGATTTTGATTACAAGGAACCCATATGACCCCGATCAACCTGACATCTACCAAGCCTGCATCGACGCGCTTGTTCGCTTTGACCCTCGTGTGTTCGGCCACCTTGTGGCTGGGTGGTTGCGGCTCCGTGAAGCTCGATGACCAAGCCAACAAGGGCCCCGCCCCGATCACCTCGGCATCGACGACCTCTAGCTCATACGGCGCAGGCAACAGCGCTGTGCCATCAACGGCGGTGGCGCCTGTTGTGGTGGGCCCTGGCGAGTCCGCTGGTGGCGCTGGCGACTTGGCCCGTGTCATGTATTTTGACTTTGACAGCTTTGTAGTCAGAGAAGAGTTCCGCAGTGCAGTCGATGGCCATGCCAAGCGTTTGATGTCCGTCAAAGGCAAAAAAGTCATGATTGAAGGCCACACCGATGAGCGCGGTGGCCGTGAATACAACTTGGCCTTGGGCCAAAAGCGCGCTGAAGCCGTCCAGAAGTCCTTGACGCTCTTGGGCGTGTCTGGTGAGCAAATTGAGTCAGTCAGCTTTGGTGAAGAGCGTCCGGCCGTGTCGGGCAGCTCTGAAGAGGCGTGGGCCAAGAACCGCCGCGCCGAAATCAAAGACCGTTGAAGGATTCCCTTATGCGTGTCGTCTCATCGCTGTTTGCGCCCCTGCGTCCATGGGCGTTGGTTCTATTCTCCGTGCTGTGCTCTCCAGTTGCCCATGCTGGTTTGTTTGAGGATGACGAGGCGCGGCGGGCTATCCTAGAGTTGCGCCAGCAGCGCACACAAGACAGCGAAGCGGGCGCAGCCAAACTCGCGGCATTGACGGCACAGCTTGACCAATTGCGGCGCAGCTTGCTCGACCTCAATGCGCAGGTCGAGCAATTACGCAGCGAGCAGGCTGGCCAGCGCGGCGCGGCAGAAGTGTTGGCGCGCGATGTGGCTGACGTGCAGCGCAGGCAAAAAGACATGCAGTCATCGGTGGATGAGCGTGTGCGCAAGCTAGAGCCACAAGCGATCACACTGGATGGCAAAACCTTCAAGGTTGATGCGGATGAGAAGCGCGATTTTGAAGAGCCACTTGGCCGTTTGCGTGCCGCTGATTTTGCTGCAGGTGCGGCTGGGTTGAATGGCCTCTTGCAGCGTTACCCCAATACAGGCTACCGAGAGTCGGCTTGGTATTGGTTGGGCAATGCCTACTATGGCCTGCGTGATTACAAAGAATCCATCACGGCGTTCAAGCGCTTGTTGGACAACGCACCTGACCACGCACGGGCACCAGAGGCTTTGCTGTCGATCGCCAATTGTTTTGGTGAGCTCAAAGACAACGATGCGACCCGCAAGGCGTTGGAGTTGCTCATCAAACAGTATCCACAAACTGAGGCAGCCCAAGCCGCAAGGGATCGTTTGTTGACGATGCCAGCGGCCGCCAGCAAGCCGCGCAAGTCTCGCTGAGTAAGCTGTGGCCACAAGTGAGGAACTACTGGCCGCGGCCAGCCAACCTGATCCTGACCGCCGCTTTGGCGGTTTGCGTCGCTTGCATGGTGTGGCCGGTTATGAGGCATTGAGGGCTGCCCGCGTGGTCGTCATTGGCGTGGGCGGCGTGGGCTCATGGACGGCCGAGGCACTTGCACGCAGCGGCGTAGCCGAGCTTATTTTGATTGACTTGGACCACATCGCGGAATCCAACATCAACCGGCAGGTGCACGCGCTGGAGTCCACGCTGGGTCAGGCCAAGGTGCTGGCGCTGAAGGATCGCATTGCGCTCATCCATCCTGGTTGCGTGGTCACGGCCATAGAAGAGTTTGTGGATGAGGCCAACGTGGCCACCTTGCTCAACGCCAGTCAACTCGATGGCGTGGTTGATTGTTGCGACCAGGTGCGGGCCAAAGCCGCTTTGGCAGCTTGGGGGCAGCACCACGGTAAACCGGTGGTGACGGTGGGGGCGGCGGGGGGCAAGAGTCGACCACAAATGGTGGAAGTGGCCGATTTGTCTGAGGTCACGCACGACCCTCTGTTGGCCAGTTTGCGTCAGCGCTTAAGGCAGCAACATGGCGGTGCGCGGCGCGGCAAGATGGGCGTGCACTGTATTTTCTCGCGCGAGGCTGTGCTGCCGCCGCAAGACGCTTGTGAAAGCGGTGGGGCAGGCGATGGCACTTTGAGTTGCGCTGGTTATGGCTCCAGCATCACGGTGACCGCCACTTTCGGCATGGTGGCCGCGGCTCAGATGATGGACGCCTTGATCCGATCTTGAACGGCAGGTCAGCTTGCACAAGGGACAGTAAGGAGGCTTAGCTTATCGGCTGCACGTGCCGTCGACTACCCTCGTTCGTTTTTTTGGGCTTTACGAATGTACACACTCATGAACTGTCTTCTTCGATTCTTCAATGTTGCCTTCGTCGTCTTGGTAGCGTCCGCAGCTGCTCAGGCGGGCGACTACTACAACGGAGTGGGCATTGACACTTACGATCCTGTGTCAGGCCTGTATTACAAGGCAATCACTACTGACACAAAAAAAGAGGGGCTGCTGAGTTCGTCGTCAAGTCAGCGCATTACTAACATCAATATTTTTGATCCAGCCGATGGGAGCTCTCGCGCACTGTTTTCGCAGAATGTGACCGGCCGGATATCCAACGTCTGCTTTGAATCAGGCTTCAAGGACGGATCCGTTTTATTCAATGGCGACATGCAGCCCTATGTTGCAAAGAACAATCAGTCGCTTGCAAAGCGCGACCCTAAAGACAAGATTCTTGTTTCAGTCGAACTTCCCGAAAGTAATGGTACTGAATTGTTTACTGCGGACAAGCGGGGTAAAAATGTTCGACGAATAGCGACAGTTCCGTCAGGCTCCAGTTGGCATATGGACGTGCGCAACTCAAAGCTGCGGGTAGTCAATCAAGTCGGGCAGCAGTTCAAGCTGGAAAGCTTCGATTGGTGACCACTCCGTCAAATGCAAGCCACGGAAGCACGACGGAGCGCAGTCGTGCGCACTTGCGTGCTCCTGACCTTCGTGCACAATCATTCATCGTCCGCGAAAATTCAGGTTGCCTAATACGGATAAGCCAAAACAGGAGTTGGGCTCACCAATGCATCGTTCCCTCCTCATTGTCGCCTTGCTACTGCCACTAGCGGGATATGCAGCAACTTCTTGTCCCCAGGCGTTCCCGGAATTTGTTGCTCAGTTCGAACGTAGCGAGGCCTTTCAGAGGGCGCATACTCGGTTTCCGCTTCCCTACTCATACGTCGACAGCAACGCCGAGCCAGAACGCAAGACCATCACGGTGATGGTCAACCGCAGTACCGTAAGCAAGTTTTCGGGCATCAAGTATCCCTCACTGGTCATTCAACGCGCGGTGCCTTTAGAACGCAAGACGTCTACAGTCTCAGGTGGCACCGAGGTCATTCGATTCGACAAGCCGGACACTGATATGTACACGATCGAGTTCCACTTCAAGAAGTCCGGAGCATGCTGGCAGCTTGTCAACGTCGACAATATGTCTTTGTGAACATCAGCAGCCATGACCTTTGGGTCATCACCATGGATGAAACCACCTTCATTGGACGATCCTTGCAGCACGTCATCCTAAATGGCTTCAAGCGCATTCGACACTGCGGTTTGCTTGCCCCTGCGGCCAAGAAGGCTCGTCTGCAAATAGCGCGTCTGACCTGCCCCCTACGGCCATACCAATCAGTTGGAGAGAGGTCCAAGGGTTTGCAGGTTAACTGATCCTGCTTCGTTGGTGCTTGGGTTTGAGTTGCGATGTTTGGCTGCAAATGCAGCCGGAGGGATTCGACCAATTGTTCCGTGAGGCCTGACTTCGTTGTAGTCATGACGCCAGATAGTGATGATCTCGCGGGCCTGGGCCAATGATTCGAACCAGTTCTCGTTGAGGCATTCATCGCGGAACTTTCCGTTAAAGCTTTCGATGTAGGCGTTTTGCGTTGGTTTGCCAGGTTGAATCAAGATGTGTTGGATGCCTCGTGCCTGCATCCATGCCATGAAGGCCCTGCAGGTGAACTCTGGTCCGTTGTCCGTTCTGATGGCCTCTGGATAGCCCCTGAAGCGTGCAGCCTGCTCAAGGACTCTGATGACGTATGCGCCAGGCATGGACAAGTCAACAGCGATATCCACGCATTCGTGGCTGAAGTCATCGGCGATGGTCAGGCACTTGATGCGCCTGCCGTTGCTCAATGAGTCGCTGACAAAGTCTAGGCTCCATGTTTGATTGACTCGTGTTGCGGCCACCAGAGGCGTTCTTTGGCCGCGGTACTTCTTGCCCTTGTTGCGCTTGCGAACGGCCAGACCCTGCTCGCGGTACAGACGAAACACCTTCTTGTGGTTGGTGCCAGGAAACTCGCTCTGCAGCATGTCGTGCACGCGACGATACCCAAAGCGCCGCCTCTCCATGGCCACTGCCTGGATGCGTTCAACCAGACGCACAGTGTGCGCATCCGGTAGCGGTGGATGCCGCCAAGCATCTCGCGACAGCCCCACAAGACGACAAGCCCGCCGCTCAGATATCTGGGTGTGCTCCAGCATCTGGGCGATGGCCTTGCGCTTGCCTTGTGGGGCTAGCGCTTTACCCCGAAGCCGACTTTGAGCGCCTCTAGGTCGAGGTGCGCTTCGGCCAGCAGCTTCTTGAGCCGAGCGTTCTCGACTTCAAGGTCCTTCAGGCGCCGGGCCTCGTCAGCCTCCATGCCGCCGTACTTGGCTCGCCACTTGTAGAACGTGGGCTCGCTGAACCCGCCTTGGCGGCAGACCTCCTTGACGGGTAGGCCTGACTCGGCCTGTTTCAAGAACCCAATGATCTGCTGTTCTGTAAATCGACTTTTTCTCATGTCCGTCATTCTCCATGTTGACGAACCTCGCTTCCATTCAACTGGTACGGCTATGAGGGGGCAGGTCATACGCCTTGTCATATTCGTCGTCAAGCCGTCATAAGTTTTGATCAAACTGGTGGCATGAGATTTGTGTTCTTCTGCCACCCCCCTTTCATGCGCTCTCAGAGCATGCCTCGCTTTGCCAAGATGATTGGGCAGGCTATGCAGGATCAAGGTCATCAGGTTGACTACTGGGCGCCAGCGGGATACATACATGGCCTGTTCGCGCGTACGCGCTTGGCCAAGTGGGCTGGTTATATTGATCAGTTTCTGATTTTCCCCTTGCAAGTCAAGCTGCGTTTGTTGACGCAACAGGCCGATACCCTTTATGTGTTTTGTGATCAGGCGTTGGGCCCTTGGGTGCCTCTCGTTAAGCACTTGCCTCACGTGGTGCACGCACACGACTTGCTCGCGCTGCGCTCGGCGCTCGGTCAAATCCCGCAGAATCCCACATCGCTGAGCGGTCAGTTGTATCAGCGTTATATCCGCCATGGCTTTCGGCAAGCCAAGCACTTCATCTGTGTATCGCGGCGGACGCAAACCGATCTGGTTCAGCATGGTCTGGTGCAAGCGGACAGCTCACATGTGATCTACAACGGCTTGAATTACCCCTACAAAGAGGTTGGCCACCAAGTTGCCATCAGCACACTTCAACAAGCTGGCTTGCCTGCTGCTGACCGCGGCATGGTGCTGCATGTGGGCGGTGGGCAGTGGTACAAAAATACAGCTGGCGTGATACAGCTGTATGCGCGGTATGCAGCACAACATGCCAACCCCTTGCCCTTGTGGATGATCAGCCCGCAGCCAAACTCACCTGATGTTCTGGCTGCGCTCGATCAGGTGCCTCAGCAAGGCCAAGTAAGGTTCTTTCAGGGGATCGACAACGCAGCCATGCAGGCCGCGTATTCGCTGGCTAAGGTGTTGCTGTTCCCCAGTTTGGCCGAGGGCTTTGGTTGGCCCATCATCGAGGCGCAAGCCTGTGGTTGCCCAGTGATCACCACCGACGACAGCCCGATGAATGAAATCGCTGGCCCGCTGGTGCACTACCTGCCTTTGCTAAAGCGCGGTGATGACCTCAACGCGTGGGCCATCCATGGCGCCAAAGTGTTGCAGAGCTTGCTGGACAGTGGCGAGTGTGATCAAGTTGTACATCGCGCACAACGTGCTGCATGGGCTAACCAATTCACCACACAGCAAGCTATATCTGGCTACATGAGCGTATACAGAAAAATAGCCGGACAAAACGCATGACGGCACCCCGTAGGGCCCGAAGCCACCTGCTGGATGCGTTGCGCGGCTTGGCTGCAGTGGCGGTATGTGTGGGCCACCTGCGTGCAGCCACTTTTGTTGATATGGCTGCGTTGAGCGCGCCTTCCGTGGTGGACAAGCTGCTCTACGCAATCAGTGGTTTGGGCCACCAAGCTGTCATGGTGTTCTTTGTCATGAGCGGCTATTTGGTTGGCGGCTCTGTGCTTCAGGCACGCGATCGATTTCGTTGGTCTGACTATGGCATGGCCCGGCTCAGCCGCTTGTGGACAGTGTTGGTGCCTTGCTTGCTCATCACCTGGGGTATTGATCAAATAGTCTGGCAATGTGCGCCGGACTTTTTGGCCGGTGCTGGTGCAGTCTGGTCACACTCTGGTCCCGTCGCAGGGCAATACGATGCGTCTGTACCTACCTTGGTTGGCAACTTGCTGTTTCTGCAAACCATCGTGGTGCCTGTGTTTGGCAGTAATGGTCCCTTATGGAGTCTTGCCAACGAGTTTTGGTACTACCTGTTGTTTCCCTTGTTGGTGGTCCATCGCTGGCGAGGCGGCTTGGCCATGTGTTTGATCGTGGCATGCTTACCCGTTGACATGCGCTACGGCTACCTGATTTGGTTGATGGGGGCGGCGGCTGTGGCCTTGCCAGCATCACGCACAGCGGGTCGGTTTATGTGGCTCAGTGTGGGCGGCGTACTCGTGGCCACGGCCATTTCTAAATGGTCAGGCACGCAACCATGGTCGATACCTTGGGGTGACCTGGGCTTGGGTCTGGCTGTGGCGATATTGCTGTGGTGCGCCGTAGTCCCTGCATCAGGCCTGCGGGCGCCACGCTGGGTGACCATCGGCATAGAGCGGCTGTCGGACATGTCCTTCTCGCTGTATTTGTCGCACTTCCCGTTCGTGATGCTGATCGGGGCGTTGGTCTATCGCGACGGCCGTGTGCAGCCCACCTCGTTAGCGTGGACCGCTCTCATCATGTGGCTGTGCTTGCTTCTGGTGATCGCCTACCTAGTGTGGTGCTTGTTTGAGCGGCATACGCCGCTTGTGCTAAAGGCGATGCGGCGCTTTGTGGGTCGCACTGCACCTTGACTGGCTGAAGCTTCAGCTCCTCTACCTTCAGCACGATCATGTATTCATATATGGCGCGCAGCAAGGCATACACAAAACCAGCACGGCCATCTAAAAACCCCCGCTTGCCCACATACAAGCCCATGAACATCACCAGCGGGCGCAGTGGCAGCTGGTAGTACAGCCCTTTTTGATGCTGACGCCGCTCAGTCACATCGCTTGAGAACAATGCCTTGCTGAGCTTGAAGTCGGCGGCCTTTGTGTGTGCGTTGTTCACCAGTTGGCGTGCCTCCAAGTTGCTGTAGCCGTTGTGCTTGGCAAACCAGTGCGCCATGCCCTTGCTGAAAGGGAAGTGATCAAAGAATGTTTGCAAATCACCGACATCCCCGTTGACGACTGTCACAGGGTTGATCAGCCGCTCGTAGTGCACGGCATGTGGCTTGAATAATCTGATGTGCATGGGGGACGGCGTGACATGCTTGATCCACGTCCCCAAGAAGTAGTCCCTGCGGCAGATCCGATAGGCATCGAAGCTTGAGCCACGCGCCAGTAAATCGCTGATCTCAGCCATCAATTCTGGCGTGGCACGTTCATCTGCATCCAGCAGCAAGACCCACTCATGCTTGAATGGGATATGGCGCAGGCCCCATGTCCTGTGCGCTGCTTCGTCGCCGCCAAATGGGGCATCACTTTGCGGATAGGTTCGCTGCGTGACGGTGGCACCGAAGCGCTCCGCAATGGTGATCGTGGCATCTGTGCTGCCCGAATCAAACACATGGATGTCGTTGCACCACGGCACGCTTTCAAGGCAGCCTGCCAGGTCACTTTGTTCATTTTTTGTCAACACCAGCACAGACACGTTCAATTGCGCTTTAGCCATGCTTTGTCCTTGATTTAACACGCCGGGCTGGGTTGCCTGCATAAACGCTCCACGCGCCGTTGACAGGGGTCTTGGTCATCACCGCTCGCGCACCGACGACGCAACCATCGGGTACCGAAACGCCTGGCCCGATGAAGGCCTCTGTGCAAATCCAGCTGCGCTTGCCAATAGAAATGGGCATGGACACCAGCTGGAAGTTGGGGGCTTGGTAGTCGTGCGTGCCGCCACACAAGTGCGCACCTTGCGATATCACGGCATCGTCACCAATCAGCAGGGGGGCCATGTTGTAGAAGTGCGCGCCTGACCCCACGCCGACATGGTTGCCTGCGCTCAGCTGCCATGGGGCCCATACACGGCAGCTTGAGTGGATGTGGAAGTGGTGGCCGATGTTTGCGCCAAACATGCGCAGCAAGAACACGCGCCAAGCATGCAAGGGCTGAGGCGATGGGCGGAACAAAAACAGCCACACCAAGCCCCAAAGGCCTCGCATGACGCGGTTGCTCAGTGAGAACGAGGGCCCAGTGCGGGCATCTACTCCCTGAAGTATCACGTGCGACTCCGATAGGGGGACCAAGCCCCGAGGCCTGCATCTTCTCGTGCGCCCTTAACAAGCCCAAGTCGATCAATGGGCCGATCGGCTCATTTGTGTGGATGCGCCGCAGCTGTGCTGATCGGACTATCTGGCGGTACTTCGTGGCGTTACACGCAAGCGGAATCATCGGCGCCGCTAAGGAGCACTGATGAAAATTCTGATCTACAGCGCCAACTATGCGCCAGAGCCCACGGGCATCGGCAAATACTCAGGGGAAATGGCAGAGTGGTTGGCCGCCAATGGTCATGATGTGCGGGTTGTGGCCGCACCACCTTACTACCCGAATTGGCAGGTCGCAGAAGGCTATCAGTGGCCACCCTATCGCCGTGAGCAACTCAATGGTGTGGGCGTTTGGCGTGCGCCCTTGTGGGTGCCTGCGCAGCCCTCTGGCATCAAGCGTGTGCTGCACCTGCTTAGCTTTGCCATCAGCTCAGCGCCTGTGATGTTGCGCCAAGTGGTCTGGTCGCCAGATGTGGTGTTGACCGTGGCCCCAGCCATTGCTTGCGCCCCGATGGGCTGGCTCACCGCACGCTTGAGCGGCGCCACGGCTTGGTTGCACGTACAAGATTTTGAAGTCGATGTGGCCTTTCAAATGAGCTTGCTCAAAGGCCGTTTTGCTCAGCGCATCGCCCTGTGGTGCGAGCGCACCTTGATGCGCCGCTTTGACAAGGTCTCCACCATATCCAACAAGATGGTTGATCGGTTACGCAGCAAGGGCATCAGTGCCGATGTGGTCGAACTGTTTCCCAATTGGGTCGATACCCATGGCGTGATGCCTTTGGCTGGCGTCAGCAGCTACCGTGCTGAACTGGGCATCGCCCCTGACAAGATCGTGGCGCTGTTCTCAGGTACCTGGGGCGCCAAACAAGATCTGCTGTCCATCCCTGAGGCCGCCAAACTGCTGGCCCACCGATCAGACTTGATGTTCGTGATTTGTGGTGACGGCCTCATGCGGCCAGAGCTCGAAGCCGCTTGCGCTGGTCTGCCCAATGTCCGCTTGCTGCCTTTGCAGCCCAAGGAGCGCCTGAGCGATTTGCTCGGCATGGCTGACATCCACCTGTTGACCCAAAGCGCCGATGCACAAGACCTCGTCTTGCCATCCAAGCTGACGGGCATGCTATCGAGCGGCCGGCCTGTTGTGGCCACGTGCCACCCAGATACAGAGATCGCTGCGGTGGTGTCCCGTTGTGGCTTGGTCGCAAGCCCCGGTTGCACAGCAGGCTTTGCGCAAGCCATTGTGCGCTTGGCAGATCAACCCCAGTTGCGCGCCGAATTGGGCGCGCAAGCTCGCATCTACGCTGAGCACAGCTTGGCCAAAGACCCCATCTTGGCTCGCTGGGCACTGCAGGCGAACCGGGCTACTGCTGGCGTCACCGTTGCAACGCCAGAGCAAGCTAACTGATCAAGCCCGCGCGTCGCCCCACCTGAAGGCGCTGCCTTCTTCGCCTTGGTAGGTCGTGGTGCCATGGCGGTCCACCACGTACTGCGGCGATGCAATCACATCCGTGAACACATTGCCCGCATTCAAACGGGTGTAGTCAAACAACACGCTGCGTGTCATCTTGCTGCCTGCCCGCAAGCGGCAACCATTGCCGATCCAGCATGGCCCCTCAATCGTCACGCCGGGTTCAATACATGACCCCGAGCCCACATACACCGGCCCTGTGATGTTCACGCTGTCCCAGTCAATGCGGGTGTTCAGGCCTACCCACACGCCAGGGCGCACCTCTTTGCCAGGCATGTGCATGTCGGCGATCTCACCGGCCAACACGCGCTGCAACACCGTCCAGTAGTCGCTTACGCGGCCAATGTCGATCCAGTGGAAGGGGCGGCTTTGCGCAAAAAATGGCAGGCCTTTTTCAACCAGCAGTGGGAACAACTCGCTGCCGATGTCGAACTCACGGCCACGCGGCACCAAATCCAGCACAGCGGGCTCAAAGATATAGATGCCCGTACTGGCCAGATTAGACAAAGCCTCTTCAGGCTTGGGCTTTTCTTGAAAGGACAGCACCTTGCCAGCTTGATCAGCAACGACCACGCCGTAATTTTTCAGTTGATCTTTCGGCACCTCTAGTGTCACCACACTGGCGATCGCCTTTTTGGCATGGTGCTCATCTAGCGCCGCAGTGATGTCCAAGTCGATGATCGCGTCACCGCAAATCACCAGCGTCGTCTCATCAAAAAAGCCACTGAAATCCTGAATGTGGCGCATGCCACCAGCTGAGCCGCGTGGCTTAGGCAAGATCTCACCGTGCTCCAGCTTGCCCTCGTACGAGTAGCCGATTTCAACACCCCATCGCTGCCCATCGCCAAAGTAGTTCTCAATCTTCCAGTGGTGGTAAGCCACGTTGATCATGATCTGTTTAACGCCATGGCGAGCCAGATGTTCGATCAGGTAAGCCAGCACTGGCTTGCCCAGAATCGGGATCATGGGCTTGGGTAGCCCCTTGGTCAGCGGACGGATACGAGTGCCTTGGCCTGCGGCCAGGATCATTGCTTTTGTCATGTGAAGACTGTGAGGCAAGAGGTGCGTCAATAAAAAGCGGCCCCCGTATTCAGGGGGGACGCGTACGTGACCTTGATCAATAAGCTAGAGGCCCCAGTTGTTGCATACTGGTTACACAGATGGTAGGGGTCAATTGTGTCAGCATTTTTTCGATCTAAATTTACACGTCTTTTTGTTCGAATCATTTGCCTAGGTGGTTTGGCGCTTAGTTTGTTTCTTGGGATTTGGTGGGTGGACTGGTTTCGTGAAACCAGTCCTGCTCAGTACCATCTAAGAGGTCAGTTTGGTCCCGTTCTGGATTGGCCAATCAATCCCATCCATGTCATTACGCTGCCTGATGCGCGCATATTGAGTTACGGAACCGATCTGCGTGGTCGACAAGGCGCCCAATTCCATTATGACGTTTGGGACCCCAAACAAGGCACGGGCTGGGCCTCGCACTTGACGCTGCCCAACACAGTGGGTACCGATATTTTTTGCAGCGGCCAAGTGATCGTGCCGGCGGATGACTCTGTCCTTTTGGTTGGCGGTGACAGAACCGTTGATGGTGTGCGCAATGAGTCATCTCCCGACCTCAACTTCTTTGACTACAAAACCAATGGGCTGAGGTCGGCCGGACGGACACTGGAGCGCCCACGCTGGTATCCGACAGTCACCACGCTTGCAACAGGTGAAATTTTGGTCACAGGCGGGCGAATGGCGCCTGATCACTACGCCCCCATACCTGAGCTCTACAACCCCAAAACGGGATGGCGCACACTGCCTGGTGCGGAAAGCGATCAGGCCTTTGGTGAGCGCAACTGGGACTACCCGCGTGTATGGCAGGCACCAAATGGTAAATTGTTTGCACTCTCTGTTGATGGCAGCGCTTATAGCGTTGACGCTTCGGGTGAGGGTAGTATTGAAAAATTGAATGTTGATTTACCCAGAGGGCACCCCTATTTGCCGAGCGTGATGTACATGCCCGGTAAAATCATGGCTGTGCGGTGGTTGGGTGAAACATTTGATATTGACATAAATGGCAAGCAACCTGACATTAAAACGGCGGCTTGGTCAGGTTTGGTGCGTTTTAACTCGTCGTTGACCATCATGGCAGATGGTAAGTTGTTACTGAATGGCGGGGGGCTGCTCAATAACGGCAGGTTCTGGTATTTGACAACCAACTACGAAAGCAAGATATGGGATCCAGCGACAGAGAAATGGTCTGTCGGAGCGATTGCTAAGCGCATGCGCATGTACCATTCATCGGCTGTTTTGCTGACGGATGGCACTGTTCTCACTGGTGGTGGCGGTGGAGACAGCACCATCCCTGGGCGCAATGAGAACTTGAATGCTGAAATTTATTACCCACCTTATCTTTTTAAAAATGATGAATCAGGTGAGTTCGCTACCAGACCTGTTTTACAAGCTGCGCCTACCTATGTAGCTTGGGGGCAGTCGTTTGAGATCAGGATGGATACATCTGATGTCTCAAAAATGAACTTTATCAAAACTGGGTCGGCTACCCATACCAATAATTTTGATCAGCGGCTTGTTCCCTTGGTCTACAAGGCATTAGGTGGTGGCCGGTTTGAAGTGGTCGCTCCAGCATCTGGCAACGTAGCGCCACCTGGCTATTACCATCTGTTTGTACTTAATCAAGCGGGTGTGCCGGCTGTGTCTCGGCTGGTCAAGCTGGGCAGTTGATCGCTTGCGTGGAATCGTTTGTCTGTCCCCCAAATACGGGGGTAGTTTCGCTTTCACACTTTGCATATCCACTTAGACTCGCCAAGCCTGTCAGTTGGATTGCAGAGGAAACAGTTTGTATCTCGCCCGCCAGACGTGACGGATTCAACATTCAGCTACAGGCATTGCGTTGAGAATGAGCTCACGCGATCAATGTGGACTTGGATGTGATGTTTCCCCTCTATCAAAATCAAAATCGACTCCCCTTGGCCTTGGCCTTGGCCTTGGCGCTGACGCTAGGGCTTGCTGCTTGCGGTGGCGGTGGTAGTGATAGTGGTGGCGGATCACCTGAATCCAATGTCGGCAGCAGCTCTGAGGCGCTCATGCAGGCGGCGGCTGTCTCGGTCCTCGCGGCCGATGCCGAGACCATTGCGGTGGTCCCCATCAACGGGGGCAATGGGATAGCAACAGAACCTGTTTTGACCAAGGCCAATGGACTGGCCGTTAAAACACTTGAAGAATTGCCCGAGGGCATTGCCAACAGCGCTTGGAGCAAAAAGACAACTGGCCGCCTGCCATTGCGTGTGGTGCTGGGCAATGGCACCTATTTCTTGAAAACCGCTTGGACGTGGACTCCCAGCCAGTCTGGTCGAGCAGACTCGCCCATCTACGTTGAGGCCCAATCTACGGGTGGCGTGGTGATTTCCGGTGCACCTTATGTGACGGTTACCAAGGCCGTACATGCTGGCGCAACTAAGGTCGATGTTGATTACACAGGCAAGGGCCTCGCCAATTTTGAGCAACTCTGGGTCAATGGCGGCCGGGCCGTGCGAGCCCGTGCGCCTAACTTGGGCGGCTTTTACTACGTCAAAAAGGCTGTTGGCAGCTGGTCTGGCAGCACAAGCTATGACGGCAAAGCGGTCAACCTGCAGGCATTTGGTGCTGACCCTGCCAGCCTGACTTACCTCAACAGTTTGACGCTTGCCCAAAAACAGGCGGCTGTGCTGGTGGCGGCTCAAAGCTGGACCACCAGCCACCACCGCGTCCAAGAGGTCAATGGCAACAATGAAGTGCGTGTTTCGCCTTCGGCCAACTGGCCCTTCTTGTACACGAAGTTCGGCTTCGCACAGCGCTATTTCATTGAGAACGTGCCCAGTGCTTTGGATACGGCGGGCGAGTGGTACTTTGCCCCGTCTACATCGAAGCTCAGCTTCTTGCCCTACCCATCACAAAAGCTCAACGACATCGTGTTCATGGCACCACGTGTCAACCAGTTGCTGCAACTCAAGGGGCAGGTCAGCACGGGTAAGTGGGTTGAATACCTCAACTTCAAGGGCTTGAAGTTCCGTTATGCCCACTCGCCTTTGCCTGCTGCCGGTTATGTCGATGGGCAAGCGGCGGTTGCGGTTGAGGCTGCAGTTCAGATGGACGGCGTGCGCAATGCCAGCGTGAGTGATTGCGAGATATCACGTGTGGGTGGCTACGGCGTGTGGTTGCGTGCCAATGTGCGCAATGTATCGGTGACGGGTTGTGAAATTTATGACACCGGCGCGGGTGGCGTCAAGGTTGGCCTAGGTTTGCAAGTGGCCGATGCCAATGCCACCGGCTACAACACCGTTCAAGGTAACCGCATCCATGCCACGGGGTTTCAGTTCCCTGGTGCTGTGGGTGTCTGGATTGGACAAAGCTCCTACAACACGGTATCCAAAAACCTGATTGGTGACACCACCTACTCGGGTATCTCGGTGGGGTGGACATGGGGCTACGCGGCCAGCCCAGCACACCACAACGTGATCTCGCAGAATTTTCTGTACAACCTGATTCAGGGATCACTCAGTGATGGCGGTGGCATCTACACCTTGGGCGCATCGCCGGGTACGGTCATCAAGGGCAACGTGATCAAGAACGTGCGTGGCTTTTCGCAATACGGCGCAGGCGCTTGGGGCCTCTACAACGATGAGGGCACGTCCAACGTGGTGATGGACAGCAACATCGTCGTGGGTACAGACAACGGTGGCTACCTCATGCACTATGGTCTGGGCAATACGGTGTCCAACAACGTGTTGGCCAATGGTGACCGTGCGGAAATTCAGGTGACGAAGACCGAGCCCAACCAGCAGGTCAGCTTTGATAAAAACGTGTTGGTGCCCACGATGGCGGGATTCATCAGTTATGGCAGCACGCCTGCGCCGCTTGCATCGTTCTCAGGCAATGTGATCGCACCGCAGTACGTGCCAACCATCAACTCGCCCGCCGAGTGTGGTGCGGGTTGTACCGTTGCGTCGGGCTATGCATTGCGTGCCAGCGCATTGTTGGATGTACCAGCAATAAGCAATGGCGGCCGCAATGTGACCTTGCCGTCCCCGGTGGCTGGCAATTGGTCCACAACACCTTTGACCACGTATGTCTCGCCAAGTGCTTGGTGGGGTGTTTCTGCGGCCAACGTGCCAAGCCGCAATTTTGATTTCGATGCAGCAACAGCTGATTTCGGGGCCACACCAACTGGCATGGTTGTCGTGCCTACTGCCCATCCTGAGTTGATCTCGGTGATCCGCAACGGCAGTGGTGAAAAGTGCTTGGCGTTCCAAGATGGCGCTGGTTTGGCCAATGCATGGGAGCCCTACTCGTTTGTTGAGACCAACTTTGACGCGGGCGCCACCACCGTCACCTTCACGCTCAAGGCCGATGCTGGTACCGAGTTTATCCACGAGTGGCGTGATTACCGTGGCTCACCTTACAAGACGGGGCCGCGTGTGGTGTTCTCTGCGGCAAGGGGTGTGTTGGTGGCCAATCAACGCGTGGCCAATCTGCCAGTTGGCCAATGGGTCACGGTCACTGTCACCTCACGCCAAGGTGCAGGTCAGAACTGGGGGCTGCAACTCAAGTACGCTGACAACTCAACGGCCAGCTTCAGCAACTACGCCCCATTCACAACAGGCTGGGCGTCAACCAAATCCGTGCTGTTCATCTCTAATGCATCCAAAGTCAGTACACCTTGTGTTGGCAAGCTCACGATTGCCAACCAGTAAGGGGTCTGTTTTTCAGAGGGGGTGGATGCTGAGGCTCTTCAGGCAGGTTTGGGACACCATCGCTGTGTCTGATATCCAGCCCACCCAGCCTATTTGAGGCAGCAAGGCCGTGCTCAAGGGCAGGTCATCCCAATGCCCTTTGGCGGCGGAGGCTGTGCGCACGTCAAGTGACCAGCTTTTTTGTGGCCCAGCGTGGGTCTGTACCTTCACACGCAGCCATTCGCCCTCTGGTAATGGCAGCAAGGTTTTACCCGCCACCTGCAAGCCTTGTTGATGCGACAAGGTGAACTTCAAGATCGTCTTGTACGGATGTGCCGCGCTGTCTCGCCATTCATGCACCAGCACGGACTGCGCATCCAGCTTGACCTCAAAGTCAACCACGGTGTTGGCCAGTGGCCGCTCTGCGGGCACAAACACATAGGGCTCGTAACGTGCCAAGGCCGCATCACCATCGGTCAACAACAGGCAGTTGCCTGATCCACGACGCAGCGGGTCAGGCTCAACGCCCACGATGGGCACGGCACGCTTGTTGGGGGCAAATTTCAAACCCATCGGCACGGGCCCCACAGGCATTTGATCAAAGCGCCAAGCCCAAGATAAAACAGGCTTAGTCGGGGTTGGTGACGCAGGCGGTACAGTTAACAGTGATTTGTCCACCTCTGGCTGTGCCATGGCTGCGCGCAGTGTGGTGCGGGCCTTGTCTAGGGTGGCCGCCCACACCGCTTGCAGTTTGCCGTTGCCATCTTGGATGCTCAGGTCGGCCACGTCAGCACTGCTTTTGACGCGCACATGGGTCATGCCGTCATCTTTGGCCTTGGCTTTGATCCCCATGCGTACGCGTGTCTCGGGCGGTGCGCCATTCAGGTAGATGTCACCCACCGCTCTTTGGCCGGATGTGGCGTTGTCTTGCGCCAGCCAGTCGCCACTGCGTGCAGGGTCGCTCCAGCGCAACTCAGCCTGCCCGCCATCCGCAAACAGGTTGTTGCGCACCGTGTTGTCACGCCCATAGTGCAGGTGGTAGCCGCCTGATCTTGTGCCCTGCACCACATTGCCATCGACCAAGATATCGCTTGATCCCTCGTCGTTGTATATGCCCCAAGCACCCGCCCCGTACAAAGGGTAGTCCTGCACTTGCCTGATCAGGTTGCCTGATATCACGGTGCCAGGCCCACGGCCTAAGGTGTAGATCCCACCGAGGTCAGACAGCATGCCTTGGCCGATGTTGAACAGCACATTGTTTTTGATTTGGTTGCCATCGGCGCCTTGTTCGTCATAGCCCCATGTCCAACCAACTGAGATGCCCGTGTAGCTGGTGTGCCCAATCACGTTGTCGGTCAGCACGTTGTGCCCTGACCGCCCCACCCAGATCCCAATCGCGCCAGGGAAGGCGCGGCCCGTGTGCATCAGCACGTTGCCTTTGACTGTGTTGTATCCCGTTGGGTGTGCGCTGTTGCTTGTGGGCAGGCCGATCTTGATGCCGCCTGCTCCCAAATCATCCATCACGCACCGCGATACTTCTGAGTTGATCACATTGCCTTTGAGCCAAACCCCGTAACCACCGGTGTGCCGCACGTCGCACTGCGTCAGGATGATGTTGCTGGCATTTTCAATTTCAATGGCGGCGGGCAGGCTGATGGCGCCTTGCCCATCTACCCAACCGCGGATCGATGTCGGGGCCCCTGTGTAGGCGAACTTCAAGCCCTTGATCGTCACGTTGCTCAAGCGGCGGCCATCGTTGTCATCACCTCGCATGGTCAACAAGGTGGGCTGGCGAGGCCACACGGCGGTGCTTGCCTGCGTGTCTTCTGGGCGAGGGATGTACACAATGTGCTCGTTGGTGGCCAGCCACTCGCCGGGCGCGTCCAGCGCACCGGGCAGGTTCTCGACAAAGTAGCGTTGTGCCGAGCCAAAGGTAAGCATCGGCCACTTGGGGGCAGGAAGCAGTTCGATGCCACGGCCACTTCCACTCACATCGTCAGTGGTTTTGCCGACCCGGTGCAGCCCTGATGTCCAGCTTTGCATCAGGTGCACGATGGCACGCTCGCGCTGGCCCTCTAGCAAACCCTTCAACTTACTGGCATCGGTTGGCGGCATCAGCAATTGGTCTTTAGATGCGCCTTGCACAAACCACCACGCGCCCGCATTGGGCTCGCGTGCCAGCACAGCCCGGTTGCCGTTGACATACAGCTGGCCGCCAGACCGCTCCGCTATGCGATCGACCCCTTCTGGTGGCGCAAAGTACCAGCGTGTGCTGTCTCGCTTTGACACAGACATGGCTGGGCCGCCTGTCAAGGCCACGGTGCCGGGCGCTTCGGGCTCAATCAAAAGTGGTGCATCCGTGGTGCCAGAGTCAGCCGCCGTGATCTGCCAAGGCGCAGATAGCACGTAGGTGCCGCGCTTGAGCACAATGCGGATCGCCTGTGGCTTAGCCTTGTTGGACAGCCTGGCCTCGCGCGCCTGCTTGAGCGCTTGCGTCAGGCCGCTTAAGCCATCGTCCGGGCTCACCAAGATATCAATGGCCGCCATGACGGGTGTGACAGCCAAGCACAGCGCCAAGGCCAAGCCTTGGCTGCGCATTGCATTGCGGTTCATTTTTAGCCTTTGAACGGCAGTGGCGTCAAGCCTGTGGCGCCATGGCCGGTGATCTCGAACAGCGCCCCTGCGTGAGCTTGCGCTGCCAATTGAGTGTCCGTCAAACCGGCACGCGCCGTGGTCACGAACAGCCTGTCTAGTCCAGCACCACCAAAAGCTACATTGGTGACGTTTGATGTTGGCAGATCGAATCGTTGCAGCAGTTCGCCTTGTGCCGAGTATTGGCTTACACAAGCCGCCCCCCAATGCGCAAGCCAAACATGGCCTTGTGCATCGAAGTTCATGCCATCCGGGTAGCCCTCATCGTCTGCTAGCACCAGCCAAGTGCGTTTGTTGCGCAAGGTGCCACTGATCGCATCAAGATCAAATGCGTAGACCGTGCGGCGTGCACTGTCTGTATGCAAGAACAGGTGCCCATTGGGCCCTGGCGTGGCGCTGATGGCAGGCCCATTGGCCACGCAATAGCCCGTGTCTACCGTGTGCAGTTGATGATCTGGCGTCAAGCAGAACAAGGCACCAACCGGCTGCGACTCATCATCGTTGTTCAGGCTGCCTGCCCATACGCGGCCTTGTGCATCGGCTTTGGCATCGTTGAGCCTCATGCCCTTGGCATCACCAAAGGGGCGCGCCAGCCATTGCAGGGAGCAGGCATCGCCTACATCACTCAAACCAATCAAAGCAAAACCGTCTTGCAGACCGGCTAAAAAGCGTTCACCAGTGTGCTGCGGTATCAACCACCCCACCCGTTGTGGCGTGTGCCATTCACGCAGTGCTTTGGTGGCCAAGTCATATTGCAGGATGCGTTGGCCGTGTATGTCTACAAACATGACGGCTTGCCGCGTGGGGCTCCATATCACCCCTTCACCCAGCACACAGGCGGGCTGCGCCAGGACATGCCAACTCATGCCACGGCCTCTTGCAGCATCGCGGCGTTTCGCAAAAACTGATTCAGGATGGCGTCTTTGTCCAAGGTGTCTTCAGCAAAGCGTCTACCCGCCTTGCCCAACACCTCGCGGCGTTCGGGGTCTTGTGCCAAGGCCTGTATGGCCTCTGCCAAGGCGGTCGTGTCGCCCGCTTCTACGCGCACGCCGATTTTGTCCAGCACGCCACCCAGTTGCGTGTCTAGCGCAGCCGTGCCCACGATGGCGCGGCCACTGGCCAGCATGCCAGTGAGCTTGGATGGCATCACCAAATCGGCGGCATCACCTCGTTGCGGCAGCACATGGATGTCAGCTGTGCCCAGCAGCGCATTGAGCTTTTCAATGGGCTGCAAGGGCAACCACATCACATTGCTCAGATGGGCTGCGACCTGCTCAAGGCGAGCCCGGGCAGCACCCGTGCCAGCCAACACAAAACGGATGCTGGGCACATGGTGCAGCCGCTCGGCCGCTTCGATGACCAAGTCAAGGCCTTGCTTTTCACCCATGTTGCCAGCGTAAAGCACCACCACTTGGTCATCGGTGATGCCCAGCTCTTGCCTTAGAGACTGCGCACGCGGGATGGGGTACACACCATCCAAGCTCACCCAGTTGGGCAGATCCACCACACGGTTGGCTGGCACACCCTTGATCAACAGGCGCTTGACCATGGCCGATGAAATCGATGAGACACGGTCAAAACGCCGCATCAGAAACGTCTCCAGCCACCAAGCCGTGCGGCGCATCACACCACCATGCTCGGCTGCGCCTTTGACCATGCCCATGTCCAGTGCCGCATCTATCTCAAAATCTTGTACGTGCAGCCACGTGGGTACGCCTGCCAGCTTTGACAGCAACAGGGCCTGTGGCGTTTGCAGGAGCGTTGGGATGACCACCAACACCAGATCGGGCTGGCGAGTGAGCCCCCAAATCAGGCCCAAGGTACTGCTGAACGCAAACGAAGCCAAGTGCAAAACACGAGACAAGCCCGTGACCTGACCCGGCACCCACAGTGGGCAGCGCAACACCTGCACCTGCCCACCGGTATCGGGCATGCTGCTGCGCTGGTACTTCCAAGCTGAAAAGCCTTTGGCCACCTGCCACTCAGGGTAGTAGGGCGGTGCAGTGACCACATCAACGGTGTGCCCGTTCTGGGCCAGCCAATGCGCCATCTCACCGCTGTACTTGCCGATGCCCGTCAGTTCAGGGTGGAAGTTGATCCCGTATAGCAGAACCTTCACCGGCCCACCTCATTCATGCAAGAAGTGTAAAGAGCACACCAGCCAGCCACGACGGCTGACATGTTGTAGCGAGTTAAAACCATCTGACGACCAGCCAGCCCCACCTCTGTTGCCTTGGCCTGGTCTGACAATAACTGTGACAAGGCCAATGCAAAAGCTTGAGGGTCATCACGCATGAAACACGAGATGCCATCTTGCGCCCCGACACCCTCAAAGGCAAAACTGGTGCCCACAACCGGCACGCCGCAGGCCATTGCTTGCAGTGTGCGGTTTTTCATGCCTGAGCCCGATGCATCTGGCAGCAGCACCACACGGGCGCGGCTTAGCGCGTCATTGGCATCATCAACCCATTGCCTGAAGGATACCTTGTAGCCGCTTGCCGCGGTGAGCAATGCGGTATCTGGCTCGCGGCGGCCCAATACCTCTAGTTCGATATTGGAAGTTTGCTCGGCAGGCATGAGCGGCAGCACACGTTGCAGCAACCACAGCAGGCCATCGCGCAGGTAGGCCACCTTGAGGTCGCCCCAAAACACCATGGGGCCCGGTGATGCATGGACATCAGGGGGCTGTGCGGGGGGTATCGCCATCAGGCCGACGGGCACAACCCGCACGCGCGCAGCCGGACACAGGGCCTGCAGGTAGGCAGCATCCTCATCGGACACAACATGCACGGCAGCGGCCTGCGCGTAATAGCGCCGCTCGGTAAAACGGGCTATGGCAGCGTAGCCCGAGAAAAACAGCCGCTTGAGGCCACTGCTGCGTTGGGCCAGACGTGATTGCCGCAGGGACCAAGCGTCCACCGCGCTCATCAACACAACCTGGCCGGGCAGGGCATGGATCCACGGGGCAATGCCGATACCCTCTAGGTGCACCAAATCTGGTTTGACCTTGGCGTGCACGGCCATCATGACCCTCAGGCAGGGGTCCGCCCAGCGGGGTGTGAGCAAAGACTGCGCCAGCAGCAAAGGGTAGTTCCGGCTTTGGGGCTCAAGCGTGACGCTGAGGTTGGGCCCGAAGTCTGCACGCAGTTGGGCCACGTCTACCGTGGCGGGGGCACGCACAAAGGCCAGCACGTGCACACGCCAGCCAGCGTGGCACAACTGCCTTAGCACCGCCGCATTTTGAAGGTGCAAGCCTTCCTGTCCGGGGTAAGACCAGTTACTCAAAACGACCAGTACAGATAAGGCCGATGAGGGCGTGTTGCTCAAAACTGTCGATCCCCACGTAAAAGGTTGCGAACAAGGCCACGCAGACCCGTGGCCAACATGGACAGGTAGACGGTGCGCTCCCCGGCGCCTCTGTCTTGCAGGGCCTGCATGTGCTCGCCATAGGCTAGGAAGCGGTTTTTAACGCTCACACCGCCATCTAGCATGCGCACTCGGTAGCCTGCATGCTGGATTTTGGCGCCAGATACCGCTGCGCGGATCATCCAATCGGTGTCCATGGCGTATTTTTGACGCAATTCAAACCCACCAATACGGTCATAAAGCGATTTGCGTGCCACCACAGAGGGGTGATAAAGGCCCACGCCAGATGAGTACTTCCATAAGTGGAATTTGCCTTTGTTGAACAGGCGTACCTCGCCTGCCTCGCTGACCAGCTCTGTGTCGCCATAGACCATGTCTGCGCCAGCATCAATTGCGGCTACGGCCTTGGTTAAGGTGTCTGGGTAGTATTCATCACCAGCGTTGAGCAGGGCGATGACATCGCCCGTTGCCAATTTGAGGGCCTTGTTCCAAGCGTCAGAAATGCCTTTGTCGGGCTCGCTGACGAAGACTGATATCTTATCTTTATATTTTGTTGCGACATTCACCGTGCCATCAGTGGATGCGCCATCAATAAATATGTATTGAATATCATGACGGTTCTGATTTATAACGCTCAGTATGGTCCTCTCTAGAACTGATTCGCAATTTCTAGCGATTGTTATTACTGAGATCATGTTGATGCCCGGATGTTGGTTGGTTCTTTTTTGGGGATTATTTTTGAGGTCGCATTTACCTGCCGAATACGATCAAGTGGCTTTTCGATAAACTTGTAAATGATATGGGAAAGAAGTAGGGTGATGGCGACAGTAACAATAAAGCCAAATCCATGAGGTAAATTCAATGATTTTGAAACAAAAGCCAAAACCATGGCGTGGGTCATGTAAATAGGGTAGCTAAGTTGCCCTAAGTAAGATTCGAAATCAGAAGAGAGTTTTTTGAAAATGATAGGCAGGATTGCTGTTGTGTATATTGTTGCTATGGGATACCCGTAAAGTATTGCAAAATCATTTGGGGTGCGTAATGCAATCGTAAATAGTGGAACAAACGCAAGTAAAATCATTGCAAAAAGCATGCTTCTTCTGGCTATCCAATCTTGGTATTTCTGACCCAAGTGAAAAACCACCATTCCACCCAAAAAGAAGTGAATCAAAAGTGGGAAGAAGCGACGGCCCCATGAGTTGTAATCGACGCCTGAATGGATGGAAATTTTATGTGCGCAGAATGACAATAGTGCAACGGAAATCAATATTGAGCGAGATTTGGTTAGTGCTGGTACAAATAGATAGAAGAGGATTTCAATTGAAATTGACCAGGATTGTGGTGCCAAAAGAAATTGCCATGTCGGGGTTGCGCCACTTCCGGCAATCCCGTTGCTTTCTATGACGCCAGAAGATGTTAAGGATAGAAATGATGCCCATTCCTGTCCAATGGGCATGATGTTCATTCCTGCAAGAGCCCAGAATGTTGGCTCAGAGGTGTCTTTTAAATCCTGCCAATTTACAAAATTAGTATCCGTTCCATACCCTGTTGTTAGAATTATAATAAATTGTATGGCTATAACTAGATAGTAGGTGGGTAGTAGTCTAATTAACCTGTTTGTGTAGAATACAAATGGCCGGCCGTTGTATTTTTTTTCGTAAACCATAGCCATATAATACCCGGATATGGCAAAGAATATTTCCACGGCCAATCCTCCATTCACGATGGAAAAAATGCCGGGTGCGTGGTGTATTAATACGCCAATCGCCAAAAAGAATCGCAAATATCCCACTTGATCACTCGTTTATCTTGATGGTGTTTGTTGTTTTGTCGGCTTGACGCAAGAAACCTTGCAGAGAGCCTGAAAGCAAAAGAAGTAACATTAGTGAATCAATAATGTACGGCGTACATGAAACCTCTGTAAATGACATTAAATATAAAAATATTCCGCAAGAAAGGATCATGCACTGCGTGGAGTATGACCCAAATTTTGATACTGTATCAATTCCTGTGCCAATTTCTTTCCATAGAAAAAACCATGAGATAAGTCCAATTAGTCCCATGTCTAGTAATATTTGAAGCGGTGCATTGTGAACTGTCGCTTGCCCTGTTCCAGGAGTGCTTCCAAATATCCAAGAGTAATTTCTTTCGGCGCCAGATGTAACTTGGCCATATGTCCCAAAGCCAATGAGGGCTGATTCTGGCTTACTAAAAACACCTTTCACCCCCTCGGACCAGATAACGTCTCTGCCGCTTGCAACTCCCAGGTTTCTTGAGGCTGCTCCATCTCTTGAAAGGGAGGTGATAAGACTTGTGCTGTTTAAAAAATCAATAACTGGTGGTGCGGCAAACGGTAGAAGGCTTGATGCAAAAAATAAGGAAATGAAGGTTTTTTTTGCAATAAATTTTCTCTTAACCAGAGCTGATAGTGCAATTGCAATTACTGTCATGATGATTGCGCCTCTGGAATCCGATAATATCAGTCCGGTCGTTCCTATGGCTATTTCAATTGCGATAATAAATTTACCCCAATTGCTTATTGTGATCATGATTGTTTGTAGCGCTATAACAGTGGCTATGCCGGAAAATATAGAAAAGTGATTTAGTCCCGCAGCAAATGGGAATGCGACTCGGGGAGCGCTAATGCCTATTGAGGCTAAAATTGAGTTATCACCTGCATTCATCACTGCGTCTTGCCACGTGTTGCCATGAACGCCTAGGGCCCAGCCCGCTATATTTAATAAAATGTAGGTGCAAGCGCCTGCTGAAAATGCTTGCACTAGACGCAACCTCTGGCGCTCTGTGCTTGTCATAGCGAAGCAAATATATCCCACAACGTAACATATCGAAAGCAGTGCAAATAAGCCGACGAAAGAAAATGGTTTGGATTGCTCTGAATAAATTCCTCGCATCTCTGCAGAAATGCATGCTGCAATATAAATAAGTGTGTACTTTGTGTTGTTTCCTTTAAGTGTTGCAATGTCTCCGAATATTCGAGATATTAATTTTGTTTGTTGTATAGAGCCTGCTGATTTGAGTATCAGGAAAGGTGTCGTTAACGCTAATATTATTAGAGTTATGGCAATTCTTGATGCGCCCTCTCCGGCAATTTGTGGTAAATGGCAAATTATCGGAATCAAAAAATACAGTAATGTGGCAGTGTGCTGATAATTTTTTGTGGTGTTCTGCATCAAGGGTATCCTGTTAACTGTTAATGTGCTGCTGTAGTTCTTTTCTTTCGAATATCTCCAGCTTCCCACCCTCAGTACAGTTATAAATCTTCCGCCCACTGCCTTCAAAAACCTCACGCGCCATCGTGTATGACACCTCGCTTTGCAGCAAGTCCGGCAATTGCCACTTCACGCCGCCCGCGAAGTAATTGGGGTCAAAATGGCTGGCGTCCTTGTCGCCTGACACCACTGTTTTGTTGGCGGGGCCAGCTTGCGCAAAGTTGTGATCGCATCCAATCAGGGCGACTTCTTTAAAACCCATGTGGTAGGCCAATTGCAGGGCCACATAGGTCACGGTGAAGCCTTCAAAAATGCTCATGCTCACATCACGCGCAAACTTTTGCTGCATAGCAGGGTATAAAAAACTGATGTTTTTGCGCGGCCTCACATGCGCCATCGCCCCATTTTGTAAAAACAGGGGGATGTCGGTCTCGTTGAAAAACGGCGCGTTCTGCTCATTCACAAACGGGTTGACCGATGCAATGTACGTGGGCCTGAAGTCCGTCTTGTCAAACAACATGTTGATCTTGTTCAGGCCAAAGGTTTTGACGCCTTTGAGCAGTGACAGGTCAGCCTTGAGCAAACTGGGGCCGTTGCACAAGATCACGCACTTCTCACCTTGATGGATGTTGTGAAACGCCCTGAGCTTGCTGCGCGATGCCCATGACTCGGGTTGCATGTCCCACTTCAGGCGGCGCAGCACCTCGGCGGCAGCTGTGCGGTAGGGGTTGATCGTGGCGGTCTGCTCAAGCAGGGGGGAGATTTCGTTGCTCATTTTGGGGCTAGGCTTGGGTATCAGTGCGAAACGCTATCGAGTGAAAATGTGCGCTCCGGGAAGTTGCGCAGCACTTTCTTGTCCATCGTGGCCAACTTGACCCCGAGTTTTTTCGCCAGCGCCACGAATTCACAGTCGTATGCCGAGCACTCACTGGCATTGACCAATTCCATCACGTCAAGGGAATCAATGTTGTACTCTCGTCCGCTGAGTAAATCCTCAGCTTCAAGTTGCAAGGCGTATGCCTGATCGAATGTCAGCGCGCCACGCCTCATGTGGCCCGTCAAAATGTTGCGGAACTCACTTCTCCAAAGCACTGGGGCAACCCAGTTAGCGTCTTGCGATAGAAGTTGTTCGGCTTGTATGGTGAAGTCGCCAGGCAAGTAGAGATAGGCAATGACGTTGGAAGCAACAACAATCATGCAAGCCCCTCGTCACGCATCTGAATAATGTCATCGGCCTTGAAGCTTGTTGCTGGCAAGGCTTGGCGTAATTCACGCGCCCTAGCCAGACGGTCCTCCATAGGCATTCGTTGTGGCAACAGCACCAATTCGAGACACACAAGTGCCTCGCTATTCAAGCTGCGTCGGTGAGCCTCTGCAGCAGCCTTTAAGCGCCCGTACAGTTCGTTTGGGATGTTTTTCAGGGTCAATGTTGTGGCCATGGCGCGCTCCAACCGTAATGGAACCATTTTGGTTTTGTTGGGCTGATTTGTCAATCGAAGGTCAATTGCTTACGCTGTGCCAAATAGACTTGGCCTGTGGCAAGCTGCGACTGGGGCAAAAATACGTCCTTGGAGAAAGCATGAGTACAAATCTTGAAGCAATCGAAGCGGAAGCCCTGAAGCTAGCCCCTTCTGATCGCTCCCATCTGCTAGAAAAATTGATTGCGAGCCTTGATCTTGACCCTGAGGTTGAGGCGGCTTGGACATTGGAAGCGGACAGGCGCGAAGCTGAGATTGAATCAGGTGAGTCTGTTGCCGTTTCTGGGCCCGAAGTAGTCGCCCGACTTGTAGTTCGTCATCAGCATCGAAAACCAGGATTTGGAAACAACCGTCAGTAGCACGTGTTTTGGACCTGTTCAACGTTGGCTGATGATCAGGCCGCCCATCACGAGCAATTGCACGATGGCGGGCGGCAGGGATGCCCCGCTCTCAAACCGGAGCAAGGCGAGTTTGTAGGTGGTGGATGTTTTGTACATCGCAAACACGGTGTAGAACAAGCCGTAGGCCGCCAGCATCGCGATAGGGAAGGCTGCAATGCCTTGCGATGGGTATAGCCCATAGGCCAAGGCCAGCATGATGCAACCTGTGATGCCGTTGGCGATGTGCCAGACGATGTGGTTGGTGACGCTGTAGAGCTGGATGTGCATGGCACCCACACGCTCCACAAAGAAGGCCAGCGATATCAGGCCCCATAAGGTGGGCGACACGAAATGCACTTTGCTGCCAATGAAGGCCAGCGCAGGGGCCATGGTCAGGGCCACGCCTATGGTGCCCAGCGTGAACACCCACGATGCCATGGCCATGCCTTTGCGCGCCATGCGTGTCTGTGCGTCGAAGTTTTGCTGGGCATACAAAATGGTCATGGCAGGCAGCTTGCTATAGAAGGGTGCTTGCGAGAATTGACTGATCGTCGTGATGACGCGCAGTGCAAGCAAGTACGAGGCCACCTCAGCTGCCGACGCCAGTTGCCCATAGATCACGCCACTGACTTGGATGATGCCTTGGCTCATGAGGATGCCGACACCGCTGCGCCAGGTGGCTGGCCACAAGGCTGCCAATACGGTGGGGTGTCGCTGGAGTGGGCAATCTTTCAGGCGTGGCTCGATGTGCAGGACGAGCCTGCGATTGCGCCACATGTTGAAGACCACCCAGGCTTGCCCAACGCACACCAGCATCAACAGGTCACCGCCCAGAGACAGCACCAAGAAAGAGCTGCCGATTTGACCTAGCGCGGTCAGGATCTCCCACCTGCGCAGGGTGGCAATTTGATTGAAGCCTTGAATGGCCGATGAGTAGGCGTTGGCCCAGATAGCGGCCAAGGATGTCAGCAATATCACGCCCCAAGCCCACCAGCCTTGATCGGGCATCAACATTTGTGAGACCGGCTTGTTGATGGCCCATGTGCCGAGCACAGCCGTGGCAAGCAAAATGGCTACGCCGAACCGGGTGTAGAGCCATTGCAGGGTGCCGTATACAGCGCGAATGGTGGCGATGTCGGGCTCTGTGGCCTGGTCGCGCTTGATTTGCGCCATGGCCTTCAGGTCTTCAACCGTGGCGCCACCTAGTGCGTATGACAGCATGCGCGAGAAGGTGGGCGATAGCCCAAAGTCCAGAATCAGCTGTAACGTCAAGATGGTGGCAAAGAGTTGCCAGACGGCAATGTCAGCCGCAGGGAACTTGACGAGCACCATCGGCAGCACCAGCGTGACGCCAAGCAGGCGTGCAGCTATGCTGCCCCAAGTCATCAGGGTAGGCGAGTGCCAAAGGCGCTGAGCAAAGGCCTTCATTTTTACTGCCGCTCGCGCTTAAACAGGGTCGTGCAAACGTGCACCAATGCCGCCGTCCAGCGCGATGCTGGCACCGGTCATGAAGCCCAGTTGGTCGTCGGCAAGCAAGATGCAAGTGCGGGCCACTTCTTGTGGCTGGCCAATGCGGCCTACGGGGTGCATGTCGGCCAGTTGTTGGTAGGCCTCGGGCTTGCCGTCAAAGCCTGCCACGAGCATGGGCGTGGCAATGGCCGCGGGGCATACGGCATTGACGCGCACGCGCGCGCCCAGCTCAACGGCCATGGCGCGCGTCATGCCCAGCAGGGCGGTTTTGCTGGTGGCGTAGGCCACAAACTCGGGTTTGGTCAATTGACCATGGATGCTGGCGATGTTGATCACGCTGCCCTTGGCCGCTTCTAACTGCGCCAGCAAGGCTTGTGTCAACAAGAAGGGCGCCATCACGTTGACGTTCTGCGTCTGCATCCAGTCAGCAGCGCTGAGTTGCTCAATGGGCTTGACCACTTGCCATGCGGCGTTGTTGATCAATACTTTGAGCTGGCCCTGCACCAATGCCTGAACGTGTTGCAGTGTGGTGTCGCGGTAGGCTGCGTCAGTGCACAGCTTGCCCAAGTCGGCGCTGATGTAATGCTGGGGCAGGGGGCCGGGGCCCGTGGCTGCTTCGGCCAAGTCCATGCCGATGACGGTATAGCCCGCATCGGCAAACGCCTGTACCAATGCCCTGCCAATGCCGCCCAAGCAACCCGTGATCAGCGCCAGCTTGCTTGTGTTCACGCCTTGATACCGAGGAAGCCGAACAGCAAGTCAATGGCACGGTGGCTGGCACGCACGACGCCATCAGACGTGTTCGAGCCATTGTGCGAGCCTAGGATGCAGCGCTCAAAACCGCGCAGTGGCGAGTCCATGGGCAGGGGCTCGACCTCAAACACATCCAGCGCGGCTGAGTACACCTTGCCGCTGCGAATGGATTCAATCAAGTCCACCTCTTTGATCAGCGGGCCACGGGCCACGTTGACCACGCGCACGCCGTCCTTGGCCTTGGCCAGGGTGTCGGCATTGAGCATGTGGCGGTTCTTGTCATTGAGCGAGCAAGTGAAGACGATGAAGTCGCACTCGCCAATGCGCTCAGGCCAAGCGGCCATTTGCACGGGCTCTACGCCAGCAGGGGCGGTGTCAAAGCCCGGGTCCCACGCGATGACGTTCATGTCATGCGCCAGCGCGCGCTTGGCCGTGTTGCGGCCGATGTCGCCCATGCCGATGACACCAATGGTGCGGCCGGATGTCGAGATGCCGCGTGGCTTAGGCCAGCCGCCTTCGCGGATGCTGCGGTCGATCAGGAAGGTCTCGCGCGCCAAGGCCAACACATACGACATGGCCACGTCGGCCACTTCGCCGCCAAACATATTGGGCGTGTTGATGATGGGGATGCCGAGGTCTTTGCAGGCAGCAAAGTCAACGTTGTCGACGCCGATGCCCCATTTGACGGCGGCTTTGAGCTGGCCTTGCTTGCCCGCTTCAAACACTTCGCGCGTGGCAGGGTCATCGCCAATGATCCAGCCATCGTGCTGAGGCACGAGCACTTTGAGTTCTTCAACCGTCAGCACTTGCACGACCTTGGGTGTGGTGATCTCGACGCCGGCCTTGGCAAAAATGGGCCGGAACTCGTCGATCATGCGCAGCATGGGGGGGCAGGTGACCAAAATCTTCATGGCTCAGGCCCCCTTCTTGGCTACGTACATGGACATGGCTTCGGCCATTTCCCAGCTCTCGGCATCGTCAATGTCGATGGACTCTGTCTTGCGCTGCTCCAGCATCACGGGCTTGAGGCCGATGCGGGCATTGGCAGCCTTGAAGCTCTCGCCACTGAACACAAAGAGGTTGGAGTTCTCTTCAAACCAAGGCTCCAGGTCTTGCGTGCGGATCAGGTTTTTGGGGTCGTGGTTCACGGCGCTCATGTCAGCGCGGTAAAAACGCGTCTGGTGCTTGTTGACCGTGAACACCGAATCGTGCGTGCCCGAAGCCATGCCTTGCGTTTGCAGCGCGATGGCCTGGCGCACGGTGTCTGCTGTGAGCAGTGGGTTGGTAGTGTGCGTCATGAGGTACATGTCGGCGGGCACGTTGGCCACGTCGTCGCCCAGCACGAGGTTCATGCTGACGAAATCACCGCAGATCTCGGGCTTGCGATCACGGATCATCACGCGTTCGCGGTCAACCAAGCCGTTTGCAGCCAAGATGTGGCGTGCATCGGTGTTGATGATGACTTGGTCGATCTCTTCAACGCTCAGCAAGGTGTCAAGCACCCATTGGAACAAGGGCTTGCCGTTGAACAGGCGGAAGTTCTTGCCTTTGACGCGCTCGCTGTTGGCCTTCATGGGCAACAGGGCCACGATGCGTGGTTTGGTGTTTGTCATGGTGTTGTCTATTCAGTGGGTTAGCGCGGGTAGAAGTAGCTCTCTTTGAGCTCGCGCGACATTTTTCGATGGAAGTGATTGCCCCGGTATGAGCCGGTGAACTGCATGAAGCGGTACATCAAGATGTGCTTGAAGTTCTGACTCAGGCAGTGCTGCTGCAGCGCCGCGCCCAAGTCCAGCAGTACAGCGCTCATGAAGTAGCGCAATACATCGGTACGGGCCAAGTGCACCTCGGGCATGATGTGCTGCAACGCGATCGCTTCGCGCTCAAAGCGCAGCCGTACTTGTGCCCAGCTCTCGCTGTGCAGGTGGAGTACGGCACCACTGGCTACATAAGCAATCTTGAGGCCTTGTGCTACCAAGCGTTTGGCCAAGTGCATGTCCTCAAGACCTGTCAAATCTTCGTCAAAGGGGTGCTGTTGCCACACGCTTTTGAGCATGGCTGCATTGGCGTTGTTGATGTAGAAGCCTTCTTGCGGGATCTTGCTGACACTCGGGAAGTACTTGCCAAAAATCTGCTTTTCGCTGAAGTGGCTGCTGTCATCGCCCAATTGCCCACCGTAGGTGTAGGCCACATTGCCTTTGCCTAGCGGTGCCACCAAGTCGGCAATCCAGCGTGGTCCCGTGGGGATGCAGTGTCCGCTGACAAACACGAGGACGCTGCCAGTGGCTGCATCACAGCCAATGTTGAGCGATCGCCCGAAAGAGAACTCTTCTTTCTTGATGGGTACGATCCGCGCAGCGTGGCTGGTGGCGATTTTCACCGTGTCGTCTGTTGAGCCAGAATCAACGATGACGGTTTCGATGTCAAAGCCATCGCGTTCTTGTGTTTGTATGCCCTTTAACAAGGCGCCCAAATGACGCTGCTCGTTGTAGGTGCGAATGACGATGCTGACCTTCATGGTGTGGCGGGCTTTGGGGCCGTGAATTGTGCACCCAGCAAGATTTGACGCCCCTCGGGGGGCAGCGCGCGGACCAGTTCTTGGATGAATGCGTCTTGTGATGCGTAGGCGTGTGAAGTGTCCCCATCAATGCTGGAAATACGCACCAGAATGCCGTCCGGATAGTGCCCCGCTAAGCCTGCTTTGACGCGGGCCAAGTTCTGCTCGTACCAGCCACGTACGATGATGTCGCCGGATCTGATCCAGTAGGTGATGGGCTCATTTCGTGCACCTCTACTGGCCAAAACACGCATGACGGGCAGATGGCCAAAAACAGTTGGCGTAGCTGATTTGGTCGACCCGCTGATCTTGTAGCCTTGGGACTCATAGCAGACTTCGGGCTTGTGCACTTGAAGGGCTCTGCTTTGATCTGCCCCATATGCCAAGGACATCATGATGCGTTCGCCCTTCGCATTGATGTAGGTGCGTGTGAGGTTGTCGCTGTAGAGGCTCTGTAGCATGGCCGCCACTTCAGGGCTCACGATGGTCACCTGCTGATTGGGCTCTTCAGTCCAGTCAGCAAAGCGGGTGGGCACGGCTTGCGCCAACTTGATGGGTGGCGGCGATGCATCCGTGTACAGCGGTGTTGGCTTGAGCATCTTCCCTGCTGCGATGGCCGAGAACATGCTTAATACAATGATCGTTGTTCGCAGAAGGGTGGTGTTAGCCATGCTTGGTCAAGAAGTCTTGGTAGGCGAGCTTGATGCCGTCTTCCAATGATGTCTTAGCTCGCCATCCCAAATTCGCCAGACGTGTCACATCCATCAACTTGCGGGGGGTGCCGTCAGGCTTGCTTGAATCAAAAGTGAGTTCGCCAGCAAAGACGGTGACCTTCAGCACGGTTTCAGCCAACTCGCGGATCGTCACGTCGGTGCCTGTTCCGATGTTGACCAATGGGCCGCTGTAGCCTTGTTCCATGAGGTAAACGCATGCGTCCGCCAAGTCATCTGCATAAAGAAACTCGCGTTTGGGTGTGCCGCTACCCCAAACAACCAGTTCTTTGTCTCCACGCAGCTTGGCTTCGTGCGCCTTGCGGATCAGCGCAGGCAAGACGTGGCTGTTGTTGAGGTCGTAGTTGTCATTGGGCCCATACAGGTTGGTGGGCATGACGCTGATGTACTGTCGCCCGTACTGTGCGTTGTAGGCATCGCACATTTTGATGCCAGCAATTTTGGCAATGGCGTAGGGCTCATTGGTGGGCTCTAGCTCGCCTGTCAGCAAAGTATCTTCGCTCATGGGCTGCGGCGCCATCTTCGGGTAGATGCAGCTTGACCCCAAGAACATCAGGCTTTGTACGCCAGCCAAGTGCGCCCCATGAATGAGGTTGGCTTCGATCATCAGGTTTTGATAGATGAAGTCAGCACGGTAGATGTTGTTGGCCTGGATGCCGCCTACTTTGGCTGCAGCAATGTAGATGTAGTCAGGCTTTTCTGTCTGTAAAAAGGCATGCACAGCACGCTGATCCAGTAGATCAAGCTCGCTGTGGGTGCGTGTGATGATGTTGCTGTAGCCCGCAGTTTGCAGGCGCCGCACAATGGCGGAGCCCACCATGCCACGGTGCCCGGCTACGTAAATTTTGGCGTTTTTGTCCATGGTGGCCCTGCGATTACTCGTGGTAGTCGTAGGCTTGGAAGCCAGCAGACTTGACCAAGTTGTCGCGCTTGGCTGCCGTGTAGTCGCTCAGCACCATTTCTTTGACCAGTTCGGCCAAAGTCGTGGCGGGTACCCAGCCTAGTTTTTCACGTGCCTTGGTCGGGTCACCCAGCAGGGTTTCGACTTCGGTCGGGCGGTAGTAGCGCGGGTCAACTTTGACGATCACATCACCGACTTTGCACTTGGCTAGGATCTCGCCATTGATGGGTTCGATGGCCGTGACGCGACCGACTTCGGCTTCACCTTCGCCTTCAAATACCAGCGTCATGCCCAATTCTTTGGCGGAGAATTCAACAAACTGGCGCACGCTGTACTGCACGCCTGTGGCGATCACAAAGTCATCAGCCACGTCTTGTTGCAGCATCAGCCATTGCATTTCGACATAGTCACGGGCATGGCCCCAGTCACGCAGGGCGCTCATGTTGCCCAAGTACAGGCAGTCTTGCAGGCCCAGCGCAATGCGGCTGATGGCTCGCGTGATTTTGCGGGTCACGAAGGTTTCGCCGCGCACTGGGCTTTCGTGGTTGAACAGCACGCCGTTGCAGGCGTACATGCCATAGGCTTCGCGGTAGTTGACCGTGATCCAGTAGGCGTACATCTTGGCTACGGCATAGGGGCTGCGCGGGTAGAAAGGGGTGGTTTCTTTCTGGGGGATTTCTTGCACCAGGCCGTACAGCTCGGATGTCGATGCTTGATAAAAGCGGGTTTTCTTCTCTAAGCCCAGTATGCGGATGGCTTCCAACAGGCGCAATGCACCCAAGCCATCGGCATTGGCTGTGTATTCAGGCTCTTCGAAGCTCACACCGACGTGGCTCTGGGCTGCCAAGTTGTACAACTCATCAGGCTGCACTTTTTGCACGATGCGGACCAAGCTGGTCGAGTCAGTCAGGTCACCGTAGTGCAGCACGAAGTTGCGGTTGTTGACATGCGGGTCTTGATACAGGTGATCAATGCGATCCGTGTTGAACAGGCTAGAGCGGCGCTTGATGCCGTGAACTTCATAGCCTTTTTTCAACAGGAACTCTGCCAGATACGAGCCATCCTGGCCCGTGACGCCTGTGATCAGGGCTACTTTTTTGCTCATTCAAATGCTCCTAGTGGTGTTACTTCGTGTTTCGTAGATGTTCGTTCATCACGACGCCAATCACGTTGCCAGACGCACGTTTGATGTCGTGGATCAGCTTGTTCATTGGCGCCAGTCGGCTGGTTCCTTTTGAGCCTATAGCAATTGCTGTGCCGCAAGCCCCAGCAATCACACGGGCATCGGAGCCATGAACGGCCGCAGGCGTGTCGACGATGATGTAGTCGAATTTACCCGCAAGTTCATTCAATAACAGACCAAAGGTGGGTCGTTGCACCAACTCGAGGGGGTTGGGTGGCACGACACCAACAGGTAATAAATACAGGCTAGGGAGTTCTTCAATAGGTCTAATGACGTTGGTTTCGGTGCGGCCCGATAGGATGCCGCTCAAGCCGGAGCTGCTGGAATTGTTGACATTGAATATTTCATGCTGACGTGGCGCCCGCATGTCAGCGTCAACAAGCAGTGTTCGACAACCCAATTGGCTGAATGTGGCAGCCAGATTGGCGGCAAAGAATGTTTTGCCATCGCCACTGTCAACGCTGACAACGGCCAGCGCTTTGCCTACGCCTTCTCGTGAGAAAAATTGGCTGATCAACTGACTGCGGAAATCTCGGAAAGCTTCTGCCTGCTCGCTGAATGGGCTGTTTGACACAACGAGTTCATCGTGGGTGCGGCTATTTGCAACGGATGAATACGGGTAGTTGAACTGCTGGGACAGCGCCCAAAGCACATCCTCGCGATTGGCAAAACCCAGAGCAACGGCGGCCTCACCAAACTTCATGTTGTGCTTGCGCTGATGCAGCAGCACCTTCTCAACTTGGTCAGGGCTGAGGTTGTTTGTTTGCCGGATGATGTCGCCAATCGAGCGGTCTTGCCCGATATTGGGTGTAAATGCATCGGTGGGGGTGTCGTTGCTCATGTGGCGATACGGTTACAGCAAGGGGTGATCGGGCTAGGCGTGGTTTGCATACCCTTAGACGCTGGGGCCAGACAGCTTGGGTAACTCCTTAGACGCTAGAAAGGGGATCATGCGACGAACGGAGCCCGATTGGATTGGGTTTGTGCCTGCAGGCAGCGCACCCAATAGGGGTACGCCCAAGCCTTCTTCAACGTCTTCTTCTGTGCGAAGGCGACGGTCTCGGATTTCAAGCAGCAAGGCTATGGCAATGGCCAGCATCGTCCCTACCACCAGCGACAAGATGGCATTCAATACTGTTTTTGGCGATGATGGCTTGTAGGGCGGGGTGGCTACTTTGACCAGGGACACGTTCGTCTGGTTGCTTTGACTCTCCAATGCCGACTGGCTCACTCTGGCCACGATGGCATCGTGATTGCGTTGCGCCGCCTCGACGTCATGCACCATCACCATGGCTTCATCGCGTTGAGACTTGAGCTTGAGCACCTTTTGCCGTTGCTGCTCCAGCTCAGCTTTGATTTGCAGTTCACGTACTTGATTGACCGAGTTGTTCACGCCAAGGCTGCTCGATACCTTTCTTGTTTCCGCATCAACACGGGCGCGTGTTTCTGCGATGTTGGCTTTCAGCTCCGCAACGAGAGGGTATGAGTCACCAAAGCGTGCTCCGACTTCTTTCAGACGGGCTTCGCTGCGGGACAGGTCTGTTTTGAGCGCGCTGATGACCGGGTTATTTAGCACCTCTTGCATGTGGTCGCCATTGCCACTTGCAAGCGCTTGGCGTCCGCGTGATTCGGCAGACAGCGCTTGCAACATCACAGCTTGCGTGGACAATTCATTGAGTCGTTGGTTTTCAATGTCAAGCCGCTCATCTGTGGCCAGCAAGCCGTTGTCTCTCTGATAAGTGGAGAGCTTAGCTTGTGCGGCCTCTAACTTGTCTCGGGCAAATTTCGCCTGTTCTTCGAACATGGCACGGTATTGCTTGGCTGGTTCAGTGCGCAATTCAAGCGTGGTGCTGATGTAGTTTTGAGCGAAAGCATTGGCCATGGTTGACGCAAAGGTAGCGTCTTGGGCTGTGAATGAGATGTTGATGACGCTGGACTCTCGCGAGGGCTTGATCTCTAGGTAGCGCACCAGTTGTTCAGCCAGCCAAGTTTCAATGGAGCCTCGACCATCGGTCTCCTCGCGCCATTGCAATTGAATTTGGGGGCTGTCGGTGAGATGCAATTGTTTGATAACCCCACGTATCACCCTTTCGCTTTGCATCAGATCCAGCTGAGTTGCGAGATAGCCTGGGGTCATCAAACCTGGCAGAACCATGCCTGCGATCGGATCAGGCGACTTGACGTCCAGCACGATCGCCGCCGTAGCGGTGTACTTGCTCGGCAACAAGAGTGATACCAGCAGCGTCAAGGTGAAGAGCGAAGCGATGATGATCGTGATCAGCCACTTGCGGGCTTTCAGGACAAGAAGGAGTTGGCCAAACGACATAGACGAGGGTCCTGTTCTTACGTTAACTGCTGATGGGTCTTACTGAGCAAGTCGCTTGCTATGCTTCTCAGCAAGAATCAAGCCGAGCACAGAGTCTGTGCCAATCGTGAACGCTGTGGCGATCATGAATAAGAAAATGCCGGCAAATTCGTGTACAAATCCTTGCCCTATGGCATCGCCAAAATAATAGGTAATCAATACAAGTGCAATGACGCGAATGACGTTTGATACAAAAGATATCGGCAAAATAAGCAGCGCCAAAATGCCATTTCTGAGCTTGCTTCGGTATTCCATCACGCTAAGGTAAAACACGCCAATCGCTTCAAGCGCAAAAATGGAATTCAGCCCTGCGCAGGCATCGGCGACCATCAGGTTGTAAGGGCCAATTGTGAGCATGACGCCCGTTCGCCCAATGGGTAGGCCCATGTGGTAGATCAAGCTCTCTGCAACGGCAGAGACAGCAGACTTGAGCGGCGCAGTGATGATCTGAACCAAAATGTTGGGCAGCGGGATCAAAAAAATCATGAACACAATGGGGAACCACACAACCCGCCATCCGGCGGTGCCGCGGTAGGACAGCACCATGGCTGAAATCAGCGTCATCTGGGAGGCTGTTTCCAGCTCCGGAAAGTCTTGGGATCGCCCGAAAGCAAAAATCAGCACCGAAAAAACGAGCAGTGGCCACGCCAGCTGTCCGTTGGATTGGGTGGGTAACGCAGCCAATTCTGGCAATCGTTTGTAAAAAAGCCAGAGTGTCAACGCGAGCATCACAGGCCCGTGCCCTTGCCCCTCCTTGCTCCAGATGTGCTCTGACAAATACGCATAGGTCGGCGAGTACATCACGACCAGCCCGACCAGCAGCACCATCAATTCAAAATGACTGGGGTTGGGTTTTTTGGTGTGTGCAGCGTTGTGGTCTGTCGTGGTTGAAGTCATCGGTTGTGGTTAGGGGGCATTGCAACACTATTGATGCTCGTTGATGATATATCGAAGTCGCTTGTTGCGGGTTTGTCCCTGCTCCTTGGTTCACCTGTTTTGGGAACTTCTCCCCGCTTGTGGCCACAATCATGTCCATACTGTGCGGCTATCGGGTTTGGGCGTTAAAGCGCTCAAGCATGCCCATCATCGGGCCGATATCCAGCTTGAGGTGGTGCTGCTGGGCAAGCTTCTTCCTCTGTGCGGGATAATGCCGCACGTTGCATTTTTTGTACGAAATTACTCCTATCAAGGTTGATGCATGTCGATTAGTCAGATTCTTGCGATCCTTAGGGCCAGATGGGTCGTTATGGTCTCCGTCTTGTTTGGGGCGATCTTGATTGCGGTCGCAGTTAACCTCTTGCTGCCCAAGAAGTACACCTCTACGGCTTCGTTGTTGCTGGATGTGAAGTCGCCAGATCCAGTGAACGGGATGATTTCCCCAGCCATGATGACACCCAGTTACATGGCGACCCAAGTGGACTTGCTGACCAGTGAGCGTGTGGCGATTCAGGTCATTCGTCGTCTGCGTTTGGCAGAAAACCCAAGCATGCAAAAGCAGTGGAGGGAGGCATCCTCTGGTGTGGGGTCGATGGAGTCTTGGCTGGCTGAAATCCTGAGCAAGAGCTTGACGGTCAAGCCTTCACGTGAGTCCAATGTGATCACTGTGAGCTACGAGGCCATTGATCCGCAGTTTGCTGCCGCGCTGGCTAACGCCTACGCTGAAGGCTACATTGATGTCACTGTCTCGTTGAAAACGGACCCTGCGCGTCAGTACAACAGTATTTTTGATGGCTTGGCAACGCGGATGCGCGAGCGCCTAGAAAAAGCGCAAGCCCGCTTGTCCGCCTATCAACAAGAAAAAGGTTTGATTGCCACCGACGAGCGCTTTGATATTGAAAGTGCCCGATTGGCTTCGTTGTCCCAAGAGTTGACCTTGCTTGAGGGGCTTCAGAATGAGTCGGGTAACCGCCAGATCCAAGCCAGCCGCGATTCAGATCGTGTCAGTGAGGTGCTGAACAACCAGGTGGTCGCCGCTTTGAAGGCGGATTTGGCACGGATGGAATCTAGGGCAGAAGAGTTGCAGTCTCGTTTTGGGGATGCACACCCTCAGGTGATAGAAACCAAGGCCAATATTGACGCCATGCGCAAGCGCGTCAGCCAAGAAACGCAGCGCGTCACCACGAGTGTGGGTTTGAATAATGTGGTGAATCAAGCTCGCGTTGCCAAGGCCGCGAGCAGTCTCCAGGAGCAGCGTAGCAAAGTGCTGCAGATGCGCGCTCAGAGAGATGAAGCCTCTGTGATGCTGCGTGATGTGGATAACCTGCAAAAAGCTTATGACGCTGTACAGGCGCGTGCGACGCAGTCCGGCTTGGAAAGCCAAACAACGCAGACCAACGTTTCTGTGATTCAGGTGGCATCAGCGTCATCAAAATCATCCTCTCCGAAGACCTTGATCAACATGCTGCTGGGTGTATTTGGCGGGCTGATTCTGTCCATTACGACGGTGCTGCTGCGCGAGTTGAGCGACCGCCGTGTGCGCACGATTGATGATGTCGTGAATGAATTGAATTTGCCGTTGATTGGTGTGTTGCTCAAGACTTCAGACTCCCCATCTGGCCTGTTGGGGCGCAAAGCTCAGCCTTGGTTGATGCAGCAACCGTCCTCACGCACGATGCCCGCATTGGCGTCTGAATGACCAATTTGAGACAAAGACAAATCATGGATACAGAAGTGATGGCAGGTGAGTTTTCGTCGAACCAAGGCGGAGAGCACAGCTTAGAAAAATCAATTGGCGACATCATTCGGGAGACGAATAACCTCAGCGCCGAGCAGGTTGAAAATATCCTGACTTATCAACGGGAACATAACGTTAAGTTTGGTGAGGCGGCGGTGGCCTTGGGTTTGGCCAATCAGGATGAAGTGCTCTGGGCGTTGGCTCAGCAGTTTCATTATCCCTATGCCAATCAGACTTCTGCTCGACTGAGTGATGAGCTTGTTGTGGCGAACAAGCCGTTTTGTGACCAGTCTGAGATTTTCCGAGGTATCCGTGGGCACCTCAGCAGCACCGTCTTTAATAGCCCGGAACGCAATGTCGCCTTGGCTGTCATCAGCGCTGAGTCCGGCGACGGTAAGACATTTTTCGCAGCCAATATGGCCGTGGCGCTCAGTCAGTTGGGTGGGCGTACGCTGTTGATTGACGCTGATATGCGTGCGCCGCGTTTGCATGACGTTTTCAAGGTTGAGAGCAAAGGCGGTTTGAGCGGGATTTTGTCAGGCCGTGCTGGTGGTAATGCACTGTGCAAAGTAGTTGGGTTGCCTAGTCTTTATGTCTTGCCTGTTGGGATCGTGCCGCCCAACCCTTTGGAGCTGCTGCAACGCCAAGCCTTCGGTTTGTTGCTTCAAGAGTTGACCAAAAAATTTGACCATGTCATCGTTGATACGCCTTCGGCCAGTTCTGGTATCGATGCGCGGGTGATCGCGGCCAGTTGCGGTGCTGTGTTGGCGATTGCACGCAAGGACAAAACCCGTGCTGACGCTTTGCACCTCTTGCTGGGCCCACTCAATCGTGGCGCGACCAAGCTTGTGGGTGTGGTGATGAACGAGCGTTGACCTCTTGCCAAAGGATGTGGAGATGACACATGTCTATCGCCGCTTGGCGTGTTGTTTTTTGTTGTTGCTGACTAGTTGGTCCGCCATGGCGCAGGTGGACTCCAAGATCGGGGTTTACTACTTCCCGGGTTGGCGCAATGACGCGCCACTTGCGGAAACCGACAGGCCGTGGGAGCGCATTCAACGGTTCAAGGAGCGCGAACCACTGCTGGGCTGGTATGACGAAGGCAGCGATGAGGTCATGCGCCAGCACATTGACTGGATGGCCGAGTACGGCTTGCAGTACGTGGTTTTTGATTGGTATTGGGAGGACGACAACCGCGTCTACCTAGACCATGCCTTGTCTGCGTATTTCAAAGCACCCAATCGCGCCAAGTTGCCGTTTTCTATTCTCTGGGCTAACCACGGCAAATCCCCAGCTAATTTGGCCAATTGGGACCGGATGGTGGATTTTTGGGTGAAGTTTTATACGCCACGCCCAGAGATGTTGCGTGTGGACGGCAAGCCTGTTGTCTTTATTTTCTTAAGTCGGGGGCTTGAGGCTCAGGCCCAGAAATTTGGTTCGTCTGCAGCCGAATTATTGGCACGGGCTCAGGTCAAAGCCAAAGCCGCCGGTTTGCCAGGGTTTTATTTTGTCGCAGGCGCGGCGGGTGAAGAGACTGCGGTGATCAAGGAGGCGCCCCGTACCGGGTACAGCGCCGTGACGATGTACAACCTGCACCGTCCGCCTTTTATACCGAAGTTGTCCCACTCCTATACTGAACTGGATGAGGCCTATCGTGCGCATTGGCGTGCGTATGAAACGACCAGTCCCGTGCCTGTGTTCTTTCCTATGACGTCGGGTTGGGACAAACGGCCTTGGGGCGGCACGCATGAAGACAGCAAGCATGACCAAAGCCTTGCGCTCGCCTCTGAGTTTGCGCTGCATTTGGCCGCAGGCAAAACGGCCATGGAGAGTGGCAAGCTCAGGCCCGGTCAAACAACACGCTGGGGCATGATTTGCTGCTGGAATGAGTTTGGCGAGGGGTCTTACATCGAGCCTACCCGTGCCTTGGGTAAGGTGATGGTTGAGCAGGTGCGTCGTGTCTTCGGTCAAGGCAAGCTAACGACCACCAAGGACTGAGCCAATGGCTGCAAACAATATGCGGGCGTGGACTCATCTTGATACAGGACGTTCGCCCGGGGCGTCTATGGCAGTCATGAATCAGCTTCTGGGCTGGTGTTTCGTGCTGTTGTGCATGCTGATGTTCTCCTTGGTGGCCTTTCCAAGTTATGGCGAATTGAAGTTTGGTGGCATGCCCAATTTGGCTCCTTCTCGCCTATTGCGCATGCTGATGTTGGTCCTAATGGGTTTGATCATGTTGATCAAACCGTTTCGCTTGAGCTTGACCAGTCAAACAGAGCCTTGGGCCAAAGCAACGTATTACGTTGTTGTTGCCTTTTGGTTATGGAACTTGCCGCTGGCTTTGTTTAATTCATTTTCTTTGGGGCATACCTACGGGCAGCTTAAAAACGAGACTATCCCTGTTTGGTTGTCTTTCTGGTTGAGTGTGGCGCTGATCAAGCGACCGCAGCAAGTAGTTTGGCTGGTGCGCGCCTTGGCCTTGGCCACGGTGGTGGTGGTGGCTGTTGTTGCGGTTGAGGTCGTACTTAAACGCAATATTTTTGATGGCCTGATGCAAGTCGAGAATTTTTCAACAGAGCTGGCTTTTCTGGATCAATCCCGGGATGGCAACTACCGTGCGAAGGCCACTTTTCAGCATCCGTTGAGTTTGGCCCATTTTTTGGTGTCGTTCGGCTTGCTGTTTGTCAGCCGGGGCTTGTTTCATGCCCAACCTTTTAAAGGCGGGGTGCTATGGTGGGGCTTAGGTCTGGTGTCGTTGGTTTGCGTGTATTTCACGAACACACGCTCTGGGTTAGCTGTTGGCGCGGTTTTTTTGATGGTGTTGTTGAGCGTGCGGTTTTTGGTTTGGTTGCGCAGTGTGCGTAGCCGGTTGATGGCCACGGTGTTGGCGCTGCAATTGATGTGGCTGCCATTTATCGTGGCGGCAGGACTCTATCTGGCTGCAGACTTGTTGGCTGGCCGCACGATTGAGGAGCGATCAAGCACATCGAGTCGCGTGATCTCTTTGTTTAATGGGTTGGATGGCGTCGCCCAAAGTCCCTTGATCGGCCACGGTATCGGCTTGGGCGCGAAAATGGGGGGCATCGGAGTGCAATACTCCGTTGACAATCTATTCTTGCTTGAGGCGTTGAACAATGGTATTCCGGCAGCGTTGTTGCTACTGGGTTGTTTGGGGTTGGCGGCGTGGCGCCTTTTGCCTCGCTGGCAAGAGTTGGAATCCGGTGAAAATATTGGATTGCGGATGGGGCTTGTTTTGGTTTTTGCGACATCTATCGCCATGTTTGTGCTCTATGCACTGACGGATATTTTCGAACCCTGCTTCATGTTGATTGGTGCTTCTTTGTGCTTGCCTGGGCGCTATGGCAACAGCCTTGCACATATTGGGCGACGTTCATGACGGTAAACCGTTTGCGGGTTGGTGTTGATTTTCATGAGTGGGACGGTATTTTTCAAGGCTCACGCAATCATGTTCTTGGTATATACAGGGCAGCTATTTATTTAGCGCCCGATGTGGATTTTGTTTTTTTCTTAGAGTCGGTTGATTCATTGCGGTCGGCTCATGCGGAGTTTCGTCAATCCAATGTGCGTTTGGTAGTTATGCCTAGGCGGAACGGGTTAATTCGTCTTGGGCTGCAGTTGCCTTGGTTGCGCTGGCGGCATCGCTTGGATATCCTGCATACGCAATATAGAGTGCCCTTTATTCATGGTGGTGCAACGGCTTGCACAATCCACGATGTTTTGTTTGAAACGCACCCTCAATTTTTCCCAACTGGTTTTGTGCGTGAAGCAAAGATAACTTTTCGCATGGCAGTGCGCAAGTCAGACGTGTTGTTTACGGTGAGTCAGTACTCCAAGCGCGAGATTTGCCGAATATATGGCGCATCAGAGGCGAATACCCGCGTCACTTATAACGGGGTTGACCGTACACGCTTTTACCCCGGGGCACAGGGTGCGGATAAGGTGAAGGCGCTGGGCCTGACCCCGGGGCACTATGCCTTGGTCGTGGGGCGACTTGAGCCTCGCAAGAACCATTTGACACTGATGAAAGCCTGGGCGCAGCTGGGGGCATCTGCTCCGCAATTGGTGATCGTAGGTCAAGAGGATCCCAGTTTCCCTGAGGTTCGTGAGGCCATCGATGCCATGGCCGAGGCAAACAAGGTGCTGCTGCTCAATCAACTGGGCGATGACCTTCTGCCTGATGTGATGCGCCATGCCTCGCTGTTTGTGTACCCTGCTTTTGCTGAGGGTTTTGGTATGCCGGTTGCCGAGGCAATGGCCAGCGGGGTGCCCGTGGTGACGTCGAATACGACTTCTCTGCCAGAAGTGGCTGGGGGTGGCGCTGTGTTGTTCGACCCTGAAAGCGACAGTGATTTGCTTCGTGCTTTGCGAGAGACGCTGAGCTTGTCTGCGACATCTCGCCAAGCATTGATTGATCGCGCACTGGAGCAGGTTCGACGCTTTGATTGGACGCTGTCCGCAGGGGTGTTGCTTGATGGTCTGCGTACCGCGGCTGGTGCATCACTCAAGCATTAGCGGATGTTGCTCATGCGGGCGCGCACCCAAGTAGTTGCGGCTTGGGTCCGATTCATAGCCGGTTGTTCGATGAGCCGAAAGGCGCCATAACAAATGAGAATCAGCAAGGGCACCACACTGATGATCACGGTCCAGTGTGAAACTGGCGTCATGCCTCGTGCCTTGTCTGGGCCAATGACGAAGGTAAACACCACAAACAGCACGATGCCATGTAGCAGATAGATGCTGTATGCCATCTCGCCGAGGGTGCGTGAAATGGGTGAGCTGAGTGCGCCAAACAAACTGTTGCCAGCCGCTATCAGTGAAAAAGCCAAGGACAGCAGAAGCAATGGCAGGACGGCGTATGAACTGGGAAAAACCAACACGGTTATGGCAAGTACGGCCAGAATCACGAGTGATGCTGTTGACCCATGTGCGAAGGTACGAAAGACTGGCCACCTGACTGCAAATGCCGCAATGATCCCGCCCAAGAAGGGCAGTAGATATGCGCCTTGTGGTTGCCAGATGGGCACGGTTGAGAGGCTGAATACAGCCAGTATCAGATACTTTTTTGGCGGATTGATGCCGATCAGTAGCGCGAAAAAAGGCAATGAGAAATAGAAGAGCCATTCATATGGCAAAGACCATGTGACTTGCGCAATGATGATGGCTGTGTGATCAATGCCATTGAGATTTGGCGCCCCCATGAAGCTGAGCCATCGGAGTGAAGCTTTGAGTAATTTCAAGCCAGGTTCATTGAGTGTGCCGTGTGACATGATCGCGACGACACCAAACACCAATACCATGGCAAACAAGTAAAGAGGGTATAGACGGAGAAGCCTAGATATGAAAAGCTTAGCCCAATCAAGGGGTTTTGTTTTGGCGCTAAGCAGTTTGGAGAAAAACAAGAATGAGGTGATCATGAAGAACAGCGCCACGCTGGTTTCCCCAAAATGCGTATACAAGTTGGATGGCGGTGTTTCCCATCGGTCGGTATGAATATAAAAATACCAAATACTGGCGTGATGGAGGAAAACAAAAAACGCCAAATACCCACGTAACCCATCGATGGCCACGAACCGACCTTGTAGGGGGGGTGGTTCAAAACGGAGGGATAAAAGGTAGGCCGTGAATATGGCCGCCAACACAGCAATAACCGCAGGAGCGGGGCTCAAAGGATCCATCATGACTCTTGCCGATCAATGACGCAAGGTCACAGTTGTTTGGTCTTGACGGAAGCTTTGTGTGAAGGGGGGATCAACCCGGCTGCTGCGGTGTCGCAAAAGCTTTGAACAAAGGTGTCGCGAGATGGATTGATTCGACTGAGTAGCTCTTCGTACTGACTCAGCACAATGGGCCAAGTCAACGCTTGCTGGAAGCGTGCTCGACTGGCATCTCTCATGCTCTTGAGCAACGCAGGTTGTGACAGCAATTTGTCAAACCAGTCAGACAGCGCACTGACCGACTCAAAATAGCCCGCGCTGTCGCCAGCTACCCATTTGTTAAACCGGTTGCTGTGTGCCAAGACGGCGTTGCCTGCTCCCATGGCTTCCACCAGAGAAGGGTTGGTCCCGCCAACTTGATGTCCATGCACGTACGCTACGCTGTGAAAGCGCAGTGCCTGCACTGTGTCTTGATCGTAAATGGGCCCCAAGAAGCAGACCTCATCACTGGCGGCATCCAGTACGGATTTTTGATATTTATCGTGGGCGCTGTATTTGCCTAAAACGGCGAGTTTGTATCCCCGGCGTTTGGCAGAAAAAGCTGTGACGATTTCCAGCAGCGAATTTTCAGGCTCGGGCCTGGCAATGGCTGTGAGATAACGCCCTGGAACCAGCCCTAAGGCTTCAACCGGTGCTGTAGGTGAATCCTCAACGGCGACAGCACCATAGGGGATCATGGTGATTTTTTTGTCACTGACCCGCGTTTTCAGGTGGGTCTTGATGGCGGGGTGATCGGCAACAAGGTGGTTGCCTACCCAGCAACCTATCCAGTCATTCATCCAGAACCAAGCCTTGGCAGGCTTGCTCCATTTGGCACGAGTCCACTCAATACCATCCATGTTGATGATGTTGGGGATGCCCTTGAGACGCAGTACCGTATCAAAAATGGCTGTGTTGTAGCCCAATGTCAGGCACAGATCTTTGGTTTTGGCTGCATCCCAGATGGACAACCAGTCAAACAAAATGGTGGAGGCTGCGCCATCGCCAGCGACAGAAATTCGAACACGCTCGATGCCGTTCCACTTGTCGTGAACCACGGGCGCAGAGCCGGTTTCTTGGCAGTAAACGATCACACGCCAGCCCTGATCACGTAGATACAAGGCCAAGTTTTCCGCGAAAGTCTCAAACCCGCCGTGAGCTGCCGGGATGCCTCTGGTCCCCAAGATGCGAAGAGTTTTCATAAAGCGGCGTGCGGGAGCTTGTGTTTGTTGTCTTTCCGGGATCCGTTGCACCTGACTGTAGGGACTTTCAAAAGCCCTGTGGTCGGGTGCTGGGTTCAATCGGCTGACGTTGATGATTTATAGTTAATATTCAACGACAAGTGGATTTATTTCAATCCAGATAGTCCCTTATTCAGCGCGGCGGCGTCGATACCGCTGCTGGCTGCTGGGGCCTGTTCTGTTGCTGTTGAGGCCGCAGGGGCTGGTGCAGGTGCAGCACTGGATGCTGCCGCGACACCTGATGCGGCTTTCTCAGCGAATTTGCCGATGTATTCGATCTTGGCGCCTGTGCGCAGTGCCTTGATTTCCTTTTGTGCGAATTCGCGTCGGCGCTCAACGGTCAGATACTGCTCGATGGCTGGCTTGGCCTGTTCGAAGGTCACAGGTTGGCTCTTGCTGGCGACAACCAAGACCGCTTTAAAGCCGTCCTTTGCTGTCACGTAGAGTGCTTCGCCGTCGCCCACTTTACTCAATGGTTCGAGCAGAGCCATTGGCAGGCCTTCTGCGGCTTGTGTAGATTGGTTTGCGTTGAACTTGATGCCACTTGCTTTCAAAATTTCAACAAATTCGTTTGGTGACTTGGTGGTTTTGAGTTTGGCCATCAATGGCGCACTTTGCTCTGGTGTGGCAGGCACAGTGAACTCTTGTAGGGCATAAACCTTGCGTTCTGAGAACAGGGCAGGTTTGGAGTCAAAGTACTTGCGCACTTCGTCTGTGGCAGGGGTGCCAGCACCGGCCGCCGCAGCCTTTTCAAGGTAGGTGCGTGCCAAGATGTTACGGCGTGTGGCGTCGAGCAGTTGCACGACTTGGGGGTCGCGGTCGAGTTTTTGCTCTTCGGCTTTGGCCACGGCCAGCTGTTGGTCGATCAGGCCTTCAAGGGCTTGGCGACCAGCTTCTTCAGCCTGTTCTGGCTTGAGGCCTTGTTGGCGCTCAAGTAATTGGTTGATCTGGTGAACGGTGATTTCGTCGCCATTGACGCGGGCAGCCGCTTGGGTGGCTTTGGCGTCCGGTTTGGACTTGTCACCGCAGCCGGCAGCCAAAGAGGCTGCGACGACGACGGGCAACAGCACCAACAGGCGGACGGAGCGTTGACGGGCAATGGCTTGTAGGCGAGTTTGCATGATCGTGCTAATAGGTTGGGTCAGTTGGTGATGCTCAGGCCAGTACTTCGGCACTTATGCATGATCTTGTAGCGGCACTTTAAGTTCCCGGGGGTTTCCGAGGGGGTGCGCGATTAAGTGTACGCCGCGAAGTTGCCTGTCTAGCAAGACAGATCAGCTGTGCGCTGGCCGCGACAATCAAGTACAGCGTGGTAGCTGAGACATATCCCGTTAAATGCCCCCAAGTGGCTACGGCAATATCTGACCCATTTGGATGAGTTATGGTGTGAGACCACGGGTTTTCCATGATTATTTTGATCAATAGGCCAACGGCGAGTACCCAAGCAATTGGTTTCAAATATGTGGACTGGGTATCGACGATCTGTTGCATGGCCATCACAGCGACACCGCCGTGCAGCACGCCGGATAGGCCGATGTAGCTTTGCAATGGGGGCGCTTGGATGACCATGCCCAGTTGTGTCAAGGGCCAGACCAAGCACCAAATGGCGGCAGAGAGGGCGGATACACGACAGAGCATGCCCATCATGGCGATCAGGCCAAGTGCGATCAGGTTGTGGGTCAGGTGCAGCTGGCTACCGTGTAGCCACGCCGATGTCCACCAGACCCATGCAGACTGATGAAGGCCCATGTCAGGATGCATCACCAGTGTTTGCGCGAGCGGGTGCCAAGTCGTGACTGGTTGCGTGAGCGAGACCGGGGCCAGCCACCAAGCGGGCACAGCGAGTGTCAAGCACAAGGCCAACCAAAGCCAAGTCCCGGTGTGGGTGCGGGCGCTCAATGCGGAGGGAATGTGGCGGCCCATAAAGCGATCACAGCCTCGCGGTAAGGCTGGAGCCCTTGGAGGCTCTCGCCTGTGAATTTGGTGGGTGCACTGTCCAGTCTGGCCTTGTGTTGGACACGTCGCAACTCGCGGTAGGCTTGGCCGGCTGTGTGGCCTATGCCCGGTGGTAGGAGCCCAGCATGTTCAGCATGGTTGAGCAGGGCGATGTTGCCCAGGTTGTTGAGCAGGCCGGGGTGCTGGTGGCTGTAGGCCAAGATCAGGTATTGCACGGCAAATTCGACGTCCATCATGCCGCCGTGGCTGTGTTTGATGTCGAATTCATGCGCTGCGCATGCGTGCGCTAGCCTCAGCTTGTCGCGCATGTTGATGACCTCGTCGCGCAGCAAAACGGGGTCTCGGGGCGCGCTCAGAACGCTGCGTCTGGTGGCCTCAAATCGAGTGGCTAAGGCGGGCTCGCCTGCGCACCAGCGTGCTCTTGTCAGCGCTTGGTGCTCCCAAGTCCATGCCGTGTTGCTGCCGCGTTGCCGTTGGTAGTCGTCAAAGGCGTGGAAGGACGTCACCAATAACCCGGCGTTGCCGTTGGGCCGCAGGGCCGTGTCGATGTCGAACAACTCGCCTGTTGATGTGCGCAGGGTCAGCCAGTTGATGAGCTTGCGGGCGAAGGCCAAGTACGCGTCAATCGAGCTGGGGGTGTCGGGGCTGGCGTCTGCTGGTGGCGCATCCAGGGTGTCGTCATAGAGAAAGACCACATCCAGGTCGCTGCCGTAGCCCAACTCCTTACCGCCCAGTTTGCCGTAGGCAATGACCGCAAAGTGGGGCTGGCGACCGACGGCGTAGGCGCCTTGTTTGCCTGGGCGTTGCTGCAGGTGACCCCATGCCCATTGGATTGTGGTGTTGAGTGTGGCGTCGGCGAGTGCAGACAAGTCATCGGCGACCTGTTCGACGGTGATCAGCCCTTCGACGTCACGGACCAAGGTCCGGAAAATTTCGGCGTGGTGAGCCCGGCGCAGTGTGTCTAGCAGGGCCTCTTCGTCAGCTTGCCCTGCGCGCGTCCATGCCAAGTGGCGCTCGTTGAGTTCGCTCTGAAATGCGACGGGGTCAAAGCGGCTGTCCATGAGGCGGGGGTCAGCCAGCTCGTCGATGACGCCAGGGTGGCGCAGCAGGTAGCGCAGTGGCCATTTGGCCAGACCCAGTAGGCGCAGCAGCCGGTTCAGTACTTCGGGCCGCTCGGCCAGCAAGGACAGGTAGCTGTCTCGCCGCAGCAGCGGGGTAAGCCAGTCGATGAAGTGCAGGACGGCATCAGGGCCCAAGCAGGCAGGTGGTGTGGTGTCTTTGCTGGGCGTCAGTGCGGCCAGTGTGGCGCGCCCGATCAGTTTGGCCAGACGCAATTTGGCGGCTTCTGATAGCAAGGCGACTTTGGGTTGGCTGGCGAAGTCGCGCACGCGCTCGGCGATGGGCGAGGGCAGTTTGGCGATGAACTCGTCGCTGTCTATGGGCAAGGGCGGGCCACCGCAGCTGCGGCAACCATTGTTGCTGGGGCTGGGGCTGCGGCCATCGTGCAACAGGGCGTCAAACTCGGTGGCGACGAGCTCGCGCACGGTGCAAAGCGCGTCCAGCAGTTGGCATACGCCGCTTCGGCAATCTGGCTGGCTGGGTGTGCCTTGGCTGCGACCCTGCAGGCCCAAGCTGTCCGCGATCCAGGCCAGGTCGGCGTCGACGGTGGGGAGCAGGTGGGTTTGCTGATCATCCAAGAACTGAATGCGGTGCTCTATGCGGCGCAAAAAAATGTAGGCCTGAGCCAAGCCCTGTGCGGTGGCTTGTGGGATCAGGCCTCTGGCTGCCAGTTGCGGCAGGGCTTTGAGGGTGGACCTGGTTCGGATCTCCGGGAATTGCCCGCCACGAACGACTTGCAGCAATTGAACGGTGAATTCGATTTCGCGGATGCCGCCGCGCGAAAGTTTGACGTCGTTGGCGCGTTCCGGGCGTCCGGCTGCGCGGCGGGTGGCTTCGTCACGGATTTTGCGATGCAGCTGGCGCAGGCTTTCAAATATCCCGTAATCCAAGTAGCGCCGAAAAACGAAGGGCATGACCAAATCCCGCAATGCCAGCGCACGAGCGTGGTGCGCGCCCTTGGGCATGGCGCGGCTCGGGGCCACGATGCGGCTTTTGAGCCAGGCAAAGCGCTCCCATTCGCGGCCTTGCACGAGGAAGTACTCCTCCAGCATGCTCAGGCTGACGACGGCGGGGCCTGAGTTGCCGTTGGGGCGCAGGGCCAAGTCGACACGGAATACAAACCCGTCCTCGGTCGTATCCCCTATCAGCATGGAGAGCCGGCGTGCGACGTGGCTGAAGTATTCGTGGGCGGTGATGCGGCCCCGGACGATGCCGTTGTCGTCTTGGATGCCGGTGGTCTGGCCGTCTTCTTCGTAGACGTAGATCAGGTCGATGTCGGATGACACGTTGAGTTCGCGACCGCCAAGCTTGCCCATGCCGACCACCCAGAGGTCGATGCGCTGGCCTTGTTCATTGAGCGGAGCACCATATTGGAGGTCGAACTCGGCTTCTGCTGCGGTGAGTGCCCGAGCCAAGGTGACCTCTGCCAGCTCGGTCATCGACGTGGTGATGGCGCTCATGGGCGCACCAGCTTCAATATCAAGCACAGCCAGTCGCTCAAGCACCAGTTGCCGCGCCACCCGCAATGCCGCAACCAAGTTGCCACTTTGGGCGAACAGCAGGTCGATCAGTTCGGTGATTTGGGGTGCCCGGGGTGCGTCAGAGCAAGCCTGAGCAAAAGCGGATAGCTCAGCTGGATAGCGACGGCGCAGGCGTTGGACGTACCTAGAGTGATCGGCCGAAGCAGACGTTTTTACAGCATCAAACGGGAAATCAATCATGGAACATCAAAGCCGGCAGGGAGGTCTGTGCTAGGGTTATCGGTTGTCGACCCCAGTGGCTGTACCAATTTGAAATGGTATGACAAGGAGGCAGCCTCAGATGTAGGTGATTCGACTGATGATGACGCTGTTTCATGCCCACGAATCCTAATTTGCCCGACGGGCGCCCTCCAATGACCCGCGCCAAGCAAAGTGGCTTTATCGCGCGCTCCGCCCTCAAGTTGGGGCGAGTGGGGAGGCGTGTGCTCATCGGTTTGGCGGCGATCTCGGTCATGGCTGTGTTGCTGGCCAGCGTGGCGTGGGGTGTCTTGTTGCTCCAGATTTTGCCGCGTATTGATGCTTGGCGCTTTGATCTGGCTGAACAAGCCACACGGGCATTGGGGGTGCCCGTGCGGATTGGCAAAGTCATTGGGCGCTCAGAGGGTGTTTGGCCCATTTTGTCGTTCAAAGAGGTGCAGTTGCTGGATGCAACCGGCCGAGTTGCCTTGCGCTTACCTGAGGTCACAGCCAGGATATCGTTGGCGACTTTGTCCCCTCTCGCCTTGGCAGACGGGGCGTTGCGGCTGGATCAATTGGTTTTGGTGGGGCCTGAGTTGGAGGTTCGGCGTGACCCTTCAGGTGGCTTGCATGTGGCAGGCTTGAAGTTGTCTGGGGCTGCGGGCCAAGGTGGATCGAGTTCGGCTGACTGGGTTTTGTCGCAGTCTCAGATCAAGATATCGATGGGCACGATCCGTTGGACGGACGAGTTGAGGCATGCCCCAACGCTGGCTTTGAGTCAGGTTGACTTGTCTTTGCAGAAACTCGCCGGGATTGGTCGGCGCAAGCATGAGTTGACGCTAGAGGCGACCCCGCCGCCTGAGTTTGGGCGACGATTCAAGGTGCTTGCGTCGATGGCTCAGCCGCTTTGGCAGGCTTCGGGTGTGTCTGTCAAAGCGGGTCAGTCAGTGCCTTGGTGGTTGCGGTGGGAGCTCGATGCCACACGGCCTAGTCAGTGGCAGACGTGGTCGGGCTCGATTTTCGCGAGCCTGCCATACGTCGACGTGCAGCGTTTGAAGCAACACGTGAGCTTGCCGATTGATGTCGAGGGGGGCCGTGGGGCGGTGGCAGGCGAATTGAGTTTGGACCGTGGCTTGCCCAGCGGCCTGAAGGTGGATGTGGCTGTGCAAGATGTCAATGTGCGCTTGTCTAAACAATTGCGTCCCTTGGCCTTTCGGCGTTTGCAAGGTCAAGTCACCGTCAAGCATGAGGCGGAGCTGTCCACGTTGTCATTCAACAGACTCGCGTTTGTCCTCAACGAGGGCTTGGTCTGGCCTGCCAGCAGCGGCAAATTGACGTGGCGCCATGCGGTGTGGCCTGAAGGCTTGTCCGACGCCGTTTGGGGCCTGACTCGGGGCGGTGAGGTGCAAGCAGACCGACTCGATTTGGCGCTGCTGGCCAAGTTGATCGACCGCTTGCCTGTGGCGCCAGCTGTCCGTGCGACCTTGGCCGATGTGGCGCCCCATGGTGTGATTGAACGATTGGCCTGGCAATGGGATGGGCTTTTGGAGCGCCCCGATCGGTACAAGGCCAGCGCCCGCATCAAGGGTTTGGGTTGGGCTGCATCGGACACAGACGGCCGCCCTGGCATCGACCAAGCCGATGTCACCGTCAGCGCCGATGAAACTGGGGGGCATGCTGACTTGGCTGTGAACCATGGTTGGGTTGGCTTTCCGGGCCTGTTCGAGGAAGCCAAGATACCCTTGACCTCGCTGCAAGCGCGGGTCAACTGGTCAGTCAAACCATCTGCTGTGAAGGGTTTGCCATCTGACTGGTTGGTTGATGTGACCAATGCCCGTTTTGCCAACGAGGACACCACGGGGCAATTGGAAGGGCATTGGCGAACCGGTACCAGCAAATTATCTCAAAATGGCAAGGCGATGCCGAGGTTTCCGGGTTGGTTGAGTCTGACTGGGCGGCTGGACAGGGCTGACGTGTCACGTGTGTGGCGCTACCTGCCTTTGGCCATACCTAAAGCGCCGCGCGACTATGTGCGCTATGCCTTGCGCAGTGGGCAGGGGCATGACGTGTCGTTTGATGTGGACGGTGACTTGTCCGAGTTCCCCTTTAAGGACAATGTGGGTGGGCGCTTCAGGGTCAAGGTGCCCATGCAAAACGTCTCTTTGGACTACGCGCCAGTGGCCCTACAGGCTGGACCTGCTGCAGCCAAGGTAGGCGGCTGGCCAGCTTTTACCTCACTGGATGGTTTGTTGCTCTTTGAAGGCCAGCGTATGCTGATCAAAGAGGCACACGGGCGCTTAGGCGAGGTGGGCTCTGGCCGCTTTGGCTTGCGCAATGTGGAAGGTCGCATTGACGATTTTGGACAAAACGATCCGCGCTTGACCATCAGTGGCCAAGGTGAGGGGCCGCTGAGCGACATGTTGCGCTTCTTGTCGCTGTCGCCTATTGGGCGCTGGACGGGGGACGTGATGGGGCGATCCCAATCCAGCGGCACGGCGGCCATGACCTTGGCCTTGGATATTCCCCTAGACCATGCACAAGATACCCGTTTGAAGGGCGCGGTGACCTTGGTTGAGGGCGACCATGCCAATTTGAGGCTGAACCCCAGCGTGCCTCAATTCGCCGCCCTACAAGGCAAAATCACCTTCACTGAAACCGATCTGAGCGTGACGGCACGCACACGCGTTTGGGGCCACCAAGTAGCGGTTGACGGACGGCGAACGGCCGACGGTGTGACAAAATTTGTGGCGCAAGGGGCCATGTCAGCTGAGGGCTTGAGGCAGGCAGAAGAGTTCCCCTTGTTGCAGCGTCTGGCGCAGCGCTTGACCGGGGAGACCCCGGTGAGCGTGACGGTGTCCATGGGGCGATCTGATGCCAACGGCGGCCAAGCCCCCCCTGAGGTCCAAGTGACATCGACCTTGCAGGGCATGGCTGCCAACTTACCGGCCCCTTTGAATAAATCTGCTCAGGCGATTTGGCCCATCAAAGTGACCCACCGTCAGGACGACGCACAAGGTCGCAGCGATGCGATCACCGTGGATCTAGGTAACCCGCAGACAGGTCAAATCGCCTCAGCCAATCTGCCGTGGTTATTGGTGGACTTGCGGCGGGACACCTCAGGCGATCTCACCAAGGTCACACGGGGTGCGATCAACCTGATCCAGTCGGTTGCGGGTGGTGCGACGGCGATGATGCCACTTCCCAGCAAAGGGGTTGCGGCGCAGGCCGTGGTGCCTGTGCTGGACTTGGATGCGTGGTCCGCCGTGGCGCGGCTTTTCAGGTCTGATGCCGCAGCGGGGGCATCAGCTGACCCCGTTGAGAGTTACCTGCCAGATAGCCTCAGCATCAAGACCGGTGCCTTGACCATTCAGCAGCGCACCTTGAAAGATGTGTCAGGCACCTTGGCGCATCCTGCACCGAACGTGTGGCGTGCCCAGATTGAGTCGCAGCAAGTTGCTGGTCAGATTGAGTGGGTGCCTGAGACAGCGCCGCTGGCAACCGGGCCGGGCTCCAGTCGCGTTATTGCACGTTTGTCCCGTTTGTCTGTGCCCAACGCCGATGCGCAGGCCTTGGAGGATCAGGTCACCGATCACATGTTGTCGCCCGAGGCCAGCACCTTGCCCGCGCTGGACATCGTCATCGATCAATTCGAATGGCGGGGCTTGCCCCTAGGCCGGGTCGAGGTCGAGGCGCTGAACCGGCTTGTGCCGGTGGCGGGGGCAGCGCCCTTGCCTGAGTGGCGCATGACCAAGTTCCGAATCGCCACACCGGAGGCGCAACTCCATGCCACCGGCAATTGGGCGGCCCTTGGCGCGCAAAGTGCGGCAAGTCGAACGGGCCCAGGCCGTGCAAGACCTCGATCGGCGTTTGGCTTCACGCTGGATTTGCAAAACAGCGGGGCCTTGTTGGCCCGCTTGGGCATGGCCCAAACGCTCAAGGGCGGCAAAGGCAAAATGTCAGGCCAATTGAGCTGGCTGGGGTCACCTCTGGAGCCTGATCCGCTGACCATGACGGGTGACATCAACGTGCAAATCAGTGAAGGCCAATTCCTCAAGGTAGATCCGGGCATGGCGAAGTTGCTGGGGGTGTTGAGTCTTCAGTCTTTGCCTCGCCGGTTGACACTCGACTTCCGTGATCTGTTTCAACAAGGGTTTGCGTTCGACGCCATTGATGGCGATGTGAAGATCGGGCAAGGTTTGGCGACCACGCGCAACCTGCGCATGCGTGGCGTGCAAGCTGTGGTGTTGATTGAAGGACAAGCTGATTTGGCACGCGAAACGCAGAACCTGCATGTGTTCGTGGTGCCTGACTTGAACGCGGGCGGCGCATCCTTGGCCTACGCCGCCATCAACCCGGTGATTGGGCTCGGTACGTTCTTGGCTCAGGTGTTACTGCGCAAGCAAGTCGCCGATGCCAGTACGCAAGAATTCAAAGTCACAGGCCCGTGGGCTGATCCTCGTGTGGACAAGGTATCTGCGCGCCCTGAGGCGGCAGAGCCTGCCAGCAGTGCGGCTACAAAGCCCCGAAAACCTTTTTAAGCAGGGCGCTGCCTGTGCCGACGGGGTCGCGTCGGATGCGGCGCTCTTCTTCGCCAATCACAAAATACAGGGCGTCCAGCGCGTGCTGGGTCACGTGGTCTTGCACCGTCACCGCTTGACCTTGAATCAGGCCCAACTTGGTTGCTTTTTGAGCGATATCGTTGTACTGCTTGGTGATGGACAGCTGTTCTAGCGCTTTACTGACCACGGGTGAGAATTGCTGACTCAAGGATGTGCGGGTTTTGGCGCTGAAGTAGTCAGTCACCGCGTTGTTGCCGCCTTGGAGGATGTGTTGCGCATCTTGCAGCGACATGTTCTTGATGGCTTTCAGCAGCAGGGGTTTGGCCAATGCCACCGCATTTTCAGCGGCGTGGTTCATGGCCGTGACCAATTCGTCAAGTTGTCTGCCGCGCCCGACTGTCCGCAAAATGGGTGCGGCCTTTTCCAGTACTTCAGGCAGCGCGATACGGACTTTGTCGTTGGCCAAGAAGCCATCTGGCGTACCGAGTTGCCGCACGGCCACCTCCGCACCCCGATCCAATGCCGCCCGCAACGCAGCGGAGGCATCTGCGGGGGTGAAGCTCACGGCCCACGCGGCCCGGGGGAGTGTGCTCAAGGCGATCAAACTGGCAGCGCCTGTCCAAGCGGACGACAATACGGTACGACGATTCATTTCACTCTCCATCTGCTTTGTGCATTGTGATGACCAATATGCGATTGACTGGCTTTGCGCGGTGGACTGTGCGTCTACTTTTCAGCCTCTGCGCGGCAGCTTGTTTGACGGCTTGTTTCTCAAGTGCCAAGCAAATGTTGCCTAACCTGCCGTTTTACCAACTCGATGGCAGCCTGCACAGCTTACGTGATCTGAAAGGCAAGGTCACCCTGATCAATTTCTGGGCAACCAGTTGCCACACCTGCGTCAAGGACATGCCGCAAATCATGGCGATCCATGAACGCTTTAAAGCGAGGGGGCTAGAAACCTTGGCTATTGCCATGGCTTACGACCCGCCTGCTTACGTGATGCAGTTCGCACAAACAAGACAGCTGCCTTTTCGTGTGGCCATGGACCATGACGGTGACTTGGCTCAGGGGCTTGGCCCTGTGCAGGGGACCCCAACCATGTTGGTGATCAACAAACAAGGTGAGGTGGTGCAGCGTGTGGTGGGGGAGCCAGATTTCATGGCTCTGCAGTTGCTGCTGTCTCAACTGTTGGCTGAGTAATTTGTGTGCTGCTGGGGAAGACCATGTCCAAATGGACAAAGCGCCCCTCCAGCCGTCTCCCAAGTGCCAAGCCTAATGCGCTGGCCGTTTCGGCCAGTAAGTGCCACGACACGGTGTCCAGTCTGCTGTATGCGGCGGGGTTGTGGACAAACGCGCAACTGAGATGGGCATGATCTGATCCGTTCTGGTCGGCGATGCGCACATTCACGGGGCCGATCGCGCAGTCTAAGCACCAGTCAACCAAGGCATTGAGCAGCGCAAACAGCATCGACGGATCCAGGTGGATGTCCATGGTCTGTAGCACGTGCGTCACCTCTATCCCTCTGTCTTTGAGTTCATGGGTTCGGTGCGCGAACACGCTGAGCACCGTGCGGTTCAAGCTCACTGTCTCGTGAGACTGGCGTATGGCGCCGAAAGCGAGGCGGGCAATTTGCTGACACCACATGCCAGCCTGCCGAGCGCGGTCTATCTCCGATCGCAAAGCCTTCAGTCCTTGCCGGTCGATGTGGCCGGTTGTCGTCAGTGTGGCCACGCGCTCTAAAGAGGCCGTCAATGGCCCGGCCAATTCACGGCCAACTTGGCTAAGCAAATCCTGCCAGTGAGCAGCGTCATGCTCATGTACGGGGTGTGGGGCGTGCGGGATGGTCAACGGCTTCATGTGTAGGGACTGTTTTTTGCAGTCTTCAGGGTTGTCAAAGGCTTGTCTACCCCTCGCATGGGTGAGGCCATTGACCATGCGCATAATGCCTTGGATGAATTCGTCGCCCCATACCCCTTCTAGCCTTGTGTCTCCGTTGCACGTCATGGGGTTGACCTTGTTTTTGCTTTTGTCAGCGTGCTCTCCGGCATTGAATTGGCGTGAGGTCCGGCCTGTCCAAGCGGATGCATTGACTGGGTTGTTTCCGTGTCAACCTCAGGCGGTCGAGCGGGTTGTTCCTTGGCCGGGCGTGGCAAGTGGGGTCAGCATGCATTTGTTGTCTTGCCAAACGGGTGATGTGACTTGGGCTCTCAGCTATATGGCGATGCCTGATGTGGCTTTGGTGGGGCCAGCGTTGCAGCAGTTGACGGCGCAATTGCGCAGCAACCTACAGGCCGCGTCGCAAATGACGGTCAGCACACCAGGCGCAGCCAGCCAAGCAGATCAAGCAGCGATGGGCCAAGATCAAGGGCCGATCACGGTGCCGGGGATGACGCCTGCTGCGGGTGCACATGCTTGGCGCTTTCTGTCACAAAGGCCAGATGGCTTGGGCGCACCCTTGAACATGGACATTCGGGCGTGGCATTTTTCCCACGGATTGAGGGTGTTTCAGGCCTCGGTTTGGCGTCCCGCAGAGGCGGCTAAGTCGCAAACCAGTGAAGATGTGGCGAATGCCTTCTTAAGTAGCTTCCACTTTCCGCGCTGAGATGCCGATAATCCAAGTTGTATGGCTGGTATCTTCATCATTGCGCACGCCCCTCTTGCTTCAGCTTTGAAGCTGGCGGCCATGCATTGCTTCCCTGAAGCCGCGCAAGCCATGCAAATACTGGATGTGCCCCCCAATTTACCACGTGATGAAATCGAGGCCCAGGCACGCGTGCTGCTCAGCATGGCCCTAGATGGTGATGCGCGTGGTGAGGTGCTCATCTTGACCGATGTTTTTGGGGCCACACCCTGCAACACCATGCAATCTTTGGCTGACGGCGTGCATGTGAAAATTGTCACCGGCGCCAATGTGCCCATGCTGTGGCGCACCTTGAACTACGTCGCTGAACCGCTTGAAACCTTGGTGATGCGTGCTGTGGCCGGCGGCACGCAAGGTGTCATGCAGATCGGTACAAACCGCCCTCACAACCAGATCGCAGCACTGACACATGATCAAGACCACCATCACCATCAGCAATAAGTTGGGGCTGCATGCACGCGCATCGGCCAAATTAACCAAGCTCGCCAGCAGTTTCCCTTGTGAGGTGTTCATGGCGCGCAATGACCGCCGCGTGAATGCCAAAAGCATCATGGGCGTCATGATGCTGGCCGCCGGCTTGGGCGCAAGCGTTGAGGTGGAGTGCGAAGGCGCACGCGAGGATGAGGCCATGCAAGCCTTGCTGGCACTCATTCATGATAAGTTTGGTGAGGGCGAGTAAACCCTAGGTGCGCGAGCCCCCTGCTTTAGGTGGGCCTTGGCTTGAATATCCCCGCTTGGTGGCATTGCATGTCGCTTGTCGGCGACATGGCCGCCCGTTTGCCTTGGCGCCAAGGCAAAGTGTGTGTCCCTGTGTAGACCGTGCCGCGTTAAACCACCGGCCGTGATGGCACAGCCCTTTAAATCAGCAAGTCAAGGAGTCGAGATGGCCCGCGCCCGCATTTGTTCAGTATCTGTTTTGCCGATCCAAGTTTCAGCCTTGGTGCTGGCTTTGGCGAGCGCCGGCCAGGCTTTGGCCGCCGAAAACGGTTTGCAGCGTTACTCACCAGGCGTGGGCGGCAGCGACATGACATCGCCCTTGGTGCCCGGTTGGTATGTGCAGATGCCTTTGGTGGCTTATCACGCCAATAAGATGAAGGGTGGGGATGGCAACAAGGCCACGTCAGCGACGCCAGCAGGGCCCTTGCCAGATTTGCGGTCTGAGATCGACATCAAGACGGACACCTATGCCTTGCTGCCGCGGTTGACTTACCTTGATTCCACGCGCTTTCTGGGTGCCAATGTGGGCCTGACCGTCATGCTGCCTTTGGTCAAGCGCAAAGCCACTTTCGTGGCGACGCCTCTTTATCCTGCTGGTTTGGATCCGTCCATACCGCCTTTGGTGACGCCTGGTGTACAGGCCAAAGTCGCGGGCCAAAATGGCTCCGAAATGGGCATCGGCGACATCGAAGTGTCCCCCTTGATGCACTGGGAAATTGGCGACAACCAAGCAGTCACGTTCGCGCCCACCTTGGTGCTGCCAACGGGTGATTACAACGTAGCCAAACGCGTCAACACGGGTTACGGCAACTTCTTCACTTTCCGCCCATCGGTTCAATACGCCTACATTGGCGACGGCTGGGACATCGGCGCGCGTGGCGTGCTGTCGTTCAATACCCGCAATCAAGACAACGGTTACTTCTCTGGCCACATGTTCAACTTGGACTACCAGTTGATGGCCTTTGTCTCTGAGGATGTGCGTGTGGGGGTGCAAGGCTACTTCGTGCGCCAAGTCACCAAGGACTCGCAGGATTTGACTGGTTTCACAGGCACGCAGCAAACGGCGTTGAGCAAGGAAATCATCAATGGCAACAAGGCCAGCGCCAACGCGATCGGGCCTGCTGTCGGTTGGTTGAGCAACGGGGGTGAATTCCTGCTTGAGGGCAAGTTCCTCAAAGAATTCAGTGCCCGCAACCGCACCGAAGGTCAGGCTTTCTGGTTGACCTTGTCCAAGCCTTTGTAATGTGATGTTGTGTCAGAGGGTTTCACCATGTCAGATGATCTAGTTAGGCGTGATGTCATGGACCCCTCTCGTCGGCAGCTGCTGGCCGGGACGGCTGCGGCCACCCTGATGCCTTGGGCGATGCCTGCACACGCATCGGTTGAGATGGAAGGCGTTGAGTTGGCTGAGTCCATCACTGCGTATGGGCAAAAACTGGTCCTCAATGGCGCAGCGGTGCGCAAGCGCGGCTACTTCAAAGCCGACGTGACGGCCTTGTACTTGCCTGAGCGTCGCACGACCGCCGAGGCTGTTTACAAGCTTGATGGGGTGCGGCGCATTCAGCTCAACATCCTGCGCGAGTTCACCTCGTCAACCATCACGCGCATCTTTTTGGCCGACTTCAAGCAGTCTGCTACGGATGACGAGTTCAAGCGTCTGATCGGGCCTATTGGGCAGATTGGCGCGGCCTACTCGAACGTCAAGCGGGTATCCAAAGGCGATGTGGTCAACCTAGATTGGCTGCCCGGCACAGGTTGGATGGCCTCGCACAATGGCAAAGTATTGACGGCTGAAAACGGTGGCGTCATGGCCATCAAGGATGAATTGGCCTACCAAATCTACCTGCGCATGTACATCGGTCAAGCCGCGCCTGAAGACTTGCGCAATGGTTTGTTGGGCCGCACTCGCCTGTAAGCCTCGCGGGTAAAGCGAGCTCAGATGGGTGTTCAGATGTGGCCGTAGTGTGCGTCCAGCATCGGCGGCAGGGGGGACTCGATTAAGCCTGCTGCCAGCCTCAGGGCATCGGCACTGTCGTCAGACAACAAGCCTTGTGGGCTGTGGTTGACAGCCTCTTCCACCCAAGCTTTGAGCAGCATGGGGCGCATCATCCAAGACAGCTCTTGTACGCCTGCCAGCGCGTGCATCAGGGCATCTGCGTCCGGCGCATTGGCATGCACCTGCGTCGAAGGGACACCGCAGCGGGCCATCACTGCTGTAAACCACGCCCGCCCAGCTAGGCTGGTGACCCCGCTCGTTTCATCGACAGGGATGAAGCGGGCCATGTAGGCCGTCAACGCGCTGATATGGGCCAACTCATGCGCAACCAGTTGGTCAAGGCCTTGCCCTTGGCCTGTCATCGGCCGCATATAGGCTTGACGGTCTTGCTTGGTCTCCATGCGGTGGCGCAGTGCCAGCCACCACAAACGCTCCCGGGGGCTCACTTTGCCATCTGCGCGAAGCAGGTCGCGGGCGCTTTCTACCAAGGTTCGGCGCAGTTCAATGGGGTCCGTTGCGATGACCCCGGTCAGGCGTTCGAACTCTGGCACGTGTCGGTGCGGCATCAGGTCGGCCACATCGTCCAAGATGCGTTGGGCGTGGTGCAGCCCTTCGCTCATGAGGTGCCAGAGTTGACGTTCGCGCTCGTTGTGGATGTCCATCATCAGGGCCAGCACGATCAGCCGTTGCTCTTTGGGGCCAGCGAGGTTTCTGAGCCTGAGCATGGCCTCACGGTCGGCGTCGATGCGCTGTTTTTGGGCTTGCTCTGCAAGCTTGACAGCGTCCTGTGGGGCCTGCAGGTTGGGCGTGAGCAGGCCGTTGAGGCTGCCTCTGGCGTGGCGTGGCTCGACCGCTTCGAGCCTGAGCAAGGGCGCTGGCAGTGGCGGCAAAATGGCCCCGTGCAGGCGCTTGATGCGTTCGGACAAGCGAGGGTGTGTCGCCAAGCAGGTGCTGTTGCCTGATTCGTGCAAAAGCAGCGAGGCCACCATGCCCGCACCAGGGTGGCGCATGCGCCCAGCCAAGCCCTGTTGGTCATGCCAGATTTTGCGCAGGACGTTGCTGAGCCCGTCGCGTGACCGCGTGAACTGAATGGCATTGGCGTCGGCCAAAAACTCGCGCTGCCGGGATACGGCCGCTTGTAAGGCACGCCCGGCGACCCACCCCAGCCAGCCTAGGCCCGAGAAAATCAGCCCTACCAGCCAAGGCGCAGGGCTGATGTGGCCGTTGTCGTCCGGTGTCATCAGCGTTTGACCGTAGCCGTGTACCAAAGACAGGCCCCAAACGAGCGCCAGCACGCGCATGGACAAAGGCAGATCGTTTTCTTTGATGTGGCCAAACTCATGGCTGACCAACCCTTGCAATTCTGCGCGTGTGAGGCGGTCAAGCGCACCGCGTGTGACGCACAAGACCATGTCCTGTGGCCCCCAGCCTGCCACAAAGGCATTGATCGCATCCTCTTTGGGTAGCACGAAGATGCGCGGGATGGCCTGCCCGCTGGCCAGCGCCATCTCATCGACCACGTTGAGCAGACGGCGCTCGGTGGCGTCATCCGGATCCGTGACTTCGCGCCCGCCCAGCCAGTGCGCTACACGGGTCCCTCCGCCATCACGCAAGCGCTGGGTTTCGACCAAGCAGCCGCCCAGCACGAACAACACAACCACTGCTGTGTTGGTCTCAAAGAACAAGGCTGGAAAGCCGATGGCGAATGGGATGACGAGTTTGTAGGCCAGCCCAAGCAGCAGATTGACCGTGACAGTCAAGCCGGCCAGCAGCACCACGAACCATGCCAGCAGGCGCAGGGTTTGCAGTTGGGCGTGATGCTGATGTTGTCTGAATTGCATGGCAGGCTGACAGGGCAATCAGAAGCTGACTTTGATCGCGCTGCGCTCGGCCTCTGTCGTGGTGGCTTGCAGCATGGCGGCTGTTTTGAAGCCAAACAAGTTGGCGACCAGATTGCCGGGGAACTGGTGCGCTGCGTTGTTGTAGTCCAGTGATGCGTCGTTGAACAGTTGCCGCGAGAAGGTCACTTTGTTCTCGGTGTGGGTCAGCTCTTCACTGAGCTCGCGCATGCTTTGGTCGGCTTTGAGCTCAGGGTAGGCCTCGACAGCGACCTGAAAGCGCCCCATGGCGGTGGCCAGCAAACCTTCAGCCATGCCTAGGCTCTGGATGGGGCCGGGCTGGTTGGGTTTGGACTTGACCAAGTCTGTTGCGGCCATGACCTGCGCGCGGGCTGCGGTGACGCGCTCTAGGGTGTCACGCTCGTGTTCAAGGTACTTGCGGGCGATCTCGACCAAATTGGGGATCAAGTCGTGGCGGCGCTTGAGTTGGGTGTCAATTTGCGCAAAGGCGTTGGCGATCTCATTGCGCAGTCGAACCAAGCGGTTGTACGCACCCACGGCCCAGAATAACAACAGGGCGCCAATGGCGAGTAGGGTGATCTGGGTGGTGGTCAAGTGAGGGCCTTTTGCCGTGTGTCGTCAGTGGATTGGCGCCCACTTTACAGGTAAAGCGCACAGCGGAACTACAAGTAGTAACTGAGGTAACCGTCCTTGCGCAGGACGCAGGCTGGGCATTGGCCGCAGCCATATCCCCAAGCATGGCGCTGTTGTCGGTCTCCTAGATAGCAGGTGTGTGTGTGCTCAATGATCAGGTCATTGAGTGCCTGCCCGCCGAGTTGGTCAGTCATGGCCCAAGTTTGGGCCTTGGTCAGCCACATCAGCGGCGTCTCAATGGTCATAGGGCTGTCCAAACCTAAGCTGATGGCTACTTGCAGGGCTTTGAGGGTGTTATCGCGGCAATCTGGGTAGCCGGAATAGTCGGTCTCACACATGCCGCCAATCAAGACAGAGGCGCCACGGCGGTAAGCCAGCGCGGCTGCAAAATTCAAGAACAGCAAGTTGCGACCGGGCACAAAGGTATTGGGCAGGCCGTTGGCCAGCATCTCGATGGCGCGGGACTCGGTCAGTGCCGTGTCTGATATTTGCCCCAGCAGGCTCAAGTCCAACAGGTGGTCCTCACCGAGTCGGGCGCCCCAATGCGGGAAGGCTTTGGCGATCTCTGCGCGCACTGGGGCGCGGCAGTCCAGCTCAACCCTGTGACGCTGCCCGTAGTCAAACCCAACGGTTTCGACTTGGGCGTAACGGGACAAGGCCCACGCCAAGCACGCGGTGGAGTCTTGCCCGCCGGAGAAGACCACCAAGACCTTGCGTGGGTCGAGTGTGGATGGGTCATTGGATGGGGTGTGGGGCGTCATATTGGGGGCTGGCTGGGCGGTCTTCAAAGCATAGCGCACGCCTGAAATCACGCCGAAATGGGCGGGGTGCGATCTGGGCGACAATGTAGGGTTTTTACAGGTAGATTCAGGCCGCTCGGCCCCATCAGGACACTTCAATATGGCCGCGTTTAATCAAGAGACCGTTACCTACGTTCACCATTGGAACGAGTCACTGTTCAGCTTCAAGACCACCCGTGACCCTGCATTGCGTTTTGCCAGTGGGCATTTCGTGATGATCGGACTTGAAGTCAACGGTAAGCCGCTGATGCGTGCGTATTCGATCGCCAGCGCCAACTACGAAGAACACCTTGAGTTTTTGAGCATCAAGGTGCAAGACGGCCCCTTGACGTCGCGTTTGCAGCATCTGCAAGTGGGGGACAAGTTGTTGGTCAGCCGCAAGGCCGTGGGCACCTTGGTGGTGGATGACCTCAAGCCGGCGATGAATTTGTACCTGTTTGGCACCGGCACAGGCTTGGCGCCGTTCATGAGCATCATCCAAGACCCTTACACCTACGAGAAGTTCGAGAAGGTGATTTTGGTTCATGGTGTGCGCACCGTGAGTGAGCTGGCGTACCACGACTTCATCAGTCAAGAGTTACCGGGCCATGAGTTGCTGGGTGATTTGGTTCGCGAGAAGTTGCTGTACTACCCCTTGGTCACACGTGAGCCATTTCGCAACCAAGGCCGTCTGACGGAGTTGATTGAAAACGGCAAGATGGCCGCCGATCTGGGTTTGCAGCCACTGAACTCGGCCACCGACCGCGCCATGATGTGCGGCAGCCCGTCGATGCTGGTTGATTTGTGCAAGATTTTGGATGCCCGTGGCTTCAAAGTCTCGGCATCGCAAGGTGAGCCTGGCGACTATGTGATCGAACGTGCGTTCGTGGAGAAATGACCATGAATGACCGTGTCACCGTGGTCATTGAGGGCGATATGGCCGTCGTCACGCTGAATCGCGCTGACAAGCACAATGGCATGGACTTCCCTATGTTGGATGCCATGTTGTCGGCTCAGAGGCAGGTGCGCCGCAACCGGCACGTGCGTGCGGTGATTCTGCGCGGGGATGGGCCTTCGTTTTGCTCGGGGCTGGACTTCAAGACGGCCATGAGCCAGCCAGTGCGCACCTTGTTGCGTGCGACACAGTTGTTGTGGCCGTTTGCCAATCAGTTCCAACGCTGGAGCGTGGGTTGGCGCAAAGTGGGCGTGCCTGTGATCGCGGTGATGCATGGCAACTGCTTTGGCGCTGGGTTGCAATTGGCGCTGGGTGCGGATATTCGCATCAGTCGCCCTGACGCGAAATTGTCTTTGCTTGAGGCCAAATGGGGCTTGGTGCCCGATATGGGCGGCGTGTGCACCTTGCGCGAGCTGGTGCGGATGGACGTGGCGAAAGAGCTGACCTTCACAGGTCGGGTGATCTCGGGTGAAGAGGGACACCGCCTTGGGCTGGTTTCCCACCTGAGCGATGATCCGATGGCCGCGGCGCGTCTGTTGGCCGAGGAAATCGCCACGCGTTCGCCAGACGGGGTGGCTGCTGGTAAGTTTTTGCTGCAGCAAGCTTGGCTCGCTGGTGATTATTTGGCCCTTCGTGCGGAGCGTCTTTGGCAGCGGCGTGTGATGGGCCGGGCGAACCAGCGCATTGCCATGGCGCGCGAGCAAGCACGTGGGCAGGCCGCGGCCAAGGGCACGTCAGCGCGGCTCAAGCCGTTTAAGCCTCGGCAGTGGTGAGGCTGGTGGTGCCGGAGACAAAATGACAAAAAAATATGGGCTTATGTCCTCGGGCATGCTGCTTGCGGTCGTTTTGGCTTATTTGGCTTTTTGGCCAACCCCAGCTGACCCTGTCGCATGGCAGCCGCCCAAGGATGCGGGCTATGTGGGCGATCACGCTGTCAACCACAAGCTGGCCGAGTTGCAGCAATGGGCGCTGGGTAGCGAGCAAGAAGGCCCTGAGTTCATCGCTGTCAGTGATGGGGTTCTTTATACCGGCCTGAGCAACGGCGATATCTTGAAGATCAATGCCGACGGCCAGCAGCAGGAGTTGGTGGTCAATACGGGCGGCCGACCTTTGGGTTTGGACGTGGATACGCAAGGTCGCCTGTTGGTGGCCGATGGCCTGCGCGGTTTGCTGCGTGTGACCGGCCGTGGCCACGATGCCAAAATAGAAAGCCTGTTGACCACCGTGCAGCAACCTGTGGCAAACGATTTGGTTCGGTATGCGGATGCGGTCAAAATCGGACAGGATGGCACCATCTGGCTGACGGATGCATCCCGTCGCTTTGATCCCAAAGACTGGGGCGGCACGTTTGAGGCCAGCGTCTTGGATATTTTGGAGCAGCAGTGCACAGGGCGTGTGATTGCGCAGAACCCGATTACCTTGGCTGCACGCGTGGCCATGGATGGCTTGTGCTTCCCCAATGGGCTGGAGTTTTCTGGTGATGGCAAGACCATGTACGTGTCTGAGACAGGTAGCTACCGTATCTTGGCTGTCAACATGGTGAAGCTGGCATCGCTTGGTGCTGATCAAGGCGCCAAGGCTGTGCCTACGCTGACGCAAGCCATGAAGCTGGGTGCGGTCACGGTGTTTGCTGATAATTTGCCCGGTTTCCCGGATAACCTGACCCGCAGTTCATCTGGTCGGATCTGGGTTGGGTTGACCAAGCCGCGTAGCCCGGTGGTTGATGCGCTGGCGCCTTACCCCTTCTTGCGTCAAATCACCTTGCGTCTGCCGCGCTTTTTATGGCCTGTGCCGCCAGCTTATGGGCATGTGATCGCCTATGACGAAAAGGGCACGGTTGTCGATGATTTGCAGGATCCTACGGGCGCCTACCCAGAGACCACCGCCGCGACCGAGGCTTACGGCAAGCTCTATATCCAGAGCTTGCACTCGCACACGATTGGCTGGATCCCCTACGTGGGCCCACAGGTGCCGAGGGCCGAGGTAGAGGATTATTTAGACGGCATTCTGGCGCACTGAGTGGGTTGATCAGGTGCGAACCTCGCCCTGACCCAGTACGACGAATTTCAGTGAGGTCAAGCCCTCCAAGCCGACCGGGCCGCGCGCATGGAATTTGTCCGTGCTGATGCCAATCTCGGCGCCCAAACCGTATTCAAAGCCGTCAGCAAAGCGCGTGGACGCGTTGATCATCACGCTGGCTGAGTCCACTTCGCGGATGAAGCGCATCGCGTTGGGGTGGTTGGTCGTCAGGATCGAATCAGTGTGGTGCGAACCATATTGGTTGATGTGCGCAATGGCCTCATCCAGCGAATCAACGATCTTGATGGCGATGACGGGGCCGAGGTATTCCTCGTACCAATCTTGCTCACTGGCGTCGACCAAATGGGCCTTTGCCACGGAGGCCAAAATGGCCTTGGCGCGTGCATCGGTGCGCATCTCTACGCCTTTGGCAGCAAACACCGCGCCAATCAAGGGTAAAAACGCGGCTGCTTGTTTGGCATGCACCAGCAGGGATTCGGTGGCGTTGCAGGGGCTGTATTTTTGCGTTTTGGCGTTGTCGGTGACTTGCACGGCCAAGTCCAAGTCCACTTCGCTGTCGACATAGACGTGGCAGTTGCCATCCAAGTGTTTGATCACGGGCACGCGGGCCTCGGCGCTGATGCGCTCGATCAGGCCTTTGCCGCCGCGGGGGATGATCACATCCACATACTGGGGCATGGTGATGAGTTGGCCCACGGCAGCACGGTCGGTGGTTTGCACCAGTTGCACGGCGTTGGCTGGCAGGCCAACTTGGGTGAGCGCGGCTTGCACCAGCTTCCATAAGGCTAAATTGGAGTGGATGGCCTCAGAGCCCCCACGCAGCACACAGGCGTTGCCGCTCTTGATCGCGAGGGACGCGGCCTCGATGGTGACGTTGGGACGGCTCTCGTAGATCATGCCAAATACGCCGATGGGGACGCGCATTTGTCCCACGCTGATGCCTGAGGGGCGCCTGCGCATGTTGGTGATCTCGCCAACCGGGTCGGGCAGGGCAGCCACTTGCTCGCAGCTCTCGGCCATGGTGGCGATGACCTTGTCCGTCAAGATCAGGCGGTCGACCATGGGCTCGGACAGGCCTTGTTTGCTCGCGGACAGCACGTCTGCCTCGTTGCGCGCTTTGAGCTCGCCCGCGTGGGCACGGATCTGAGCCGCCAACGCCAGCAAGGTTTGGTTTTTGAGCCCGGTTGATGCTGCCGCCATGGTGGTGGCTGCTGCGCGGGCTGCTTGGCCCACGCCGCTCATGTACTGTTCAACCGATTGATTGGCCGCGGAAGGTGAAGTTGCAGTGTTCATAAGGCAAGATTGTCTCAAACTCCACCCTCATGCACCAGGTTATCTATATTCGCCCTGAATCCCCGGCTAAACCGCCGCTGGGGGCGCCCTGCAATGGCTGTGGCGTTTGCTGTCTGGCGGCGCCTTGTCCCGTAGGGATCTTGGTTAGCCGACGGCTTCGTGGCGCTTGTTCGGCCTTGGTCTGGTCGGACAGCGCGCGGCGTTACCACTGTGGTTTATTGGTGTCGTCTGGTGATGTGGACGAGTCATGTGCGCCGCCTAAGCCTTGGTGGCGGCGTGTGACGAGGGCGCTTTGGCTGCGGTGGGCCCGGCGCATGATCTCAGCGGGCAGTGGTTGTGATGCCAGCATGGATGTGGTCGCTGCCAAATAGGGGGTTCTTGAGGCGTTTCTCATGGCTTGCCTGCGTTGGCGTTTTCATAGCATGAGGGCATGACATCGACAGGAGCCCCTCATGCGTAAAAAACTGCTACAAAACACCCTGTTCGCTGCCATGACTGCATGGGCGCTTTATTTGGCTCATGCGCAGGCTGAACCGGCACCTAGCCAAGCCTGGGTCGCGTCGGCCACCTTCGCGTCAAACTAACGCCAACCAAACATCATTGAGCGTGCCACCAGACGCTTGAATGGCCCCAAATGCTGCACGGCACCCAGCCCTAGGCCCCGCACGGTGGCCAAAATGGGCGCTGGCCAGGTGAAGCTGCGGGCCAAAAAGTCGGTGGTGGCGAGCAAGGCCCAGCGATCGGGCTGACGGCGGCGTTCAAATTGACGCAAAGCGCGCCCGACCTTCATGTGCCTTGTGGCGTCATCGTCCGGGGCTGAAAAACGCGCGTCGCGCAAGGCGGACAGCAGCTCGTGCACATCGCGCATGCCCAGATTGAAACCTTGCCCGGCGACCGGGTGCAAGGTTTGTGCGGCGTTGCCAATGCGCACAACCGCACCCTCGCTGACCAGCTGCCGGTGTGCATTGAGCCCCAACGGGAACGCTTTCAGTGGTGACAGCGCCTGTATGCGTCCCACACTGGGGTGGAAGATCGTATTGAGCAGCGTCAGGCGTTGGGCGTCGTTGAGTTCTCGCACAGGGTCATCACCGTGTTGCACACACCAAACCAAGGCTGCGCGGCGTCCACTGGGTCCCTCTGGCGTGATTTGGCCGTGCGGCAAGGGCAGCAGCGCAGCGGGGCCCGCGGGGGTGAAGCGCTCAAAGGCCACGCCGCTGCGGCCTTCGTCATCTAACAAAACTTGACCGACCCATGCTGTTTGCTGGTAGTCGCGGCTGACGCCTTGTGGCCAGGTTAACTTGGCCTGATCGGCAAAAACGCCTCCCTCAGCGATCACGGCCACGTCAAATTCCTCGGCGATGTCGGCGTCTACTTCGATGCCGCTCTCGTTTGATTTGAAGCCCCTCACTGGGGTGTCAAAGCGCATCGCGCAACGGTGGCCTTGGGTCTCGGTCAGTGACAGCCACGCCGCCTGCAGGGGGGCGACCAAGGTGCCGTAGCTCACCACGGCGCCCAGTTGCGGCACGCCTTGTTCTGCGGCGGTGATGCGCACCTCAGGCTGGCCCTCTCCTGGCCACAAGACGGTGGGTTGTTGCTGGGAGACATGAACCTCGCGGATCGGGGCGCTGCGGCCGCTCGATTCAATCGCTGCCCAGATGCCCATGCGTTGCAACTCTTGTACGGTGCCTTGTGACAAAGCCAAGGTGCGCGCATCCAGCGAGATGTCTTTGTCCGCGGGCCGGGCATCGAAAACGGTGATGTGCGCGGTTGGCAGGGCTTGTGCAGCTTGCAGGGCCAAAGACAGGCCTGCTGGCCCCGCACCGATGACCGCCAGACGCAAGGTTGGGCGGCAGAGGGTGATGGCGGTGTCGGTATGGGGGCTCAAAGGGGGCGTCATGACAGCGTTGGGATGTGAATGCGGCTATTGTGGAACGATTTGTTGGCATATGAGATGTCGCAGCCCCCCTCAGGCCTTCCTATAATCAGGGTGATGGGCGCTGTTTCCGGCCTCACTTCGTACATTGTCCAGAAACGGGCCACTTTTGACTGACGACCGCGTGACTTCCACATCGACACCTCTTGCCAGTTACCGCACCCTCGCCGCAGCCGACATGGCCGAGGTCGATCAGGTCATCCACCGTCGGCTGGCGTCCAAGGTGGCGCTGGTTAACCAAATTTCGAATTACATCGTCGGCGCAGGTGGCAAGCGTGTGCGCCCGATGTTGCTTTTGCTGATTGCACGTGCGCTGGGCAATGACAATTCGCAACGCCATGAGTTGGCGGCCGTGGTCGAGTTCATCCATACCGCCACGTTGCTGCACGACGATGTGGTGGACGAGTCCAATCTGCGCCGAGGACGCCAGACGGCCAACGCCATGTTTGGCAATGCGGCCAGCGTGCTGGTGGGCGACTTTTTGTACTCGCGCGCCTTCCAGATGATGGTGTCAACCAACCGCTTGCGCGTGCTGGATGTGCTGGCTGAGGCCACCAATGTCATCGCAGAGGGTGAAGTGCTGCAGTTGATGAACATGCACGACCCCGATATCTCGGTGGACGACTATTTGCGTGTCATCGAATACAAAACAGCCAAGCTGTTTGAGGCCAGTGCCCGTTTGGGCGCCGTCATCACCGATGCACCAGCGGACGTGGAAGAGGCTTGCGCTTCATACGGTCGCGCTTTGGGCACGGCATTCCAGTTGATTGACGATTTGCTGGACTACGAAGGCAGCACCGCCGAATTGGGCAAAAACATCGGTGACGACCTGCGTGAAGGCAAGCCCACCTTGCCTTTGTTGGTCGCCATGCAGCGCGGCACGCCTGAGCAGCGTGAGTTGATCCGCAACGCCATCATCAGCGGTGAAGTCGATCGCATGCCCCAGATTGTCGAGATCGTCAAAGCAACGGGTGCGCTCGATGCCACCCGTGAGGCGGCCCAAGCTCAGGCTGAGCTGGCCAAGCAGTGCTTGGCTAAGCTGCCTGATTGTGAGTGCAGGGACGCCTTGCAGGCCTTGGCGTTTGATTCGATCAACCGCTCGTCTTGATGGCGGATTGATCGAGGAGACCTTGGGTGATCAGTAGCGCACCAAGCTGCGATAGACCAGCTTGGCGGTGCCTTCAGCGGGCACGCTGATCTGCCAAATGGCTGTGTTGCTGCTGCCCTTGGTGTGGGGGTGGCTTTCGCTCAAAACCTGCCAATCGCCGGGCATGGGTTCTTTGACCGTGACCATCACGGCTTCCTTTTTGGCATTTTTGAGTACGACTTCATAGGCGCTCTCAAACGCGGCGTTGTATTTGCCTGAGTTGCCCGATTTTTTAAAGTCGGTTTGCTTCTTGTCTGCGGTGACATCAAACGCATCACCCAGTTTGAGTCGGACGGATTCATTCTTGGGCGTGTGGTCGATCTTGTCCTCGCCAATGAACTGGGCATTGCCTGCGCTGTCTTTTTTGTAGACGCGGATGATGCCCTTGGGTAGTGGCATACCCAGGTGCGCCGCTTCTTTGTTGTCGAACTCAACAAACACGCCCACTTTCATTTTCTGGCCCAGATCACCATAGCTGCTTTGGTAGTAATAGTCACTGCCTTGGAGCAGCAACTCTTTGCGGGCTGGCACACCATTGGCCGACAACAGCGAGACCTGTTTGGTTTGGTTCTCGGCGATGGTGGTTGGGCGGTTCAGGGTGTACAGGTGGTATTCAAACAAGGCTTCTTCGGCGACCTCGTTTTGCACCTTGGCCCTCACGGCAGCGGCCATGAGCACACGCGGCGCCGCGTCTTGCATGACAGGGGCGACCTGGTTGACATCGCCCGCCACCAATTGCAGTTTGGCGTTGCGGTAAGTGGCACCACTGGTGTTGGTGAGCGTGATCCAGCTGGAGATGTCCAACTTGTTATCGCTGGCGTTGAGCTCGACCACGTAGTCGGCCTTCCATGCCAAGCCGCCGGTTAAGTAGCTCAGTTCAATGTCTTGCTGGTCAGCGCCTGTGTTGTCCAAGGACATGACCAGCGTGGGCCTGTCTCGTAAATTGGCGGGCACGTCGCTGTAGACGATGCGCCCTGGGATGCCGGTCTCAATGCGCTCGCCTATCTTCAGCACGACACCACCTTGTGCGGCCAAGACTTTGGCCTGCTCGCTGGTGTCTTGCCCTGTGGCGGGGTTGGTGCGGATCACGCTGACGGTGCGGTTGACGTACTTTTCGAGCAGGCTTTGCGGCGTCAGCAAATCAAAGTCGAAGTTTTGCTCCAGCACCGACACGCTGCCAGGGGCGCTGACGCTGCGCAGCAGGGCGGTTTCGGGGCGCATTCTGGCGCTGACATCGCGAAACGCCAAGCTAGATGCGCCTCGTTTGAGTGTCAACTTGCGCTGGTCTTTGATCAAGGCCAAGTTCTCGTTGTAGATCGTGACGGCGACTTCTTGCTGGTCGCTCAGTGTGCTGCGCTGCTCGTCGGTCATGGTGGTGGCGTAGGTGTTGGCAGCGAGTGCCAGCAAAACAAGGGAGGCGATCGGTGTGCGGTGCATAACTTTGCTCTCAAAGCGGGTTAGCAAGAAAGGGGCGGCTGAATTCTGGCACGTTTGGCTAGTAAACGCGGCCGCCTTTGATTTGGCCATGTGTGCGGCGGTTCAGGTCGGTGGCGCGTGCCATTTGGGCCATCGCGTGGCCCGCGTGCGCGTGGCAGATGGCCATGCCCAATGCATCCGCGGCGTCGTTGTGGGGCTCTCGGGGCAGGGTCAGCAAGCGCATCACCATGAGTCTGATTTGCGCTTTGGCCGCGTGGCCATGTCCCACTACTGCTTTCTTCATCTGCAGCGCGGTGTATTCGCTCACGCTGGGGGATGTGGTGTTGGCCAACAAGCCAGCAATGGCCGCGCCACGTGCTTGCCCCAGCAGCAAGGTGGACTGGGGGTTGACGTTCACGAACACGATCTCGATCGAGGCCTGATGCGGCTCGTAGCGGGCCACCACTTCACGAACCCCGTCGAAGATCAATTTCAGGCGACCGGGCAGGTCACCCAAAGCGGCTTCACTGGTTTTGATGGTGCCGCTGGCGATGTAGTGCAGTCGGGGGCCGTCGGCTTCAATGATGCCAAAGCCGGTGGTTTGCAGGCCGGGGTCAATGCCAAGGATTCTCACGGGGGCTTACTCAGGTCGGTCCAGCTTGGTCGACAGGACAATGGTGGAAAAGGTATCGAGCACGCCTTGCACATTGCGAATGCGGTCAATCACCGCGTCCAACTCTTGGGTCGAGTCGGTTAGCAGCATGGCGCATAAATCATAGCGGCCGCTGACTGAATACAGCTTGGTGATTTCATGGCGCTTGGCTAAGTCGCGCACAACCGAGGCTTCATGGCGCGATTCAATCGAGATCAGCACCATCGCCCGAATGACGTGGGGCCCCCTTGTGCTGCTCACGCTGACTGTGTAGCCGGTGATCACGCCAGCGTCCTCTAGCGCCTTGATCCGCAATTGGGCTGTGCTGCGTGCGCAACCCAAGGATTTGGCGATGCTGACCAAGGGCAGGCGGGCGTTGACCTTGAGCAAGGCGATGAGTTGGTGATCCAGCTCGTCTAGATTGAGTGCGGCAGTGACTTTGCTCATATCGCCATTATCGGTATCAAACTGACTGATATGTAGATCAAATTTCAGTCACATTGCTTGTTTTCGTCGGCGCGGCATCTGCCTAGACTGGTCACATGCGTTGTAAGGGGGCCCGCCATGCTGCAAATCCTCGAAGTGCCAACCACCAAGAAGTTGCTGACTTGGGCGGAGTTGCAAGCCTACGATCCTGAGAGCGAGTCGTGGCAAAAACAGTATGCACGGCGCTATACGCACCACTCAGAGTTGATGGGCGTGCTCCATAAAGTCGAGGATGTAGACCAGACCGTTTACGCCAAGTTCGCCATTTCGGTGACGCCCTATATCGCCAAGCTGATGGACCGCAATGACCCCAATTGCCCGATCCGCTTGCAGTATCTGCCCTCGTTCAACGAGCAAACACACCCCGGCTTTGCCACCATGCTCGATGAGCTCGGTGAGGAGCGCGACACCATCCCGGGGACCAGTGTGGTGCACCGCTACCCCCGTCGCGTGCTGTTTTTGGTCAGCAATACCTGCGCGGCCTTGTGCCGGTTTTGCACACGCAAGCGCATGGTGTCGCAGCCAGCAGGGTCGGTGCACAAGGATGAGATCGAGGCGTCCATTGACTACATCGCAGAGAACAAAAACATCGAAGATGTGCTGCTGTCTGGCGGTGACCCACTGACCTTCAGTGACGAGCGGCTCGATGAGATTTTGGGCGCCATCCGCACCCGTGCGCCCCATGTGCGCTTTCTGCGTATCGGCTCGCGCATGGTGGTGCAGTTGCCCACACGCATCACGCCAGCGCTGTGTGCTGTCCTTGAAAAGCACCGCGTCCAGATGGTCAACATCCACATCAACCACCACAAGGAGATCACGCCGCTGCTGCGTCAACGCGTCAAGATGCTGCAAAAAGCCGGTGTCATGATGGGGCTGCAGAGCGTGTGCTTAAAGGGTGTGAACGACAGCGTGGAGGTCATGCGTGAGTTGTTCATGCAGGCCATTGAAATGGGCGTGCGGCCGTATTACGTTTACTCGACCGACATGGTGGAGGGCGCTCACCACTTTGTCGTGCCGCATCGGCGCATGCTGGAGCTTTATGAAGGCTTGCGCGGCTGGATCAGCGGGCCTGCGGTGCCCACCTTCATCGTTGATGGACTGGGTGGCTTGGGCAAGCTGCCCATCATCCCCTCCTATGTGCGTGAGGAGGCATTGCCTGACGGCAGTGGCACCACCATCAAATGCCGCAACTACGCGGGCAAGACCGTGGACATGCCGGGCTTGGGGCAGAACTTCAGCCTGCCGAGTCAAAGCAACTGACATTGTCAAGCAACAGGAGGCGCCCCTATGCGACACGGCTCACCTTACGGCACACACCGCGTGATCTCACCTTGTGGCGTGTTGCCCCAAGCGGCTTGGCAGATCGACAACACGATGGTGCCGTTTGACAACGAAATCCTGATCGACGTGCTGGCGCTGAACATCGACGCGGCCAGCTTCACGCAGATCAAGCAATCAGCGCAAGGCGACTTGGCGCAAATCGAGGCCATCATTTTGGACACCGTGGCGCAGCGGGGCAAGCTGCACAACCCGGTGACGGGGTCGGGTGGCATGTTGATTGGGCGTGTGGCTGCTGTAGGCCCTGCGCTCAAAGGCAAGACCGATGTGGTCGTGGGCGACAAGATCGCCACCTTGGTGTCCTTGTCGCTGACGCCTTTGTACATCCAGCACATCAAGCAGGTCCACCTGGATCAGGATCAAGTGGAGATGGTGGGGCAGGCGATCTTGTTTGAAAGCGGCTTGTACGCGCGACTGCCCGCTGACATCCCTGAAAGAGTGGCCTTGGCCATGTTGGATGTGGCTGGGGCCCCTGCGCAGACGGCGCGCATGGTGCACCCGGGTGACACGGTGGTGGTGGTGGGCGCAGGTGGCAAGGCAGGCACGCTGTGTGCATACGAGGCCAAAAAGCGCGTGGGCCCAACGGGCTGTGTCATTGGCGTGTCCCCCTTTGAGCAGGACTGCTTGCGCATGCGGCAACTGGGCTGGGTTGACCATGTTCTGCAGGTTGACGCCACACAAGCCGTGGCCATGATGGAGGCTGTGGCCGAGGTCACGCACGGCCAGATGGCCGATGTGGTGATCAACTGCGTCAACCTGCCCCATACCGAGATGGGCAGCATCTTGGCCACCCGGGACTTGGGCAAGGTTTACTTTTTCTCGATGGCGACCAGCTTCACAGCGGCCACGCTGGGTGCCGAAGGTGTGGGCAAAGACGTGGAGATGATCATGGGCAACGGCTACGCCAAAGGCCATGCTGAGCATGCCTTGTCGCTGCTGCGTGAATCGCCCGCTTTGCGGCATGTGTTCGACACGCTGTACGCTTGAGACGCGAGCCGATCATGTCATCCCATCTGCCATCGACCAGCCCACTGTGGCAGCGCATCGGTGAGCTGGGCGTGCGAACCTTGGCCGTGATGGGCATGAGCAAGAACACAGGCAAAACCGTGTGCCTGAACCACCTGCTGACTCATGCGCATCGCGACCGCAAGGCCGTGGGTATCACCTCCATTGGCCGCGATGGCGAGGCGCACGACGAGGTGTTCTCTATCCCCAAACCACCTGTGATGGTGACGCCTGGCTGCCTTGTGGCCACGGCGCGTGGCACGCTCTTGCGCGCCAAAGTCAGAACCAAGCAGATGGGCGCCACGGGCGTGAACAGCCCGATGGGAGAAGTCCTCATCGTCAAAGCGCTGGAGGCCGGAGAGATGGAGGTGGCGGGCCCGTCACGCAGCCACGATCAGCTCAAGGTGATGGCCTTGCTCAGACAATGTGGCGCGCAATGGGTGTTTGTGGACGGCGCATTGGGGCGCAGTCAGCACGCATCCCCCGCGATCGCAGACGGGGTGGTGTTGGCGACGGGCGCGGCCATCGGTGGTGGGGTGGATGATGTGCTGCGCAAGACGCACGACCGCCTGGCCGTGTTGGGCATTGCGCCTGCCTCCTTGGATCTTGCCCAGCAGGTGAAGGCCACGTTTGATCTGGGTGGCATCGCTGCTTGGGGCCATCGCGGCGAATGTCTATTCAGTGAGGCCGTGGCCACGATCAACGCAGCCCCGGTGCTGTTGTCACTGCCTGCCACGGGCATCGCCACCCTTGCCATGTCAGGTGCAGTAGGCAAGCGCTTGTGGCAAGCCGTGCAGACCTTGCTGGTACGCCACCCGGGTCTGACCGTGGTGGTGGCCGATGGCACCAAGCTGTTCATCGACGCCCTTGAGTTGGCCGCCTTTGAGCGACAAGGTGGGCGCTTGTTTGCGCTGCGCGGCATCCGCGTGCTGGGCATCACCCTGAACCCGTTTTCACCGTTTGGCGGCAGTTTTGATGCGGCGCTGTTTCAAGCGCGTGCAAGAGAGGCTTTATCAGCACATCTGGTGACGGATCTGATGTTGGCCCCACTGGCCGTGGCCCCAACGGCACCACAAATGGAGGGCCTATGAGCCACCTGACGCTGGACCCCACCCAAATCGACCGTGCCCGTGCATCCGCCCGCCGTGTTGCCCGGCAGGTGTATGACGACATGTCTCGCTTCACGACCACCGCTGTGGAGCGTGCCACCTTGCGCTTGATGGGCGTAGATGGTGTTGACGACAACCAGGTCCCCTTGCCCAATCGGCTGGTCAGTCACCTGCAAGCGCAAGGGTTGCTGCAGCACGGCGCAGCTGTCACGGTGGCCGGGGCCATGGCTGAACAGGGCATGGGCATCCAGCAACTGGCGCAGGCCGTGGCCGATGGCAAGCTGACGCTACAGCGCCCAAAGGATGACACTGCGGCGCGCAAGGCCGCGCACGATTTGGCTCAGCGTGCATGTGAGCGCATCGCCCATCACCGCGCCACCCGCGACGCCGCGATCGCGCATGTGGGCGAGGCCCCTACGCCGTGGCTCTACCTGATCGTGGCCACGGGCAACATCTTTGAAGACATCGTGCAAGCCCGCGCCGCCGCAGAACAAGGCGCTGACATCATCGCGGTGATCCGGTCCACTGGCCAAAGCCTGCTGGACTACGTGCCCTACGGCGCCACCACAGAAGGCTTCGGCGGCACCTATGCCACGCAAGAGAACTTCAGGCTGATGCGCGCCGCGCTGGATGAGGTCGGCCACAAAATCGGGCGCTACATCCGCCTGACCAACTACTGCTCAGGCCTGTGCATGCCCGAGATTGCCGCCATGGGCGCCATGGCGCGTTTGGACATGATGCTCAATGACGCGATGTACGGGATCATTTTCCGTGACATCAACATGCAGCGCACCTTCATTGACCAGTTCTTCTCGCGCATGGTCAATGCCTACGCGGGCATCATCATCAATACCGGCGAGGACAACTACCTGACCACGGCAGACGCGGTGGATGCTGCACACACCGTGTTGGCGTCCCAGCTCATCAACGAGCAATTTGCTGCGCTGTCAGGCCTCAAGCCCGATCAAATGGGGCTGGGCCATGCCTTTGAGATCAACCCCGAATTAGAGAACGGCTTTTTGTGGGAGCTGGCACATGCACAACTGGTGCGTCAGGTCTTCCCGGATGCTTGCCTGAAGTACATGCCGCCCACCAAACACATGACGGGCAACATCTTCAAAGGGCACGTCCAAGATGCTTTGTTCAATGTCGCCAGTGTGCTCACGCAGCAAAACATCCACCTGCTGGGCATGATGACCGAGGCCATCCACACCCCCTTCATCCAAGATCGATTCTTGGCCATCCAGAACGCCCAATACGTGTTCACCAGCTTGCGTGATCTGCATGCTGAGATCCAGTTCACACCCGGTGGGCAGATTGAGCGCCGCGCCCAGCAGGTGCTGGCAGAAACCGCCGACTTGCTGGCTCAGATTGAGCTAAACGGCCTGCCTGCGGCCATTGCCAAGGGCACGTTTGCTGACATATCACGCACCTTGACAGGCGGCAAAGGGCTGGATGGGGTGGTGCGCAAAGCAGCCGACTACAACAACCCCTTCTTGGCACTGATGCTGCCGCAGGAGCGCACCTCATGAGCGAAGCACAACACACTGAGCAATGGCTCAAGCCCTATGGCGACACCTTGGATGATGGGCGTGTGCAGTTGTCATTCACGCTGCCTGTGCCGTTGGACGAGAACACCAAAGAAGCGGCCCGCCAATTGGCCATGCAGATGGGCCTGACTGAGCCAGCCGTGGTGCACAGCGAGAACATGGGGCCGGGCTTTTCCTTCTACGTGGTGTACGGTCAATGCACCCACCGTGTGGATGTGAGCCGCATACAAGTCGCCAAACCCGAGTTCGAGGTATTGGACAAGGCTGCGATCAACGACAAGATTGCCCGCCTCATGGGACGCAAAATGGTGGTGATTGGGTCTTGTATCGAAACCGACGCACACACCGTGGGCATTGACGCCATCATGAACATGAAGGGCTACAACGGCCACAAAGGCCTTGAGAGTTACCACGAGATCCGCGCCATCAACATGGGTGCCCAAGTGGACTCTGAAGACCTGGTGGCCCGTGTCATTGAAGAGCAGGCCGATGTGATCTTGGTGTCGCAGGTGGTGACGCAGAAGAACATCCACCTCGATAACCTCACCAAATTGTCTGACCTGTTAGAGGCCGAAGGGCTGCGCGAGCGGGTCATCTTGATTGTGGGTGGCCCCCGCATCAGCCATGAACTAGCCAAGGAGTTGGGCTATGACGCAGGCTTTGGGCCCGGTTGTTATGCCGAGAACGTGGCCTCATTTGCCATTGACGAATGGGCACGCAGGAGGCACGTATGCAAGCCGATATCACCAGCATGATCCGATTGCGCATGGGCGCACACGATGCGCATTACGCGGGCAACTTGGTTGATGGCGCCAAGATGCTGCAACTGTTTGGCGACGTCGCCACTGAACTGCTGATCCGCAGCGATGGCGACGAGGGGCTGTTCGTGGCCTATGACAGCGTTGAGTTTTTGGCACCTGTGCGGGCGGGAGACTACATCGAGGCCGTTGGCCGCATCGTCTCGATGGGCGCGAGCTCACGCAAGATGGTCTTTGAAGCACGCAAGGTCATCAGCGCCGTTGATGTGGCAGGTCAGCCCTCCGCCTGTGATGTGCTGCCAGAGCCCGTGGTGGTGTGCCGCGCATCGGGCACCTGCGTGGTGCCCATCGGCTGTCAGCGTGGTTTGACACACACCAGTTGAGGAGACAAGCCATGGACAAACTCATCATCACGGCGGCGCTCAATGGGGCCGAGGTCACACGCGCGCAGCAACCGGCGCTGCCCATCACGCCTGAAGAAATCGGCATCGCTGCGGTGCAGTGTGCTCAAGCGGGCGCCAGCATCGTGCACGTGCATGCACGCAACCCGGATGGCTCGCCCACGCAGGACATCAACATGTACCGCCAGATCATCGCGGAGGTCAGCCAGCGTTGCGACGTGATTGTTCAAATCTCCACAGGCGGCGCGGTGGGCATGACACCGCAAGAGCGGCTGGCACCCGTGGCGCTGCGGCCTGAAATGGCCACCTTGTCCATGGGGTCGGTCAACTTTGGCGGCGGCGTTTTCATCAACCATCCTGCAGACATCGAGGCCTTTGCGCGCGAGATGCAGGCGCAAGGCGTGAAGACTGAATTAGAGGTGTTTGACAGCGGCATGCTGGCCACGACCACACGCTGGCTGGCCAACGGTATCTTGAGCAGCCCTGCCCACATTGATTTGGTGCTGGGCGTGCCCGGCGGCATGGCTGGCACACCGCAGGCCTTGATGTACCTGTTATCGCAATTGCCTGTTGGTGCCACATGGGGTGTCTCCGCGATCGGGGCGGCACAGCTGCCCTTGACGACCATGGCGATCTTGCTGGGGGGGCATGTGCGTGTGGGGCTTGAAGACAACATCTGCTACCGCAAGGGGGAGCTGGCGAGCAGCAATGCGCAACTGGTGGACCGCGTGGTGCGCATCGCCGCCGAGTTGGAGCGGGCCGTGGCGACCCCGGCCGAGGCCAGGCAGATGCTGGGGGTGAAACCACGTGTTCACAATGTCAACATTATGTGATTGAATGCGGTTCGGTCAACACAATCAGCAGACCCGGAAGAACCGCATGAACAAATCTAAGGACACCCAAGACGCCAAGGCCAAGGTCAATTGCCCTCGCATTGGCACACGCTACCGCGATTGGCGCCTGAACGGCCCCTATGACGCACTCATCATTGGCTCAGGCATGGGCGGCCTGACCACCGCGGCGTTTTTGTCTGAACTGGGATGGAAAGTGGCCGTGCTGGAGCAGCACTACACCGCAGGCGGCTACACCCACAGCTACGAGCGCGAAGGCTACGAGTGGGACGTGGGCCTGCATTACGTGGGCGACATGGGGGTGCCCACGATGCCCCGCCGCATGATGGACTTCTTGACCGGGGGGCACTTGCAATGGGCCGCCATGGACCAGGTCTACGACCGCTTCTTCATTGGTGACAAAGTCTTTGACGCGCTGGCTGGCAAGCAGGCCTACCGTGACGAATTGGTGCGCCGCTTCCCGCAAGAGGCCAAAGCCATCGACGGCTATCTGGCCCGTCTGGCCCAGGTCAAGAAATTTGTGCCGCTGTTCACCATGGCGCGGCTGCTCAAACCTTGGCAGCGCAAGTTGGCCCAACCGGTGCTGAACATGGTGCTGCCACGCAGTTTCCAGATGACCACCGGTGCCGTCTTGGCCGAACTCACCGACAACCGCGATCTGATCGCCGTGCTCACGGGGCAATGGGGCGATCACGGCCTGCCACCAAGCCAGTCGTCCTTCATCATTCACGGGCTGGTGGCCAGCCACTATCTGCACGGGGGCTACTACCCTGTTGGCGGCAGCTGGCGCATTGCCGAAGCCATTTTGCCCAAGATCCGCGAGGCCGGTGGCGAGGTCTTCACCTACGCCCTCGTCAAGCAAATCATGGTCGATGACGGGCAGGTCAAGGGCGTGCTGATGAAAGACGGCACACGCATTGATTGCAACTGTGTGGTGTCCAGTGCTGGTGTGTTCAATACCTTTGGGCACCTCTTGCCACCAGCCGAAGTGCAGCGTGCGGGTTACGACAAGCTGCTGACTCAGGTCAAGCCCAGTGCGGCACACTTGGGCGTCTACATTGGCCTCAAGCACACAGCCGAGGAGCTGGGCTTACCCAAGACCAACTTCTGGATCTACCCAAGCAACGACTACGACGGCGACACACAGTGCTTTTTGGACGACCCGGACGCGCCATTCCCCGTGGTCTATGTCTCCTTCCCGTCTGCCAAAGACCCTGACTTTGAGCGGCGCTACCCCGGTAAGTCCACCATCGAGATCGTGGCCCCCACCAACTACGCGTGGTTTGAAAAATGGGAAGACACCATTTGGGGCAAGCGTGGCGAGGACTATGAAACCGCCAAGGCCCGTTGGGGCGAACGCTTGATGGACGTGCTGTACGACAAGCTGCCGCAGTTGCGTGGCAAGGTGGATTACTTTGAGGTGTCCACGCCGCTGTCAACCAATTGGTTTGGTGGCTACCAGCGTGGTGAGCTGTACGGCCTCGATCACGATCCAAAGCGGTTCCAGCAGGACTGGCTCACGCCACGCACCCAAACCACGGGCCTGTGGCTGACCGGCCAAGACATCCTGTCTTGCGGCATCGTTGGCGCCATGATGGGCGGCGTGCTCACGGCCACCGCCGTGGCGGGCTTGCGCAAGATGGGGCCTGTGCTCAAGAGGGTTGTTGGGGGCAAACGCGCGGATTTTGTGTGAGTGAGGTGGCATGATGAGGCCACACAACGTGGCTCTTGATGGCCTCTTTGATCCCACCATGAACAAGCTGCCATTCGAGTTACGCCGCCTATACCTCTCGCACCTGCCTGAGGATCAAATCCCTGATGCAGCCGCGCCCAGCTTGGCTGATGCCGATGGGATGGTGCGGGCGGTGGTCCTGCAGTTGGCCAAGCCCGCCGACTGGTCTGCCATGTCGGCGGTGTGGCAAGGCGTTCAAGCTGATTTGGCGCTGCCTGCTCCAGCCATTGCCGTCAATGGCACGGATGGCTATCAGCTCTGGTTTTCTCTTGTAGAGCCTGTCCCCTTGCCGCAAGCCTTGGCGTTTTTGGATGCCTTGCGCGTGCGCTACTTGCCTGGCATCGCACCAGAGTGCATCAGCTTGATGCCTGCCGTCGGGATGGTGCCCGCTCTACAGGCTCAAACTGAGCAGTGGTCGGCTTTCGTGGCGCCTGATTTGGCGCCCGTGTTTGCTGATGCACCGTGGCTCGACATACCGCCCAGCCTCAGTGGCCAGGCGGATTTACTGGCCCGTCTTGGCAGCATCAAACCCGCAGCCTTTCAGGCAGCATGGGCGCAGCTCAGTCCTGACGCGGGGCAGCAGGCTTTGCAGGTGCAAGGGCACCCCAAACACTTCTTGCTTAACGTGATGAACGACACCGGCGTGCCGCTTGGCTTGCGCATTGAAGCGGCCAAGGCGTTGCTGCCCTATTGTGATTGAGCACTTGGCGCCTGTCAGCTCAATGCCTAAAGTGACGTGTGCCGGTGAACACCATCGCAATGCCGCGCTCGTCGGCTGCCGCGATGACTTCGTCGTCACGCATGCTGCCACCCGGGTGGATGACACTGGTCGCGCCTGCATCCACCACCACGTCCAGCCCATCGCGGAACGGGAAGAAGGCGTCAGACGCCACGGCGGAGCCCGCCAAGGTCAAGCCTGCGTGGCCAGCTTTGATGCTGGCGATACGGGCTGAGTCCAAGCGGCTCATCTGCCCCGCACCCACGCCCATGGTCATGCCGTCTTTGCAGAACACGATGGCGTTGCTCTTGACGAAGCGGGCCACGGTCCACGCAAACAGCATGTCCTTTAATTGTTGTGCGGTCGGTTGCACCTTGGACACCACTTTGATGTCGCCCACCAAGTCAATCGTGTCGGCCGATTGCAGCAGCATGCCGCCACCCACGCGCTTGAAGTCCAGCGCGTTGCTGAGTTTGCGGGTTTGTCCAGCAAGGGGTACTTCCAGCAGACGCACGTTCTGCTTGCCAGCGTAGGCCGCACGGGCGGCTGGGGTGATGGCTGGGGCAATCGCCACTTCCACGAACTGCTTGTTGGCGTTGATGGCCTCAACCACGTCCGCATCAATCGGACGGTTGAACGCCATGATGCCGCCGAAGGCACTGGTGGGGTCGGTTGCCAAAGCCTTTTGATATGCCTCCAGCGGCGTCGCACCCACGGCCACGCCACATGGGTTGGCATGTTTGACGATCACGCAAGCGCACTGTTCAAAGGCTTTGACGCATTCCCAAGCGGCATCGGCATCGGCGATGTTATTGAATGACAGCTCTTTGCCTTGGATCTGTGTCCACTGCGACAGCGTGCCCTCAGCAGGCTGGGCTTCACGGTAGAAGGCCGCTGACTGATGTGGGTTCTCGCCATAGCGCATGCCCTGCACTTTGTTCAGTTGCAGGTTGAAGACGTCGGGGTACTCGGCGCGCACAGGCACGGTTTCGGTCTGCAACTCGCTGCCTGCTTCAAGCGCGGTCAGGTAGTTTGTGATCATGCCGTCATAGGCTGCTGTGTGGGCGAACACTTTCTTGGCCAGCATGAACTTGGTCGAGCGGGTCAGGCCTGCGCCCTTCAGTTCGGACAGCACTTGTTCGTAGTCAACCGGGTCGATGATCACGGCGACGTCTTGCCAGTTCTTGGCAGCAGCGCGCAGCATGGTGGGGCCGCCGATGTCGATGTTCTCAATCGCGTTCTCAAGCGTGCAGTCCGCCTTGGCGGTGGCCTGTGCAAACGGGTAGAGGTTGACGACCAAGATGTCGATCGTGTTGATGCCGTGCTCTTTCAGTGCGGCCATGTGCTCAGGCAGATCGCGGCGGGCCAGCAGACCACCATGCACGCGAGGGTGCAGGGTTTTGACGCGGCCATCGAGCATCTCCGGGAAGCCGGTCACCTCGGACACTTCGGTCACGGGCAGGCCTTTTTCGGCCAGCAGTTTGGCGGTGCCGCCGGTGGACAGCAGCTTCACGCCTTGGGCATGCAGCGCTTGGGCGAGTTCAACGATGCCGGTCTTGTCGGACACGGACAGCAGGGCAGTCAAGGCCATGGGATCTTCCTTTGATTCAAAGAGCGGGGAGGGGGGATTCATTTGATGAGCTTGTGCTCAAGCAACTTGCGGCGCAGGGTGTTGCGGTTGATGCCGAGCCAGTCGGCCGCCTTGGACTGATTGCCCTCGGCGCGCTGCATCACGACTTCCAGCATCGGGCGCTCGACCGCGTTGACCACCATGTCATACACAGCGTTCGGCTCGGAGCCCCGGAGGTCTTGGAAGTACCCTTCCAAGTTGTCTTTGATGCAGTCGTGGATGTTCTTCTTGCTCATGGTGTGCTTAGTTCGTGGCGCAGTGTGCTGCTTGCGCGTCTTCGTCGATCAGGTCGGGCGCGGTGTCCGGCAGGCGGTCATGGCGCAGGCTCAGCTCGTCAAAATAATCGGTCACAGCGCGAATCTGGCTTTCGCAGTTGTCCAGTGTGTTCATGTGGCCGCGAAAGGTCTCGCCGCCGGGCAGGGCGCGAACGGCCCAGCCAATGTGTTTGCGTGCCGTGCGCACCCCGGCAAATTCACCATAGAGCCCGTAATGCTCATTCAGGTGCTCAAGCAGCCATTGTTTGACCTGCTGGGTCAGGGGTTGCGCACGGTGGGTGCCTGTGGCTAAAAAATGCGCGATGTCGCCAAAAATCCAAGGGCGACCTTGTGCAGCACGGCCCACCATGATGGCGTCCGCACCGGTGTAGCTCAGCACCTCAAGTGCTTTCTCGGGGGTGTTGATGTCGCCATTGGCCACCACCGGCACGCGCACTGCGGCTTTGACCGCGGCGATCGTGTCGTATTCGGCGTGGCCTTTGTAGCCTTGCTCACGGGTGCGGCCATGCACAGTCAGCATGGCCACGCCAGCGGCCTCAGCGGCCCGTGCAATGCGTACGGCGTTTTTGTTCTGTGCGCTCCAGCCTGTGCGCATTTTCAAGGTCACAGGCACGTTGTGGGGCGCACAGGCGGCCACCACGGCCTCGACAATCTCCAGCGCCAGGGCCTCGTTTTGCATCAAGGCCGATCCGGCCCATTTGTTGCAAACCTTTTTGGCGGGGCAGCCCATGTTGATGTCGATGATTTGGGCGCCACGTTCGATGTTATAGGCGGCTGCCTCGGCCATCATGGCCGCGTCGGTGCCCGCAATCTGAACGGAAATCGGGGCGATTTCACCTTCGTGGTTGGCACGGCGGGACGTCTTCAAGCTGTGCCACAGGTCTTTGCGCGAGGTCACCATCTCGCTCACGGCGTAACCCGCGCCCAAGCGCTTACACAGCTGCCTAAACGGGCGGTCTGTCACCCCGGCCATGGGCGCGGCGAACAAGCGGTTGGGCAGCTCTATAGAGCCGACCATCAGCGTGTTGTGGGGTGCCAGAGGGGTGTGCATGCGAGAGGCTGAAAGACGAACAAGCCCCGACCGGGTGAGTGATCAGGGCTGCTTAAAAAGGAGGCAGAGTATAGCGCTCAGGGGCGCGTCTTTGACATGATTTTGATTAAATTTTAAGCAGAACTTGCCCCTTAAGTGCCATGGGCTTTGTCAAGAAGCTGTCACGGTCGGCGCTCAGGCTCTGGGGGTTGTTTTTTCATTCCTTTTGGAGTTGTCCCCATGACGTTCGCACTTCGCCCTTTGGTTGCCCGTTTGGCTGCCGTCTTTGTGATCACCTCGGCCATGGGCAGCGCCCATGCCGCCTTTGAGCTGATGGCCATTGGCACTTTAAGTGGCACCGGTGACTTGTCTGGCCTGACTGGCACGCTGGAGAGTGGTGTGGCAGCGAACGTCTTTGGCGGCATGGGCTCAGGCTTGGCATGGGCAGGCGGCGGCACCTTTTTGGCCTTGCCTGATCGCGGTCCTAACGCAGTCAGCTATGTTGGCGGGGCGGCTGTTGATAACACGACCTCCTATATCGCCCGCTTCAATACGGTCAGCATGGGGCTGACACATGTGCCGTCTGCCATACCTGCTGGCACCTTGCCCTACACGCTGGCGCCCACGATGCAAAGCACGACCTTGCTCTGGAGCAGCACGCCTTTGAACTACGGCTCGACCGCAGGCTTGGCCAGCGGCGTACCTGCGCAAAATACCGTGGGCAAGTACTATTTCACAGGGCGCTCAGATGGCTTCGCTGCGGGCACCTCCACCAATGCGAACAACGCACGGTTGGACCCCGAGTCCATTCGTGTCGCCAAAGATGGCCAAAGCGTTTTCGTATCCGATGAATACGGCCCCTACGTTTACCAGTTCAACCGTGCCACGGGCGAGCGCATCAGGACGTATGCCTTGCCAGGTGATTTTGCGGTCGCCAACCAATCGGCATTGGGCGGTAACGTCGGTGTGGCAGGCACCGAAATCGGCGGTAACACCTCAGGCCGTGTGGCCAATAAGGGTATGGAAGGCTTGGCCATCAGCCCTGATGGCAGCAAGCTGTTCGGCATCATGCAAAGCCCACTGCTGCAAGATGGTGGTGATACGGCCGCTGGTAAAACCAACCGCATTGTGCAAATCGACATCACTACGGGCGCAACCAAAGAGTTTGCCATCAGCAACTCATTCGGGGGCAAGGCATACAACAACAGCGATTTGGTCGCGATCAACGACAACACTTTGGCGCTTCTGCCGCGTGACGGCAAGGGTTTGGGCGATGGCAGCAGTGCCAAGTTCAAGCAAATTTGGTCGATCAATTTGGGCAAGGCCACGGACGCCAACGACATCACAGGTTTGACAGCCAGCACGGCGACGGGCCTGTTCACGGGCAAGCAGTTGCTGGACACGGCTCTGATGTTGGACCCCTTGGCCTTGCTCAAGGCGGCGGGATACCTTGATACGCAGATCCCTGCGAAGTTGGAAGGCTTGGCTTTTGGTGAAGATGTCGACGGTTACCACACGCTGTACCTGTCCAATGACAACGATTTTGTTCCGGGTGTGGCAGGTGACAACAAGTTTTATGTGTTTCGCTTCACTGATGCAGACCTGCTGGCAAAGGGCGTGACGGGCGGCTTGGTTGCACAGTCAATCAGCGCTGTGCCTGAGCCTGAAAGCGGCATGTTGGCACTGACGGCCTTGGGCGCCTTGGCGTTCATTCGCAGGCGCTCCAACAGAGGTCATTGATGTCTTTCCCTCACTTGCGAGGGCACAATCCGGTGTATGGAACTTGGATTGATGGCGGCTTTGACGGCCTTGTTGCACTGGTTGTCGATACCCGAGGTGGGCTTGACCGCCATCTTTGTGATCGCCTTTGTATCGGCAACCTTGTTGCCCATGGGGTCTGAGCCTGCTGTTTTTGGCTTGGTCAAGTTGCAGCCTGAGCTGTTTTGGCCTGCTGTGCTGGTGGCCACTTTAGGCAATACCTTGGGTGGTGCGTTAACTTGGTGGATTGGGTTTGAGGCTCGCCGAGTATCGGGGCGCATCAAACCCAGTGATCACCGTGCCATGACTTGGCTGTCGCGCTACGGTGCGCCGGCTTGCTTGTTGTCATGGTTGCCGATCGTTGGAGACCCCTTGTGCGCAGTGGCGGGGTGGTTGCGCTTGCCGTTTTGGCCTTGCCTGTTTTACATGGGCTTGGGCAAGCTGGGCCGCTACGTGACGATGACGATCATCTTGTTGAGCATCACATGAATATGGTATTATTCAACGTAACAACTTCACGGCTTTGAACTGTGAAGTGCTAAAGCAAACGCAGATGCAAACGCTGTCGGTATCGAATAGTTCCAGGGGGACTAATCAGCTGAAACAGGCCTCGATGGCTTCATCGGGGCCTGTTTTTTTTTCGCGCGCATGGTTTGGGTGATGTCACTTGCGCACTTCTATGGCTGTGACGGTGAACTGCCCACCGACCTTGTCGGCCGAGAACTTCACCTTGTCTCCGACCTGAAGCGTTTTGAGCCACGCGGGGTCGGTCACACGAAACGACATCTGCATCGCAGGCATGTCCAAACTTTTGATCTCGCCATGCTTGAGCGTGATTTTGCCTGCGTCGACATCGATCTTCTTGACCTCGCCCTCAACAGCTTGTGCTGCTGCAGACAAGGCCATGCCCATGCCAATCAACAAGGTGGCAAGGCGACGAGCTAGGGATGCGTTCACTGTGAGATCCTTCTGAGACCGAGATTCGGCCCCGTGTGTCCTAAACGGGTGCCGGTGCCGGATGGTTGACGGCACCGACGCTGTGCCGATAAGCAGCAAATTGTTTGAATTTGCCTCAGTATGCGCACAGGCATTTTAAAATGCCACATTCACACACCTAACTCGCGCGCTCGCCATGCCCAACTCCATCCCGCCGGCCCAGTCCGACTCACTCGCCAATATTGCACCTCGTGACAAGGCTGAGATTCTGGCGCAAGCGCTGCCCTACATCCGCCGTTTCCATGGCAAAACCATCGTTATCAAGTACGGCGGCAACGCCATGACCGACCCCGCCTTGCAAGCTGATTTCGCTGAAGACGTTGTCTTGCTCAAGTTGGTTGGACTGAATCCGGTGGTGGTGCATGGTGGCGGGCCTCAAATTGACGACGCCTTGAACAAAATCGGCAAAAAAGGCCGCTTCATCCAAGGCATGCGCGTCACCGATGAAGAAACCATGGAAGTGGTCGAATGGGTGCTGGCCGGTGAGGTGCAACAAGACATCGTGGGCCTGATCAACGTGGCGGGCGGCAAAGCGGTGGGCTTGACGGGCCGTGATGGCGGCATGATCCGGGCCCGCAAAATGCGCCTGATCGACAAAGACGACCCCACCAAAGAGCACGATGTGGGCCAAGTGGGTGAAATCGAGAGCATTGACCCCAGCGTGGTCAAAGCCCTGCAGGATGACCAGTTCATCCCCGTCATCAGCCCCATTGGCTTTGGTGAAGACAACCAGAGCTACAACATCAACGCCGACTTGGTTGCGGGCAAGCTGGCCGAGGTGCTCAAGGCTGAAAAGCTCATGATGCTGACCAACACCCCTGGTGTGCTGGACAAGCAAGGCAACTTGCTGACTGATTTGACCGCGCGACAGATCGATGAGTTGTTTGCCGATGGCACCATCTCTGGCGGCATGTTGCCCAAGATCGCCTCTGCCTTGGATGCCGCCCGAAGTGGTGTGAACGCCGTGCACATCATTGATGGCCGCGTGCCCCATGCCATGCTGCTGGAGATCCTCACCGAGCAGGCTTACGGCACGATGATCCGTTCGCATTGAGCGGATCACATTGAGCCGCACTGGCGTCAAACGGTCTGAAGAGCTGATCTGGCTTTTCGACTTGGACAACACACTGCATGACGCCAGTGGGGCGGTGTTCTGGCGGCTCAATGGGTCGATGACGGACTACATTGAGCAGCACTTGGCCGTGTCTCGCCAAGAGGCCGACGAGCTGCGTGCCCACTACTGGCGCCGTTATGGCGCCACCTTGCTGGGGTTGGAGCGCCACCACGGTATCCGCGCTGCTCACTTCTTGGCCCAAACGCATGCGCTGCCGGACATGGAGGCGCACTTGCACATGCCTGCATCTGACCGGGCTGCGCTCATGCGCTTGCCGGGCCGCAAATTTTTGCTGACCAACGCACCTGCTGAATACGCCAAACGCGTCTTGACCGCGCTGGACTTGGCCTCGTGCTTTGAGGCGGTCATCTCCATTGAGGGCATGCGCACATTCGGCGACCTGCGCCCCAAGCCCGATACCCGCATGCTGCGCATCGTCTTGGCGCGACACAAATTGCCCAGAGCGCGCTGCGTATTGATTGAGGACACGGTTGCCAACCTCAAAAGTGCGCGGCGACTGGGTTTGCGCACGGTCTGGATGCAGCGCTATTTACAACACCAGCTGCATGGTCGACCACAGGGTGTGTGTGTCAAAATCAAAAAGCTCAGGGCGCTGCATGCGTGGGGCAAGCAAGGGGGCAGGCAACGATGAGCAATGAGGTGTCCGTGCGTAAGCGCCCCAAACCGGGCGAGCGCCGCATTCAGATCCTGCAGGCCTTGGCCAGCATGCTGGAGCAACCCGGTGCAGATCGCATCACCACGTCGGCGCTGGCCGCGCACCTGTCTGTCAGCGAGGCGGCACTGTATCGGCACTTCGCCAGCAAGGCGCAGATGTTTGAAGGGTTGATCGACTTCATCGAGCAAAGCTTGTTTACCCTCGCCAACCAAATCGCCGAGCGCGAGAGCGACCCTGCCGTGCAAATCAGCCGCATCACCGCCATGGTCTTGCAGTTTGCTGAAAAGAACCCTGGCATGACGCGCGTGATGGTGGGCGATGCCTTGGTGTTTGAGCACGACCGCTTGGCCGTGCGCATGAACCAGTGCCTTGACCGCATTGAATCAATGCTGCGCCAGAGCTACAAAGCGCTGGCCGATGCACGTGGCTCGCCAACGCCCACGGTGGATGCGCAAGCCGGTGCGTCACTGGCGCTCAGCGTGATGCTGGGGCGTTTGCAGCGTTACGCACGCACGGGCTTCAAGCGTGTGCCTACTGAACACATGGATGCGACTTTGCGCGCCTTGCTGTCGTTGTAGCAAGCAGGCGGGCCGCTACACTTAGGCCATGCCTCAGACCACACTTGATTCTTTTTTGAACCGTGCAGACTTGCTGGTTCAGCGGCTAGATGCGTTGTTGCCCTCGCCGCACCATGCTGCGTTGGCGCAACCTGACTGGGCGGCCTCTGTGGCCTTTCGATACCGCAAGCGCGTATCGGCAGCTTGGGCTTCAGGTTGGCTTGAGCCCGTGCGCCATGTGAGTCACATCGCCTACGCTGATATCCACGAGGTCGATGTGCAAAAGGGGCGCTTTGCACGCAATTTGGCGCAATTCGTGTCAGGTAAAACGGCCAACAATGTGCTGCTTTCTGGCGCGCGAGGCACAGGCAAATCCTCGCTGGTTAAGGCTGGGCTGCATGCCCATGCAGATCAGGGCTTGCGCCTGATCGAGGTCGACAAAGCCGACATGATCGACCTGCCTGATCTGATCGAGTTGGTCACCGGACGGCCTGAGCGCTTCATCATCTATTGCGATGACCTGAGCTTCGATGAGGGCGAGCCCGGCTACAAGGCACTCAAGTCCATCTTGGACGGCACCGTGTCGGCCAGTGGTGACAACGTGCTGATCATGGCCACATCCAATCGCCGCCATCTGCTGCCCGAGTACCATGCCGACAACAAAAGCTATGTGCACACCAGCGATGGCGAGTTGCACCCCGGCGAGGCCGTGGAAGAGAAGATCTCGCTGTCCGAGCGATTCGGTTTGTGGATCAGCTTTTATCCCTTCAGTCAAAACGAGTACTTGACCATCGTGGCGCAGTGGTTGCGCCATTTCGGCATGCCCGATGAGGCCATGACCACAGCGCGCCCCCTGTCACTGGTTTGGGCGTTGGAGCGTGGTTCACGTTCGGGCCGGGTTGCCTACCAATTCGCAAGGGACTACGCTGGGCGTGAGCATGACTGAGCGCAAGTCTTATCATGTGATGGACGCTACCGACCGTCCCCCTGTTGAGGTGGCCGTGGGCGTCTTGATCGAGCGTGATGCCGATGGCCGTGAAGGGCGCTTCTTGCTGACCTCGCGCCCTGAAGGTAAGGTCTACGCTGGGTACTGGGAGTTCCCGGGCGGCAAACTCGAAGCCGGTGAAACGGTCGAGCAAGCCCTGCGCCGTGAACTGCATGAAGAAATCGGCATCACCATTGGCCCTGCACACCCTTGGCAGACCGAGGTGATGGACTACCCGCATGCACGCGTGCGACTGCATTTTTGCAAGGTCTACCAATGGCAGGGTGAGTTTGAAATGCGCGAGGCGCAACACATGGCTTGGCAAACCTTGCCGGTTGATGTGACGCCTGTGCTGCCTGGCACGATCCCTGTTCTGCAATGGCTGGCGTCCGAGCGGGGCCACAGTGGCCTGACGCACAGCTCCGTCGATGAAACGAGTTCGCAATGAAAGAGGCCACAACATGAACTACAACACGCTGATTTATGCCGTCGGTGACGATGGCGTGCTGCTGCTGACCCTGAACCGTCCTGAGCATCTCAATTCGTTCACGGTTGAGATGGCCAACGAGTTGGTTGACGCCTTCAACACCGCCAGTGACGATGACGCCGTGCGCGTCATCGTGGTCACCGGTGCGGGCAAGGCTTTTTGCGCGGGTATGGATTTGAGCATCGGAGGCAACGTGTTCGGCTTGGATGAAGACCAACTCCCGACCACGCAAGACATGCACACGCGCTTGGATGAGCAAGCTATTTTTGAAGGCGTGCGTGACACGGGTGGCCGCGTCTCGCTGTCCATCTTCAATTGCAAGAAGCCGGTGATTGGCGCCATCAACGGGGCGGCCGTGGGCATCGGGGCGACGATGACTTTGCCGATGGACATCCGTTTGGCATCTGACAAAGCACGCATCGGGTTTGTATTTGGCCGCATCGGCGTCGTGCCTGAAGCGTGTTCTAGCTGGTTTTTGCCACGGATTGTGGGCATCTCACAAGCGTTGGAGTGGACTTACATGGCTGACATCTTTGATGGCCACGAGGCCCAACGAGGGGGTTTGGTCAAGGCTGTGGTGCCTGCTGATCAGCTGTTGGACGAGGCCATGAAGATCGCGCGCCGCATTGCGACCGAGCGTTCGGCGGTGGGCATTGCCTTGACGCGTCAGATGATGTACCGCAACTCAGCGCAGCCCCATCCGATGGCGGCGCACCAGGTTGATTCGCTGGCCATGTTCTATACCAGCTTGGGCGATGGCAAAGAGGGCGTCAGTGCCTTCTTGGAGAAGCGCCCCGCCCAATTCACCAGCAAAGCATCGGAGATGCCATCGTTTTACCCCTGGTGGGAATAAGCCGCCATGAAAAAAGCCCGGCATGCCGGGCTTTTGCTTTTGGTCAATGGCAACAGGTTCGTCAACCTGTTGCCACCGGACCCAATCACGACAGTTGGACGCTGACCAGCTTGGTCAATTCGAACATCGTGACTTGATCCTTCATGAAGATGACCTTCAGCTTGGCATCTGCGTTGATGTTGCGCCTGTTGGCGGCATCTTGCAGATCATGCTTCTTGATGTACTCCCACACCTTTTTGGTGACCTCGGTGCGCGGCAATGGGTCGGCACCAATGATGGCGGCCAATGCTGGGCTAGGGGTCAAAGGTTTCAGGAAGGCGGCATTGGGCGCGCGCTTAGCGGCGACCTTTTTTGCAGCAGGTGCTGCAGCAGCCTTCTTGGCGGGAGCGGCCTTTTTGGCCGGGACTTTCTTTGCAGTTGCCATGTGAATTAACTCCATCGAGAGGTCAGATCTGATGCGTCCCCGGGCGCCTGCTGTTTTCGCGTGCGTTCCTCTGGGGCGTTGCGTCAGCGATGGTAATGCTTCTTCCCTGCTAAAAACAGCTCAGGCCTATTTATTGTGGCGATCGAGCCTCATGAATTGAGCTCAGGCGATGGCACTTGTGCCCTTTGGGGCTGGTGCGAGGTCGCAATGGTCCCCTGCAAAGAATGCAATTTTGGTGTTCAATCTCGTTTTTGCAGATGCAACTAGGATTCCCAAATGACCCCTCAAGCCGTCTTGGCGCAACCTTTCACCCTGCCAAATGGCACGGTGATCAAGAACCGTTTGCTTAAATCCGCCATGAGCGAGGCACTTTGCAAACGCGATGGCGCCGCCACACCGGAGTTGATCAAGCTATACGGCGCTTGGGCTGATGGGGGCATTGGTCTGTGTATTACTGGCAACGTGATGATCGACCAGTGTGCAATAGGCGAGCCCGGTAACGTCGTCATTGAGGATGATGAGCATCTGGCTGCCTTGCAAGCTTGGGCCCAAGCCGCCACGCGCAACAACACACAGTGTTGGGTACAGATCAATCACCCTGGTAAGCAAGCGCCCAAGGGTTTGAACAAAGAAACGGTGAGTCCGTCGGCCGTTCCTTTTCGGTCTGATATGAAGGCCTTTTTTGCGACACCAAGGGAACTCACTGATGCGGAAGTGCATGGTTTGATCAAGCGCTATGCAACAGCCGCTGCCATTGTCAAAAAAGCAGGTTTCAGCGGCGTTCAAATCCATGGCGCCCATGGGTACTTGGTCAGCCAGTTTTTGTCTCCGCATCACAACCGACGTACCGATGCATGGGGCGGCACAGCAGAAAAGCGCCGTGCGTTTGTGTTGGCCGTTTACCGTGCCATGCGCGAGCAAGTGGGGCCAGACTTCCCTATTGGCATCAAGCTCAACTCGGCTGATTTCCAGCGCGGCGGCTTCACCGAAGAGGAGTCTTTGGACACCATCCGCGCCCTGTCAGACGCAGGCATGGACTTGATCGAGGTATCTGGTGGCACGTATGAGGCACCCGCCATGACGGGCATCAAGGCAGACAAGTCGCCCGTTAAGGACAGCACGCGTCAACGCGAAGCTTATTTTTTGGCGTTCGCAGAAAAAGCCCGTCAGGCCGTGAAGACGCCTTTGGCGGTCACAGGCGGTTTCCGCTCTGCGCAAGGCATGGCTGAGGCCATTCAATCTGGGGCTGTGGACTTTGTCGGGCTGGCCCGGGCCTTGGCCATTGAACCGGCTGTGCCTCTGCGTTTGCTGGCAGGGCAGGCGCCCTTGCACCAAGTCAAACCCTTGAAGACGGGCATCCCGCCTATCGACAAAATGGGCTTGATGGAGGTCTCTTGGTACACAGGCCAGCTCAAGCGCATAGGCCGCGGCCAAGCGCCCAAGCCCAATGAGTCGCCTCTGTGGGTGTTTTTGAAAATACTCCCACAGCAACTCGGCATAGGCCGCAAGAAATCGCCAACCAAGCTGCGGGCAAGCTGATATCTGCGACCCATGTCATGTGTGTTGGGTGCGTGCCAGCATTTAGCCGCCTCGGTCGTCCAGCAGGTCTTCTCGTTGCTGACGCTGCCAGACCTTCAGCCTGGCATCCATGACGCTCAGCTCAATCACATCATCCGCGTTGGGTTGCCTGAAGCGTTTTTGGGCACCTTGTATTCTGTCAATGGCACCGGGCAGATCGCCCAAGGCCGCGGTGGCTTCGGCTTCTGCACGCACAGCACGAAGTGGCTGAGCCAAGCGCTGCCACAGCTCGCCCAATATGGCCCAAGCCGCAGCATCATGTGGGTGGTTGCTGACATGGGTTTGCAAATTGCTGGCGACTTGGTTCTGTGCTGCGGACTGTGTGCGTCCTTCAGGTAATGACAAGGCGACCTGCGCTGTGAGCAACAGCTCCGGGCGCGCCTCTTCAGGCTGTTTGGTGCTGTGGTTGATGAGGCCTTCTCGCTCAAGCAGCGCGTAGGCCTCCACCGGCTTGTGGTTCATCAACATGACCTCAACCATCGCCAAAGTTAAAACGCGGGACACCACCGTTTGTTGATCAGGCGGTAAGCCCTTGGCCGCCCCCTTGGCGTGGTTCAGCGCCAGTGTGGCTCGGCCTGAGTCTGCGCCGCGCTGCAAAGCCACGGCCGATGTGTAATAGGCCGTCACGTTTTGCAAGGCAGTGCTGCCGGGTTTGATGTCGGCTGTGAGCAGGTTTTGGAGGGACACGTTGCGTGTGTCCATCAGCACACGTGATCGTGCCGCCATCAGCGCGTGCTGGGCCCACAGGGCGCTGTCAGTGTGGCCTGCCTTGGTGGCATTGGCCCATCCTTGAGGTCCGACTCTGGCGTGAGCCTCGCCAATGCGCTCTGTGGTCAGGGGGTGGGTGCGCAGATAGGGAAAGTTGCCGTCGTCATTCAGTCTGGACGCTTGTTGAAGATGCTCGAACATCTGCGCCATACCAGCGGGCTCAAACCCGGCGTCACCCAATACACCAAACCCAATGCGGTCGGCCTCGCGCTCCATGTCGCGTGAGAAGTTCAACTGACCTTGAATGGCCACGGCTTGCCCGCCATAGATCATGGCTTGTGCCGCAGCTGGATTGCGGCTGGCGGCCAAAATGCCCAGCACCATCGAGGCCACACTCATCCACGTTTGCCTCGATTGCTGGCTGATCATGCGCGCGATATGGCGCTGCGTGACGTGTGACATTTCGTGTGCCAGTACCGAGGCCAGCTCATCCGGTGTCGTGGTCATGGCCAATAGGCCAAAGTGCACGCCAATGTAGCCTCCGGGCAGTGCAAAAGCGTTCACGCTGCGGTCACGTACCAAAAAAGGCACCCAAGCATGCGAGGCATCAATCTCGGGCCCGATCTCGCCATGGCGCCGTGCACTGTTCAATAGGGCTTGCCAGACCTGGTTGACGTAATCGAGCACCAAGGGGTCGTCGATCACATCTGGGTCCCTCAGGATCGACCTCATGATGCGGTCACCCAAGCGGCGCTCTGCCATGGGCGAGAGGTCTTGCGCTGCCGCATCGCCCAGCGCGGGCAAGGCGACGGTGTTGGTGCTGCTGGTTGTGGGCGCCACAGACTCTTGCGCGTGCACGCCTGCGCCGAGCGGCCAACTCAGCATGACCAAGCAGGCCAAGCGCCAGCCAGCCATGGCGCTGGCGGTTGGCTTGTGTGATGTGGTGGGCAAACGCAGGTGCGCAGACAATCTGAAATTCAAGGCCATGAACACAAACAGGGAGATCAATCTGCGCAGTATGCTGCGAACCATGCCTGCTTGGACGGGGGAATCATCCCCGGTTCATGTACTTGAATTTCTTTACATCTTTTCATATGACCGATTTGACTCACTTCGACAAGCAGGGCCAAGCCCACATGGTGGACGTTTCGGCCAAGATGCCCACCGTGCGCGTGGCTGTGGCACAGGGGCAAATTACCATGCAGGCCAGCACCTTGGCTTTGATTGCGCAAGGTCAGGCTGGCAAGGGCGATGTGTTGGGTGTGGCACGCATTGCGGCCATCCAAGGCGCCAAACGCACGTCAGACCTGATCCCTTTATGCCATCCTCTGGCCCTGTCCAAGGTGGCTGTGGTCTTTGAAATTGATGATGTGGCTTGTGCTGTGACGTGTCGGGTCACGGCCCAAACGGTCGGGCCAACTGGCGTTGAAATGGAGGCCTTGACGGCCGTCCAAGTCGGTTTGCTGACCATTTACGATATGTGCAAGGCGGCAGACCGCGGCATGGTGATCACCGACGTCAAACTGCTTGAAAAACAAGGTGGCAAGTCGGGGCACTGGGTGCGCGGGGATGCCCAGTGATGCCCCGTGATGCGCACCACCGTTAAAGGGTCAGCGAGGCAGAACCTGCCGCCACGTGTAACTCTGCTTGGGTAAATCGCATTGAAAGGGCAGTGCTTCGCCAGCCGCTGGTGGTGTTTTACAGGCGGCCATGAACGTATCGCCAATCGGGTTTCGGAATTCTTTGAGGCGTTGGACCACATAGCGGGCCTTGTCGACCTCTCCGTGTTCAGCCAGCGATTTGGCATAAGACACCATGAGCCGTGCATCCATCAGGTTGTGCAAGGTGCGTTTGAAGGCCGCTGGCGCTTGGCTAGGGTCTTCATCGTCGCCAACCGTGACGTCGGCGTAGTCGGCCTGATGGCCCCACCAAGGCATCTTCTTGCCAAAACTGATGCGTTGCTCTAGCGGTCCAGCGCCCTTGCGAGGCGCATAAATATTGGCCGCAGCTTGATAGTCCGCCACACACCAGACACTCATTGCAGCCATGACCAAGCCAGCGACCAAGAAGACCGGTTGCTTGTGCCCGGTGTGCTCTGTGTGTGTGGGCGACGCAGGTGCGTCCAACGGTGTGCTGCTGCTTGCTGACAAGCCCATGCCCCACGCGAACATGGTTGGCAGCAAGAAATAGCTGTACCAAAGCGGGTACTCGACCAAGCTGTGAAAGGCCGCAATGGCCACGATCACGCTGCAAGCACCCACGGTCATGGTTTTGGCCCCGCCGGAGCAGGCCTTGGCACTGGCCATCAAGCCCCAAAAGGCAGCCAAGCTCAGTGCTGATAACAACAAGGCCAGCGGTACGCCGAATTCAACGGCCCACTGCAGCGGCAGGTTGTGGGTGTGGTCAAAAAAGGCCACGGGCCGTGTCGGGAAAGGGGTCAGTGTCCACGCCACATTGAACTCGCCATAGCCCACGCCAGACCAGGGGTTCTGGCGGATCAACTCCAGCACGTTGGCCCAGATCTTGAATCGAGAACTGGAGATGTCACTGTGATCGTGCAAGCGTGCATTGGCGGCAAAGGCCACCGTTTTGTCCGAGTGAGACCACAGCCACATGCCACCCCAAAACAGGCCATAGATCGCCAAAGCCCCTATCAACGTCGCACGCAGCTTGCGCGGCAGGCTTTTGTCCAGCAGCCCCCAGAGGCTCAAAAAAACCATGCCCACCATGCCCGTGCGTGATGCCGTCAGCACGACACCCCCGATAAACAGGGCGATCAGGCCCGCGCTGAGCCACTCAGGCAGGCGCCGACTCGCACCTAGCCAAGCTGCGCCGCAACATGCCCAAACAAGCAAGGTACTGAAGTGATTGGGTTGACGCAAATTGCCCACGGCGCGACCCACCATCGTGGACTCGGCGATGAACATGCCGTCAGCCCACGCAGGGTGAAAGGCCTGAATCAGCGCCAGCACCATGCCCAGCACCCCCGACAGTGTCAAGGCGCCGAAAAAAACCGTCAAAACGCTCTCTCGTTCGCGGCTCAGTCCGCTGCGCCAGCCTGACCACAGCACCAACATCCCAGCCAAGCTCATGAACCCACCCATCAAGCCCAAGCCACCCGCCAAATCACCCCAGATGAAGGCGGAGCCAAAAGCTTCGGTTGCGCTTATGGCCAGCACCGCGGCCAGCGAACCGGCTGCCCAGCCTCTTTGGCTGATGCCAACCGGGCTCGTCAGCGCACTCAGCGCCGCCACAAACAAGCCCCAGCCCAGCACCGCAAGTGCTTGGTTGTAAAACGTCACCGAAGGCGCTGTGTGCGCGGCGATCAAAGTGGGCGCCACCAGCGCAAGAAAGCCTGCCACGCCCAAATAGGGCACGTGCTTGTCTGAAGATAAAAAGGATTTACGCGTCGTCATACCGCTATTGTCGCGGCAGATCAAGCCCTCTCAAAAGCAGCGACACTGTTGTGCTCCGCTGCACCTTGATTTTTTGGATGACCACACCACCGCTTGCCACCGTCACGCCGCCTGCACTCATGGTGCGCGAGCGCCTATTGTTGTGGAGCCTGGCCGCCATCAACTTCACCCACATTGTCGACTTCATGGTGATGATGCCTTTGGGGCCGCAACTGACGAAGTTGTTCCATTTGACGGATGCGCAATTTGGCCTGCTGGTATCGGCCTATTCACTGGCGGCAGGCGTGTCGGGCTTGCTGGTTTCCATGGTGATTGACCGCTTTGAGCGCAAGCGTGCCTTGTTGATCGTGTACGCAGGCTTTGCCATGGCGACGGTGGCTTGTGGTCTGGCGCCCACCTACGGCGCTTTGATGGCCGCGCGTGTGGCTGCAGGCCTCTTTGGTGGCGTTCTTGGGGCGCTGGTGCAGACCATCGTTGGCGACGCGGTGCCTTTTGAGCGGCGCGGGCAGGCCATGGGCGTGGTGATGTCGGCGTTTTCGCTGTCCACAGTGGCTGGTGTGCCAGTGTCCTTGTGGCTGGCAAGCAGCTGGGGTTGGCACATGCCCTTTTTTGTGATCGGATTGGTGTCCACGCTGGTCTTGATTGCTGCGTGGCGCACGGTGCCGTCCATGCGTGGGCATATGACTGGCGTCTCTGTTCAACGTCCGATTTCCCAGCTGTGGTTGGTGCTGAAAGAAGCCAACCACTGGCGCGCCTTTACCTTGTCCATGCTGATGCTGTCAGGCAGCTTCAGCATTATCCCCTACATCACCATTTACACCACGACCAACTTGGGTTTGACTGCCCAACAGGTGCCGTACATCTATTTCGCCGGCGGCATAGCCACGTTGTTCACCGCCAGGCTGTGGGGGCGTTTGACCGATCGATGGGGAAAGGTGCAGATGTTCCGCTGGATCAGTCTGGCGGCTGTGGTGCCCATGATGGCACTGACACATTTGCAGACGGGCTCGCTCCCGGCTTTGTTGCTCGTCACCACGACATTTTTCGTGTTTGTCTCAGGACGCATGATCCCGGGCATGGCCTTGATGACGGCCGCACCGGAGCCCGCTCTACGGGGCTCGTTCATGAGCATCAATGGCGCATTGCAGTCATTGGCCATGGGCGTATCTGCGTGGGTGGGGGGCTTATTGATCTCCCGATCGCCCAGTGGCTTGGTTGAGGGCTATGGCCGCACAGGCTGGTTTGCGTTCGCCACCACTTTGGTGATGGTGTGGTGGGTGGGCCGCTTGCGTTTGACGTACGGCAAGTGATTGCGGGGTTTCTTCACGATTGAATAGGCATTGGTAAAAATACTGATGTCATGGGCTTGTCATGTTCAGAAGACAGGCGCACACTGGCCTTCCGGTTGACGAATTTGCAGCGGAAAAACCGCAACAACATTGGTCGATTTTCTGCAGACAAAGCGGCCGGTTGTTTTCAACCTTTATGCTCCCGAAAGGACGCAGCATGAATCTGACGATCAGTGGTCACCATCTGGAAGTTACACCTTCAATTCGCGAGTACGTTCGCACTAAATTGGAGCGAGTTACCCGTCATTTCGATCAGGTCGTTGACATCAACGTTCTGCTCTCTGTTGAAAAGCAAAAGGAAAAAAATCGACGACAGCAAGCCGAAGTGACAGTGCGTGTCAAAGGCAAGGATATTTTTGTCGAAACGGCACACGAGGATCTTTACGCCGCTATTGATCAGCTCATGGACAAGCTTGATCGCCAAGTCTGTCGTTACAAAGACCGAGTACAGGATCATCATCACGATTCCCATAAGCGCCAGGAGCTATCCTCGGACGCTATTTCGTAAGCACGCGCTGCAGCCGCAAGCATCCAACAGCGTGCTTGGTGTGACCTGATAGCGGGTCGCCAGCGCAGGTAAGCACCAAGTTAACGGCCCTTCGGGGCCGTTTTTCATGGGCCATGTGATTTCGCAACAGTACGAGGGTTTTGTCTCTGTTTTTTGGGAATTTGCCACTTGCTGCGGTGCAGCAAAAGGTGCAGAATCCCTTAAATGGAGGGGCAGCTTGATTGATTTCCTTGCAATCTCTGTCTCTATAATCCGCCCCTCTTCCGTCTCGGATTTTGGGTCAAGGCATCAGCCGTCGCCTCTACTTGCATCAAGATGAATCGACTATCCGCCATCCTTCCTGCCAGCCAAGTGCTGGTAGATGTGGACGCCAGCAGCAAGAAGCGGGTCTTTGAGCACGCTGGGCTGTTGTTTGAGAATCAGCACGCGATTGCCCGGGCGCTTGTCACGGACAATTTGTTCGCGCGCGAACGTTTAGGCTCGACGGGTTTGGGCTATGGCGTGGCGATTCCGCATGGCCGTATCAAAGGTTTGAAGAACCCCTTGGCGGCCGTTGTACGGTTGGTGCACCCCATTGCGTTTGATGCGCCGGACGATGCGCCGGTCAGTTTGTTGATTTTTCTGTTGGTGCCTGAGACAGCAACCCAGCGACACCTCGAAATATTGTCCGAAATTGCGGAGCTCTTGTCTGACAAGGAGTTGCGTGAACGCCTCAAAACTGAGGGCAATGCGGCCGAGGTGCATCAATTGATCGAGCGCTGGCAGCCACTGAAGTCAGTGGCCTGACACTAGGGTGCATCATGAGCGCTTGTCTTTAACCCAAACAAAGCACTCGTGAGCGTCAAAGATCTTGCCATCATCAGCGCCGAAGCGCTTTTCGAAGCCAATCGCACCTTGTTGCATTGGGAGTGGATAGCCGGCCACGCCAATCCTGAGCGCCGTTTTGATGACGAAGCGGTGCAAGCAGCCCAGTCGGCTGCAGATTTGGTGGGTTACCTTAACTACATCCACCCCTATCGTGTTCAGATCGTTGGGCGCAAAGAGATCGCCTATTTTGCGGGCTCCACCAATGAGGATCAGGAGCGCCGTATCCAGCGCATCGTGACCTTGGAGCCGCCTGTGGTTGTGGTGGCCGATGCCCAATTGCCGTCTGATAAATTGGTTGCCATGTGCGGCCGGGCAGGTATTCCTTTGTTTGTGACGAAAGAGCCTGCTGGGCACGTGATCGACGTCTTGCGAAGTTACCTCACGCAGCACTTCGCAGAGCGCATCACCCGCCATGGCGTCTTCATGGATATTTTGGGCTTGGGCGTGTTGCTGACTGGCGAGTCCGGACTAGGCAAGAGCGAATTGGGCTTGGAGCTCATTTCGCGCGGGCACGGCTTGGTCGCCGACGATGCGGTCGATCTGTACCGTGTGTCACGCAGTGCCATCGAAGGGCGTTGCCCTGAGCTCTTGCTTAACTTGCTCGAAGTGCGCGGCATTGGTTTGCTCGACATCAAGGCCATCTTTGGTGAGACGGCCGTGCGCCGCAAGATGCGCCTCAAGCTCATCGTTCACTTGGTTCGCAAAGAGACCATGGACCGTGAATTTGAGCGTCTGCCTTACGAGCCTCTGTTTGAGGACGTCATGGGCGTGCCCATCCGCAAAGCTGTGATCGCCGTGGACGCAGGTCGAAATTTGGCCGTGTTGGTTGAAGCTGCGGTGCGCAACACCGTTTTGCAGTTGCGCGGCATTGATACCTACAAAGAGTTCATCGAGCGCCACCAACTCGCTATGGATCGCGGCGGCCATTGATCAGGCTGGCTGCGGCACGTTCTTGTTGTCGGGGCAGCCTTCGCGTTGGCAAATGACATACAGCGCCAGCGCATGATCTTGTAGCTTGTAGCCGCGCTCATGCGCTATTTCCTGCTGGCGGCGTTCAATTTCGGGGTCAAAGAACTCTTCAACGCGACCACAGGTGATGCACACCAAGTGGTCATGGTGTTTGCCTTCATTGAGCTCAAAGGTGGCCTTGCCGCCCTCAAAATGGTTGCGAGACAGGATGCCCGCTTGCTCGAACTGCATCAGCACCCGGTAAACAGTGGCCAAGCCAATGTCTGAGCCTCCGGTCAGCAAAATCTTGTAGACATCTTCCGCCGTCATGTGGCGCTCGGTGGCTTGCTGAAATACTTCCAAAATCGTGATGCGAGGCAGCGTGGCTTTGAGTCCGCTGCTTTTGAGTTCTTCTGCGTTGTTCATTGTGAGCTCCAAGGCGCGGCAACCGTGAACGGCCCCGCTAGAATGGCAATGATATCGACATGGCCGGTTTCTGTGAAATCGGCGTGCCAAATGACCCCAACCAAGTCTTCCACATGATGCTGATCCCGATTCGCCGAGCCTTGTTTGCGTTGGCACCCCTGGTGATGCTGTCTGCCTGCGGCAGCGTCAACAATGCATCCTTGAGCAAACCAGAGACGTTGTTTGGCCTGCTTGAGCCATACCACATTGATGTGGTCCAAGGTAACGTGGTCACCCAAGAGGTCATGGCTCAGATCCAGCCTGGGCTGGGTCGCCTGCAAGTCAAAGAAATCCTCGGTACGCCTTTGCTGACCGATCCATTCCATTTGGACCGGTGGGACTATGCCTTCACCATCCACCGCCAGGGCGTAGCTGATCAAAAACGCATCGTCACGGTGTTTTTCAAGAACGACTTGGTTGAGCGGTTTGACACCGAAACCTTGCCTAGCGAGCGTGATTTTGTGTCCGCCATTGACAAGCCTTTACCCGTGGATCGTGTCGCGGCGCCCAATTTGACCGAAGCGCAAATCGCAGCCTTGCCCTTGCCGCCCAAAGCCGACGTGATTCGCAAGGTACCGCAAGGTGCGGTGCGTACCTATCCACCGCTGGAAGTGGGTCGTCGTTGAACTGCTTCGTGTCCTACACCATAGACCCAACTGAGACGCCTCTCGCATGAGCATCGATTCTGTCAACACGACATCACACGCCCCTTTGCGCATCGCCATTGCTGGGGCTTCTGGCCGCATGGGTCGCATGCTGATTGAGGCGCTTAAAAATGCCCCAGACGCGGTGTTGGCAGGCGCACTGGATGTGCCCGGTAGCCCGTCATTGGGCGCAGACGCTTCTGCATTTTTGGGCGTCAACAGTGGCGTGCTCATCACCTCGGATCTGCGTGCAGGTTTGCAAAATGCCCAGTACCTGATTGACTTCACACGGCCCGAGGGCACGATGGCGCACCTGCGTGTGTGCCGTGACTTAGGTGTCAAGTTGATTGTTGGCACAACGGGCTTCACTGACGAGCAAAAGGCCGAGATTGACGTGGCTGCCAGAGACATCGGCATCGTCATGGCGCCCAATATGGCCGTCGGTGTGAACGTGGTCTTCAAGTTGTTGGCGCAAGCGGCCAAGGCCCTCAAAGAAGGCTACGACATTGAAATCATCGAAACCCATCATCGCCATAAAGTTGATGCCCCGAGCGGCACGGCTCTGAAAATGGGTGAAGTGGTGGCCGATGCCGTGGGACGCGACCTCAAAGACTGCGCGGTGTATGGCCGTGAAGGGGTCACCGGCGAGCGCGACCCCAGCACCATTGGCTTTGCCACCATCCGTGGTGGTGACGTGGTGGGCGATCACACCGTGCTGTTTGCTGGCATTGGCGAACGCATTGAAATCACGCACAAGTCATCCAGCCGGGCCACCTATGCGCAAGGTAGCCTGCGGGCCGCACGTTTCTTGGCCAATCAGCCTCATGGCTTGTTTGGCATGGACGATGTGCTGGGGCTGAACTGAGTTGCACTTCTAACAAGAAAGAGGACCGTATGGGTGGTTTAACGCAATTTTGGGCTCAGGGCGACGTCATTGGTCGTGCCGTGGCGGTGCTTTTGCTGTTGATGTCGGTCAGCGCATGGGTGGTGATTTTTTGGAAGGGTTGGCTACTGAGTCGTGCACGCCGCGACTTGAGCCAAGGCGCACAGGCGTTTTGGCAAGCCACCGATTTGAGCGCTGCCCGTCAGGCTTTGCAAAAAATAGACCGTGAGGCTGTGCTACTGCCCTTGGTTGAGTCTGTGAGCCAGCCTGCCGCCAAAGGCACGCTTGAATCTGAGGCCTTGCCTGAGGCGCAGCTGACACGGCGTTTGCGCGATAGTCTGCACAACGTACTGGCCCGTTTGCAAGCCGGTCAGGTGTTGCTGGCATCGGTTGGTGCGGTGGCGCCATTCGTGGGTTTGTTGGGCACGGTTTGGGGCATTTATCACGCCATGATGGGCATCAGCACAGAAGGCTCGGTCAGCTTGGACATGGTCGCAGGCCCTGTAGGTGAGGCTTTGGTCATGACGGCGGCGGGTTTGGCCGTGGCCATTCCAGCGGTGTTGGCTTACAACATTTTTGGCAAGATCGTCTCGGCGTGTGAGGCCGATCTTGAAGGCTTCGCGCACGACTTGCGTGAAACCCTGATGGCCCGTCAGGGCCGCGACTGAGAGAAGGCGAGCACGACATGGCATTTGGTCGATTGGAGCGCCCCCAAGGCAGTCAGCCCATGAACGAAATCAACATGACACCGCTGATCGATGTCATGTTGGTGCTGCTGGTGATCTTCATGCTGACCGCACCGTTGATGACCTCTCGACTTAAGCTCGATCTGCCCAAGGCGGATGCGCCACCGGCGCCCAGTAGCCAGCCTTCGGTGTTGGCTATCGCCTTGACGGCTGATGGGCGTGTGCACCTCAATGACCAAGACACCACGCTTGCTGCTTTGGCTGAGCAAGCCACAGTGACCGCGCAACAAAAGCCGGAAACCGAGGTGCAATTGCGCGCAGACCGTGTGGTGCCCTATGGCAGCGTCGCCGAGTTGATTGGTCTGTTGCAAAAAGCGGGGCTCAACCGCATTGCCTTCGTGACTGAAGTGGCACCGGTAAGTGCCGAGCCAAGTAAATAAGACCGGCAGGACTGAGGACAAGGCCCGACAGATGGTGCATTTTCGCATTCAGGCCGGCTGGACCAGGGGCACAATAGGTTCACATTGACTGTTGTTCAGGATGCTAAATGGCCGCCCCGAAGTTCCCTACGCAGCGCTTCGACAACGCACAGGCGGCACTCGATCATGTGACGCGCTTGTATGACTCACAGATCGCCTATTTGCGCGATGCCTTGCAGCGGTTTGTAGGTGGCGAGAACCTCAAGCACCACGTTCGCGCCAAGTACCCCTTTGTGCGCATTCACACCGACACCGTGGCACGCGCTGATTCGCGGCTGTCTTATGGTTTTGTGGCCGGCCCTGGTACTTATGAGACCACGCTGACGCGGCCGGATTTGTTCGCCGACTACTACCGCGAGCAATTCGAGTTGCTGTTGACCAACCACGGCGTGGCCATCGAAGTCGGCTTGGGCAGTGACCCGATCCCCGTGCACTTCAGCTTGGCTGATAACCAGCACCTAGAAGGCGCCATGCCTGCTGAGCGCCGCTTGTTGCTGCGTGACCGCTTTGACCTGCCTGACTTGGCGTCGATGGACGATGGCATCGCCAATGGGACGTATGAGACGCGAGGCGGTGAACCACGCCCCTTGTCGCTCTTTACGGCGCCACGGGTGGACTACTCGCTGCAACGCTTGCGCCATTACACGGGGACATCGCCTGAGCAGTTTCAGAACTTTGTGCTGTTCACCAATTACCAGTTCTATATCGATGAGTTCGTGCGCATGGGGCACGAACTGATGAGCCGTGCGCCAGACCCTCAAAATCCGCGTGATGACGATGATTGCATCATGTTTGTTGAGCCAGGTAATGTGATCACGCGCCGGGTTGGTTTGCCACCTGAGGCTGCAGATGCCCAAGGTGCGGCGCCACCACGCTTGCCGCAGATGCCTGCGTATCACCTCGCACGAAGAGACCGAAGCGGCGTCACGATGATCAACATCGGCGTAGGCCCAGCCAATGCCAAAACCATCACCGACCACGTCGCGGTATTGAGGCCGCATGCTTGGATCATGTTGGGGCACTGCGCTGGCTTGCGCAATACGCAGCAACTGGGCGACTACGTGCTGGCCCACGGTTACGTCCGGGAAGACCATGTCCTCGATGAAGACCTGCCCCTGTGGGTGCCGATCCCGCCTTTGGCTGAAATCCAGCTGGCGATCGAGGGCGCTGTGGCCGATGTCACCAAGCTGCATGGCTATGAGCTCAAGCGCATCATGCGCACGGGCACTGTGGCATCCACTGACAACCGCAATTGGGAGTTGCTGCCGCAGCGTGAACCGGAGAGGCGCTTTAGCCAAAGCCGTGCTGTGGCGCTGGACATGGAAAGCGCGACCATTGCAGCCAATGGTTTTCGCTTTCGGGTGCCTTACGGTACGCTGCTGTGCGTGAGTGACAAGCCCTTGCACGGTGAGCTTAAGTTGCCGGGCATGGCCAACCAGTTCTACCGTGAGCGTGTTGATCAGCACCTGCGCATCGGGCTGCGTGCCGTGGAGCGACTGCGCGCCAACATGGCCGGACAGCTGCACAGCCGCAAGTTACGCAGCTTTGCCGAGGTGGCCTTCCAGTGAAGACCGCCTCAGTCGATTAAGCCAATTAAGCGGCCAGAGCGACGACTTCTTTGACTTGAACGGTAGCCACTTCGTTGCGGATTTGCTCGCCTGCTAACTCTTCTGCGACCTTCAGGTCGTAGGCTGTTTGCAGGTCCATCCAGTATTGAGGGTCAGTGGCAAAGAAGCGGGCCAAACGCAATGCCGAGTCTGGGCTGATGCCTCGGCGTTCACGCACGATGTCATTGACACGCGGGGCCGGGACATGCAACTTGATCGCCAAGCCACTGGCTGACAGACCGTTGGGTTGCATGAACTTTGCGCGAAGAATAGCGCCTGGATGCACGACTTGTGTGTTGTTCATATGACTAAGGGTTTGCATGATTACTGCCCGATGGTATGAGATTTTTCACGCCGACATGGCTAAAGCGTGAGTCAATTATACGCACGTCATTTAACCATTTTGGGGGATATTTGCGTCTATTTGAGATATTTTTGTCATATGAGAAAGACGAGTTCGGCCTTCAATCTTGTACTTTGGCCGCTCGCACATGCACCTTGCCTGCTGCTGCACGTGCCTTGCTGCGTGCAGCGTCCACGGTAGCGTCAAAGGCCAAGGCCACACCCATGCGGCGCTTGATAAAGCTCTCAGGCTTGCCAAACAGCCGCAAGTCGGTGCCGGGCACAGACAGCGCATCGGCCACACCTTCGAAGACCACGTCCTGTGTGTCCACGCCCCCATAGATCACAGCCGAGGCGCCGGGGTACCGCAGGGTCGTATCCACAGGCAGGCCCAAGATGGCGCGTGCATGTAGTTCGAACTCACTTTGTACTTGTGTGGACAGTGTGACCAAGCCGGTGTCATGCGGCCGCGGGCTGACTTCGCTGAACCACACGTCCTCCCCCTTGACGAACAGCTCCACACCAAACAGGCCTTGTCCGCCCAAGTTGTCCGTCACTGCTTTGGCGATCTCGCGTGCTTTGTGCAGAGCTTGTGGGTGCATGGGGTGAGGCTGCCAGCTCTCGACATAGTCACCCTGAACTTGCAGGTGGCCAATGGGCTCGCAAAAGTGGGTGTCGATTTGGGTGGATCGGTCGTGGTTGCCTGCTGCCCGCACAGTCAGCAAGGTGATCTCGTAGTCGAAGTCGATGAAGCCCTCAACGATGACCCGGCCGTGGCTGACGCGCCCACCTGCCATGGCCACATCCCAGGCTTTGGCGACGTCGGTGGGGCCGTCAATTTTGCTTTGCCCTTTGCCTGATGAGCTCATGACGGGTTTAACGATGCAGGGGTAGCCGATGCCTGCGTCAATGGCAGCTTGAAGCTCGCCAAGTGAGTCGCAAAATTCATAGGGGCTGGTGGGCAGCTGCAGTGTTTCTGCCGCAAGGCGGCGGATGCCTTCTCTGTCCATCGTCAGTCTGGTGGCGCGGGCGGTGGGGATCACGCGCACCACACCTTGTGCTTCGAGCTCTTCCAGTATGGGTGTGGCGATGGCCTCTATCTCGGGGACAACCAGGTGGGGCCGCTCGGACAGGATCAGGTCGCGCAGCTGCGTGGGGTCGCTCATGGTGATGGTGCGTGCGTGGTGCGCCACTTGCTGCCCCGGGGCGTGGTCATAGCGGTCCACGGCCATGGTTTCTACACCGAGCCTTTGCAGCGCGATGATGACCTCTTTACCCAGCTCGCCTGCACCAAGCAGCATGACTCGGGCGGCAGAGGGGGACAGGGGGGTGCCAATGGGTAAGGTTTGAATCATGTCGGGGCCTGTACTGAAATGGGGTGGTGGGTGGGGTAGGGGAGTGGGGTTGTCCGCGTGCTGATGGTCGATGATGGGCGATGATGTTGCACATGATCCCTTATCTATCCGGCCGAATTGGCATCATGGCCGCCATGCCAGAAGAATTACAAACCTTGCTGGACGCCATGTTGGACGAAACCGTCGTGGTTAAAGCTGGACGCCAGTTTTGGGTCGGCCATTTGTGTGGCCGCGAGGTGGTCGTGGTTTTATCGCGTATAGGCAAAGTGGCCGCAGCGATCACCACCACGGTGTTGCTGACCGATTTTGGTGTTGACCAAGTGGTGTTCACGGGCGTCGCAGGCGGTTTGGGTGACGGGGTGCGGGTGGGCGACGTGGTGGTTGCTGACGCACTGATTCAGCACGATATGGACGCGTCACCTTTGTTCCCCCGGTTTGAGTTGCCAGGATTGGGCACCAGTACGCTGCAGCCGCCCGCTGACCTGACACACCTTGTCCATGAGGCGGTGCAACAGGTCTTGAGTTTAGACTCGCTGGCTGAGGGGGGAGCCTTGTCTGGTGTGCATCTGGATGTTTTGGGTTTGCCCCAACCCAAGGTGCATCGCGGTTTGATCATCAGTGGTGATCAATTCATCAACGCAGCGACGGCGTCCGCGGCTTTGCGGCAGGTGTTGCCGCAAGCATTGGCTGTTGAAATGGAAGGGGCCGCAGTGGCGCAGGTTTGTCATGATTTTGGCGTGCCCTTCGCCGTGATCCGTACCATATCTGACAGGGCAGATGACGATGCCCATGTTGATTTCCCTCGCTTCGTTAGCGCAGTGGCTCGCCACTATTCGCTGGCGATGGTGTTCGCATTGCTGCGTTTGCAGTGAATCTTTTCAAAAGGCTTTGCATCATGAAAACCTCAGCTGACCAAACCAGCGTGCCGCGTTATCAAACGTTCTGGGCGTTTTATCCCTTTTACCTGTCGCAGCACCAGAACCAAACGTGTCGCCGCTTGCATGTCATTGGCTCAACGCTGGTGTTGGCCTTGTTGGCGTTTGTGCTGACAACACAGAGCTGGCGGTATTTGTTTTTACTGCCGGTTTTGGGCTACGGGTTTGCTTGGGTTGGGCACTTCTTTTTTGAGCACAACAAGCCTGCCACGTTCATCTACCCGGTCTATAGCCTGATGGGCGACTGGGTGATGTACTGGCAGACGTTGACAGGCAAGTTGCGTTTTTGACTCAGAACGGGATGTCGTCATCCATGTCGTCAAAACCTGTAGCCGATTTGGCTGCAGCTGGTGGTGCCGATGGGCGTTGTGCCGCAGCGGGGCGTGCTGCAGGGCGGCTTGGCGCAGCAGACGGGGCTTCTTGGCTGTAGTCTTCTGGGGCGCCTTGGTTGCCGCCGCCACCGCCACCGCCGCCATCACGGCCACCCAGCAATTGCAACTGATCGGCCACGACTTCGGTGGTGTAGTTGTCTTTGCCGTCCTTGTCTTGCCATTTGCGTGTTTTCAGGCGACCTTCGACGTACAGTGGGCGGCCCTTTTTCAGGTATTCGCCAGCGATTTCGGCCAGGCGGTCATAAAACACGACGCGGTGCCACTCTGTTTCCTCGACCTTTTCGCCGCTGCTTTTGTCTTTCCAGTTGCGCGTGGTGGCCACGGAGACATTGCAGACCGCTGCGCCGTTGGGCGTGTACCGCACTTCAGGGTCGCGGCCCAGGTTGCCGATAAGGATGACTTTGTTGATGGAGGCCATGGCCTGATTCCTGATTGCTGATGGTTGGTTAAAAGGGGTGCCGTTAGTTAGCACCGCAATTATCACCTCAGGATCTCAGCTTGTGTGTGCACCCTGTTGAGGGCGCACTTTTGGGGGATTTAGGACATCAACCCAACTTGAACTTGGACGACTGCTCTGCCAGCTTCAGACTTTGTAGGCGCAGCTCTTTGGCTGCGAGGGCTACTTGTGTCACCAAGGCGCTGGTTTTCTCGCTGTTGTCGTTGACCTCGTGCAGGGTGGCTGTCATGCGTTCAGTGTTGCCTCGGCCATCGGTCGTCAGCTGCGACAAGCGCGACAAGATGCGGCCAAGTTCGTTGACATTGGCCTCGGTCGACAGCACCGCGTCCGTCGTGCTTTTGGCGATCTCTTGCCCATGAGAGATTTCATTGCTGGCGTCACCCACCACTTTGTTGATCTGGGCGGCGGCCTCGGCGACACGTTGGGCCAGGCTACGCACCTCACTGGCGACAACAGCAAAGCCTTTGCCAGCGCTGCCAGCCTTGGCGGCTTCCACAGATGCGTTCAGCGCGAGTAGATTGGTCTGGAAGGCGATGCCGTCGATCAAGCTCACGATTTTGCCGATTTCGCGGCTGCGGTCTTGCACGTTCTCGATCACCTCGGCCAAGTGGATCATGGCTCGTCTGCTGCGGCCAGCGTCTGCAGACACGTCTTTGGCTCGCTCGACGGCTTGGCCTACGCATTGCTGATTGGATTCGAGGTAGGTCAGCGTCGCGGCAATGCCTTTTTGCAGGCTGGACATGGCGTCCGTGGCATCGTCGATTCTGGTGGCCAAGGCCTCACTCGCTGCGGAGATGTCGCCTGCTGCGTGTGACACCGAAGCCACGCCGCGCCGAACGACGGTAAACAGGTCAGCCAGGCGCGCCAATGAGGTGCCTAGGCTCTGCAAGGTGTGCCCGATTTCGTCGTCGCCTCGGGCTGTGGCACGGCCAGATAGGTCGCCTTTGGCCATGCGTGCGACTTCCGATTGAATCAGGCTCATGCCCCCTCGCATCACGCGCGAGAAGGCGGTCATGAAGTAGGTGGCCAGTGCCAGGCTGAAGATCACGACCCCGCTTAGTCTAGCCAAGTGCGTCGTGATCCGGCTTTCGTCGCTGGCTGACATCAGATCTATTTGGCGTAGACAGGCGCTGCGCATCTCCCGCACGTCTTGATGCAAGGCCTGTGCACGTGCCAAGCCGTCTGCCACGGTGAGGGCAGCCGCCGGGTCAAGCGCCATGGCGCGAACAGCGGTGGCGAAAGCGTGGCCACGACTGGAGATCGATGCTGTGCTACCTACGCAAGCCGATGACGCATCGGCGCCTAGGCGTGTGACTTGTTGCTTCAAAGACGCGAGTGCTTCTTGGAGTTCGAATGCCCCGATCAAGGCCTGCTCTGTTGAGGCTGTTGTGTGCTCAGCTTGTTTGGCCAATGGGCCCAGTTGGCTGTGTAGCAGACTGATGGCGTCATCAATGGCAGGTAGATAATGGCGTGCGATTTCACCTGTGATCAAGGCTGCGCGGTTGGGGTTCAGGTTCAGATGCGCTTCATCGGCAACTTTGTCGCTCAAATCGTGGGCTGCTTGGATGAAATCTCTGGCAGTTTGAGTCTGATTCTTGTCCAGCCCGGCCGAGGCATTCAAGCGCACGTAGGCGGCTGTCAGGACCTTCCACTCTGCTGCGACATCGAATGCGCCGCCATGTTGATCTTGTGCGGTGGTCAGTGTCACGTAGGCTTGCTCTATCGCTTGATGTGCTGCATCGCTGCTTTTGCTGCTGGCTTCGGGTTGATCTGATGGTGGGAGATCTAGCGCGGCCTGTGTGGGGATCACAGCGGTGACCAAGTCGTCTATTTTGTGAACGTAGTCCCAGCCCTGCCGTTGCAGTGCCGTTTTGCGTATGGCAGCCCAATTGTCAATCAATTGCAAGCCAACGATGACGCTGGTGGGCAAGGCAAAGGCAGCGGCCACCATCCACGTTTTGCGACGGAAGTCCACGTCTCGCATCACGCGCACCACGGGGGCCAAGATGCCGTGGTACCGGAAGTACTCGCGAACACCCGCTAGCAATGCGCCCGGGTGCCATGGCGCCATGGTCTGGCCGATTCGGCTGACCGCGAGCTTGAAAGATTGCGTCATTGTTTTTGATCCGGATGGAGCGTGATCAGTGCTTATCGGTTGTCAGGCTTTGTTTTTAAGCGCGGCGTCACTTCACCAAGCGGGAAATATGTGCCGATTTGGCGTGCCTATTGCACGAAACGAAAACAAACAAGCGGTTCAAGATCGCACTCAGCCCGTCGAAAACCAACAGTCGCCCAGATTTTGGGTCACCGCATCAATTCACGTCGTTCCACACGGTAGGACAGCATGGCGTCTCCTTCATCTACGGATCAAAGCAGTCAAACCAAATCAGCGCAGCCTAAGGCCAAGCGCAGTTGGGCGCCAGCTGTGGCATCCGCTTGTATGGTGCTGGCGGTATCGCAGGCGCCTACGTGGGGCCATATTGATCCCTTGTTGCTGGCCTGCGTGGGGGCGGTGCTTGCCGCTGGCGTCGTCCGTTATGTGACGCCTTCCAGTGCCAGCGTCACGGCTTGCGTTGATACAGGCAAGGCACCTTTGGTCGTTGAGGTCTTGCCCGTGTGGCGGCGTCAAATTGAAAGTGCCCGCAGCCATTCAGAAGAAAGCGTGGGCACCATCATGGCGTCTTTTTGCGCGATCTCTGATCGGCTTGATCAGGCGATGGCGTCTACCCAAGGGGGCCAACCCAGCTTGTCACGTCACAGCGTGGACGAGCTGGTCAAACACAATGAGGGGGCGGTCGCTGAGATGCTGGCCCCCTTGCGTGAGGCCATGGCGTCACGCAACGCGGTCTACGGCAAGCTCGATATGTTGGGTGAGGCCATGGGCGATTTGCGCCAGATATCTCTGCAGATTAAACAGCTGTCGAGACGCATCAACATGGTGGCGCTCAATGCGTCAGTTGAGGCCAGTCGGGCCGGTGAGCGTGGCAGCGGCTTTGCCGTGGTGGCCCAAGAGGTGCGCCAACTGGCTACCCAGGCCGGTGATGCCGCCAACAAGATGATGACCCGCACCAATGGGATCGACCTTGAGTTGCAGGAGCTGCGCACCCGCGCGGCATCGTTTGATGGTGGCGACGAAGCCTTGCGTGATCAGGCAGACCGCAGTGCGCGTGCTGTGATCAGCGGCTTGTTGCAAAGCCTTGGGGATGTCAACAGATCGTCGCGCGATATGCAAGAGGCGGGTGCCGCCGTGCATGAAGAGGTCGAGCGCGTGATGGTGGGCTTCCAAACACAAGACAGGCTCAGCCAGATGCTGATCTGTATCACCGATGACATCGCCAGGTTGGCCGATTGGTTGCAGCAGGATGGTGATTTGAGCTCTTCTCAAGCCGGTGAATGGCTTGCAAGATTGGACGCGAGCTACACGATGGAAGAGCAGCGTTCTGAACACCATGGCAACACTTCCATAGCGCGGGAAACCGCAATCGAGTTTTTCTAGAGGGACTCAGCATGAGTAAGACAATTCTGATCATCGACGACTCAGGCAGTTTCCGACAGGTCGTCAAAATGGCCCTTCAAAAGGCCGCCTACGAAGTTGTAGAGGCCGTTGATGGCATGGATGCGTGCACCAAGCTAGATGGGCGCAAGCTCAACTTGATTGTGTGTGACGTCAACATGCCGCGCATGGACGGGCTGGAGTTCGTCAAGCATTTGAAGACCACGAACTACAAGTTCACCCCGGTCATCATGCTGACGACCGAGTCGCAAGAGACCAAAAAAGCAGAAGGCCGCGCTGCAGGCGTGCGTGCCTGGGTGACCAAGCCCTTCCAGCCATCGCAGCTGGTTGATGCGGTTGCCAAGCTTTGCTCTGCCTGACCCATAAGGAGCGACCACCATGAGCACACCGACGGCCTGCCTTGCAGGCGAGTGGACCATCCATGCCATTGCGCAGCAACGCGAAGCTTTGCTGGCGCTGGTCAATGACGGGCAAACCGAGTTTGATGCCAGTGGCGTCACGGAGATGGATACATCCGGTTTGCAGCTTGTGCTGGCCGCTAAAAACAGCATCGCCAAACAAGGCGGTGAGATCCACTTGTTGCAGTGCAGTAGCATCGTACGCGATGCCTTGCGGGCTTATGGTCTGGATGCCAACTTGTTGCCCATCGTCACTGAGGAGGCCGCATCATGAGCCAACATGACATGACCGATGACGAGATTCTGGCATCTGCCAGGGTTGGTTTTATCGATGAAGCCCGAGACATGCTGCGTCAGTTTGAAGAGGCCTTGTTGGCCTTGGATGATGACCCTGATGACACCGAGACTTTGAACTCGGCGTTCCGCGCTGCGCACACGATCAAGGGCACGGCCGGTCTGTTTGGTTGCGACCGCGTGGTGACGTTCACCCATGATGTCGAAACACTGATGGAGGCGGTTCGATCCGGTCAGTACAAGCTCAATGACGAGGCCATCGCGCTGCTGCTGCAAAGCCGCGATCAGATGGAGGCCTTGTTGGCTGATGTGGAGTCCACCACGGGTGACCCTGAACTGAAATCAGCCAGCCAAGCCTTGAGTGCAAAGCTGCGCGGCCTGTTGGGTAATACCGCTAGTGAACATGATGATGCCGTCCCTGCTGATGCGCCTGCCAAGGCTGCGACCACGGATGGTCTCTGGCGCGTGTGGGTGATGTTTGGCAATGATGCCTTGCGCAATGGCTTGGACCCCATGTCCTTCTTGCGCTACATGGGGACACAAGGCACCATTCACCGCATCAAGTTGCTGGCTGACTCTGTGCCTGACTTGTTGGCGTTGGATGCTGAAGATTGCCACATGGGCTTTGAGGCCGAATACGAGACAGCCCGTGACCATGCGGCGATTACCAGTGTGTTTGACTTTGCACTGGACGACTGTGAGCTGATCATTGAGTCCTTGTCACCCGTGCCCGTTGCACAAGCTGAAGTTGCCCAAGACATTCAAGCCAGCCTGAAGGAAGCGTTGTCCCACTTGGTTGCCGAGACGGACGAGCTGATTACCGAGCTGCAGCCCGCTGAGCGGCGCACTGACGCAGGCGAGCGGCGCAAGGCACCCAAAGACCGCCAAGCAGATGAAACCCGCTTTGTGCGTGTTCGTGCTGACAAGCTAGACCGTTTGATTGACTTGGTTGGCGAGTTGCTGATTGCCAGTTCGGGCGCCCAACTGGTCGCTCAAGACGAGGGCTCCAGCACCTTTGCTGAAGCTGCGCTGCGTATCCGCACCTTGGTTGAATCTGCACGGGACGGCGCACTGGCCTTGCGCATGGTGCCTATTGGCGAGACCTTTGCGCGCTTTCATCGGGTGGTGCGTGATGTCAGCAAGATACTGGGCAAACAGGTCGACTTGCAAATCACCGGTGCTGACACCGAAATGGACAAGTCGATGGTTGAGGTCATTGCTGACCCGCTGATGCACCTTGTGCGCAACAGCTTGGATCACGGCCTAGAGACCACCGAAGAACGCTTGGCCGCAGGCAAGCCTGAGCGCGGCGTGATCGCCCTGCATGCGTACCACGAAGGTGGCCAGGTCATGATCGAGGTGACCGATGATGGCCGGGGCCTTAACCGTGAGCGCATCCTGAAAAAGGCCATTGAGCGCGGCTTGGTGAGATCAGACCAGACCGTGTCTGACCACGAGGTGGACCAACTGATTTGCGCCCCTGGGTTTTCAACGGCCGATCAGGTCACCGACATATCGGGTCGTGGCGTGGGCATGGACGTGGTCAAGCGCAGCATCGAGTCCTTGCGCGGGCAAATGCAGCTGGCCAGTGAATGGGGCCGGGGCACGACCACGCAGATCCGCTTGCCACTGACGCTGGCGATCATCGATGGCTTTTTGACCAGCGTGGGCACGACTTATTACGTGCTGCCCATGGAGATCGTGTCGGAGTGCATTGATGTGCCGCCTGAGTGCTCATCTAACCCCGATGCGCGTGTGGGCTACTTCAACTTGCGCGGTGAGGTGCTGCCTTACTTTGACGTCTCACTGTTGCACAAAGCCAAGTCCGAGTCCACGGGGCGCCGCAGCTTGGTGGTTGCTCGCGATGGCAATACACGCATCGGCCTGATTGTGGATAAGTTACATGGCGAATACCAGACTGTGATCAAGCCTTTAAGCAGCTTGTTCAGGCATCTGCGCGCCATCGCCGGATCGACCATCTTGGGGTCGGGGGATGTGGCCTTGGTGGTGGACGTGCCTGCCTTGGTCAGTTATGCCGTTGAGGCCACACGGCCAGGCGGTACGGGGCGCACGCCATTTGAAGTGTCAACACGCAGTATAGAGCGCGTTCAGCAAGTTGGCTGAAACGACCACTTAACACAGCCAACTTGGATCTATCAACATGAAAACCAACCTGCCAGTCACACAGCAAGAGTATGTTTTGCGCGAGGGGATGACCATTGTCTCGCGCACGGACCTCAAGGGCCGCATAACCTACATCAATGACGACTTCATTGAGGCCAGTGGCTTCACACAGCCCGAATTGATTGGACAGCCCCACAACATGGTTCGCCACCCGGACATGCCTGAAGAGGCTTTTGCTGACATGTGGAAGACCTTGCAAGCCGGTCGGCCGTGGACAGGGATGGTGAAGAACAGGCGTAAGAATGGTGACCACTATTGGGTGGTTGCCAACGCGACACCGGTTCGCGAAGGCAGTTCGGTCGTTGGCTTCATGTCGGTGCGCACACGCCCTACGCGTGAGCAAGTTGATGGCGCCGACAAGCTCTATCAGATGTTCAAAGCAGGTAAGGCAGGTGGCTGGGCCATCATCGAAGGCCAAGGTGTGCCGACAGGTGGCTTGGCGCGCTTGAATTTGGTGGGCGCCTTGTGGAATCACAGCGGCATCGGTGGCAAACTGGCCATGCTGGGTGGCTTGTCGGCGGTGTCCGCACTGGGCGCTGCCTTCGCTGCGACACACGCCAGCCTGATAACGTGGGCCGTTCCCTTGGCCAGTGGCGTCTTGACGGTTTTGGGGGGCTTGAGCCTGTCTGGCCGACTCAACGGCCTGCTGCGTGAAGCTGAATCACACCTAGAGCGTTATGGCCAGGGCAGCTTTGACGGCATTGTCACGACGACGGGGCATGACCAAGTATCCGCCTTGATGTTGTCACTCAAACGGGTGCAGACGCGCTTGGGATTTGAGTTTGCCGATTCTAAGAAGCGGGGTGATGAGGCCTCTCGTATCCGTCAAGCGCTGGATGTGGCTGCGACCAATGTGATGGTGGCCGATGCCAACTACAACATCGTGTACGCCAATGGCTCTCTCAATGAGATGCTGCGCACCGCTGAGAGTGACATCCGCAAGGACCTGCCGCGCTTTGATGCTGGCAGCGTGATAGGGACCAACATTGATGAGTTTCACAAAAACCCGGCGCACCAACGAGGTGTGCTGGACAGGCTCAATCAGACGCACAAAACCCGTTTGTCCATTGGTGGACGCAGCTTTGACTTGATCCTCAACCCGATCAGCAATGAGGGCAAGCGCCTAGGGGTGGTGGTTGAGTGGAAGGACATGACGGCTGAGTTGGCTGCTCAAAAGCGTGAGAACGCACTGGCTGCTGAAAACGCCCGCGTCAAGCAAGCGCTGGACAGTTGCTCAACCAACGTGATGATTGCCGATGACGATGGCAACATCGTCTACACCAATACATCGGTGGTGGACATGTTGCGTCGCAATCAAACTGAACTGCGTAAGGCTTTGCCGCAGTTTGATGCCAACCGCATTGTGGGCACTAATTTTGACAGCTTCCACAAAAACCCAGCGCACCAGCGCAACTTGTTGGGCGGCCTCAAGGGCGAATACAAAGCACAGATCAAGGTGGAGAGCCTGACCTTCTTGCTGACGGCCAATCCGATATCGGATGATGCCGGCAAACGATTGGGCACCGTGGTGGAGTGGAAGGACCGCACCGCCGAAGTGGCAGCCGAGTCCGAGATCAGTAACTTGGTTGATGGTGCCAATCAGGGTGACTTCTCTGAGCGCATGGTGCTCGAAGGCAAGGAGCCGTTCTTCCGCCTGATGGGTGAGAAGTTCAATGACCTGATCACCACCATCAGCAAAACGATTGTTGAGGTGCGTGTCGCCGCAGGTGAGTTGACATCGGCATCCAGCCAAGTGTCTGAGACCTCGCAATCACTGTCGCAATCAGCGGCATCGCAAGCGGCCAGCGTGGAACAAACCAGCGCATCACTGCAGCAAATGGCCGCGTCGGTCAAACAAAACGCCGACAGCGCCAATGTGACGGATGGCATGGCCAGCAAGGCGGCGCAAGAGGCCATTGAAGGTGGCGGTGCGGTGACGCGCACGGTGGACGCCATGAAGGAGATCGCCAAGAAGATCTCCATCATTGATGACATTGCCTACCAGACGAACCTTCTGGCGCTGAATGCGGCGATTGAAGCGGCGCGAGCAGGTGAGCATGGCCGTGGGTTTGCCGTGGTGGCCGCTGAGGTGCGCAAACTGGCTGAACGCAGCCAAGTGGCTGCACAAGAGATCGGTCAGTTGGCTGGGTCGAGTGTGAGCCTGGCTGAGAAGGCCGGCGACTTGCTCAAACACATGGTGCCATCGATCAATAAAACCAGTGAGCTGGTGCAAGAGATTGCAGCGGCATCGGGTGAACAGTCAGACGGTGTGGC
>JAURXM010000013.1 GCA_030654395.1 Aquabacterium sp.
TGAGAAGACTTCATCCATATATTTTTTCCCCAACCATGGCAATCCCATCCAATAAACAGGAGACTGGACGAAAATAATATTTGCCCATTTGAGTTTTTCGAGCTCTTCAGTGACCTCATAGCCTTCATCAATTGCGGTTTCGCGCACTTCGTAGTCGTTTGCCAGAAAAAACTTTTTGGCTTCGTTGAGAAGATCATGCGTCAGATTGCCGTTGGCAAATCCTTCGTATTTTTGGTGGAGATTGAGGAGTAGGACGTGTTTCATGGTATTTTTCCTGAATTAGTATTATGGTTTGGATTGTACACCGATAGGGTTAATGGGAGATTAGATGGTATCTTTTTGAAGTTTAATGGAGCTCAAATAAATGTAAGTGATCTAATATATTTAATCGATCAGGTCTCATCAATAATATGAAGCAGTCAGACTTAGATTTTGTCAAACAGAGAGCAAAAGATATTGGTATCTCATATCAAAATATTATCCAAGCATTGATTCATAATTATGCACATGGAAAAGTAGAATTTAAAGTAGAATTTATAGTTTCAAGTCTCAAAGTGATCTGGACGATTGGAACAAACATATATGCTAGTGTTCTGTTGGCTTGAGGGCAAAATAATTGAAGTGGAGACAGTCAGAATAAATCTCCCTAAACTCTGTTATAATTAACTCATGATAAAAAAAGAAGAAATTTTAGCTTATCTCTCATCCATCCGCCCAAAATTAGAAAGCGAAGGGATCGAGAAATTAGGTTTATTTGGCAGTTACGCACGTGAAAATGCAGTATGGGGTAGTGATATTGACATCATTATGTACACCACTCCCCGCTTTTTACAAGTACATCCAGGATGGGAAGCGTTGCGTGTGATTGAAGAACTCCGTAGTTCTATATCGTATCGTTTTGGCGGAGGACGTGTCGATATTTGCGATTTGTCTGGACTAGATAAAGTCAAAAGAGAAAAATTGCTCAAAGAGGCGATTTATGTCTGATATTCGTGATTTAGAACGACTACAAACGATCATTGAAAAAATCGAGCTTATTCTTGAAATCGTCAGTGAAGGCGGCGGAATAGTTGCCGCGCTTTCGGATACTAAACTCAGACGTCCCGCCATTTTAATGCATCTTATTGCGATGGCTGAACAGTTTGAAAAACTCAAAAATGATGCCGCATTTGCGATATTATCTCACTTTGATCGTGAAGATCTCAAAGGCTCTTATGATATACGCAATTTTATCGCCCATGATTATGAGGGGATTAATCTTCCGATTATTGAAATGGTGATACGCGAAAAACTCCCACACATCAAATCATGTGCGATAGTAGCTCTAAAAGTTAGCGAAAATTAAACCTCAATTTTTACAAAAAGTGCCTATTGCTTTTGATAAAAAAATAGAGATAAAAGTAGCGTAAAGAAGGCTTTTCTCTCCTCGCACAAATCTTGCAATACTCCTTTTTAACTAAGGAGTTGCCATGGAATTCTCCCTCAGCAAACACGAGCACAAACCGCTTCAAGTCAACCCGATCAAACACTCCCAGCCTATGGGAGCGACTCTTGCATTTTTAGGGGTTAAGGATTGTATGCCTCTGATGCATGGTGCCC
>JAURXM010000022.1 GCA_030654395.1 Aquabacterium sp.
TGGCAAATGGGCTTTGACGCCCACCACACCACTGGCTGAGGGCGCGCACGCTTTCTCGGCCACGGCCACCAATGCCGCGGGCGCTGTCAGCCCACATACTGCTGACTACGGCATCACCATTGATACGGCTGGCCCTGATGCGCCCGGTGTGAGCTCCATCACCGACGACGTCGGCGCCGTACAAGGCCCGATCGCCAATGGCGCCACCACCGATGACACCACACCCACCGTCAATGGCTCAGGCGAGCCCGGTGCGACCATCAAGGTCTATGACAACGGCAACCTGATCGGCACCACCACCGTCAAGCCTGACGGCTCTTGGAGCCTGACACCCGCCACACCACTGGCTGAAGGCCCACACAGCATCACGTCCACCGCCACCGATGCTGCTGGCAATACCAGCCCACCGAGTGCGCCGCAAACGTTCACCATTGATACCACTGCCCCCAATGGCGGCCAAGCACCAGCGGTTCTCATCACCGAGGACGCCAACCAAGATGGCACCATCAGCTCATCTGAGGCCAAGGGCAACATCGATGTACAGATTGCCTTCCAAGGCAATTTGGTAGACGTTGGCGACATCGTCAAAGTGACTGCGGGTGGCGTGACGCAAGATGTCGTGGTCACCGATGCCGACAAGACGCGTGGCTACGTCACCACCAGCTTTGATCCACAAACCGACGGCAGCACCTTCAAAGCCACAGCCATCATCGTGGACACGGCGGGCAACACAACGGCACCAGGCAGCGCCAGTGCCGTCATCGACACCCATGTGCCAATCTGTCAAATCCAGGTGGACCCTGTCACGTCAGACAACTTCTTGACCACCAACGAAGCAGCGCAAAATGTAGCCATTACCGGCCAAGTCAGCAGCGATGTCAGCGTAGGGTCAACGGTCACTTTGACCATCAACAACCGCGTCTACACAGGGTCTGTTCAAGCTGACAAACACTTCAGCATCGATGTAGCTGGGGCTGATCTGCGCGCAGATTCAGACAAAACCATCCAGGCCAGTGTCACAACCACAACGGGTTCTGGGCAAACCATCACCGCGACAGACCAGCACAGCTATGAAGCAGTCTGCAGCACCTCAGGCGTGGCAACCCAACACGACGACACGGCCAGCAAGGTATACGCCACGAGCGACGGCGGCCATTGGCTGTTCTATGCGTCAAACGACGCATCAGGCGGCAGCAACAACTACGGCTTGTTTGCACAGCGCTTCGATGCCAGCGGGGCCAAGGTCGGCGCCACCATCACCATCGCAGACTCAGCCAGCGGCAGCGATGGGTATGACGCCAGCCATGGCCTGAACTACATATATGGCTACGACGTCAGCGTCAATGCCAATGACTCTTTTGCGGTCTATTACACCGAAGGCAGTGGGCATAACGGCCACTTTGCGAACTTCGATGCCAACGGCAAATTGGTCGGCACTAACACCCTGATCAGCGGCCCGCACAACGAGGTCATCCATGTTTCGGGTAACCCCGAAATGCAGCAAAACGACACGACCACATGGGAATCTCCTCCCGTTATCGAGACCTTAGCTGATGGCCGCTGGGTGGCAGTCTGGTGCAAAAACGGTCTAAGCGACGACACCAAGTCCATGACCGTTCAAGCGCGCATCTTCAATGCCGACGGCACCCCCAGCACCGATGAGTTCCAAGTCGGCCAATGGGCTGTTGATGGCACTGACGGCTTCGACGTCCCCGCCATGACCGTCAACCAACTCGCAGGCGGTCAAGTCGTTGTGGGCTATGTACGCAGCTGGGTCGAAGCCGGTGGCGCCGAGCCCGTGTTCTCCGTCTTTGACCCACATGCTCCAGGGCAAGCCGTCTCGGTCATCCGCCAAGACATCGAGATGCAGCAGAGCGACACGACCTCGGTTGAATCGCCACCCGTGATCGAAGCACTGTCTGATGGTCGCTTCGTCGCTATCTGGTGCAAAAACGGCACAAGCGACAACATCAAGTCCATGACCGTTCAAGCGCGCATCTTCAACGCCGACGGCAGCGCCAGCACCGACGAATTCCAAGTGGGCCATTGGGCTGTTGATGGCACGGATGGCTACGACGTCCCCAACATGACAGTGCACCAACTCACAGGCGGCCAAGTCGTTGTGGGCTATGTGCGCAGCTATGCAGAAGCTGGTGGAGACGAGCCCGTGTTCTCCGTTTTTGACCCGAACGCTCCAGGGCAAGCCGTCTCGTTCATCCGCCAAGACATCGAGATGCAGCAGAACGACACCACAGGCTGGGAGTCACCTCCTGTCATCGAAGCCCTGGCCGATGGCCGCTTCATGGCGGTGTGGAGCAAGGATGGGCTATCAGACGACATCAAGTCCATGACTGTTCAGGCCCGTATCTTCAATGCAGACGGCAGCCCAAGCACCGACGAGTTCCGCGTGGGCACGGCGTCAGTCGATGGATGGGATGGCTTCAACGTCCCCACCATGACCATCAACCAACTCGCTGGTGGCCAAGTCGTGGTGGGCTACGTGCTGAACCGCGCTGATGCGCAAAAGACGAATGGGAATTGGGAAGAGCCCATTTTCACCGTCATTGATCCGCACCACGCCGGTCAAGCCCCTACCACGATCAAGGCCGACGTTCATATCCAGCAGTTCGACACCACCAACGTAGAGTCGCCTCCCGTCATCACCACCCTGTCTGACGGCAGGTTCATGGCGGTCTGGTACAAGAATGCAGACCTCGACGACACCCAGTCGATGACCGTGCACGCCCGCGTCTTCCATGCGGATGGCACACCCAGCACCGACGAATTCAAAGTCAGCAACATCGCAGTGGATGGCACTGACTGTTACGACGTCCCCAACATCACGGTCAAAGAGCTGGCCGGCGGGGACATCGTGGTGGGCTATGAGCGCAACTACGCCGAGTTCGGTGGAGACGAGCCTGTCTACGCCATCATCAGATCCGATGCGATAGAAGATGGCCAAGTCGTGACCCACATGTGGGGCGGCAAGGACATGCAGCAAAACGACACGACCACATGGGAATCTCCGCCCGTGATCGAGACATTGGCCGATGGCCGATGGGTGGCAGTCTGGTGCAAAGATGGCCTGTGCGACGACACCAAGTCCATGATGGTGCAAGCGCGCATCTTCAATGCCGACGGCACCCCCAGCACCGATGAGTTCCGCATTGGTCACTGGGCAGTAGATGGCACAGATGGCTATGACGTCCCCAACATGACCGTCAACCAACTGGCTGGTGGCCAAGTGGTGGTGAGCTATATACGCAGCTTCGCAGAGGCCGGCGGTGACGAGCCCGTGTTCTCGGTCTTTGACCCGCACCAAGCTGGCCAAGCCATCTCGTTCATCCGCCAGGATGTCGGAATGCAGCAAAACGACACGACACTGTGGGAATCACCACCCGTCATCGAAGCGCTGTCTGATGGCCGCTTCGTCGCCATCTGGTGCAAGGACGGCTTGAGCGATAACGTCAAATCCATGACAGTGCAAGCGCGCATCTTCAACGCAGACGGCAGCGCCAGCACCAACGAGTTCCAAGTGGGCCATTGGGCTGTTGATGGCACGGACGGCTACGACGTCCCAACCATGACAGTGCACCAACTCACAGGCGGTCAAGTCGTTGTTGGCTATGTGCGCAGCTATGCAGAAGCGGGTGGTGACGAGCCCGTGTTCTCGGTCTTTGACCCTAAAGCACCCGGTCAAGCTGTCTCGTTCATCCGCCAGGATGTCGAAATGCAGCAAAACGATACGACATGCTGGGAGTCACCGCCTGTCATCGAAGCATTGGCCGATGGCCGCTTCATGGCGGTGTGGAGCAAGGATGGTTTGTTTGACGATACCAAGTGCATGACCGTTCAGGCCCGCATCTTCAATGCAGACGGCAGCCCAAGCACAAATGAATTCCGAGTAGGCACCGTCGGTGTCGATGGATGGGATGGCTTCAACGTCCCCACCATGACCATCAACCAACTCGCTGGAGGTCAGGTCGTCGTAGGCTATGTACTGAATCGCGCTGATGCTGAAATGGCGAATGGCCATTGGGAAGAACCCATTTTCACGGTCATCGACCCGCATCAAGCCGGGCAAGCGATATCCGTGATCAGGGCCGATGTCCACATGCAGCAAAACGACACCACCAATGTGGAGTCACCACCGGTCATCGAGGCTCTTGCAGACGGTCGATTCATCGCGGTCTGGTACAACAACGCTGATTGTGACAACACCCAATCGATGACGATTCAGGCAAGGCTCTTTAATGCCGATGGCACGCCAAGCGGCGACCAGTTCCAAGTCGGCCAATGGGCTGTAGATGGCACTGATGGCTACGACGTACCGCACATCACCGTCAAACAATTGGTTGGCGGCGATGTCGTGGTGGGCTACGTGCGCAACTACGCTGAACTGGGCAGTGACGCTCCGGTCTATGACATCATCAAGGTATCGGGCCCACAAATCGACCCCACCATCGTGGCCATGGACGACGGCTCTCATGTGCTGGTCTATGCATCGAATGTAGGCAGTGGCTACGACCTCTACCAAGTTCGCGTCGACAAAAATGGCCAAGTGCTGGACACCAAGCCGACGCAACTCACCGACCCAAGCGGCACCGAAGCGTTCACATCTGGCTTTGCACGTGATCTGGGCGCGCTGGTTGGCAACCCTGCTGGCAAGGCTTTCAGTTTGGGCTCAGACGGCTTGGCTGCAGTCAACCTCGGCAATGGCAAATACGCCGTCAGCTACATGGAAGTCAAAACAGCCACGCCCAAGGATGCCAACATCTACATGAAGGTGTATGACTTCGCCACAGGCAAACAAGTCGGCGGCGAGCAACTGGTGTCCACCAACACCGCAGGCATCCAGTTTGCACCGCACATGACACACCTGAAGAACGGTGATGTCTTGGTGACGTGGTCATCTAATAGCGCCAGCGCCACGATGACGGGCTTTGAGATCTACAGCCGCCACTTCAGCTTGAAAAATGGCGCACTGGTGGCCACCGACGCTGAAGATGTACTGATGACAGGTCATGGCACCGGATCAGACGGTGTCCTCAGTGGTGCCGTGAGTGCACACCACAGCGTCGCCGCCATGGCAGATGGTGGCTATGTGTTGGCATGGTCCAAGGCCACGAGCGACACGCAATCAGACGTCTATGCACAACGCTATGACGCAGCCGGCCACAAGATGGGTGATGAGACCCAACTGGCCGCGCACTCGGACAACGCTGCAGGCTTGATGCCGTCCGTCACCGGACTGGCCGATGGCAGTGGTTACGCTGTAAGCTGGACCAGCAACAACAGTGCAGCTGAACAGCTTGATGCATCACATGCCAACGCACCGCACAACGCCGACAACATCGTGACCGTGATCGTCCAGGGTGCTGATCACATCATCAGCGGCAGCGGTGTCATGACCGGCGGTTTGGGCTCTGATGTCTTCAAGTGGTCCTTTGCTGAAGATGGCACGGCGGGCCACCCCGTTCGCGACACGGTGGTCGACTTCACCAAGGGTGCGGGTGGCGATGTGCTGGACCTGCGTGATTTGCTGCAAGGTGAACACGGTGACAGCCTGACCCAATACCTGCACTTCAGTGGTTCAGGCAGTGACACACTGGTTCAAATCAGCAGCAAGGGCTCGTTCGATGGCAACAACCATGGCACGGCCACTGACCATGAGATCTTGCTCAAGGGCGTGACTGTGGACAGCTTGGCTGGCGGCAACCACAGCGATGCGCAGATCATCAGCGAGCTGCTCAAGCACAACCTGAAGGTGGATGTGTGATGCGCTGAGGTACTGATGAGCCCCGGGGGGGCTGTCAAGCCAGTTTGACAGCCGGCCCGGTGGCGCCATCAATGCCCAGTTGACGCAATGCCTCGATGTCAGCCAATTCGCTGACCCCTTCCGCGTAGACCTGCAGACCCAACCCATGGAGCATGCTGACTGTGGCCGATACATAAGCAGCACGCGATGTGTCTTGCGCCACACCTTGCACAACAGACGCATCGAGCTTGATGTAGTCCAGTCCCGCTTCAAACAAGAATTCAATGCGGGTCAATCGTTCACCGGCATGCTCCAAACCGATGCGTGCACCCAAGGGTCTCAGCTGCTTGCACAGCTCTCGCACCAATTCAAATCGATCTACAGCCGCACTCTCGGACACTTCCAGCCACAGGTGTTTTGCCGCTTGTGGTGAGGCGGCCAAATGCGCCCGCAGACGCGGCACAAAACCACTGTCCAACAAAGATGCTGGCGACAGGTTCACGCCCAGATCCGACATATCCACACCCCGCGTCGATATGTCATCTGCGATTTGGGTCAGCGCCAGCACCACGGCGGCTTCGTCAATTTGAGAGATCAAGCCAGAGCGCAAGGCCATAGGCAACCACTGCGATGCGGTCTCGTAGTCACCAGCTGGGTCCAGCTTCAAGCGCAAAGGACACTCGTAGTGCACCAGCGCCGCTTGCCGATCGACCACGGGAAAGCGCATCAACTGTATGCGGTGCTCGGTCAACGTCGCGGTCAAGCGACGACGCCATTCGTCCTCACCCAACACCGCAGCACGGGCGTCAGGCTGCTCGGCCACCTCAACAGCAAATGCGCCTCGGCTCTCTGCTCGGGCCAAGGCCGAGTCAGCTGCAGCCAAGACCTGCTGCAAAGGCATACCGCGTGACCAGTGCACAGCCCCGACCACCACGGAGGCCGTGACAGCCTGCTCCGCAAAAGCACGCCGCAAAGCATCTGCGTAATGAGCCGCCTCGGGCAAAGGCACATCCGCTGCGGTCAAACACACCGCGAAATCCCCACCGTTCAGGCGGCCCTTGGCCACACCCGATACACCCAATGAGACATCCGTCAACGCATGCCCCAGTCGTTGCAACAAAGTATCCGTCGCACGGTGCCCCAGCAATCTATTGACACCAGCCAAATCAACCAGCCTGATCAGGTAGACCACGCCAGAGCCAGAACCCTCGTCATTGGCCAAGGCCGCGCCAAGTTGCGCCATGAAGTGCCCGCGGTGCGAGAGGCCGGTCAGCGGATCACAGTGCGCCTGCTGACGCAACTGCTCAACCTGCCCGGACTGCTCTTCAAACTGTGATTTAAGGCGAACAACCACCGCATTCATCGCCCGACTCAAGCGCGCCAACTCGGGCACTTTAGGCTCATCGACCGTGATGAAGCGACGCTCCATCAGGGCTTGCGCTTGGTCCACTGTGGCCTCAAGTGGGCGACGTATGCTGCGCACACCTAGGGCTGCCACCAAACTGGACAAACCACCCAAGATAAGCAACCAACTGGCCGTTTTGACACTGCCTTGCCACAACTGCTCATGTGCAAAACCTGGGTGACTGACCACCTCAATGGCCCCCAAAGCTCGCCAACCATCTGATACCTGAGCCACACCAGGGGCAGACTCCACCGGGATCAATTTCACCAACCAGGCTGGGGCGACTTCATGCAGCACAGCGGCCTCGGCCTCTCGGTTGACGACCACGCGCCCACCCGCATCTTTCAATGTGATGCGCTGATAAAACCCCGTATCGAACAAAGCAGACACAGCCAAGTCCATCGCAGGGACGTCACCTTTTTGCTGAGACAGACTCAAAGCCAAGGACTGGGCGATATCGGCGTTTTTCAGGCGCAACTGGGTTTCCAGATAGCCCCGTGCCGACAGCATCCAGACACCAAAGCTGCCCAAGAAGGCCATCAGCAAAGTCACCAGCAGCAACAACCAAATTTGACGAATCAAGGACATACCGTTTTCACCCTTCGCTGCGCGCTTGTTTTCGTTGCATGAGCTAACCCTACCACCAGCCTTCCGCCTTGGCCTTCGCCAGCACATCTCTCCAGCGAGACAAGCGGGCGGACGGATCACCTGCACTGGCACTGCCTACACCCTGCCACAAACCCTCAGCGTTGAAGCTGAAAACAGGTGCCAAATCCGGGCGCCTTGAGGCGGGTCGAATCTCCGTCACCAAGTTATCCAAAATCAAAGGCTCTGCGTTGGGTTCAGGGTAGTAAGCCAACACCATATGGGCTTGGATACCCGAGCCAACCTGCGCACGGACATACACCAAGCGCATCTTGACACTGGGAACGCCCGCAGCAAGCAGGGAAAAGTACTTGCCAATGGCGTAATCTTCACAATCACCCTGCCCTTTGGCCAGCATTTCAAGGGGCGACGCCCAGTAATCTATAACGCCCCACGCATCCTGATCATCGCGATACAGAATGCGTCTATTGAAATAGGTATTGATGGTTTTGAGCCGAGATTCTTCGTCTTGCGTAGCAGACTCGGCGATTTCTTGGACAAGCGCCTGCGTCCGAGCCATGGCGGCAGGCCCTAACTTCTGGGCATTATTCAATACCCGAGGGGACTCGAATGCGTCGCTGACGGCCCAGCAGCACAGCACCAGCATGCCCTGACACGCATACCGATATACATACCGACGCATGCGCAGCAAGCTCAACACAGAGAAAATCGGGGGCAATCGAATCACACAATGGAATCGACTCATCGGGCCCAAACTTGAGCTCAGCTATAGGGCTAAATAGATACAAAATGAGTCCCTTGTTCGCAGTGTGACAGCAGTCTCAATTAGTGCCAAAATGGGCCGATAACCACAAGATCCTTCCCCTCCCTGCGAATCTGCATCCAAGTGGGACAGGAGGTCAACCGTTCAACCTATATCTGCACGATGTGCAAGGCGAGCAATACGATGATGAAATCCCGTTTAACCGCTCTGGCGCTGGCCTGCATGGCTTTGACCACATCTCATGCTCAAACCGCCGCACCAGGCTCGCTGGCATCCGCTGCCCAAATAGCGATTTCAAATAACCCAGACGTGACCGCACGCCTGAACGCCTTGCGTGCGTCAGTCAATGAAGTGGATGTGGCTCGCGGTGGTTATAAGCCACGTATTGACCTGAGCGCCAGTGTGGGCCGCGATCGCGACCGCATCACCAGCCGCAACCCTTCATCCGAAGGTCTGAGTCGCAGTGGCTTAGCCTTGAGTGCCAACCAAATGCTGTGGGATGGCCAAGCCACACAAAAAGAAGTTGAGCGCTTGGGCCACGCCCATGCCACCCGCTACTTTGAGTTTTTATCAGCCACTGAAGACACCGCACTGGAGGCCGCACGCGCCTACATCGACGTTCAGCGCTATCGCAAGCTCGTGTCGCTGGCTGAAGACAATTACGTGCAGCACCGTTACGCCTTCGATCAACTGCAATCCAAATTCAAAGCCGGCGTAGGGCGTGGTGTGGACTCCGAACAGGCCAATGCACGACTGGCACTGGCAGACTCCAACCTGACCACCGAAGTGGCCAATCTGCACGATGTCAGTGCCCGGTATCTGCGCATCGTAGGCGAAGCGCCAATGCCTAAGCAGCCGGCCGCCACAGGACTGGAAAAAGGTATTTTGGCCGCTAATTCAGATACGGTGAACCAGGCCTTGGCCAAGAACGCCAGCATCAGCGCCGCGGTTGAAAACCTGCGCGCCGCACAGAGCCAATCCACCGGCAAAGAAAGCGCGTACCAGCCCAAAGTCGAGGCCCGTATCCGCAGTGGCGTGGGCAAGAATTTTGACGGCGTGCGCGACCAAAAAAGCGACACCGCCGCCGAATTGCTGCTGAACTGGAACCTGTACAACGGTGGGTCCGACCAAGCACGTGTGCGCCAGTACGCCGACCTGATCAACCAAGCCGCTGACATGCGCGACAAGGCTTGCCGTGATGTGCGTCAAACGGCTGCCATTGCCCACAACGACATCCACAAGCTCAAAGATCAAATGGCCGCACTGGACCGCAACGTGTTGGCCATTGAAAAAGCCCGCGACGCCTACCGCCAACAATTTGACATCGGCCAGCGCAGCTTGCTCGACTTGTTGAACGCTGAAAACGAGCTGTACACAGCCAAGCGCTCATACAGCAATGCCGAAGCCGACTTGCAGCTGGCCTATGCGCGCACGCAAGCTGCCAAGCACACGCTGGTCGCCACACTAGGCATCACACGCACGGAAGAAGGCACGGCAGACTTGGTCAAAGACTGGCAAGCCGCCAGTGACGCCGCACAACGTTGCCCGGTCACCTCTGTCGAATCTGCATCAGCCAGCCACGAAGAGCTTGATGCCCGCGCCCGCAAGCTGTCGGGTCCCGCTATTGCCACACCAGTTGCAGCCGTCGCCCCTGTGACTGCCAAGGCAGAAGCTCCTGCGGCCAACAGCGCTGCAGCAGTGACCGTGACATCGCGCCTGCGCAACTGGGCCGAGGCTTGGATGTCCAAGGACATCAACAACTACTTCACCTACTACGCCAAGGATTTTGCGCCCGTGCGCTCGACCTCAGCCAAGTGGATCAAAGAGCGCAGCCGACTGGTCACCAAACCGGGCGTCATTGGTGTCACTTTAGACAACATCAAGACCGTACCCCAAGGTGATGCCGTTGTGACCAGCTTTGACCAGACCTACACATCGGCCAACTTCAAAGACAAATCCCAAAAGGTATTGACTTGGAAGCAGCTCGACGGGCAATGGGTCATCGTCAAGGAAAGCAATCGCTGAAGCAGCCCATGCCGATCGCGTGAACTGCGTCACAAAACTGCCTCATTTCTAGGCAAACCACCCCCTCGCCTAGGGGGTGGGGTACTTCCCACTGATTTGCCAACAAGGTTATCCACAGGTTCGGGGGATAACTCAGGGTCCCGTTGGTGCGACGTCTGACCAAAAGACGCCAGTCAGCAACTCTGGCAGTCGCTCGGGCCCCATGCGAAAGCCGCACGCCTGAGGATGCCCGCCTCCGCCCATGGACTCAGCCAAGGGGATGGCATTGAAGGTTTGCACCCCACGCAAGCCCACTTTGACCGTACCATCCTTGGATACGCTCCACAGCAAGGCGAAGCTGCCACATTCGGTCGACAACATGTTGCCGACCTCGCTGGTGAAGGCGCCAGGGCAATTGACCATGACCCCCGCCTGACCATTGAAGGTCACTGGTGTGGCGCCCCGTGCGATGTCTTCGCACAGGTTGATGAACTTCTCGTTCATGGCCGTGCCACGCTGGCGAAAGGCCTCTGACTGCTCAGGCGTGAACGCGCAGACTTCGGCCCAGCGTGGGAACTCGTTGGGCTCCAGATCCAAGGCAGACAAGAAGGCCGCGCTCTCAGGAATGGCCCAGGTCCACAAATCACGGTCTTGCACGTAGCGAATCAAATCGGGCACAGTGGCATCGGGGAAGAAGAACTTCCAAGCCAGCATGGCGCCAGACTGCGTCATATCAAAATGAACCGCGCCGCAACGGCATTTGAACTGCCCGAGCTTGTCTGCTGCGCTTTTATGGTGATCCAGCATCACCAATTTGGCGGCTTCGGCGTCTATACCCTGCATCAAGGCCTCATCAAATGAGAAATCCAAGATGTAAACCGCCCGACCAGTTAGCGGAGGCAGATCCGATATAGCGGTGATTTTGCCGTGGCTGACGCCGAGGTATTCACCTTGCCCGTCAAAGTACAACCACGCGGCCAAAGCAGCGGCAAAACCGTCGGGGCACTTGCCGTGGTAAATCACCAGCGGGTTGGGGTCGTTTTTAGCCGGTTGGACAGTCAAACCGGGGAGAGAGGTAAATAAGCCAGTGGTCACAGCAATGAGGGCCCATGCAACAGGGCAGCAAGCATCAAAGTGCCTATATTAGTGCCGCCCGTGAATCAGATGTGCAGATATTGACGATCCTAGCGCACGTTGTCACGGCAAGCGCTGGGGCTGCAGCCGTAGACCCGTTTGAACGCGCGTGAGAAATTCGTCACCTCGCTGTAGCCAACACGCCGCGCGATATCCACAACAGGTAGCGATGTGGTCAGCAACAAAGTCTCGGCGAACGACATGCGGACCTTGGTGATGACACCAGCCACTGTGGTGCCTTCCTCCTGAAGCCGTCGATTCAAGGTACGCCGTGACAAGCCCATGCGCTCTGCCACGACATCACCATGCAGATCCTTGCCCGCATCCATCAAATCACGAATGACCCGTATGGTCTGCTGGCTACAGGGGTGCGCCTGCAGATCCTGATTGAGCAGTTGATCTAGTGTTCGCGTGACCTCAACCTGCATCACGCGGCTTTTGGTGGACACCTTGATGGCCATCAGGCGCTTGGGGAAGACAACCTTGTCCACCAAGGCACCGTAATGCACCTTGCAGTTCATGGTGCTGGGCAATGCCACGCCCTTCGGCCCCTGTCGATGCCGAAAATATAGCTCGACCCCGTCTAGCGGCTCGGCAAGGAAGAGTTCGTACTTGCTGAACATGCCCAACACGATCTCAGTCAACAGGTCATCGACCTCACCAAAGTCCGACAGCCGCGCCACCACAATGTGGACCTCGTCTTTGATGGCCTCTTTGCGCATGAAATAGGCAGGAAACAAAGCGGTACCGTAGCGCTCAACGGCCGTGAGCGCCTCGTCCAAGGTCGCGCAAGCCATGAGCAACAAACCCAGCGGCCCCGTGATGGTCAGCGGGACGTGCTCAAGATACTGGGCAGACAATGATTGCCCTGGCCAGCAATAAGGCAGCGCGGCCACCAAGGCACGCTGGTACTGTTCACCATCAATGGTTTGATGCGGGTCGTGCAACTGCGCATCAGTCAGATGCAGCGCGTCCAGCAGCACAGACTGTGGCGCGCCACGCTCATTCAGCAGACCCGCCATGACCTCCATATACCGTACGGAGAAGGTCAGGTCTTTGAGCGCAATGCTCATGCATGCTTACCGGCTAAACCACGCTTTACAAGATAGTCGTCGGTGCTCATTTCATTGAAGCCGGGGGTCACGATCAGCGGCCCCTTAGACAGATGGAAGCGCTCACGGGCACGCCACACCTTGATGTACCGATAGAACGGCACCAAAGGGTAGAGATGGTGCACCAGGTGGTAGTTCTGAGACATCAACAGGGGCGTCAACAACCACTCCCAACCTGAGCGGACGCTGGTGGCGATGTACTTGTTCTCGGCGTCGGTGGCCTTGTAAGGCGAATGCGGCCAGTAATCAAAGGCCAAGGCCAGAAAGAAAATGGCGAGGCGACCGGGCAACACCCAAAACAGCAACACCTCTGTGCCCCAACCGCTGCTGATCAGCCATGTCAACACAGCGATGCCACCGATGGCAGCAAACAAGGAGTCGAGGATCTCTGCCTTAGGGCGGCTAGACAAACGGGGCACATACCAAACGATGTAGTGCAAGTCCATCAAGGCGCATCGCAAAGGCAGCAACAACTTGCTGCCGTTACCGACCCAGTAGTCAGGGTCATCCTGCTCATTCGAGAAGCGGTGATGCTGCATGTGGATGAAGCGAAACGCCTTGAAAATCGGCAGAGGCAGCAGCGTCAATGTAGCCACACGGCCCATTCCGTCGTTGAGCCAGCGATACAAACTCAAAGAGTTATGCGAGGCATCGTGTCCCACGGTGAACATCCAGTAAGCGCAGACGGCATTGATCGCAATCGACACGCCCACCGGCCAGAGCCCCTTGACGCCCATGACCACGCTGCTGACGTACAAGGTCAGCGCCACCAAGAACAAAGCGACCGTAGGCCACGCTATTTGAGGCCGCTGCGTCAGCGCCTTGAATGCAGCAGGATCGTCTTGAAGGGCTTCAGGCCAGGTGATATGGGTCATGCGTATCCTTGCGCCGCAATGGGTCGGAGTGATTGCTTGGCTTGATTTAATCAGGATTCGACCTTGGCAGGCAGCCACATGTGATCACTTCTCGCCAAATCAGCTCGCTTCGTCCAATCTGACCACCGAAGGGCGAGAACTTGGATATGGATGCCCATATCCATTCACCAACAAAAAAGCCCAACCTTGTGAGTTGGGCTGAGTGTTTGCTTTGATATGAATGGTAGGCCGTCGCGGACTTGAACCGCGGACCAAAGGATTATGAGTCCTCTGCTCTAACCAACTGAGCTAACGGCCCCCCGGATAGCAAGTCTGTGATTGTAGTGGCATCCAGCGCCCGCGCCCACGGCTCGCAAACACGCAACACATCGGCCAGCGTGCCTTGGGGGCTGGTTGCACAGGCCAAACCCACCAGCCTGCGTGCAGCCTGCAACTCGGGCACGTCGCGGCGCACAAGCAAGTCGTCATGCCTGTCCAGAGGATGCAGGGGTGCAATCGTGACGCCCACGCCCGCCGCAACCAATCCAAGGGCCCATTCTTGGCTGTCAACCTTGGCGCGCACATCGGGCACCACTTGGAACTGGCTCAAGCCAGCGCGCCAGTAGCTGGCCAGCTCGCACTGGGTGCGCTCAATGAAGGCCACGCCATGCAAATCACTCAGGCTGACTGTTTCTTTAACAGCCAAAGGGTGATCACGGGGCACCAGCAAGGCGTATTGTTCTTCCCAGAGCGGCAAAAAATGACGCCCCTCACCCGCGCAACTTTGTGCTGTCAACTCTGCGTCCACCGCCTCGTTGGTGTCAGATACGGACACCTCCAGATGAATCAACTCATGGCGCAGGTAGCGCAGCAACCTCTGCACATGCGCCACGCTCACCGTGGGGTGTATGCACAAGCTCAGCCGTGGGTGCGAGGCCTTGTCCTGAAACGTCTCGACAATCGCCTCGGCATCAGCCAACAGTTTGCCGCCCAACCTGAACAACCGCACCGCAGCCGCCGTGGGCACCATGCCGCGCTGTTGACGGGTGAACAGCCGGGTTGCCAGCTCTTCTTCCAACTGCGCAACCGCGTTTGAGATCACGGGCTGGGTGACATGGCACAGCCTTGCCGCCGCCACGGTGGACCCAGCCTCGTAGGCCGCACAAAAGTACCGCAAGTTGCGCAGATTCATATGGGATCAGCCTTGAAACTGCGGGAACTGAGGCAGCGTCTTTTGCACGTTCTCATCATGCGCGGGCACCACTTTTAAGGTGGGGTAGCGTTGCATGATTTGGTGGATGTGGACGATGCTCGATTGGTTGGCCGCCTCGTCGTGATCCAAGTGCACGACATGCCGCAATAACCACGACCGGTCGGCCGGCTTTTGCAAGCCTTCAATCGTCCAGGTTACGTCACCCGTGAAAAAATAGCGTTGCCCTGAAGGCAGGTTGAGGAACATCCCGACCTGCCCTGCCGTATGCCCACCTAGCGACACCAGCACCGCAGACCCATCGCCGAACATGTCCAAACTGGCTGGATAACCCATGTACGGGCCATGCGTCAGACGCAGGTCGTGCCAGCGCTGCACCCCAGCGAACTGGCTCGGCAAAAAACCAGGTGCGGTGCCATGTTGCGCATGTTCGCGCTCCTCTGTGCTGGCCCAGACCTCCGCTTGCGGGAAGTCCGCCAAGCCGCTGACGTGATCCCAGTGCATGTGTGATGGCACGATCATGCGCACGGTGTCGAGCGGCCAACCAGCCTTGTCCATTTGATCTGCAGCCGGTGTCGCAGGCCGGTACGCAAACAGCTGCTGGTTGATCCATGAGTTGGCCGCAAATTGCTCACCCACCCGTCTACCCAAACCGGTATCGAACAAAAACGTCGCTTGTGGGTGCTTGACCAGTACGGCTGTGTGTGCGGGGTGGCGGTATCGCAACCAGCTGCCACCGCCCACGATCAAGGCTTCAAAAGTGCCGTTGGATTCAGACGTCTTCAGAGTTGAAAAAGACAGCCCTTGTGGCGGATGCGCTGGCGGCAGTTCTGCCCCAAGTGCCGCCCCCAGTGCCATCTCGGCAGGCTTGACTGGCAAAGGCGAATCAAGCGAGCTGATCCCAGCCGCAAGCGCCACGGCCACCACAGACAAGGTGGCGGCAATCGCCAAGCCACGTTTCTTCCAATTGTTCATTTTTGCACCTGATCGTTCATGAGATGCCTCAGCGTACGCAAGGCATATCAATAGTGCAAATTGTATTTTATTGACTTAAGAATAATTTATTCTTATAGCAACAGCACCCGTGCGTCACTTTTGACTCAGCGCGTTGGTCACCAAGCGTGAGGTGATGTCGACGATCTCAATCATGCGGTCATAGGCCATGCGCGTAGGGCCGATCACGCCCAGCGTGCCAACCACTTTGCCGTCGATTTCATAGGGCGCAGACACCACAGACAGCTCTTCAAAGGGTACGGTTTGGCTTTCGCCACCAATATAGATGCGCACACCTTCAGCCCGGCTTGAGCCATCCAGCAGCCGCATCAACTGCGTTTTCTGCTCGAACATGTCGAACATCCTGCGCAGCGAGCCCATGTCGTTTGAGAAGTCCTGCACCGCCAGCAAGTTGCGTTCGCCGGACAACACCAACTGATCGCTGCGCTCGGCCATGGTGTCGCCACTGGCTTGCACGGCCACTTGCATCAGCGTCGCAATCTCGCTGCGCAACTGATCCACCTCGTTTTTGAGGCGCTCTCGCATCTCTTCAATGCTCAAACCCGAATAGTGCGCGTTGAGGATGTTGCTGGCCTCGATCAACTGGTTCTGCTGGAAATCCTGCTGCGTGAAGATCACCCGGTTTTGCACATCCCCGTCCGGCGACACCAAGATCACCAGCACCCGCTTGTCACCCAGCCTCAAAAACTCCACATGATGGAACACCGAGGCTTTGCGCGGTGAGGTCACCACCCCCACAAACTGCGACAAGCTGGACAGCATGTGCGCCGCGCTGGCAATCACCCGCTGCGGTTGATCCGGCTGGAGTTGATCACGCGTCTCGGCGCGCAACTCCTCCAGATTCAAGGGCCGCGCGGTCAACATCGTGTCCACAAACAAACGATAGCCACGCGGCGTGGGCACACGACCAGACGAGGTATGGGGGCTCACGATCAGCCCCAGCTCTTCGAGGTCGGCCATCACGTTGCGGATCGTGGCGGCGGACAAATCCAGCCCCGACGCGCGTGACAAGGTCCGAGAGCCGACAGGTTGACCATCGGCGATATAGCGCTCGACCAGCGCTTTCAACAAAATCTTGGCACGATCATCCAGCATGTGGTGTGCATTCTAAGTTGTCTGCCAAAAGGCCACATCCCCCTGCTTGAACACCTCCTTGATTTACACCCCCCGTGTGGTGTAATTCCCCGCATGCACAGCCCGTCACCCAGCCGATTCCGTCACGCCGCGTTGATCGGCAAATTCCAAGCCCTCGGCATCCGCCCTGTGCTTGAAGATGTCGCCCATCTGCTGACACGCGCTGGCGTGGATGTCTCGCTTGAGCACGATACGGCGCAGAACACGGGTATGACAGATTACCCGGCACTGTCGCTCAAAGAGATCGGCCAACATTGCGACGTCGCGGTCGTGCTGGGCGGGGACGGCACCATGCTGGCGATCGCCCGTGAGCTGGCGCAATACAACATCCCACTGATCGGCATCAACCAAGGCCGCTTGGGCTTCATCACTGACATCCAACACAAGGAAATGGCCACCGCCCTGCCCCTGATTTTGGCTGGCCAATATGAAGAAGAAAAGCGCGCATTGCTTGAAGGCGCGGTGCTGCGCCCTCGCCGTGATGGCGGCATGGACACGATCTATGAAGGCTATGCCATCAATGAGGTTGTCGTCAGCCGTGGCGCCACCGCAGGCATGGTCGAGCTGCGCGCCGAGATCGACGGCCAGTTCGTGGCCAACTACCGCGCAGACGGCTTGATCATCGCATCGCCCACAGGGTCGACGGCGTATGCCATGTCTGCGGGCGGCCCGATCATGCATCCCGGCTTGGGTGGCTGGGTGCTGGTGCCCATTGCCTCACATACGCTGTCCAACCGACCCATCGTGGTGTCTGACACAGGCACCATCACCATCGAGATCGTGGCGGGCCGTGATGCCAGCATGAACTTCGACATGCAAAGCTTGGCCAGCTTGCTGCACGGTGACCGCGTGACGGTTCGCCGCTCTGCGCACAGAGTACGTTTTCTGCACCCCAAAGGCTGGAACTACTACGCCACCTTGCGCCGCAAACTGCGCTGGAACGAAGGGGTCGCCTGAGATGCTGCGCCGACTGATACTGCGGGACTTTGTCATCGTCACAGCCCTTGAGGTCGACCTGAGTAGCGGCTTCACGGCGTTGACTGGCGAGACGGGCGCGGGCAAATCCATCTTGATCGACGCACTGCAACTGGCCTTAGGTAGCCGGGGGGACGCAGGCGTGGTGCGCGAAGGCGCAAGCCGGGCTGACATCACCGCCGAATTTGAGCCATCCGCGCAACTGGCCGCCAAATTGACCCCTTGGTTGGATGCCGCAGGCTTTGACAGCTTGACCGATGGCGCGCCTTTGCTGCTGCGCCGCGTGGTCGACGCCCAAGGCAAGAGCCGAGCATGGATCAATGGCAGCCCCGCGACCGTATCGCAACTGCGCGAACTGGGCGAGCATCTGGTTGACATCCACGGCCAGCACGCATGGCAAAGCCTGACGCGATCTGACGCCGTTCGCGCCTTGGTTGACACCCAGTCCGGGGTGGACACAGCCGCTTTGCGCCAAGCTTGGGCCACCCGGCGTGATGTGCAGGCCAAGCTCGATGCCGCCCGCAGCAAGCAAGCCGATTTGGGCCGTGAGCGTGAGCGTCTGCAGTGGCAAATCACCGAACTGGACAAGCTCAACCCGCAAGCTGATGAGTGGGACGCGATCAATGCCGAGCACCAAAAGCTGAGCCACGGGCAGTCCATCTTGGACGCCGCCCGCATCGCACTGGATGCGGTATCGGAGGCGGACGTGAGTGCGGAGTCACTGACCTCACGCGCCATTGACGCACTGGAGGATGTCGCCGGTGTTGAGCCCAACTTGGCCAATGCGCTGACCGTGCTGCGTGAGGCACAGGCGCAGCTGCAAGATGCCGCACACAGCCTCAACAGCGCCTTGCATCACACAGAGCTCGATCCCGATCGTCTGAACGAGATCGACAACCGCATGTCAGCGTGGATGAGCCTGTCCAGGCGCTATCGACGCCAAGCGCAAGATTTACCTGAATTGCTGCAAGGCTGGCGTACCGAGCTGGCCGAAATCGATGCCGCCGCTGATCTGGATGCGCTGGAGCGTGAAGCCCACATGGCGCACGAAGCGTGGCTGCGTGTCGCCAAGGCCGTGTCCAAGCAACGCAAACTGACGGCACCCAAACTGTCTGCCGCCGTGACAGCAGCCATGCAAGATCTGGGCATGGCAGGTGGCCGGTTTGAAGTCGCACTGACACAGCAAGACGAGCCTCAGGCTTACGGCCTTGAAAACATCGAATTCCTGGTCGCTGGCCACGCAGGCAGCACACCACGGCCCTTAGGCAAAGTGGCATCGGGTGGTGAGCTGTCCCGGCTGGCCTTGGCCATTGCGGTGACCATGTCGCAGCGTGCCGATCAGTCTGAGCAAGTGGGCACGCTGATCTTCGACGAGATCGACTCCGGCGTAGGCGGCGCAGTCGCCGACACCGTGGGGCAATTGATGCAGCGTTTGGGCCAAGGGCGTCAAGTCATGGCCGTCACCCACTTGGCCCAAGTTGCCGCCTGTGCGCACCAGCATCTGGTCGTATCCAAAGCCTTGACGGGTGGGCAGACCACGAGTGACATCCGCCAAGTTCTGTCTGATGATCGCATCAAAGAAGTCGCCCGCATGCTGGGTGGCGCCATCACCGACACCAGCAGAGCCCATTCTCAAGCCATGCTTGCAGCGGCCAGTCAAAAGGAAGCGGCATGAGCAAAGTTGATATCGTCCTGTTGACCGGCATTGCTGGCTCGGGCAAATCGGTCGCCCTCAATGCACTAGAGGACGCAGGCTACTTTTGCGTGGACAACCTGCCACCGGAGTTGTTGCGCGGCATGATGGACTTGGAGCGGCAGCGTGAGCCGGAACTCAAACGCCGGATTGCCGTTTCAGTCGATGTGCGCAGCGCCCATTCCCTGCCCTACCTGTTGCCCGTGTTAACCGACTTGGGCAAACAAGGCCACACGGTCCGCGCTGTGTTCCTTGATGCCAGCACAGACGCCTTGGTGCGCCGGTTTTCTGAAACACGGCGCCCGCACCCGCTGTCGCAAGTGGTTGGCAAACGGCCACAACCGGCTCAAGCCGCCCCCAGTCGCCGCTTGACAGATCAGCTAGGCAACCACGACTCCAGCGTGCAAGCCCTGGTCGAAACCATCAATCTAGAGCGCGAACTGTTGAGTCCCCTGCGCGAGTTGTCTACGGTGATCGACACCTCGCTGCTGCGCCCCGCCCAATTGCGCACATGGATACGCAACATCGTGCAGGCCGAACCTTCGCGCCTCACGCTGGTGTTCGAATCCTTTGCCTACAAGCATGGCGTACCGTTGGACGCAGACTTCATGTTTGACGTGCGCATGCTGCCCAACCCTTTCTACCTGAAAGAGCTCAAGCCGCTGACAGGCCGTGATCAACCCGTGATTGACTATCTGGCCGCACAGCCCGAATCAGCCGAGTTGCTGGCCCAGATCGAGGCCTTCTTGCTTCGCTGGCTGCCCGCACTAGAAGGCGATCAACGCAGCTACGTGACCGTGGCACTAGGCTGCACAGGCGGCCAACACCGATCGGTCTACTGTGTCGAGCAACTGGTGCAGCGCTTTGCACCACGCGGCGTGGTGCTGGCACGCCACCGCGAGCAAGACGCCAAGTAAGCGCCCTGCTCGACGCATCAGCCACTCAGTCCGCTTTGTTCATGGCCTCGCGCAAGCCCTGACGCAAGCGCTCACCGATCTCAGGTTTGCCTGAAAAAGGATCCGTCGGGTTACGGGCTTGGATGACATCTTCCAGCCGCGTTTGCACGATGCCCAGGGCTTGTGGGTGGGTGTAAATGTAGAACTGCCTCGCCTCAACGGCATCAAACACCAATTGGGCTGTATCGTCGGCCGTCACCTTGCCTGACGTGACTGCCTTGGTGCTCATCGCCTGCGCGATCATTTGGCTGGGCGTTGGTTTGCCTTCGCTGCGCAGTGCCGCTGGGCGATTGCGGTGAGACAGATGGATGCCTGTCGGCACAAAGTAAGGGCACAGCACAGAAGCATGCACTTGCTCGGTCACCAAGGCCAGATCCTGATACAGCGTTTCTGACAGGCTGACCACGGCATGCTTGCTGACGTTGTAGGCGCCCATATTGGGTGAGTTCAACAAGCCCGCCATCGAGGCCACGTTGACCATGTGCCCCTGCCAAGCTGGATCCTTGCGGGCTGCCTCCAGCATGATGGGCGTGAAGATGCGCAAACCATGGATCACACCAAACAGGTTGACGCCCAGCACCCATTCCCAATCACGCTGTGTGTGCTCCCAGATCAGACCGCCGTGTGCCACACCCGCGTTGTTGATGACAAGATGCGGTGCGCCAAAGCGTTCCATACACATATCAGCCAGCGCTTGCACGTCCTCTGCCCGGGATACATCGCCACACAGGGCTGCCACCTGCACGCCCGTCTCGGACAACTCCGCCAGCGCCGCATCCAGCGCATCTTGCTGCACATCGGTCAGCACCAAATTCATGCCCTTCTTGGCGGCCAATCGTGCGAACGCCAAGCCAAAGCCACTCCCCGCACCCGTGATCACGGCTGTCGTCATGGTTGTCACCCCTTAAATCAACTTAACCAACTGCTTGCCAAAATTGTGGCCTTTGAGCAGCCCCAAAAAGGCCTCTGGGGCGCTTTTGATGCCCTGCGCAACGGACTCACGGAACTTCAACTGACCTGTTGCCACCATCGTGCCCAGCGTCAGGGTGGCCTCAGGCCAAACCTCGGTGTGTTCACTGACGATAAAGCCCTCGACCTTCAAGCGGTTCACCAAGATCAATGCGGGGTTCTGCAAAGGCATGGGCTCGCCGTTGTAGCCTGCAATCATCCCGCACATGGCCATGCGACCAAAGGCGTTCATGCGCAGCATCACCGCATCCAAAATCATGCCGCCCACGTTTTCAAAATAGCCGTCGATGCCCTCTGGCGTGGCCTCTTTCAAAGCCTTGTAAAACGCCCGTGGATCTGGGTGTGCTTTGTAGTCGACGCAGGCATCAAAGCCCAATTCATCAACCACATAGCGGCACTTATCAGGCCCGCCCGCCACGCCCACAACGCGGCAACCCTGAGCCTTGGCCAACTGCCCCACGACGCTGCCCACTGCGCCACTGGCCGCACTCACGACCACGGTCTCACCGGCTTTGGGTTGGATGATTTTGTTCAGCCCATACCAAGCCGTTACGCCGGGCATGCCCACTGAACCCAAATAGGCCGACAAGGGGATGTGTGTCGTATCGACTTTGTGCAACATGACGCCGCGCACGTTGGCGTCGACCACGGCGTACTCCTGCCAACCGCCCATACCCAGCACCATGTCACCCGGCACGAACTTGGGGTGCTTACTGAGCAGCACCTCACCGACCGTGCCGCCCATCATCACCGTGCCCAGTGCATGTGGTTCAGCGTAGCTTTTGCTGTCATTCATGCGACCACGCATATACGGGTCAAGCGACAGATAGTGATGGCGTACCAGCACCTGCCCATCTGCCAATTGGTCAAGCGTCGGCACGGGCGACTCAACCAGCTTGAAGTTGTCGACGCTGGCTTCGCCTTGGGGGCGCGATGCCAGCAGGATCTGGTGATTGATGATGCTCATGGTGTGGTGTCCTTCAGTTAGTCAGAGCCAGGCCCTTGCAACACAGGCACAGCCGCTGGCCGCACCTCGCGCTCGGACACGGGTAAACCGCGCAAAAATTTGAACGTGGCCGTGGCGTGGGCACACACACGGCCCTTTGAATCCAGCACCTTGCCTTCTGTGAAGGCCAGCGAAGCCGTGCTGTGCAGCACACTGCCCAAGGCGCGGATGGCGCCGACCCCAGGCCGCATGAAGGTGGTCTTCATCTCAATGGTGACCAAACCCGGCCCGCCATCGGTCTGAGACAAATTCAGACTGCGTGCCGCATGGGCCATGGCCACATCCAACAAGGTCATCAGCAGACCGCCATGTGCCACACCAAACGAGTTGGTGTGCTGCTCTTGCACATCCAGACTGATCTCGGCCTCGCCATCTTCAAACCGCTGCAACTCACAGCCAATTTGCTCAATGAAGGGAATGCGGATTGAAAATGCCATCGCCATATGGACGCTTTCGCTTTCGACTTAACCGCCGGTCTGGGCGCTGACGCCACCATCCACAGCCATGATCTGGCCGGTGATGTGCTTGCCCGCATCCGATGCAAACAACAGTGTGATGCCTTTGAGGTCCTCGTCATCGCCGACACGCAGCAAGGGCGAGTGGTTCGCAATGGTCTCTTCGCCGACCATGCTCAAAATGCCCGCCGTCATCTTGCTCGGGAAAAACCCCGGCGCAATCGCATTGACACGGATGCCAAGGTGTCCCCACTCACACGCCAAAGCACGGGTGAAATTCACCACGGCGCCCTTGCTCGTGTTGTAGGCGATGGTTTGCATGAACGGCGGGTTGCCGCCTAAGCCCGCGATCGAGGCCACATTGATGATGCGCCCTTGCTTGCGAGGGATCATGCTGCGTTTGGCCACAGCCTGAGCCAGCAAAAAATAGCCGCGCACGTTGAGGTTCATGACCTTGTCCCAAGCCTCAAGCGGGTGATCTTGAGCAGGTGCACCCCACGTTGCCCCTGCGTTGTTGACAAGGATGTCAATCTCACCCAAACGGGCCAAGGCCTCATCAGCCAAGCGCGCAATGTCCTCTGGCTTACCAGCATCGGCAGCCACATAACTGGCATCAATACCGGCTGCTTTCAAGGCAGCAACCGCTTCTTGCAGATCACCTTCTTTGCGTGAACTGACCACCACCTTGGCGCCCGCCTCACCCAGGGCAAATGCCATTTGCAGCCCCAAGCCCCGTGAGCCACCGGTGACCAGCGCAGTCTTGCCTGTGAGGTCAAACAATTGTTGTACTTTGCGTGATGCGTTCATGACCTGCCCTTTAGCAGTTGTAGTCAACAACATGACGGGTAGCCGCCATCTCTTTGATCTGAGCCACCACACCTTGATGGTGGGGATGCGGCTGGTAGGCGGCGAGCGTGGCCGCATCCTCGAACGTCGAGATCAACACCACGTCGCAGTTGGCCTCTAGCCCATCGGTTTTGATGCCCACATCAAATTCATGGATACCGGGCACCAGCGTCTTGCAACTGTCCAGTAAGGACTTGACCTTGGCGGCGTCTTCAGGGCGCTTGAGCGTCCACATCACAATGTGTCGAATCATGTTTTTCCTATTTAGTTAGAACCAATCAACCTGGGCTTGTGCACAGGTCATGTCACGTCTTGCCACCACGCCCAGCCAGGCATCAATTTTGGGCAACTCGTAGTTAAAGAAGTAATCAGCGCAAGCCAATTTACCTTTTAAGAAGCCAGCCCCCAAGGGGCCCTTGTCCCAGTCACCAGTGGCTTGAGCCGCTTTGGCAACCACCGCCAGCTCCAACCAAATCCAGGCCAGCACGGTGTGCCCAAAAGCTTGCAGATACGGTGTTGCGTTGGCCAAGGCCTCTTCGGGCGAGCCTGTCGACCACGCTGATTTGGTGGCATGGTCAATGGCTTGAAGTGCCTTGGCCAGTGCCTTGGCATGCCCACCCAAGCCATCAACGTGGCTGGCTTTTTGTATCGTCTCGCTGATGCGCTCAGCCAGCACGCTCAAGGCTTTGCCACCGTTCATGACCACCTTGCGTCCCAACAAGTCCAGGCCTTGAATGCCATGCGTGCCTTCATGGATCATGTTCAAGCGGTTGTCACGCCAGTACTGCTCAACGGGGAAGTCGCGCGTGTAGCCGTAGCCGCCCAGCACCTGAATGGCCAAACTGTTGGCCTCTACGGCCCACTCGCTGGGCCAGCTCTTGGCGATCGGGGTGAGCAACTCAAGCAACAAACCGGCTTTCTCTGCTTCGCCGCCTGAGCCTGTCTGCTCGTCGTCCACCAATTGCGCGCACAACAGCCCCAGTGCCAAGCCACCCTCGGCGATGGCCTTTTGCATCATCAGCATGCGCTTGACGTCGGCATGCGCAATGATCGGGATCTGCGGGGCGCTGTGGTTCTTGCCACCAGCGCCCATAAGGCGGCCTTGCGGGCGTTGCTTGGCGTACTCAAGCGAGGCCTCGTATCCGGCATAACCCAGCATCGTCGCAACTATACCCACGCTGATACGGGCTTCGTTCATCAAGGTGAACATGCACTTGAGGCCCTCACCTTGTTTGCCAATCAGATAACCCACCGCCCCAGCTTGGCCGCTGACTGGGAACTTGCCCTCACCAAAGTTGAGCAAGGTATTGACCGTGCCTCTGTTGCCGCACTTGTGGTTCAAGCCGGCCAACGCCACATCGTTGTGTTGTGCGGTGATGGCACCACTTTGCGTCACCAGCTTGCGCGGCACGATGAACAGAGAGATGCCTTTGACGCCCGCGACCGGTTTGCCGTCCTCACCGGGGATTTTGGCCAGCACCAAATGATGGATGTTCTCACCCATCTCGTGTTCGCCGCCCGATATCCACATCTTGTTGCCCTTCAGGCGATAGCGTGGACCCAGCGCATCTTGGGTCCAGTCAGCCGGGCCGTTGTTGTCGCCATGGATGTCAGGCACAGCCTTGGTGGACACGTCCGACAAGCTGGAGCCCGCTTGAGGCTCACTCAAACACATCGTGCCGAAGGTGCGCCCCTCCAAACCCGGCTTGGCAAAGACCTCGATTTGCTGCGGTGTGCCGTGAGCCAAAATCGTGTTGGCGTTGCCACGGGTGAGCATGTGATAGACCGCAATCGACACGCTGGCCTTGTAGAAAAAGCTCATCGACGCGATTTCAAGCACGTTGGGCAACTGCATGCCGCCCAGTTCAGCATCCTTGCTGGCGGCCATCAAGCCCGCATCGGTGAAAGCCTGCAAGGCCTCAGCGGTTTCTTTGGGCAAATGCACTGTGGTGCCATCGAACGCGGGCTCCTGCACATCGGTGAGCCGATTAAATGGGGCGAACTGCTCTAGCGCGATCTTCTCACTCAGATCCAGCACCGCATCAAAGGTCTCGCGGTTGTGATCAGCGTGGCGTGCCCGTTGACACAGGCCTTCTGTATGTAGCCAGTCGTGCAGCAAAAAGTCGAGGGTGGCGCGGTGCGTCATGGTGGTCTGTACTCGTTCAATTCAAATGAGGGCGCAAAAAAGCCCAACCCGGGCGCATGGCTCAAGCTGGGCTGTTTGCTGGTGTTCAGGTGACCTCAGCGATCAACTTCAGCAGAAGGTTTTGCCTTCGGCAGCCAGCTTAGCCAACAAAGGTGCGGGCTCCCAGAACTTGCCGTCATCGTTTGGATTTTGCTGGAACGTCTTCATCAACGCCATCACCTTGGTCAGACCCATCATGTCGGCATACAACATGGGGCCACCACGGTACACAGGGAAGCCATAGCCGGTCAGGTAAACCATGTCGAGGTCAGAGGCTTTGCTGGCAATGCCCTCTTGCAAGATCATCGCGCCCTCATTGACCATGGACAGCACCAAGCGGTTCACGATCTCTTCATCGCTGATGGTGCGAGCCGTCAGGCCCTTGGCAGCGCGCACTTTGTCAATGCAGCCCTGCACCTCGGCAGAAGGCACTGGCTCGCGCTTGCCGACTTCGTAGTCATACCAGCCCTTGCCTACCTTTTGACCAAAGCGGCCCAACTCGCAAATGGCATCACCCACTTTGCTGTACATCACATCAGGTTTCTCAACATAACGGCGCTTGCGGATTGCAAAGCCGATGTCGTTACCGGCCAGATCGCCGACACGGAACGGGCCCATGGCAAAACCAAAGGCTTCAGCCGCCTTGTCAACTTGCTGAACCGTGGCGCCCTCTTCAACCAAGAAGAAGCCTTGGCGCACGTACTGCTCAAACATGCGGTTGCCAATGAAGCCATCGCACACCCCAGATACCACTGCGACCTTCTTGATCTTCTTGGCCACTTGCATGACCGTGGCCATCACGTCTTTGGCTGTGTGCTTGCTGCGCACCACTTCAAGCAGGCGCATCACGTTCGCTGGGCTGAAGAAGTGCAATCCCACCACGTCACCAGGACGGCTGGTCACCTCAGCAATCTTGTCGACATCCAAGGTCGACGTGTTGGATGCCAAGATGGCGCCCGGCTTCATCACCGCATCCAGCTTGGCGAAGACCTGCGACTTGACGCCCAGATCCTCGAACACGGCTTCGATGACCATGTCGGCTTGGGTGATGTCGTCGTAGCTCAAGGTCATGGTGAGCAAGCTCATGCGTTGCTCGTACTTGTCTTGCGTCAGCTTGCCCTTGGCAACCTGAGCTTCGTAGTTTTTGCGGATGATGGCGACGCCACGGTCGATGGCCTCTTGCTTCATCTCCAGCATGGTGACGGGGATGCCCGCATTGAGGAAGCACATGGTGATGCCGCCACCCATGGTGCCCGCACCAATCACGGCGACTTTGTTGATAGGCCGAGTCACAGTGCTGTCAGGCACATCGGGGATTTTGCTGGCTGCACGCTCAGCGAAAAACGCGTGTCGCAAGGCTTGGGCCTGCTCGCTGGTCACCAGCTTGTCGAACACCTCACGCTCAAAAGCAATGCCTGCGTCCAGATCCAGCTTGGTGGCCGCTTCAACACAATCCACGCAACGCTGCGGTGCTTGCAGGTTTTTGCGCGTCTTGGCCAAATCTGCGCGTGCTTTGTTGAAGGCTTCCGGATCAACCGGTGCTGTCACGCTCAGGTTGCGCACGGACGGCAAGGGCCGCACAGCAGCCACGTCTTGGGCAAACGCGAGCGCCGCTTGCAGCAAATCACCCACAACCACTTTATCGAGCAGTTTTTGACCCGGTGCCTTGGCCAGTTTGTCGCTGGGGACGGACACACCGGTCGTGATCATTTGAAGGGCCATGTCAACGCCCAACACACGCGGCAAGCGCTGTGTACCACCTGCACCGGGAACCAAGCCAATGTTCACCTCAGGCAGTGCAATTTGGGCGCCCGATACGGCCACGCGGTAATGACAGCCCAGTGCCAACTCAAGTCCACCACCCATGACCACGCCATGAATGGCGGCGATAACGGGCTTGGCTGACTGCTCAAGCACTTCAATCGTCACATGCAGATTGGGTTCAGCAAAGGCCTTGGGCGAGCCGAATTCTTTGATGTCAGCACCGCCACAAAACACCTTGCCACCGCCAATGATGACGACAGCCTGCACGCCTGCATCGGCATTGGCCTTTTGGATGCCATCCACCACGCCAGCGCGTGTGCTTTGACCCAGACCGTTAACAGGCGGATTCGCCAGGGTGATGACGGCCACGCCGTCAGTGACTTGGTAAGTGGTGCTCATGGCAATCTCGTTGAGGCGTTCGTTGAGAGAAAAGTTGTCAACTCAATTCTGACAAGACTTATTGTCTGAATAAATATCATTATTGCACTGCTTTAGCAGGCATGGCATTTCACCATCAAAAAAGCGCCCAAAGGCGCTTTCATGGTGCTCATCAAGCCGTAGGCAGCTTGTGATTTTTGAAGTCCTCACGCAGCTTGAGCTTGTAGATTTTGCCTGTCGCGGTATGCGGCAACTCGTCCACAAACACCACGTCATCTGGCGTTTGCCACTTAGGGATCTTGCCCTCATAGAAAGCCAGCAACTCGGCCACGCTCACCTCCGCGCCCGGCTTCTTGACGACCACCATCAGCGGGCGCTCGTCCCACTTTGGGTGAGCACAGGCGATGGCCGCAACCTCATGCACCGCAGGGTGACCCATCAACACATTTTCAAGGTCAATGGAGCCAATCCACTCGCCGCCTGACTTGATCACATCTTTGGAGCGATCTGTGATCTGCATATAGCCATCCGGGTCAATGGTGGCCACGTCGCCCGTCGGGAACCAACCGTCATGCAAGGGTGACTTGTCCACCTTGAAGTAGCTGCTGATGACCCAGTGGCCACGCACCTCCAAGTCTCCCGGGGACTTGCCATCCCAAGGCAGCACCTGACCTTCAGTGTCCACAATGCGCATGTCGATGCCGAAGATGGACTTGCCTTGCTTTTCGAGCAACTTTTGCTTGTCTTCTGTTGACCAATCAGCGTGCTTGGACTTCAAGCGCCCCAGCGTGCCTATGGGTGACAACTCCGTCATACCCCAAGCGTGGATGACTTCGATGCCGTAGTCGTTCTCAAACGTACGGATCATGGCTGGTGGGCAAGCCGAGCCGCCAATGATCGTCGTCTTGAAGGTGCTGAACTTCAGGTCATTGGCCTTGACATGGTTGAGCAAGCCCAACCAGATGGTTGGCACACCGGCACTCATGGTGACTTTTTCTTGCTCGAACAGGTTGTACAGCGACGCCCCATCCATGTGTGGCCCTGGCATCACCAGCTTGCAGCCCACCAAAGCAGCCGCGTAGGGAATGCCCCAGGCGTTGACGTGGAACATCGGCACCACAGGCAACACCGTGTCGGTCGCCTTCAAGCACATGGCGTCGGGCAAAGCGGCGGCAAACGCATGCAACACCGTTGAGCGGTGTGCATACACGGCGCCCTTGGGGTTGCCTGTTGTGCCCGAGGTATAGCAAATGCTGGCGGCTGTGTTCTCGTCAAACTCGGGCCACTGATATTGACCGTCTTCAGCGTCGAGCAGCTCTTCGTAGCAAAGCAGATTGGTCAAAGCTGACTCGCGAGGCATGTTCTCGCGTGCCGCCATCACCACCACATGTTTGACGCAAGCCAACATCGGCGCAAGCTTCTCAATCAGCGGAAAGATGTTGCTGTCCACAAAGATGACCTTGTCCTGGGCATCTTCAATGATCCACGCCACTTGCTGCGGGAACAAGCGTGGGTTGATCGTATGACAAACCAGTTGCGAGCCTGAAACGCCGTAATAGATCTCGATGTGGCGGTAGCCATTCCATGCCAGCGTCCCCACGCAGTCGCCCGCTTGCAGACCAAGGCGGGCCAGTGCTTGAGCCAGCTTGCGCGAACGCAGCGCAATGCTCTTCCAGTTGGCGCGGTGGATGTCACCCTCTACACGCTTGGACACGATCTCGATATCCCCGTTGTGACGCTCCGCATGCTCCAGCAGCGAAGAGATCAAAAGCGGCTTGTGCATCATTTGGCCCATCAAGCTCATACAGACAACCTTCTGAAAATAAAACGGTTAAATCGATCCGCCATGCGCAAAGAGGAAACGCCCGGTATCAGATTAAAAATGGATCATAAACGTGGGATATCCACATGGCACGCCATAGAGGGCAGTACAAACCCTCAGTCCATCACGCCACTTGCAAAGACTTCAAGACTTGGACAAAAGCATCGGACAGCACCGCAGGTCGTCGTGTTTCCCTGTCCACATAAACATGGACGAAATGGCCGCTCGCTGCTGACATCTCTTGACCCTCATCGAACAAACCGATTTCATAGCGCACGCTGCTCTTGCCGATGTGTGCCACGCGGATGGCCGCATCCACATTCTTCGGGAAGGCCAGCGGAGCAAAATAATTGCAATGGGTCTCGATCACCAGCCCAATGACATCACCCCCGTGGATATCAAGCACCCCAGCTTCAATCAAATAACGGTTCACTGCCGTATCAAAGTAGCTGTAGTAGGTCACGTTGTTCACATGCCCGTAGATGTCGTTGTCCATCCAGCGTGTGGTGATGGTGCTGATGTGGGCATAAGCGGCCCGATCTTGGGGTTGAGGTCTGTCCATTTGACGTGTCACAAGTACGTGTCTGCAAAAGCGCCAATAAAGCGTAGCAGGTTTGACCAGTGAGACCACACCGGGCTACATTACTGACCCATAGGTCAGTTATTCCTCATGCCCTTGAATCAACCACCCGCTGCCAGCCCTAGCGACTCGGCCCCTCGCCTGACCGGTGTTCGACAACGCCGCAAGTCCGCGCGTCCGCACGAATTGCTGGAAGCCGCCCTGACCTTGTTCGTTGAAAACGGCTTGGCTGCAACCCGATCCGAAGACGTCGCCAAATTGGCCGGCGTCTCCAAGGGCACGCTGTATTTGTACTACCCCAGCAAAGATGCCTTGTTCAAAGCCGTGGTGCAGGCCTACCTGACACAGGTGATTGTGGAAGGCGAAGAGATCGTCACCTCTTTTGGCGGCAGCACCTCAGACTTGCTGCAACTGCTTGCTCAAACTTGGTGGTCGCGTGTGGGCGCATCCAAAGCATCTGGCCTGCTCATGCTGATCATGTCCGAGGCACGCAGCTTCCCCGAATTGGCTCAGTTCTACGTCGACGAGGTCGTTGCGCCCAGCCATGATCTGCTGGCCCGAACCATTCAACGCGGCATCAACCGGGGTGAGTTCAGGCCGATGGATGTCACCTCCGTGGTGCATGCCATGATCGCCCCTCTACAGTTTTTAATACTCTATCGCCAGTGCACCTCTGTCTGCACCGCCAATCCGGTGCCGCTAGACCCTGAGCGCTTCATGAGCACCCAAATCGACTTGCTATTGCGCGGTATTGAAGTGCGCACCGAGTCCAACCCACATGGTTCACCATGAAAAGCAAAACGAAATGGATCGCCTTGGCGGTCGGCCTGACGGTACTCGGCGGCAGCATTGGCCGGGCCATCATGAACCGCAAGGCACAGCAAGGCGAACTGGCACAAAGTGCCGCCACCGTACAGTCTGAGGTGATGGTGCTGGGGCCAAACGATGCGATCAAGGTAAGCAGCCAACCTTTTTCACGCACGCTCCCTGTGTCGGGCAGCCTGACGGCGCAGCGCTCAGCCATCGTCAAGGCCAAAGTCGCAGCCGAGTTGTTGACCTTACTCGTTCGCGAGGGCGACAAGGTCACAGCAGGCCAAGTTATCGGCCAACTCGACGCACAAGAGTTCAACACACGTTTGCAGCAGGCAAGCCAACAAGCGGCCTCCGCCAAAGCGCAATGGCAAATTGCGCAACAAACGCTGGACAACAACCAAGCTTTGGTCAAACAAGGCTTCATCTCGCGCAACGCGCTGGACACCTCCTTATCCAACGCAGCCGCCACCAGAGCGACATTCGACGCCGCTCAGGCGGCTGTCGACCTGGCTGCCAAATCACTGAAAGACACCGTCGTCCGTGCGCCCATCAACGGTTTGATTTCACAACGTTTCGTTCAAGCAGGCGAGCGGGTCGGCATAGATGCACGCATCGTCGAAGTGGTCGATCTGTCCACCCTAGAGCTACAAGCACCTTTGAGCCAACAAGACGTCACACAGATCAAAATCGGCGCCACAGCCACATTGCACATTGACGGCATAGAGCCCGGTTTGCAAGCACGTGTCGCACGCATCAACCCCAGCGCCACAGCAGACACACGCGCGGTGATGGTCTACCTGTCTTTGACGGCCAACCCTGCTTTACGCCAAGGCCTGTATGCACAAGGCCAAATCACACTGGACAAGCGCGATGTGTTGGCTATACCCAGCAGTGCCGTCACCAAAGACAGTGGCCAAGATCAGGTACTGCGCATAACCAAGGGCAAGGTACTGAAAGCCAAAGTCACCTTAGGGCCGCAAGCGGGCACCGGCTCAGACGGCAAGCCCTTATTAGAAGTGATAGATGGCCTCCAGCTTGGTGATCACATCGCTCGCAACGCCTCCGGCACCATGCGAGAAGGTCAAGCCGTGCGACTTGACATCGCCAACACACAACCCTGATCGGCAAACGATTCCATGTGGTTCACCCGCCTGTCGATCAACAACCCCGTCCTGGCCACCATGGCCATGCTTGCCTTGGTCGTGATGGGCCTGTTCTCGTACCAACGACTCAAGGTCGACCAGTTCCCAGAAATTGAACTGCCCACGCTGGCCGTTCAAATTGAATACCCTGGCGCCTCACCAGAGATCGTTGAAGCGGAGGTGACCCGCAAAGTCGAGGAAGCCATCAACACCGTAGCGGGCATCAGCCAACTGGTTTCACGCTCATACGAAGGCAGCTCGGTGGTGATCGTCCAATTCAACTTGGACGTCGACGGCCGCCGCGCAGCAGATGATGTGCGTGAGAAACTCTCCAGCATCCGCCCGCTGTTTCGAGACGAAGTCAAAGAAGCGCGCGTGCTGCGATTCGATCCAGCCAACCGCCCTATCTATTCACTCGCGCTGACCTCGCCCCATGCCTCGCAAAGCCCTCAGGCACTGACAACGTATGCCGACCAGGTTCTGCGCAAACGGCTAGAAAACGTGCAGGGCGTTGGCAACGTCAACTTGGTGGGCTCCCTCAAACGCCAAATCAACGTCTACCTCAGGCCCCAAGCCCTGCAAGCGCTTGGTGTACGACCCGAGCAAATCGCCAACGCGGTGCGCCTTGAAAACCAGACGCAGCCTGCAGGCAGCGTGCGCACGCTGGACTACGACCGTGTCGTGCAGATCGACGCACGGCTCAAAACCGTCGATGATTTCAAGCGCCTGATTGTGGCCACCCGAGCGAGCCAGCCCATCCGCTTGAGCCAAGTAGCCGACGTCATTGACGGCCCGCAAGAGATTGACTCACTGGCCCTGTTCAACGGCCAACGCACACTGGCCCTTGAGGTCATCAAGTCACAAGGTGAGAACACCCTTGATGTCGTCACCGGCCTGCAAAGCGTGGTCCAGCAAGTCCAGAGCGAGCTGCCAACGGACATGAAACTGAGCGTGATCCGCGACAACAGCCGCCCCATCCGCGTGAGCGTGAACAACGTACGCGAGACCTTGCTTGAGGGCGCGTTGCTGACCATCTCCATCGTCTTCTTGTTCTTGAATTCATGGCGATCGACCGTGATCACCGGTTTGACACTACCGATCTCCATCATCGGCACTTTTTTCTTCATGCATGTGTTTGGTTTTTCAATCAACATGATCACCTTGATGGCCTTGAGCCTGTGCGTAGGCCTGCTGATTGACGACGCCATCGTGGTGCGAGAGAACATCGTGCGCCATGTGCAGATGGGCAAGTCTGCCTTTCAAGCATCCATCGACGGCACGCGTGAAATTGGCTTGGCCGTGCTCGCCACCACCTTGTCGATCGTGGCTGTGTTCCTACCCATCGGCTTCATGGGCGGCATCATTGGCAAGTTCTTCCATGAGTTCGGCATCACCATCGTCGCCGCGGTGATGATCTCCATGTTCGTCAGCTTCACCCTAGACCCCATGCTGTCGAGCATTTGGCATGACCCAGCCATCCATCGCCATGGCGCAGGCATGCAAGCCCGATCTTGGTATGACAACAGCATCGGCAGGGTCACATCAGCCGTTGACCGTTGGTCTTCATCCCTCAGTCTAGGCTACCAAAACCTACTGTCTGCTGCCTTAGATCACCCATGGTGGACACTGCTGGTGGCAGGCGCCAGCTTGGTCGCCAGCGTGGCCTTGATGCCTTTAATGGGGACCGAATTCGTCCCCAAAGCAGACTACTCAGAGACCTTCATCAACTTCTACACACCGGCAGGCACATCGCTACAAGCCACCGAACTGCGCACCCACGAAGTCGAAGCACTGGTACGCAAACTACCCGAAGTCAGCTATACCTTGTCAACCATCAACACGGGCTTCGCCTTGGGTCGCAACCAGGTCAGCATCTACGTGCGGCTCAAAGACCGCCATGAGCGCAAACGATCCGTTGACCAGTTGTCAGCCCCCTTGCGCCAAGCCTTATCACAACTGCCCGATATCACCATCACCCACGTTGGCTTGCTTGACTCAGTCGGTGGTCAAAAGCCCATTCAAGTATCCATACAAGGCAGCAGCTTGAGCGAGCTCGGCCGACTCAGCCAAGAAACCTTGTCGCGCTTGCGTCAAATCCCCGGCTTGGTCGACATCGACAGCAGCCTCAAACCCAACAAACCCACCTTGGACATTCGCATCCGCCGCGATGCCGCAGCCGACCTCGGTCTGAGCGTAGAGACCATCAGCAACGCGCTGTCAGTACTCGTTGAAGGCAAGACCGTTGGCAGCTGGCGGGGCGAGGACGAAGAAAGCTACGACATCCGCGTCTCGCTGCGACCTGACGCACGCCGCTCTGGCGCCGATCTGCGCGACCTGCCCTTGGTGGCCGGCGTCGATGCACAAGGCCGCCCGCGCATCATCCGCTTGCACCAAGTGGCCGACATCATCGAAGGCCAAGGCCCCACACAAATCAACCGCCGAGACTTGAACAGAGAGGTCGAACTCACCGCCAACGTCACAGGTCGATCAATGGGCGAGGTATCGGCTGACATCAAAGCCATGCTGGACAAAACCCCATGGCCAACCGGCTACCGCTATCGCTTTGGCGGATCGACCAAGGACATGAAAGAAGCGTTTTCTTACGCGGCATCGGCACTGGGGCTGGCCGTGATCTTCATCTACATGATCTTGGCATCACAGTTCCGCAGCTTCTTGCAACCCATCGCCTTGATGAGCTCGCTGCCATTGACCTTGATCGGCGTCGTCGTCACCTTGCTGGTATTTGGCTCCACGCTCAATATGTTTTCGGTCATCGGCATCATCATGCTGATGGGCTTGGTCACCAAAAATGCCATTTTGTTGGTTGACTTTGCCAACCGTGCCCGACTAGGTCAAAGCGGTGAAGACGACAACAGCGAGCCCCTACCGCGTCGCGAAGCACTGCTACTGGCGGCCAGAGTGCGCTTGCGCCCCATCTTGATGACCACCTTGGCCATGGTGTTCGGCATGCTGCCATTGGCCTTGGCCTTGACAGAGGGCGCTGAACAACGCGCGCCCATGGGGCAGGCCGTGATCGGTGGCGTCATGGCCTCGTCACTGCTGACCTTGGTCGTTGTCCCTGTGATTTACAGCTTCCTCGATGACATCACCATGTGGGGGAAACGCCGATTTGGAGCGAACTCTTCTTAGAATCTATGACTTATCCCGATTATCTTCCCTTATCGCTCACCGTAGGATGCAAAGCATGAACGTCGAACAAGCCCGCTTCAACATGATTGAGCAACAAATCCGCCCTTGGGATGTCCTAGACACCTCGGTGCTGGCCCTGTTGTCGGCCGTTCGCCGTGAAGATTTTGTCCCAGCCGACCACAAAGCCCATGCCTTCATGGACATCGAGATCCCTCTGGGTGCAGGGCGCTACCTGCTGGCACCTCGTGTCGAGGCGCGGCTCGTGCAAGATTTGAACCTCAGCAAGCGCGACACGGTGCTGCACATCGGCGCAGGCACTGGCTACGTGACTGCCCTGCTGGGCCACAAATCGCAACGCGTCATCGGGCTCGAATCAGACGCCTCGTTGGCCAGCATCGCTCGCGCCAACTTGCGCAACGCATCCGTGAACAACGCAGAGATCGTTCAAGCCAATGGCAGCGCCGGGTACGCAGGACAGGCCCCATACGACGCCATTTTGCTAACCGGGTCTGTGGCCGAGATGCCTAAAAACCTGCTGGATCAACTCAAAACAGGCGGCCGCTTGCTGGCCATTGTCGGCCACGAACCCGTCATGCAAGCCACCCTCTACACACGCGTGAGCGACACCCAATTCAGCACCCAAGTGTTGTTTGATACGGTGGCCACACGCTTGGCTGGCTTCACCGAACCCAGCCGCTTTCAATTCTGAAAATCGCTCTACATCAAGGAACAAGACATGTCCAAGTCAGCACCATCGCCAACCTCACCCAACGGCCCTATCGCCTCAGCACGCTGGCGCCCGCTCGTTCAGGTTGCCGCCATGGCCTGCTTGAGCACAGTGGCTTGTGGCTTTGCTCAAGCCGAAAATTTGGTTGATCTCTATCAGGCCGCCAAAGGCTACGACGCCGCCTACCTGTCTGCCAAAGCACAGGCTGAGTCAGTGCAATACCAAACTGAACAAGCGCATGCCCTGTTTCGGCCCTCACTGGGACTGGGTGGCGCTTTGACCCGCAGCCGCTTTGAAGCCGCGACGCAGCCAACCGCGAACCAATTGGCACAAGCACAGTTGTATAACCTACCCCCTGGTGGCAATTCAACATCGACCAGTCGCACCATTGGTTTAACGGCCAAACAAACGCTGTTCAACCAAGCTGACTCGGCCAAGGTTGACCAAGCCGAACAAGCGCTGATCGCGGCACAAGCAGACCTCACCATCGCTGAGAACGAGTTGGCAACCAAACTGACCCAAGCGTACTTCGACGTGCTGTCAGCTGAGGATGTGCTTAATACGACACAAGCCAACAAGAAAGGCCTGTCAGAACAATTGGCCTCTGCCAAACGCAATTTTGAAGTCGGCAATGCCACCATCACCGACACACGAGAAGCCCAAGCTAGGTTCGACTTGGCTGCTGCCCAAGAAATTGCCGCCACCAATGATCTGCAGGTCAAACACATCGCACTGGACCAACTCGTAGGCCGCGCCGATGTCAAGCCCAGCCCCCTGCTGACGCCAGTCAAACTAGACGCATTGGCCCCAGGCAAAATGAGCGACTGGGTTGCCCAGGCTGACCAATCACCCAGCGTTCGCAAAGCCAATGTCGGGCTGGTCGTCGCTAAACTCGAAGTAGACAAGGCCAAGGCCGGCCACATGCCAGTCCTTGATGCCGTCGCCAAACTGTCTCGCACCGGCATCGACTCCGCCAGCGCTTCACTCAAAAGTTCAGCTGGCAACACCGCATCCATTGGATTGGAATTGAACATGCCACTGTACGCAGGCGGCTCAGTGCAAAACAGAGTCAAGGAAGTGCTGGCCTTACAAGAAAAGGCCGAACGTGATGTGGATCTGGCCAAACGCACGGTCTCACTGATCACACGCCAAGCGTTCTCAGGCGTGCAATCGGGTCTGGCGCAGGTCAAGGCCTACGAAGCAGCAGAAACATCAGCCAAGCTGGCCTTAGAAGCCACACAACTGGGGTACCGCGTCGGGGTGCGGATCAACAAGGATGTGTTGGATGCGCAAACTCAAGTCACCAGCACCCAAAAAGACCTCTACAAAGCACGCTATGACGTGATCGTGGGGTCCGTCAAACTCAAGCAGGCCATCGGCGTGCTCAAACCAGAAGATCTGATCGAGCTCAACAAGCTTGTCGCGCAATAAGCCCCAGCCCCATCATTTGCTCAGGTGTTCAGCGCCTTTGGCCTGTCTTTTTCGAGCGTCGCCTTGAGTTGATTCTCGACGTCGCGGAGGTCCGCTGTGATCGACGCGCCGCATCCAGCGCAAATGAAGGTGGCGTTCGCCTTAAGCCGGCCCAGTGTCATCACTGTCTTGCGACCGCAGCCTGCACAAGGAATGCTCAGACTGTGCTTACCGAGGTGAATGCTCAAAAACGTGCTCCTGTGAGTTTTTCTTGATGAAGACTTGCATGGTGCTGCCTCATTTAAAGGCACAGTGTATGCCGCCCTAGGCTGCACATCCCTACGCCATGTTTAATAACAAGGTTATCCACAGATTCAGGGGACAACTTGCAAGCGCGGCTGTGAAACTGAACATGCTAAACAAGGTCTTTTGCACAAAAAAAAACTTGCAGTGTTAGATATAACTAACGCTGCAAGCTTTTACATGACTGGTGCCGACTGTCGGATTCGAACTGACGACCTACCGCTTACAAGGCGGTTGCTCTACCAACTGAGCTAAGCCGGCGACACAAGGTTGTTACCAACCTGAGTGATCTCTGATCAACTACCGATCAGAGAGTCAATTATACATCGTAATTTGATCTATTTTATCCGGCGCAACGAAGGACGCCCACCGCCACTGGGCGGCGGCGTATCTGTCGGCTCATCTGCTCCATCAACGGGTTTGTTGGACGCAGTGATCTCGACCGATTTCATCGTTGGGCGCTCTTTAGTCGCCACTTGCGGCGCGCCCTGTTTGCCTGTACGAGCCAAGCTCAGCGATGGCGGCCGCCGATCATCCGGCGTGTCGACCAACACCTCAGCGACAGGATCAGAGGCCGAGGCAAGGCCACTGCCATCATCAGGCGACGAAGGTGAATCAACACCATCACCACCCAAGGACGTGGGCACTGGAAAGGCCATGCCCTGCCCGTTCTCGCGTGCATAGATGGCGATCACATGGTCGATCGGCACCGAGATATCACGCCCCATACCGCCAAAGCGTGCTTTGAATTCAATGAACTCATTGCCCAACTGAAGGTTGCTGGTCGCCTCAAAACTGACGTTCAGCACGATTTCGTTGTTTTTAACGTACTCGCGTGGTACCTGAACAGCACGGTCCACATACACAGCCAAATAGGGTGTGAACCCGTTGTCTGTACACCAATCGTGCAAAGCACGAATTAAATAAGGCCGCGTAGACGACCCTTGGGCTTCTTGGTCAGTAGGCATGCTCATTGGGGACGATGAAGCTCAGGTAACAGGATCACTTACGCATCACTTTTTCAGCAGGCGTCAGCGCCTCGATGTACGCAGGCCTAGAGAAGATGCGTTCAGCGTACTTCAGCAATGGCAATGCATTCTTCGACAGTTCAATGCCGTAGTAATCCAAACGCCACAGCAAAGGCGCAATCGCCACGTCCAGCATGGAGAAGTCATCTCCCAGCATGTACTTGTTCTTCAAAAAGATAGGTGCAAGCTGCGTCAAGCGATCGCGAATTTGCGCGCGCGCCTTGTCCAATTGCTTGTCGTTGCCTTTGAGTCCACGGCCTTCCAGCACATTGACGTGGGCAAACAACTCCTTCTCGAAGTTCAGCAGAAACAAACGCACACGTGCGCGCGCAACTGGATCGCCGGGCATCAATTGAGGATGTGGAAAGCGCTCATCGATGTACTCATTGATGATGTGCGACTCATACAAAATCAAGTCGCGCTCAACAAGGATAGGCACCTCGTTGTAGGGGTTCATCAAAGCGATGTCTTCAGGTTTAGCGAAGATATCGACGTCACGGATTTCAAAATCCATGCCTTTTTCAAACAAAACAAAACGGCAACGGTGCGAATAAGGGCACGTCGTTCCGGAGTAAAGCACCATCATGGCGGTGAGCTCCTGAGAGTCAAAAAACGCACGTGGTGAGGTCCACCACAAAACAACAAATTACTTCACGTCTTTCCAGAACGACGCATTCAGACGCCAAGCGATGAAGGTGAAAATGGCCAAAAAGATCAGCACACCCACGCCCAGACGACTACGCTGACTCTGCACAGGCTCAGCCATCCATTGCAAATAAGCAACCAAATCAGCAGAAGCGCTGTCGTACGCCTGCGGCGACAACGTCCCAGGCGTCAGCTGCTCGAACCCCTCGAACTCGTGCACCTTTTTGCCAGGATTGTGTTGGTCTTCTTTTTCCACAAATTTGGCTGCGCGCTGGCCCTGTAGTTCCCACAGCGCATGGGGCATGCCCACGTTAGGGAACACCAGATTATTCCAACCTGTTGGGCGGGACTCATCACGGTAGAAACTGCGCAGGTAGGTGTACAAGTAGTCAGGGCCAGAACCATTTGAGCTGGCGCTGGAGCGAGCAATCAAAGTCAGGTCAGGCGGCGTGGCGCCGAACCAAGCTTTGGCATCCTTCGGATCCAGAGACACCTTCATGACATCCCCCACCTTGTCGGTAGGGAATAGCAGGTTGTCTTTGATCTGCTGATCAGTCAGGCCGATATCTTTCAGGCGATTGAATCGCATAAAAGAGGCGGAATGACAGTTCAGGCAGTAATTAACAAAAAGCTTGGCACCGTTTTGCAGCGCGGCCAAATCGGTGACACGCTCTTTCGGAAACTTGTCCAACACCATGACTGTGTTGGCTTGCGCACCCGACATCAAGGCGAAGGCTGCCAGCAAGGAGGCTAGGATTTTTTTCATATGAGGTTCCTGCTTCGATGATCAGAGTGCTCAGTGGGGCGTGAAAGTCACACGATCAGGGACGGGTTTGAAGGTACCCAGACGACTCCACCACGGCATCAGCACAAAGAAGCCGAAGTACAGCAGCGTGCCAATTTGGGACACCAAGTTACCGATGTCTGATGGTGGCTTTACCCCCAGATAACCCAAGATCACAAAGTTCACGACGAAAATGCCGTAGATGATTTTGTGCCAGCTTGGACGATAGCGAATCGACTTAACCGGGCTGTTGTCAAACCAAGGCAAGCCAGCAAGGATCACCACAGCACCACCCATGACGGCGACACCCCAGAACTTGGCTTCAAAGGTCTTGAGCAAGGCGATCACCACAACAGAGACCACGAGACCCACCAACTTCGCTTGGCCTGTACCCTTACCCTTAAGCAAGTTCATCACAGCAGCCAAACCGATGAGTGCGGCCAGCACGTTGACCATTTGGTCATTGGTGGCTCGCAACATCGAATAGAACGGCGTGAAGTACCAGACCGGCGCGATGTGCGTTGGCGTCTTGAATGGGTCCGCTGGGATGAAGTTGTTGTACTCCAAGAAGTAGCCACCGAACTCAGGCGCGAAGAAGATCACCGCTGTGAAAATCATCAGGAAACCGCCCACGCCCATCAGGTCGTGCACCGAGTAATAAGGATGGAACGGAATGCCGTCCAAGGGACGACCTTGGGCATCCTTCTTTTCCTTGATTTCGACGCCATCCGGGTTGTTCGAGCCGACTTCATGCAAGGCGATGATGTGTGCCACGACCAAGCCAAGCAACACCAGCGGCACAGCAATGACGTGCAGCGAGAAGAAGCGGTTCAGGGTTGCGTCACCCACCACGTAGTCGCCACGGATCAAAATCGCCAAGTCCGGGCCCACGAAAGGAATCGCAGCGAACAAGTTGATGATCACCTGAGCGCCCCAATAGGACATCTGACCCCATGGGAGCAAATAACCCATGAAAGCTTCAGCCATCAGGCACAAAAAGATCAGACAACCGAAGATCCAGACCAGTTCACGCGGTGTGCGGTACGAGCCATAAATCAAACCACGGTACATGTGCAGGTACACAACCACAAAAAATGCGGAGGCGCCAGTCGAGTGCATGTAGCGAACCAACCAACCCCAAGGCACATCACGCATGATGTACTCCACCGAGGCGAAGGCCAAGGCAGCATCAGGCTTGTAGTTCATGACCAGGAAAATCCCTGTCACGATCTGGATCACCAGCACCAGCAAAGCCAGTGAGCCGAAGAAATACCAGAAATTGAAGTTCTTAGGTGCGTAGTACTCGGAGAGATGCTCTTTGTACAGTTTGGATGCCGGAAACCGGTTATCCACCCATGTCAGGAGTTTCTCGCCAGCAGTCGCGCCGGCGGGCGCTTGCTTGAATTCAGCCATTGTGTTGTCTCCTGTCAGGCCTTCTTGTCTTCACCAATCAGCAGCTTGGTCTCAGACAAATACATGTGAAGCGGGACTTCGAGGTTATCCGGAGCCGGCTTGTTCTTGAAAACACGGCCAGCCAGGTCGAAAGTCGAGCCATGGCACGGACACAGGAAACCGCCCGGCCAATCATCAGGCAACGACGCTTGAGGGCCTGATTGAAATTTGGACGATGGCGAGCACCCTAGGTGGGTACAGATGCCAACGGCGACCATCACATCAGGCTTGATCGAACGGTGTGCATTGCGAGCGTACTCGGGCGTGAGTTCATCTTGCTTGCGCTCTGATTTCGGATCAGCCAACTGGCCATCGATCTGATTCAGCTGCTCGAGCTGCTCAGGCGTGCGCTTGATGATCCAAACTGGTTTACCGCGCCACTCGACGGTCATCATTTCGCCCGGCTTGAGGGCGCTGATGTCCGCCTCGACAGCAGCACCAGCTGCGCGAGCACGTTCGGAAGGTTGAAAGGTCGAAACGAAGGGGATGGCAGTGGCCACGCCGCCTACACCACTGGCGGCGCAGGCCATGGTCACCCATGTCCGACGGCTTTGATCCACTGGCTGATTGCTCATGGGTATCCTTAGGGACTGATGGGACGATGACATTGGATTGGGGTCAACCTCGTATTCTAACGGAGGTCGGAGCCTCCTTCTGCGCTCGCTCACTCGACTTAGTCTGACGAGCCCCCAGAGAGTCTGCGACTTTTTTGCAACATCCTCTGATATATGGGGGCACACCCTAACCAAACAGCTAGGAAAGTTGTCGCATTTTTTGCCCTACATTTCCACTCATGTAACTTTTTGCAAGAAAACTGGAGCCTCTGTATGAGCTTTATAAGCGAATTTAAAGAATTTGCCGTCAAAGGCAACGTGGTCGATTTGGCCGTTGGCGTGATCATTGGCGGGGCGTTCGGCAAGATTGTCGACTCGCTTGTCAACGACATGATCATGCCGTTGATAGGCAAGGTTGTAGGCGGCCTCGACTTCAGTAACTACTACATTGCACTGTCCAATCAGCAAGCCGGATTGCCACTGGCGGATGCCAAGAAACTCGGTGCCGTTTTTGCTTACGGCAATTTCATGACCGTGGCCCTGAATTTCGCGATCTTGGCGTTCGTGATTTTCCTGATGATCAAACAGATCAACCGCATCAAAAACGAAACGCCCGCTGCGCCTGCCGCACCTGCAGCCACGCCAGAGGACATCGTGTTGTTGCGTGAGATTCGTGACAATTTGAAAAAATAACGCAAGTCGGCGTCGAGTCAGCCGATATCCAACGATCAAAGGCAATCCCTTGACGGGGCAATAGGCAGGTGACCCGACAAGGGTGACCTGTCTCACGATCTGATTGGAATCGCGCTGTGACCGACCCACGCTATGACATCGTCCTGGAGGCTGCGCTGAGCCGTGTCCAGCTGGCTGTGTCGAATGCGATAGATAAGGTTTCGGCTCAATTGGGGCCACTGGCGCTGTCGTCTACCAGCAATGTGCAACGCCAGTTGCTGATGACCGCTGAGCGTGATCTTCAGCTCAAGGCCAGTCAACTTCAGAATCATTTTGCGCAACAACTTCGTGAGCATGTTGACAAAACCGCGCGTGGCGCGCACAGCGGCCACCAAGCGTTCTCCAGCGACACCGATTGGGCCTCACTGACCTTGGTAGACAACGCCGAAGTTGAGCGCAGCGTCACCGCTGACCGGCTAGGGCAAACGCTGACGCATGAATGCGATGGCGAGCTGGAGGCACTCCAAGCCTACATGGCCACACTCAACGACGATGCCAGCCCAGAGCGCAACCCGCTCCGCCCGCAAGCTGTCGCGAAAACGCTGCTATCTGCCCTCGCTCAGATCGGCAGCGAGGTGGAGGTTATCCAAGCCCTGTGCCAACATATTGGTCGGGTCTTGGGGCCGGAACTGGGCGCCTGCTATGGCCACATCGTGGCCGATATGAAGTCGCGGGGCATCAAACCCCAAGCACTGTCCGTGAGCAAGACGCGCAGTACCTCTAGCGTGCATGGCAACACATTGGCAACGGGCACAAGCAGCTTCAATGGTGACCTGTCGCCGCAGACTGGCCACTCAAGCTACACACAGCCCGGTCCTTTTTCAGACAGCCCGCGCGCCCACGCATCGGCCAGCTACCCTTCACACGCGGCACCACTGCATGCCGAAGCCCACATGCGTGCGGCGCAAGCACTGAGTGAGATGTTTGGCGTCAGCATGCCTGGCGTCCCGCTAGACAGCCCGCCGCCGATGGGTCTGCGTGAATCCCGTACTCAGGGCAGCTTGCCAGCGGGCAACCCGGACTTCCAGAATTTGATGCGTCAAATCGCCGTTCAGGCGCCACCAACTGGGTGGACCAGCACATTCCCGGGCGCGACCGTAGGCGCACGTGACGACGGGTCAACCGAGTTCTCTGGCACCGGTTTCTCTGCTCCGTTGATGGCGGCCAATCTGATACGTGCTCACCGAGAAGAGCTGGTACGGGCAAGCGGTGGTGCACCGCTGGATCAGATGGTGATCGACATCGTCGCTGCGCTATTTGATCAGGTGCTGTCGGACCCCAAGGTATCCCCCGAAATAGCCCGTCAGATTGCCAGACTGCAGATGCCTGTGCTGCGTGTCGCTTTGGGTGACATGGGGTTCTTCAATTCACGCAAGCATCCGGTGCGACGCTTCGTGAACCGGATCGCTACGCTATCTGCCTCATTTGACGACTATGACGTCGGCCCTGGGCGTGCTTGCCTCACCCGCATCACCTCGCTGGTCAATGACATTGTGGACGGCGATTTTGATCGCATGGACTTGTACGAGTCCAAGTTAGCCGAGCTGCAAGCCTTCATTGAAACGGAAAACGAGCGCGACTCAGCGGAAAACGCGGCAGTCACTGCAATGCTCAGCGGCAAAGAGGCCGATCTGAGGGTGCAGCAGCGCTATATGCAGATACTCAAGCGAGAGCTGTCCGATGTGGAGATGCCAGAGTTCGTGCGCGACTTCATTGCGCAGATCTGGAGTCAAGTGCAGGTGATGGCATCTGCCAGGGATGGGTGCGAGTCACCACTGGCGCAACGCATGAAAAAAGCGGGGCATGAACTGGCACTGAGCGTTCAACCCAAGGGCAACCCGCAACTGCGTAAAGTCTTCATACAGAAGCTGCCTCAGTTGATGAAGGACCTCAATGAAGGGCTGGGGCTGATCCAGTGGCCTGATGAAGCCAAACAGACCTTCTACGCACGGCTTCTGCCCGCGCACGCCGAGTGCCTGAAAACGGCACCGCACCATGACCTGACACAGCGCCTGCTGGAGCAACGACTCAACCAAGTAGAGCAAATAGCCATACCCAGCCGCGAAGAGGCGGCCAATGACCCGCTGCCTGAGGCCATGGACGGCCTGCAATCGCCGCCCATGCTCACGGTGATCTCGGTATTGAGTCAAGCGGAAATCCAGCAGGCTGGCTTTGTGCCCGAAGCCTCTCTGCTGAACAATGGCCCGCTGGACATCGACTTGGATTTGCCGGGTGTGGCTGACCCTACCCTCAGCGAAATTGACATCAATCTGGACGCTCCCGCTGCACCTTCTGCTGGCTTGCAGCTGGTACACCACATTCAAAAGGGTGCGGCGTATCAGATGATGATGCAAGGCCAGTGGAAGAAGGTGCGGCTGACGTGGGTGAGCGATGGCCGTGGATTTTTCATCTTCAACCATGGTCACACGCACAAGCAGACCATTTCACTGACGGCACGCACTTTGGCCAAAATGTGTGACACCGGACGATTCAAAGCTTTTGAGCAGGCTGAATTGATCGAACGAGCCACGGTGCGGGCACGCCGCCAATTGGCCGCATTGAGTTCAGGCGCCCGCTCAGCTGCTTGATCGGCCAGCCACCAACTGCCTGGCCACCTTCACTGCCTGAGCAAAGCTGGCCACATCGGCTTGGCCTGTACCAGCCAAATCAAAAGCGGTGCCGTGATCAGGGCTGGTGCGGACAAAGGGCAGGCCCAGCGTCACGTTCACACCCTGATCCAAACCCAGATACTTCACAGGAATCAACCCTTGATCGTGGTACATGGCCACCACGATATCGAATTCACCGGGGTGATCCGGGGTGTTGCGGGCGCGCATGAACACGGTGTCGGGTGCAAACGGGCCCCGTGCATCAATGCCCTCAGCCTTGGCTGCCGCAATGGCCGGGGCGATCACGGTGATCTCCTCATCGCCAAAAAGGCCTCCTTCGCCTGCATGAGGATTGAGCCCCGCCACGGCGATGCGAGGTGTTGGCATACCCCACAAGCGTGCGCTTTGGTGAGTGATACGCAAGGTCTCCAACACACTGGACTGCGTCACCTGCTCAATGGCCTGACGCAGCGACACATGGATGGTGACCAGCACTGTTTTGAGTTGGTCGTTGGCCAACATCATGCGCACCGGTGCGGGCACTTGCCCTTGTGGTGTGCCCTCTGCCTGCAGCAGTTCGGTGTGCCCAGGGTAAGGCTCGCCTGCCAGCGCCAAGGCTTCCTTGTGAAGGGGTGCAGTCACGATACCGGCAATACGCCCTTGCTGCGCCAGCCGCACAGCCTCACGGATGCTGGATGCGGCGGCACGCCCTGCACGGACGTCAACCTGACCGATCGGCGCAGACAACAAGTCTGGCGGCAAGCCAGAGGGCAGCAAGACGCCCATTTGGCTGCTCGACAAACGACTGGCCTGGGCCACATCAGACAACACGACCACCACTGGCCGCCCTACAGCAGGCAGCCACGCCACAGCACGCCGCATGACCTCAGGGCAACCAACAACCACGGCCGACCGACCATCGGTGCACCACCATTTGGCGATGACCTCAGGCCCAATGCCGCATGCATCCCCCATGGTGAACGCCAACAAAGCCATATCAGTTGGTGGAAGAGGTGAACTCACGTGCTCGGCTTTCTGAAATCGGCGGAAACAGGCCTCATTGTCACCTTTGACCAGCGGGATGAACAGCCTCGGTCCGCGCGATTGATACACTCTGGGCCTATGACTTGGTTAGATACGATTCGCTGGGATGAAAACGGGCTGGTCCCGGTGATCGCCCAAGAAGAAACGAGTGGCGACGTTTTGATGTTTGCTTGGATGAACCGCGAAGCGCTCACGCGCACGGCGGAGCTGGGTGAGGCCGTCTATTGGAGCCGCTCACGCAAGCGGCTTTGGCACAAGGGCGAAGAGTCAGGTCACATACAAAAAGTGCATGCCATCAGAACCGACTGCGACAATGACGTGGTGCTATTGCGTGTGACGCAACTAGGCCATGAACCTGGCATTGCTTGCCACACGGGCCGCCACACGTGTTTTTTCCAGAAATACGACAATGGCCAGTGGGTTTCAGTTGACCCTGTGATCAAAGACCCCTCAACCATTTACAAATGACCAAGCCACCACTGCCTCTAGACAACACATTGGACGTGCTGATGCGCTTGGCCGATGTCATCGAATCACGCAAAATGGGTGATCCGGACACCAGTTATGTGGCGCGCCTGTTCCACAAAGGCACAGACACCATCTTGAAGAAAATTGGCGAAGAAGCCACCGAGACGGTCATGGCAGCCAAAGACATGGCCGCGGCCCCGTCCGATGAGAACAGCCAAGCCTTGGTTGGCGAGTTCGCTGATCTGTGGTTTCACTCAATGGTGGCCATGTCACATTGGGGACTTAGCCCACGTGACGTGGTGGCCGAGCTGGCTCGTCGTGAGGGACTGTCTGGCCTAGTCGAATTCGCCATGCGCAAAAAGGACTAAGTCAACAAAGTCACATCTGCTTAATCTGCAGCCGTTAGACTAAGCACCTAGTTTGTGATCACGACTTTTTTGGAGAAAATCATGGGTTCATTCAGTATCTGGCATTGGCTGATCGTGCTGGTTATCGTTGTGATGGTATTTGGCACCAAAAAGCTCAAAAATGTGGGCAGTGATTTGGGTTCTGCCGTCAAGGGCTTCAAAGATGGCATGAAGGATGGCAACGCGCCTGAAACGCCAGAAACGCCCGCTGCGCCAGCTCAGCAAATGACCAATGCCACACGCAACGACGCCAACACGGTGGACGTTGAGGCCAAGAGCAAGTCGTGACCTTTCAAGCCTTGTGCCCATCCATTGGGGTGGCGATTGAACCATGATTGATTTCGGCTTCGATAAGCTGGCGCTCATCGGCGCAGTCGCGCTGATCGTCATTGGCCCAGAGCGCCTACCTCGGGTGGCCAAGACCGTAGGCGTCTTGCTAGGCAAAGCACAGCGTTATGTAGCCCAGGTGCAGAACGAAGTCAGCAGATCGATCGAGCTAGAAGAGCTGCAAAAGGTCAAGGCTGGAATGGAGGACGCGGCGCGCAACATCGGACAGTCAGTCGAAGATGGTCTGAAGGAAGCGCAATCAGCCCTGAACCCTCAAGACGAGGCCAAGTACGACAGCCAGTATCACCAGTCTGCCCCCTACATCAGCTATGCAGCACCTGCACGAAAGAACTGGCGACTCAAACGCAACGCCATGCCGCTTTGGTACAAGCAAAACCACGGCATCCGCAGGCACGTTCAGTCAGGTGCGGCCCGTGTGGCGCGCCACCGGCCACAGCCTATCCAGCCCCACCGCTAACCTGAGTGTTGTGTGAGCGATCCCAATCAAAGTCAAGATGCACCGGATGGCATTGAACAGCCTTTCGTCTCCCACCTGATCGAGTTGCGAGACCGGTTGATCCGTGTCGTGCTGGCCATTGGTGTGGTCTTTATCGCCTTGAGCATCTACCCCTCTCCTGGGGTGCTGTATGACCTGCTGGCACAACCACTGATAGCGCACCTGCCAAAGGGTGCGACGCTGATTGCGACCAATCCGATATCACCCTTCATGGTGCCTATCAAGGTCACCATGCTGGCCGCCTTCATGCTGGCGCTGCCTGTGGTGCTTTATCAAATTTGGGGGTTTGTGGCGCCCGGTTTATATAGCCACGAAAAACGGCTGGTGCTGCCCCTGATCGTATCCAGCACCTTGCTGTTTTTCTCTGGTGTGGCATTTTGCTACTTCTTTGTTTTTGGCAAGGTGTTTGCGTTCATTCAGAGCTTTGCGCCCAAAAGCATCACCGCAGCGCCCGACATTGAGGCGTATTTGAGTTTCGTGCTCAACATGTTCTTGGCTTTTGGCGCGGCATTTGAGGTGCCGGTTGTATTGGTGATACTGGTGCGCATGGGTCTGGTGTCCGTCGCCAAACTGAAGGATTTCCGCAGCTACTTCGTGGTCATCGCCTTCGTGATTGCGGCGGTCATCACACCACCAGATGTGGTGTCGCAGCTGGCACTGGCTATCCCGATGTGCTTGCTGTATGAAATCGGCATTTGGGCCGCCCAGTTTTTTGTCAAGCACACACAGGCCCCGGCAGATGACGATGCCAAAGCTGCCTGAGTCGAACTAGTCGACTTTCTGCGAGCCTCAGGGCTCTTCGGGTGTGCGCATTTGAGGTGTTGTTTTGGGGCGCTTGGCCACGACCACGCTCAACGACAACATGTCACCACCTCGCTGAACACGCAATGGTGCTACCTCGCCCGGCTTAAGTGCTGCCACAGCATTGAGCAGCTGCGACGTATTGGCGACTTTGCTGCCCCCCACTTGCACCACGACGTCACCGGGCCTCATGCCGCTTTGTGCAGCCGGCCCGTTGTGCAGCACCCCTGTGATCAACACCCCTTGATTGACGGGCAAGTTGAAGGTCTCAGCCATCTCTGGCGTCAAGTCGCGAGGTTCAACACCGATCCAACCACGGGTCACTTGTCCATCAGCGATCAGGCTGTCCATCACTTTGCGTACAGTCGAAACGGGAATGGCAAAGCCAATACCCATATTGCCTCCAGATCGAGAGTAAATCGCACTGTTGATGCCCACAAGGTTGCCCAGGGTATCAACCAAGGCCCCACCTGAGTTGCCAGGATTAATGGCTGCATCCGTTTGAATGAAGTTCTCAAACGTGTTGATGCCCAACTGGTTGCGCCCCAATGCGCTGACGATGCCTGCCGTGACGGTTTGCCCCACGCCAAAGGGGTTACCGATGGCCAACACAGCATCGCCTATTTGCAGATCATCGGAGTTGCCAAAAGTGACAAAAGGCAAACGATCCAGATCTACCTTAAGTACAGCCAAATCAGTGTCTGGGTCTGTGCCAATCACCTTGGCGCTGACCTTGCGTCCGTCGGTCAACATCACTTCGATGTCGTCCATGTGATCGACGACATGGTTGTTGGTCAGCACATAACCCTCTGGGGAGACGATCACGCCAGAGCCCACACCAGATTGAGGTTGCCCTTCTTGCTCACCAAAAAAATACCGAAACCACGGGTCATTGCGCCTTGGGTTGCGTGCCGACGCGTTGCTCGTGACCACACTGACGACGGTTGGCGCGGCCTTTTGCGCTGCATCGCGAAAACTGGTCGGCGGCGCCACCAGCGTATGCTTGCCCCCCGGTGGCACGACGGCGGTAGCCAAAGATGCTTGCGGCAAAACGGCGCGCCACGGAGCAGCCGCAAGCCATTGAGGCTTGAAGGTCGTCACCACAAACAGCACAGCAACCAAAACGGTCACCGTCTGAGAGAAAATCAACCAAGTTTTACGCATGAACGTCACGAGCCAGAAAGGGCCTGCCATGATCGACAGAGATGTTTTGGTCCACCACCTGCAAACGTTGCTGGAAGTGGATCGTTTCAAGGATTATGGGCCGAACGGATTGCAAGTTGAGGGCAAAACACGCATCAACAAGGTCATCACAGGTGTAACCGCCAGCTTGGCCCTGATTGATGCGGCCATTGCTGCGCAAGCTGATGCCATTGTGGTTCACCATGGTTTGTTCTGGAAAGGACAAGATGGCCGAATCACGGGCTGGATGAAGCAGCGACTGGCCCAACTTATCCGCCACGACATCAACCTTTTTGCCTACCACTTGCCTCTAGACGCACACGCCACCCTGGGCAACAACGCTCAGTGGGGTTTGCGCCTAGGCTTGCTGGCCGACGGGCGGTTTGGCGAGCAGGACTTGGGGTTTGTCGGCCCGGTCCCTGATGGCTTGGATCTGCTTGGTTTGACGTCCCGCGTCACACAGGCTATGGGCCGCGAGCCTGTGGTCGTCCCCGGAGACGGGCGGACGCTCAAGCGTGCAGCATGGTGCAGTGGTGGCGCTCAGGGTTACTTTGAGAGCGCCATCGCCGCCGGAGTTGATGTTTTTCTAACAGGCGAAATGTCTGAACCCCAAGTCCACTACGCCCGTGAAACCGGCGTGGCGTTCATGGCTTGTGGTCACCACGCCAGTGAACGCTATGGGGTACAAGCTGTAGGCGAGCACCTGGCCCAAGCTTTTGGCGTCGAACACCAGTTTATAGACATCGACAACCCAGCCTGAGCTGCGGCTTGCCGTAAGCTTCAGCATCCACCACCCAATCAGAGCACCCTTGCCAATGCCCTCATTTTTAACGCCCAGTTGGCCCACGCTCTTGCTGGCAGTGGCCTCTGCGGGCTGGAGCTTCAGCGCACAGGCCAACCCAGCATCGTGCTTCAGTTACACGGCCACAGAAGGCGACACCCTGATTGGTTTGGCTCAGCAATTTCTGGTGCGTCCGGCAGACTGGCCGACGCTCGCTCGCCTGAACCACATCAACCAAACACGGCGTATCCCGATTGGCACGGTCTTGTGCATACCCGTCAGCTTGCTGAAATCAACACCCCAAACCGGCGTCGTGCTTGAGGTGGCCGGGCAAGCAACCAAGTCGCCATCGGCCCCCAAACATCAAATCAACGCAGCCACTGCCATCAACAAGGGTGACATCGTCAGTGAAGGCATGAGCCTGCGCACCAGCACCAACGGCTATGTCACCGTACAGTTGGCGGACGGCTCGATCTTGAAGGTGCAATCGGACACCGAAGTCCGATTGGATTCATCTCAACGTTACATCGCCGCCGGTTTTTTTGCTTCTATCTGGTCTGTCGTGCATGGCCGAGTGGAGTCACTGGTCACCCATTTGACAGGCGGAGAGCCACGCTACCAAATCAAAACACCGCAAGCGGTGCTGGGTGTGAGAGGCACCGAATTCCGTGTCAACACCGACGACAAACGGACAACGACTGAAACATTGACAGGCTCTGTTCAGGTGAGCGGCCCCAAACAAGCGGAAGTGGTATCCACCGGACAGGGCACAGTTGTGGTTGCAGGACAGGTCGCACGGCCCATGGCCTTACCAGACAAACCCGACGTCTCTGGCCTGCCACTGCTACATGAACGGCTTGTTGTACGTCTTGACCTACCAGCCTTGGGCCGAGCCAGCAGCTACCGTGCGCAGGTAGCCCAAGACGGCGACTTCCGCCTTGTTCGCGGGGAAGCCTCGTCAACACAAACAACACTGCGTATCGCAGGCTTAGCCGATGGCGACTACCACCTGCGTGTACGGGCCGTCGATGCACAGGGCTTAGAGAGCGTCGATAGCACCCAACGCTTCACGCTAAAAGCACGACCCGAACCACCTCTGCCCATGTCGCCAGCAGCGAAAGCCAAGGTGCGAGACACCGGGTTGAATTTGGTATGGGCCAGCCATCCAGATGCCATCTCGTACCGCCTGCAGGTCGCCAAAGACGCCTCATTCACAGCGCTGTTGGCTGACCTCAAGGACGTCCGCGATACACAAGCTCGCATCGATTTGCCCCCTGGCGCCTATGTCTGGCGCGTGGCCACGACCCGAAACGGGCCGAACAATGGGCCGGACAACGGGCCTTGGGGTGATGCACAAGGCGTCAACCTGCTCAGCCCGCCTATGCAGCCTTCAGCACCCAAGGTCACAGACCTTCAGTTGATTTTCGAGCTCCCTGGTGAGGCTGGACAGCGTTTCGAATTTCAAATAGCCTCAGATAAGGTCTTCGCGCATGTGATCAAAGCGCTGACCTCCGATCATCCGACGATAGCCATCAGTCGCCCAGCCGAGGGTGGCCTGCTTTATGTGCGCTTTCGTGCCATCGACGCCGACGGTTTCATCGGACCTTACAGTCAACCCCAATTGGTGAGCCTACCCACTTGTGTGCGCGATGGTGCACAACGTTGCGTCGGCAGTGGCAGCGACTTCCTCCGAAGCGGTTCATGATCAAGCGGCCTGACCAAGAAGCTCAGCGTGAGTGGAGACTGGTTTGCATGGCTGTCATGGCCCTGACCGCCCTAGCCTGCTGGTGGCATTGGACATGGCATCTTGATCAAGCTGTTTACGATGCGGCCCAAAGCACGTGGACAAGACCAGCACCTCGCGATGTGGTGATCGTCGCCATCGACGAAGCCAGCTTGCAAGCCGTGGGCCGCTGGCCATGGAAACGCGCCGTACACGCGCAGGTATTAGACCAAATCCAACAAGCCCACCCCAAGGCTGTGTTGCTGGATTTGCTGCTGAGCGAGCCTGACCCAGACCCCAACCAAGATCGCCTGTTGGCTAACGCCTTGCGCAAGCTCGGTCGGGTCGTCATGCCTGTCAGCCACGCCGTGGACGGTGTGGGGCAAGGTCACGAACTGCTGCCCACACCGGTCTTGCGTGAAGCCATCACACTGGCCCATGCAGATGCGGCACTGGACGTTGATGGCACGCAGCGTTGGGCCTACCTGTGGGCCGGTAGTGGCACACACCGCTACCCTCACCCTGCGCTGGCGCTCCTGCAAGCTGCGGGCGAGGCGCCGCCCTCCCTAGCGAGACCAAGCACAACGGATCAAGGCGCGTCTATGACGTCGCCTTATTGGCACAGGCAATCACCGCGGGCCATCCCCTTCCTCGGTCCGCCGGGGCGCATTCTCCATGTGTCGTATGCCGCGGTGCTGCGTGGCGAGGTCTCTGCCGACACCTTCCGAGACAGTTATGTGCTGATAGGCGTCACCGCAAAAGGTTTAGGCAACTTGTTTCAGACGCCCGTGTCTCAACTGGACGAGGGCATGTCCGGTGTAGAGATCATTGCACAGTGGCTGGAAAGCCTGCGCCAGGGTCGTGAAATCATCACCCTCCCACCAGCTTGGCATGCGGCATCATCGGCTTTGTTGATATGGGCTGTGGTGTGGTCATTCCGAAAACAAACACCCCGAGATGCCTTGTTCACGGCCATGAGCGCGGCCGTCACGGCTGTGCTGTTGTCATGGGTCGCCATGGCTTGGGGTATTTGGTACCCTCCTTTTGGCTTCGTTGCCGGAGCCCTGATCAGCTACCCCATATGGAGCTGGCGCCGCCTTGAAGGCACCGCACGTGCACTCGAAGCCCAACTGCAGGCCCTGACCACTGAGCCTGATGTTCACACCGAGCTGCCAGGGCATGAGCATGCCCCGTCCGGCGACTTCATGATGCAGCGTACCGATGCGCTCAGCCAGGCGACATCGCAATTGCGACAAGCACGGCAACTGCTGGCTCACACGCAAGCCACCATGCCCGATGCGCTGTTCGTCGCAAACCAGCACAAGCGGATCACACAAGCCAACGAACAAGCTTGTGTGATGACCGGTTTTAGCAACGTACAGGCCTTGCTGGGGCAATCTCTCGAAGAAGTACTGGCGCCTTTCACACCATCGGACGCGCCCGAATGGGGCATGTTGCTGGACAAGGCTCGCCACAGCCTTCGGCCTTTGACCACACAAGCCAGCCACCCACGTGGCAAGCAATATCTGGTCAACATGGTCTCTGCCGACGAGGCCCAGCCTCACGCAGGCTTGATCGTGTGCGCCACCGATGTCAGCGCCTTGCGTCACGCCGAGCTACAGCGGTCTGAGTTGCTGGGCTTCATTGCACACGACATCCGATCGCCACAGGCCTCCTTGATTTCGCTGGTGGAGCTTCACCACATTGGCGGCGAAATGTCGCAAGACGAAACACTGGGGCATGTTGAGACGCTGGCTCGCCAAACGCTGGATTTGTGCGAAGAGTTGCTCCAAGTCATGCGCGCAGAAACACGCGCCATTGCCCCAGCGGCCACCGATTTGATCGCGCTGGCTGAAGAAAGCGTCTCTGAAATGCAGTTGCAGGCCACAGCCAAAGGCATCAACTTGCGTGGGACATGGCCTGACGGCGCACAAGCACCAGCCATGCTGGACGACTACCTCATACACCGTGCTTTGATCAATTTGCTGAGCAATGCGATCAAGTTCAGCCCCAAGTCAGGGCAAGTTGAAGTCTCTGTTGATCAACGTGATGGTCAATACGTGCTGTCCGTGTTGGACCAAGGGCCCGGCATCCCTGAATCTGAATTAGGCCGATTGTTCAAACGCTATGAACGTGTGGAGCAAGGTCGGCCATCCAAACTGGCAGCTGGCATCGGACTGGGGCTGGTATTCATTGACACCGTAATGCGTCGCCATGGGGGTGAAGTCAAGGTGCACAACACCCCCGGCAAAGGCGCTTGTTTCGAGCTCTGGCTGCCCATAGACAACCACAGAAGCTGAGCCACGCAGCGCAGATGCTCAGTGGGCGAGCACCATCTCCAACTCGGCAAAGCTGCGTGAGTGCAAATCGGGCTCAATCGTTGTGCTCATGGCCATCTCTAGGCGCCGGGCCGAGAACATCCCGCGCAGCATGGACTCCCCCTATTTGATCTGTGTGACCACCAAGGTAAAGCGCAGAACTGCAAAACCACATTGGCGTTGATATGATGAATATCACATCGAACTCACATCCGAACAGGTATCCCACGTTTCGCCATCAAGGCTTTGGCTTGCGCCACGGTGTACTCACCGTAGTGGAAAATGCTGGCGGCCAAGACCGCATCGGCCCCACCTTGCTGTACGCCGTCTGCCAGATGGTCGAGATTACCCACGCCACCGGAGGCAATCACCGGCACGCTCACAGCGTCACTGACGGCACGTGTCAAGGCCAGATCGAAGCCGGACTTGGTGCCATCTCTGTCCATGCTGGTCAGTAAGATTTCACCCGCGCCATATTCAGCCATTTGTGTCGCCCATGCCACGGCATCCAAGCCCACATTTTGACGGCCGCCGTGGGAGTAAACATCCCAGCCTGGTCCACGTGCAATCAAATCGTCACCAGAACGGCGCTTGGCATCAATGGCAACCACGATGCACTGGGAGCCGTAACGGTCAGAAGCATCACGTATGACCTGCGGATTGGCCACCGCCGCCGAGTTAAAGCTGACTTTATCGGCGCCCGCATTGAGTAAACGGCGGACATCATCCACCACGCGCACGCCACCACCCACCGTCAAGGGGATGAAGACTTTGGATGCCACGGCCTCGATGATGTGCAAGATGACATCCCGCCCATCGCTGGTGGCGGTGATATCCAAAAAAGTCAGTTCATCGGCGCCTTGGTCGTTGTAACGGGCGGCAATCTCAACCGGATCACCTGCGTCGCGCAAAGCCACAAAATTGACGCCTTTGACGACCCGCCCGCCTGTGACATCCAAGCAAGGAATGATGCGTTTAGCCAGCACTTCAGCGTCCGCCGTTCAGTTCATCGGCGCGCTTTTGGGCTGCTGCAAAATCCAAGTCACCTGTGTAGATGGCCCTGCCGCAGATCACGCCCGATACGCCTTCAAACTCAACAGCGCAAAGTTCTTCAATGTTTTGGATGTTAGACAGCCCGCCTGATGCAATCACGGGCACCGTCAAGGCCCTAGCGAGCTTGACGGTGGATTCAATGTTGATGCCCGACAACATGCCGTCGCGCCCAATATCGGTGTAGATCACGCCTTCGACGCCATAGTCTTCAAACTTTTTGGCCAAATCGATGACCTCGTGACCAGAGAGCTTGCTCCAGCCATCGGTCGCGACTTTGCCATCTTTGGCATCCAAGCCCACGATGATGTGCCCACCAAAGGCCACACAGGCGTCCTTCAAAAAGCCCGGATTCTTGACGGCTGCTGTGCCAATGATGACGTAACGCAAGCCATCATCAAGGTAGCGTTCGATGGTGTCGAGATCACGGATGCCACCGCCCAATTGCACGGGGATTTCATCGCCGACTTCTTTGATGATGGCCTTGATGGCCGCTTCATTGACGGGTTTGCCGGCAAAAGCGCCATTGAGATCCACCAAATGCAGGCGCTTGGCGCCCGCGTTCAGCCATCGCCGGGCCATCGCGGCCGGGTCCTCGCCAAACGTGGTGGAGTCGTTCATGTCGCCTTGTTTAAGGCGCACGCATTTGCCGTCTTTCAGGTCAATCGCAGGGATCAGCAGCATGGCTGTGGTGCGGGAGCAAGTGAAAATGGTTGAAAAACTTCGGGGCGACGTCACTGGAGCCAGAGGCAGCCGGTGTGATCAAGGCTTCCAAAGCAAGAAATTGCGATACAGCGCCAAACCGTGTTCGGCACTTTTTTCGGGGTGGAACTGTGTAGCGAAAATGTTATCGCGGGCAACGGCGCAGGTAAAGCGATGGCCGTAGTCGGTTTCACCCGCGCAATGTTGTTTATTGTTTACAACCGCATGATAACTGTGGACGAAGTAGAAGTACGCCTCATCCGGGATACCCGCCCACACAGGGTGAGGTTGACCATCAAAAAGGCCCTCATGGCGAGCCTGCCGCACACTGTTCCAGCCCATTTGGGGCACCTTGTAGCGACTGCCATCGGGCTGAATCTGCCCCTCAAGTCGGAATTTAATCACCCGACCGGGGATCAAACCCAAACCGGGTGTGTCTTGCTCTTCAGAGTGGTCGAGCAGCATTTGCATGCCCACGCAAATGCCCATCAATGGTTTGTTTGAGGCGGCATCCAAGACGGCGCCCAACAATTCACCACCATGAGCATCCCGTAACTCGCGCATGCAGTCGCGCATGGCGCCCTGTCCGGGCAGCACCACGCGCTCAGCTGCGCGCACAACGGCAGGTTCGTTGGTCACAACAACGTTGACGTTCAAACCTTGCGCTGCGTGCTCAACGGCCTGTGAGACCGAGCGCAAATTACCCATGCCGTAATCAATCACGGCCACTGTCGATGCTTGGCTCATGGCGTCAAATCAGAAACTTCACAAAGAGCCCTTGGTCGACGGGATCACGCCAACCATGCGGGGGTCGCGCTCCAGCGCTGCACGCAAGGCGCGGGCAAAGGCTTTGAACACGGTCTCACACTGATGGTGCGCATTGAGCCCCTTCAGGTTGTCGATGTGCAGCGTGACGCCAGCGTGGTTCACGAACCCTTGAAAGAATTCGAACGTCAACTGCGTATCAAAACCGCCGATGCCACCAGCCGTGAACGGCACGTGCATGGTCAAACCTGGGCGACCAGAAAAGTCGATCACAACGCGTGACAAGGCCTCATCCAAGGGCACATAGGCATGGCCGTAGCGCCGAATGCCTTTTTTGTCGCCCACGGCTTTGGCAAAAGCCTGCCCCAAGGTGATGCCGACATCCTCTACGGTGTGGTGACCATCAATGTGCAGGTCGCCCACAGCGTGGATATCCAGATCAATCAGGCCATGGCGTGCGATTTGATCGAGCATGTGATCGAAGAACCCGATGCCCGTATGCAGCTTGGCCGCGCCTGTGCCGTCCAAATTAACACGCACGGTGATCTGGGTTTCGGCGGTGTTTCGGGTGACCTCGGCCACGCGATCGGTGTCGGTGTCTGTAGCGGCAGCCACAATGTCAGAATCGTTCATGCAGGATGGTTGATCAGAGGTTCACGCAGTATCTCGGTCAATGCAGCGATGAGCGCGTCATTCTCCGAGCTTGAGCCCACGGTCAAGCGGATACAGTTTGCCAGCAAACTGTGTAGACCCGCCACATTTTTAATCAGAATGCCCCGCGCCTTCAAGGCCAAGAACACGGCAGCAGAATCGGCCACGCGCACCAAAATCATGTTGGCCTGACTAGGGAAGGCCTTCGCGCCAGGCATGCCAGACAGCGCCAACAACAGGCGCTCACGCTCTGACTTGATAACAGAGGCCTGCCGCTCAAACTCGTCTACATGCGCCAAAGCGAACAAAGCCGCTTCTGTATTGAGTACGCTGATGTTGTAGGGCGGGCGGACTTTTTCGATTTGCTCGATCAGGTCTTTACGCCCCATCATGTAACCCAAGCGCACACCAGCAAGGCCAAATTTGGACAAGGTACGCATCAACAGCACATGTGGGTGCTGGGCCAGTCGGGCGAGGTAGCTCTTACTGGCAAAAGGCTGATAAGCCTCATCCAAGATAACCAAACCCGGCCTGCCCTCCGCGCCATTTTGAGCCACTGCTGACACGATTTGCTCAATGACATCGTCATCCCACAAATTGGCGGTCGGGTTGTTGGGGTAGGCGATATAGGTCAGAGCCGGACTGTGCTCACGAACGGCAGCCAGCATGGCTGGGCCATCCAGCTCAAAATCGGCAGTCAAAGGCACGCCGACAAAACGCATACCCGTCTGCTTGGCAAAGGCCTCGTACATCACAAAACCGGGCAAGGGCGCCAAGGCAACGGCACCTGGCTGGGCACAAGCCACAGACAACAGCGAGATCAATTCGTCTGAGCCATTTCCCAAGACCATACCGGCTTCAAGCGGCACATGGGCGTAGGCCCGCAAAGCGGCGTGCAAATCGTTGATGCGCGTGCCTGGGTAACGGTTGAGCGCCACCGCACCGAGCTGCTGCCCCAGTTGAGCTTGCAGCTCTGGCGGCAAGGTAAACGGGTTCTCCATGGCGTCTAACTTGATATAGCCAGCCGCGTCTTGCACCACATAAGCATGCATGGCGCGAACATCGGGGCGGAAAACATCAAGCAAACTCATGTTTTGGACTCTTCAATGCCATGTTTAAGACGGAACTCGGCCGCCTGAGCATGCGCTTGCAGACCTTCGCCATGAGCCAGCACAGAGGCCACTTTACCCAGCACCTGCGCACCGGCTTCGCTGACCTCGATCAGGCTGCTGCGCTTTTGGAAGTCATACACACCCAAGGGCGAAGAAAAACGTGCCGTGCCTGACGTGGGCAACACATGATTAGGGCCCGCGCAATAGTCGCCCAAACTCTCGCTGGTGTAAGCACCCAAAAAGATGGCGCCTGCGTGCCTGAGAAGAGGCTCCCAACGGTGAGGGTCTGTCGACGAGACTTCGAGATGCTCTGGCGCGATGCGGTTGCTGATCTCGCAGGCCTCTTCCATGCTGCGCGTGAGGATCAGGGCGCCCCGGCCCTCCAACGAAGCGCGGATGATGTCCGCACGAGGCATGGTGGGCAGCAGGCGATCGATTGCCTCTTGTACCTTGGCGATGTAACTGGCGTTCGGGCACAGCAAGATGCTTTGCGCCAGCTCGTCGTGCTCAGCTTGACTGAACAAATCCATCGCGACCCAATCAGGCGGCGTGCTGCCATCGGCCAACACCAAAATCTCACTGGGGCCTGCGATCATGTCGATGCCAACCAAGCCAAAAACGTGCTTCTTGGCACTGGCCACATAGGCATTGCCCGGCCCCGTGATCTTGTCAACTTTGGGAATGGTGTCTGTACCATAGGCCAAAGCACCCACCGCTTGCGCGCCGCCCACGGTGAATACACGGCTGACCCCTGCCACGTAGGCTGCGGCGAGTACCAATGGATTCTTATCACCACGAGGCGTCGGCACCACCATGGTGATTTCTTGGACGCCTGCCACGTGGGCTGGGATCGCATTCATCAGCACGGACGAGGGGTAAGCTGCCTTGCCTCCAGGTACATAAATACCGACCCGGTCCAGTGGCGTCACTTTCTGACCTAACAACGTGCCATCTTCATCGCGGTACGACCAGCTCAAACCACAGGCTTGCTTTTGGCGCTCGTGGTAGCTGCGCACACGCTGCGCGGCGAACTCCAAGGCCTCGCGCTGCACAACGGGCAATCCCTCAAATGCGGCCTTGAGTTCGGCTTGACCCAACTCCAAGCTGGCCACATTGTCTGCGACCAGATGGTCAAACCGAGCGGTGTAATCCAGCACGGCCGCATCGCCCCTCAAGCGCACGTCGGCGAGGATCTCGGCCACGCGACTCTCTATGGCTGTATCGGCTTCAGCAGACCAGTGCAGCACTTTTTGAAAGTCGGCCTCAAAGTCAGCTTGGGTCGTATCGAGGTGTCGAATTTGTACCGTCATGGTCTGCCCAAACGTCACTTCGGAATCGCGGATTCAAACGCCTTGATCAGCGCGCGAATCGGTTCACGGTTGAGTTTAAGCGCCGCCTGATTGACCACCAACCGTGAGCTGATGAGCATGATCTGCTCGACCTCAACCAGGTTGTTGGCCTTGAGCGTGTTGCCGGTAGAGACCAGATCAACGATGGCATCAGCCAAGCCCGTCAACGGCGCCAACTCCATGGAGCCATACAATTTAATCAGATCGACGTGCACACCCTTGTTGGCGAAATGCTCACGTGCGATGGTGGTGTACTTGGTGGCCACACGGATGCGCGAGCCTTGTTTAACGGCTGCTTCGTAGTCGAAATCAGCGCGCACGGCCACACTCATGCGGCATTTGGCGATGTTCAGGTCAAGCGGCTGGTAGAGGCCATCGTTGCCGCCATTGTCACCAGCGTATTCGATCAAGATATCTTTGCCAGCCACACCGATGTCCGCACCGCCATGGGCCACATAAGTGGGCACGTCGGTGGCGCGAACCAACACAACCCGGACGTCCGCACGTGTGGTTGGCAAGATCAATTTACGGGATGTTTCTGGGTCTTCGGTCACCTCAATACCCGCTGCAGCGAGCAAGGGTAAGGTTTCTTCGAAGATGCGACCTTTGGACAGGGCGAGGGTGATCATGCTTGTGTACTCGTGCTCACGCCTTGAGGCGCTCAATGTCAGCGCCAATATCGCGCAACTTGGCTTCCATGCGGTCGTAACCACGGTCTAGGTGGTAAATGCGCTCGATCAAGGTCTCGCCATCGGCAACCAAACCAGCGATCACCAAGCTGGCTGAGGCGCGCAAGTCGGTGGCCATCACCGTGGCACCAGAGAGTTGCGGCACACCTGTCACTACCGCACTGTGACCATCAACAGCGATGTTCGCACCCAAGCGAATCATTTCGTTGACGTGCATGAAGCGGTTTTCAAAGATGGTCTCGTGGATGATGGCGGTGCCCTCAGCCACAGTGTTGAGCGCCATGAACTGCGCCTGCATGTCTGTGGGGAATGCTGGGTACTCGCGTGTCCGAAAGCCAACGGCCTTGGGACGGCCATCTGCTTGGACGCGGATCCAATCGGTGCCCACTTCAATGGAGACGCCTGCTTCGCGCAGTTTTTCAACCACCGACTCGAGGTGATCAGCATTGACCTTGCGCAAGGTCACGTCACCGCCAGCGGCGCCAACGGCACACAAGAAGGTGCCGGTTTCGATGCGATCAGGGATGATGGGGTGGGCATTGACTGAACTCAGGCCGTGCAGCTTGTCCACGCCTTGAATGCGGATGCGGTGCGTGCCTTGGCCTTCGATCTTGGCACCCATGGCGATCAACAGGTCTGCCAAGTCAATGATTTCCGGCTCTTGGGCGGCGTTCTCAAGAATGGTCTCGCCTTCAGCCAAGGTGGCTGCCATCAACAGGTTTTCAGTCCCTGTCACGGTGACCATGTCGGTTGTGATGCGTGCGCCCTTGAGGCGACCTGGTTGGCCGTCTGTCCCCAAGGGTCCGGTGGCTTCAATATAGCCATGCGCCACGGTGATCAAAGCACCCATCGCTTGCAAGCCTTTGATGTGCTGGTCAACAGGGCGAGAACCAATGGCACAACCGCCTGGCAAAGACACGCGGGCACGACCAAATCGCGCCAGCAGCGGGCCCAGCACCAAGATCGAGGCACGCATGGTCTTAACCAGCTCGTACGGCGCTTCGGGGTTAGTCACCCGACCAGCATCTAGGGTCACACGGTTGACGTCATCAGCATGGCGCTCGGCCACCACACCCATGTTGCGTAACAGCTTGAGCGTGGTCGACACGTCTTGCAATTGCGGCACGTTGGCTAAGGTGACCGGCTCAGCGCTCAACAGCGTGGCGCACAAGTCAGGCAGTGCCGCGTTTTTGGCGCCGGAAATAGTCACTTCGCCTTGCAAGCGACGACCGCCTCGGATCAGGAGTTTGTCCATGAAACACAAAGGGCGCGATGCCTCCGCCTGAGCGGGGTCGCGCCAAATTAAAGGAAAACAAATGGTGCCACGCCAGCCATTTCATCAGCCGGAATTTGCAGGTCAGTCAGGCTGCTTTAGCTTGAGTTTCCCACTCGGCCGGTGTCAGTGTCTTCATCGACAGGGCGTGGATCTGAGCCCGCATTCTATCGCCCAGAGCTTGGTAAACGCGCTGGTGACGTGCAACCCGTGTCTTACCTTCGAATTCGGCTGACACGATGGTGGCGAAAAAATGCTGCCCATCGCCCTCCACTTCCAGGTGCGTACAAGGCAGACCGGCGGAGATGAATTGCTGGACATCAGCGGGGGTGGGATTGGACATAGGCGCTCTTCAAACAGTGAACAAGGGAAATCAGTGCCGTATTTTGTACCCAGTCTTCAATAAATGCAGGGCCACGGCAGAAACACACAGTGTCGCCATCGTTACCACGCCTAGGCTGAGCCAAGGGTTGACGTCGCTGACACCGAAAAAACCTCGCCGAAAACCATCTACAAGATAAAAGAAGGGGTTGAGGTGCGAGAGCCCTTGCCAGAACGGCGACAAGGAATGCACTGAATAAAAAACGCCTGACAAAAACGTCAGGGGGGCGATGATGAAGTTTTGAAAGGCCGCCATTTGATCGAATTTATCGGCCCACAAACCTGCGATCAAACCAAGTGCACCCAAGAGCGTGCCCCCTAGCACGGCAAACAGCAGCGTCCACCAAGGCTCAACCAAACCGAATGGCGCAAACCACACGGTCACAGCAAAGACCCCCGACCCCACAGCAAGCCCCCGCACCAGTGCGCCGCCCACATAGGCAAAGAACCAAGCGCGGTGCGATAAGGGACTCAGTAAAACAAAAACCAAGTTGCCCGTGATCTTGCTTTGAATCAGCGACGAGGAGCTGTTGGCAAAAGCGTTTTGCAACACACTCATCATGACCAAGCCAGGGATCAAAAAGCGGGTGTAACCCACCCCATTGAAAACCTGTACATGGTCTTGCAGCACATGGCCAAAAATCATCAGGTAGAGCACCGCGGTCAACACCGGCGCCCCAATTGTCTGGGCCCCCACCTTCCAAAAGCGCAGCACTTCTTTGGTAAAAAGGGGACGAGCGCCTTGCAGAGACTGCAACCAATTCATGCTTGCGCCCCATGATGCGGATGCGCTTGTTGCCCTTGCATGATGGCCAAGAAAACGTCCTCCAAATCAGCCCGGCCCATCTCCATGTCCTCAACATGGCAACCGGCTATGCGCAAACAAGTCAAAATTTGCTCCACTTCAGCTGCACCGTGGGCCGGCATCTGAACAACACGGCCCGTGATGCGTGCATGCGCTTGCAGTTCAGGCGGCAACGCACTATCGGTTTTAAACGTCAACATGGTCGACGCGGTGCCTGCCAACAAGGCGGATGTGCTGTCCAGCGCCACGACTTGGCCGTGTTTGAGCATGCCAATGCGGTGACACAGTGCCTCAGCCTCTTCTAAGTAGTGCGTCGTCAACAAAACAGTGTGGCCTTGTTTGTTGAGCTGAGAGATGAACTGCCACAGGGTCTGGCGCAACTCGACATCCACGCCAGCGGTAGGCTCATCCAGCACGATGACGGGCGGCCTGTGGACCAAGGCTTGCGCGACAAGCACTCGGCGCTTCATGCCGCCCGAGAGCTGGCGCATGTTGGCATCGGCCTTGTCGCTCAGCCCCAAGTTGTGAAGCAGCTCATCAATCCAGTCGTCGTTGCGGCGCAGGCCGAAATACGCGCTCTGAATGCGCAAGGTCTCGCGAACCGAGAAAAACGGGTCGAACACCAACTCTTGTGGCACCACCCCGAGCGCGCGACGTGCCGCTGCAAAATCGGAGACCACATCATGGCCTTGCACGGTAACGCGGCCCGAACTTGCCCGACTCAAGCCTGCCAAGATGCTGATCAGCGTGGTTTTACCCGCACCGTTGGGGCCCAGCAGGCCGAAAAATTCGCCCTCGGCGATGTCAAAACTGACGCCCTGCAAAGCACGCACAGACTGCCCGCCGGATTCGAATGTTTTGGTGACGTTCTGAAAGGAAACTGCGCTCATTTGGGTTGGCATTTTACGGAGCACCCCTTACCCTTTGTTGGCGGGGCGGTAATATGCCGCACGTTGCACAGATGAACACCTAACAAGCAAGCAACAGACCTTTAACAGGAGACAAACATGTCCGATCTGAAAGCCCTTTTCGAAAAAGCCTTAGCCGATTCCAAATTGCTGACGAGCAAGCCAGACAACAGCACCTTGCTGCAGATGTATTCGCTGTTCAAGCAAGGCAGTGTGGGTGATGCAACGGGCGAGCGCCCCGGCTTCACCGACTTCATTGCACGTGCCAAGTTTGACGCTTGGGCTGGCCTGAAAGGCAAAACCCAAGACGCCGCGCAGCAGGCCTATATTGACCTGGTTGAGTCGCTGAAGAAATAAGCTTCAGCAACAGAGAACAGGAGTTACCGCAAAGTATCAGGCTTGACCTGATGCTTTGCCGATGATGCGACCCAGATTTTTCTGAATCTCGGATTCGATCATCGGCTTGAATGCAGCCATCATCATGCCCAGCTTGATGTTCATATCAAAGCTGGTGCCGGTCACGGTCATGACGCCATTGACCCCCATGCGCTCAAAAGTCAGGGTGTCCTCCTCGGCCCCTTCGACGTGCTTGCAGCTCAAACCCATTTGTTTGGCGGAGTCTTCGGCCCATTGTTTGGCCAATTCACGTGCTTTTTCCAGACCCAGGTTGTGTGCTTGCTGAAACTTCACATCACTCATGGTGATCTCCTTGTTGGACAGAACAAACCAGACTATAAATGGCTTCTAATGGCCGTCAGCGTAAGATCTCAAACTCAGATACCAAGGGTTGACCTGCTATGTCCGTCGTCTTGCCAGAACTGCTGAACCAAGCTGATGCCATACAGGCCATCCGGCGCGACATTCACGCCCATCCTGAGTTGTGCTTTGAGGAAAACCGCACGTCAAACTTGGTGGCCAACACGCTGACCAGTTGGGGCATTGAAGTGCACAGAGGCTTAGGTAAGACGGGCGTCGTCGGCGTGATTCAGGGTCGCCCTGGCCACCGGGCCATTGGGCTGCGCGCAGACATCGACGCCCTGCCCATGACGGAGCACAACACCTTTGCCCACGCCAGTGTGCACCCCGGCAAAATGCACGCTTGCGGTCATGATGGCCACACGGCCATGCTATTGGCTGCGGCGCAGCAGTTGGCTGCCTCGCGCGACTTTGACGGCACGGTGTATGTCGTGTTCCAGCCCGCCGAAGAAGGCGGTGGCGGCGCGCGCGAAATGATCCGTGACGGCCTCTTCAAGCGCTTCCCCATGGACGCCATTTTCGGCATGCACAACTGGCCCGGCATGGCCGTGGGCGAGTTCGCCATCAAGAGTGGTCCCTGCTTTGCATCCAGCAATGAATTTTTGATCACCATTAAAGGCAAAGGCTGCCACGGCGCCATGCCGCACTTGGGCATCGATCCGGTGCCCATCGCCTGCCAGCTGGTGCAGGCCTTTCAGACCATCCTCACGCGCAACGTCAGGCCTGTCGAAACAGGCGTGATCTCCGTCACCATGATCCAAGCAGGTGAAGCCACCAACGTCATCCCCGAATCAGTGACGCTGCAAGGCACGGTACGCACCTTCACCACAGACACGCTTGACCTGATTGAGACGCGCATGCGTGAATTGACGCGGCACGTCAGTGCGGCATTTGGCGCCACAGCGGTGTTCGAGTTCAGCCGCAACTACCCACCCACCATCAACCACCCGAATGAAACAGCTTTTGTGCGGCAGGTGATGACCGATATGGTCGGCGAAGGCAAGGTGCAAGAATTCGAGCCCACAATGGGCGCAGAGGACTTCAGCTTTTTCTTGCTGGACAAACCCGGCGCGTACTTCGTGATTGGCAATGGCGACGGCACCCACCGTGAAGGCGGGCACGGCCTAGGGCCCTGCATGCTGCACAACCCCAGCTACGACTTCAACGATGCCCTGATCCCACTGGGTGCCACCTTGTGGGTCAAGCTGGCCCAGCGCTGGTTGGCTCAGCCGTGAACGCCCTGCTGCGCTGACACCACAGACGCCACACGAACGCGGCGAGCAGCACGATGATTGGCAAGGCGTACTCCGGGTGCGCGGCCACGCGCTTGCCGTTGGCCACCAGGAAGCTCAGCCAGATGTAATGCATGCCCCAGGTGTGCAACCGGGCCCACCAGATCTGGCCCAGCCAGGCCGCCGTGCGATCAAAGGACGTCAGCCCCATCAGCGCGATGAACACATAGGCCAGGCCAGGCCCGATGCGCTGCGCCGGCGGCGAAAGCGTCGCAAACAATACCGGCGCCATCACAGCCAGGCTGATGATGGCCGCGGCATGCAGCCCATGCGAGGTCACCAGCAGCAAGCCCCACTGGCTGCGGTAACGCCGCTGCCAGCTTGACCACGCGCCAGGCCAGGTCTGCACCGCCGCCTGAGCGGTATAGGCCAGCAGAAAAAACACGAGCGAGGTGCGCGCAGTGGCACGAATCAGCCAGCGCACACCATCCACGCCCGGCAGCCACAGCAGGATGCTCACTGCCATGACACTCAAGGCGATGGCGCCCACCAGCCAGACCAGCCAAGGTCTGGCTCGCCCGCCAACCAATCTGCCGCTGTGGCCCCGCGCACCACCTGCCTCGCGGGGGCCATTCCTGCCTGAGATGTTCATGACCGTGCTCCTTGATATGTCCATGTCGGCGCGATCCTAGGTGGCACGTTCACGGAACACCAAGCAAAATACGCAGTGCTTACATTGCGTCGCCTACAAGCTCATGCCCACCACCAAACGCCCCTATCACCATGGCAAGCTCAGGCAGTCTCTGATCGACATGGCCGTGACCGTGGCCGAGGAAACCGGCAAGGACATCATCAGCGTGCGGGAAGTCGCTCGGCGCTTGGGTGTGTCGTCCGGCGCGCCGTTTCGGCACTTTCCAAGCCGCGAATCCTTGATGACGGCGGTAGCAGAAGAAGCCACCGTGCGGCTGCGGCTGCGCGTCGAGCGCGACCTGATGGATGCACCACCCGCCCCCATCGACCGACTGAAAACCCTGGGCAGATCCTTCATCCAATGGGCCCTGCACAACCCGACCCAGTTCAAGCTGGTGTCATCACGCAACCTGTTCCAGTTCGACAGTTCGGCCAGCCTGCCCGTGCACTTCGATGCCGTGCGCCAGATCACACTGGATCTGGTCGCCCAGGCGCAAGAAGCTGGGGATTTGCCTCCAGGCCCGCTGCCCGAATCCGCCCTGGCCTTGCGCGCACTGGCCTATGGTCTGGCCCGCATGCAGGTGGATGGGCAACTGGCGCAATGGCAGGTGGATGTGACCCACGCCGAAACCACCTTGGTCGCATCACTGAACCTGATCGTGGATGGGCTCAGGCCTACTCGCCCGCATCCCAACTGATGCGGTTCCACTGCAAGGCGCGGCTGCGCCAGTGCGCTTCGATGCTCTGTACAAAATCAGACCGTACCAACTTGGCACGGTTGATCAGCCAATCGTCGTCTTCATGGCGGATCACCACGCCTTCTAGAGAGCCATCACGGTAATGACTGCGATGGGCATTGACCCAGTCGGTCAACTCCTTGAGCGTGGTCTTGCCCTGACTGACACGGGGCACCTGACGGATCTGGAGTTTTTCAGCCAACTCGTGCCTGCGCCGTGTGCTCCAAAAACGGCCCGTAGCACGGTCGTACACGTCAAAAGCCAGAAACCAATCAGGCAATGTTTCGTAGTCCAGCGAATGCTTGGCCGCGCACCACTCGCCGAACAGCATGAGTTGATCACCCAGTGTGTCGAACAAGGCGTCCTCGCGGATCAGCAGCCATTCGTCTAGCCGAGCAAACTGACCGCCATAAGGCTTATTGAGGTATTGGCCTCTGTTCTGCACATGCAGCACACCTTCGCTGTTGAAGGAGATGCCCATATTGGCACCATCGAGCTTTTCTTCAACCACCACAGCATGGTCCAACAAGGCCTTGACCTCATCAGGCGCCAGCACCTTATCGTCACGGGGCGAACCGCTGGGCAACCAAGCGATGTGCGGCGTGTGGGGGAAGCGAAAAAATTCATTCATGATCGAACCTCATTGACCAAACTTATGGACATGAAACTGGTGCAATTCGGCATCGCACAGAAACTGGATACGCACACCGTGTTGCAACAAGGCGGGTGCCCAGTCCAGCCATTTGGAATCGGCCGCCTGCAGGATGACAGGGGCTTGCGGGTGCGTGCGGGCCACGGCGACGAACTTGCGATCAGCCAAATCGAAAGCCGCCAAAGCGGGGTCATCCGGAAAGGCCTCGAAGCCACGCTCAGCATGCGGCAACAAGGCTACCTGATCACAGCGTGCCGGGTTATCCAACTCGTGTAGCAGCCAGCGCAAGAAGACATCACCTTGGCCCTGGCCGCTGCTTGCGTGTGTTTTGTGCTGGTACTCGCGTACGATTTCGAAACCCTCGTCCACTGCCACGCGGCCCGACACCATCAGCGCATCCAGCCACAGGGCACAGCGCCGGACGCACGCCTGTGTGACGCCACGATGTTGGCCATTGGCGACGAGGATCACATTGGTGTCGACGACGTACGTGGCAGCACCTGGGCCATCTGGCACTGCAGTGGGATCGGATTGACGAGAGTGCGACATGGCGTGGGCCTAGCTGAGACCTCATTTTGCCCCTGTGATGGCCACCTGCCTGTGGCGGGATGTCCACTGGTCACCGATCAGACCACAGTAAGGCTATGCTTGCCCCATGTACGCGCAATTTTTCGGCCTGAAGCAAACGCCTTTTTCGATCGCGCCTGATCCGCGCTATCTGTTCATGAGCGAACGCCACCGTGAGGCGCTCGCTCATCTGCTGTATGGCGTCGGTGGTGGTGGCGGCTTTGTGGTGCTGACGGGTGAAATCGGTGCGGGCAAAACCACAGTCTGCCGATGCTTTTTAGAGCAGATCCCGCGTCGCTGTAACGTGGCCTACATCTTCAACCCCAAGCTGACGGTGGCCGAGTTGCTCAAGTCGGTATGCGATGAGTTCCGCATCCCCTACGAGCACCAAGGCACAGGCCAAGCCACGATCAAGGACTACGTTGACCCGCTCAACGAGTACCTGCTCAAAACGCATGCCGTCGGTCAGAACAATGTGCTGATCATCGACGAGGCGCAGAACCTGTCGTCTGAGGTGCTTGAGCAGTTGCGTTTGCTGACCAACTTGGAGACGAGTGAGCGCAAGTTGCTCCAGATCATGTTGATTGGGCAGCCTGAATTGCGCACCATGCTGGCACGGCCGGAGCTGGCGCAACTTGCACAGCGTGTGATTGCGCATTTTCATCTGGAGGCCTTATCCGAAGTTGAGACGGGCCAGTACATCCAGCACAGGCTGTCTGTAGCCGGGCTGAATCGCGGCAAGCTGTTTGACAACAAGGCAGTCAGGCGGATTCATGAGCTGACGCATGGCGTGCCTAGGCGCATCAACTTGCTGTGCGACCGCGCCTTGCTGGGTGCCTACGCTGAGAGCAAAAACCGTGTGGACAAAACCATCGTCGAGAAGGCCTCTCACGAGGTATTTCAGACGCTGGAGCCACTGGACGCGCCCACCTCACGTGGTGCGTCCGCGCGAAAGCACAGCTTCAAACTCAAGTGGCCCCCTCTTGCTGCGGGCGCCATGGTGTTCTTGATGTCTGGCTTGTTGGTGGCTGTAGGCGCTTGGCTCTTCCAGCGTCACTACGCGCCACTCAAGATCGCAACCAAGCAGGCGGCAGTCACAGCGCCAGCCGCTGCAGCATCGATGGTCGCCTCACAGGCGAGCAAAGCGGCGAACACAACGGCGCCCGTGCCTGTTGACGCACACCAGATCACCCAATCGGCCTATCGCCAAGAAAAAGACGCACTGAGGGCTTTGGCCACTTTGTGGCAAGTGACCTTGAATGAGGGCGATGCCTGCCAATTGGCCGCTCAGCAGCAACTGGCCTGCTTTCGCAATAGTGGTGGTTTGTCTCTGATCAAACAGCTAGAGCGCCCTGTGGTGCTGATGCTCCATGATGAGCGCGAGCAAGCCATGTTCGCCTTGTTGACAGGCCTGCAAGGGCAGTCGGCGATATTGCAAATTGAATCACACAGGTATGCGCTGCCTCTGTCTGCACTGGCCACGATGTGGCGAGGGGACTTCACCACTTTATGGCATACCCCCCCGACCTACAGAGGCAAAATCCTACCTGGCAACACAGGCCCCACTGTAGATTGGCTGGCCGCGCAATTGGCACAAATCAACCATGAACCGGCACCGATCACGTCCCACAAGCAGGTATTTGGTGCGCCGATGCAGGCTAAGGTTTATGCCTTCCAGCTTAGTCAAGGCCTCAAGCCAGATGGTGTTGTGGGGGCCACCACCTTTATGCAGATCAACCGTGCAATTGGCATTCCCGAGCCGATCCTGCTAACAGGCCAAGCGGCTACGAGGTAACACGATGTCCTACATCCTCGACGCACTCAAAAAGGCCGATGCCGAACGCGAGCGCAATGGCGTACCCGGTCTGCACTCGCATCCACAGGCACCCGCGCCTGATGATGGTGACAGCACAACGGACACCACACGGCCGATGGTGTGGGCAGCAGCAGGCGTGGCCATCAGTGTGATTGCGTTTTTAAGCTGGCAGTTGTGGACACGGGATACAGCCCCAATCAACGCAAGCACAAGCTCAATGCCTCAGGCGCAGAGCACGGCACAAGCGCCCGCAGCTGAAGAAGTACCCCAAGCCGCCCCTATGTATCAGGGCGCGGTGCCGAACACAGAGCCGGTTAGCCCAATCCGGCGCGCACCCGTGGCAACCAAGCCGATACGGCCCGTGGCAACAGCGCCGTCAGCCGCACTTGATAACCCGACTGTCCATTCCGACCAAACTGCACTGGCGCAGGTACCCACGTTCAGTGAGTTGCCTGAAGATGTGCGCCGAGAATTACCGGTGCTGACCGTGGGCGGCGCGATGTATTCCGAGACACGCAGCAGCCGGATGGTGGTGCTCAACAGCCAGATTTTCCATGAAGGTGAGCAGCCCATGCCGGGCTTGGTGCTGGAGGAGATCCGGCTGAAGTCGGCCGTATTCAAATACAAAGGCCACCGCTACAGCGTCAACTACTGATCCCCTCAAAGGGGGCTTACGCCCCCAAAGCGGATCTTGATTCACCGCAGCGGCGAGCCAAGTGTGCCAGCGCTTCTTCAACCTGGTCCACCAGCACCAAACACAGGTCACCGGCTTGCAGTCGCGCCAGCGCCGTGTCAATGGCCACGAATTCACCGCGCACTTCGTCTATTTTCTTAGCGCGCTGCGCATTGTCTAAGCCTTGGCGCAACAAATTCAAGACTTCGCCATCTTCACGACCACGCTGGCAGGCGTCCTGAAACAGGATCAACTCATCAAACGCATCACCCAAGATGGCTGTCTGCTCGCGGATATCCTCATCACGGCGGTCACCCGCCCCGCTGATCACCACTGAGCGGCGATTGGCTGGCAAAGCATTCACTGCAGCGACCAAGGCGCGCATGGCATCCGGGTTGTGCCCATAGTCAGCGATGACGGTGGCCCCATGGAAATCCATCACATTGAACCGGCCCGGTGCGTTATCCGCATCGTTGACAAAACTGGCCAAACCGCGGCGGATGGTGTCCCAATCCAGCCCGGTACTCCACGACGCGCCGATGGCCGCCATGACGTTATCCACTTGGAAGCCGATGCTGCCGTTGCGCGTGATCGGGATGTCGCGCAGCAACAGGCTTTCACGCCAGTTGCCCTCGGATGCGACGATCGCATCACCGTCCACACACAGCGTGCGTTTGCCTTGTGCACGGTGCGCCGTCAGCACAGGGTTGTGTGAGTCAGCCGCAAAATAAATGATGCCGCCAGGGCACTTCGGCGCCATGGCTGTGACGATCGGGTCGATCGCGTTGAGCACCGCATAGCCGTCTACAGCCACGTTCATGACGATCACGCGCTTGAGCACCGCCAAGTCTTCAACCGTGGTGATGTAGTTCAGGCCGAGGTGGTCACCGGCACCAATATTGGTGACCACAGCGGTGTGGCACCTGTCATAGCCTAGGCCTTCACGCAAGATGCCGCCACGCGCGGTTTCAAACACGGCGGCATCCACATCCGGGTGCATCAGCACATTGCGTGCGCTTTTAGGGCCTGCGCAATCGCCGCTGTCGATTTGGCGCCCATTCACGTAAACACCGTCTGTATTGGTCATGCCGACACGCAAGCCGCTGGTAGCCAGCAAGTGCGATATCAAACGCGCCGTGGTGGTTTTGCCATTGGTGCCAGTGACCGCAACCACGGGAATGCGGCCATCGTCGCCCGGCTTATACAGGTTGGCGACCATGGCTTCACCCACGTTGCGGCCCTTGCCAAACGAGGGCGACAGGTGCATGCGCAAGCCCGGCGCGGCATTGACTTCAACGATGCCGCCACTCTGGTCTTCAAGTGGCTTGTGCACGCTTTCGCACAGCACATCAACGCCACAAATCTCCAAGCCAATGGTTTGCGCGGCAGCAATAGCACGCGCCGCCACTTCAGGGTGGACGTCATCCGTCACATCGGTCGCTGTACCGCCTGTAGATAAATTGGCGTTATTGCGCAGAATGACGCGGCGTCCTTTTTCAGGCACCGACTCAGGGGCGAGGTTTTGCACCGACAAGCGCGTGATGGCGATGTCATCGAAACGGATTTTCGTGAGTGAGGTCGCATGGCCTTCTCCGCGACGCGGATCGGAGTTGACCTTATCGACCAGTTCGCGCACCGTGAGCACGCCATCTCCAATCACATGAGGTGGATCACGGCGCGCGGCGGCCACCAATCGATCGCCAACCACCAACATGCGGAAATCGTTGCCGGGCAAGTATTTTTCAACCATCACGTGACCGATCTCGGCTGCGGCCTTAAAGGCGCTGTCGAGTTGTTCGCGGTTCACGATGTTGACAGTCACGCCCTTGCCTTGGTTGCCGTCTTGGGGCTTGCAGACCACCGGTAAACCGATGTCTTCGGCCACTGCCCATGCATCATCCACATCAGACACGGGGCGACCAATCGGCACAGGCACCCCGGCTGCAGCCAGCAGGCGCTTGGTCAGGTCTTTATCTTGCGCAATGGACTCGGCCACGGCGCTGGTGTTGTCCACCTCGGCAGCCCAGATACGGCGCTGCTTGGAGCCCCAGCCAAACTGCACCAAACTGCCTTGTGTCAGACGACGCCAAGGTATGCCTCGCGCCGCCGCTGCCGTCACGATCGAGCCTGTGCTTGGCCCCAGGCGAACGTCTTCATCCAATTCGCGCAACTGAGCCATGGCGGCTTCAACATCAAAGTCACCGCCATTCAATGCGGCCAGAACAAGGGCTTGAGCCTGCCCAAATGCCATCCGGCCTACGGCCTCTTCGCTGTATTCAACGATGACTTGAAAGATGCCTTCTTCGACCGTGGCTGCAGTTCGGCTGAAAGTCACCGGGCAGCCGGCTTGCGCTTGCAAAGCCAATGTGGCGGCCTCCAGCGCATGGGCCAAGGTAATTTGCCCAGGGCGCCCATCCGGACGCAGTGGCCCCAATGTGGGGAACAGCTTGCGCAGCGCTTCCTCAAACTCAGGCATTTGCTCGAGTGCGCGCTCTGGCGGGGCGCAAGCCACAACAGCTTCAATGGCTGTGTGCCGACTCCAGAGGTTGGGACCGCGCAAGGCCCTGATGCGTGAAACGTCCATTGTCTTTGTCTCTTGGTACTCGCTGCGTGAGGCTGGCATGGTTCAACGTGCAGGTTTAGATGCTGGATCAAATGTCTCTAGGCCCGCAGCGATCAAATCAGGCGGGATGTTCAGTGCCCAAGCTACCGCCACAGCAGCCAGCAGGGATGAGGCGTTTTCGCCCATCATGCGTCGGGCGGCAGGGCTGTTCAGGTCGGCACAACGCACGGGCATGTAGCCGTTGTGCGTCAGCAAAACATGCTGGTCTTCAATCGACACAGTTCGCCCGCCTTTGGCACGGTGCGCCACCATGGTCGGATTTTGGTGATCCAGGGCATAAAAAATCACCTCGCCATCACACAACTCTGCCATCTCGACAACGCGTTCATCTGCGGCATTGAGTACAGCCACACCATCAGGCAACACCACATCGACTTGGGTGCGCAGCACCTTGAACATCTGCCCGATTTCATGGATGTCGTGTTCAGCCAAGGACGCCTCAACAGGTGCCTCTGACCCCATCAAATCGGTCACCACGCCGACCGCACAACGGTCATAGGCCAAGCCGTCATTGAGGATGCAGGCCGCACCGTTTTCAAGCACGATGGCGTTGACTTCGCGGTTCATCAGCAAGCGTTGGCCTGCTGCCCAATTGGCGCGGTCACCGGACTCAACACGGCGGCTGCCCAAGAACAAGCCGTCACGACAGGCCAAGCCCACATGTTTGCCGCTCAAATGCAGCAACCAAGCCGTCAGGCGCGCGATGTTGCCTGTGCCCTGCGAACCGGCGACACCAATGATGGGCACGCGCCCACTGGCATCCTCGTCAAACAGGTGATCGGCGATGGCTTTGCCCACCGGACGCGGCAACCCTTCGGCTGGCTTCAAGTGCATCAGCAGCCCCGGGCCCGCGTTGACCTCGACCACCGCACCGCCTTGTGCCAGCAAAGGCTTAGAGATATCTTGCGCCACCACGTCGATGCCAGCGATGTCCAATCCCACGACGCGCGCAGCCAAGCCCACCAAATAAGCCACATCGGGGTGGACTTCGTCGGTGCAGTCAATGGCGACGTTGCCGTTACGCTGGATCAGCACCCTGCGGCCATCGGCAGGCACCGCCTGTGGGCTCAAACCTTGGCGTTGCAAATCAAGCTGAACCACATCGTCATTGAGGATATTGATGCGATTGAGTGGGAAGTCTTCGGTCAGACCACGGCGCGGGTCGGTGTTGAGCTGCAGATCAATCAAGGCCAACACTGTAGATTGCCCGTCACCGGTGACCCAGGCACTTTCGCCACGTGCGGCCGCCACAACCTTGCCACCGACGACCAAAATACGGTGCTCATCGCCGCGTATATAACGCTCAACCAACACGTCGCGGCCATGCTGCACCGCCAATTTGTAAGCGGCTTCGACGTCTTCACGCGAATTGAGGTCCAGCGACACGCCGCGGCCATGGTTGCCATCGGTCGGCTTGACCACCACAGGCAGGCCAATGTCTTGTGCAGCATCCCATGCTGCTTCCATGGAAGTCACGACTTCGCCCTCGGGCACCGGCACACCACAGGATTTCAGCAACACCTTGGTCAAGTCTTTGTCGCGAGATATGCCTTCTGCAATCGCGCTGGTCAGGTCAGACTCGGCCGTCCAGATGCGACGCTGCGCTGCGCCATAACCCAGTTGAACCAAGTTGCCGTCATTCAAGCGAATGTGCGGGATACGGCGATCGGTTGCCGCGCCCACGATGGCCGCCGTGCTAGGGCCTAAATAAAATTCATCAATGTGCGTACGGACATCGTTAACCGCCGCATCAACATCGAAAGACTCGTCATTGATGGCGGCCATCAGCAGCGCATGGCCCGCCTTCAGTGCTGTGCGGGCGACTTGTTCATCGCGTGCACGGAACACCATGCGGTACACGCCACGCTGCGAGGTGCTGCGTGTCTGACCAAACCCGGTGGGCATACCCGCCAAGTTCAGCAGCTCGATGACGACGTGCTCTAGGATGTGCCCGGCCCACGTGCCTTCGGTCAGGCGCTCAATGAAGCCGCCTGGCTCGCCGACGCCGCAGTGGTGCTCGACCAAGGCGGGCATCATGGCGGTCAACCGAGCGTTGAACCCTGTCAAAGTATTGGATGGGCAGTCTTCCAACTCGCCTAAATCCAACCAGACCTCCAGCACAGGACGGTAAGTCCAGATGTTGGGGCCGCGCAGATAGTTGATGCGCAGCAGTTTGATATCGTTCTTTTTACTCATGTCCAGCGGGGGTAAAGCGTTCACAACATCGGGCGAAACCGGCTGGTAAATCACAACTAACCGTTTATTGTGCCTCCGGCATGGGCGAAAATGGCAGACTTGTCGCAGCAGGGATCGCCCCGACCGCTCTCTGCGCCACCTTCGGCACCACATCAAAACCATGCCCCAAAACAGTCCAGTTAACACCCTTGCGCATCCGGTTGTGCCAGACCTCGCCAAGGCGGATTTACCGCTTACACCCACAGAGAACGTTCTGAGTGCCTTAGAGGTTGACTTGGACGCAAAACTTCGTTTTGTGGCCTCCCCCGTGGTGCTGACCAATGAGCGGATTTTGAGCCGCCCGGCAGGCTCGTCAACGTGGCAAAGCTGGCCCTTGACGCCCGATTTGGTGCTGCGCCAACACGATCACGCTGGTGTGGGCACCCTGGCATTGCACGATGCGAATGCGCAATTGGCCGTTTGGCGCTTCACCCTGAATGCTCAGGTTCAGGTGTTGCGCCTGCTGGAGCAGTTCGAGCGCCGCCAATTGACGCTGGAAACCGGTCAGATCCCGGACACCGACGACAGCACGCAGTGCCCGACTTGTAAAGCACAGCTCCCGCCTGAGTCAGACGACTGCCCCGTCTGTACGCGCGAGCTGCAAACCCCGCCATCAACCTGGGTGCTGCTGCGCCTGTGGCGCTTTGCTAAGCCTTATCAGGGTCAACTGGCCGCGGGCTTCGGGCTGACGCTGGCCTCCACAGCCGCCACGCTGGTGCCACCTTATTTGACCATTCCGATGATGGACAAGGTGCTGATCCCGTTTCAGACCGGGCAAGCCATTGACCCCATGTTGGTCGCCGCGCTGATGGGCGGTCTGCTTGCCTCGGCCCTGCTGGCGTGGAGCTTGGGGTGGGCGCGCACCTACTTGCTGGCCTTGGTATCTGAGCGCATCAGTGCCGACTTGCGCACCGCCACCTTTGATCACCTGCTCCACCTGTCACTGGACTACTTTGGCAGCAAACGCACGGGCGATTTGATGTCACGTATCGGCAGCGAAACCGACCGTCTCAGCGTCTTTTTGTCCTTGCACGCGCTGGATTTCGCCACCGATGTGTTGATGATCGGCATGACCGCGCTCATCCTGCTGTCAATCAACCCTTGGTTGGCGCTGGTGACGCTGCTGCCCCTGCCCTTCATCGCTTGGCTGATCCACTTGGTGCGCGAGAACCTGCGCACCGGCTTCGAGAAAATCGACCGCGTCTGGGGTGAGGTCACCAATGTCTTGGCCGATACGATCCCAGGCATCCGCGTGGTCAAGGCCTTTGCTCAGGAGCACCGCGAGGCCAAGCGCTTCAAAGATGCCAACAGCCACAACCTAGAGATCAACGACAAGCTCAACAAGACGTGGTCGCTTTTCTCGCCCACCGTGGCGCTGATGACCGAAATCGGCCTGCTGGTCGTCTGGTCCTTCGGTATCTGGCTGGTCTCACGCCACCAAATCACCGTGGGTGTGCTCACCGCCTTCATTGCCTACATCGGGCGGTTTTACGGTCGACTCGACTCGATGAGCCGCATCGTGTCGGTCACGCAAAAGGCCGCTGCCGGTGCCAAACGCATTTTTGACATCCTTGATCATGTCTCCAGCGTGCCCGAGCCAGCCAACCCCGTGCACATGCCGGCCATCCAAGGCGGGATCACGATGGACAGCATTGGTTTTCGATACGGCAGCCGATCGGTGATCCGGGGCCTCAATCTAGAGATCCACCCCGGCGAGATGATCGGCTTGGTGGGCCACAGCGGTTCAGGCAAAAGCACGCTGGTCAACTTGTTGTGCCGTTTTTATGATGTGACAGATGGCGCCATCAAGGTCGATGGTGTGGACATCCGCCGCATCGGCGTGTCGGACTTCCGCAAACACATCGGCTTGGTTCTGCAAGAACCCTTCCTGTTTTTTGGCACCATCGCAGAGAACATCGCCTACGGTAAACCCGAGGCAACACGCGCCGAGATCGTCGCCGCAGCACGTGCCGCGCATGCCCATGAGTTCATCTTGAGGTTGCCTCAGGGCTACGAATCACTGGTCGGTGAGCGCGGGCAAGGTCTGTCCGGTGGCGAGCGCCAGCGCATCTCCATTGCACGCGCCTTGCTGATCGACCCGCGCATCCTGATCCTCGATGAGGCCACCTCATCTGTCGACACAGAAACCGAAAAAGAGATCCAAAAAGCACTGGACAACTTGGTCAAAGGTCGCACCACCATTGCCATTGCGCACCGCCTGTCCACGCTGCGCAAGGCAGATCGCTTGGTTGTGATGTCACGCGGCCAGGTCGTTGAAGTCGGCCCCCATGACGAGCTGATGGCCAAACAAGGCGCTTACTGGCGTCTGTATGAAGCCCAAGCACGCAAGGCCGAAAAAGACGCCTTGCTGAACGCTGACACCTTAGGTGACGAGGCCTGACCCGATGAGCAACATTGATCTCACCCCTGATTTCTCACTCGCCCGCGATGCCTTTGGGCAAATCGTGTTCACCGGTGCAGATGGGCTGCCCCATGTGGGCGTGGTGCCCGTTCGTGCGTTCCCGATGACTGCACCAGATGAAGGCGTGTCCATCGTCAGCCCAGACGGCCAAGAGCTGGCGTGGATCGACCGACTCAGCGCCTTGGCGGCTCCGCTGCGCGCCATCTTAGAGAGTGAGCTGAGCAGCCGGGACTTTGCGCCTTGCATCCAGCGCATCACCGACGTGTCGACCTACTCGACCCCCAGTACCTGGACAGTCGAGACCGATCGGGGCACCACCTCGTTTGTGCTGAAGTCCGAAGACGACATCCGACGCTTGGGCGAAGGCCGGCTGCTGATCACCGGCGCGCACGGTGTGAGCTTTATCGTGACCAACCGCATGACACTGGACAAGCATTCCAAAAAGTTATTGGAACGATTTTTGTAAAGCGATTAGACTGGCCCATTCGTTTTGCCCTCTTGCCTGACCGTTCGATCTGAACATCACGCCCTGCACAGCGCCTAACCACACGCCCGACCCGATTTGCTTGCTTCATGCAACAAGTGGGTTTGGTTCTACAGGTCACCACTGTTCATGCCGGGCTATTTGGTCAAAAACGAATGCATTGCCGTTGCCGGCGTTGCCGACATCCACATCAGGTCGCTGCTCGATCGCCAGCAATTCGCTGACCCGCTGGGTGAAGCTGAAGCTCTGGGGATCTCATCGGCCACTTGGCCCCTGTTTGGCCTGCTGTGGCCATCGGGCTTGCAACTGGCCCAGTACATGGCCAACAGACCCCTGCGATCCGGTGAGCGCGTCTTAGAGATCGGCTGCGGTTTGGCACTGGCCAGCCTGATCGTCCATCGACAAGGTGTCGACGTGACCGCCAGTGACTGCCACCCCATGGCAAGCACTTTTTTGAAAAAGAACCTGATCCTCAACGCCCTACCGCCCATGCCGTACACGCTGGGCAACTGGTCACAGCTGGCGCCATCGGGCATTGATGGCCGCTTCGATTTGATCATGGGCAGCGACGTCTTGTACGAGCGTGACGATGACGGCATCCTGCCCTTGTTCATCGAGCACCACGCCCATGCCACCGCCGAAGTGCTGATCATCGACCCCGATCGCGGCAACCGCCCCGCCTTCAGCCGCCGCATGCAGGCCATGGGTTTTGACCTGATTCAAACCACACTGAGCGCCCTGCCAGACGGCATCGCGTACAAAGGCCGCTTGCTTCATTACAAGCGCGTGGGGCTTAACTAGCTGCGGCTGGCACAATCGCGCCCATGCCCGAACAGCCTTCCCGCGCGCCGATGCGCGTTCTGTCCGTCATCCCACCGATGACGCAGCTCAACACCCCTTACCCGTCAACGGCTTACTTGACGGGTTTTTTGCGCTCGCGTGGGGTCGATGCGAACCAAGTCGACTTGGCTCTGGCTTTGGTACTCAAGCTGTTTTGCCGGGAAGGCCTGCTGGCCGTGCACGAGCGCGTCAAAGCCGTGCCGCATAAGGCACGCTCGGCTGCGCTGCATTCATTTGATGAGCAAGTTGACCGATACACCGCCACCATTGGCTTGGTCATCGGTTTTTTACAGGGACGCGACCCGACGCTGGGCCACCGCATCTGCACCAGATCATTTTTGCCTGAAGGCCCGCGCTTTGCCTCGCTTGACCACTATGTGGACAACGATGATGGTGACCCGCTGGCTTGGGCTTTTGGCACATTGGGCATGCAAGACCGCGCCCGCCATCTGGCCACGCTGTACCTCAACGACTTGGCCGATGTGCTGCGCGACGCTGTGGACCCCCGCTTCGAGTTCGTTCGCTATGCCGAATCCCTCGCCGCCAGCCAAGCCACGTTTGATCCCTTGGCCAAGGCCCTGGCCGCACCACTGAACTTGGTCGACGAGTTGCTGCAAGCGCTCACGCTGGAGGCCATTGCGCAGCACCAGCCTCAGCTGGTTTTGATCTCGATCCCCTTCCCTGGCAACGTGTATGCGGCCTTTCGCATTGCGCAAGCCATCAAGGCCCATGACCCCAGCATCGTCATCGCGTTGGGCGGCGGCTTCGTCAACACCGAGCTGCGTGAACTGAGCGAGCCGCGCGTGTTCGACTACTTCGACTTTGTCACCTTGGACGCGGGCGAGCGCCCCTTGGTCGCCCTGCTTGAGCACCTGCAAGGGCAACGCTCAGTGCAGCGCTTGGCGCGCACCTTTGTGCGTGATGCCGACTCTGGCGAGGTGCGCTACATGAACATGGCCGAGCCCGACATCGCCTTTGCCGAAGTAGGTACGCCGACTTGGGATGGCCTGCCTTTAGACCAGTATCTATCGCTGCTGGACATGCTCAACCCCATGAACCGGCTGTGGTCAGACGGGCGCTGGAACAAGCTCACCGTCGCACATGGCTGCTACTGGAAGAAGTGCAGCTTTTGTGATGTCAGCCTGGACTACATCTCACGCTACGAGGGTGCCTCTGCCGAGCTACTGGTCGACCGCATCGAAGCCATCGTCAAAGAAACCGGCCAAACGGGCTTCCATTTTGTAGACGAGGCCGCGCCGCCCAAAGCCCTCAAGGCATTGGCCATTGAGCTGCAAAGGCGTCAACTCAACATCTCGTGGTGGGGCAACATCCGCTTCGAAAAATCCTTCACGCCCGAGCTGTGCCAACTGCTGGCCGACAGCGGTTGCATCGCCATATCAGGCGGGCTGGAAGTCGCATCCGATCGCTTGCTCAAGCTCATGAAAAAAGGCGTGTCGGTAGAACAAGTCGCGCAGGTCACAAGGGCCTTCAGCGACGCGGGCATCTTGGTCCACGCTTACCTGATGTATGGCTTCCCGACCCAAACGGTGCAAGACACCGTGGACGCGCTGGAGTACGTGCGCCAGCTGTTTGAGAACGGCTGCATCCAGAGTGGCTTCTTCCACCGCTTTGCCTGCACGGTGCACTCGCCCGTTGGCCAAAACCCGAGTGAGTACGGGGTGACACTGCAAGCCCTGCCGCCTGTGTCCTTCGCCAAAAACGACATCGCTTTTGTTGACCCCGCAGGCACAGACCACCAAGCCATGGGTGTGGCCCTTAAAAAGGCGATTTACAACTTCATGCATGGCGTTGGCTTGGATGCCGATGTGCGCAGCTGGTTCAACGTGAAGGTGCCCCGTCCAACGGTGGCGAAGGACAAGATAGCGCGGGCGTTGGGGTAAGCCGAGGCCCGCCAAATATTGGAATGAAAGCCTGTTGGATTCAATATGCCTTTTCCCAATACTTTCCAAGTTAAATCGATGCCACTGTTAGTTGAGGTCGTTGTAGTAGGTACTTAATCCGCCCACAAGTGGATTTTAACAAAAAATCTTAGGCAATATCACATTTACCTAAATTTCAACAACTCAACTAAAGTTAGCGTACCAATTACAGCAACACCACAAAACATCAGGATCGGCGCTTGTAAGTTGTTCATTTATATAGGAACGGCCTCTCCAAAGCCGAGAAATAGGCGTTTTGGTCTCGAACTCGGGTTGACGATAAACACCGGCGACCATGGAGCTCTGGTGCACTCGGCGTGTGCTAGAGTTTACGTCGCGCGGTTGAATTTCCTATTCGGCAAATATTCCGTTCACACAAATGAGTTGGAGGTTTATGTTGCGTCGCTCTACCGTTTTTTGTCTGCTGGCTTGTGCCTTCACACATGCCTTTGGTATTGAATTCATTTCACCCGCAGCCTCTCAGCGCTGGGTCCGCGTCGAAGACGTGGCCACCGGCTGTATGGCCAGTGAAGGCAATGGTCTGAAGGTCAAACTGTGGGTGGGCGACTGCCAAGGTGTGCTGCCACACGGTATCGGGTTCATCATCGACCAAGGGCAGCTTTATTCAGGCGGCATGAACCAGGGGCGTGAATACCGCCGGGCTGCAGCCTCAGAAACTGCAAGCATCGAAGCTTACAGGGCTCGGGCCGCCTATCTCGCCAGCTACACGGCGGTTCTGTTTGCACCCAAACAGACTGACCAGGCGCCGGGCACGTCAGCGTTGTCCTTGCGAGCCGCCAATTACTTAAAAGCCTATCCTGATGCGCCTGAGGCTGAGCGGGCTAACGTCAGTGCTGCGCTGCAAAACAATGAAGATAGCCTGTGCGACGCGGGTTACACCAGTGCCGCCGCCGCGACTGAGGTCTACCTCATCACGCAATACCTGCAAAAGTGGGGTGGCCTGCTCGATGCGGGGCGGAAAAAAAACCTCACCGATCGAGTCGCCCGCTTGGATGCACAGGCGCAGGTGAGTCGGGAGCGCGCGCACGTGGCTGACCTAGCGGCCCAAGCAGAGCGCGAACAACTGCGCCAGCGCATGTCAAAGACTGCCTGCAGTCTTTTTTATCCGGGTTATGTCGGCAAGTACAAAGGCAATGGGTGGTTGGCCACGGCCGACGCCTTTGTGGTGCGTTACCTCAATGCACCAGCCAAACGGGTCACCATCGAAGGTACTGATTCTGGGAACTCCTTGAAATATGGGCAATACCGTGAACTCAGCTGTTTTGAATTATGGGAAGGACTTCAATGAAAAATATTTTTACGCTAGCGACACTTTTTTGGGCGCTATTGGCGCCTCAAATTGCTGAGGCCTATGACCTTGGCACCATGTGTAAGGCAGTGGACGGCTGGAAGGTAGTAGAAGGCGCCTGCGACAATCAGGGGCGACTGCAGGGCAAAGGTGCCGCCCACTTCCATAGCGCCGCCGTGTTCTATGGTAACTATGTGGACGGTTTGCCCGACGGGCCACAAGACATGGCGCTGTCAAATGGGTTTGGAGTGCCTGGGACCGGCAGCTTCAGAGAGCAGTACGCAAACAACCGCCACTGCCTGATCAACTTCTCCAAGGGGGAGGTCAGCAACAGCGAACTTGTGTGTACAACCAAGGTTCCTGGGAACTACGGCCGTCCGGCACGTGTAGCAAGCCTGCGCGTGGCTCCCGGGGCAGGCAAGGTGGCCTGGGTGCGAAAGAGTTGGGGGGCTGAATTACGTATCGATTTGCCGCAACTCGAAGTCGTTGGCGATGTCTATATTGACTTTGCCGGTCTCGACCTGCGTGCAAATGAGGCCCGTTTTAGTGGCCCGGCAGAATCTTTTTTGTTGACTATTGGCGCGGGCAGTTCAGGACAGTCTTTGGTCCAAATGGCGATTCAGAATATAACCACCAGCGTGAAAATGGAACAGGTTTCAACCACCACAGGCTCTAATTCACCTAGCATGGAATTCCGTGGCACGTTCAATTTCAACTGCGATGCTCGGGATCGGTGTACTATTCCTCGCTATGGCATTTTTACCAGCGAACCGGTGAATGGAAAAATAGATTCCCGGAGTTTGACCACACTGACGTTGAAAAACAGTGAGCAATATGAGCTGGTACCTCTGCATGTGGCGCGCGACTTGGATCGCTTCTACAACACCAAATATCAGCGTGTCATTTATTTCAAAGGACCGGATGGTGTTGTATTTGATTCAACATCAACCAAAAATTGCGGGGCTGATTCTGGTGCCGATCTCATACAAAAAGGCGGCAAGATGAGTGCGGTGAAAGGATATGACTTTCACCCGGTCTGCGGGAAGGTGACAACACCCAACGGCCAAAGTTTTGAAGGGTACTTTGACCGCTACGGAAAACCCATCATCAATTAACGGGGAAATCAGCAGTTTGGTGTCAAACTCGGTGCGCCACGCTCATCACTTGGAAGCCGCCCAGACTAAAGCCAAGTACAACGACAGAGCGGCCTTACTCAGAAGCGGCTTGCAATCAATCGGCAATCGGTTGCACGTTGGCGTGATTGCTGAACAAACAGGAATCGGTGTAGCCCTGCTCGCGCACCCAGCGCCATAAATGACGCGCCATATGCGCACCCGCTAAAAGGCCATGAATCAAGGCGATACGCGGCCCGGAGTGATCTGCTGGCATGAATAAACCCTTTGAACACACGCTGATTTTGCCAATCTCACAGAGACCTATTGACCAAACCACACAAATCAGACAACATGCATTGTCACTTTACTCCAGACGGTATGTTGCCATGTCGACCTTTTCCACCGCCACCTCCGCTGCCATCAGCCTGACTTTACTGAGCTTGGCCACCTCGGCTCACGCCGCCTCATTCACAGGCAAGGTATCCACCGCTGAGGGCAAACCTGTTGTCGGCGCCTTGGTCACCGTGTTCAATGAGGCCAAAGACCGCAAGGAAACCGTCTACACAGACGCGGCAGGCCGCTACGCCATCCGCAGCAGCTTCAAAGGCAAGCTCACTGTGCGGGCCCGCTCGCACATGTGGCAAGACATCAATCAAGCGGTGGTCAGCACAGACGACAAACCCCAGCTGCTCAACTTTCAGATGGTGCCATTCGCCAACGCCCAAGCCTTGTCCGACAGCCTGACCGCCTCAGCCCACCTCACCCAAGTCAAATGGCAAGACCCAGCCGTGCGCACGGCCTTTGTCAGCCAATGCAATTACTGCCACCAAATCGGCAACGCCCTGACCCGGGTCCCCAAGGATGTCTCCGCTTGGGAGACCACCATTGCGCGCATGGAGGGCTATGGCGCTTTGCTGACAAGCAGCGCCTCACGCAGCATTGCAGAGACGCTGCACAAGGGGCTTGATGGCAAGCCTGTGCAGGCCATGCAAAAGTACACCAGCAGCGATGAGCTGTCGCGCGCCAAGGTGATCGAGTGGCATGTCGGTGATGCCATGTCCTTCATCCACGATACGGACGTGGGTGATGACGGCATGCTCTACGGCACAGACGAAGGCCACGACCTGATCTGGACGCTTGACCGTCAAACGGGGCAAATCAACAAATACCCGCTGCCGGACATCGACTTGCCACAAGGTGGTTTGTTCGCCGCCATGCAATTGCCGCTGGGTGTTTTCACTGGCAAACACGGCCCGCACAGCATGGCGCAAGGCAAGGACGGGCGCATCTGGATCACCAATGCGCTGTCATCCAAGTTGATGTCGTTTGACCCTAAAACCAAGCAGTTCAAGGTCTACTCGATTGACGAGTCCGCGCTGTATCTGCACACCATCCGCATCGACCAAGAAGGCACGGTTTGGTTCACGGCAGCCGTGTCCAACAAGGTGGGCCGGTTTGACCCGCGTACCGAAAAATTCACCATGATCCAGCTGCCCCACGGCGGCGTCATGAAGGGCATCATTGAGACCGTGTTCCCCACCGTGCTCAAGGTCAATGGCGCCTTGTTCCCAGGCAAAAACGTGCCCGTGACCACGTCACCACACAAGTGGACGCAAGGCCACCTGATGTTCAACCTGCCCTATGGCATCGACGTGAACCCCAAAGACGGCTCCATCTGGTACGCCAAGTTGTTGGCCAACAAGATCGGCCGCATTGATGCCAAAACCTTGGCTGTGCAAGAGTTCGACACCCCGATGGGTGGGCCACGTCGCCCGCGTTTTGATAAAAACGGCGTCCTGTGGATACCCGCCTTCGACGACAGCGGTTTGATGCGCTTTGACCCCACAACAGCCAAGTTCGAGAACTTCAAACTGCCTTTGCTGGCGGCGAATGAGTACGAGACACCGTACGCGCTCAACATCCATCCGACCACGGGTGAGGTCTGGATCACCTCCAACATGTCAGATCGCGTGCTGCGTTTTAACCCGACCAGTAAAACCTTCATCGCCTACCCCAGCCCAACCCGCGTCACTTGGCTGCGTGATTTGGTATTCACCAAAGAAGGGCATGTGTGCTCCAGCTCGTCCAACTTGCCTGCTTATGGCATTGAAGATGGCCGCGATGCCTTCTTCTGCCTGGACCCAACAGGTGGTGACAAAGACCGTGCAGCACTCACGGCTAAACCTTGATGTAGCGCAAAGCGCCCCTGCGCTTGCCGTTGAAAATCAAATCAAGTCAACCGCAGGAGCCATCTATGTCAGCCGTACTGCAAACCACACGCAACCCATCCGCAGCCCCTCGTGGACGTGCCATTGAACCCTTTGACGTGCTGGATGCCTGTCACCAACAAATGGTCACGGCGCTGCAGTCATTGGGTGACTTGGTTGAGCGACTCAAAGAGCATGGTCAAGATGGCAAGACGCAAGAGATGGCGCGTGCCACGTTCTTGTTTTTCATGAACACCGCACGCCAGCACCATCTAGACGAAGAGTTGCATATCTTCCCGGCCCTGATCCACAGCGGCGATGAGGAGCTGATTCGCCACACGCTGAGGCTGCAGCAAGACCACGGCTGGATTGAAGAAGACTGGCTGGAGTTGGCGCCGCAGATCGAATCGATTGCGGCGGGCTACAACTGGTTCAACATCGATCAACTCGCCCATTCGGTGCCGGTGTTCCAAGCGCTGTACCAAGACCACATGGCGCTGGAGGAATCCCTGATCTACCCCGAGGCCAAGGCCCGCATCGCGGCTTGGGATCTACAGGGCATCGGGCGAGAGATGGCCATGCGCAGGCGATCAGGCGTCGGCAAGCCCACTGATGATTCCTCCCAAAGGGATTGAAGCGTGTTTTAAGCGGTCAAAATGCGCCTAGTCAGCGCACACAAGCCCGCCCCATCCTTCTATGATGGGGGCGCCCTCTACGGAGGTCGGAGGCTGCAATGTGCGACGCGTTCCACGTTCCCGACATCACGGCACGCAAGAATGCCGACTTGCCTCATGCGGCTGACTACACGCTGGCGCAACCTTACGAGCGCTACACCGATGTCGACCAGCAGACTTGGGGCACGCTTTACGCCCGCCAGATTGCGCTGTTGCCCGAGCGCGCCTGCACTGAGTTCTTAGATGGCTTGCAGGCGCTGCGGCTCGCACCCGACCGCATCCCCACCTTCACTGAGCTCAACGAGCGCTTGGCCCGCACGACCGGCTGGGCCCTCGTCGCAGTGCATGGCCTGATCCCCGATGACGTGTTCTTTGAGCACCTGTCGCAACGCCGTTTCCCGGTGACATGGTGGCTGCGTGAGCCCCAGCAACTGGACTATCTAGAAGAGCCCGATCTGTTTCACGACCTGTTCGGTCACGTCCCCTTGTTGACCAACCCGGTGTTTGCCGACTACTTGCAAGCCTATGGCAAAGGAGGCGTGAAGGCCGCCCACCTGCATGCCTTGCCTATGCTGGCGCGGCTGTATTGGTACACGGTGGAGTTCGGCTTGATCCGCACGCCACAGGGCTTGCGTATTTTTGGCGCAGGCATCTTGTCCAGCAGAACCGAATCGGTCGCCTGCTTGTCATCACCAGCCCCACAACGAGTGCCCTTTGACCTGCAGCGCATCATGCGCACGCAATACAACATTGACCGTTTTCAAGACACCTACTTCGTCATCGACAGTTTCGATCAACTCTTTGCCGCCACCGCGCCTGACTTCACGCCCTACTATGCGCAGTGGAGCGGTTTGCCCGAGTTCGGCGCGTCAGAGCGGGCACCCACCTTGGAGGCCACGCATGGCTGACCTGTTTGACAACCCCATGGGTTTGATGGGCTTTGAGTTTGTTGAGTTCGCCTCGCCCATGCCCCAGGTGCTCGAACCCTTGTTTGAGAAGATGGGCTTCACGCTGGTGGCGCGCCACCGCTCCAAAGACGTGCTGCTCTACCGCCAAGGCGACATCAACTTCATCGTCAACCGCGAGCCCAAAAGTCTGGCCGCTTACTTTGCCGCCGAGCATGGCCCCTGCGCCTGTGGCTTGGCCTTTCGGGTGGCCGATTCGCACAAGGCCTACTACCAAGCGATTGAGCGTGGGGCGCAGCCGCTCGACATCCCCGTCGGCCCGATGGAGCTCAAGCTGCCCGCCATCAAAGGCATTGGCGGAGCGCCTCTGTATTTGATTGACCGCTTCGAAGAAGGCAAGTCCATCTACGACATCGACTTTGAGTTTCTGCCCGATGTCGAGCGCCACCCGGTCGGACACGGCCTGCAGGTGGTTGACCACCTCACCCACAACGTCTACCGTGGTCGCATGCGATTTTGGGCCGAGTACTACCAGCGCTTGTTCAACTTCCGTGAGCTGCGCTTTTTTGACATCAAAGGCGAGTACACCGGACTCACGTCCAAGGCCATGTCCGCACCCGACGGCAAGATCCGCATCCCGCTCAATGAAGAAGCATCCAAGAGCACCGGCCAGATTGAAGAGTTCCTCATGCAGTTCAACGGCGAGGGCATCCAGCATGTGGCCTTGCTCACCGATGATTTATTGGGCGCCATCGACAAGCTGCGCGCCGCTGGCATCCCCCTGATGAACGCGCCCAAAGACAGCTACTACGAGATGCTGGCCGAGCGCCTGCCGGGTCATGGCCAAGACGTGGCCGCCTTGAGCGCACGCGGCATCTTGCTGGACGGCAGCACAGAAGGCGTGGCCACGGGTGCGGCACCGCGCCTGTTGTTGCAAATCTTTTCCCAAACCGTGCTGGGACCGGTGTTCTTTGAGTTCATCCAGCGCAGCGGCGACGAAGGTTTTGGCGAAGGCAACTTCAAGGCCTTGTTTGAATCAATAGAGCGCGACCAAGTGCGCCGAGGCGTGATTGAAGGAGCGGCCACATCATGAGCCTGCTGCAAAAAATACACCACGTAGCCTACCGCTGCCACGACGCCAAAGCCACTGTGCAGTGGTATGCCAAGCATTTGGGCATGAATTTCATGCTGGCCATTGCCGAGGACGAGGTGCCCTCTACGAAAGCCCCCGACCCCTACATACACGTCTTCTTAGACGCTGGGGGCGGCAACGTGTTGGCCTTTTTTGAGCTGCCCACCAAGCCCGCAATGGGGCGCGACCTCAACACGCCAGACTGGGTTCAACACATTGCTTTTGAAGTTGAATCGGTTGAGGTGCTGCTGGAGACCAAAGCGCAGCTTGAGGCCAGCGGCATCGCCGTGATCGGACCCACCAACCACACCCTGTTCCAGTCCATCTACTTTTTTGACCCCAACGGACACCGCCTTGAACTCGCCGCCAACACCGGCACCCCTGCCATGTACCAAGCGCTGGACGCCGTGAAGTGGCCCATGCTGGACGAATGGTCGCGCACCCGCCGAGCACCAGCCCACGCCCGCTGGATGCACGATGGCAGCTTTGAAGCGCCCTCACCATGAAACTGGCGACCCTTAAAAATGGCACGCGCGATGGGGCCTTGGCTGTGGTCAGCCGTGACCTGAGATGGTGCCAAACCGTCCCGGCCATCGCACACCATTTGCAGACAGCGCTGGACGACTGGGCGCGGGCATCACCGCAACTCGAAACGGTGTACCAAGCTCTCAACCAAGGCACTGCAAGCGGTGCGCAGGCCTTTGATCCCCACGCTTGCCACTCACCGCTGCCACGTGCCTACCAATGGGCCGATGGCTCTGCCTACGTCAACCATGTGGAGCTGGTGCGTCGCGCCCGTGGTGCCACCTTGCCGCCTGAATTTTGGACCGACCCCTTGATGTACCAAGGCGGCTCAGACGCTTTCATCGGCCCATGCGACCCGATACGTGTCCCCGCCGCGACGGGCGAGAGTTGGGGAGTGGATTTAGAAGGCGAGGTGGCCGTCATCACCGACGACGTGCCCCTGGGCGCCAGCCCTGCCCAATGCGCAGGCGCTATCCGGCTGTTGATGCTGGTCAACGATGTCAGCCTGCGCCACCTGATCCCGGCCGAGCTGGCCAAGGGCTTTGGCTTCTTTCAATCCAAACCGGCGTCCAGCTTCTCGCCCGTGGCGGTCACGCCCGATGAGTTGGGGGATGCTTGGCAGGACAGCCGCGTCCACCTGCCCTTGCTGGCGCAGATCAACGGTCAGCCGTTTGGATGCCCGGATGCGGGCGTGGACATGGTGTTCAACTTTGCGCAACTGGTGGCCCATGCAGCCAAGACGCGGGCCTTGTGCGCGGGCTCGATCATCGGCTCAGGCACCGTGTCCAACAAACAAGGCAGCTTGCATGGCTCGGCCATCGTCAACGGGGGCGTGGGCTATGCCTGCATCGCCGAGCTGCGCATGCTGGAGACGATCGAAACGGGTGCGCCCATCACGGCGTTTCTAAGCTTTGGAGACCGAGTCCGCATCGACATGGTCGACCCGCAAGGGGCCAGCATTTTTGGCGCCATTGACCAAGTCGTCGCCCCTTGCGAGGGCTGATCGATATGCTGCGCCTGCACACCTACTTCAGAAGCTCAGCGGCGTTCAGGGTGCGCATCGCACTGCACCTCAAAGGACTGGAATTTGAAGCCGTTCCCGTGCATCTTTTGCGCGGTGGCGGCGAGCAGCACACACCCGACTACCGCGCCAAAAACCCCCTCGGCACGGTGCCAACCTTGATTGACAACGCTGCCACCTTGACGCAGTCATTGGCCATGATCGAATACCTGGACGAGACGCACCCACAGCCGCCGCTGATGCCTGCTGATGCACTGGACCGTGCCCGCGTGCGCGCACTGGCCCAGACGATTGCGTGCGACATCCATCCGCTGAACAACCTGCGCGTTTTGAACTACCTGAAGGACGTGATGGGTGCGGACCAAACCGCCCGCGACACCTGGTATCGGCATTGGGTTGAGAACGGGTTGGCAGGGGTGGAATCGCTCTTAGCCAACGATGCCCGAACGGGGCTGTTTTGCCATGGCGATGCGCCCACCCTCGCCGACTGCTGCCTATTGCCGCAGGTATTCAATGCCCGCCGCTTGAACTGTGATTTATCGGCCATGCCGGTGATAGCTCGCATCGTCGGGCAGTGTGAAGCGGTGGCCGCATTTCAGCGCGCGATGCCTGGGGTGCAGGTCGATGCACCCCTTGATCCGGCTACTTGATATTGAAGAAAGAGATCGCCTGCTTGAGCTCCATGGACTGCCCCAGCATTTCTTCTGACGTCGCAGCCAACTCCTCTGACGCCGCCGCATTTTGCTGCGTTGCCTGATTCAGTTGGACCATGACATGGTCAATCTGGCCGACAGCGTCATTTTGCTCCTCTGACGCCGCCGCAATCTCTTGTACCAAGCCACTGGTCTTTTGGATGGATGGCACGATTTCACCCAGCAATTTACCCGCACGCTCAGCCGTCGACACGCTGCTGGTCGCCAGCTCACCGATCTCCTTAGCGGCCTCTTGACTGCGCTCGGCCAGCTTGCGAACCTCGGCTGCCACCACAGCAAACCCCCTGCCGTGCTCACCCGCTCTGGCCGCCTCAATGGCCGCATTCAGGGCCAGCAAATTGGTTTGATAAGCGATGTCATCGACGATGCTGATTTTCTGGGCGATCTGCTTCATCGCACCCACCGTTTGCATGACCGCCGTCCCACCCTCAACGGCTTCCTTGCTTGCTTTGCCAGCAATGCCATCGGTGACGTTGGCGTTGTCTCTGTTTTGGGTGATGGACACGGCCATTGAAGCAATCGACGTCGTCGCAGACTCGACCGAAGTGGCCTGCTCAATCGCCGAAATAGACAGCGACTGTGCTGTGCCACTGATCTGATCGGCAGCAGCATTGAGCGCCGAAGTCGCTGCATGCACCTGACCGATCACCTCTGTGAGCTTGTCGCACCCGGCATTGGCATCGCGCTTAACTTGGTTGAACACACCCTGTGCCTCACGCGTAATCCGCTGATTCAGGTCGCCTGAAGCCAAACCGCTGAAAATGCGCACAATGTCAGAGAACATCGCTGAGTTGGTCTCCATCAGCGCATTGACACCACCACACAGTGTCGCGATGGGGCCAGTCTTGCCAGCCATCGCAATGCGCTTGCTGAGGTCGCCCTTTTGCGCCGCATCGGTCACCTCTTGAGCTTGCTCTACAGCTTGACGAAGCATGTTGCCAGCCAACACCTCTTCAGTCACATTGGTCGCGTACTTGACCACCTTGAACGGCTTGCCACTCATGTCCAAAATAGGGTTGTAGGACGCTTGAATCCACACCTCTTTGTTGCCCTTGCCAATGCGCTTATAGCGGCCAGCGTCGTACTCACCTCGGCCCAGTTTTTCCCAAAATAAGCGGTAGTCGGCACTGTTGCGGTAGTCAGGGTCCACAAACATCGAATGGTGCTGCCCTCGGATTTCCGACAAGCCATACCCCAAGGTCGCCAAAAAGTTTTCGTTGGCCGTCAGCACGCGCCCATCCAAGCCAAATTCGATCACGGCCTGCGCTTTGTCAATGGCAGACAACTGACCTTCAAAATTCGCATTTCTGAGCTTTTCAGCCGTGATGTCCGTGGCGTACTTGACCACCTTGGTCGGCTTGCCATCCAGCCCTAGGATGGGGTTGTAGGACGCCTGAATCCAGACCTCTTTGCCGCCCTTGCCGATGCGTTTGTATTCGCCCGCGTCGAACTCGCCGCGATTGAGCTTGGTCCAGAAGTCCCGGTAAGCCTGCGTTCCGGCATAACCCGGTGCGGCGAACATACTGTGGTGCTTGCCCCGGATTTCATCCTCCGTATAGCCCAGCGTTTTGCAGAAATTCTCATTGGCCGTGAGGATAGTGCCGTCAAGATTGAACTCGATCACCGCCTGCACTCGCCGGATGGCCGCGATTTGAGCTGCATGATCCTGCGCGATGGCCCGCTGCGCTTGCAGCGCATCATCAGGCGTATTAGAAGAGAAAAACACCTGATACCAGCGCAAACTAGTCGACGGGTTGGCTTGCATTCACAGCTCCTAAGAGAGCCAAGAACAAGCGTCCCGACAGTTTGTCAAGAGCCGCCAAACACCGCCAGCGTTGCCGCCATCACCGTGTTGTTCCCGGACTTTGTAGCCTAGGCCCACGCGAAAATGTCGATCGTTAAAACAAGCCGTGAAACACCCTCATCGAGCGACCAAATAAAAAGGGATCAGCTCGTTTGAACTGATCCCTTTGAAATTTTGGTGGGCCCCGACAGATTCGAACTGTCGACCAACGGATTAAGAGTCCGCTGCTCTACCAACTGAGCTAGGAGCCCGCAAGAAGTGGTTATCCTGCAAAGACTTCGATTATATACACAGAAATGTCATATGCCCGAAGCAAAACAAGCTTTGGTGGGTCGAGCGAGACTCGAACTCGCGACCAACGGATTAAAAGTCCGCTGCTCTACCGACTGAGCTATCGACCCGGCAAGCCCAAGATTATATGCTACTTTTTGGCTGTTGGGCAATGATCTTGTTGATCATCTCTGCCGCAGCCACCATCCCGAAGGTGGCGGTCACGGTCACGCTGGATCCGTAGCCGTGGCAGTTCAGGCTGCCGTCGGTGTCGCACACGCCGTCTTGCGGGGGCCTGACGGCCTCGCGTGAGAACACGCACGTCAGCCCCATGGGGCCTTTGCGCGCCCCGCCCTGCCGCTGGCGCCAGCGTTGGCGCAGGCTGGCCAGCAGGGGGTCGTGCGTCACGTCCGACAGGTCGGCCACTTCCAGCAGGTGGGGCGACACCTTGCCTCCTGCCGCGCCCACGGCCACCACGGGCACGCCGTGGGTCTGGCCCCAGGCAGCCATGACGGCCTTGGCGCGCACCTGGTCGCAGCAGTCGATCAGGCCGTCGAGGGGTTGGGCGCCCAGCAGGGCCTGGGCGTTGTCCTCGTCCACAAATTCTTCAACGGTGTGGACCTGGCAGCCAGGGTGGATCAGGGCAATGCGCTCTTTGAGCGCCTGCACCTTGGCCTGGCCAATGCTGGGCTCGATGGCGTGCACCTGGCGGTTGATGTTGGACTCGGCCACGTGGTCCATGTCAATCAGGGTGAGGCTGGCCACGCCGCTGCGGGCCAGGGCCTCGGCCGTCCACGACCCCACCCCGCCCACGCCCACCACGGCAATGCGCAGCTGGCGCACCCGCTCGTAAGCGGACACGCCATACAGGCGCCGCAGGCCGCCAAAGCGGCGCTCCAGGTCGGCCTCGGTCAACGACGCTGCCAACGACATCAGCGGGGGGCAGCTGCAGCCAGGCGCTCGCGGGCCACCTGGGCGGCTTCAGCGTCGGGGTAGGCCTTGACCAGGTCTTCCAGGGTCTTGCGGGCGGCCTTGGTTTCCTTCAGTTCGCTGTGGCAGTTGGCAATGGACAGCAGGGCCTCGGGCGCGCGCATGTGCTGTGGTGCCATGGCCAGCAGCGCACGGAAGCGGCTGATCGATTCCTTGTAGTCGCGCAGGCCGTAGTGGGCGTTGCCCAGCCAGTACAGGGTCGATTCCTTGTAGCCCGTGGCGGGGTACTTTTTCAGGAAGGTGTTGAGGGCTGCGGCGCCACCGGCAAAGTCAGCCTGGCGCATGCGGGCCAGGGCTTCGCCAAACTCTCGCTTTTCTTCGATGT
>JAURXM010000030.1 GCA_030654395.1 Aquabacterium sp.
TAACTCTTCAATATGAATTGAAGTGTAACGATCATCAGACACTACGCGCTCAGAGATTAAGATTGAATCCTCGTAGTTATAGCCGTTCCAAGGCATAAAGCCTACCAACATGTTTTGACCTAGCGCCAATTCACCCATATCAGTTGAAGCACCATCGGCAATCACATCACCGCGTGCCAATTGATCGCCCACGCGAACCAATGGACGTTGGTTAATGTTTGTATTTTGGTTAGAACGTGTGTATTTAGTAAGGTTGTAAATATCAACACCGACTTCACCATCTTTTGCTTCATCATCGTTTACACGAACCACGATACGACCTGAGTCAACGTAATCTACTAAACCACCGCGACGGGCTTGTACTGTCGTACCAGAGTCAACCGCCACTGTACGTTCAATACCTGTACCCACCACGGCTTTTTCAGCACGTAGACACGGCACCGCTTGACGTTGCATGTTGGCGCCCATCAATGCGCGGTTCGCATCATCGTGCTCAAGGAAAGGCACGAGCGAAGCGGCGACGGACACGATCTGCGTTGGCGCAACGTCCATGTACTGGATGCGCTCAGGCAAAGTCAACACCGACTCGCCGTTGTCACGAGCCGAAACCAATTCATCCGTCAGACGACCGTCTGCGTCGAGCGAGGCGTTGGCCTGCGCGATCACATACTTGCCTTCTTCGATGGCCGACAAGTAGTCGATCTGCATCGTGGTCTGGCCATCAATGACGCGGCGATACGGTGTCTCAAGGAAACCGTATTCGTTCAAACGTGCGTACAGCGCCAGTGAATTGATCAGACCAATGTTCGGGCCTTCAGGCGTTTCAATTGGGCACACACGACCGTAGTGAGTCGGGTGCACGTCACGCACTTCAAAGCCAGCACGCTCGCGCGTCAGACCGCCGGGGCCCAGTGCGGAGACACGACGCTTGTGCGTGATTTCCGACAACGGGTTGGTTTGGTCCATGAACTGAGACAACTGCGACGCACCGAAGAATTCCTTCAGCGCAGCAGAGATCGGCTTGGAGTTGATCAGGTCGTGAGGCATCAGAGCTTCAGTTTCAGCCTGACCCAAACGCTCTTTCACTGCCTTCTCGATACGAGCCAAGCCTGAGCGGTATTGATTCTCAGCCAACTCACCGACGCAACGAACACGGCGGTTACCCAAGTGGTCGATGTCATCGACTTCGCCACGGCCGTTGCGCAACTCAACCACGATCTTCACAACAGACAAGATGTCTTCGTTGGACAAGACCATCGGGCCGGTGCCGATATCGCGGCCCACACGGGCGTTGAACTTCATGCGACCAACGCGTGACAGATCGTAGGTGTCCTCGTTGTAGAACAAACGGCCAAACAAGGCTTGAACCGCGTCTTCGGTTGGAGGCTCACCAGGACGCATCATGCGGTAGATGGCGACACGGGCGGCCAGCTCATCGGCTGTTTCGTCTGTGGCCAAGGTCTGCGAGATGTAGCCGCCTTGATCCAGTTCATTGGTGAACAAGACATCAATGTCAAGAATGCCTGCTGTGCGCAGCTTCTTGAGCAAAGCTTCGGTCAACTCTTCGTTGGCCTTGGCGATGATCTCACCGGTGTCAGGGTCGATCTGGTTCTTGGCCAACACACGGCCGAGCAAGAAGTCTTCAGGCACGCTGATGTGCGTGGTGCCAGATTGTTCGAGCGCACGGGTATGGCGTGCGGTGATGCGCTTGTCTTTTTCAACAACGACAGCACCGGACTTGTCCGTGATATCAAAACGCGCAACTTCACCCTTCAAACGCTCGGCCACGTAGACCATTTGCGCGCCGGAGTCCATCAACTTGAATTGATCGTTTTCAAAGAACGTGGAGAGAATTTTCTCGTTGTTCATGCCGATCGCCTTCAGCAGGGTCGTCACGGGCATCTTGCGCCGACGGTCCACACGGAAGTACAGCAGATCCTTCGGATCAAATTCGAAGTCGAGCCAAGAGCCGCGATAAGGGATCACACGAGCGCTGAACAACAACTTGCCAGACGAGTGGGTCTTACCCTTGTCATGTTCAAAGAACACGCCAGGCGAGCGGTGCAACTGAGACACGATGACGCGCTCTGTGCCGTTGATGATGAAAGAGCCGTAGTCGGTCATCAGGGGCACTTCGCCCATGTAGACCTCTTGCTCTTTCACTTCCTTGACGACCTTGGACTGTGACGTGGACGTTTCACGGTCATAAATGATCATCTGCAGGCGTGCACGCACAGCCGATGCAAATGTCAAACCACGCAGCTGGCACTCACGCTCATCAAAAGCCGGCTTGGCGATGTTGAACTCAAGGAACTTCATCTCCACGAAACCATTGTGCGAAACAATGGGGAACGCGGAAATGAAAGCAGCTTGCAAGCCTTCTGGCTTGCGCTCTTTCGGAGGAACGTCCTTTTGAAGGAAAGCGACGTACGATTCCTTCTGCATGGTCAGCAGATAAGGAACACTGAGTACGCTGCCGCGCTTGCCGAAATTCTTGCGAATCCGCTTGCGCTCTGTGAAGCTATAGGGGGTTGCTTGCGCCATAAACTCTCCGTTTCGGGCACCAAAAGGGATGCGCCGTTTCGAATCCAACCTGTCCCCTGGCCGTGGGAACAAGCTGTTGTTCGGCGACTGGCCAGTCGGATCTTGCATCCGAGGCTTGGTGGTTGGCCACTACCAACCGCTGGCAGACAACCAGGGCATTGCACCCCGGCTCGACCAAACCGGTTCTCTGCAGTCGATTCAGAGAACACTCGAAAAGCCGATCAGTCTAATACAGATCGGGCTTTCGGCTGATCTCATGGGTCGAAACCCAAGAAAAGCCGAATGCTGCCCTCGTTAAAAGGCAGCATTCATTCATCCAGAACCCGCCTAGGCGGGCGTTGAATTACTTGATTTCAGCTGTAGCGCCAGCGTCGATCAGCTTCTTCAAAGCTGCATCAGCGTCAGCCTTAGACACGGCTTCTTTGACGTTCTTTGGAGCGCCGTCAACCAAGTCCTTGGCTTCTTTCAAGCCCAAGCCAGTGATTTCGCGAACAGCCTTAATCACGCCAACCTTGTTTGCGCCAGGACCGGTCAACACAACGTTGAATTCGGTTTGCTCTTCAGCGGCAGCAGCAGCACCACCACCACCAGCAGCTGGAGCGGCCATTGCAGCAGCGGACACGCCAAACTTCTCTTCGATGGCCTTAACCAGTTCGTTGAGTTCCATCACGGACATGCTGTCCAGGGATGTCAAAAATGCGTCTTTATCGAATGCCATTTTGGTTCCTAAAAATCGGTTAGATATTGAATGCGGTACAGGTCAATTTACTCAAAGAGCAAATCAAGCAGCAGGGGCTTCGGAAGCCACCTCTGCAGCAGGTGCTTCTTCAGCAACAGGCGCGCTGCCACCCTTTTGATCAGCCACTGCGACCAACACACGGGCAAGACCCGACATTGGTGATTGCAGCAGGCCGCAAATTTGGGCCAACAACACTTCACGGCTTGGGATCGATGCCAAAGCCTTGACGCCATCGACGTCCAGAGCTTTGCCAGCATATGCACCAGCCTTGATGACCAGCTTGTCATTGCCTTTGGCAAAGTCAGCGATCACCTTTGCTGCAGCCACGGCATCTACAGAGAAGCCGTAGATCAGCGGGCCGCTCATGCTCTCAGCGACAACTTCAAATGGCGTGCCAGCAACGGCGCGACGTGCCAAGGTGTTCTTCAAAACGTGAAGATACACACCTTGGGCGCGTGCGGCTTTGCGCAGCAAGTCCAATTGAGTCACCGTGAGACCGCGGTATTCAGCCAGCGCAAGCGTCTGCGACTTGCCCGCTTGGGCAGCCACTTCGGCAATAACGGCTTCTTTCTCGTTGCGATTGAGACTCAAGGTCTACTCCTTCAAACATGCCCTTTGATGCATATTCCGTGGGGAATACGCACCTAGGGGCACACCCAGTTTCAGCGACCTTCTGTCTCGGAACCGATGACATCCAAGCCCGGAGGTGTGGACGACAAAGTATCTTTCAACAGCGGGTACGCCATCTGCGTAGGCTGGCCTATTAAGCAGGTGACACGATACTGCTGTGCCACGCCGCGCCTACGGTCTTTGATAGCCTGCAGCCTTGCAGCTGCAGCCCACCAATTTGGTTCAGATTGCTGCGCCAGACTCGCGCAGTACCTGGTCAACTCAAACCGTTACAGCCTGAGTTAACTTTGTTTCTAGCGATCAAGCGCTGGTGCCGCTGGTCACACTGCCCACGTCAACACGCACGCCCACACCCATGGTGGACGAGACAGCGACCTTGCGCAGGTACACGCCCTTGCTGGAAGCTGGCTTGAGCTTGGTAACCGCATCCAACAGCGCAGCCAAGTTAGCCTTGAGCTTGTCAGTGTCGAACGAGCGACGACCGATAGTGCCGTGAATGATGCCGCCCTTGTCAACGCGGAACTGGACTTGACCAGCCTTGGCGTTCTTGACAGCGGTAGCGACGTCTGGCGTCACAGTGCCGACCTTGGGATTAGGCATCAGGCCGCGTGGGCCCAAAACCGTACCCAAGGTGCCAACGATACGCATCGTGTCCGGCGAGGCGATAACCACGTCGAAGTTGATGTTGCCAGCCTTGATTTGTTCAGCCAAATCTTCCATGCCAACGATGTCGGCACCGGCAGCGCGGGCTTCATCAGCCTTGGCGCCTTGGGCGAACACAGCAACGCGCTTGGTCTTGCCGGTGCCGTTAGGCATCACGACAGCACCACGCACAACTTGGTCGGACTTTTTAGCGTCCACGCCCAATTGCACGGCCACGTCGATGGATTCATCGAACTTGGCAACAGCAGCTTCTTTAATCAGCGCGAGTGCGTCGTCAAAGCCGTAAAGCTTGGTGGTGTCCACCTTGCCAGCGAAAGCCTTTTGGCGTTTAGTCAGCTTAGCCATGATTACACACCCTCCACGATGATGCCCATCGAACGAGCTGAACCAGCGATCGTACGCACAGCGGCGTCCATATCAGCTGCGGTCAGATCCTTCATCTTGGTCTTGGCGATTTCTTCCACTTGCTCACGGGTCAGCTTGCCAACCTTGTCAGCCTGAGGACGGGCAGAACCCTTGTCGATCTTGGCAGCCTTCTTCAGCAGCACAGTCGCCGGAGGCGTCTTGATGATGAAGGTGAAGGACTTGTCAGCGAACGCTGTGATCACCACAGGCAGCTTCAGACCGGGCTCAACACCTTGGGTCTGGGCGTTAAACGCCTTACAGAATTCCATGATGTTCAAACCGCGCTGACCCAGCGCGGGACCTACTGGAGGCGATGGGTTTGCCTTACCAGCGGGGATTTGCAGCTTGATAAAGCCGATAATCTTCTTGGCCATAACTTTCTCCTAGAACCGCCTGACGGCCACGTCAGTCCGGTTGAGTCAAACGCCAAGCACTGTTCAAATTGAACAACTTGGCTCCTCTTGACGCGGTCTCGTTCGCGTCTGGTTACGGGGCATGTTGAACCGCCTTGCGGCGATCCACCCCATGCCCGGGGCTGTTATCTTGACTTGCTTAGATCTTCTCGACCTGACCAAAATCCAACTCAACCGGGGTGGCACGACCAAAAATCGTGACCGAAACCCGCAGCTTGGATTTTTCGTAATTGACGTCTTCGATGGAGCCGTTGAAGTCGAGGAAGGGGCCTTCTTTGACCCGCACGACTTCGCCGTTTTCCCATTCAACTTTGGGACGGGGCTTCTCAATACCCTCTTGCATCTGAGTGACGATTTTCATGACTTCGTCTTCTGAGATGGGCGAGGGCCTATTTTTGGCGCCGCCAACGAAACCAGTGACCTTGGATGTGTTCTTGACCAAGTGCCAGCTGTCATCGCTCATGATCATTTCGACCAGCACGTAGCCTGGGAAGAAGCGACGCTCGGTAACCGTCTTCTTGCCATTCTTTGTTTCAACGACTTCTTCTGTTGGGACAAGAATGCGGCCGAACTGCTCCTGCATACCAGCGCGCTCAATGCGCTCACGCAAGTTGCGTTCGACGGCTTTTTCCATGCCGGAGTAGGCATGCACCACGTACCAGCGCAGCGGTGCGGCAGTGGCGGGAGTGGTTTGAACGTCGCTCATGGGATCAACCTCGATTTGATGTGTCTGCGGGAAATCAATGCTTCCAACCCAAGATCAGGCCGTAGATCAACCATTCCAGTGATTTGTCAGTCAGCCAAAGGAACAAAGCCATGATCACCACAAAGGCAAAAACGTACATTGTCATCTGGGTTGCCTCAGGCCGAGTTGGCCAGACGACCTTGCGCAGCTCTTTGATGGCGTCCTGCCCAAACGCGAACAGCTCCTTGCCTTGTGCCGATGCAAAAAACACACCGACAGCAGCAGCCATCAAGACCAACATGGCCAGCACACGCAACCACAGGTCTTGTTTGCCGAGCAGGTAAAAGACCGACACAGCGCCAACAACCAAGAGGCCGGCTAGTGCCAGCTTGGCTTTGTCTGCGTTTGTCGAGACCGTTTCAATTTGCGTGGTTGCCATGAATGTTGTACTTGAGGCGCCAAAGCCCGCGGACCTTGTAGGGCCTGCGGGCTGCTGTGATACAGCGGCAATTTCGGTGTTCAAATCTTGGCAGGGGCAGTAGGAATCGAACCTACAACCTTCGGTTTTGGAGACCGACGCTCTGCCAATTGAGCTATACCCCTATCGGCCAATATCTGAACTGGATAGTTTAATCGAGAATCTTAGCAACCACACCGGCGCCAACAGTACGGCCACCTTCGCGGATAGCAAAGCGCAGACCTTCTTCCATGGCGATCGGGTTGATCAACTTGACGGTGATCGACACGTTGTCGCCTGGCATGACCATTTCTTTGTCAGCTGGCAACTCGATGGAACCGGTCACGTCCGTTGTACGGAAGTAGAACTGTGGGCGATAGTTGTTGAAGAAAGGCGTGTGACGACCACCTTCGTCTTTAGACAACACATAAATTTCGCCAGTGAAATGCGTGTGTGGCTTGATCGAAGCGGGCTTGCACAGCACTTGGCCGCGCTGCACATCTTCGCGCTTGGTGCCGCGCAGCAAGATACCGACGTTGTCGCCTGCTTGACCTTGGTCCAGCAACTTGCGGAACATTTCGACGCCAGTGACCGTTGTCTTTTGGGTGTTGGTGATGCCCACGACTTCGATTTCTTCGCCGACCTTGACGATACCGCGCTCGATACGGCCTGTCACCACGGTGCCACGACCGGAGATCGAGAACACGTCTTCAACTGGCATCAGGAATGCACCGTCCACAGCGCGTTCTGGCGTTGGGATGTAGTTGTCCAGCGCGTCAGCCAGCTTCATGATGGCGATTTCGCCCAATTCGCCCTTGTCGCCTTCGAGTGCCAACTTGGCCGAACCCTTGATGATCGGGGTGTCGTCGCCAGGGAAGTCGTACTTGCTCAAGAGCTCGCGCACTTCCATTTCAACCAATTCGAGCAGCTCTTCGTCGTCCACCATGTCAGCCTTGTTCAGGAAGACGATGATGTAAGGCACGCCCACTTGGCGTGACAGCAAGATGTGCTCGCGTGTTTGGGGCATGGGGCCGTCAGCAGCCGAACACACCAAAATAGCGCCGTCCATCTGCGCAGCGCC
>JAURXM010000034.1 GCA_030654395.1 Aquabacterium sp.
GAGTTCCATGGCGAAGGTACCGCCAGCCTGACGGTGCCGGACCGGGCCACCCTTGCCAATATGGCACCCGAATACGGTGCCACGATGGGCTTCTTTCCGGTGGACGAGAAGACCATTGCGTATTTTGAAGGCACGGGCCGCACCAAGGCCGAGATACAGGCCTTTGAGGCCTACTTTAAGTCGCAAGGCCTGTTTGGCGTGCCCGTGGCAGGCGACATTGACTATTCGCAAGTGGTGACGCTGGACCTGGGCCAGGTCACACCCAGCCTGGCAGGCCCCAAGCGACCACAGGACCGCATCGAATTGGGCAAGGTGGCTAGCCAGTTCGCGTCACTGTTCTCCAAGCCCAATGCCGAGAACGGCTTCAACCAGCAGGCCGCCGTCTTCCATACCCGCCACCTGCTGCGCGTTTCCGGCGAACCGGTGGCGGCCACGGTGCCGCAGGCGCCGCCCACAGCGCTGGGAGCTGCCCGCCCGGTGGTGGAGATGGAGGCTAACAAGCCCACGCTGGCCGCGGACCACGCCCCGGCTGCCGCGTCCGCAACGGCGGCAGTCAGTGGCAAACCGGATATCACGGTAGGCCACGGCGACGTGCTGATTGCCGCCATCACCAGCTGTACCAACACCTCCAACCCCAGTGTCATGCTGGCCGCGGGCCTGCTGGCCAAGAAGGCGGTCAAGGCCGGGCTGACCGTGGCGCCGCACATCAAGACCTCGCTGGCTCCGGGCTCACGCATCGTCACCCAATATTTGACGGATGCCGGCCTGTTGCCCTACCTGGAAAAGCTGGGCTTTGCGCTGGCTGGCTACGGCTGCACCACCTGCATTGGCAACGCAGGGGATCTGACGCCCGAGCTCAATGCCGTCATCACCGCCAACGACCTGGTGTGCGCGGCGGTGCTTTCGGGCAACCGCAACTTTGAGGCGCGCATCCACCCCAACCTGAAAGCCAACTTTCTGGCCAGCCCGCCGTTGGTGGTGGCCTACGCTATCGCCGGCACCGTCAACTGCAACCTGATGACCGACCCAGTGGGGCAAGGCAAGGGCGGCAAAGATGTGTACCTGGGCGACATTTGGCCAACCAGCAATGAAATCTACCAATTGCTCAAATTCGCCATGAAGGGGCGGGCCTTCCGTGACAACTACGCCAAGATCAAGACTGAACCCGGCATCCTTTGGGACAAGATCAAGGGCGTGACCGGTCAGGTCTACACCTGGCCCACCAGCACCTACATCGCCGAGCCGCCGTTTTTTGCTGAATTTGCTTTTGATTCAATAGCTACAAATTCAATGGAAAAAAGGGCTAAAGGCCAAAATGGCACTGATGCCGTGGCGGTGCGCGGAGCTCGCATCATGGCGCTGTTTGGGGACTCAATCACCACCGACCACATCTCACCCTCAGGCTCGATCGGAACAAGCTCTCCCGCGGGCCAATGGCTGCTGGCACATGGCGTGCAAAAGGCCGATTTCAACAGTTATGGTGCCCGGCGCGGCCACCATGACGTGATGATGCGTGGCACCTTTGCCAATGTGCGCATCAAGAACCTGATGATTCCAACGGACCCAGAGGGCTCACGTGCGGAGGGTGGCATCACCCTTTACCAGCACCCTGGTCCGCTCCAGGGCAACAAGATGTTCATTTTTGATGCCGCCATGCAGTATCTGGCCGATGGCGTGCCCACCGTGATTTTTGCGGGCGAGGAGTACGGCACCGGGTCGAGTCGCGACTGGGCCGCCAAAGGCACCCAATTGTTGGGCATCAAGGCCGTGGTGGCCAGAAGCTTTGAGCGCATTCACCGTTCCAATTTGGTTGGCATGGCTGTGCTGCCGCTGCAGTTCAAGGGCGACGACTCGTGGCAGTCGCTGGGCCTGCAGGGCAATGAACGCATTGACGTGATCCCCGATCCCGACCTGACGCCGCAAAGCGATGCTACGCTGCGCATCATCCGTGCTGATGGCAGCACCAAGGAACTCACGCTGACTCTGCGCGTGGACACGCCGATTGAGGTGGACTATTACCGCGCCGGGGGCATCTTGCCGTTTGTATTACGCCAGTTGTTGAAGGCCTAGCACGCCTCGCTGCAGCCGTTTAAGACGAAAGGCAAAATGTGACCACCATGACTCACGCAAGCAAGCGGGCCCAGGTAACGGCGGCTCTGCGGATTCAGGGGGTGGTTGATGGGTCAATGGACACCATCATCTCCATTGATGCCGATATGCGCGTGGTTCTATATAACCCCGCAGCGGCAAAGGTATTCGGCGTACCGGTCGAAGATGCCATGGGGCGTTCTATTGAGCAATTCATACCAGCCCGGTTTCGTGAAGTACACAGCAATCAGGTACACGCCTTTGGTGAACAAAGCCAAACTACGCGTCGTATGGGTAATCTTGGGCAGCTTGTTGGATTGCGTTCCAATGGCGAGGAATGACGGGTGCAACGGACATCACTGCCTTTGGCGGATGGCGAGCCTATATCAGACAGGAAATGTAAGCGCAGGGGTGGTCATTTCTTCTGAAACGCTGTTTTTGGATGATTCTTTTGGCGGTTCGATTTTGCGCAGCCATGACTGTGCGCAGTCTACGGTTGTGCCCACCGCGCCGTACTCGCTGATCAAGCCTTCGCCTTCGACCTTCCAGATGCGGCCATGCTCGCTGTGCTCTCCACGTAAGCAAGCCACACGCACTGTTTTGCCCACATTGGGGCCTTTGGTGCCTAAGGCGCCTTCGATGATTTCGGCGTGGTCGCCAGCCTGGATTGGTTTCATGCAAGCCTTTCTGTAAGTGGTGGCCGAGCATGGCTCGATTTGCTCAAGTGAACCACAAAGCAAAACGCCCCAAGCAATGATGCTTAGGGCGTTTTGGAATTTTGGCTCCTCGACCTGGGCTCGAACCAGGGACCTACGGATTAACAGTCCGGCGCTCTACCAACTGAGCTATCGAGGAATACTCTTTGTTGTTAACTTCAGTTTTTAAACTGCTTGTCAACCGAGAACGCTACTATAGCATGGTTTTTTTCGTATTTCAACGGCGGGTTCAAAAGTTGAGTTGTGCTGACAAGGTGGCGGTGCGCTTGGGTTGGGGGAACAAGTAGATGTGCCCAGCCAATGAGGGTGATTCACGCCAGTCACGTGCATCAAGCAAATTGATGATGCCAAGGCGCCACGTGATGGTTTGTCCTTGCAGGACTTGGTTAGCTCGCAGGCTCAAATCGACACGTGTCCACGCTGGCAGGCTGATGGTGTTGCTGGTATCGACCCAGCGCTGGCCTTCGCGCACCACATCGGTTTGCACTGTCACCGGCACAGCCGATGCAAAGGTGTAGCTGCCCGACACTTTCAGTGTGTTGCCCGGCACGTTGGTGGGGCGCCGGCCATTGACCCCGTCTTGGCGGCTGTTTTGGCGCTTGGCATCCAGCAGCATCGCGCTGCCGCTCAGCCCCCACATGCCGATGCGGCCTTGCCAGTAGCCTTCAACGCCTGCATGGCGTGATTGACCGTCGTAGGCAAAGGTGTTGTTCACATCCACAGCCTCAGGCCGCACGATGCTGAACCAGTTCATACCCCACTGCGCATGGAGGTGATCTGCGGTGTATTGCCCTTTAACGCCCAATTCAAGCTGACGGCTTTTGTGTGCGGGCAGGATTTGACCCGAGTTGGCGAGGCCAGTCGCTGTTGGGGCAACTCTGTTTTCGGTACCTTCTCCCCAGCTGACATAGGCGCGTGTGAGTGGCGCAAAGGTATATGCCAATGCGGCCCAAGGGGTGTTGAAGGATTGGTTGATCGCGGTGTCTTCAGTGCCATCAGTCTTGACACTGTGGCGGCTAAGGCTGGTGTGCCTCAAGCCTGCCCACGCCTGCCAGTCCGTGTTGAGACGGACGGTGTCTTGCAGTGCGAATTCGGTGCTGCGCTCTTGGCGGTTGGTGCTTGCCGTCAGCAAACTGGGGTCAGCAGGTTGTGGCCCTGACGGGTTGTGAACGCTGCCATACCCAACCCAGTTGTAGGCTTGTGTGGTGATCTCGGTATGAAAGAGCGAACTCAGCATGCTGACACTGAGCTCATGCTGCAATGCACCGGTCTGCACCTTGCCTTGCAACTGTGCCAACAGTGAGCGTGTGATGCGCAGTTCATTGTCCGATCTGTAGTCGTACAGGTCATGACTGCCATCGCCACAATAGTTGGTATAGACCGATGCTGTTGAGCAGCCAAAAGGAAACGCCGCCCGGTCATTGGACTTCAGGTGTTGCTCACCATAGGTCACGGTGCTCTTCCAGCTGTCACCCAAACTCTGCCGCCAGCGCAAGGTGCCAGTGTCACCTTGGAGTTGCACCGGCAATGTCCAGTCCTGGTTGTTGATGTTGATGTTGGGGTTGAAGTCGCGGGCTGAGGGCAGGGTGCTGCCCAGCACGCTCAAGCCTGGCACGCTGGGTTGGCTTTGCCAGCTGTGCTCGAACTCTGCTTCGATGAGGGTGCCAGGTGCCACTTGCCAATCACCTGCCGCTGCAAACAGTTGACGATGGCCGTGTGTGTTATCGGTCTTGGTGTTCAGGCGCTCAAGGGCGGCGTTGACATGCAGACCGAACTGATTCTGTTCACCCAAGCGGTCACCGAAGTCGAGCGATGTCAGCACGTTGCCCACATCACTTAGCGCGAGTTCGGCTGTGCGTACACGGCCTTGCGGGCGTTTGACCACAAAATTGACGAGCCCGCCTGGCGAGCTCACACCACTCTGGATGCCGCTGGTGCCTTTGAACAGCTCGACGGCTGACTTGTTGTCTAAGCTAATGCGTGTCTCTGCATTGATGGGCAGGCCTTCGCGTCGGTAGTTGTAGGCGTTGTCCAACGTGAAGCCGCGGATGCTCAGATAGTCCCAGTACCCGACGGTGTTATACGAGTCGGTGGTGCTGGCGTCCAGTTTGGTGATGTCAGCCAAGCGGGTGACTTGGGCATCTTTGATGGCGTCTTGGCTGAACGTTTGAGCTTGTGCCGGTGTTTCCCATGCAGGCTGATCACCTAAGCCTGTGATGCTGGCTTTGGGGCTGCGTTTAAGCGTGGCTGTCACGCCAACAGACGGCAGGGTGGTCGCCGTGTCGGACGCATTTTGGGCCGACGCAGGCAGGCAATGGGCCAGCAGTGCGGCAACAGCCACGGTCAAAGGCGACAAACGGTGGATGGCAGATGGATTCATGGACAGCTCCGGCGCAGCAAAATAAAGGGTGCTGCGTGTGGGCGTGCCATCCTGACTAAGGCTAGCTGCGCTTTCCTACGCGAGCATGACCTCGTTCAGGTTCAAAGGGACTCTCTCAGTGAGCACGGTCAATTGACCGACTCACACCCCTAGCGATGCTTGATTGTACTTGGGCTCTTAAAGCGCTCAGATCAGACCCAGCCTTTGGTGCAGCAAGGGACTGGTTGTTGTGTAGAGCAGGTGCTGCGGCGCATCGGGGTTCAGGCTGGCCGCTGCGTGGTGCGCCGCCAGTGTCGCTTCGTGAAACCCGCACAGCAGCAGGCGCTTCTTGCCCGGGTAGGTGTTGATGTCGCCAACGGCGTAGATGCCAGCGATGCTGCTTTCAAAGCTGCTGGCCGACACCGCCACTTGCTTGCGATCTAAAGCCATGCCCCATTGCGTGAGCGGGCCCAGCTTGGGGCTCAGGCCTTGTCTAATCAGCAAATGGTCAAGTTCCAGCGATTGCGTTTGACCATCCGCACCAAGCACGGTCAAACTGTCTAAATGGCCATCGCTGACCTCTGCGCCCGTTGGCATGCCCACCACCAAAGTGACTTGTCCTGAGGTCTGCATGATGCGAACGCGGGCATCCAGCGTTGGGTCAGCTTGGAACTGGTCGCGTCGGTGTAGCAAAGTCAGTTTGGCTGGGCGTTGATTGGGATCGGGTTGCTCAGCCAGCGCCAGAACCGCAGACAAGGCCTCGTCGCCACCACCAGAGATCACCACATGTTGATCAGCCCAAGGGGGGGGCGATAGCAGCGGTGCCTCAAGGTGGTAATGCACATTGCTGGCCGTATCCAGCACGGGTAGATTCAGCCCGCGTGGCATGAAAGCACCAGCGCCTGCAGCCACAAAAATGACGCGGCATCGCAGTTGCAGGCCTTTGTCCGTGCGCAGCTCAAAGCCGCCTTCGGATCTGGCCGTCAGTTCAGTGACAAGGTGCCCTAGATGCAGATTGCGCGCGGGTGCGCCGAACCTGTCCGTCGGCATAAAGGGCTGCGCTTGCGTCAGCAGTTGCTGCGCCAACTCACGCCCAGTGCACACGGCGATGCCAGGGATATCGTAGATGGGCTTATCCGGGTAGAGCGCAACGCACTGCCCACCGGCCTCGGGCAGGACATCGATGATCTCGGCCTTGATGCCCAGCAAACCCAGTTGAAACAACTGAAACAGGCCCACCGGGCCTGCACCAATGACAACGGCATCCGTGTCAATCATCAAGGGCACCGATCATGGCTGGATAAGCCGATCAGCGGATCAGTTGATCCAGCTTATCGGTCTTGTCCTTCCACTCGTCCGCATCAGGCAAATGATCCTTGCGCTTGGTGATGCTGGGCCAGAGCTTGGCCAAGTCGGCGTTGATTTTGATGTACTGCTGCTGGTCGCCCGGCACGTCCTCTTCAGGGACGATGGCGTTGACCGGGCATTCTGGGATGCAGACGGCGCAATCAATGCACTCATCGGGATCGATGACCAGAAAGTTGGGGCCTTCCCGGAAGCAGTCCACCGGGCATACGTCCACACAGTCTGTGTATTTGCAGCGTATGCAGGCTTCGGTGACGACGTGAGTCATGTCAGTTCTCTGGTATCAGGTTGATGAATTGGGTGAGATTTTACGGGCTGCGGCATGGCCTCTGTGCCCATCTGGTCTCTTGTTTGTCCAATAAAGGAGATATGCGTCAAAGGTTGATCAGGTAATTCAGTGCCCCCCGCGCCCACAATGACCAGCGTTGGGCGCCCGGCGTGGGTCGCGCTGGCCTCGTCCAAACCACCAACGGTGTGGACGGTGTGGCGCATGTCAGGCCATCCTGCACGTGAAACCACGCTGACGGCCGTGTCTGCAGGCCAGCCCGCATCCAGCAGGCCCTTTGACAGGGGCGCCAGTTGACGGCCAGCCATGTAGAACACCTCTGTATCAGCCCTCTGTCCGGGGCCCATGCCGCATTGCAGATCGCCAGTGCGGGTCATGGCCGTGGTAAAGCTCACGCTGCGGCCTGTGCCGCGCCGTGTCAGAGGCCGCTTGGTCGCTGCTGCAGCAGCCAAGGCGGAGGTGACGCCGGGCACCACCTCGCATTGAATACCGGCTTCGTGCAGCACGTGAAGCTCTTCTTCCAGTCGACCAAAGAGGCTGGGGTCGCCGCCCTTGAGGCGTGCTACCAATCCACGCTCACCATGAACAGCGCCCACGGCCTGTGCATGCTCTAAGAGCAGTTGGTTGATGCGGGTCTGCCCATTGAAGTCGCTGCCGGGTTGGCCAGAGAATCCCCGTTTGCCCACGTCGATCCACTCGGCTTGAGGGGCCAAGTCGCGCAATGCGGCATCAGCCAGTGCGTCAAACAGCACGACCTGCGCTTGCGCGAGCAATCGGCTGCCACGCACCGTGATCAGGTCGGCCTCACCGGGGCCCGCCCCGATGAACACGACTTTGGCTGCAACGAGTGAGCAAGGCACTTTATTTAAGCCGCCTTGACCAGCAACGCGCCGCTGGTGCGGTTGGTTGTGGGGTCGACGACGATCAAAGCGCCGCTGATGCGGTTGTCCAGATAGGCCTCAACCGGCAATGGCTGCTGCGTCTGGATCTGCACGCGGCCAATTTCGTTGACAGCCAGTTCTTGAGCTTCTTGGTCAGCCAGGGTGTGGATGTCCAAGCGGCTGTCGATGGCGGTGATGCGGGCTTGCACCCACCGGTTGCCATGGCGAACCCAGTATTTGCGACCGACCACTGCAGGCTCGGTGTCCAGCCAAGCCAGCGTCCCAGTGAAGCTGTCTGTGGGGTTCATGCTGCCAGGCGTGGCGATCCAGTCGCCGCGCGAGATGTCTACTTGTCGGTCCAAGACGATGCCAGCTGACTGACCAGCTTCACACGACGCCACGACTTCGGCTGAGTGGCGCACCTCGGACACGATGGCCGATTCGCCGCTCGGGAAAATCTGCACTTCGTCGCCGGCTTTGACCGCGCCGTGGGCAATGCGCCCCCAGAATGTGCGAGATTGGTGGCCTGTGCCGCTGGCGGTGGCATCACCTTCGCCCACGCTGTCACGCGTCACATATTGCACGGGGTGCAGCAAGGCGCCGTCATGGCGCTCGTCGGTTGCAGGCAAGCCTTCAAGCAGTTGCAGCAAGGTGGGGCCTTGGTACCAAGGCCAATTGGCGCTTGGTGTGGTGACGTTGTCGCCGCGCAAGGCCGACACCGGGATCACGCCTTTGCTGACGATGCCCGCTTGTACAGCGAAAGCTTCGAGCGAAGCCTTGACATTGTTGAACGCGGTTTCAGTGTCTTCCTCAATGGCATCGAGCTTGTTGATGGCAAACACGATCGAGGGCACGCGCAGCAACTGGGCCAACAAACTGTGGCGGCGTGTTTGCGCCAGCAATGGCACAGGCGAGGCCTTCCAGTCGATCTTGGTGATGTCGACCAGTACAACGGCTGCATCAGAGCCAGCCGCAGCTGTCACCATATTGCGTGTGTACTGCTCGTGGCCGGGTGCATCGGCAATGATGAACTTGCGTGCTTTGGTTGCGAAGTAGCGGTAGGCCACGTCGATGGTGATGCCTTGCTCGCGCTCGGCCTCTAGGCCGTCGGTCAGCAGCGACAAGTCAATGGGGGCGCCAGCGGCGCGTTTTTCAAGCGCATCGAGCTGGTCAGCCAAGATGGCGCGGCTGTCAAACAGCAAGCGGCCAATCAAGGTGCTCTTGCCATCATCGACGCTGCCTGCGGTCAGGAAGCGCAAAGCCTTGTGCGATAACTCTTCTTGGACGTGGTTTTCGGTCACGGTGTTCATCAGAAATAGCCTTCCTTCTTGCGGCGCTCCATAGAGGCCTCGGATGTGCGGTCGTCCATGCGGGTTGCGCCGCGCTCGCTCATGGTCACGTGCAGTGTCTCTTCGATGATGTCTGCCGGGTTCAAGGCATCGCTCTCAACGGGACAGGTGCAGGTCATGTCACCCACGGTGCGAAAACGCACGTCTACGGTTTCAATGGCCTCACCTTCGAGCGCGGGCGTGACATCAGTCAGCGGCACCAGCAAGCCCTTGCGGCGCATCACTTGGCGTGGGTGTTTGAAGTAGATGTTGGGCAGCGGGATTTTTTCGCGCTCGATGTAGAGCCACACGTCCAGCTCAGTCCAGTTCGAGATCGGGAAGGCACGGAAGTGCTCGCCCGGCTTGATGCGGGTGTTGAACAAGCTCCACAACTCAGGGCGCTGCTCTTTCGGTTGCCATTGCCCGAAGCTGTCGCGGTGGCTGAAGATGCGCTCTTTGGCTCGTGCCTTTTCTTCATCGCGGCGTGCCCCGCCCATCAGGCAGTCAAAGCGGCCTTCTTCGATGGCTTCAAGCAAGGTCACCGTTTGATGGCCATTGCGGGACTCCAGCGGGTAAGCCAGTCGCACGGTGCCTTTTTTGATGGACTCGTCCATGTGCGCCACGATCAGGCGCTCGCCGGTTTCAGCCACGAGGTTTTCGCGGAAGGCGATCACCTCAGGGAAGTTGTGGCCCGTGTCCACGTGCAGCAAGGGGAAGGGCAGCTTGCCTTCCAATTTGCCTTGCGCGTTCTTCATTTTGAAGGCCTTTTGGGCCAGGTGCAGCACCACGCAGGAGTCCTTGCCGCTGGAGAACAGCAGGGCAGGGCGCTCAAAGCTGGCGGCCACTTCACGCAGGATGAAAATGGCCTCTTCTTCCAGCGCATCTAGGTGGCGGTGGTCGACCTCCGCCTGTAACGACGGGTCGTTTTTGTTTGCGTTCACAACAGTCATGGCTTTAACTTACTTTCGGGATTCTGTTCTTGCGGGTTAGGTCGGATGAACGTGCAGGCCGCATTCTTTGGCCTTCTCGTCTTCCCACCACCAGCGGCCAGCACGGAAGTCCTCGCCTACGGCGATGGCGCGGGTGCAAGGCGCACATCCGATGCTGGGCATGAACTGGTCATGCAGCGGGTTGTAGGGCACATGGTTGACGGACACGTAGTGCCACACATCGCCCCATGTCCAGTCGATCATGGGGTTGAACTTGGCGCGGCCCTTGTCGTCTAACTCGCGCGCAGCCATGTCACCACGGTTGTTGGATTGCTCACGGCGCAGTCCTGTGATCCAAGCGTCGCGGTTGGCCAGCATGCGGCCAAGGGGCTCTAACTTGCGCATGGCGCAGCAGGCTTTGCGCAGCTCGATGCTGTCGTACATGGCTTTGTCGCCGTTTTTGCGAACGAACTCGATGGCCACTTCTTGCACGGGACGGTAGACCTCAACGTGGATGCCGACGTCAGCGTAGTGCGACTCAATGGTGCCGATCAGGGATGCTGTTTCTGGGTTGAGCATGCCAGTCTCCAGCGTGCCGATGGCAATGTGCAGGCCATGACGGGCGATCAGATCGGTCACGATCATGTCTTCCACACCCAAGCTGGTGGCTTGCACGGCTTTGTCAGGGTGCTCAATGACAACCGCCTTCAACAAGTCGATGGTGGCTTGCACCTTGGCGGCGTAGTTGGGGCTGGGCTTGTTATACAGCGTGATGGCAGACCCAGCCGGGGCAGGGCCGCCAAACAGAGAAGAGGTTTCGCTCATCAACGGTCTCCTGATCAGGCCGCACGGCCAAAAACGGGCTTGCTCACTTGGACGTCGCCTTGGTAGTGACCACGGGCTGCAAAAAAGCCCAAGGCCCGTTCAGCGACAGCGCGGTCTTGATCGCCCCGCAAAGTGGCTGCATCAAAGCCTGTGCGCGCCATCAGCGGCATCATGTCAACAAGGACGTCACCGGTTGCACGGATCTCGCCGCTGAACCTGTAGCGCTTGCGCAGGATGTGCGCTTGCGTGTACGCGCGACCGTCCACCCACTTAGGGAAGTGCAGGACGACCAAGGCCAGCTTGGGGCAATCGGCCTCAAGGACCTCGATGTCGGTGTCGTTGGGGAGCAAGACGCCAACGGGCTTGTAGTCGGCTGATCCTTGCGCAGGCCATTGCTCACGCACGGCGTGCCACTGACCCAAGGTCAGCAGGCTGTAGCTCTTGATGGGTGGGTGAGACATGGGGCCGTCTTCGCCACCGACGGTGTGCCATTGATCGTGAAGGGGATCGATGAATTTCATGTTTATCCTTGCTGTCAGCAGATCAGGCCGATCAGGCCGCTTTGGCGGTTGAGCGGCGCACCGCATTGGCGGCTGCCTTGAACGGGTCAATGCCAATGCGCTTGACCGTGTCCACAAATTTCTCGTTGGCGGCGCGTTGACCACGGTAGGTCTCGATCACGGCTTCGATCACGTCGCTGACCTCATCGGCTGCAAACGAGGGGCCAATGACTTTGCCGACAACGCTGGTTGGTGCGTGGTCAGAGCCGTCTGAGCCGCCGAGGGTGATTTGATACCACTCGCTGCCGTCTTTGTCCACGCCGAGGATGCCAATGTGGCCGGTATGGTGGTGACCGCAGGAGTTGATGCAGCCCGAGATGTGCAAGTCGATGTCGCCGATGTCGTAGAGCTCGTCGAGGTCTTGGTAGCGCTCGATCAGGTCATTGGCAATCGGGATGGAGCGGGCATTGGCCAAGGCACAAAAATCACCGCCTGGGCAGGCAATCATGTCGGTCAACAGACCGATGTTGGGCGCAGCAAAGCTCGCAGCTTTGGCGGCTTGCCACAAAGCGTACAAGTCTTCTTCGCGCACAAAGGGCAGCAGCACGTTCTGGTCATGCGTGACACGCAGCTCGCCGCAGCTGAATTGATCGGCCATGTCAGCGATCAGGTCCATTTGGGCATCTGTGGCGTCGCCGGGGGCTTGGCCCACGCGCTTGACCGACAGGTGGACGTTTTTGTAGCCGCTTACCTTGTGGCCACGCACATTGCGCTCCAGCCATTTGCTGAATTGGATTTTGTCAGCGTCGCTGGCGTCAGCGGGTTGGCCATTGCCAGTGGCTGTGTGTGCTTGCACCGCAGCAGGCAGGTTGAACCCCACGTTGACACGGTCGAACTCGGCTTGCGGCACGATGTGGGCTGCGCCGTCCACGTCACGCGTCAGGATGTTGCTGAACTCGGCGTTGACTTGGTCGAAGAACTTTTGACCCTCGGCCTTGACCAAGATTTTGATCCGGGCCTTGTACATGTTGTCGCGGCGACCGTAGCGGTTGTACACACGCACGATGGCTTCGATGTAGACCAAGATTTGTTGCCAAGGCACAAAACCGTTGATGACGGTGCCGGTGATGGGCGTGCGGCCCATGCCCCCGCCCACGATCACTTTGAAGCCGACTTCGCCTTCGTCGTCTTTCAGCAGTTGCAGACCAATGTCGTGCCAGTAGATGGCTGCACGGTCTTCCTTGGCGCCGCTGACCGCGATTTTGAACTTGCGTGGCAAGTGGGCGAACTCAGGGTGCAGGGTCGACCACTGGCGCAAAATTTCGCAGTAGGGACGTGCGTCGATGATTTCGTCTTCAGCCACGCCCACCATGGCGTCTGCCGTGATGTTGCGGATGCAGTTGCCCGAGGTCTGTATGCCGTGCATGTTGACTTCGGCAAGCAGGTCCATCACATCGGCGCTTTTGGCCAAGGGGATCCAGTTGTACTGAACGTTCTGGCGCGTCGTGAAGTGGGCGTAGCCGCGGTCGTAGTCACGTGCGATGCGGGCCAACTGGCGCATCTGCTTGGATGACATTTCACCGTAGGGCACGGCCACACGCAGCATCGGCGCATGGCGTTGGATGTACCAGCCATTTTGCAGGCGCAGCGGACGGAACTCTTCGTCGCCGAGCTTGCCTGCTAAATTGCGTTCCAGCTGGTCGCGGAACTGGGCCGCACGTTGGCGGACGAACTGTTTGTCAAAATCGTTGTACTGATACATGGCATCTCCCCGGCTGTTTGGCCAGGTGTCAATGTGTCAAAGAAACTGAGTGCAGCACCCCAAGGCGGCGGTGCTGTCACGGGGCATATTCATCAAGCGCTGAGCAAGACCTTTCGTGCGGCCAGAAGCAAACACGCACAAAGCGCAAAACGTGTGATTGTCTCAGGCAAATGCTTGGTCAGCTTGGCGCCGACCCAAATCGCAGGGATGGATCCCAGTAATAATTCAAACAAAAGCGTTGTATCGACGTTGCCCAAGGAGGCATGCCCGATACCGGCCACGATGGTCAAGGGCACGGCGTGCGCAATGTCGGTGCCGACCAAGCGCTTCATGTCCAGTCGCGGGTACATCAGCAAAATCATGGTCGCTCCCAAGGCACCAGCGCCAATGGAGCTCAAGGACACCATGACGCCTAACATCGCGCCACACAGCACCGTCAGGGTCGGGCGGCGCTCGCGGGTGATCCAGCGTTCCAGCCAGATCCCGACGCGAAACCACACCGGCCGAAAGGCGACCGTCACGGCGGTCAGCACCAAAGCGATCCCCAGCGCATAGGACAGCAGGCTGTCGTTGCTCTTGCTCAGGCCGACCATGTGCATGTAGGCCAGCGTGGCGATGGTGGCTGGGATGCTGCCCATCAAGAGTTTTTTGACGATGTGGTAATCCACATGGCCTTCTCTGTGGTGCGCAACCGAGCCCGATACCTTGGTGAGCCCCGCAAACCACAAGTCGGTGCCAATGGCGACGGCTTTTTCGAGGCCAAACACCGAAATCAGCAAAGGGGTCATCAGCGAGCCCCCGCCTACGCCCGTCAGCCCCACAATCGAGCCTACGCCAGCCCCAGCAGCTACGGCTGTCCAATCGAAAATCATGTCATCCTTAGATTGCAGAGCATGCCCAGTCTGGTCAGCCCCCAGCGGGCAAGCTCGAGTAAGCGTGAACTATAGAAAAATCCCATATAAATGAAAAGAACATTTTTGGCAGTTGATTATTTCTTTTTGAGATATAGAAATGTACCCAGTCTGATTGCCGTCGGAGCCGCCACTGCTTTGCTGGGCGGTTGCAGCTTGCTGACGCCTGAGCCAGTCTTGCCCACACCGCCGCCTCCAGTCGTGGTGAAAGCCACCCCACGCCCACCCCGTATTGGTTTGGCGCTGGGCGGTGGCGCTGCACGTGGTTTTGCGCACATTGGCGTGTTGCAGGTTTTGGAGGAGCAGGGGATCAAGCCTGATTTGATCGTCGGCACCTCGGCGGGCAGCGTGGTGGCAACACTGTACGCGGCAGGCAAAACGCCCACTGAGATGGCGGCCATGGCGATGACGCTGGATGAGTCCAGCATCACGGATTGGATATTTCCCGGTCGATCGTTGCTCAAGGGGGAGGCGCTGGCCAAGTTTGTTCGCAATCTGACAGGTGGGCGCCAGATTGAGTCCATGCGCCTGCCGCTTGGCATCGTGGCGACGGATCTCCAGTCTGGGCAGCCCATTTTGTTCCGACGTGGTGATCCCGGTCAGGCTGTGCGGGCATCCAGCTCTGTGCCAGCCGTGTTCGAGCCTGTCAAGATAGGTGGGCGCGAGTACATCGATGGCGGCGCCGTGTCTCCTGTTCCGGTTCGCTTTGCGAGACAAATGGGCGCAGATTTGATCATCGCAGTTGATATTTCTGCGATTCCTGAAGGGCAGCCTACCAAGGGGGCCGTGGACATCTTGCTACAGACCTTCAACATCATGGGCCACGCCATCAGCCAGTTTGAGATGCAGGACGCAGACATCGTCATGAGGCCCAAGCTGGAGGGCATTGGCAGCACCGAGTTCAGTGCGCGAAGGCTGTCTATCTTGGCTGGCCGGGAGGCTGCGTTAACCGAATTGCAGCGTCTCAAGGAAAAAATCGCAGCCAAGTCAAAATAGGCTGGGTAGGTGGCTGGTACGAGCTGAGGCGTCGTTTATCGCGGCGTACCAAACGCTTCACCGGTCAGCTTTCGGCCTTCGCCTAGGCCTCGTTTGGCGAACCAGCCGGCGTTCATCTCCAGCACCAAACGGACAGGTTTTGTGGAGCAATGCGGTGTCAGCGTTTGCGGTTTCATTTCTGCAACATTGACGATCGTGCCATCGTCGGCAATGAAGGCCGCAGCCAAGGGGATCAAGGTGTTCTTCATCCAAAAACATTGTTGCCCTGCACGCTCGAACACAAAAATCATGCCCTCGTTTTGGCCCATGCTGGTACGGTGCATCAGACCGATTTCATGTTCTTGAGGTGTCTGGGCCACTTCGGCTTTGATGTTGTGCATGCCGGCGCCAATGACCGTGGTGGGCAGACGCTGGGCCTGATCCTGCGCCATGGTCATGTGTGCGAACAAACTCAGGCTCATGCCGAGCATCGCTGTAAGTAATCGGCGCTGAAACACAATCCCGGACATGATGGTGATCTTTCTTGGGGTAAACCCGTTGTTTGAGTGTAAATTGTCGATCCGACTGTATCAGCGAGACCCATGAACCAAGCTCAAGCTTTGCCCCCACTCGACGCCATTGAGGTGCTGACGACAGCGCAGGTCGCCGGCTTGGATGACCCTGAGCTCTTGGCGCACTGCATTGTGGAGGCGCCGATGGGCAGCAGCCTGCGGCGTATTGGCTTGGGCTTGTCTGGTATGTACTGCGCGGCATGCGCCATCGCGATTGAAGACGCCTTGCTGAAAGTGCCTGGCGTACATGAGGTGCAGGTGCAGGCCGCCTCCCAGCGCGCTCGTATTTTGCTGGACCCTCAACGCGCCAAGCTGTCTCAACTGGTCGCCGCGATTCAGCGCGCAGGTTATCGGGCATGGCCAGACTCTGTTGCCCGTGCCGGCAATGAGCGCCTGCGTGAGCGCCGCAAACTGCTGTGGCGCTTGTCAGTGGCCGCATTTTGCATGATGCAAATCATGATGATCACGACCATGCAGTACGTGGCCGGGCCGCAAGAAATCCCGCCAGACTTGTGGAACCTGATGAACTGGGCCAGTTGGGTATTGAGCCTGCCTGTGATGTGTTTCTCGTGCGGGCCGTTTTTCGCTGGCGCGTGGCGTGCAGCCAAACAGGGGCGCATCGCGATGGATACCCCTGTCGCTGTGGGTATTGCCGCCATGTTTGTTGTGAGCACAGGCGCCAGCTTTGGTGGGCAGGCCAGCTTTGGCAGAGATGTCTATTTCGACTCATTGACGATGTTCGTCACGTTCTTGCTGGCGGGTCGTTGGTTGGAGAGTCGCGCCCGGGAAAGGGTCACCCAGTCGCTCGAATCTTTGTGCGTGCGTCTGCCTGAAGCGGTTGACCGCGCCTGTGGACTTGACCTTGCTCGTTGTGACACAGAATCCGTGCCGCTGTCCATGCTGAGGCACGGCGACCGCGTTCGTGTCCTAGCAGGGCAGGCTTTTCCTGCTGACGGGCAAGTGCTGCTGGGTCAGACCGAAGTGGACGAAGCCATGCTGACTGGCGAGTCCCGATCGCTTGCGCGTGGCCCGGGGCAGATGGTCGTGGCGGGCAGCTTGAACTTACTTGCTCCGGTATGGATGAGCATTGAAAGGCTGGGGCCTGATACCCGGTATCAGCAAATCGTGTCTCTTGTCCAGCAAGCGATGACCGAAAAGCCCGGCTGGATGAAACAAGCGGATCGTTTTGCTGGGCCGTTTTTGTGGGGCGTGCTCCTGCTGGCTGGCTTGGGCGCCGTGGTCTGGCAATGGATTGATCCTGCCCGGTCGCTATGGGTGGCCGTGTCCGTGCTGGTGGTGACCTGCCCGTGTGCCTTGTCACTGGCTGCGCCATCGGCGTTATTGGCCGCAGCCGGTGCGATGGCTAAGCAGGGCATCCTTGTGCGTCGAATAGACGCCATTGAAGCTTTGGCGCAGGTCGATCAGTTTTATTTTGACAAAACAGGCACGCTCACTGAAGGTGTATTGAGGCTGGTGGGGCTGGTGACCCGTCAGGGCCACGTGGATGCGTCAGATGGGTTGCCAGCCGATTTGGCCGTGTATTGGCAGGCAGCGGCCGCATTGGCGGCGCAGTCACAGCACCCGTTATCGAAGTCGCTTGTGCAAGCCGCGCAGGCCACGCACGCTGGACAAACAGCTGGTGCTTGGCCTGTGGTGGCTTTGATCGATGTGCGCGAATACGCTGGGCAAGGCGTTCAAGGGCAAGATTCGCAAGGTGTGTCATGGCGCTTGGGCTCCAAAGTCTGGGCGCTTGAAGGTCTGGAACTGTCTGACAAAGATTTCATCAATATGGCGGGAGACGACGCTCGGGTGTGGCTGGCCGCCAGATCCCCCGTTGGTCAAGTTGACTTGGACTCGGTTGCGGGCTTCATTTTTGACGAGGCATTCCGTGAGGAGGCACGTCCTGCTGTCGAGCGCTTGGCCCAGCTGGGTTGCCAATCTGCTTTGCTGTCCGGTGATCACGCCAGTCGCGTTGATCTGGCTGCTTGCTATTTAGGGTCTGGTATGTCGGTTGCTAAAGCACAAGCCACACCCGAAGACAAGCTGCAGGTGATGGCCCAAGCCCAGGCGCAGGGCCATCGCGTGGCTGTGGTGGGTGATGGCATCAACGATGCGCCCGTTTTGGCCAAAGCCGATGTATCCATTGCCTTGGATCAAGGTGCTGCACTGGCTCAGTCTCAGGCTGATCTGATTGTGCTGGGCGGGCGATTGTTGGGCGTGCCATTGGCTGTTGAGACGGCCCGGCGAGCCATGCGCATCGTCAAGCAAAACTTGGCGTGGGCTGCGCTTTACAACATCTGTTGCATACCCTTGGCCTTGGCAGGTTTGCTGCCACCTTGGTTGGCTGGATTGGGTATGGCGGCCAGCTCTTTAGGGGTCGTGCTGAATGCGCTTAGACTCGGCGCCGTTCGCAAGTGAGGCGGTTGCCACATTATGGAAATACTCTACGTGTTGATTCCTGTTTCGGTCGTGCTGGTGCTCGCTATTTTGGCTGTACTCGGGTGGGCTGTTAACAGCGGGCAGTTTGAGGATATTGAGCAAGAGGGTTTGCGTATTTTGCAGTCAGATGCTGCAAAAGACGACAACAACGTTGACCCTCATCAAGTCTAAGCGCTGGTTTGCCCTGATAATTCGGGTTGTATCAAAGGAGAAAAACAGATGGCATCACATCAGCCTGCCACCTACAACGACACCGTTGTAAGGCAGTTCGCTATCGCTGCGGTTGTGTGGGGCGTTGTCGGTATGACCGTCGGCGTCTTCATCGCGTCCCAATTGGCGTGGCCTGAACTCAATTTCGGCATCCCATGGCTAAGTTATGGTCGCTTGCGACCATTGCACACCAATGCGGTGATTTTTGCGTTCGGCGGCTGTGCTCTGTTCGCGACCTCGTACCACGTGGTACAGCGTACCTGTCAGACTAGGTTGTTTGCGGGGCCTGTGGCCGCGTTCACATTTTGGGGCTGGCAGTTGGTGATTTTGCTGACAGCGATCACTTTGCCCATGGGTTTCACCACCGGCAAAGAATACGCTGAGATGGAATGGCCTATCGACATTCTGATCACGGTGGTGTGGCTCGCCTACGCTTTGGTCTTCTTCGGTACGGTCGGCACCCGCAAGATTCGCCATATCTATGTGGCCAATTGGTTTTTCGGTGCGTTCATCATTGCCGTGGCCTTGTTGCACGTTGTCAATAGTGCTGAAATTCCCGTCACGCTGACGAAGAGCTATTCCGTCTACGCCGGTGTGCAAGATGCGATGGTCCAATGGTGGTATGGCCACAATGCGGTGGGCTTTTTCTTGACCGCAGGCTTCTTGGGCATGATGTATTACTACATCCCCAAACAAGCGGGCATGCCCGTGTACTCATACCGTTTGTCCATCGTCCACTTCTGGGCCTTGATCTTTACTTATATGTGGGCGGGCCCTCACCACCTGCATTACACCGCCTTGCCTGATTGGACTCAAACCGTTGGCATGGTGTTCTCGCTGATCCTGCTGGCACCGTCGTGGGGCGGCATGATCAACGGCATCATGACTTTGTCTGGTGCTTGGTACAAGCTGCGTGATGACGCTATTCTGAAGTTCCTGATTGTTGCGCTGTCGTTCTACGGCATGTCGACATTTGAGGGCCCGATGATGGCTATCAAGACGGTCAATGCACTGTCGCACTACACGGACTGGACAGTGGGTCACGTGCACTCCGGCGCCTTGGGTTGGGTTGGCATGATTTCGATCGGGTCCCTGTATTACCTGATTCCACGCATGTTCGGCCGTACAACCATGTACAGCGTGCCAGCCATTTCCCTGCACTTCTGGGCTGCCACCATTGGTATCGTGCTCTATATCGCTGCGATGTGGATTGCCGGTGTCATGCAAGGCCTGATGTGGCGTGCGGTTAACCCAGATGGCACTTTGGTTTATACCTTTGTTGAATCCGTTAAGGCCACCTATCCGTTTTACGTGATCCGTGTTGCTGGTGGTTTGCTTTATTTGGGCGGCATGATTTTGATGCTCTGGAACACCGTTATGACGGTGATGGTCGGTCGTGCCGTGGATGGCACGATCACGCAGCCAGCTCACGCCTAAGAAGGGGAACAACATGGCTGACAAAAAGCACAAAGTCGAGTTTTTCTCGCATGAAAAAATTGAAACCAGCAACACGTTGATGATCGTTTTGGTCCTGATTGTTTTGCTGTTCGGCGCCTTGGTTGAAATCGTGCCGCTGTTTTTCCAGCACAGCACGACGCAACCAGTCGCGGGCCTCAAGCCCTACACAGCCTTGCAATTGGCCGGTCGTGACGTGTATCTGCGTGAAGGCTGCTACAACTGCCACTCGCAAATGATCCGTCCCTTCCGCTCAGAGACGCTGCGCTATGGGCACTACTCCATGGCGGGTGAGTTCGTGTATGACCATCCGTTTCAGTGGGGCTCTAAGCGCACTGGCCCTGACCTGCACCGCGTAGGCGGCAAGTACTCAGACGAATGGCACCGTGCACATTTGCTCAATCCACGTGATGTGGTGCCAGAGTCCAATATGCCTGCTTACACGTGGTTGGAAACAAGCACTGTTGACGCTGCTGGCATGGCGCCACGCATGAAGGCTTTGCGCATCGTTGGTGTGCCATACAGCGACGCAGAAATTGCGGCTGCTGCTGAGGCAGTCAAAGGCAAGACCGAGCTTGACGCTGTGATTGCCTATCTGCAGGTGCTTGGCACCGCAGTTAAATAAGGAGCGACGCAAATGGATGTGATTACCTCGCGGGTTATTTTCACAGTCACATGTCTGTGCGTTTTTGTGGGCATTGCTGCTTGGGCGTACTCCCGCGGCAACAAGGCCCATTTTGAAGAGGCAGGTCGTCTGCCTCTCAACGAAGATTGATTGGGGGCTCAGTTATGAGCGACTTCATTAGCAGTGGTTGGTCGTGGTACGTCATCGCGATTGTGGTTTTTGGCTTGGCGTATTGCGTCATCGTCCTTGTGGGCGCGGCGCGCCATAAGGTTGTTTATGACGACCAAGGCGGCATCGATAAAACAACGGGTCATGTTTGGGATGGGGACTTGCGTGAGTTGAATAATCCACTGCCGCGGTGGTGGTTGTATTTGTTCATCATCACCTTGCTTTTTTCTGCCGTTTACTTGGCTCTGTACCCAGGGCTGGGTGACTATAAGGGCACGCTCAACTGGTCATCAACTGGCCAGCTTGAGGCTGAAATGGCCAAGGCCAAGGTTGAGCAGGACAAGATTTTTGCCAAATTCAAAACCGTTTCGGTTGAGGACTTGGCCAAGGATCCTCAGGCGCATGCCATCGGTGAGCGCTTGTTCCTGAACAACTGCGCGGCTTGTCACGGTTCGGATGCCAAGGGTGCCAAAGGTTTCCCTAATTTGACCGACAACGATTGGTTGTATGGCGGTTCGCCTGAAAAGATCATCGAAACTGTGACCCATGGCCGGCAGGGTCAGATGCCAGTCATGGCAGCAGCGGTCGGCAACCCTGAGGCTGTCCGTCAGGTGGCTAACTATGTCTTGAGTCTGTCTGGCAGTGGTCACAAGTCCATTTTGGCTGAGTTGGGTAAAGACAAGTTCAAGCAGGCTTGCGGCGCCTGTCACGGTGCAGATGGCAAGGGCAATCAAGCCATTGGTGCGCCTAATTTGACCGATAAAATCTGGCTGCATGGCTGGGGTGAAGAGGCTATTGTGAGCATGGTCAATAAAGGCAAGCTCAACGTCATGCCTGCGCAAGAATCGCGCTTATCAGCAGATCAAATCAAGATTGTGGCCTCTTACGTATGGGGCATCTCACACGCAGCACAACTGGCGCAAGCCAAATAAGGCGGATCGGCCATCAGCTCAACGCCCAAGACCACGCCTAAGCCTAGCAGCCAGCGCGTTATACCCATTCATGCTGTTAAGCGTGAGGAGATGGTCTCGCTTTATAAAAAGAGCGAGAAGATCTACGCACGCGAGGTCAAGGGCTGGTTTACCAAGTGGCGCTGGATGCTGGTGTGGCTGACGCAGCTCGTGTTTTATGGCACGCCGTGGTTGAGTTGGCATGACCGCCAAGCGGTTCTCTTTGACTTGGGGAGCCGCCGTTTCTACATATTCAACTTGGTCTTGTATCCGCAAGATTTTATCTACCTCACCGCCTTGTTGGTGATCTGTGCGTATGCCCTGTTCCTGTTCACTGCGGTAGCGGGGCGTGTGTGGTGTGGCTATGCATGCCCGCAGTCGGTGTATACCGAGATGTTCATGTGGATTGAGCGTCAGATCGAAGGTGATCGCGCCAAGCGCATGAAGTTGGACAAGTCGCCTTGGTCTGTCGGTAAATTCAGCCGCAAGGTCGCCAAGCACTCAGCTTGGATTGCACTGGCCTTGTGGACGGGCTATAGCTTTGTCGGGTACTTCACACCCATCCGCGTACTGGGCGCAGAAGTGCTGACCTTGGGTATGGGCCCTTGGGAGTTGTTCTGGGTGCTCTTCTACGGGTTTGCGACCTATGGCAATGCAGGGTTCATGCGCGAGCAGGTCTGCAAATACATGTGCCCCTATGCGCGGTTTCAGAGTGTCATGTTTGACCGCGACACCTTGATCATCAGTTATGACGAGAAACGCGGTGAACCCCGTGGATCCCGCTCACGCAAAGCCGATGCACAAGCGTTGGGGCAGGGTGATTGCATCGATTGCACGCTGTGTGTTCAGGTGTGCCCAACAGGTATCGACATCCGAAAGGGCTTGCAATACGAATGTATCGGTTGTGCAGCGTGTATTGATGTTTGCGATACGGTGATGGACAAAATGGGTACGCCGAGAGGCCTGATCCGTTATGCGACGCAAAATTCGATGGACAAGGGCTGGGGGCGTGCCGAGATGTTGGCGCGCATCACAAGGCCGCGCGTTTTGATTTATACGGGCATTTTGTCTGTGCTCGTTGTGGCGTTTGTGTCCAGTTTGTATTCGCGGCCACCACTGCGCGTTGATGTGGTCCGCGATCGCGGCGCTTTGGCTCGGGTGGTCGACGAAGGTTTTGTCGAAAATGTCTACCGTGTTCAGTTGATGAATGCCAGCGAGTCTGTGCAGCGGTATCGCGTCGGTGTCGAACAACTCACCCAGGCCAGTGTCAGCGGCGGGGACGATGTCACGCTCGGCCCTGCAGAGTCGCGGTGGATAGCAGTGTCCGTGCGGATATCGCCAGAGGTCGCCGCCCGTATGGGCAGTGGTGCTGTTGCCATGACCATTTTGGTAGAGCAGCTTCGCCAAGGGGATCAGCCTCAGATCGATATCCGCGAGAAGTCAACATTCATGGTGCCTCGTTAAGGCGTCAGTAGGAGCGATATGTCTCAACAATCAGCATCAGATCAAGTCAGACCGTGGTGGCGGTATCCGATCGTTTGGATGGTGATCGGGGGGCCAGCCATTGTGGTTGTTGCATCTTTCGTTACATTGGGCTTGGCGCTCAAACACGGGGATCCTGTGCTCGATACGTCGGGTGATTACGCCAAGGCACGCAACGAGGCGCCGGCCATGCAGGGGCGAAATCATGCCGCTGAGAGGCCGAATCAAACCTTATCTAGGTGAATACCTGATCGTTTATTGTGTGTTTTGAGGGTTACTACCCGAGCTATTGTTCGTTGAGAGTAGGAATATGTGACAACTGTCCCGTTTCAACGAAGGAGGGCTAAATGGCTCAACGCGCTTTGCATGCGGCCCAGATTCTCTGGCCAGCTTTTTTGGTTGCCGGTGTGCTGGAAATGGTTGTTTTCTCTGTGGTAGACCCCCTGAGTTTGCACATAGGGCAATGGCAGCCTGATGCTCAAACCATTTATAGCTTGGCATTTTTGACGTTCTGGGCTTTGGTGACGATGGCATCGTTGCTTAGCCATTGGATGATGAAATCATCCGAGGCCTCCGTACCCATGCGCCGCTCACGGCGTCACGGGCGTCGCCCGCAAATGCATCATCACGCATGAATAAAAAAACCCGCTTATCGGCGGGTTTTGCTTTTTGGGGTGCCGCGGCTTCAGCAGCGCACGCTGTTGACCAGTGACCTTAGCCCAGCCTCATCGGTGATGCGGATGTCGCGTTGCTTGACCTCCATCAGGCCTTCCTCTTGAAACTTGGAAAAAGTACGGCTCACGGTCTCTAATTTGAGCCCCAAGTAACTGCCAATTTCTTCACGAGTCATCCTTAGTACCAAAGCCGATGCCGAGAAACCACGGGCATGCAAGCGTTGCGTCAGGTTCAGTAAAAAGGCAGCAAGCCGCTCTTCGGCACGCATGCTACCTAGCAGCAGCATCACCCCATGATCGCGAACAATCTCGCGGCTCATGATTTTGTGGAATTGGTGTTGTAGATCAGAGAACTCTCGCGACAGCTCTTCCAGCTGTGAGTAGGGGATGACGCACACCTGAGAGTCTTCTAGCGCAATGGCATCGCAAGCGTGCCGATCAGTGCTGATGCCATCTAGTCCCAGTAGCTCACCTGCCATTTGAAAGCCAGTGACCTGATCTCTGCCGTCTTCAGACGAGACGCGGGTTTTGAAAAAACCTGTGCGGACAGCATAGAGGGATTTGAACGCGTCCCCTGTATGAAACAGAGCATCACCACGTTTGACGGTTTTGCGCGTGGCGACCAAGCTGTCCAATTGAGTCAGCTGGGGTTGAGATAGGCCTACTGGCAAGCACAATTCACGCAGGTTGCAGCTAGAGCATGCGACCTTGAATGTGTCGTATTTCATGGGGTTGCTGGACCCGCCGCAAGGGTCTCCATGGTGCGTTTGTGCGTTGTCTAATGGCTTGGCTGCAATGTCAATAATGGGAAAAGTTGTGTTCAACATGAGGCGCCTCAAAGATGTGGTGATTGTTGCCCGTTCCCTGATCTAGACCTTGCGGTAGATCAAGTCAGTTGTGTGTGGGTTTGGCACAGTGAGTCACATGAGTGAATCGGTTTTGTTACCCAATTACAGTGTGCCCAGCATTTCAGGTGAGATTTTATCTCGCTTGGATGTCAATGGCCCCAGATACACCTCCTATCCGACTGCGGATCGGTTCGTTGAGGCCTATGGGCCGTCGCAGTATATGCAGGCGCTACAGCAGCGGGTTGAAGGGGGTGGGGCAGTTGGCGGTGCCGCCACGCCTTTGTCTGTGTATGTTCACATCCCGTTTTGTGAGTCGGTTTGTTATTACTGCGCGTGCAATAAGGTCATCACCAAGCACCACGAACGAGCGACCGAATACCTGCAGGCCTTGCGCACGGAGGTGGCGCTGGTCGTTGAGCAAATGGGGCACGGTCAGGCGCTGTCCCAATTGCACTTCGGGGGGGGCAGTCCGACATTTTTGACGGATGACGAGTTGGAGGGGCTCTTGTCGACCTTGCAGTCGGCCTTTCGGTTTGTGCCCGGAGGCGAATACTCGATCGAGATTGATCCCAGAACCATTGATGCAGGGCGGCTCAAACGCTTGGCCGCAATGGGCTTTAACCGCTTGAGCTTTGGCGTGCAGGACTTTGATCCTCATGTGCAGCAGGCTGTGCACCGGGTTCAGCCCTTTGCTCAGGTTGCTGAGTTGATGGCAGCGGCACGCGCGGAGGGGTTTGAGTCCATCAATATGGATCTGATCTATGGTTTGCCCAAGCAGTCACTGGAGAGCTTCCAGCGCACACTGTCTCAGGTGGTGAGCCTGCGGCCAGATCGCATTGCCTTGTATGCCTACGCCCACTTGCCTCAGCGATTCAAGCCTCAGCGCCGCATTGATGCCAGTGCCTTGCCCAAAGCAGAGGACAAAATCGGCATGTTGTCGATGGCCATCAATACCTTTGGTGCTGACGGTTACGACTACATCGGTATGGATCACTTTGCCTTGCACAAGGACAGCTTGGCCGTTGCACGCCGCCAGGGGCGACTTCACCGTAATTTCCAAGGCTACAGCACGCATCCAGACAGTGATTTGATTGGTTTGGGCGTGTCAGCCATTGGCCGGGTCGGCGCTCACTATTGTCAAAACGCCAAGACGCTAGAAGATTACTACGACGCATTGCGACGGCGCGAGTTCCCTATCGTGCGCGGGCTGACTTTGTCGCGTGATGATTTGGTACGCAGAGCGGTCATCATGGCCGTGATGTGTCAGGGTAGGGTGGACATTGAGTCCATCGAGTTGGCGTATCTGATTGATTTCAGGCAATACTTCGCTGCTGAATTGCGTCAACTAGAGCCGCTCATTGAGTCGGGGTTGGTGCAGATGGAGGCGGATGGTGTTCGGGTTACAGCATTGGGTTGGTACTTTGTGCGGGCAGTGGCCATGGTTTTCGACCGACACCTTCAGGCTGATAAAACGGTCGAACGTTTCTCACGCATCATCTGAGCGACCTTTGTTGGCGGCTTGTGTATGTTGTCTGGGCTGATTCTCACGGCCTTTTTGATGGGGGCAGGGGGGGCGCCGCATTGCGCAGCCATGTGCGGTGCGCCTTGTGCAGCGGCCTTGCCTCAGGGCATCCCGGTTGTCAGTTTGCTTGGGCGATGCGTGGGTTATGCCTTATTAGGCAGCATCGCTGCGGCCAGCTCCGGCATGGCGGCGCAATGGGGGCGTCAGATAGCCTTCATCCAGCCATTTTGGATTTTGTTGCAGGCCGGGGCCTTGGTGTTTGGCTTGTTGCTTTTGTTCAGGGGGCAGATGCCGGGGCAGTTGGATGCGGCAGGGCAAGAGGTTTACCGCAGCATGAGGGCTCGGATGGCTTCGTCTGCATGGGCGTCGAAGCCATTTTTTAGGCCTTTTTTGCCCTTTATGGCTGGCATGGCGTGGGCGATGTTGCCTTGCGGTTTGCTGTATGGAGCCGTGGTTGTGGCGGCATTGGCGCCATCGGCCTTGGGCGGTGCTTTGGTGATGTTGGCGTTTGCGGTGCCAAGTGCCGTGGGTGTGTGGGCCGCACCAGCCGTGCTGCGGCGCTTGATGCCCAATCAGATGACTGGCAGATGGGTTGACCCAAAGTGGGCGATCAGGTTGTCTGGCCTGATGTTGAGTTTGATGACAGCGTGGGCGCTTTACCACCAGCTGACGGCTCAGTGGCAGGCTTGGTGCGCGCCGTAAGTGTTGCAAGACGATGTGATTTGACAACCTATACCCGCAATCCCTGCTGTCTATGGTGTTTGTGTGGAAACCACTCGCGTAGAATCGGTTCAACTTTGCCGATATCCATGGCATCGTCTTTTACGGAAACGCTAAACGCGGAGACCACAACATGAGCCAGCACGTTAAAGTGCCCGAAGGTGGGCAGAAGATCACGGTGAACCCGGACTTCTCCCTCAATGTTCCCAACAACCCCATCATTCCTTATATCGAAGGTGATGGCACAGGTTTAGACATCACGCCAGTGATGATCAAGGTCGTCGATGCGGCGGTCGAGAAATCTTACGGTGGGCAGCGCAAGATCCATTGGATGGAAATTTACGCGGGCGAAAAGTCCACACGCGTTTATGGCCCCGATGTGTGGCTGCCTGAAGAAACACTGCATATCCTCAAGGACTATGTCGTGTCGATCAAGGGCCCGCTGACAACGCCAGTGGGTGGCGGGATTCGCTCCTTGAATGTGGCGTTGCGTCAGGAGTTGGACCTCTATGTCTGCCTGCGCCCCGTCACCTATTTCAAGGGTGTGCCTTCACCAGTGAAAGAGCCTGAAAAGATCGACATGGTGATTTTCCGTGAGAACTCGGAAGACATCTACGCCGGTATCGAATTCGAAGCAGAGAGCGACAAGGCTAAGCGCCTGATCGAAATCTTGCAGACCGAGTTCGGCGTCAAGAAAATCCGCTTCCCAGATACGTCAGGCATTGGCATCAAGCCTGTGTCGCGTCAGGGTACCGAGCGCCTTGTGCGCAAAGCCTTGCAATACGCGATTGACAACGACAAGCCCAGCGTGACGATCGTTCACAAGGGCAACATCATGAAGTACACCGAAGGTGGCTTCCGTGATTGGGCCTATGCCTTGTCGCAAAAAGAGTTTGGCGCTGAGCTGATTGATGGCGGCCCATGGTGCAAGTTCAAGAGCCCTAAGACCGGCAAAGACATCATCGTCAAGGACGCGATTGCTGATGCCTTCTTGCAGCAGATTTTGTTGCGCCCTGCTGAGTACAGTGTGATTGCCACGCTGAACTTGAATGGCGACTACATCTCTGACGCCTTGGCTGCTCAGGTCGGTGGCATCGGCATTGCACCTGGGGCGAACTTGTCGGACTCTATTGCCATGTTCGAAGCCACCCACGGTACGGCACCGAAGTACGCAGGCAAGGACTATGTGAACCCAGGTTCAGAGATCCTGTCTGCCGAAATGATGCTGCGTCACATGGGCTGGATTGAGGCTGCTGACTTGATCATCTCCTCGATGGAGAAGTCGATCGACAGCAAAAAGGTGACCTACGATTTTGCGCGATTGCTTGAAGGTGCGACGCAGGTGTCTTGTTCAGGCTTTGGTCAGGTGATGATTGACCACATGTGATCTTGTAGACGGTGCGCTTTAAGCGGCTGATACGAACCCCAAGCGCTTCATGCTCTTGGGGTTTTTTATTGAGCTGACGCACGAGGTAGCTTGATTTCAAAGGCGGTATCGCCCTCGTTTGATCTGACCGATATCTCGCCGCCGTGGGCTTCTACGATGGATTTGACAATGGCCAGCCCCAAGCCTGCGCCATCACCATGGCGCTGTCTGGATGGGTCTGCACGGTAGAAGCGATCGAAGAGGTGAGGCAGGTGTTCTGCCTTGACGGTGTCCCCAGGGTTGGAGACGGTGATGACGACCTCTTGTTGGTCTTGGTGGAGTGACACGGTCACCGCTTGGCCACTGCTCGTATGGCGAATGGCGTTGGACAGCAGGTTGCTCAAGGTGCGCCGGAGCATCAAACGGTCACCTTGAACAGGTGAGATCATGCCCCGCCGTGTCAGCTTGATATGACGCTCTTCTGATAAGGGTTCGAAGTACTCGAACAGGGCGTCCAGCTCGGCCGCGATGTCCACAGGTACACGTTCTGGCTTGATCAGTTGGTTGTCTGTCTGTGCCAAGTACAACATGTCGCCAACCATTTTGGCCATGCGCTCGTATTCTTCTAAGTTTGAGTAAAGCACTTCACGGTATTCATCGGCGCTGCGCGTTTGGGATAGCAGGACTTGGGTTTGCGTCGTCAGGTTGGTCACAGGGGTGCGCAGTTCGTGCGCGATGTCGGCAGAGAAATGGCTCAGGCGTTTGAAGTCGTGCTCGATGTGTTCCAGCATGGCGTTGAAGGAGCTCGCCAAGCCAGATAGCTCAATAGGGACTTGTTTGGGGTTCATGCGCAGATGAAGGCGGTCTGCGGAAATGCCTCGGATGCGCTGGCTCATCTCGCGCAGCGGCGCATGGCCACGGCGAACCGCCAGCCAAGTTGCACCGATGGCGAACAGGCCTGCCGCGGTCATGGCCAGCCAGACAGTGCGCCTAAAGCTCATCAGAAAATGCTCGTGAAAGCCTGTGGCTGTGGCCACGACGATGGTGTAGAGCGGCGTCGTACTTTGCTCAGCATGAAGGCGCACCACGGCGCCGCGGTAGGACTGATCCTGTTCTTGCCAGACGTGCAGCTTGTTGGCATCCACGCCGGATGTGTCCGACTGTGTTTGCGCCAAGTGCGCCATCTTGGGGCCCGGTGTGGCAAACAAGGTGCGCCCTGAGCCATCGGTGACCAGGTAGTACATGCCATGGTGACCGTTGACAGCGCCTGCCAGTCGCTGGGCGATGTCCCGTGAGGACCCCGCATCTGCTGCATCTGACGGGCCGGTCAGAGCCTCCTCCACGGAATGGGCCACCACTTCCAGTTCTTCCACATCTTGCTGGATGAAGTGCTGCTCGATCGAATTCTGGATGACCCAACCCAGCGCCAAAAAAACCACCGTGATCGCGATGCCGATGGACACGGTCAGGCGCAGGGCGAGCGAGGCCGGTCGACGCTGTGCCACATCAGACACCATGGGGTGCTTCCAAGCTGTAGCCCATGCCGCGAACGGTGCGAATCAATTTGGGCTCGAACTCCTCATCTATTTTGGCTCGCAAACGGCGGATGGCCACGTCGATGACGTTGGTGTCGCTGTCAAAATTCATGTCCCAGACTTGGGATGCGATCAAAGAGCGCGGCAGGACTTCGCCTTGTCGGCGAACCAGTAACTCCAGCAGTGAGAACTCCTTGCCCGTGAGGTTGATGCGCACCGTGCCTCGCATAGCGCGGCGCTTGGCTAAGTCCAAGACGAGGTCTGCCACTTGCAGGCGATCTGACTGGACGGGGGTGCTGCCTCGCCGTATCAGTGTGCGCACGCGCGCCAGCAACTCGGCAAAAGCAAAGGGTTTGACAAGGTAGTCGTCGGCGCCCAGCTCTAGGCCCTTGACGCGGTCTGCCACGCTGTCTCTGGCGGTTAAAAAGAGCACGGGCGTTTGTTTGCCCGCTTCACGCAGGGCCTGCAAGATGCGCCATCCGTCCACATCGGGCAACATCACGTCGAGCATGATGAGGTCATAGGCTTCGGTCATGGCCAAGTGGTGGCCGTCTAGCCCTGTGCGTGCCAGATCCACGACAAAGCCGGCTTCCATCAGCCCTTGCCTGAGGTAGTCAGCGGTTTTGCTTTCATCCTCGACGATGAGTAATTTCACTTTGGCCCTTCTCTGCAACACACAGATCACCGATGCGACCTGTGCACTGTAGCGAACAGGGGCTGTCTGTCAGATGATCTGAACATGACGATATTGTCATCTTTGGGTCACTCGTTTGTTGGGTGTGATCGCGCATGATTGCAGCATGTTGAATCAAATACCGTGGAAGTACTGGACATGCTGAGTCAGCGCAGACATGCCCCCGTTGCTTGGGTGGTCGGCTTGTTGATGGGTCTGAGCTTGGTGCACAAGGCGCAGGCGCAGGTGCCAACCGAGACGCTGGCCCAGGCCTTGGATGCTGCGTGGACGCGATCGCCTCATGCTGTCGCCTTGCGCGCCAGACAAGATGAAACTCAGGCAGGCTTGGAGCTGGCACGAGGCTTGACGCCGGGGCCTGCATCTGTGTCAGTCAACCACTTGAACGACCGGCTCAATCAGAACATCGGGCGCAGGGAATGGGAGTTTGAGGTGAGTACGCCGCTTTGGTTGCCAGGCCAAAAGCGTGTGCGTGCGTCCTTGGCAGAAAACGTCGCCATCGAATTGGATGTCAGGCATGCCAGCTTGAAGCTGCAAATGGCTGCAGAGGTGCGTGAGGCATGGTGGCGGGTGGCTGCAGCACGCGACGCCGCCGCGCTGGCACACCAACGGCTGGACACCGCGCAAGAGCTGGAAGGTAGCGTGATGCGCCGATTTAAGACAGGCGATCTGGCCCGTGTGGATGCCAATTTGGTTAAGGCCGAGCGTCTGACGGCACAGGCCGAGCTGCTTGATGCAGAGGGTGGCTTGCAACAAGCGATGCAGGGTTATCGCGTTCTGATGGGTGAGGATGCACCGGCAGCACTTCCGGCTGAGCACGCGCAGCCTCAGGCACTAGAGGCCTTGTCCACAGCTTACCTCGTTCACCCCCAAGTGCGCGCCTTACAGGCCCTCACCGAGGTGGCTCAAAGCCGTCTGGCCGTGGTGGATGCCAGTCAGCGCGAGGCACCCGAGTTGGCTGTGAGGTGGGCCACGCAACGTGGCGACGGGATGACGCCCTATGACCAAGCCGTTGGTGTGAAGCTGACGATCCCTTTGTCATCCGGTGGGCGTGTGCGTCAGGATGGCGCGGCTGCGCAAGCCGAACTGGCGCAAGCGGAAGCCGCGTTGATGCTGGCTCAAACCAGTACGCAGCAAGAGGTGATCAGAGCGCAAAGCGAGTTGGACATCGCCCTGCGGCAGGTGGTCATGGCGCAAGAGCGTCAGGCCTTGACCACGGATAACTTGACTCTGGCTCAGCGTTCATTCTCAGTGGGTGAATCTGATCTGCCCACTTTGATGCGGGCCCGTGCTGCCTCGCATGAAGCGCAGGCCTGGTTCAAACGTCAAGAGACGGCCCATGCTTTGGCGCAGTCTCGACTTCTTCAAGCCCAAGGGGTATTGCCGTGAGAAGAACATGGATTGCTTGCGCGTTCGCATGGAGCGCGCTGACGGCGGGTGCCCATGGCGGCGAAGACCATGGCGCGGCAGCTACTGCGCCGATTCAGGTGGGGCTGGCACCGCGCGCTGCGGCACAGACAGATGATTTCGAGCTGGTGATGGTGTTGACGGGTGCTCAGGCCTCAGGTGCGCCCGTGTTGACGCTGTACTTGGACCGCTTTGCCACTAATGTCCCTGTTGCTGGTGCCACGGTCGAAGTGGAGAGCGGCGCGTTCAAGGCCATGGCCAAGCAGGTCGAGCCGGGTGTGTACACCGTTGCTGGCGCGGCCTTTGCCAAGCCGGGGCGCTATCCACTGACGGTCTCAGTGCAGACCGACGAAGGGGCCGATTTGCTCGAAGCTTCACTGCAGCACGAGGCCCATCAGGCCGCAGCGCCTGCTTCCGATTCTGTTTGGCGCAAGTGGCGGGGCTGGGCCTTTGGCACGGTCTTGGTGCTGGTCATCGCCGGATGGGCTTGGCGCCGTCGCAGCCCCGGTATCTCATCGATTAAAGGCTGAGCACATGAAGATGTCTTTCACTTATGCAGCACTGGCCATCATGGTCACAGCAGTGCTTGCGCCGACTGCACACGCCCATGGCGACGAAGACCACGGGGATGCCAAGGCCAAGGCCAAAGCCGTGACCGTGGTTGGCATGGTGGCCTCATCGGATGTCAGCGCGCCTCAGCGCCAACCTGATGGGAGTCTGTGGGTGCCCAAGGCCGTGCAGCATCGACTCGGTATCCAGACGCTGCTGGCGCAAATTCAAAGCCATGCCGTGTCCGTTGAGTTCAATGGCCGGGTACTGCCAGACCCGAACACAGGAGGCCGCGTACAGGCCATGCAAGGCGGGCGCATTGAGCCTGGTCCACAAGGCTTGCCGGTGTTGGGTCAAGCTGTGGTCAAGGGGCAGGTGCTGGCTTTTCTGCGTCCAGCGGCAAGCAGTCTAGACAGGGGCAATCAGCAGTCGGACTTGGCTGAACTGGATGCGCAATATGCTGTGGCCGAGCGCAAGCTGGCCCGCTATGAGCAACTGGAAGGCGCTGTGCCTCAGAAGGACATCGAAGCCGCGCGGTATGAGCGTGATGCCCTCAAAAAGCGCCGCGCTGCGATCAGTGCCAGCTTCAGTTCATCAGAAGCATTGGTGTCGCCCGTGACAGGCACGGTGGTGGCGTCCAGTGTGGTCATCGGTCAGGTGGTAGATGCCAAAGATGTGCTCTTTGAGGTGGTGAACCCGGCTCGGTTGGTGGTGGAGGCGCTGGCCTATGACGCCACACTCACGCAAGGCTTGAGCCAAGCCAGTGCCGCTATACTTGGGGGGATGCTGGCTTTGCAGTTCATCGGCGGCGGACGCCAGTTGCGTGATCAGGCCATGCCCTTGTTGTTTCGGGTGATACGGGCTGATGCCCCCTTGGCCATCGGGCAGACGCTCAAGGTCACGGCCAAGACGGCGCGTACCGTTCAGGGTGTGGCTGTCCCTCAGTCTGCCTTGGGGCGCAATGCAGCCGGGGATGCCGTGGTCTGGTTGCACCAAGGGCCTGAGCAATTTGCAACCCGCGTGGTGCGCACACAAGCCTTGGATGCGCGCACTGTGGTGGTGACCTCAGGTCTGCATGCACGTGACCGTGTGGTGACCGAAGGTGCCAGCTTACTGGCCCAAGTGCGCTGACGTCTTACCTATTCACACACTCAAGGTACGCACCGTGTTTGACTACCTGATCCACACCAGCCTGAGGCAACGCCTGCTTGTTCTGGTCGTCTCGCTGCTGCTGGTGCTCTACGGCGTGCTGACAGTGCGCCAGATGCCGGTTGACGTCTTCCCTGACCTCAACAAGCCCACCGTCACCTTGATGACCGAAGCCGGTGGCATGGCCCCAGAAGAGGTTGAGCAGCTCGTGACCTTGCCGGTTGAGTCCAGCATGAACGGCATGCCTGGCGTGACCCGGGTGCGTTCGGTCTCTGGCATTGGGCTGTCGGTGGTCAACGTCGAGTTCGACTGGGGCACCGACATCTACCGCAACCGCCAGCAGGTCAGCGAGCGTTTGAACCTCGTACGTGACCAGTTGCCGCCCGGCACCGTGCCGCAGCTGGGTCCGATCTCTTCCATCATGGGCGAGATCCTGTTGATCGCCTTGCCAGCCGACCCCGCACAGGTCAGCCCGATGCAGGTGCGCGAATACGCCGACTGGGTGATGCGCCCCCGCTTGCTGACCATTCCAGGTGTGGCTCAGGTCATCCCGATTGGCGGCGAGGTGCGCCAGTACCGTGTCGAGCTCAAGCCAGAGCAACTTCAAGCCTTGGGTGTGGATCGAGAGCTGTTGGTCAAAGCCCTGCAGGGCTTTGGCGCCAACACCAGCGGTGGTTTTCTGGAGGCCAATGGCCGCGAGTACCTGATCCGCCAGATTGGCCGAACCAGTCGCATTGAAGACCTGCAAAACTTGGTGGTGACGGTGCGCAGCGGGCAGCCCATTTTGCTCAAACAACTGGCTGATGTGAAGGTGGCTGCGGCCACCAAACGTGGGGACGCCAGCTACAAGGGCAAACCTGCTGTCATCCTGTCTGTGCAGAAGCAGCCCAGCGCCGACAGCGTGACCGTCACACGCGAGGTGGAGCGGGCCATGGTTGATCTGGCCAAGGCTCGCCCGCATGGGCTGGCTGCACCCCAGTTCTTGTTCAAACAGGCCGACTTCATTGAGCACTCGGTGAACAATGTCGAAGAGGCCTTGCGCGACGGCGCCATTTTGGTGGCCGTGGTGTTGTTCCTCTTCTTGCTCAATGTGCGCACCACGGTGATCTCGCTGATGGCGATTCCGCTGTCTCTGTTGGTGACCGCGCTGGTGTTCCATTACATGGGCCTGTCGATCAACACCATGACACTGGGTGGTCTGGCCATCGCCATTGGTGAACTGGTGGACGACGCCGTGGTGGGTGTTGAAAATGTGTTGCGCCGTCTGAGGCTCAACCAGGCCTTGCCCACGCCGCGCCCAGTCATCGAGGTCATTGCACACGCCACGCTGGAGGTGCGCTCGGCCATCGTGTACGCCACGCTGATCATCGTGTTGGTGTTCGTGCCGCTGTTCGTGTTGCCGGGCATAGAGGGGCGGTTGTTCACGCCATTGGGCTTGGCCTACATCGTGTCCATCCTGGTCAGTATGCTGGTGTCGGTCACGCTCACGCCCGTGATGGCCTACTACCTGCTGCCCAAGCTCAAGCTGGAAGGCCACGGCGACAGCCCCTTGGTGCGTTGGCTCAAGCGCGGCGACACGCGTTTGCTGAATTGGTCTTTCCAGCACAGCCGCACCTTGCTGTCGATCGCGGCTGTGGCCGTGGTGCTGGCCGCGGTGTCCCTGGTCTGGATGCCACGCGCCTTCCTGCCACCCTTCAACGAGGGCACGCTCACGGTCAGTTTGCTGCTCAACCCGGGTACCTCGCTGGCCGAATCCAACCGAATCGGCACCATGGCCGAGCAGATCATGGCCGGCGTGCCTGAAGTGACGCAGGTGGGGCGCCGCACAGGCCGTGCCGAGCTGGACGAGCACGCCGAAGGGGTGCACTCATCTGAGATGGATGTGGATCTGAAGGCCTCGGCCCGCTCGCGTGAAGAGATCATCGCGGATCTGCGCACACGCTTGGCTGTGTTGCCTGCTGTCAGCAATGTGGGGCAGCCTATTTCACACCGTCTGGATCACCTGCTGTCGGGTGTGCGCGCCCAGATCGCCTTGAAGATTTATGGCGATGACTTGGATACCTTGCGTGGCTTGGCTGGCGACATGCAGTCTAGGCTCAGTCGCATCCCCGGTATCACCGACCTTCAGGTCGACAAGCAGGTACTGATCCCGCAAGTCAAGATCCGCATTGACTACGATCAGGCCGCTCGTCTGGGTGTGGCGCCGGGCACCTTGCTGCGGTCTTTGCAGGAGATGATCGAGGGCGAGCGCATCACGCAGATCGTCGAAGGCAACCGGCGCTTTGACCTGCTGGTGCGTTTGCCCGACAGCCAGCGCGGCGCAACCGACCTGGCCAACTTGCTGATCGAGACGCCCAACGGCCGCGTGCCCCTGTCCCAATTGGCTCAGATCGAGGACGCAGATGGACCCAATCAGATCAACCGCGAGAACGCACGCCGCCGCATCGTGATCTCGGCCAACACCGATGGGCGAGACTTGGCCGAGGTGGTGACGGCCATCCGTGCGGAGATCGCGTCGAAGTCTTTGCCCGAGGGCTACTTCACGGCGCTGGAGGGCCAATTCCAGGCCCAGGAGCAAGCGGCCCAGCTCATGGCGCTGCTGGCTGTTATCTCGCTGGTGCTGATCTTCATGGTGCTGTACAGCCGCTATCAATCAGTGGTGCTCGTGGCGATCATCATGGGCAACATCCCGCTGGCTTTGGTGGGCAGCGTGGCGGCCTTGTGGATATCGGGGCAAGCCTTGTCGGTGGCCGCGCTGGTGGGCTTTATCACGCTCACCGGCATCGCTACACGCAACGGTATCCTTAAGATCAGCCACTACATCAACTTGTGTGCGCTAGAGGGCGATCAGTTTGGTCAAGCCATGATTGTGCGCGGCTCGCTGGAGCGCCTGACGCCCGTGCTGATGACAGCACTGGTGGCGGCGTTCGCACTGGTGCCGCTGCTGCTGTCGGCCGACGCGCCGGGTAAAGAGGTGCTGCACCCGGTGGCCGTGGTGATCTTCGGTGGGTTGATCAGCTCTACTGTGCTGGACACTGTGCTCACCCCTTTGATGTTCTGGCTCTGGGGGCGCAAGCCTCTGGTGCATCTGCTGAGTGCCCACTCGGGCGAAAGTTACTGACCATAGAAAGTATCCCAACATGAAAATGATCAAAACTTTGACATGGGCTGCAGGCCTGACCTTAGGCGCTGCGCTTTGCTCGATGGCTCATGCGCACGATGATGCCTATCTGGACACGCTGACAGCGCCGCATGGTGGCCAGTTGCGCATGGCAGGGGGCAGTCACTATGAGTTGGTGGTGGTCAAGACCGATCCGGTAGCCAAGGTGGCCAAGGCCAAGGCCATCGTGGTCTATGTGACCGACCATGCGGGCACCAAGATCCCGACGGCTGGTGCGACTGGCTCTGTCACCTTGCTGTCAGGTAAAACCAAGGTCAATGCGACGTTGACACCCGATGGCGACAACAAGCTGACGGGCCATGCTGTGTACGCATCGACACCGGATCTGAAAGCCGTGGTCAAGATTAAGCTGGCTGGACAAGACGAGCAGCAGGCGCGCTTCACGCCTTTGGCTAATCAGGCCGGTGGTGGTGGCGATCACAAGCATTGATGTGGCTCAAGGTTTGCGCGCCATGCGTGCTCAGGCCTTGCAACATGACGCAATCGTCATGTTGCGGTCATGCTAGCGGCAGTGCAGGGTACTAAGCTGGAGTCAGCCATCCAATGAGTGTGGTCAACCCCACTAGGAGCATGGCATGCACACCTCCACCAAATTGATTTCTACCTTGTTATTGGCTATGGCTGCTCTTGGTAACGCATCGGCTCAGACCAAAGAAGAAGACCACAAGGCGCACCACCCGCAGGCGGCAGCCATGCATGAGATGCACGACAAGCATCAAAAGGAGATGAAGCAGATCCATGGCACGAAGGACCCTGCTAAGCGCCAAAAGCTCATGGACAAGAGCGGTGGCATGGGCATGATGGGCAAGGGCATGGGCTCTAACATGGGTGCCAAGCCGATGCAGGACGCTGCGAGCAAGTAAGGCCGATGCGGCGTTGTGGTGGGTTACCCGCTGCGGGCACTGCGGTCGTCGGTGAGAATTCAGCGCTTCTGATCGATCAACTCCAAATTGGTATGATAAGCTGATGACATGATTAAATTACTTGATCCAATTCTTCGGCAATCGCTGTCCGGCGCGCTGTATGTGCAACTCAAAGGCAAGATCGTCAGCGGCGAGCTCAAGCCGGGTGATCGGCTGTCCTCCGAGCGCGTTTTGAGTGAAGAGTCCGGTGTCAACCGGGGTGCCGTCCGTGAGGCCATCAAGCGCTTAGAGCAAGCCGGCTTGGTCGCCGTCCATCAGGGCGGCAAGCACGAGGTACTCGATTACCGGGAAGAGGCAGGGCTTGAGCTGCTGCCCAGTTTGTTGATTGACCGTCAAGGTCAGCTTGATGGCAAGGTCGTGCGCAGCATCATGGCCATGCGTTCCGCCTTGGCGCCTGAGATCGCAGCGGCTGCAGCACAGCGAGGTGGCGAGCCTCTGAGGCAAAAGCTCGATGCCGTGTTGTCGGTGATGCAAGCCAGTAGGCATGATTTGGCAGCCCTGCAATCGGGTGACATGCGGTTCTGGCAGCTGCTGGTCAAGGGCAGTGACAACATAGCCTACCAACTGGCTTTCAACAGCATGCGGCGAAGCTACCAAAAAGCGTGGGACAAGTTGACCTACGTTTTGGCGCATGAATTTCAAGATACCGACAGCTTGCAAGCCATCGTTCTAGCCGTTGGTGCGTGCGACCCCGGGGCTGCGCGTGTTGCCGCACTGAGGCACGTTGAAATCGGGCGCATGGCGCTTGACGCGTTGTTCACTTCGCAAGCATAAGGAGCTGCCATGTCCACCACCAAAGCCACTGATACGGTCATGCCAACGGCGCAAGAGTCCGTGCGCCACAACCACATGCGCCCACCAGCGACATCACCGCGCACGGCTGCTCAGGCCTTGTGGGTATTTTGGAGTCATCCCAGCCCTTTGATCATCGCGATGGGCGTGATCGCAGTGGCCAGCATGCGCTGGCAGGCTGGCCCGATGGGTTGGCTGGATGCGGCCTTGGTGTTGGCCGTTTGGGCGGCTTTTCCATTCAACGAATGGCTGATCCACGTCTTCATTCTGCATTACCGTCCGCGTCAATTCATGGGGCGCACGCTTGACTTTTATCTGCCCAAGACACATCGCCGCCATCATGCAGATCCGTGGAATTTGGACTGGGTCTTTGTGCCGAGGCATGTCCACGCGCTGGTGTTTGTTTTTGTGGGTGTGGTGCTGTACTTTGCAGGCACTTGGCGCGCACCCCTATTGACCGCGTTGGGCACTTATTTGCTGTTTGGTTTGAACTACGAATGGGTGCACTACCTGACACACATCACGTGGTGCCCACCCTTGGCTTACTACCAGCGCCTTGTGCTGGCCCACCGTCACCACCACTTTCGCAACGAGAACTACTGGTGGGGCGTGTCCAGGGTATTGGGGGATCGGGTTCTGGGTACGGCACCCGAGGCCAAAGAGGTGGCGCGATCAGGCACCAATCGGGATTTTCTGCGACGGTAGAGGTGAGCTTGGTTTACCCTTTGCTGGTCGGGTGGATTCTGTGGTTCTGATGTCTTTCAATCAGGAAAACACTGTTGTCACAAACCCTGCATTTGTCGGGTTCCGGACAAATGGGTTGGGACTTCATGGGCACGATGACGTGTGATCAGCTTGGTTGATCACTGCAACGCACATCGCACATACGAGTCCAGGAGACATTGATGACATTCCGTCCAAACACCCGAAACCTGCTGCTGACAGCCGCTCAGGCCGCAGTGGCAGCACTCATGGTGCCGACCATGTCTAGCGCAGCCACCGCAGTGCCGGACCCGTTCTACCAGTACACAGACAGCACCCCGTTGTCCAGCATCGCGCCTGGCACGATTCTGAAAAGCCGCACGATTTCGGTCTATATCGCGGGCCTCAAGACCTCGTACAAGGCCACGCAGCTGGTGTACCGATCGACCGATGCCTTGCTGCAGCCTGCCGCGAACGTCACCACCATATTCGCACCCAATTGTGCGTCCGGCTGCCCGAACAAGAACAAGGTGATTTCATACCAGTCGTTCTACGACTCGCTGAATCCGGAAGACTCGCCTTCGCGCGCTTATGCTGGCGGCAAGCGCCTGCCGGATATCCTGCCCGCGATTGAGACCGTGTTGTTCGGCTCCTACGTGAAGAAGGGCTATACCGTTGTCATCTCGGATACAGAAGGGCAGAAGGCCAACTTCGCTGCTGGCCCGGAGTACGGCTACAACACGCTGGATTCGATCCGTGCTGCTTTTAAATCGCCACAGATCGGCCTCAGCCGCAATGCCAAGGTGGTGATGATGGGCTACTCGGGCGGCGCCATTGCCACCGAGTGGGCGGCCGAATTGGCCCCGACCTATGCCCCTGATTTGACGCCCAACCTGATTGGCGCAGCCTTTGGCGGCACGCTGGTGAACCCTGAGCACAACCTGAGCTACATCGAAAACGCGCCCGTGTGGGGTGGCGTGCTGGAGATGGCTTTCATCGGCATCGCGCGCTCCTACAACATCGACCTCAATACCTACCTGTCTGACAAGGGGCAGGAGATATTCAACAAGATGAAGAGCGCGTCGATCGCGTATGTGCTCTTTCAATATCCAGGCGTCACCTGGAAGGCCATCGTCAAGCCTGAGTACTGGGATCGCTCCAAGGTGCCTGAGTACGTCAATGCCGCGAACAAGGTCATCATGGGCACAGGCGGTACACCCAGTATTCCTCTGCAGATTGGGCAGGGCACGGGTGGCAATTTGGAAGGCACCAAGCCTTCGCCGATCTGGGGTAAAGGCGATGGCGTGATGTTGGCAGGAGATGTCCGTTCGCTTGCCCGGCAGTACTGCGCTCAAGGCGTGAAGGTGCAGCACAAGGAGTGGGGATCGAGCCATTTCCTGAGCATGGCCAACTGGCTGCCATGGGCAACCACTTGGGTCGATGACCGGTTTGCCGGCAAGCCTGCACCACAGAACTGCGCCAGCATCGAACCGGGTAACTCGCTTGCCCCGCTGGTTGTTACGCCCTGATATTGGCTGGTATCTTTGTTGTTTGGGGCGGCCAGCTCAAAAAGGCGAAGTTTCAAGCTCAATCAAGCTTTGTTCAAGCGGTTTGATTTGATCAAGGGCATGTGCCACTTTGAGTTGCGTGAACAGCGTCTTGGCCGTGTCCACATGTGTGCGGGCGCATTTGGTATCGCCACCAAAAACGCAGGCAAAGGCAATGAAAAAGTGGCCGTCAGCCACGTACTCTGGCCTCGCGGCTTGAGCCACAAGCGTTTCTCCTGCCCTTTTAAGTGACACCATGTCGCGCACCCGTAGAGCAATCAGCGCTCTGATACGCGATGCCATCACCTTATGGGCCGGGTTCACTTGTTGGGAGGGTAGGGTCTCGCAGCGCAGAGCCAGTTCTGCCGCTGCGCCTACATTGTTTTCCTTGTAGATCAACGTGATAGCCTCTTGCACACGCTCGCTGTGGCAGGGCCCGCCCTCATCCATGAATTTATCTATCTGTTGGGCAGCTGGCGCCTCAGCCTCGCCTGAGCGCTTGGCGCTCGCCGCCTGTGCGGCGCCACAAGCCAATGCGGTCAGCCAGATCACCATGACAACCTGAGCAAGGGGCCTATTTTTTGACATGACGACTCCTGAGTCAGAACCAGTGAACGGTGGCAACGGATGTGCTTCACGTTACTGGGGCGCAGCGTGTCTGTTTACTCAATAAGCCGGGCTTGAATCCCCTTTATGTCTCAGCCTTAACCTTCACGCCAATCAAAACGGTCAGCGCTTTCTGATGTTAATCGCGGCTGATGCAGTGCCTTGACCCGCCGCACTGATGGCCGCAACGGTGCACGAATAGGTCACGCCGGAAGGCAATGCTTTCATGGTCATCGGGGATGTGGTGCTTGTCCCAACGATGTTGCTTCTGCCGGGTGATGTGCACAGCGCTGAATAGCCCGTGATGGGCGATCCTCCGGTCACGGCCGGTGGGGTGAATGTGAGCGTCAGTGCCCAAAACGTGGCCGTCGATCCTGAAATAGTGGGTGCGCCAGGTACGCTGGCGATGCCTTGAACAGCCCACTCTTTGGACGATATGGGCGCATCCAACGTCAAGGCTGTGTTGTCTCGCACCTTGAGCACCACCTTGTGGCTAAGCCCATCGGTAATTTTGAATCTGAACGCCTGTGATTGTCCGTGCATGGCCGCCGCGGTCTTGATTTGCTGTCCATCAACCCACCACGACACAGTCAAACCACCGGCCACATTGGACCCGGCTAATGCCGCCCTGAACGCCACACTGCTGCCTATTTCAGCTTTGATGAGCGCAACCAAAGGCAATGCGCCCGGCTCAATCAGGCTGACGCCTGCGGCAGGCATGCCCCAGCCACCGCTAAAAAGCCGCTTCACAAACGCTTCGCTGTCAACATGACAAAATGGGACGCCCAGCATGCGCATCAAACCGTTGAAACACTGACGGTACATGCCGGATGATTGATAGCGTGCGCCTTGCCACAAGCCCGTGGCGATCGGGTCGGCCAATGCCGCAACGGTAGGTACCGTCGTTGAAGCGTCCAGCCAGCGAGACCACTTTAAGCTGGCCCGGTTATGGGTGTCGGTCACATTGGTCTCACACCTACCCAGAGGTGAGCCAGGCACGTCACTGCACAGACCATAACCAGGATAGGGCGAGTCGTACTCATCTGCTAATTGGCTGAAAGAGTGCCCCAACTCATGTTGCATGACCTGTGCTGAGTCGGTGTTGGTTGATGTCACCGCAACTTGGCCACCTGTGCCGCCGTACTCACTGTCGTTGACCAGCACCATCAGCAGATCCCAATCGGCCACATCCCCTGCGGCGGTCAGCACCTTGCTGTTGTCGACCACCAGCGCCCGGCGCAAACCACTTGAGCAGTAGGTGGCGTCAAACGCCGTGTCGACCAACACCACAGGTGCGCCCGGCGTTTCGCTGCAATCGGGCTTGTCGGCGCCTGATTGTTTGGATGGCACGAACAACCATTGCACGTTGATGAGTTGTTTGAAGTCGCGATAGGGCGGGATCGACAGCACTTGATTAGCCAAGTCAGCCGCCTGGCTCATGAATTGTGCTTTTTGGCCCAGCGTGTAGCCTTCTGCGACCACCAGCAGATCCAGCCGGTTGGCAGGGCTGCCGTTGCGGATCAATACCCCGCTTTCAGTACCAGCGGGGGCCGGGGCAGGGGCAGTCGTCCTTGATGCACCAGACGACACGCTGTATTGGTCTAGGTCAATGTCAAGTGTCGCAGGGGGCGCAGCCTTTACCAAGGCGGTGCCTGATGCGCCTGATGTGCCTGACGTGATTAACGCAGACACAGGGTGGCTGATCGCTTGCAGGTGCAGCATCTTGCCTGCTTGCACAGGTAAGCGCACGACGTACAAGCGTTCGTGTGCAGGCAAGATGTGCCCGTCTATTTGTGCAGCCCCGTGAAACTCTGCCCGGACCCAAGGCGACCCGATGGCCTTGGTGCGAAAGACCGTGGCGCCTGTCTGTTTGTCCTGCATGGACGCGGACAAAATGACCTCATTGCGGAGAGCTGGCGTTTGACTGGTCTGCTCAGCGACCTTGCCTGTCACCTGGACAAAGCGATGTGAGGCCACGCTGAGGGAGCCACTGGCCTGCTCGCGCACAATCAAATAATGCGCCTGGTCGGCCTGAGCCAGGTTGACGCTCAGGGCGCAGGCGCCCCACAAAAACGCAAGTCGGCACCAACTGCCCTGCGGTGTATGTCCCATGATTTAATCCATTTATTGATGAGAAGCGGCTGAGAGGTTCTGCCGCATTACCCAAATAATGGCATGCGTTATGGGTTAATTGGGCTGGCGATGTTAATGGCGTTGTTATCCGCACCAATGCCTGTTGTGATACTTTGACGGATGATCCCAGCCTTATCGGTCACCATCCCTGCTCACAATGAAGCGCGCTACATAGGTCGCTGCATCGAGAGCGTGTGGGCATCGGCACACCATGCTGGCCTGAACGTTGAAGTGGTCGTGGCTTTGAACCGCTGCACAGATGCCACGCAAGCGCTGGCGGAGTCCCTAGGCGCACGGTGCGTGGTGGAGGACCGCAAATGCATCGCGGCGGTGCGCAATGCCGCCATCCGCGCGAGCACCGCACAGGCCATCGCGACGATCGACGCCGACAGTTGGATGACGACCCATAGCGTGGCGTCCGTCTTGTCCCATGCGCACAACCCACGGTTCATCGGAGGCGGCGCCTTCATGCTGCCCGAGCGCTGGTCAGCGGGTATCTTGGCGACCGGCTTGCTCATCGCGCCCCTTGTGATGGGACGAGGTGTGTCTGGCGGCATGTTCTGGTTTCTGCGTGACACGTTTGAGGCGCTGAACGGGTTTGATGAGCGCCTCGTCAGCATTGAAGACTTGGACTTTGCTTTGCGCATGAAGGCCCTAGGCCAAGCCCGAGGTCGAAAATTTGGCACCGTCTGGCGTGGCGGCATCAAGACCTCGTGCCGCAAGTTCGACACCCATGGTGACTGGCATCTCGTGATCAACCCTGGGCTGCTTAGGCGCATTTTCTCTGGGCGTGACCGGGCCGCTGCCGATCAGTATTACTACGATGTTGACCGTTAAACAGGCTGCTGTTGTTCGCGGGAATGCCGTCAAAACGGCACAATTTCGCCACCTGGCTCAGGAAAGAAGTGAAGTGACGTGGCAATTTGCCGATACTCAATGCAGCGCTTAAAACGCTTCTATTTAGAACGCGAGTCCACCTCTGTGCCAAAGCAGTTAGGCCCACCGGCTCACTCGCCCCCATACGGCGAAGAGGATGCAAGATGAAGCGACTGTTGCTGGTAGATGATGATCCGCTGGTCTTGTTTGCGCTGAAAGACTCCCTCAGCAGACTGGTTCAAGATTGGCGTGTTGAGGCATTTTCTGACCCCAATGTGGCCTTGGCGCGCCTGAAGGACGTGGGGTTCGACGTGATCGTGTCCGATTACAGAATGCCCCAAATGAACGGGATCGATTTTCTGCGTAGCGCGTGCCGTATCCAGCCGCATGTCGTGCGCATCATCCTGAGTTCATCTTCTGACTTTGAGATCGTTCAGCAAGCGATCAATGAAGTTGAGATTTACCGCTACCTAGCCAAGCCCTGGGTCGAAAGCGACTTGATTCGACATGTGACTGAAGCGATGGCTCATGCCGATCAGACAAGGGTTGAGCGAGAGCTCGCAGACTCTATGCGTGTCCAGCAGGGCGTTTTATCTGCAGGCGAGCAAGAACTTCGCCGACTCGAAGAGCTTGAGCCTGGACTCACCGTGGTGGAGTGGGGCCCCAATGGCGAGATCCTGATGCCTGAGGATTTACTGGTGTTTGCCGACAACTCGTTGACGAGCAAGTAGATCCGGGTACTTGACCCATGGCTAAACAAGGTGCCGGTATGGCCCCTTATTTCAGACACCAACTCTGCACCGTACCGGCAACATCGCAGTATGTTTGTGCACATGAAATTGCTCACCACTGGTCTTTTGATCGCCACCTGTCTGGTGGGGCCTGCTTGTGCACAAGACGTGCCAGGGCTAGTGCGGCAAAGCCATGCGCTGGCTTCGCAGCAACGCCATGGTGAGGCTATCCAATTGCTGCTCGAACACGAGAGCGCCCACCCTGATGATTTGATACTCAAACTGGCCATTGCACGTTTGCTGGCGTGGTCTGGGCAATACGATGCAGCAGAGCAAAGGCTCTTGCGCATGACCCCTGCACAGCGCGCCAATGCCGACGTGATGCTGCTAGAGGCCGATCTGTCGTACTACCGAGGGCGACCCTTAGAGGCCATCAAAACCTATCAGGCTATCCTTGAGAAAGCCCCCAACTACCAAGACGCCAGAGACGGTTTGGAGCGTGTTCGTGCAGCAGTGCTGGCAGCGGCATCCATCACACCTACTGCGCCCACATTGGCAAATTGGCAAGTTGCCAGTGGCGCTGAATACAGTGGGTTCAACAAAGAGGGGCGAGCACCTTGGCGGCAGTATTTTCTGCAAATTGACCACCTGCGAGAGGGCACATCCCCTTACGCGCGGGTCACCCACTACGACCAATACAACCTGGTCGATACCGAGTACGAATTGGGTGCCAACTGGGTTGCGCCTGCACGCTGGAGTGTGAATGCGGGTGCCGCATGCGTTCAGCAAGCCCAATTCAAACCCACGCACCGCCTCTACATCAACGCAGAGTACGCACTGATCAATGGGGAAGGTGCCACATCATCTTGGTGGGGCACGATGCAGGTGCGTCAAGATGCTTATGCAGACGGTGCCAGAGTTGACACCGTTAACCCCGGTTTGGCGTGGGTTGCCTCACCCATGGTCAAGCTTTCAAGCAACTTGATCGCTGTGGATAAAACCGATGCACCTCGGTTGTATGGCCGTGCGATGCGTGTGGACATCACAGCATCCGACAAGCTCGCGTGGCACGTGGGTTACGCGGATGCACCGGAAACCGAGTTAACGCAAGTCGTGCGCACCAGAACGTGGTTCACCGGCTTGACACTCTCAGTTGGTGATGGCTACACCGTGCGGTTGGGCTACGCGCGTGATGACCGTGCTAACGCCTACATACGCGAGGTGATCAATGCAAGCGTCGCGCATCGATTCTGAAAGCGTCGCTTTGGCTGCCATCTGGCAAGGTACGTTGCTGCTTTGCGGCATGTCGGTGATCGCGATGATCATGGTTACCGTCCGCCGCATGCACATTCAAAAGCGTGACCTGATGACGGCAAAGCGCAAGGATGAATTGATTCGATGCTTTCACGCCTTTTTGAACTCAGGGTTTGTGTTTACCAAGGCGAGCCTACCGACGATCACGCCAGGCCATTACCCCTTGATCCTGCGCATCGCGTTGGACATCACCCGCTCGCTTAAGGGTGATGAGCTGCAGCGCGTGGTCGAGTTGCTCAACCTGTGGGAGGTGCTGCCTTACCTGCTGAACACAGTCAAAAATGGATCGAGAGGCAAGCGCATCCAAGCCTTGAGCATGTTGAGTCACTACCGTGATGCCGCCTCCTACCAAGCGCTGCTGGAAAACGCCGAGCACGCTGACATGTACATCCAGATGGCAGCCTTGCGTGGGTTGGCGATGCGTGCACAGCCTCAAGACGTACCCGCCATCGTTGACAAGGTGATCCGCGCCAAGGGCGAGATGCGCAACTCCTTGATGTTGTCAGATATCTTGAGACAGTTTGGTGAGCAAATCGTGCCTGACCTGATCAAGCTCGTGCGATCTGACGCACAGTTGGAAGTGTGCTTGGGCGGCGTGATGGCCTTGGGCGCAATCGGATCGAGTGACGCCGTAGACACATTGATCGAGTTGGCCGAGGAAGAAGGCCCACTGCGTGCCAGAGCCATCGCATCCATGGCCAGCATTGGGGATGAACGTGCGGCCTACGCGATCGCCGCGCAACTCGAGAGTGACAACGTCGAAGTGCGTATTCAGGCCGTCATGGCACTAGGCAAAATGAAGATCCTCGGCACGCTACCCGATCTGGCTGTCAGGCTGGCTGATGACAATTGGTGGGTGCGGTTTCGTGCAGCAGAGGCGCTCTATCTACTTGGCGATGTTGGCATTGCCACCTTGATGGCCTTGACAAAGCAAAACAACCAAGCCGGCCTCATCGCTCAACAGGTGCTCGATGAATATACGGGTGGGACATGACGCCCCCTTCGCCAATGGTTGCAGCCTGGGTCGCCGATTATCAGTTGCCGTTGATGATGCTAGCGTGGTTGATCCTCGGCATCGGACTCATCCAGAACATCCTGTACATCGCGCAGTTACCGGCCTCGTGGCTGGAGTTGCGCCAACATTCTCAGGCCGAGGATACAGAATCAGCATGGCATTTGATGCTGTCGCAAGTGGCGATGCCCATCAGCCTGATCGTGCCAGCCTACAACGAGGAAGCCACCATCGTCGACAACGTGCGCTCGATGTTGACGCTTCGATACCCATAGTTTGAGATCATCGTCGTCAACGATGGCTCTAAGGATCAGACCCTCGCACGCTTGATTGACACGTTTCACCTCAAGCCCGTGACACGAGCCTACGACGCCAGCGTCAAGCATGCACCCATTCGGCAGGTCTACAAATCCCCGATCTATTCGCATTTGCTTGTCATCGACAAAGAAAATGGGGGCAGCAAGGCAGATGCCAGCAATGCGGGCATTAACCTGTCTAGAGCACCACTTTTTTGTGTGGTTGATGCCGACTCCATGCTTGAGGTGGAATCCCTGCTCAGCTCCGTTCGGCCCTTTATGGAAGACCCAGAGCACATGATCGCCGTAGGCGGCACCGTGCGGGTGCTCAATGGCTGCACCGTCAAGTCAGGGCAAGTGACCCATGTCGGCTTGCCCTCCAACCCACTGGCTTTGGTTCAGTACATGGAGTACATCCGCGCCTTCTTGATGGCCCGGCTGGCATGGAGCCGCTGGGGTATGTTGAGCATCATCTCGGGCGCATTCGGTATCTTTCGGCGTGATGTGGTCATCGAGGTCGGCGGCTTCTCTCACGACACCGTAGGGGAGGACTACGACTTGGTGATCAAGTTGCACAAGCACATGTGCAACAGTGGCCGTCGATATGCCATGCGCTACGTGCCAGAGCCTGTGTGCTGGACGGAAGCGCCAGAGACATTCAAAGTGCTCGCCTTGCAACGTCAGCGGTGGCAACGTGGGGCGTTAGAAGTGTTTTTCAAACACAGAGACATGATGCTCAAGCCGCGCTATGGCGTGCTGGGTATGGTGGGGTTTCCCAACAACTTGGTCATCGACGTGCTAGGTCCTTTGGCTGAATTCACCGGCTACCTGTTGATGCCCATTTTGTGGATGGCCGGCAGGCTCAATGGCGACTTCATCCTGGCCTACACGTCGCTGTTCTTTCTGCTTGGCGTGTTCATCAGCATCTGCTCCTTGATCCTTGAAGAGATGGAGTTGAGACGGCTCGATAACTGGCAAGACCTGTTAAAGCTGGGGCTGGTTGCGGTGCTAGAGAACTTCGGCTACCGGCAATACAACAGCTTTCTTCGCCTTGTGGGGTGGTGGGAGTTTCTTCGCAAGAAGAAAGTCTGGGGCGAGATGACAAGGAAAGGTGCGACCAGGCAGGCCCCATGAACACCACAATCAAACAAATCCTGGCATACACAACGGTCGGGCTGTTCGGCGCGATGCTGCTGTGGCCCATCCTTGGCAAGGTATGGCAAAAAGGAAGCGCCACGCCGGATGCCGTCTTCATCTTCAAAGACTTGAAGGGGCCAAGTGAGCCTAGCGTGATCAAAGCGGCGGTGCCCACGCTGTGGCAGGCTGATGAAACAGGCGGCGATGCCCGAATGGCCATTTTGTTGACGGACACTGACTCGGCGTGGATGGGGCTGGCGCAAGGTCTGCGCTCCGTGGGCATCCCCTTTGTGATCACGCGAGACTACCAGCAAGCCATGCGTCATCGCGTCGTCGTGGCGTACCCCACGATATCAGGCAAGGCACTCACTGCCGATGCACTGCGCGCCTTGTCTCGGCATCCGGCGCAAGGCGGCACACTGATCGGGTTCAACGTCGAAGGCGGCGGCTTGCAGGAGGTGTTTGGCTTCAGTCAGGTGTCGCCATCAACAAAGCGCCATAGCATCACCTTTGATACAACGCAGGCATTGGCGTCGATCTTCGTGCACGAACGTGAGCGCACCGTGCCCTTCGCAGCTCGGCCTACCGAGGATCTGCAGCGAACAGGCACGAGCATGGGCAGCTTGGCCTATTTGGATGCGCCTCATCCCTTGGCACGCTTTGACGACGGCACGGCCGCGGTCACCTTCAGGCAGATTGGGCAAGGCAAGGCACTGGCCTTTGGCGTGGACATTGGCGCGCTGATGCAGACTGGTTATAGCAACAGAGAGCAGGGTATTGCACGCAGTTACGTCAATGAATATGAGCCAGCGCTGGATGTCTGGTTGCGCTTGCTCAAGCAAATATACATGCAAGGTGAGCCACTGGCCGTCACGATCGGTACAGTCCCTCAAGGCAAGCCGCTCGCCGTTCTGCTCTCGCACGATATTGACTACACCAAGTCGCTGGTGAATGCGACGGCCTATGCGCAGTTCGAGGCCTCGCAAGGCGTGCTCGCAACGTACTTCATTCAAACCAAGTACATACGCGACTGGAACGACAACATCTTCTTCAATTCAGATGGTATTGCGTCATTGCGAGCCCTGCACAAACTCAATGCGGAGATCGCCAGCCACTCGGTCGCTCACTCCCAAGTATTCAACCATGCTGAACTGGGCGATGGACGCGAGTCTTACCCGCTTTACCAGCCCTTTGTGCACGACGCCAAGCGGACAGATGGCATGACCGTGATGGGTGAGCTGCGCATCAGCAAGTTCTTGCTTGATCATTTTTTGCCAGATACGTCTGTCGATAGCTTCAGGCCAGGCCACCTCAAGAATCCGTATAGCCTGCCGCAAGCCTTAGAGGCCACGGGCTATCAATACAGCTCATCAGTTACAGCCAATAACTCCTTGTCCCATTTGCCATTCGGTTTGACCTATGGCCGCGAAGGGCAGGCTCGCACTGCCATCTATGAATTCCCCGTCACCATTGAAGACGAGGCCCTGCCGCGCTTGGGCGATCGCGTTCCACAAGCACTGGCATTGGCGCAGAACCTCTCTCGCTATGGTGGCTTATTGGTCGTGCTGATTCACACCGACGTGCTGGACCACAAATTGGCGTTTGAGCGCGCACTGGTGGCCGCACTGCATGACAAGGCGTGGTTCGGCACCATGCGCTCATTTGGGCAATTCTGGGCAGCGCGCGATCAGCTGAGGTTGGATGTCAGCCGGCACGAGGCGACCGTGCAGATCACCATCAAAGCGCCAGAGCCCATTCACGGACTCACATTGCAATTGCCGCCAGCTTGTCGTGTCAGTCTGATCACGCCGTCAACCGTGGCATGGCAACAGCGATCAACAGCGCTGATGATGGAGCGGGTGGCTGGTCAGGCAGATGTGACCTTGCAAGGATGTCAATGACGCAGGCGGTATGTCATCGCCGTTTCTTAGGGAGCGGGGGCAGCAACCTGGTGCAACGCATGACCAGCTCGTCTGAATTAAACGGCTTGGTGATGTAGTCCGCTGCGCCCGTATTCAGTCCGGCCAACACATCGGCGCTCATGTGCCTCGCAGTTAAAAACACCACCGGAATATCCTCAAAGCGAGCATCCGCCTTCATCATGCGCAGCAAGGCCATGCCATCAAACCCCGGCATCATCAGGTCTAAAACAGCCAAGGCGATCGGCTGGTTTTGAAGGATGCCCCAAGCTTGCTCGCCATCGGACGCACAAACGGTACTGCAACCGGCGCTTTTGAGCTTATGGCGAACCAAATCGCGAATGGATTCGTCGTCATCAGCGATCAGTATCTGACATTGAAGACGCCACAGTCGCTTCCTGACCTTGGCGCTCATTTCAAAAATATCGAAGGGCTTGGTTATATAGTCCACCGCCCCAGCCATCAGGCCACGCATGACCTCTTCCGGTTTTTCGCTGCCCGATATCATGATGACGGGGATGTTTTTTAATTGAGGCGATGACTGGAGACCTTCCAGCAGGCTTAAGCCTGAAACACCGCCTGGCATCAAGTTGTCCAGCAACACCAGATCTGGCTTTTCGTTTTGAATCAGCACCAATGCTTCAGTGGAGTTCACGCCTGTCACCACCCGAGCATCGTTTTGAAAAGTCTCGCGCATCAATTGCAAAATACTCGGGTCGTCATCGAGCACCAACAAAACAGGCAGTTGATTGGTTTGAACAACAGCCTTGTCCACGGCCACAGGTAGGGGTGCGACATGCGTCACCGTCGCAGTGGCTGTGGACAAGGCTTCGTGGCAAACGGTCAACAGTTGATTGGCCAGCTCCAACAAGTTGTCAGGCCCACTATCTGGGTTTGCCATCAAGGCATCCTCCAGCAACCTCGCTCGATCACTGATGTTCGGGAAGCCATAGGTTGTCCCGGTACCTGCCAATTTGTGGGCTTCGGACTGTAGTTCAGCCCGGTCTGCCGCATCGGCAAACGCGTGCTGAGGTATCAACGCAACGGCCTTCTCGACAATAACCATGCGTTGACGAAGTATTTCAAAATAGCGCTGCCGAATCGGCGCCATCCTATCTGCCATTTCGGCGCTAAGACTATTTGACATGGCAGCGCTCCCATATCCCGTTAATTTCACTTGCCAGCTTCATGGGATCAAAGGGTTTGGGTGTGACACCTGCAGCACCCATGCTCATGTATTCTTGAACTTCAGCCGGCTGTACGCGCGCGGTCATGAACACAATGGGGATATGGTCCAGCGCGGGTATGTCGCGCAATGCCTTGAGTGTGGCCGGGCCGTTCATGATCGGCATCATCACGTCCAGTAATATCAGATCAGGCATGATTTGCTCAGCCTGTTCAATAGCCGCTTGGCCGCTGGTCAGGCATGTTACCTGTAACCCGCCAACCGTTTCCAAACTGAGCTGGGCTACTTCTAATATATCTGCTTCATCGTCGATGCATAGAACATGTTGCATAGAGGTATTCATGTTAAATCCAGTTTCAATTTTTAATGTATTATATTAATAATGGTGTCGATAATAACTTTTTCTGTGTCATATGATTTAATCAGCGTGGCAGACACCTTGGTCTTCACATTGTCGGGTGGTTCGGAGGCTGATAGAATGACGACCGGCACTTCATGTTGGATAAGAGATGGCAAGCGGGATAAAAGATCCAATCCAGATCCGTCAGGTAATCCGATGTCTAGAACAATCAGTGAAAAATATTTCTGACGCAATAAACTCTCCGCTTGCTTCACTCTTGTCGCCAATACAATTTCTGCCTTTCCGTGTAAGGCCGTGGCCAGTACGTGACTCAGGTCGGCATCGTCTTCTATGTGTAATATTCTAGGTAGAGCACCGATCGGCTCTGTTGTGGTACTTTGGGTATTGATAGGTATGCTGCCGTCACGCGACCATATAACATGGTTATTGTTCAGCCAATCCTCACCAAGTGATTCGCGAGTGACGTTATTATCTTCTGTCTCAGAGATAAGCACGATCGGCGTGTGCTTTGTTGCTTTGTCTGTGCGCAGTTCGTTGATGATTTTAACTATTTCTTCTATCTTGAATTGGCTGCTCAGTACAATGAGCCCATATGGCCACTCCGTTATTTTTATTTTTACATCTGGAATGCTGTGCACCAAATCATATCTAGGTGAATAATTTTTTATCTTGTTGAGTATGGCTTCTGGTAAATGATGTTCTGTGGTGCAAATCAATGAGACGAATTTTGCGTTTTCTGTCTGTGTATTTTGATCGTGGCCTATAGACTCCTCATTTGTTGGGAAATCCATCCAGAAGGTCGTGCCTTCCCCCACTTTGGTGTCAAAACCTACACGGCCTCTCATTTGCTCAATTATTTGCTTGCTGATGTGTAGCCCGAGGCCTGTCCCGCCTTTTGCCCTTGTTGTGCTTGAATCAGCTTGCGTGAATTTACCAAATATGCGGTCGCAAAACTCAGGAGGGATGCCGTTGCCATGATCGATAATCGAGATCCGTGCAAAGGGCGGGCGCCTGCAAACTTCTAATTCCACCATGTCGCCTGCCCTTGAGAATTTTGCTGCATTCGATAAGAAATTAGTTAAAACCTGCATGAGGCGAGTGGCATCTACCTCTGATTGAATGGATTCATCCATTGATCTCTCGACCAGTGAAACCTCATACTTGTCAGCAAAGCCGTGGTTCGCCTCAATTGCTTGGCGAACCAGGCTGCTCAAATTTTCTGTTTTGCAATCAAAACGCATTTGACCTGATGCAATTTTCTCTATATCCAAAATATCATTGATGAGCAGTATCAATCGTTCGCAATTGCTGTTGGCTATTTCGATAAGGCGAGCAACCTTGGGTGATACCTCTGACGCCAAGGGGCCTGCTACCAAACCCAATGCGCCTCGAATAGAGGTCAGTGGTGTGCGTAGTTCATGGCTGACGATGGACACAAATTCGCCTTTGACACGGTCAATTTCTCTTTTTTCTGTGATATTGGATATTTGCGCTACAAAATGACCAGTATCGCCTTGGCTATTTTTTATATAAGACATGCTTTGCATGACCCATATTTCATGGCCGCTTATGTTGTAGAAGCGTTTTTCATTCTGATATGTTTGCATCTCACCATTGATGCATTTTGACATTAAATCAATTTCAGCGGGTAGATCTTTGGGGTGTGTGATTGATTGAATATCATTGCTGAGCATGACTTCGCGATCATAACCTAGCATGCTGCATAATGATTGATTAACCTCTAGCCAACGGCCGGCAGTGCTTACCAGAGCCATACCAATGGGCGCATGCTCCATGGCCAGTCTGAATGTGGCTTCACTCTTTTTTAATGCATCTTGTTGTGCATTAAGGTGTGTGATGTCTCTTGATACATTGGATGCGCCTATGATTTTACTTGAATTATCGCGCATGGGTGATATGGTCACTGATGCGTTGAATAAATTACCATTCTTTCTTATCTTAATGGTGTCGAATGTGCCTATTTCTTTATTCTGTCTTATTAGTTGCAATAATAATTCATGCTCGCTGTGGTGGCTGTCTGGTATGATTAACTTTATGCTTTTGCCTGTTATCTCTGATCGCATGAAGCCATATATTTTCTCCGCCCCCTTATTCCAGCTTTGAACGATGCCGTCAAGGTTCACGCTGATGATGGCGTCAGCAGATGAGTCAACAATGGCAGACAGTTGTGACTGGAGCGCTTCGGTTGCTTTGCGTTCAGTGATATTCCTCACGACGCCCGTGAACATGCGCTCACCGCTGACATCCATTTCGCTGACGGCCAACTCCATAGGGAAGGTGGTTCCGTCTTTGCGCAGGCCGGTGACCTCACGGCCAATACCGATGACTTTTTTGACCCCAGTGGATAAGTAGCTGTGCAGATAACCGTTGTGCTCTCGGGCATACGGCTGGGGCATCAGCATGTTGATGTTCTTGTTCGCAACTTCTTGCTCGGTGTATCCAAACAAGGTA
>JAURXM010000038.1 GCA_030654395.1 Aquabacterium sp.
GGCTTGTTTGCGCATTTGCTGGCGCAGTATCAGCAGACTATACGCGAGGAGTTGGATCTGGCCTATTTGCCGCTGATGTGGCTGGGTCAATGGCTTTCTCCGGCCGGCTACGCCAAAACATTGCGCAAACAACACAGTGGCGGCGAATTGAGTTCGCTGTGGTTTTCCGATATCGGCGACCTGTCTTGGGGGAAGAAAGGCTTCTTGGGCATCCCTGTTACCGGTATGTCTCTTTTGTGCTGGATGACCGCGCCGCCCGGTCTGGCCCTGCTGGTCGGGCAACTGGACGGCCGGCTGACCCTGTCCTACAGTTACCTGGATCCGGCGGTGGATGAGATTTGGCTGGATTCGGTCATCAAGCGGATGGACGCTGAATTGCTGGAAAGCGGCGAGGTTTAGGCGATGTTGCTGGAACCTTTCCTGCGGCAATGCCGACACCGGCCCGACGCGCTGGCCTTGCTCGAAAATGACCGCAGTCTAAGTTACGGACAATTACTGATGCATGCGCAAGCCATCGCGGCCAGCTTGCAAGGCATGGGGGTCAAGCCGGGCCAGCCGGTCGCTATCCATCTGGATCGCGGCATCGACGCCGTTATCGCCTTGTTTGGCGTGCTGTTGACCGGGGCTTGTTATGTGCCGCTAGACCTGAAAAATCCGCCGGCCCGGCTGACTTTCATTGTCGCGGACGCCCAGGTGTCGGCGGTACTGGGCTTGGGTGCCGCTCCCGCATGGCTTGATAAGAGGCTGTGGCTGGATATTTTTGCCTGTTCCGAAGCGAAACTAATGCCGGTCGACATCCAGGCAATTTCCCTGGCCGCGATCCTTTACACGTCAGGCTCCACCGGCCAGCCTCGCGGCGTGGCCTTAAGCCACGGCGCGGTGGCGTGTTTCGCCGAATGGGCCGCAGACTTGGTTGCGCTGCAATATAATGATTGTATCGCCAGCACTACGCCGTTTTTCTTCGATTTGTCCACTTTCGATCTTTATGCGGTATTGGGCCGCGGAGCCAGCCTGCATTTCGTCCCGTCCTCGCTGACCCTGGCCCCGTCCCGTCTCAGCGCCTGGCTCAAGGAGCAGGCCATCACCGGCTGGTATACCGTTCCTTCCCTGCTGGCTTTCCTGGCCTATAAGGGCAATCTTGCGCAAACTGCTTTGGAATCCTTGCGTTTTTTGTTTTTCGCCGGCGAGGTGTTCCCCAGCCCCGCGCTGATAGATCTGGCTGCCGATCTGCCTCGGACTGCGATGTACAATTTCTTTGGTCCCACCGAAACCAATGTGTGCTGTTACTGGCCGGTGGATAGGCAGCGGCTGGCGGCGAATCAGCCCATCCCCATCGGCCTGCCCGCCGCGGGTTACGAACTGCGCATCGATGACGGAACCGGCGAACTGTGGGCGCGCGGCGCCAGTCTTGCCGGCGGTTATTGGCAGCAGGGCCGATTGCAGCCTTTCCTCAACGAGGATGGCTGGTATCCCACCGGCGACCGGGTGAGCCGGGTCGATGGCGAATACCGCTTTCATGGCAGACTCGGGCGCATGCTCAAATGCTCCGGTTATCGGGTCGAGCCTGCGGAGATCGAGGCGGCCGTCAATGCGATGGTTGGGGTGAGAGGCTGCGCCGTGGTCGGCATCGACGACCCCGCCACCGGGCAGCGGCCTGCCTTAGCGCTGTCCTTGGAACCCCAGGTGACAGCCGCCGACATCCGCAAGGCTTTAGCCCGGCAATTGCCGCCTTACATGCAGCCCAACCGCTGCATCACGCTGGAAGAACTGCCCCGCCTGCCGAACGGCAAGCTGGATTATCAGCGCGTGCGCGCCTTGCTGGAGATTCAATAATGAATAAAATCTTTGACGACTTGCCCCCTTTTATAGGTCCGCAGGGTGAAGAACACATCCGCTCCCGTTTCCAAGCCGTCGCGGATCACGGTGTTTTTCGCCATGCGCTCC
>JAURXM010000049.1 GCA_030654395.1 Aquabacterium sp.
CAGTGCCAGCGGTTAATTTGGGCGAGCGAAGTGGCGATCACCCAATTGCCGATCTCGATGTCGAGTTCGGTATTTTCGATAGGCCGCAGGAACTCGATCGGGGACAGCAGGCCGCGTTTAGGGTGTTTCCAGCGAATCAGAGCCTCGGCGCCAACCAGCCGCTGCGTGCGCAGGTTGATCTTGGGCTGGTAGTACAGCTCGAACTCGTTAAACTCCAGCCCGTGGCGTATGCTTTTCAGGAAGTCATTGTGGTTGCGGGCACGCAGGTCCAACGCGGAGTCATAAATGTAAAAGCAGTTCTTGCCTGATTGCTTGGCTATGTACATGGCTTGGTCGGCGTGACGCAGCAGGGTGTCCGGGTCTTCATTGTCCAGCGGGTAAATGCTGACCCCTATGCTGGCGCTGAGCAGTTGGGGCTTGTCCTTGACCATAATCGGCAGAGCTATCACTTCGAGCAGGCGTTCAAGGGTCACGATGCACTCTTCCCCTTTCTCCAGTTCCAGCAGCACGACGAATTCGTCCCCGCCCAGGCGGGCGACCGTGTCCCCGCCGCGTATGGTGTGCCCTATGCGTCTGGCAACCTCCACCAATACCTGATCGCCTGCTGCGTGTCCCAGGGTATCGTTGATGGACTTAAAACCATCCAGGTCGAGATAGCAGACCGCCAACACGTTCAGATCGCGAGCCGACTGGGCGATGGCCTGCTTCATGCGGTCAGCAAGCAGCACCCGGTTAGGTATGTCGGTCAGCGCGTCGTAATGAGCGACGCGGCTCAACTCGGCCTCATGTTCCTTGAGGTAGCTGATGTCCGAGAACACCCCGACGTAGCGTTGCACCCCGCCGTCGTTGTCGTCGTAGATGACCGAGATGGACAGCAGTTCCGCATAAATCTCGCCGGACTTGCGCCGGCTCCATATCTCGCCGCGCCACGCTTTTTTTTGTGCCAGGGCTTGCCACATCTCGGCGTAAAAATCCGGGTCCTGGTGGCCAGAATTCAGCAGGTTCGGGTTCCGGCCCAGCACTTCCTCGCGGCTGTAGCCGGTGATGCGGGTGAAGGCCGGGTTGACGTCCACGATGACATTACTGGCATTGGTGATCAGGATCCCTTCCTGGCTGGTGTCGAACACGCTGGCGGTAATGCGCAGGTTTTCTTCGGCGGCCTTGCGTTCGGTGATGTCGAGACAGTAGCCGATATAGCCTATAAACTCACCCTCGCTGTTGTAGCGCGGACAGCCCTCGTCCCGTATCCAGCGATATTCGCCATCGTGGCGGCGCAAGCGGTAGTCCATGCCGAATTTTTCGTGCCGGTCAAAAAACGATAAGTACACATCCCGGCAATGCTGATAATCATCCGGGTGGACGCTTTCGAGCCAGCCTTGGTTTATTTCCTGTTCTATACTCCGTCCGGTGAATTCCAACCATACTTTGTTGAAATAGTCGCACAGCTTGTCCGTACCCGCTGTCCAGATCAACGCCTGACCGGAGTCGGCCAAGGTGCGGTATTGCAGTTCGCTTTCTATCAGTTGCAATTCTACCCGCTTGCGTTCGGTGATGTCGCGGACGACGGCCTGCAGGCAGACGGATCCGCCGAGTTCGATCCGGTTGAGGGTGATTTCAACTTCCAGAGGAACCCCATCGGGGCGCAGGGGCTGCCATTCGAATTGCTGCGGCTCCCCGCTCAGCGCCGCGATGATTTTTTCGCCGGCAACCTCCGCAGACAACCGCCCGTCCGGCTGCCTTTCCGGGGCGAGGTCGGCAGGCGACCGGCCGATGACCTCCGCCCGGGAAAGACCGTACATGCTGGCGCCTTTTTCGTTGCAGTCGATAAAGCCGGCCGCATCCTGAAGAAAAATGCCG
>JAURXM010000057.1 GCA_030654395.1 Aquabacterium sp.
TTTTTGATGGCGAGTCGCCGGAGCTAAACGCGGCGGTGGTTCGGGCCTAGCTGGCGTTCTTGCCGGAAAATGTGGCGCTCTATGAAGAGCTGAGCGGCCTGGAAAACTTGAGTTTTTTCTGTACGCTGGCCAATATCCGCATATCCATCCGGCATGCGCACGTTTTGCTGGTCTATAACGGTTTGCAAATCGACGCGCACCACCGGCGCGTTTCGACCTATTCCAAGGGCATGCGCCAGAAAGTCGGCTTGGCCATCGCCAGCGCAAAACAGGCGAAAGTCATGCTGCTGGATGAACCGACCTCCGGGCTAGATCCCAGTGCGGCCAATGATTTCGCTCAGCGGATACGGGCGGCGGCCGACCTGGGCATGGCGGTGCTGATGGCGACCCATGACCTGTTTAATGCCAAACAGGTCGCCGACCGCATCGGCATCATGAAAGCAGGTCGTCTGGTTGAAGAATTCGATGCGCACACCGTGGCCCATGACGAGCTGGAACACAAATATCTGGCGCATGCGCGGGGTCTGCTGTGATTATTGCGATCATCCACAAGGAGCTGTTGGCGGTGCTGAGAGACGGAAGACTGCTGGTGCTGGCATTTTCGGTATTCGCCGTATTGACCGGATTTTTTCTGGCATCCGTCGCCGAACATCAGCAGGTGCAGCAGGAAAAGCAGGCCGTGGGCGCAACCGCCAAGGAACAATGGGATACCCAAGGCGTCAAGAACCCGCATGCGGCGGCGCATTTCGGCATTTACGTATTCAAGCCGGATGCGCCGCTGGCAGCGGTAGATCCCGGTTTGAGACTATATACCGGCCAGGCGCTCTGGCTGGAGCCGCACAAACGCAACGGGGCGCGTTTCAGCCCGGCGGCCGATCAGGGCTTAGCCAGTCGCTTCGGTCAGGCCAGCGCCGGTTTTGTGTTGTACGCGCTGCTGCCGCTGCTGGTCATCGCGCTGGCCTTCAACGCGGTAACCCAGGAACGGGAGCAAGGCACCTTGCGCATGCTGCACAGCCTGGGGGTATCGGGCACCAAGCTGTTGCTGGGCAAGTTTACCGGCTTGTTGCTGGCTTTTGTCGTGGTATTGATGCCGGCAATGGGGGTTGCGATCCTGATTCTGTATCAGAATTTCGACCTCGCCGCTGACGATAGTCTCAGGCTGTTCGCATTGAGCGGAAGTTTTTTTATCTATTACGCGGTATTCGCGGCCCTGGCGATGTCCACGTCGATCCATTTTAACAGCAGCCGGCTGGCGTTGTTTATCCTGCTGGCATTCTGGTCGGGCAGCGTACTGGTTGCCCCGCGCTTGGGCGCGGCAGCCGCAGAAATGACGGTTCCTACGCCCGGCGCTGCGGCGTTTTGGGCGGCGATCAAACAAGACATACAGCAA
>JAURXM010000058.1 GCA_030654395.1 Aquabacterium sp.
CTGGAAGGCCATGTGCCGGCCGGTGACATTAAGCGCCTGCTCCAGGAAAGACCTGCTGGAATTGGACTGGCTGTCCCGGGTATGCCTGTCGGCTCACCCGGCATGGATGGCCCCGAGTATGGCAAGCGCAAAGACGCTTACAGCGTGCTGCTGCTCAAAAAAGATGGCAGTTCTACGGTTTACCAAACATATGAAGGAAACAAATCATGAAATCAATTAAGCAACTCGTTATTCTCGTATCGATCGCGTCGGCCACGGCCTTCTCTGGCAGTGCCTTCGCTCAAGCCACCATGGACGCTGGCAAGATGGGCGACATGAAGATGATGGCCAGCAATGACATGACCCAGGGAGAGGTCCGCAAGATCGACAAGGACGCCAAGAAGATCACGATCAAGCACGGCGAGATCAAGAACCTGGAGATGCCTCCCATGACGATGGTGTTTCAGGTCAGGGATCCGGCTCTGTTGGAGAAGGTACAAGTCGGCGACAAGGTTCAGTTCAAAGTCATCAAGGACAGCGGCGCCTTGGTGCTGACTGATCTCCAACCTGTCAAGTAATGCCGTGATTCTGGCTGGCTGGCAGATTCGAATAGTCCGGGTGGCAGTGTCCGCTGCACCGCTGCCTGGGCTATTTTGGGATTGCGATTTCATTGCTGTGGGCCGGCTGTTTATCCATGCGTCCGCGTAGCGGCGTTGAAGAAGGAAACCCATGCCGCAGGAGTACCGCAATCTACCCAATCTTTCGCATGAAACACTTACTAATGCATTGATCGCAGGTGGCGTTGCTGCAGCAATCTTGCTAGGCGGCATTGTCTATTTTCTTTGGCGCGAGAGAGGAAATTCTGGCAAGTCCAAAGGAACTCGCGTGCGTGCCCGCAGATCAAACAAAAGGGTTTACGTCATTGATATGTCTTGGTTGTTCGGGGTTGCCACAGGACCAGGCATCAAGGAGCCGTGATTCACAACTTGCGCGTTTGCGCCAATTGGTTGACGAATATCAATAAATTGAAATGTCCCACCGCTAGAATGATTTGCATGTTCCTGGAATGACTTGCAGCGCCCGTATTGAATAGACTGAAGCATGAAGCCTTTCCTTAACCATCGAAGAACACGGTACACCGCTGCCGTGATGTTGTTCGTCTGGTTGCTGGCTTTGGCGACGGGCATCGCTAATGCGTGTCTGGTACAGCAAGATCATGGACGGTACGAACATTCCAGTCATAGTCATTCAGTGCTTACGTCCGCCATGGTTACTGAACACGATATGACGTCGGATAAGCTTGCGACCGCCACGGCTCACGATGATGCTAGTGAACACGACATGTCACCAGAGAAGGCTGCGTGCCTGAATTTTTGCGTGGCAGAACAGAACACCTTGGTCAAGCATCACGCGGATGGGCTCGCAGACCTTGATATTGTTCCCGTGTTGTTTTTGACCTGGTTGCTGGTTCCAGCGGTAGATCAGGCTTCCCGGCCGGAGGCTTTCGGTAGTCCGACCTGGTCGGAACCACCCGTCTCCATCCGCTACTCGCGGCTCACTATTTGACCCCCTCTTAATCAGGCCATCTGCCAAGCGGACAAATCCGCTTGGCGGTGTACCTGCATCTTTCTTCGGGCGACTGGCTTGGGCCTATCCCGGAGCGCTTCTTTCGTTTCACCTTGATTTTCAACATTGGAGTTCACCATGTCGCACCTTCGTCACACCGTATTGACCGTTGCTCTTCTTGCGGCCGCCGTCGGCTCAGGAGCCCAGACCGCCACGACCGGCCAGCCTTCCAGCAGGCAAGCCGCTTCGGCAAGCAGACCAGGCAGCGCCGATCAGATGGCTGCCATGGACAAACAGATCAAAGCAATGCGCGATATGCACGAAAAAGTGGCGAATGCCAAGACAGCGGACGTGCGAAATGCATTGATGGCCGAGCAGATGAAGACCATGCAGGATGGCATGGCCATGATGAACATGATGGGCGGCTC
>JAURXM010000066.1 GCA_030654395.1 Aquabacterium sp.
CGACGTCTCCCCCTATTTGAGTAGCACCTAGCTTTGGAGTCCAATCCCGTCATTGAGGAGATTGGACATGAAGAAGCGTTTTACCGAAGAGCAGATTATTGGCTTCCTGCGTGAGGCCGAGGCGGGTCTTCCCATCAAGGAGCTTTGCCGTCGGCATGGCTTCTCCGAAGCCAGTTACTACCTTTGGCGCAGCAAGTTCGGTGGCATGAGTGTGTCCGATGCCAAGCGCCTGAAGGAGCTGGAAGTTGAGAACTCCCGTTTGAAGAAGCTGCTGGCCGAGTCAGTACTGGAAAACGAGATCACTCGCGAAGCCTTGAGAAAAAAGTGGTGAGCGCACCATCACGCCGAGAGCTGGTGCGCCACATGACCGCACGCGGGCTGAGCGAGCGTCGTGCCCTGCGGGTGATCGGCATGAGTGCCAGCGCGTTGCGTTATCGGCCGGCGCCGGATCGCAATCGGGTCCTGCGGGAGCACATCGTGTCGCTGGCTCAGCGGCATCGCCGCTATGGCTCGGGGATGATCTATCTGAAGCTGCGTCAGGCCGGCGTGGTGGCCAATCACAAGCGAGTCGAGCGGCTATACGCGGAGGCCCGGTTACAGGTGAGGCGGCGTCGTCGCAAGAAAGTGCCGGTGTCAGATCGGCAGCCGCTGGGCCGACCGCAGGCTGCCAATCATGTCTGGTCGATGGACTTCGTCTTCGATCGAACAGCCGAGGGGCGCGTCATCAAGTGCCTGACCGTGGTTGATGACGCCACGCATGAGGCAGTGGCCATCGTGCCTGAGCGAGCCATAGGCGGGCAGCCATTGACGCGGATACTGGATCATCTGGCAATCCATCGCGGACTGCCGCAAGCGATCAGGACCGATAACGGCAAGGAATTCTGTGGGCGGGCCATGCTGGGCTGGGCACACGATCGGGGCGTGAAGCTGTACCTGATCGAGCCTGGCAAGCCGAACCAGAATGCCTATATCGAATCATTCAACGGACGCTTGCGGGATGAATGCCTGAACGAGCATTGGTTTACCAGCCTGTCACACGCCAGGGTGGTGATCGAGGCTTGGCGACGAGAGTACAACGAGGAAAGGCCAAAGAAGGCGCTGGGCGGATTGACGCCGTCTGCCTATGCCAGACAGTTGGCCGAGAAATCAGCTACATTAACCCCGGACTCTAAAGCCGGATGCTACTGAAACCGGGGGGACGTCG
>JAURXM010000070.1 GCA_030654395.1 Aquabacterium sp.
TCTTGTCCCGCTGCGCATATTCATGCCGCTGGTATTCCTCCGCGTTCAGGCCGTAATGCGCTGGCCCCCGCACGAAGCCATGCTTGCCCATCCACATGCCCAAGCCACGCAGGAAACTCAGGTAAGTCTGAATCGTGGCCGAAGCCAGAGGCTCCCGCTGCCAGACCTGCACCATGGCATGAATGTGTTTCTGGCCCAGGTTGCGCGGATCGGGAATGGTGTTGAATCCAGCCTTGACTTTGAGGTCGCGGAAGAACCGTCGCAAGAACTGGGCGCGCTCGTGGCGCGTTTTGTGGGAAACGGTTTTCTCCAGCGAGGTGTGCAGGGTGTTGAAGAGTTCCAGCAGCACCTCCAGCACTTTGAGCGGTGGCACCTTCCCAGGCGCGTAGCCCGCCAGGATTTCTTGGGCAGTCTTGCCAGCCCACTGTTGGCGGCGTGGGGGTTGAATAGCAGTCAGGCGGCCAGGACTGACCGAGCCTTGAGGTCGGCGAAGCGAAGTTCGAAAAGAAGGTCCGTTTTTCATGACGTTGTATTCCAGGGTCGAGCGCCCGCCGCCCGAACGGCGGGCAGGTATTGAGAGATGCATGGAATCCCAAGGGAAATCACCCATCGGGCGGATTCCGTCGCCCGGCAGGTTGGTGGTCAAAAACTCCGGCACCGCACGCGACCACCGAAGTGCGGCACCGACCCAGTGTTTTGCCAGCCAGCGCATCAGCGCTGGCCAGTTCGGTCTTTCTTAAAAATGAAACATGTGATCCGTCCCACCTATGCATTTCTACAACCATGGGGTTGGTGATGCCGACCCGCCTCAAGGGTGTGTCAAAGGGCATCCGTGACAAGGTCAGGCCTTGCACGTACTGATGGATCAGTTCTGGATTCGTAGCGCCATCCACTCGTATGGGTCCACCCCTGACCGAAAGTCCAGGGCGGTGCCGAGTTTGTGAGCGGGAACGCGCGGAGAGCCTAAAGAGGCAAACACAACCGCGCGCTGCGTGTAACGCGTGCTCAAAGGATGGCGGGAACAGGGGTACGGCATCAGGTGCCGACCGGGTGCTCGAAAACCGTGGCGCGTTTCAGGGAACGCCCAGCGAAAAGTGCTGGCAAGGCCACAAGGGGTTCCACTACGAAAAACCACGAGGCCATCACCTCAGGGGGCGATGGCTAATTCCGGTTCAAGGACCGGAGTTTGGGGCAGGTAACGACTGCGACGCCTTGCGCTCCTCGATGGAGCAGGGCCAGGACGGCCCTCGGGAACCTGTAGTTGACGCTGACCCAGAGGATGAGTCAAGCAGGCGTGCCGGAAATGGTGTCGATTTCTCGGTGGTTTTGGGTGGCGATTGAACGACCGGGATGTGCCCGTGAGCCGAGTTTATTGTCCCGAAGGGATTGAAAGTGAGGCTGCATGCGGGCTTGACAAGGGAAATTGCTGCCTCTGGTCCCGGACGGGACCTTGACCGGGTTGATGACCGGTTCGCAGGCCCGGGCCGCAGAAATGGAACAAATCGGTGTGATCCAGCAAATCACGCCCTTGACAGCTCGGTTTGCGGTGAGACCGTGGTTCGACACGCAGGGCTCATTCAAGCGTCTGACGAAATGCTCTCGTTTCAGTGCGATCTGACATGGCTGTAGTCAGATCCAGGCCAGACCTGATCCCGAAATTAGGCGGTTTGAAGGGGATTTCTGCGTGGATGGACGGTATCGGGCCACCGATGCTGATCGCCCTGCAACCCTGATTTGGAGTCTTTTTATGGAACTGATTATTCGAGCTGTGGACGTTGGCTACGGCAACACCAAGTACGTCACCGGAGTCGCTGGCGACGAAATCCGCTGCGCCAGCTTTCCGTCGTTGGCCTATCCCTTTCCCCGCGACCCGTCCACCACCCTGGGGGCGGATCGGCGCAAGACGGTCGCCATTCCGATTGGGGGCATGTTTTACGAGGTGGGGCCGGACGTGATGCTGGCTGCCGACGCCTTTCGAGCAACGCAGATCCACGACAACTTTATTGACACCCCGGAATACCTGGCGCTGGCGCGCGGTGCACTGCGAATGATGAAAGTTGACACCATTGACCTGCTGGTGGTGGGTCTGCCGGTGTCCATGTTTGCCCTGAAGAAGGCCGCGCTGGAAAAGTTGATGACTGACACCCATGACGTGGGCAATGGCAAGACCGTGCTGGTGCGCAAGGCGCTGGCCATGGCCCAGCCCAATGGGGCACTGATTGACTACGCCTCGCAGCACGACAAGGTGGTGGCGATGGAGAACGAACACAGTCTGGTGATTGACCCTGGCTCGCGCACCTTTGACTGGCTGGTGGCGCGGGGTATGAAGCTGTCGCACAAGCGCAGCCATTCGGTCAACCGCGGGGTGTCCGACATCCTCCAGGTGATTGCTGACGACATCAGCGCGGAGATCGGCAGACCCTACAACCAGTTGGACGCCATCGATCTTGCCTTGCGCACCAACAAGAATCTGACGATCTTCCAGCGAACCTACAGTCTGGCGCGCATGAAGCCCGTGGTGGAAAGTGTCACCAAGCAGGCGGTCGGGGCCATGATGCGCCGCATCGGTGAGTTTTATGACGTCCAGCACGTCATCCTGGTCGGTGGGGGGGCTTTTCTTTTCAAGAAGGCGGTGAAGGACGCGTTCGCGACGCACCAGATTCTGGAAGTGAAAGAGCCAATGTTCTCCAATCTCCGGGGCTATCAGATCGCGGGGACGAACTATGCCGCCACCGCAATGCAGGCATCGTCACGTCCATCGCGTGCAGCGCGGTTGGAAGGAGAGGGCGCATGACACAGAAGATAGACCTCATCACCGAGCCGGTGCGCTTGCTGTTTGAAATGACGCGGGAAGACAACCCGCGCCTGTACGACGACTTGATCCGGTTCAAAAAGGGGACGAAGCGGGTGAACCGATTGCGCTTTCTGGCCCATGAGGGGCTGTTGGCACAGAACTGGATGCTGGTGACGGCGGTGGGTGCCGCTGCTCAGGTGGTCACAGCGGCGTTGCCGGCCTCCTCGAAGGTCAATCCAGCCATAGCAGGACATGTTGTCCAGGCCTTCGATGCGCCAGCGGGTGATGGGGAGGACTGATCATGGAGTCGGTGAAGAGGCATGGACGCCGGAGGGCGTCAGTCAGTGCGTCAGAACTGGCGCAGATGGGGGTGTGCGAGCGCTTGGTGGTTTTCGAACATCGGTGCGGGAAGCTGCGGACTGCGGAGCAGCTGAGTGCTATCGAGCGTGGCCGCCGGGCGCACCGACGGTTTTATCGGGAGCGGAACGGTGACTCGGATCGCGGGAAATGCGGTTCTGCGGGGCACTTTGGACACCAGGTCAGAAGGATTTGGCGCAACTGGTGCTGCTTGCTTTTGCGTGCAACACGGTGGCTTCATGCAGCGGAGAATCGGGATGAACTTTGAAACCACCGCGTTAGCACGCATTGTTGGGTTTGTCGCTGCCCTATGGCGGCAGAAGTGGTTGAGTCCACTTGCGAAAGCGACCAAATCACTACCGCACGAATTACGTGGTGCCCGCCTGATCTACGCAGAGCGTGTGTTTCGTTCGCTTTCGCCGGTAGCGATCACGGCCAGGGTGGACCGGGTTTATCGCAATGGGAATGGCAAATTGGTATTGGTTGAACTCAAGACTCGGGAGGCAAATCGAACGTATTGCTCAGATGTCATTGAGCTTTCGGCGCAGTGCTTTGCCTTGAGTGGGCAAACAGGTGAGGCTGTGGCTGATCACGCCTATATTCTGACGGAGCGACCGGATGGTCACCCAACAGGATTCCATCGAATGAAGCTCATGGTGACCGCAGACTTGATTGCGCTGGCAATGAGGCGGCAGGAACTGCTTGCTGGAAAGAACGAGCCCGCGCAAGCGGATTTTCGAGGAGTATGCCGGAAATGTGCGTTCGGCCGTACCTGCAATCCATCGTGGCCACGATTTGGTCAGATCAAACGACCGAAATTCGCCGATATGGATAAGTTTGCCCATTTTTTAGTACTCGTTGCTGAGCAATGGATCGGTCAAAAATTTCACAATCGAAAGTCTGCAGACTGAATGCGGTCGATCGGGATCCTCCAGTCGATTGCTGATCACGACCCAAACCTCCGCACCTCTGTTCGTGCGTGAGGCGTCGTACCAACTCTTTTTCCGAAACAGTTGGCAACTTTCGCGGCTTGGACAGGCAGTCACAGCCCCAGATGCAAACTTAGTGACTGTCTTGCGACACCGAAATAACACGACAGCGGAGCGGCGACTGGTCCGCTGTCGTGTAGTCCATCACGGAGCGCGGATACCCAGCCAGTGCAGGAACCTGTTCCACCAACTCGGACGCTTGTGGCGTCGACTATCCAGGTAGGTTTGAAGCTTTTGCTGGTCTCTTGTTCTCCCTGCGGCAATCTGCGAATCACTCCACTGTTCGGCCCACACTACCTGACCTTTATGGATCAGGTAGTGAGATCTACAGGGAAGTTGCCAACTGCCAATCGAAGGACGCAATGTAACACCTTGCGGGGTTTCTTCCACCTGCCATTCGGCTGCGCTCAGTGGCGTGCGAACCTTTTGCCCACACCCGCACGCGCAGAGATGGTGCGCCGTCTCGAACTCCAGCGAGACATACAGGATGCCTGGCTGGAGCTTCTGCGGCATCACCTCGACGTGCTGGAGCTCAAATCTCATGATCGGCTTGCCCCACTATTTTTAAGTCGGCTAAGTCAAAGAGCAAATGGCACATGGGATCAACCTCGGTGTAAAAGCCGCGTAGTTGCTTGTAACGCATCACAGCCAGTGCCGCGTTGAACGCATTAAGTTCAGCGATCTGTACGTTGGTACGGTACAGATTTTCTGGACCGTCGTGCATTTCCGCCAACCCTTTTTCACGCATCTCCAGCGCTCGCCCAGGAGCGAAGTAGGTAGCACGCAGCATACCGCTCAACGGTCCTCCTGCTCGCTTCAACCCCATACCAACATCGATGAACGGGATACCGAGGCCTATCAGAAGATCGAAGATTGCAGCCCGAGACGATCCCTTGTCAACGCAAACAAATGCGAAAGTGACACCTTCGAATGCATCGCCTGACTCAGAATCGACGTAGTGCGGTACCAACTGCACGCCATCGCGAAAACTCGCGTAGCGCCCCTTGTACACGGCAGCTTTGGATTGCCCCAGTTCAGTTTCGTCCAGCTTGCCGGGTGAGCGGTAAGCGTTGTGGACGTGGAAGGCATCTCCATCGAAGCCCCGGATTTCCTGAACCGGTGTCTTCACCATGAAGTCCAAGGCGTATGCGCCGGTTCCTCCCAGGCCAATGATGGCAATCACGTCATCATGGAGCTTGCGGGAAAGATCCGAAATTTCCGCCTTGGAAGTCAAGCTGTCCTGGTAGCGAAAAACAGAGGGCTCTGGTGCATCTTCAACCGACTTGAACGTGAGAGGGGTCGCCCCGTGGGTTGTCATCGCAGGGCCAGCGATGATGCCCACGTAGCTCTCGATCTTTTCGAAGAAGTTGTTGAAACCCTGCAAGACACCTGCCACGCGTGGCTTGTTGGAAAAGCGCCGCTGCGCTACTACATCAGAGCACTTACTGGACAATTCCAATTGATGCGGACCAGCATCGATAGCTGGAATCGGTTGACGATCCAAACCGCAAGGATGCGCTCCTGCGAATAGGATTGTGTGGTCCTCCTGGGTCACCAGACCTGTCGCATCGACAGGTACCAGTTTTGTGGCGATGGCTCCCCAGTGCAGCGCGCCTTGTTGGTCGAGATACGGAATCTCCCGCAGGATCATCCAACCACTGTCAAAAGTGATTGCATAACCCTTCTCGACCAACTTGGCGATGTCCTGGTTACGACTGACCAGTTTCCGAAACTGTGAAACGGATGCCATCTTTTACCTTTACGGATGCACCAGGGGTCAGAATGCCCTCAGGTTTGTCCCCATTGCCCCGAGTCCATTTCACCGAGTAGGTAATATTGGATTGTGGGGTGTAGCCCGGGACTTCAAGTTGTACAACCTGTACAAACGAGATCGGCTCGTTCTTGGGCCACTGATGCGGCTTGGTCTCGACGTAAATGGTGACCAGCTTGTCGTCTTTGTCTTGGCCGCCTTTGTCGTCATCGCGGCCATGTTGGTTTAAGTTTTCGTTACCCATGATGTATTCCAGTAGTTGGGTGTTGGGATGTGCGGCATCAAGCCGTGGGCATGCCACCGCAGATAAGGCCGGCTGACCTCGCCGGCGTCCAAACGCACACTTGACTGGAGGTAACGAGCAGTAGACAATCGCAGACGCCAATCCGGCGAGCCACAAGCTCGTCACCCCGCGGCCGGGTGCTTCGGCATTCGGTCGCTTTCTATTTCTGGCTGGTCATTCGGCCCTCCTGAATTTCATTGGGTTGGACATAGCTTTCATGGCAGCTGCTCCGGAAAGCATGCCTTCACAGAGCCAGCCTCGCTGATCAGGTTACTCATCAAACGCCAGTTGCCTGTTTCGTGACGAACGCGACCGGCTACGATGCACGGATGCACACCTGCTTGGTCACCCAAGATCTTTGCGTCTTCGGGATCGTGGGTCTCCCGTACTATGGCCGTCGACCAAAGCTCCGGAGGAATCAACGAATTTTGAGCACCTTCATCTGCCTCGTCTTCTTGGATTTGTCCTGCGCGGGCCTTGTCATCTAGGTTGTCTGCGATGAAGCGGCAGTCCGAAGTCAGATGCTTTTGTACGTGCACTACTTCGTGAAGCAGGGCGAACCAGAAGTTGTCGAGCCGGTCATGGCGCAAGGTCAATCCAACAATCGGGCGATCCCCATCCAGCATGGCGCAGCCGTCGAGATAGGTTTTCTTGAAGCACGGCTCAATCACCAGACAGATCCCATGCTGGCTCAGATACTCTTGAGCGAGTTGCGGGCCACGCTCAAAGCGCGATAGCTTGGCCAGATCACGAAGCCAGGTCGGAGTGATACAGCCTGCCCGGTAGATGCCTAGCGGAGGGTTACGATGTGCTTTATCGACCACGACCGCGCGCCAAATCAGCAATGCATATGTGTCCATGGTGCGAGCACCGCTTTGATGCAAAGGAGCACGCAACAGCGCAGGTTCAACGTCCAACTGCGCAATGCGCTGCAGAAATGCTCGTACCTGCTCCCGTGCTTTGTCTTTGGCATCGCTGTTCAGCAAGCCACGCTGACACATTTCCTTTAAGGGGAATTTTTCGTAGGCGTAAACATCTTCGTCGATTGTTTCCGCTCCCGAGTCCTCAGCAGGATGCAGCAATGCTTGGGCTGGGATACCCAGGCCTTCATTTAGGCGACGGATCATCTGAAGACTCAGAGTGCGCTTGCCGGCCAGCACTTCTGAAACCTTGGACTGAGAGCCGATATACGGTTCAAGATCCTTGCGGGTCAACCGCTGCTGCTCCATTCGGAACTCAATGGCTTGCAGAGGCGTGACGATCGGACGGGCAACCCGCTTGGATTCGTAATCACTGATGACCAGTTTCAACAACTCGAACTCTGCCTCATCGTCGGAGCCCGGCAACAATTTCTGATCCAACAGTGCCGCCATGCGCTGCAATGCGGCTTCAAGCTCTTGATCGCTCTTCAGTACACGAACAATGTGCGTCATGCTTTGCTCCTGGGGGCTGTGCTCTTGGCGGAACTACGAACCGGCGTGGAAACCATGGGTGTCCAGATCTTCTCGATCAGCAGAATTCCTTGTTTGAATTTAGTCTTCACATCAATCTTGTACAGATTCTTGATACTGAACACCACCCTGTCAGGTTGGACAATTGCATCGGCATATCGCGCTTGCACCTCATCCGGTCCAGCCCATTGGGCTTCTTCAACTTCCAGTTGCCAAGCACTGAGCGGAATGCGGGAATCCTCGTGCTTTTGCACGAAGATTTCCAGTCTGGAGATGCCAAAGAGTTGCATGATAAATCCCGTAATGGGAATATTATATATATCCCTTCCTGGGATGTCGATGGGTATATGGCGAGGTATCGAAAAGCAGCAATTGCCGAGATGAGTCGGCAGTCGTTGCTCAATGGCCGAAACTGGACCGGACCAGCAGGGCGAACAGGCAGCGTCAACAGCTGCTTCGCTGGATTTCGGCTCAGCATGATCCGCGTCGTGGATGCATGCCAGAGGGCGATTGATCAGAGTAAGTCTTTTAGAGGGGCTTCATCATGAGCGGCATTTTTCAGGTCAGCACTCCTCTGGAAACACCGATCAATGACTGATCGCATGCAACGGGGCGTGCGCTACCCACTTTTTCCGGATATTCCGATTTGCCTAGACTGATCGCCACAAGCAGCATTGCCCAGCGGTTCAGGGCACCCCTGCGTTCATCGAAATAGTCGTGCTGGTCGTACACACCCTCGGTGTCGCGGATTTTGTGATTTAGGGCCCGTTCGGCGACAAAGCGATCCACGCCTAAAGCGGCCATATGGGTGCGTGCAGTTCTGCGCATGTCGTGGACGGTGAAATGCTCAATGTCCTCAAGGGGCAGTCGTGTAAAGGCCACATTCAACGTATCTGGACTAATATGCTCGAACCGGTTTTTCCTGGGCACACCTGCCTTCATGCGGATGAGTCGCCTGGCGGGAAAGAGGTGGGTGTGTCCGCAGGAAAATACTTTGAGTTCCTTCAGCCATTCGACTACCGGCGGTGCAAGTGGAATGTCGATGGCTACATTTGTCTTGGTTCGAGAAGGTCGCAGCAACCAGACGCCCTGATCCAGATCGAACTCTGACCATTTGGCCGACAGCAATTCCATCTTTCGGACACACAGAGCGAGCAGAAGCCACACGGCCAATTCATTGAGCCGTCCGAAATTGGGTGTTTCACGCATGGCTTTGGCGAGCGTCGCGAGTTCTTCATGGTTGAGCCACCGGGTGCCCGACTTCTCTGTTCCGCCAGCGTCAGAGATGTCAAAACCATATGCGGGGTTGAAATCGATCCACTTGCGCTTGACCGCAAAGTGGAACATGCGGAACAGGTACCGCAGGGCGTCGTTTGCGACTGTTGGTGCGCCACCCGCCACGATTTTGGTCAGGACACGATCGATGTGGACGGGACGAACTTCCTCCACGGGCAGTTTCCCGATGACCGGTTTGATGTGGAGGCGGATAACGCGCTCTACAACCTCAGGGTGCTTGTACTTGCCTTTGATGTAGCGTTCGTGCCAGATGTTGGCTAGCCCTTCGACCTTGTGCATGTCGATGGCTTTGAGCCGTTCCTTGCGCTTAATTGCGCTGACATCTTGGCCTTGCTGGAGCAGGGCCCGGTCCTTGCGGGCCAGATCCCTGGCGTCCTTCAATGAAATGTCGGGGTAGCGCCCGAGCACTTTCTCCCTTTCGCGTCCTCCGAATCGATAACGCAGGATCCAGGAGGCTTTTCCCTGTTGGCAACCTGCCTCAGAAGCGACGAAGGTCAGGCCATCGCCTACCCCTCGATCAACCGGCCCGGCGTTGAGCCAAGCCCTCAAATTTTTGTCAGTAGCATTCTTCGTAAACCCAGTCATGGCGCGGCCTCCAGAGGAATCTGTGGGGTAAATAATCGGGAAATCGTCGAAAAATGCCTGTTCGGACATTTACCCCACGATTTACCCCACAAATCACCCCACACAAACGATGCGCTACGTTGAGACTGCTTGCTACTTCTTGAGACGACTTTCCATTAAAAATCAATGACTTAGGTGGTGGTTTTGGGGTGGTAAGACACCCCAAGAAACCTTACTCTATGTTCTGCACCTGCTCGCGCATTTGCTCGATCAGTACCTTCATGTCAACCGAGATATGGGTCAGTTCCAGCGCCGCGGATTTTGAGCCCATGGTGTTCGCTTCCCGGTGCAGTTCCTGAATCAGGAAATCGAGTCGTTTCCCGAGCTCGCCACCCTTGTTGATCAGTCTCTCCAGTTCATCCAGGTGGGAGTTCAGGCGGGTGATTTCTTCGGCGACGTCAATGCGAATGGCAAATGCAGTGGCTTCTGT
>JAURXM010000071.1 GCA_030654395.1 Aquabacterium sp.
GACGGGTAGGCCTGACTCGGCCTGTTTCAAGAACCCAATGATCTGCTGTTCTGTAAATCGACTTTTTCTCATGTCCGTCATTCTCCATGTTGACGAACCTCGCTTCCATTCAACTGGTACGGCTATGAGGGGGCAGGTCACTCGACTAACTTGAAAGCGCAGTTTGGACATCCAATTTTTGTGGGTTATCAGTGCCGTGCTGGTTCTCGCGGGCCTGGCGGGCACCGTGTTGCCGCTGCTGCCGGGTACCCTGCTGGTGTGGGCAGGCTTGATCTTGGGTGCATGGATTGACGATTTCACCCGCGTCAGTGGGCTTACCGTCGTCTTCCTTACCCTCTTGGCTGCGTTGGCTTGGGTATTTGAATTTGTGGCTGGCCTAATGGGCGCCAAGCGCGCGGGGGCCAGCAAGCTGGCGCTGATCGGTGCTGCAGTGGGCACTATTCTCGGCATCTTCATGGGCTTGGTGGGCGTACTGTTTATGCCGCTGGTGGGAGCCGCCATCGGTGAGTATTGGGCTCAAAAAGACCAGCAGCGCGCAGCCAAAGTTGCATTCGCAACCTGGCTGGGCCTTTTAGTGGGCATGGTGGCCAAGGTGGTGATTTCGTTTGTGATGGTGGGGATCTTTTTGATCGCTCTTTGGATTTAAGTTTCTATGAAGGAAAAAATGGAAAAGCTACTTTCAAGTGTGGGCTCCATGCTCTATGGCATGCGGATCACCATGCTGTTTTTTTACGTTGGCTTGGTGGGCATCATTTTTGGCATCTTGGGCAAATTTTTGCTTGAGACCTACAAGCTGATGAACACCTTATTGTTTGACGATTTGACCAAAATCGACCTGATCATCAAGGTGCTAGAGCTGGTCGATATGACCATGGTGGCGCAGCTGGTGTGGGTAGTGGCGCTGGCGGGGGTTTCGCTGTTTGTGACCACCGGGCACTTTGACAAAGCTAGTATAAAAAAGCCCGACTGGCTGGACCACGTCAACACCTACAACCTGAAGCTAAAGCTGGCCTTTGCCATCATCTCGATTTCAGGCGTGCATGCCTTGAAAACGTATTTGAGTGGCGATCTGAATCTGGAGAACATCCAGATCGTGACCATGGTGGCCGTGATTCACTTCACGTTTGTGTTGTCGGCCATCGGTATTTCATTCGCGGAGCGACTCACGCGCGATTCAAGCCATTGACTTTGGAGAAGTAGCCATGCCCAGCACCCGCTCTGCCAACGCCATCCGGCTGGAGTTCACACCCGGCTCGCTGGTTCAAACCAACCTGTCCGGCGCGGCCTTTACCGACGACTGGCTCTGGGTCGCTGGTGACGAGGCCTGCGGCCTAGACCGCTTGCGCAGGCTTTCCCCCGTGGGCAGCGAGACCCTGCGTTTTGGTGAAGTGCGCGACTTCCCGCTGGCAGACCTGCTGGACCTGCCTGGAGCGACCGATGAAGAGGCCGACTTGGAGGGCATGGCCGTCGCCGACGGCTACCTGTGGGTGGTGGGCTCACATGGCTTCAAGCGCAAAAACGCCAAACCCGACCGGGGCCATGCCGACAACGCCAAACGCTTAGCCAAGGTGGCGCTGGACGGCAACCGCCGCTTACTGGCGTGTTTGCCGATTGAGACAGATGCCAAGGGTGAGCCTTGCCTAGTGCGTCAGGCCAAAGACGGGCGCCGGGCCATGCGGCTCAAAGGCGATGCGCAGCACAACCTGCTAACCCGCGCCTTAGCCGACGACCCGCACTTCGGGCCCTACATGGCCATCCCCGGCAAAGACAATGGCTTTGACATCGAAGGCTTGGCGATTGACGGCCAACGCCTGTTGCTCGGCCTGCGCGGACCGGTGCTGCGCGGCTGGTCGGCGTTAGTCGAAATTGCAGTCGAGACGCACGATGACCAGCTCCGGTTGGCACCCTTGGACGACAGTGGCGCATTGATGCGCAAGCACTTTTTGCAGCTGGATGGCCTGGGCGTGCGCGACCTGCACTTTTGTGGCGATGACCTCTACATATTGGCCGGCCCGACGATGGTGCTCAATGGCGATATCCGTATGTTTAAATGGCCAGCAGCGCGCCCGTTCCTGGCCGCCAATCGCGAGCCTGTACGCTTCGAGTCTGGCCTGACCGAGTCGATAGCGCTGCCACATGGGCGTGGCACCAACCGCGCCGAAGCCATTTGCAACGTGCCCCCCGCACTGTCCGGTGGTAACCCTAGCTGGGTGGTGCTGTACGACGCTCCAGGTGCCGATCGCAAAGATGGAGAGCACACCGTGTTTGGTGATTTGTTGCGCCACTGGTGATAGAGAATCGCCAAGACATAGACCCGACCGTGCCGCTCCAGTTTGTCATCAATGCGGCCGCGGGTAGCAGTGATGCGGATGCAAAACGCAAGGTCATTGAAGCGGCACTTAGCGCCGCCAGGCGCCACGGCAACCTGCTGTTTAGTGACCCCGTCAATTTGGCACGGGTGGCCCAGCAGGCTGCGACGCTCGCCAACGCTAACGGTACAGCCGTGGTCGCTGTCGGAGGCGATGGGACGCTCAACACCGTGGCGCAGGCCGCCCACGCCTTGGGCTGTCCTATGGGAGTGGTGCCGCAAGGCACGTTCAACTACTTTGCCCGCACCCATGGCATACCGTCCGACCCCACTGAGGCCACGCGACTGCTGCTCCAGTGGTCGCCATGGCCGGTGCAAGTGGCTGCCATCAATGACCGCGTGTTTTTGGTCAACGCCAGCCTAGGGCTGTACCCCGAATTGCTGGAAGACCGTGAGGCCTACAAGGCGCGCTTCGGGCGCAGCAGGTGGGTGGCATTCTGGGCGGCTGGCATCACCCTACTGCGGGCACAACGGCGGCTGCGGCTGCGCATTGAACAGGGCGGCTCAGTGCGCGATGTCAAGGCACTGACGCTGTTTGTGGGTAACAACCGGCTGCAACTGGAGCAGCTGGGGGTGCAACCGGAAATACCTGCCCCCACCAGGCCAGAGCATGCACTGCAGGCGGGTTGCGTCACTGCCGTCATGTTGCGTCCGATCGGTACGCTTTCGATGTTGCGGCTGATGATGCAAGGGGCCGTGGGGACATTGGGGGGAGCGCAGAGCGTAGAGCGCTTTGAGTTTGATCACTTGGTCGTGCGACCCACCCTTGCGCCGGGCCGCCGCGGGGTCAAGGTCGCTTTTGACGGCGAAGTCACTCGGCTGCGCGCGCCGCTGGACTTCCGTGTGCTGTCGAAGCCGCTGTATCTACTGAAACCAAGTTTGCTATCGGGCGATATCACGCAGCGCGCACGGCCCTGACAGCTTCAGGCGGCCCGCGCGTTCGTGGATCGTCTGGGCGCGCCTGTCCTGGCCATCCCGGGCAACCACGATATACCGTTGTGTGATGTGTGGGCCCGTCTGCGCCGCCCCTATGCGCGGCACTACGCGGCATTCGGGTCTGAGCAGGAACCCTTTTACTCCTCGCCCGATCTGATGGTGGTGCACCAGCCGGTCGCCGTTACACGCGCCGAACTGAGGCCGGTGCAGACCTCGTGATGGGTGGATACATTCACCTGCCCTACGTATTGGCGCTGCATGGCCTCGCACAAAAATGAAGTTTAAATCTGCATTTAACTGCTTTTTCCGAGCTTTTAAGGGCGCAACAATCAACACCAGTCACATTTAACGAGCGGGAAATCACCATGCTTTACGCGGTCAACTGGTTTGTAGTTGTCAGTCTTGTTATTCTTTGGTCGCTCGCCGCCTGGGCGTTTCATTCGATCGCCGCTTGGACGTTAGCGAACGCGGGCACCTTGGCTGGGGGCGCTGGGTCGATTGAGGCCCTGCAGGTTCCGGTCTGGCTTGCGCCCTGGATCCCGTCCGAATACGCCAGTAGTCTGAATTGGATGATTTCTTCCCTCACGCCTGCCATTCAGACCGTGCTGGAGTGGGCACCTGCGATGACGGGCGGTCTTTCGATTGCGGTCTGGACGGCCTGGGCAACCGGCGCCGTTCTTCTCGTCGTATTGGGTTTCTTGGTCACCGGGCTGGTCGCCGTGCTGAGTCGCCGTATGTCCGCATCTGCGACTTCCTCGAGCAGCCTGGCAACCGCGCGGTGAACAAGGTGCTCTGAGAATTTGCAGGTGACAGACCAGCTATACGGCACCGCAAACCGCAGGCCTAAAATTGTCTCATGCAGTGCTCTCTTTCCATATGGGCAAACTGCGCAGGGCCAGCACCCAGAGCACAGCTGCTGCCGCGCCGAACATCACATCACTGGCAAAGTGAACCTGCAGGTAGAGGCGGGAGATGCCAACCAGGGGCGCCATGAGAAGCAGCGCAATGGCGGTCAACGTGTGACAGCGCAGGTTAGGGCACAGTATCCATGCCAGCACAAAGGCGCCCACTTGCAGGGTGTGGGCACTGGGGTAACTCATGTCTGCGGGCAAATTGATCAGGGCGGCCAGAGCGTCTGGTCGTGGCCGGTTGACGAGCAACTTGAAGGCATGCGCCCAGAGCGCCGCCCCCAACAAGGCGAACGGTACAAAGCATGCGGTGCGTGGGCCATGGCGGTGGTCTAGGTACCAGGCCATCAACAAGGCCAGAGGCAGCAACACCACCAGTGAGCCCAGCCAGGTCAGGGCTATGAAGAGCGAGTCCAGCGCCGGGGTTTGCCAGCTTCGCATGAGTGCAGACACAGCATCGTCCCACTGCAGCTGGCGACAGGCACTATCAGGACAGGTTAGCCTGAAACCTGCGAGCAGGACAAGAGCGGTCGCCACGCCCAGCAAGGCTGCCATGGCCAGTCGTGAGGTTGTATTGTTTAGCACCGCTTCGACGCGCTGGCGCCAATTGGGTGGGCTGTTGGAGCTAGGGTTCATGGCAGTACATTTCTGGCGTCTTGATGTCTCTTGAGAAAGCACCTTTGTTGCGCAAGAGTAGCCGCACGGTCGGCGCACTCATTGCATCGCTCAACCGCGCTGTCATCTCTTCGCCCAGTTGAAAAATCTGGCCCAGTTTGTCAGAAGCCCGCGAGATACCGCTCTCTTTAACCCCGACCTTTATGTAACAAAGATGCTTGTGGTTGAAAGGCGCTTATATTCAGTTTTTTTAAGACTAATGGTGTGAAATTGTCTGCTTTTTAAGAATAAATGCAGCCCATATCGTTGTGGCTTGGCTAAGCCTTTGACTCTCTACGAAATACGAAAGGACACACCCATGCGCTCTTACCCCCGCAACAGCCCTGAAGCGGCCGCACGCATCTTGGCACTTGTTCTGATCTCTGATGGCCATGTATGCCGCTCAGAATTCGAAACACTGAATCAACTTGATGGCGTGCGGCATTTGGGCCTCGACCCTCAAAAACTGCCTGGAATAGGCCAGACGTTTTGCGAGGACCTACTCATGGAGGGATTCGATGGTCGCTCCATACTGTCCCGTGTGGGCGATGGGTTGATGGCCTCGCTGATGGCCGAAGTGGATGATCTGCATCTGCGTGCACAAGTGTTGCTCCTTGCGACATCGGTTGCCCATGCCGACAAACACCTGTCGGAGGGTGAAACAGCCATGATTGATGCGATCCGTCGCATCTGGCAAACCAGTCCGTTCAAGGCGGTCGCAGCCAAGGCAGAAATCAATCTCCCCGCGCTTGCCCATGCTGGCTCAGCCTGATGAAAACGCCCCAGGCCACCAACAAAGCTGCCGCTGCAAACGCAATAAACGCAATAAACGCAGCGTCTGATATTTTGGCTGGGTCGTCATGCAGCAGCTTAAATATGGCCACTAGCGATTCGATGGCGAGTGAAACGATCACCACCACCAGAAATCGTGAAAGCACCCGGCGCGCGCGCGCGGCAGCGCTTAGACGATTGGTGTGTTCAAACTCTTATTCAACAATGGTCTGTGCCAGTTCCATCGAGGCCATAGCTATGGTCAACATCGCTATGCAGTCGAGGATGACATCAAAGCGTTTGGTGAGCGTCAGCATCTCGATTGGCTGCACCGCACGCCAAAGTAGAAAGCCACGCCCATGACGACAGCGTCTCGCCTCCCTTTGATCCTCATCACCGGTGCCTCCGGCAACCTCGGGCAATCTTTGGCACGCACACTCAGCGACGGTTACCAAGTGGTTGGGCTGGACCGCAAGGGCAAAAGCGGCGCATTCCCGGTGCTGCAGGCGGACTTTTCTTCACCTGCCTCCATCGACTTGGCTCTGCACAAGCTGCGTGATGCCTTTGGCGGGCACATCGCTAGCGTGGTTCATCTGGTGGCTTATTTTGATTTCAGCAATGCTGATGACCCGCGCTACCAGAACGTCAATATCGACGGCACGCAGCACCTGCTGCGCGCGCTGCAGGCGTTTGGGGTTGAGCAGTTTGTCTATGCCAGCACGATGCTGGTGCATGCGCCCTGCAAGCCGGGGGAGCGCATCAACGAGAGTCACCCGATCGGGCCGCGCTGGGCCTACCCCCGCTCCAAAGCGGCGGCCGAGGCGGTGGTGCAGCAAGAGCACGGTGCAATTCCCTATGTCAACCTGCGCCTCGCTGGGGTCTATGACGAGCAGTCGCTGGTGCCCACCATGGCCCAGCAGTTTGCGCGCATATACGAACGCGACCTGCAAAGCTATTTCTACTCGGGCAGCACCCTGGTAGGTCAGGCCATGCTGCACCGCGACGACATGCTCGACGCCTTCCGGCGCACCATTGACCGGCGCAGCGCGCTGCCTAGTGAAACATCCATCCTCATTGGCGAAGACGACGCCATCGGTTATGACGCACTGCAAGACCGCCTGGGCACGCTGATGCACGGTGTGGACAACTGGACCACGCTGCAGGTGCCCAAATCTCTGGCCGCAGCCGGGCTGTGGGCGCAAGCCAAGCTGGAGCCGGTCATACCCGACATCATCGACAAGGGCCAGGCACCGTTTGTGCGGCCCTTCATGGCGGAAATGGCCGACGACCACTACGCACTCAACACCCGCCGTGCCCGCGATCTGTTGGGATGGGAGCCCCACCACAACTTCAAGGATGCATTGCCCGCTCTGGTCAAAGCCCTAAAGGATGACCCACCTGGCTGGTACCGGCGCAACGAAGTAACACCGCCCGAATGGGTGGCAGCCGCCAGCGAGGCAGGCCACGACCCCGAAGACTTGCGCCAGCGACACCAGCAGCAGTTTTCAGCCGAGCACAGCGACAACCGCTGGCCGCATTTTGTGAATATCGCCTTGGGCAGCTGGCTCTTCACCCAGCCCCTGCTGATCCATGTGCAAGAACCCTTGCTTCGCTGGAGCGAGATGGCGCTGGGTGCCCTGCTGATGGTGTTTGCCACATTGGCCCTGTCGCAGCGCGGCACTGCAGCACGCTGGGTGTGTGCCGGCATTGGCACGTTGGTGATGGCGATTCCGTTTTTGTTCAACACCGGCAATGCAGCTGCTTACCTGTCGGACTCGCTGGTCGGGGCACTGATTTTTGGCTTTGCCGTATGCCTGAAGCCAGAGCCCGGTCCATCGGCACTGGCTTCGCTCACCGGCCCGGACATTCCGCCGGGCTGGAGCTACAACCCATCCGCGTGGACTCAGCGCCTGCCCATCATTGCCACTGCGCTGGTGGGGTTGTTTGTAGCGCGCTATCTGGCGGGATACCAGCTGGGTCACATCCCCGCAGTGTGGGACCCATTCTTTCCCGGCTCGCCAACCGATCCGCAAAACGGGACTGAAGAAGTCATTACCTCGGCACTGTCTAAAGCGTTTCCGGTATCCGATGCCGCACTGGGCGGCTACACCTACCTGCTAGAGATCTTGACCGGCCTTGTCGGTGCCAAGGCGCGCTGGCGCACCATGCCCTGGCTGGTGGTACTGTTCGGGCTGATGATTGCTCCGCTGGGGATTACTTCCATCGCGTTTGTCATCATCCAGCCCATCGTGATTGGTACCTTGAGTACCGTGGCGCTGATTGGCGCCGCAGCCATCCTGATCCAGATTCCGTATTCGCTGGACGAGCTGATTGCCACCTTGCAGTTTGTGCGCCGCCGTGTGCAGGCTGGCCGCAACGGGTTTGCGGTGTTCTTTCGCGGCGATACCGACACCATGCCAGCGGGCGAAATTGCCAACCGCCAGACCGCAGACGAATTCAACCAGAGCGCAGGGGCGGTGCTGCGCAACATGATGGCCGGTGGTGTCAACCTGCCTTGGAACTTGGCTCTGGCCGCACTGGTTGGGCTGGCGCTGCTGTTCACGCGCCTGTGGCCGGGCGTGGATGGCAACCTAGCCCATGCGCACCACGTGATTGGGGCGTTGGTGCTCACGGTGGTGTCCATCGCCGCAGCCGAGGTGGCACGCCCGGCCCGCTGGCTTAACCTGCCGCTAGGGGTTGTTCTGATGGCCACGCCGTTCATGTTTCCAGGTGACACGGCGGCACTGCTTGTCAGCGTGGTCGCCGGCGCGGCGCTGATGGCACTGTCCGTCCGCCGGGGATCGATCCACGAGCGCTATGGTTCATGGGACCGGGTGATTGCTTAATTTTCCAGAGGAACGAATCATGAAACACGTTTTTGCCAACACACTCAAAACCTTTGCAATGCCCTCGGGCAAAACCGGTCGTTTTTACTCACTGCCCGCGTTGGCGAAGGCGTTCCCCAACATTGGGCGCCTGCCCGTGTCGATGCGCATCGTGCTGGAGAGCGTATTGCGCAACTGCGATGGCAAGAAAGTGTCCGCCGAGCATGTGGCCCAGGTGGCCAACTGGATCCCAAGCAGCCTGCGCACCCAGGAGATCCCGTTTGTCGTTTCCCGCGTCGTGCTGCAGGACTTTACCGGCGTGCCACTACTGGCCGACTTGGCTGCCATGCGCAGTGTGGCCTTGAAGCTTGGCAAGGACCCCAAGCGCATTGAACCGCTGGTACCCGTCGATTTGGTGGTGGATCACTCGGTGATGGTGGACCACTACGGCAAAAAGAACGCGCTGGATTTGAACATGAAGCTGGAATTCCAGCGCAACCGCGAGCGTTATGAGTTCATGAAGTGGGGCATGCAAGCGTTTGACACCTTCCGCGTGGTGCCACCTGGCTTTGGCATCGTGCACCAGGTGAATCTGGAATACCTGGCGCGCGGAGTGCACAAAACCAAAGGCTCAGCAAAGGATGACCCCATTTACTACCCCGATACGCTGGTGGGCACCGACAGCCACACCACCATGATCAACGGGATTGGTGTGGTGGGCTGGGGCTGTGGAGGTATTGAGGCCGAAGCCGCCATGCTGGGCCAACCAGTGTACTTTTTGACGCCCGACGTGGTGGGCTTTGAGCTGACCGGTCGCCTGCGCGAGGGCGTTACAGCCACCGACTTGGTGTTGACCGTGACAGAAACCTTGCGCAAACACAAAGTGGTGGGCAAGTTTGTCGAGTTTTTTGGTGAGGGCACCCGCTCGCTGGCGCTGCCCGACCGTGCCACCATAGCCAATATGGCTCCTGAATATGGCGCCACCATGGGCTTCTTCCCGGTCGATGAAAAGACCATGGAATACTTTGCCGGCACCGGCCGCACCAAGGCCGAGATCGAGGCCTTTGAGGCCTACTTCAAGGCGCAGGGGCTGTTTGGCGTGCCTGGCACCGCAGATACCGCCGACTCTATGGGGGAGATTGAATATTCGCAAGTCGTGCAACTGGACCTGGAGTCTGTCACCCCCAGCCTAGCTGGCCCCAAGCGCCCGCAAGACCGCATTGAGCTGGGCAACGTCGCGAATCGGTTTGAGACCTTGTTTGCAAAACCCCAGTCAGAAAACGGCTTTAACCAAAGTGCTGCGGTGTTTCACACCCGCCACCCGGTGCGCGCCGCAGGCACACCGAAGTTATTGAAGGAAGTGACAATTGGTCATGGCGATGTGCTGATTGCCGCCATCACGAGTTGTACTAACACCTCCAACCCCAGCGTGATGCTGGCGGCAGGGCTGCTGGCCAAAAAAGCGGTGGAGGCGGGGCTGCGGGTCCAGCCGCATATCAAGACCTCATTGGCACCGGGTTCACGCATTGTTACTGAATACCTGACCGAAGCCGGCTTGTTGCCCTACCTGGAAAAACTGGGCTTTGCCTTGGCGGGCTACGGCTGCACCACCTGCATTGGCAATGCGGGCGACCTGACGCCAGTGCTCAACGATGCCATCACCACCCACGATTTGATCTGCGCTGCGGTGCTGTCGGGCAACCGCAACTTCGAGGCGCGCATCCACCCCAACCTGAAGGCCAACTTCCTGGCCAGCCCGCCGCTGGTGGTCGCTTATGCGATTGCCGGCACGGTGATGCGCGACCTGATGACCGAGCCGGTCGGCAAGGGCAAAGGCGGCAAGGATGTCTACCTCGGCGACATCTGG
>JAURXM010000075.1 GCA_030654395.1 Aquabacterium sp.
GCAGCACCATCACCACCGCCACCGACGACGCCATGGGCCAGGCGTTGTTGCTGAAGAACTCGTCCCACAGCACGCGACCGATCATCAACGTCTGCGGCCCACCGAGCAGTTCGGGGATGACGAACTCGCCGACACAGGGGATGAACACCAGCATCGATCCGGCGATGATGCCGGCCTTGGACAGTGGCACCGTGATCTTCCAGAACGCGACGAACGGCGTGGCGCCCAGATCGTCTGCTGCTTCGAGAAGCCGCATGTCCATCTTCGAAAGGTTCGAATAAAGCGGCAGGATCATGAACGGCAGGTAGGTGTAGGTCATGCCCAGCACCAGCGAGAAAGGCGAGTTCATCAACTGGCCGGGCGCAGGGATCAAGCCGAACACCGCCAGCACCTGATCGAGCCCACTGCCGACCAGCAGGTCGTGTGCCCAGCCGTTCTCGCTGAGCAGGCCTTTCCACGCGTAGACACGCAGAAGAAAGGAGGTCCAGAACGGCAGCATCACCAGCATCAACAACGCCGGCTGCGCGGTGGGCTTGGCCCGCGCCATGAAGTACGCGAACGGGTAGCCGATCAGCAGGCAGAAAGCCGTCGTGAAGGCCGCGTATTTCAGGCTGGAGAGGTAGGTCTTGTAGTACAGGTCATCCTGCGTGATGAACATGTACGTCGTGAAGCGCAACGTCAGCGCCAGCGCGTCGTCGGTGTAGGTGATGATGTCCTTGAAGGTCACCGTCTCCATCTCGGAAACGCTGATCTTCATGACGATCAGGAACGGGAACAGGAAGAAGATCAGCAGCCACAGATAGGGGATGCCGATGACGGCCGATCGACCCGTGAAGAGCCTGGTGAAGAACGACTTCATGCTGTCAACACCACATGAGCCATCGGAGACCAGCTGGCCCACGCGGTGTCGCCCCAGGTCAACTCGTCGTCGCGGTGGCGCTCCGTGTTGCTCTCACTGATCTTGAGCACCAAGCCGCTGGCAAGCGCCAGGTGGTAGACGGTGAAGCTGCCGAAGTACGACATGTCCTTGACCGTTCCGCACACCCGGTTCAGTCCGCCCGCCGGTTCTCCATCGGTCGGGGGCAAAGGCTGGCGACCGATGCGGATCTTTTCCGGCCGCAATGCGACGGTCACGGCCATCCCTTGCGTGCCTGTGATGCCGTGCCCGACGTAGTGCTTGCAATCGGCGCATTCGATGACGACATGATCAGGGTGGTCGTCGGTCAGCGTGCCTTCCATCAAGTTCACGTTGCCGATGAAGTCGGCGACGAATCGGGTGGCCGGGGTTTCGTAGATGTCGTTCGGCGCACCGACTTGCAAGAAGCGGCCTTCGCTCATCACTGCGATGCGGGAGGCCATCGTCATCGCCTCTTCCTGGTCGTGGGTGACCATGACGCAGGTGACGCCGACGTTCTCGATGATGTTGACCAGCTCGATCTGCGTTTCCTCGCGCAGCTTCTTGTCGAGTGCCCCGAGAGGTTCGTCGAGCAGCAGCAACTGCGGTTTCTTTGCCAGACTTCGCGCCAGCGCCACGCGCTGCTGCTGGCCGCCTGAGAGCTGATGCGGCTTGCGCTGGGCGAACTTGCCGAGTTGCACCAGTTTCAGCATTTCGTCGACGCGTGCAGCCACCTCGTCCTTGCTCATGCCCGTGCGCCGCGGCCCGAAGGCCACGTTGTCCCACACGGTCATGTGCGGAAACAGCGCGTAGCTCTGGAACATCATGTTCATGGGGCATTCGTAGGGCGGCAGCCCCGCGAGGTCTTGCCCGTTGAGCAGGATCTGCCCCGACGTGGGCACCTCGAACCGTGCCAGCATGCGCAGCAGCGTCGATTTGCCACAACCCGAAGAGCCGAGAAGCGCAAAGATTTCACCCTTGGCAACGTCGAGGCTGACGTTATTGACCGCCTTGTAGCCGCTGAAGTCCTTGGTGACGTTGCGAATCTGGAGGAACTGCGACGTGTCGTTCGTCGTCGTGCTCGTGCTGCTCATGGCGGGCCCTTTCTCGGTGACGAACTCAGAGGCCGGTCTTGAAAGAGGTGTAGGTGCGCGTCATCAAGCGACGCAAGTCGTTGGCGAGCGAGTCGGGTGCAGCCATCAGTTTCATGTCGGGTTCCGAGAGGAACACCGTTGGGTTGTTGGCCACCTCGGGCTTGACGAACGGGCGCGATGCCAGATTCGGGTTGGCGTAGAACACCTTGTTGGTGATGGACGCATGCACCTCAGGCTTCAGGATGTAGTTAATCCACTTGAGCGCGTTGCCGGGGTGTGGTGCATCGGCGGGTATGACCATCACGTCGAAGAACAGCAAACCGCCGCTTTTCGGGATCAGCGCCTCGATTTTCTGGCCGGTCTTGCCATCGATCGCGCGCTGACGCGCGATATTGATGTCACCCGACCAGCCGAGAGAGACGCAAACGCCACCATTCGCCATGTCGTTGATGTAGCCCGACGAGCTGAACAGCGTCACGCTTGGGCGGATGGTCTTCAGCAGCGCTGCGGCCTGTGCGTAGTCGGCTGCTGACTTGCTGAACGAAGGCTTGCCCAGGTAGTGCAGGGCCGCAGGGACCACTTCGGTGGGCGAATCGAGAAACGACACGCCGCAGGATTTCAGCTTGGAGATGTACTCCGGCTTGAACACCAGATCCCAGGCGTTGTCCGGCATCGGCAGGCCGCCGAGCGCAGCCTTGACCTTGTCGACGTTGATGCCGACGGTGGTGTAGCCCCAAAGCCAGTCGACCATGTACTCGTTACCGGGGTCCAGTTTGGCGATCTGCGCCTGAATGGCGGGGTCGAGGTTTTTGTAGTTGGGGATCTGCGATTTGTCGAGCTTGCGCAGCAAACCTCCGTCTGCCTGCAGCTTGGCCCAGTTGGAAGACGGCACGACGATGTCGTAGCCGGTCTTGCCCGCGACCAGCTTGGCATGGACGATCTCGTTGTTGTCGAAGTTGTCGTACCGGACCTTGATGCCGGTTTCCTTCTCGAAGTTCGCGATCGTTTCCGGTGCGATGTAGTCCGACCAGTTGTAGATGTTGAGCACCTTTTCCTCTTCCTGCGCAACTGCTGGGCCGGCCCACCACAGCGCGGACGCTGTGACCGCGAGCACCGCGAGGGCTTGGTGCACAGGTGAAGATGAGGAGCGGGTCGGTCGGGTCATGGCGGAGTCTCCAAACGTCTTGGAATCAACAGGGAATGGCAAGGTCACCGCAGTGCGCGGGTTTCTGAAGGGTAGGCAAGGGATGTGCCACGGCCCAAGTGCATCACGTCAGGCCACGCTGCTGGAGGTCGCGCAGCGTGGCGTCCAGGCAGAAGCGTATCAAGCCGACCATCTCGTCGATCTGTTGGCGCGTGATGACGAGTGGCGGCGCGATGATCATGCGGTCGCCGACGGCTCGCATGATCAGGCCGTTGGCGAAGCAGTGGCCTCGACAGATCATGCCGACCTCAAGCGCGCTGTCGAAACATTCGTGGGTGGCCTTGTCCTTCACGATCTGCAGCGCACCCATCAGCCCGATCGACTGGGCCTCGCCGATCAGCGGGTGTTCCGCGAGCGCCTTGAAGTGCTCCGCCAAATAGGGCCCGGTGTCGTTGCGCACCTTGTCGACGAGCCCCTCTCGCTGGATCAACCGGATGTTGGCCAGTGCCACCGCACAGGCCACCGGGTGGCCGCTGTAGGTGTAGCCGTGCTCGAACTCGCCGCCCTGGTCGATCATCACGCGGGCGATCCGGTTGCCGACCATCACACCGCCGAGCGGGATGTAGCCCGAGGTCACGCCTTTGGCAAAGGTCATCAGGTCGGGCCGGAACCCCATCGTTTCGCAACCCCACCAGTTGCCGGTGCGTCCGAATCCGCAGATGACCTCGTCGGAAACGAGCAGGATGCCGTACTGGTCGCAGATGCGCTGGATCTCGGGCCAGTAAGTCGCCGGCGGCACGATCACGCCGCCAGCGCCCTGCACCGGCTCGCCGATGAAGGCGGCCACCTTGTCGGCGCCCAGTTCGAGGATCTTCGCTTCGAGCCAGCCAGCGGCTTCGAGCCCGAACTCGTCGCGGCTCTTGCCGTGACCGTGGACATACCAGAACGGCTGCTGAATGTGAACGATGCCCGGGATCGGCAGGCCGCCCTGGGCATGCATGTAGCTCATGCCGCCCAGTGAGGCGCCCGCCATCGTCGAGCCGTGATAGGCGTTGTGGCGGCTGATGATGACGCTGCGCTCGGGCTGACCCATCAGGTCCCAGTAACGCCGCACCATGCGAACGACGGTGTCGTTGCCTTCGGAGCCTGAGCCCGAGAAGAACACATGCTTGAACTGCGGAGGCGTGACCTCGGCGAGCAGTTCGGCCAGCTCGATGGCCGGTGGCGTGGCGGTCTGGAAGAACGAGTTGTAGAAGGGCAGCTGCTTCAGCTGCGCCGTGGCCGCGTCGATCAGCGCCTGCTGGCCGTAGCCGACGTTGACGCACCACAGACCGCTCATCGCGTCGAGGATCTTCTCGCCTTCGCTGTCCCACAAATAGATGTTGTCCGCGCGGGTGATGACGCGCGAGCCCTTGCTCGCCAGCGACTTGAAGTCGGTGAACGGGTGCAGGTAGTGCGCCGAATCCGCAGCCTGCCACTCGGCCGTGGTGCGCGTTGCGGATGTGTCGGAAACAGCGTTCATCGAGAGTCCAGTCCGGTTTCGGGTTTCAGTCGGTGCGGTGCAGGGGCGCGTCAAACGTGGAGCAGCAGGTGTTCACGCTCCCAGGGCGAGATGACTTTCATGAACTCGTCGTGCTCGATCTCCTTGATCTCCGAGTAGACCGTGATGAACGATTTTCCGAGCACATCGTGCAAGTCCTTCTCGTCGGCCAGCCAGCCCAACGCCTCGCTGAGTGAGCGCGGCAACTGGTACTCGGAAAGATAGGCGTCGCCCTTGCATTCAGAAGCCGGTTCGATCTTGTTCTTGATCCCCAGGTATCCGCAGGCCAGCGTGGCGGCAAAGGCAACGTAAGGGTTGGCATCGGCGCCGATCACCCGGTTCTCGATGCGCCGCGCTGCGGCGGTCGCCACTGGCGAGCGGATGCCGACGGTGCGGTTGTCGGTGCCCCACTGGATGTTGATCGGTGCGGCGGTCGAGCGGGCGAGGCGTCGGTACGAATTGACGTAGGGCGCGAACAGCGCCATCGCCGCTGGCGTGTACTTCTGCAGGCCGCCGATGTACCAGTAGAACTCCTTCGACGGCGAGCCATCCGGGTTGCTGAAGATGTTCTTGCCGGTCACCTTGTTGAGCACGCTCTGATGCACGTGCATTGCGCTGCCGGGCTCGTTGGACATCGGCTTGGCCATGAAGGTGGCGTACATCTCGTGGCGCAGTGCGGCCTCGCGGATCGTGCGCTTGAAGAAGAACACCTCGTCGGCCAGGCCCAGTGGGTGGTCATGGAAGAAATTGATCTCCATCTGACCCGCGCCGACCTCGTGGATCAGCGTGTCGACGTTCAACTCCATCTTCTCGCAGTAGTCGTAGATGTCCTCGAACAGCGGGTCGAACTCGTTCACCGCGTCGATGGAATAAGCCTGGCGCGACGTTTCGGCGCGGCCACTGCGGCCCTTCGGTGGGCGCAGTGGTGTGTTGGGATCGGCATTTCTCTCGATCAGGTAGAACTCGAGCTCGGGGGCCACGACCGGCGACCAGCCTTCAGCGTCGTAGAGGTCGCAGATGTGGCGAAGCACGGAGCGAGGTGCATACGGAATCATCTTGCCGTCGCGGTCGAAGCAATCGTGAATGACCTGTGCGGTCGGGTCGGTCGCCCAGGGCACGATGCGCACCGTCGACGGATCGGGACGCAGGTGCATGTCACGGTCGGTCGCATGGATCACGTCGTAGTAAGGACCTTCGGCCGGAAACTCGCCGGTCACCCCGATGGCGACGATCGCCTCGGGAAGCCGCATGCCGCGGTCCTCGGTGAACTTTTCGCGCGGCAGGATCTTGCCGCGCGCCACACCGGTGAGGTCGGGCACCAGGCATTCGATCTCGGTCACGCGCCGCTCGTTGAACCAGTTTTCCAGATCGCTGAATGTGAAATTTTCTCGGGCCGGCATGGGAGGTCACCTTGAGTGAGTTGCAGTCGCTGTCGTCTCGTTCGTGTTGATGAGTGTGTATCAGCGAGACCCGTCGGGCCCTCGGTGCCTGTCACGAAAGTTGCTGCACGCCAGTCCGAAGGCCTCGAACAGGCGGGTCGACACCGGATTGAGGTGCGCCTCCCACTCGGGGTGCCATTGCACGCCGAGCACGAAGCCTGTCGGGTCGGCGACGGTGAACGCTTCGATCAGGCCGTCTGGAGACCGGGCCTCGATGCGCAGCGCGCTCGCCAGCCGCTTGACGCCCTGGCCGTGCACCGAATTGACCTCGATCGTGTCGCACCGCAGCAGGCCCGCGAGGAGGCCACCGGGCTCCAGCCCGACTTGGTGCGCCGGCTCGTACACCACCGATGGCGGGCCTTCGGCAGCACCCCGGTGGTCGAGATGCCCCTCGACTTCGTGCACGGCCTGGAACAGGCTGCCGCCGAGCGCGACGTTGACCTCTTGAAAGCCTCGGCAGATCGCCATCAGCGGCATGCCGCGCTGGATGGCTGCGGGAATCATCGCGAGCGTCGCGGAATCTCGGGCGGGGTCCAGCGGCAGGCTGGGGTCGTAGACGATCTCGCCGAAATGGCTGGGATGAACGTTGGACGGCGACCCAGTCAACAGCACGCCGTCCGCAATGTCGAGCAGGCTGTCGAGTTCATCGGTGCCGTGGATGGTTGTGAAGAGCAGCGGCACACAGCCGGCCAGCCGCACCGCGTCCGTGTACTTCTGGCCGACGGTGTGGTTCGGGTGGTCGCCCAGCATGCGATGGCACGCCGGCACGAGGACGATGGGTTGGCGCTTCATGAGGAGAGGAGGGGGAGCATGCTGCGACGGCAGCTTATGTGCCCAAGCGTGCAATGACTGTGCCCGAAATGGCGGCTCACAGCAGATCCTTCAGCCGGTGGTAGGCCATGCCTGCGACGAGCGCAGGCATGCGCAGCAGCCTGCCGCCGGGGAAAGCGTGATGGCGGATGCGGCTGAAGGTGTCGAAGCGCCGTGCGTCGCCATCGATCGCCTCGGCCACCAGCCTGCCCGCGATCCCGGTCAGCGCCAGGCCATGTCCCGAGAAGCCTTGCAGGTAATAGACGTTTGCGAATCCCGAGCCCGGCCGGTGCTGGCGATCCGACAGGCGGCCGAAGTCGGGGGCGCGGTTCATCGAGATGTCGACGAATCCGCCCCAGGCGAATTCGACATCGGTGGATGCCAGTCGGGGGAAGGTCTGCGCCATGCGGCGCTGCATGCTGGCCTTCAGGTTTCGCGGCGTCGCGGTGCTGTAGCTCACGCGGCCACCGTACAGCATGCGGTGCTCGGTCGATGGGGGCCCCGATGGTGACGCCACCTCGTTGGTGGCAACGCGAAAGTAGTCGAGCACGAAGTTGGTGTCGCAGACCGCCGATCCCGACGGGATCAGCGACCGGGCCAGCCCCGGATCCAGCACCTCGGACGCGATGATGTAGGTCCCGACAGGCATGATCCGCGACTCCAGAACGGGCGCCACGCCTTGCAGGTAGACGTTGCCGGCGAGCAGCACGTGCGAGGCCCGCACACTGCCCGACGCCGTTCGCACACGCACGCTGCCGCCGGGCGTGGCAGCCGGATCGAGTGCGATGACCGGAGAGTTCTCGAACAGGCGCACGCCGAGCTCGGTCGCGCCGCGTGCCAGACCCAGGCTGTACTTCAACGGGTGCAGGTGCCCGGACATCGGATCGTGCAGTCCGCTGTGAAAGCGCGGGCTGCCGATCCACGAGGGCAGCCGCGACGGCTCGATCCAGTGCGTCTCGAAACCGTACAGCGCCTGCATGCGTGCGTGCCAGGCCTGCAAGTCACGCGCCTTGCGAGCGTTGACTGCCAGGCTCAGGTAACCCGCACGCCAGTCGCAATCAATGTGAAAGCGCTCGCAGCGCTGGCGGATCAACGTCAGCGCCTCGAGCGTCATCGCCCACACACGGCGCGCCTCGTCGAGTCCAAGTTGTGCTTCGATCGTGTCCTGCTCACACGCCAGGCCGGCCAGTGCCTGGCCGCCGTTGCGCCCCGAGGCGCCCCAGCCCACCTGCTTCGCTTCGAGCAGCACCACGTCGTGGCCGCGATCGGCCAGTTCGATCGCCGCCGACAACCCGGCCAGTCCGCCGCCGACGATGGCAACGTCGCATTCGATGTCGTCGCCGAGTGAGGCACGGGTCGCCGGGCGCTGAACTGTGGCGTCGTAATACGAGTCGCTCGCGAGATTTCGGTCCGTGCTGAGGAAGCTCATGATTCGAACGCGGGCAGGGCCTTGGCAGCGCGGTGGATGGTCCGGCTGCCCGATGTCAGGCGGCTCGCCGGATGGCGTCGGCGAGTGTGCCGACGATCTGCTCGATGTGCTGCTTCTCGATGATCAGCGGCGGCGACAGCGCGACGGTGTCGCCCGTGGTTCGCACCAGCACCCCGTGCTCCCAGCAGTCGAGAAACACCTGGAACGCCCGCTTGCCGGGATCGCCCGCAAGCGGCGCCAGCTCAATGCCGGCGACCAGCCCGATGTTGCGGATGTCGATGACGTTGGGCAAACCGGCCAGCGAGTGCACCGCTGCCTCGAAGGTCGGCGCCATGTCGCGGGCGCGGGTCAGCAGGCCTTCCTCGGCGTAGGTGTCCAGCGTGCCGAGCGACGCTGCGCAGGCCAGCGGATGGCCCGAGTAGGTATAGCCGTGGAAGAACTCGACCAGGTGCTCCGGTCCGTTCATGAACGCATCGTGAATGAAGCGCTTGGCAAACACCGCACCCATCGGAACGCAGCCGTTCGTCAACCCCTTGGCTACCGTCATCAGGTCGGGTGTGACACCGAAATGGCTGGCTGCGAACGGCGCCCCGAGGCGTCCGAAACCCGTGATGACCTCGTCGAAGATCAGCAGGATGCCATGGCGGTCGCAGATGGCGCGCAATCGTTCGAGGTAGCCCTGGGGCGGCAGCAGCACGCCGGTGGACCCGGCGACCGGCTCGACGATGACGGCGGCGATGGTCGACGCGTCGTGCAGCGCGATCAGTCGCTCCAGGTCGTCGGCGAGTTCGGCACCGTGCTCGGGCTGGCCCTTCGAAAACGCATTGCGCACCGGATCGTGCGTGTGCCGGATGTGGTCGACTCCGCCGAGCATCGGGCCGAACATCTTGCGGTTGGCGACCATGCCACCGACCGAGATGCCGCCGAAGTTGACGCCGTGGTAGCCGCGTTCGCGTCCGATCAGGCGCGTGCGCTGGCCCTCTCCGCGAACACGGTGGTAGCCGATCGCCATCTTCAACGCGGTCTCGACCGACTCGGAACCGGAGTTGGTGAAGAACACCTTGTCGAGTCCGGGTGGGGTCAATTCGATCAGCCGCTCGGCCAGTTCAAATACCTTGGGGTGGCCCATCTGGAAGGGCGGTGCGAAATCGAGCTCGGCGGCCTGCTTCTGGATCGCCTCGGTGATGCGCGGGCGGCCGTGGCCGGCGTTGACGCACCACAGCCCGGCGATGCCGTCGAGGATCTCTCGTCCTTCCGGCGTGCTGAAGTGCATGCCGGAAGCGCCGGAAATCATCCGCGGTGCGGCCTTGAATTGCCGGTTCGCGGTGAAGGGCATCCAGTAGGCATCGAGGCTTTTCTTCATCGAAACGTCCTTCTTGCGCACCGCCCAAAAACCGGCGATCGCAGTGCAGTTTAGTGTCTGATCCGCGAAATTTTCTTGCGCAATGAGCCGTCGATTACCCGAGTCGGCGCTCTAATATTTCATTGAATTGGAAATTTATGGAGAAATATGCGGAATCAGAACAAGGATGCGAAATTGGACGCCATCGACCGCGCCTTGCTGGTGGTGCTGCAGGTCGATGCGAAGCTGACCAACCTCGAACTCGCTGATCGAGTGCATCTGTCACCGTCGGCCTGCTTGCGGCGGGTCAAGGCCCTCGAGGAAAGCGGCGTGATTGCTCAATACGTGGCGCTCGTCGACCCGAAGACCGTGGGCCGCCACGGCACCAGCTACACCATCGTCAACCTCGAAAAACTGACGCGCTCGACGATGGACACCTTCGAGCAGGCGATCCGCGACGTGCCCGAAATCCACGACTGTTTCTACGTTGCCGGGACCAACGACTACCTGCTGCGATTCACCTATCGCGACGCAGAAGACCTGGAACATTTCCACAGCCACGTGCTGTCCAGCCTGCCCGGCGTGACACGCTCGAACTCGATGCTGGTGCTGCGCACGGTGAAGAAGACGACCGCCTTGCCCATCGATTGAAGCAGGGGATCGATTGACGCCGGATCAGGCCTCGGGATCGCTCGCGATCCGCCCGCAAAGGTAGGTCCAGACGAAGTTCGCCGCAGCGTTGCTGGTCAGTTCGGCATGGTCGTAGGCGGGTGCGACCTCGACGCAGTCCATGCCGACGAAGGGCAGGTCGGCCAGTTCCTCCAGCACGCTGAGCACCTGGTTGGTGGTCAGACCGCCGGGTTCTGGCGTTCCGGTGCCCGGAGCGAAGGCCGGGTCCAGGCAATCGATGTCGAGGCTCAGGTAGACCGGGGGATGGCCGTGTGCGGCGAGCCGCGACCGGATGCCGCCGAACACCGCTGCCAGTTGCTGCGCACCCTCCAAGCCGCGCAGGTCGCGCGCTGTGTGAATGAGGCCCCCTTGGTCGCTGACGTAGTTGCGTGCCGCCCGTTCACCCGCCGACCGGATGCCGATCTGCGTGAAGCACTGCGGAATCACGAGACCCTCCCGGATCGCTTCGTAGACCCAGGTGCCGTGACCACTGGGCTCCCCGAAGTGGTCGCGCCAGGTATCGCAGTGCGCATCGAAATGCAGCACGGCCAGCGGGCGACCCAGCCACGACGTGTAGGCCCGCAGCAAAGGCAAGGTGATCGAGTGGTCGCCGCCCAGCCACGCCATGTGGTGGGCTCGAATGAGCGGGTCGACCAACGATGGCATCGCCTCGCGCATGCGTTCCAGGCTGGTGTTGGGCAACGGAAGGTCGCCCGCATCACCGAGTTGCCCTGTCGGTGTCACGTCGAACAACGGGTGGATGGCGTCGCACAGCATGTGGCTGGCCTGGCGAATGCTGCGCGGTCCGAACCTCGCACCGGGCCGGTTGGTCACCGATCCGTCCCAAGCGATGCCGGCCACCGCAAAGCGCATCCCTGGTTCAACCGGTGGCGCCTTCAGGAAGGAGCTGTTCGACTGGAATGCGAATGAAGTCATGGCGGGTCCGATTCAGGAGCGGTTCGGATCATACGAAGCAGTCTGCAGTCGATGGATCATGCTGCGATGCAGCATAAATTTCCGAATAGCAAAATATGCTTTTACAATATGGAATATTGGACGTAAGTTGTTGATTTAATTGCGTGAAAAATTTGGTCTTATATAAGACATAAGTCTTCCATTTTAAACCGTTCACCCGTATTCTTACGTCTGTGTATTCGAGTTTTCCCTTCGCTTGATTTGATTTCACGCTTTCATCTGGAGCTACTGACATGACGACACTCACCCGCGAACAACAAATTGCCGCCATCGAAAAAGACTGGGCCGAAAACCCACGCTGGAAGGGCATCAAGCGCAGCTATTCGGCCGCCGACGTCGTGCGCCTGCGTGGTTCGCTGCACATCGAGCACACGCTGGCCAAGCGCGGCTCCGAAAAGCTGTGGAGCCTGATCAACAACGAGCCCTTCATCAATGCCCTGGGCGCGCTGACCGGCAATCAAGCCATGCAGCAGGTCAAGGCCGGCCTGAAGGCCATCTACCTGTCGGGCTGGCAGGTCGCAGGCGACGCCAACAGCAATGGCGAGATGTACCCCGACCAGTCGCTGTACTCGGTCGACTCGGTGCCCAAGGTCGTCAAGAAGATCAACGCCACATTCAAGCGCGCTGACGAGATCCAGTGGTCCGAAGGCAAGAACGACACCGACTACTTCGCGCCGATCGTGGCCGATGCCGAAGCCGGCTTCGGTGGCGTGCTGAACGCGTTCGAACTGATGAAGTCGATGATCGAAGCCGGCGCCGCAGGCGTTCACTTCGAAGACCAGCTGGCCGCTGCCAAGAAGTGCGGTCACATGGGTGGCAAGGTGCTGGTGCCGACGCGTGAAGCGGTCGCCAAGCTGAATGCCGCGCGTCTGGCCTCCGACGTGATGGGCGTGCCGACCGTGCTGCTGGCCCGCACCGACGCCGAAGCCGGCGATCTGGTCACCAGCGACATCGACAGCAACGACAAGCCTTTCTGCACCGGCGAGCGCACGGTCGAAGGTTTCTTCCGCACCCGCAACGGTCTGGACCAAGCCATCAGCCGCGGCCTGGCCTACGCCGAGTACGCCGACCTGATCTGGTGCGAAACCGGCAAGCCGGACCTGGCTTTCGCCAAGGCCTTCGCCGATGCCATCCGCGCCAAGTTCCCGGGCAAGCTGCTGGCCTACAACTGCTCGCCATCGTTCAACTGGAAAAAGAACCTCGACGACGCGACGATCGCCAAGTTCCAGCACGAGCTGGGCAAGATGGGCTACAAGTTCCAGTTCATCACGCTGGCCGGTTTCCACAGCCTGAACTACTCGATGTTCAACCTGGCCTACGGCTATGCGCGCCAGAACATGAGCGCCTTCGTCGAACTGCAGGAAGCCGAATTCAAGGCTGCCGAAAAGGGCTTTACCGCTGTCAAGCACCAGCGCGAAGTCGGTACCGGTTACTTCGACGCCGTCACAACGACGATCGAGGCGCTGGCCTCGACCGGCGCCCTGAAGGGTTCGACCGAGGACGAACAGTTCTTCGACAAGGACGAGCACTGATCTCGGCTTCGCTGTGCCGACCGCCGCAGCGGTCGGCAAGGTGATCAGCCCAGGGCCCGAAGGTCATGCACCTTCGGGCCTTTTTTCCGCTCGGCTTGATGTCTGTCAGCCGACCGACGCCGGGTGTCCGTTAACGTGTCTGGCTTGGCCTGCAGGCACTTGGATGGTGTCCGTCCGAACTCAAACATCCGCCACTTTGAATCTGAACCCACGAACATCCGCGCAGCGCGGCGGCCTCACGGTGTGCACGCTGAAGCGCGGTATCACCCGGTCATGGCTGTGCATGCTGATGGTGATCGCAGGGCTGGGCCTGGTGCCGCATCCCGCTCACGCCCAGGCGAGCCTGCACATCGAAGACCTGACCTGGACCGAGGTGCGCGATGCGCTGAAGGCCGGCAAGACCACGGTGATCATTCCGGTCGGCGGCATCGAGCAGAGTGGTCCGCACATGACACTGGGAAAGCACAACGTGCGCGTCAAGGTGCTGGCCGAGCGGATCGCACTCGCGCTGGGCAATGCGCTGGTCGCCCCGGTGATTGCCTATGTACCGGAAGGCCAGGTCTCCCCGCCGACGCAGCACATGCGCTTCGTCGGCACGGTGTCAATCCCCGACGATGCCTTCAAGGCCGTCGTCGATGGCGCCGCACGCAGCTTCAAGCAGCATGGGTTTACCGACGTGGTGATGATTGGCGACCACGGCGGCTACCAATCGCTGCTGGAATCGGTGGCCACCCGGCTGAACCACGACTGGGCCAAATCGACGATTCATGCGCACTTCATCGGCACTTACTACGATGCCGCACAGACGCCTTACAACCAGGCGCTGAGAGACCGCGGATTGACTGACGCTCAGATAGGCACCCACGCGGGTGCGGCCGACACATCGCTGATGCTGGCGACCGATGCGACCCTGGTGCGCAGGGATCAGCTGAAGTCAACCCGAGATGCCGCTGCCGCGAAGGCACTTGGCGTCAGCGGCGACCCCGGCGCATCAACCGCAGCGCTGGGTCAAATCGGCGTCGACCTGATCGTTTCTCGCACCACGGCGGCCATCCGCCAGGCCGTCGCGCGATCGCGCTGAACCGGCTTACTCACCTTTCTTCACCACCCACTGATGCAACCCTCTCTGATCCGTTCTCCCTTCCTGTCTCGTCGCTTGCTGCCCGTGCTGTGTGGAATCGCTGCCCTGTGTGCCGTTGCGGGCATCCGATCGCAGACCCCCTCGAAGTCACCCGTCGCATCGATCGGCGCGGCGCCGGTCACGGTGCCCGGAATGCCGCCCGTGATCGTTCGAAACAACCTCTACAGCGAAACCGGTCCAGGTCACCTGAGTCCGGCAGTCGCCGGTGCGCTCGAGCGGGTCTACGTGCCGAACCGCGCAGCGAATACGGTGTCGGTGATCGATCCGAAGACCCTGAAGGTTGTCGACACGTTCAAGGTCGGCACCCACCCACAGCATGTGGTGCCGTCGTGGGATCTGCGCACGCTCTGGGTCGCCAACAACGCCGAGCGACGCACCGACGGCAGCCTGACTCCGATCGACCCGTTGACCGGCAAGCCCGGCACGTCGATTGCGGTGGATGACCCGTACAACATGTACTGGACGCCCGATGGTCGTCACGCGATCGTCGTCGCCGAGGCCTACAAGCGACTCGATTTCCGCGATCCTCGCGACCTGGCGCTGCAGTATTCGATCGACACACCCGACTGTGGCGGCATCAACCACGCCGACTTCTCGATCGATGGTCGCTACGCCTTCTTCACCTGCGAGTTCAACGGCTCGATCACGAAGATCGACCTGGTCGACAAGCGCGTGCTCGGCACCTTGAAGCTGAGCCGCTACTACGCGCGCCCGGAAGTGCTGTCGTTGCTGGCGAAGCCCGGGAAGAAGCCCCGCAAGATTCCCGACCCGTCGCAGTTGGGTGGCGAGATCTGCACCACGCCCGGCATGCCGCAGGACGTGCGTGCGTCGCCCGACGGCACGCTGTTCTACGTCGCCGACATGATGGCCGACGGCGTGCATGTGGTCGATGGCGCCAGCTTCAAGCAGGTCGGATTCATCCCCACCGGCGTCGGCGCCCATGGGCTGTACCCCAGCCGCGACGGCAAGCTGCTGTACGTGGCCAATCGCGGCAGCAACAGCGTTCTGGGCAAGCGCCGCGGCGAGGGCAGCGTCTCGGTGATGGACTTCGCGACCCAGAAGGTGTTGAAGACCTGGCCGGTGCCGGGTGGCGGCAGCCCCGACATGGGCAACGTCAGCGCCGACGGCAAGCACCTGTGGCTGTCGGGCCGTTTCGACAACGTCGTCTACCGATTCGACACGGTGACCGGCGCAGTCGACACCATCAAGGTGGGCCAGGAGCCGCACGGCCTGACGGTGTGGCCGCAACCCGGCCGCTACTCGCTGGGCCACACCGGCAACCTGCGCTGACGGATCAGGGCGTCGCAGCTTTCGCACTGCGGCGCGGCGCCACGGCGGGCTTGAGCAGACTGCGCACGCGGGTGCGCGGCGCGTCCGATACGACGGCCTGCTCGACCGGTTCCGTGTCGGCGTCGTCGCTGTAGCGCGGCGGCCAGCCCTTCAGCGCGGCCTGGCGCAGCAGCGAGACCGCACCGCTCGCGGTGTAGCTGCGCTCCATCACGTGCGTGATCAGGCCGCGCCCGACCCGCTCGCTGATCACCAGCGTCGAGCACCGGGTGCCGTACTGCCGCTCAGGCGCGCGGATGAACGCCGCCGACAACTCACGTTCCAGTTCGAGCGGCACGCCGGTCGAGGGCAGGTTGGCGTCGTCGGCGATGCGGCGATCGGTGAGCGCAGCGAACAGCGCGGTCGAGAGCGCATCGACCGAATCGGCCGATGACAGCGCCTCGCGCACGCGGGACTTCAACGCGTTGGTCTTGGGCCAGGCGGTGTCCAGAGCCGCGTTCGACACACCGTAGGTGCCGCGTTCCAGCCGCTTGGGATGGGCGTCGAGGTTGGATGCCCAGAAGCACTCGCCGCGCTTGAAATCGGCGGCGATCAGATTGAATCCGTTGTAGCCCAGCAGCGCGGTCCGCATCCAGAAGCGGTCGGTCGGCTCGCGTCCCGACAACCACTGCGGGACGATCTGGCCCCGCGACGGCGCGGCCGGGTCGACGCGAGAGGGATTGCGCACATTGGTGACCATCGCCAGCCGACCCTGGGCGGTCAGGCCCAGCCAGGTGCCACCGGCTTCGAGGTCGCGGCCGGCCAGGACGGCCGGGCCGCCTGCATCCGGTGTCCACCAGCCCAGCCGCGCGGCCGGGCGTGCGAAGAACTCGTCCCGGTTGGCGGCTATCACCAACGGGAACCGCCTGCTCTGATCGATGGCCAGCGCGATCAGGCACATGCGGCAAACAACTCCACGTGGCGCGTCCCATCGAGCAGATCGCGCCATGCCGCAGCGCGCTGCTCGATGGTCGAGCTCAGGGCCTCGGTCACACCATCGACGCTGTCGGACGGCGCCATCGCATAGGTCTCCATCCACGTTTCGCTGCCGCTGGATGCATCGATGCGCTTCAGCAGTCTGGCCCGCAAGCCCGGGAACTCGCTGCGCAGCTGTGCCTGCATGTCGATCACTGCCGCCTGCACCGCATCGGCCTGACGCACATCGAGCTGGAAGTAGACAAACAACTCGCGTGTCATCAACTGTTCGTCAGAGGGGCTCGGCGCCCAACACCTCGTAGGGCAGCGGGCAGGGCTTCAACAATGCGCCGTCGATCGCGCCTAGATGCAGGCTGCCGCCTTCGAGTGCGGCGAGCTTGACTTCGATCAGCGCTCGATACGACATGGAGTCGTCGGCTTGGGCCGCCCCGGCAACCAGGCCCGCAGGCTGCTCCGGATCGGCGCTGTGAAACACCTCCTGGCCGGCCGCAACGGGCGCGTCGCAGGCGAAGAGGAATGTCCTGCGCTTGGTGGTGCCGCGGTACTGCGAGCGTGCCACCACCTCTTGGCCGGGGTAGCAACCCTTCTGGAAATTCACCGCGCCGATCAACTCGAAATTCAGCATCTGTGGCACGAATTGATCGACAGTCGCGGCCTCGATCATCACGATCCCGCTGTCGATTTCGAGCTGCCGCCAGGCCATCAATGCCGCCGGGTCGACGGCTGCGGCTGGTCCAACCGAAGTGACTCGCCAGGCCCGCGCAACGCCATCGACTTCAGGCAGCCGGATCCAGCAGCCTTCGGCGTCGTCGCGTTTGCCCCAGACCGGCAACCCCTCGGTCTCGTTGCTCGCCAAGTCACCGGTGACACCCAGCACGGCGACCTCGGCGGTCGCGTCGTCGAGCTTGCATTGCGCACGCATCACGAACATGGACAAGCGCTTCAGAGTCGACTCCAGCACGCTCCCATGACAGGCCAGCAGGACCTCGTCGTCGGCCGGCTTCCACAACAAGAAGCTCGCCAGCAGTCGCCCCTTGGCCGAACAGTACCCGGCCAGCCGCGCCTGGGACCGTCCAAGCTGCAACACGTCCTGGGTCAACTGGCCATGCAGGAACTTGGCCGCATCGGCACCGCGGGCGCGTATCACGCCCCAGTGGGTCAGTGGCACGGCGAGGGATCGGTTCAGCGGCTGGTTCATGTGCCGATTATGATTTGTAGGATGTTTCCCGGTCGCTCTCGGTGTCATCCAAGCGTTGGTTCCAACCGCGTCATTCGACCGCTCCGGGCCATCGATTGAAACGCAGGATCGTCGGGTTGCTGGTGGCTTTGTGCTTGCTCGTGATGGCATCTGCCGCATCGTTGTATTTGTGGTTGCACCGACCGCTGGTGCTGGGCAGCGACACCGTCGAGGTATCGATCGACCCAGGAACCTCTCCACGCAGCATCGCCGACGCCTGGGTACGCGCCGGCGTGCAGACTCCTCCGTGGTTGTTGTACGAGTGGTTTCGGTGGTCCGGCGAGGCACGCCGAATCCGTGCCGGCAGCTACGAAATCAATCGCAACACGACGCCGATCAGCTTGCTCGGCATGATGGTGCGTGGCGACGAGACGATGGCGGTGGTGCGGTTGAACGAGGGCTGGACGCTGAGACAGTTCCGCGCCGAACTGGCCCGCGCAGAGGCCCTGAAGCCGACCACCGCATCGATGACCGAGGCCGAACTGATGGCCGCTTTGGGCGATCCGTCCACGCCGGCGGAAGGGCGCTTCTACCCCGACACCTACTCGTACAGCAAGGGCAGCACCGACCTTTCCGTGCTGCGCCGTGCGCATCACGCGATGCGTCAGCGTCTGGAGGCCGCATGGGCCGAGCGCTCGGCCGACACACCGTTGCGCACGCCCGATGAAGCGCTGGCGCTGGCGTCCATCGTCGAGAAGGAAACCGGACAGGCGGGCGATCGCGGCAAGGTGGCTGCTGTGTTTGTCAACCGCCTTCGCATCGGCATGCCACTGCAGACCGACCCGACGGTGATCTACGGGCTCGGCACGACATTCGACGGGAACCTGCGCAAGCGCGACCTGCAGACCGACACGCCGTACAACACCTACGTCCGCACGGGCCTGCCGCCAACGCCGATCTCGATGCCGAGCCGCGCTTCACTGCTGGCGGCGCTGCATCCCGAAGCGATCCACGCGCTGTATTTCGTGGCGCGCGGCGACGGCTCGAGCGAGTTCAGCGACGACCTCGCCGCCCATAATCGAGCCGTCAACAAGTACCAGCGTGGACGTTGACGCCGGCCAGTGCGTCGGCCAGTTTCCACGCAAGACGACGCAGGAAAGAAGAGGGCGAAATGCGAGGGCGATTCATCACATTCGAAGGCATCGACGGCGCCGGCAAGAGCACCCACATCGAGCCGGTGGCCGAGCAACTGCGCGCTTCGGGACACACCGTCGTGGTGACTCGAGAACCGGGTGGCACACCGCTCGCCGAGCGCCTGCGCGAGTTGCTCTTGAATGCCCCGATGGATGCGTTGACCGAAGCCCTGCTGGTGTTTGCCGCCCGACGTGACCACGTGCAGCAGGTGATCGCACCGGCACTGGCGCGCGGCGACACGGTGCTGTGCGATCGCTTCACCGATGCGACCTTTGCCTATCAGGGCGCCGGCCGGGGCTTCGACAGTGCGGTGCTGAAAACACTCGAATCGTGGGTCCACGCCGAGTTGCAACCGGATCTCACGTTCTGGTTCGACGTCAGCGCCGAGCAGGCGGCGGAGCGCCTCGCGGCCGCCCGCACCCCAGACCGTTTCGAACAGCAGGATGCCACTTTCTTCAGCCGCGTGAGCGACGGCTATCGAGTGCGCGCCGAGACCTATTCGCAGCGCTTCGTTCGCATCGATTCTTCGGTTGACCGCGATGCGGTGAGCCGCCAGGTGATGACCGCTCTGGCGGGGCGGTGCTGGTGATCGACGCGCCTCAAACGACAGCGCCTGTGCCGCTGCCCTGGCTGGCCGATCCCTTGCGTGCGGCGCTGGAGACGCAACGCGCGCATGCGTTGCTGATCCACGGGCCGCAGGGCGTGGGGCAGTTCGAGATGGCGTTGACGCTGGCACAGGCCTGGTTGTGCGAAAGCCCGCCGAGCCAGAGCACGCGCCCTTGTGGACACTGCGCCAGTTGCCGTCTCGTGCAGGCTCGTTCGCACCCCGACCTGATGGTGCTGGTGCCGGAGGCGCTGCGCGAGGCGCTGGGTTGGAGCACCGATGATGCGGGTGAGGAGGGCGGATCGAGCAAAGGTGAGACATCCGGCAAACGCAAGCCCAGCAAGGACATCCGCGTCGACGAGGTTAGACGCATCGTCTCCTTTGCGCAGACGACGGCGGCGCGGGCCCACGGCAAGGTGGTGGTGGTTTTCCCGGCGGAGCGAATGAACGGCATTTCCGCCAACGCACTGTTGAAGACGCTCGAAGAGCCGCCTGGCAACCTGCGTTTCGTACTGGCAGGCGCGTCAGCAGATGCGCTGCTGCCGACCATACGCAGCCGTTGCCAGGCGGTGCGGCTCGATCTACCCGAACCGACGGTGGCTGCTGCCTGGCTGCAAGCGCAGGGCGTCATGCAGCCCGAGGTCTTGCTGGCGGCCGCAGGCGGACAGCCGGAAGAAGCGTTGAGCTGGTTTCGCGAAGGTCTCGATGCGCGCGCCTGGCTGGCCCTGCCCGAGCAGTTGGCCCGGGGAGATGCTGCGGGTCTGACGGCCTGGCCCCTGTCGCGCGTGATCGACATGCTGTTCAAGGTCTGCCACGACGCGATGCGCGCAGCCGTGGGGGCCGCACCTCGCTATTTCCCTTTCGGCTTGATCAACGGGCGAGCTTCGATCGAGGAGCTGACCCGCTGGTACCGCGAGATCGGCCGAGTCGCTCGGCATGCCGAACACCCTTGGCAGGCCGCGCTGACCATCGAACTGCTGGTCACGCAGGCCCATACGGCGCTCACCGTGCCGAAGTCCACGACAGCAGTCCTCCGCGTTCGATAAACTGAAGCCATGTCCGATCCCGTTCCGCGCCCGCCTGCCACTGCCGCCATCCCTGCGCTGGCGGGCAGCCGTCCCAGCGTGATCCAGCTGGTGTTCCGCGAGAAGGGAGCGCTCTACGCCGCCTACATCCCGGTGCTCACCGACGGCGGCCTGTTCGTGCCAACCACCCGCGAGTACCGACTCGGCGAGGACATCTACCTGCTCTTGTCGTTGCCTGAAGACAATCAGCGCTATCCGGTCGCAGGGAAGGTCGCCTGGATCACCCCGCCCAATGCGTCGGGCGGACGCACCCAGGGTGTTGGCGTGCGCTTTCCCTCAGATGAAAAGACCCGCGTGCTCCGCACCCGGATCGAGGAATTGCTGGGCACCGCGATCTCATCGCCCAAGCCCACCCAGACGATCTGAGTCCGGCAGCGGCTGCGCTGCTGCAAACGATGTACGTCGATTCCCATTGCCATCTCAGTTCCCCGGACCTGCTGTCCCGGCTGCCGGACATCCGCGCCGAAATGCAGGCCGCCCAGGTGGATCGGGCCCTGTGCATCTGTACGACGCTGGAAGAGTTCGACGAAGTCCATGCGCTGGCGCTGGCATACGACAACTTCTGGGCGAGCGCAGGCGTGCATCCGGACAATGAGGGCGTGCGCGAGCCTTCCGTCGACGACCTGGTCGCGCTTACCGCCCGTCCGCGCGTGGTGGCATTGGGGGAAACCGGGCTCGACTACTTCCGGCTGAATGGACGTTCGGTCGCCGAGATGGAGTGGCAGCGGGAGCGGTTCCGCGTTCACATCCAGGCCGCGCACCGCACCGGGCTGCCGCTGATCATCCACACCCGCAGCGCATCGCAGGACACCCTGGACGTGCTGACCACCGAAGGCGAGCACCGGGTCGGCGGGGTGTTTCACTGCTTCACCGAAACGATGGCTGTGGCCCGTGCGGCACTGGACCTCGGCTTCTACATCTCGTTCTCGGGAATCATCACCTTCAAGAATGCCGAGGACCTTCGCTCGGTGGCGCGCTTTGTCCCGCTCGACCGCTGCCTGATCGAGACCGACAGCCCGTACCTCGCTCCGGCGCCTTTCCGCGGCAAGACCAACACGCCCGCCTTGGTGCCGTGGGTGGCCAAACAAATGGCGGAACTGAAGGGGGTGGCCGTCGAGGAAATTGCCCACGCCACCAGCGCCAATTTCGAGCGGCTTTTCAGGATCAGCGCCGACGAGCCCGATGAAAAAACGTAGAAATTACTTTCAATTATTCTTTTATCTAATTGTTTTAATTGGATTTCAGTCGGTTCACGCAGGATCGTACGAGGATTTTTTCACCGCCATCAAGCGAGACCATCGCAACACCGTCGACGACTTGCTGAAACGAGGTTTCGATCCGAACACGCTTGATGAGCAGGGCCAGCCGGGTGTCATCCTGGCGCTCCGCCTTGAATCATTCGCGGTCGCTGATGCGCTGATTGCCAGCCAGGCCCTGAATCTGGAAGCGACCAATCCGGCGGGCGAAACGGCCTTGATGCTGGCCAGCCTGCGCGCGCAGCCGAAACTGGTCGAGCGTCTGTTGAAGCGAGGTGCCGCCGTCAATCGGCCCGGATGGTCGGCGCTGCACTACGCGGCCACGGCACCTGACGAGGAAGCGTTGCGCCTCCTCCTCGATCGTGGGGCAGCCGTCAATGCGCGCTCTCCCAACGGCACCACGCCGCTGATGATGGCGGCTCAGTACGGCACCTCCGACAGCGTGGAGCGGCTCATCGCCCGGGGAGCGGACGTCAATTTGCGCAGCGATCTCGAACTCACTGCTGCCGACTTCGCCCGCCGCGTCGGGCGCGACCGGACTGCCACGGCGCTCACGCTGCGCATGCGGAAAACCGCGCCTCGGTGAGGGGAGGGCGTTTCGTTGCCTGACAACCGTGTCAGCGGACTTCTGACGCTTCAAATGGTTACAAGACGACTGGCAGCCCAAGCGGGCGATCCTAGAGTTGCCTTATCAACTTGACGGAGATATTCGATGCAACCCAGCCAATCAATCGCCAATCCTTTCTCCATGATGATCAACCCCGAGGCCGTCCTGAAGGCCCTGGAGCGGTCCGACGCGCTGGCCGGTCTCCAGGCTCAGGTCTTCAGACCCCTCGACAAGCCGCTGCTCGGCAGCAAGATGCCCGACGACGTGGTGGCTTACGATCGTCGAATCGATCAGGGTCGCAGCAACTGAGGCAGCCTGCAGAGCCTCTCCAAGGCCGTCTACGGAGACCACCGGAGTGGTGCCTCGTGGCCTCGGCGGCAACGAAGACCTCCAGCTCAGTCAGATTCTGAGCATCCCAGCCGCTTGACCGGGACCAGCAACAACGCCACCACCTTCAAGAGTCCGACGACGCACGCGGCATCGTCGGCGACACCACGCCCCCCACCCTGCCTATGGCGCGGCTGTTGGCGGTTCTGGCCTCCAGCCGTGACTCTGTCGTGGCATGGAGCGAGGGGTCAGTGATCCACGCCGGATCAGAACGGCGCGTCGTCCTTGGGTTTCAGGTCGGCCTTGCGGATGCGCACTGCGGTCGGCTTTTTCGGTGCGGCGGGTGCGGGTTCGCTGACCGCGTTGGCCAGCCCCAGCGATGCCGACAGTGCCTGCTCGGGCGTCACATCGGCCTCGGCTTCGGTGCGAGTCGCCGCAGCGGTGGCTGAGGCAGTCGATCCCGTTTCGGCCTTGATCACGCGGGTGTACGGCGCCAGCGTCTGGACCAGTTGGCCGTAGATCTTCGGGTTGCCAGCCACGACCTCGCGCTGGTAAAGGTAGTCGGATTCGCCGGTGAAGTTGCCGATCAGGCCACCGGCCTCGGTGATTAGCAGCGAGCCGGCGGCGATGTCCCAGGGGCTCAGGCCGGTCTCGAAGAATCCGTCGTAGTAGCCCGCTGCCACATAGCACAGGTCGAGCGCTGCGGCGCCCGGGCGCCGCAGCCCGGCGCAGTTCTGCATCACCGCTTCGAACATCTGCACATAGCGCTTGAAGTTGTCGCCCTTGCGGAACGGAAAGCCGGTGCCGATCAGCGATTCGGACATGCGGATGCGCTTGGACACGCGCAGGCGCTTGTCGTTGAGGAAGGCACCGCGGCCCTTCGACGCGTAGAACAAGTCGTTGCGCGACGGGTCGTAGACCACCGCCTGTTGCACCTGGCCCTTGTAGGCGAGCGCGATCGACACCGCATAGACCGGAAAGCCGTGGATGAAATTGGTGGTGCCGTCGAGTGGGTCGATGATCCAGACGTAGTCGCTGTCCTTCGCACCGTGCTCGCTGCCCGATTCCTCGGCCAGGATGCCGTGGCCCGGGTACGCGGCGAGCAGCACCTCGATGATCGCGCGCTCGGCGGCCTGGTCGACCTCGGTCACGAAGTCGTTCGGGGCCTTGCTGCTGATTCGCAGCAGGTCGACGTCCATCGATGCCCGATTGATCAACGCCCCGGCCGTTCGTGCCGCCTTGATGGCGATGTTGAGCATCGGATGGAGCGCTTGCGACATGGTGCAACCCTGTGGTGTGGTGGGGACTGGCAGGAAGAAAGAGCAGATCGGGATCGGCGACTCGAATCCGAGCTGCACTGACTTCCGATAATCGAGATTTTAGCGGTCACCCCATGCAAACCCTAGATGCCCCGTTGATTCCGACCGCCGACACCACGCGTTTCGTGCTGCTCAACACGAGCCACCCGGGCAATGTCGGATCGACCGCGCGGGCCATGAAGGTCATGGGTTTCTCGGACCTGGTTCTCGTTTCGCCACGCTACTCGAACGTCAAGGGCAAGGCCGATGCGATTTCGCTGGCCAGCGGTGCGCTCGACGTGCTCGACGGTGCGCGCGTCGTCGACACGCTGGCCGAGGCGCTCGACGGCATCACTTACGCGTGCGCCACCGCGATGACACCGCGAGATTTCGGACCGCCGACGCACGCGCCACGCGAGTTGTTCTCGACGCTGGTCTCGCAACCGCACCGGGTCGCATTCGTCTTCGGATCCGAGCGCTACGGGATGAGCAACGACGACGTGTACCTGTGCCACGCCTGCCTCAGCATTCCGACCGCGCCGGGCTATGGATCGCTGAACCTGGCGCAGGCGGTGCAGCTGATCGCCTACGACTGGCGACAGGCGCTGGGCGGCTTCGAGGTCGTCTCGCGCACCGCTGACCCGACGCTGGCCGACGCGGTGGCAGTGCAGGGCGCGCTCGATCATTGGAAGCGGGTGCTCGTTGACATCGGGTTTCTGAATCCGGAGGCGCCGCAGAAGCTGATGCCGCGGCTTCGCCAGTTGCTCAATCGGGCGCAGCTGACGCAGGAGGAGGTGCACATCCTGCGCGGCATCGCTCGTGCCGCCGCAACCGTGTCGACGGGACGCAGCCACAAGGCGGACTGAGGCGACGCCGGGCCAAGCTCAAATCCGCACCCGGGTCGGTCCGAAATTCGCGTCGCTAAACTCGCAGCTTCATTCGAATTTCGCATTTCCATGTTCACACGCCTGCGCGAAGACATCGACTGCATCCGCGAGCGCGATCCGGCGGCTCGGTCGACGCTGGAAGTGCTGACCTGCTCCCCGGGCCTGCATGCGCTGGCGCTGCACCGCATCGCCCACGCCTGCTGGGTGAACGAGTGGCACTGGCTGGGGCGTTTCACCTCGCATGTGGCGCGTTTCCTGACCGGCATCGAGATCCATCCGGGCGCCGTGATCGGGCGCCGTGTCTTCATCGATCACGGCATGGGCGTCGTGATCGGCGAGACTGCGGAAATCGGTGACGACTGCACCATCTACCAGGGCGTGACCCTGGGCGGCACCTCGCTCTACAAGGGCAGCAAGCGTCATCCGACACTGGGCAAGGGCGTGGTCGTCAGCGCGGGCGCCAAGGTGCTGGGCGGTTTCACCGTCGGCGACGGCGCGAGGGTCGGATCGAACGCGGTGCTGCTGAAGCCGGTGCCGCCGGGCGCCACGGCGGTGGGTATTCCGGCTCGCATCATCGAGGCGCAGTCCGATGCGGCTCGTGAAGAGGCGTCGGCCCGCATGGGCTTTTCAGCCTACGGCGTGACGCAGGGTGACGACCCGGTGGCGCAGGCGATGCGCGGGTTGATCGACAACGCGGCCGGCTCGGCGCACCAGATCGCGCTGCTGTGGGCGGCCATCGAGACGCTGTCGGCCGCGCAGCCCGGCTGCGAGGTGCACCGTGAAGCGCAACCTGCCGAGGCCTTCGACGCCGAGCACTACAAGCAGATGATGAAGTAGAGGGGGCGAGGCTTTCTGCTGCGCGAAGAAATCCTCGCACCCTCTGAGCGCGTCGGCTTCACGGCGGTGTGGGCCGCAGCGCCGTCTTCGGCCGGAATGCCTTGCAGACAGCTGGATCGGTCTCGAAATACGGCCCACCGATCAGGTCGATGCAGTACGGCACGGCCGCGAAGATGCCCGGCACGGCGGGTGTTGCGGCCGGCAGGCCTTCCAGCGTCTCGGCGATCGATTTCGGCTGCCCCGGCAGGTTGATGATCAGCGCCTTGCCTCGAATCACCGCAACCTGCCGCGACAGGATCGCCGTCGGCACGAAGTTCAGGCTGATGCTGCGCATCTGCTCGCCGAAGCCTGGCATCACCTTGTGCGCCACCGCCAGCGTGGCTTCGGGTGTCACGTCGCGCAGTGCCGGGCCGGTACCTCCGGTGGTCAGCACGAGGTCGCAGCCGGCATCGTCGACCAGTGCACACAGTGCGGCGCGGATGCCGTCCAGATCGTCTGGGATCAGGCGTGTTTCCCACAGCACCGGATTGAGCACGGCGCGCGATAGCCAGTCTTTCAGCGCTGGCAAGCCCTTGTCCTCATAGACGCCGGACGAGGCTCGGTCGCTGATCGACACGATGCCGATTCGCACGGTGTCGAAAACGGGGGCGGTGGCTTCACTCATGTCGATCTCTCGTCGGGGGTCGTCAGGTGTCGTCGGCCGATTCGGCCTGTTGTTGCATCGGGTATTGGCGGATGAACTTGAACAGCTCACGGAACGCCCTGCCGCTGCGCTGCTCGGGTGCCACTGACGCGTCCTTGCGAGCCGCGCGGATCAGGCTGCGCAACTGTTGCACGTCGGCCTGCGGGCGCTGCGCCGTCCAGTCGGTCAGTGCATCGTCGCTGGCGATCAGCTCGGCACGCCAGCGCTCGGCGTCGTGCAGCGCCAGTGCGTCCTTCGCATGACCGAGCTGCATCGCAGCCACCGCCTCGCGCAGCGGTTCGGGATCGGTGCGGCGCATCAGCTTGCCGATGTACTGCATCTGACGACGCCGGCCTTCGTGCGTCTTGGTCCCGCGGTACTGGCGGATCGCGTCCATCAGGATCTCGTCCATCGGCAGGTCGACCAGCCGGTTGTCCGGCATCTCGACCAGCGCCACGCCCAGGTCCTGCAGGTCGTGCGAGTCCTTCTTGCGCCGCGTCTTGCTCGGACGCGTCAGCCACGCCGGGATGGGTTCGGTTTCTGAAGTGTCCGCGGAGTCGTTCTGTGGCATGTCGTGTGGGGGATTTACGTGGTTGCGCGCTGATCGGGGCAGGGCGCAGGGCGATGTGCAGGACAACGTCGTCTGCGGACAAGCGCTCGGTATCATAGCTACGAGGTTTCGGCCTCTGCGCCCCGGCCGGCATCGGCATGGCATTTCCGTCGAAGCGACGATGTCTGCGCGAATCCGACCCGACACGGCCCTTGCCACACCCAGCATCTCACCTTGCGCCCATACCCATGCCCAGCACGACCTTGCCGTCATCCTCACCCACCGGATTTGCCTACTCCCGTGCCGATTTCCAGCAGCTGGTCGACGACGCGCTGAAATTCGCCGCCTCGCTCGGGGCCAGCGATGCGGGCGCCGAGGTGTCCGAGGGCGTCGGCCTGTCGGTGTCGGTGCGCAAAGGCGAGATCGAGAACGTCGAGCGCAACCGCGACAAGTCCATCGGCGTGTCGATCTACATGGGCCAGCGGCGCGGCAATGCGAGCACCTCCGATTTTTCCCGTGCGGCACTCGAGCAGACAGTGCGCGCGGCACACGACATCGCGCGCTTCACCGCCGAGGACCCGGCCGCCGGACTGCCTGATGCGGCCGATCTGGCGTTCGGCGACGCAGCCACGCTCGACCTCGACCTGTTCCATCCGTGGGCTATCGATGCCGAAGGCGCTGCTGAGATTGCCCGGCGCTGCGAGCGGGCGGCACTGTCCGTCGACAAGCGGATCACCAATTCCGAAGGGGCCGGAGTCTCGGCGCAGCAGTCGCATTTCTTCGCCGGCAACAGCCGCGGATTTCGGGGCGGCTACGCCAGTTCGCGGCATTCGCTGTCGGTGGCGCCGATCGCATCGCTGCCCGGTCGCACTGGCGACGACATGCAGCGCGACGCCTGGTACAGCTCGATGCGCGCGGCCGGCGATCTGGCTCAGCCCGAGGCGGTGGGCCGCTACGCCGCCGAGCGCGCGCTGTCGCGCCTGAAGTCACGCAAGGTCAAGACCTGCGAGGTGCCGGTGCTGTTCGAATCGACCGTCGCGGCGGGTCTGCTCGGCGCCTATGTGCAGGCGGTGAGTGGCGGTGCGCTGTACCGCAAGTCGAGCTTCCTGCTCGACAGCCTGGGCAAGCGGGTGCTGTCGCGGCACATCGACATCCACGAAGACCCGCACCTGGGACGTGGCAAGAGCAGCGCACCGTTCGACGACGAGGGCGTGGTCACCCAGGCACGCGAAGTTGTCAAAGGTGGCGTGGCGCAGGGCTATTTCCTGTCGAGCTACTCGGCGCGCAAGCTGGGGATGCGCACCACCGGTCATGCAGGCGGGTCGCAGAACCTCACGCTGACCAGCCGCCTGACCCATCCCGGCGACGATCTGCCGGCGATGCTGCGCAAGCTCGATCGCGGCCTGTTCGTCATCGAGCTGATGGGGCAGGGCGTCAACCAGGTCACCGGCGACTACTCGCGCGGCGCCGCCGGCTTCTGGGTCGAGCGCGGCCGCATCGCGTATCCGGTGCACGAGATCACCATCGCCGGCAACCTGAAACAGATGTTCCAGAACATCTCCGCGGTTGGTGCCGACGCGTACACGATGGGCGGCAAGACGATCGGCTCGGTGCTGATCGACTCGATGAAGATCGCCGGCAGCTGAGCCGCACGGGATCGATCACACGCAATGAGCCAGATCTGGCCGGTCGCAGGAGCGCGAGGCATGCAACGTCGTCGATTCATCCGTCACAGCGGCCTGGCTGGTGTGCTGGCCGCAGCGTCCGCTCCGGCCATCGTGCACGCGCAGGCCAACCTGCGCTGGCGGCTCGCGTCGAGCTTCCCGAAGTCGCTGGACACCATCTACGGCGCCGCAGAGTTGTTTGCAAAGAAGGTCGGCGAGATGACTGGAGGCAAGTTCCATATCAGCGTGCACCCGGCCGGTGAGCTGCTGCCCCCGTTCGGTGTGGTTGATGGCGTGCAGGCGGCCACGGTCGAGATGGCGCACACGGTGCCGTACTACTACTTCGGCAAGGACGAGACCTTCGCGATCGGCGCGGCGATCCCGTTCGGGCTGAACTCGCGCCAGATGACAGCCTGGATGTACCGCGGCAACGGCCTGAAGTTGATGCGCGAGTTCTACGCCAAGTACAACATCATCAACTTCCCCGGCGGCAACACCGGGGTGCAGATGGGCGGTTGGTACCGCAAGGAAATCAAGACACTGGCCGACATCAAGGGCCTGAAGATCCGCATCGGTGGATTCGCCGGTCGCGTCATCGAACGCATGGGTGCGGTGGCGCAGAACATCCCCGGCGGCGAGGTCTACCAGGCGCTGGAGAAGGGCACGATCGACGCCGTCGAATGGGTGGGCCCCTACGACGATCAGAAGCTCGGCTTCAACAAGGTCGCCCCGTTCTATCACTACCCCGGCTGGTGGGAGGGCGGCCCGCAGATCGACTTCTTCGTCAACACGCAGGCCTATGCGGCCTTGCCTGCGGACTACAAGACCATCGTCGAGATGGCGGCGTCGCATGTGCACGTCGACATGCAGGCCAACTACGACGCGAAGAACCCGCCGGCGCTGAAGGCGCTGGTGGCGGCCGGCGTCAAGGTGCTGCCGTTTCCGAAGCCGGTGCTTGACGAAGCCTTCAAGCAGTCGATGGGCTTGTACGAAGAGTTGAGCGCGAAGAACCCGAACTGGAAGAAGGTCTACGACGACTACGCCGCCTTCCGCCGCGATCAGAACCTGTGGTTCCGGTTCGCCGAAGCCAGCTTCGATCGGTACATGCAGGGCGTAAGGTTCTGACATCAACTCCCTCGCCCCTTTGGGGAGAGGGTGGGGGTGATGAGGGGCTGCGTGCGGCGACCGTTATCACTCGCTGCCCTCACCCCAGCCCTCTCCCAGAGGGAGAGGGGGTCATTTACTTGGAGGGCGGTGCCTTGCGGTCGGCCTCGACCGACTCTTGCAGCGCTTTCATCGGGTCTTCCTCGGCGGCATCGGCCGCGTTCTGCTCCGTCTGCATCTGGCGCAACACCGCGTCGGCGTCGATGTGCGTCGCGGCATCGTGGCTTCGCGAAACCATCCCCGGGAACGCAATGATCGTTGCGACCATCGCCAGCTGGATCAGCACGAACGGGATCGCGCCCCGGTAGATTTGGCCGATCGTGATCGGTGCAATGCGCTGGCCGGTGATCGCGTCGGTGTACTCGCGGTCCGGCGCGACGCTGCGCAGGTAGAACAGCGCGAAGCCGAACGGCGGATGCATGAAAGAGGTCTGCATGTTGACCGCCAGCAGCACGCCGAACCACACCAGGTCGATGCCGAGCGCTGTTGCCACCGGGGCGAGCAGGGGCACGACGATGAAGGCGAGTTCGAAGAAATCGAGGAAGAACGCCAGCAGGAAGATCAGCAGGTTGACGACGATCAGGAAACCCAGCACGCCGCCGGGCAAGCCGGTCAGCAGGTGCTCGACCCATTTCGGCCCGTCGACCGCCTGGAATGCGAGACTGAATACCGTCGACCCGATCAGGATGAACAGCACGAAGCACGACAGCCGCGTGGTGCTCTCCATCGCCTGACGCAGCAGGGGCAGGTCGAGCCGGCGCCGCGCGATCGCGATGGCGAGCGCGCCGGCCGCACCCATCGCGCCGCCTTCTGTCGGGGTGGCGACGCCGAGGAAGATCGTGCCGAGGACGAGGAAGATCAGCGCCAGTGGCGGGATCAGCACGAAGATCACCCGTGCCCCCAGCTGCACTCGGGTTTTCCAGCCCGAGCCGGATGAGTCTCGAAACATCGTGCGCGCCGACGCAGGCATCGCCGGCACCCACTGCGGCCGCACCACGCTGATCACCGCGATGTAGACGACGTACAGCCCGGTGAGCATCAGTGCAGGCACCAGTGCGCCCTGGTACAGCGTGCCCACGCTCTGCCCCAGCTGGTCGGCCAGCACGATCAGCACCAGCGACGGCGGGATGATCTGCGCCAGTGTCCCCGAAGCCGCGATCGTGCCGGCCGCAATGCGCCGGTCGTAGCCGTAGCGCAGCATGATCGGCAGCGAGATCAGCCCCATCGAGATTACCGAGGCCGCCACTACGCCGGTGGTGGCCGCGAGCATCGCACCGACGAAGATCACCGCGTAGGCCAGTCCGCCGCGGATCGGGCCGAACAGCTGTCCGATGGTGTCGAGCAGGTCCTCGGCCATGCCCGAGCGTTCGAGGATCAGGCCCATGAAGGTGAAGAACGGAATCGCCAGCAGCGTGTCGTTCTGCATGATGCCGACGATGCGCAGCGGCAGTGCCTGCATCAGCGACGCCGGCATCAGCCCCAGCTCGATGCCGAGCAGCGCATAGAACAGGCCGCAGGCACCCAGCGAGAACGCCACCGGAAAGCCGATCAGCAGGAAGACCACCAGCGAACCGAACATCCAGGGCGCCATGTTGGCGGCGAACAGCTCCGTCATCAGGACGGACCTGCCTCGGATGTCGACTCCGTGACGGCGGGCTCAGGCAGCCATCCACGCAGGAAGGCCAGGCGCTTGATCAGCTCGGACACGCCCTGCGCGCCGAGCAGCCCGAAACCCAGCGGCAGCAGCGCCAGCACGGGCCAGCGGATCAGGCCGCCAGCGTTGCTCGACATCTCGCCGCTCAGGTAGGCCCGCGTCACCAGTGGCCACGACAGGTTGATCACCACCACCACGAGCGGCAACAGGAAGCAGACGATGCCGAACACATCGATCCATGCCCGCGATCGGGCCGACAAGCGCGCTGACAGCACGTCAATGCGCACATGCTCCTGGCGCAGCAGCGTGTGCCCGGCGGCCAGCAGGAAGACCGCCGAGAACAGGTACCACTGGACTTCAAGGTAGGCGTTCGAACTGGTGTCGAACAGCTTGCGGACCACCGCGTTGCCGGCGCTGACCAGCACCGCTGCCAGCACCAGCCAGGCGACCCAGCGGCCGACGGCTTCGTTGAGCCGGTCGATGAGCCGTGACAGCGCAAGCACGTTCAGAGGGGCAATGCGCCGGCGTCGTTCAGATCGACATCGCGGCCCAGAACAGCTTGCCGGATCGTGTGCCGGTGCGGCAGAAGACCACGATGGGCCGGGGCAGCGTAGTCAGCAGATCGCGGAAGCGGGCTGCCTCCTCGGGGCTCTGGTAGCCGGGAGCGACCGGCAGGTGGGCGTAAGCCAGTCCGGCTGCGGTGGCGGCGGCTTCGAGCGTGGCGCTGGTCGGCTGGTCGGGTCCGCCTTCGTGATCAGGCCGGTTGTTGATCACGCTCTGGAAGCCGGCCTGCGCCAGTAACGCCATCGCTGTGGCGTCGAGCTGGGCGGTCGCGCAGACATCGGGGCTCAGGTTCTGGAGCGGCGGCAGGCTCATGGCGGTTCCTTCGGATGCTGTCTGTCAGTTCAACGGGCGAGGGCCTGTTTCACCGCAGCAGAGACCAGGCCCATGTCGGCCTGGCCGGCCAGCTGCGCCTTGACCGCCGCCATCACCTTGCCCATGTCGCCCGGTCCGGTCGCGCCGAGTTCGGTCACGATGGCCTGCACCCGGGCGGTGATGTCTTCTGCGCTCAGACGCTGGGGCAGGTAGCCTTCGAGCACCTTCAGCTCGGCGGTTTCCTTGTCGACCAGGTCGGTGCGGCCGGCGGCGCCGAACTGCGAGATCGAGTCCTTGCGTTGCTTGATGAGCTTGTCGATGATGGCAATCACCGCCGCGTCGTCGAGCACGATGCGCTCGTCGACCTCGCGCTGCTTGCACGCGGCCAGCAGCCCGCGGATGGTCAGCAGGCGCGGCGCGTCTTTGGCGCGCATCGCGGTCTTCATGTCCTCGGTGATCTGCTCTTTCAGTGTCATGGTGCGCTCGCTCGGGAGGTGTCAAAGAAAAAGCCCGCGATGAGCGGGCTTCTTCGAGTTCGGATTTGCGAAGCCGCTGTTCAGAACAGCTTTTTCGGCAGCTGCATGCTGCGTACGCGCTTGAAGTGGCGCTTGACGGCGGCAGCCTTCTTGCGCTTGCGCTCGGCGGTGGGCTTTTCGTAGAACTCGCGCGCCCGCAGGTCGGTCAGCAAGCCGAGCTTTTCGATGGTGCGCTTGAAGCGGCGCAGTGCCACGTCGAATGGCTCGTTTTCTTTGACACGGATGGTCGTCATATCTAATCACTTTCAGTTCGAATGCATTCACAGGGCTGCCGCATGGCCACCAGCTTTGCGATTCAAATTCAACACACAAACCCCCTAGGGAGTTGCCAAATATCTGACCACCTGGGTCTTGGCCCGCTTCCGTTGTTCACGTCCGGTAATCGCGAACGAAAACGAGCTGACCTGTCTAGGCGTGCATGAATCTACTCAAATCACTCAAGCCAGCGGACTTCTTTGCAAACATGCAAGAAAGCCCCACCAACAAAGCCTGAGATTATACCCCGCTTTTATATTCTGTTCCAGCGGTTTCAGCTGGCAACCCAAACCAGAGGGCCTTGGCATGAGATGCCCTGCTGCTGCGCCAACGCCTGACGGCTCATTTCATCAGGCAAAGTGGGCCAAACAGCAGAGTCTGGGTGTTTTTTGCGAGGGGCCTCCTGCTGCGCAAGCAGAAAAACCATCACTTCCGCCAAAGGCTCCAAGACGAAAGCACGCTGCATCATTCGGGGGTGCGGCAAAGTCAAGCTCTCTGTATCCACAACCGCCCCCTCATACCAAAGCAGGTCCAAATCCAGCGTGCGTGGTGCGTTGCGGTACGAGCGCTCACGGTCATGAGCGGACTCCAGCGCCAGCAAGGCATTCAGCAACTCATGCGGACCCAAGGCGGACTGGATCACCGCCACCGCATTGATGTAATCCGGACCACCCGCATCAACAGGTTTACTTTGGTAACGCGACGAGACCGCCTCGACACATGTCCCCGGCAGTTTGCTCAAACCATCCAAGGCGGACAGCAATCTGGCTGGCACATCACCCAGATTCCCACCCATGCCGATGAAAGCCCGGCAACGCGGCGAGGCCGATAAAGCGTCCTGCGCGTTGCCCAACAAACTCACTCAGCATCCCGACCAGCTGCGGCAGTGTCACCTTCGCTGGTCGAGCCGCCCTCGCCCGCTGGTTTGCGGCGGCGACGTCGGCGCTTCTTCGCTGGTGCATCCCCTTCTGACGCGGACTCCCCCTCAGCGGGGGGCCGAACTTGGCGTTTAGCTTGGTCTTGCTGGCGAGCCACCTCAATGAGATCGCTGCGCTCATCGCTGTCAGCCAGGGAGAAGTCTTCCCACCATGTTGCCAGTTCGGCGTCAGCCTCACCCGAGGCTGCACGCAAGCGTAAAAAATCGAACGCAGCACGGAAACGTGCTTGCTCAACCAAGGTCATGGGGGCATTGCCCGATCGGCGATCAAAGCGAGGCTGCATGGTCCAGATTTCACGCATGTCACCCGCCAACTTACCGCGACCGGAGATGTCACCTATTCGGGCATCAAAGACAGCTTCAGTGGCCGACTGCAGGGCGGGGAATGTGGGTTCGCCTTGTGCTTTATTTTGCTTCCACAGCGCCAAAACGTCATGCCACAGCAGGCATGCAAGCAAAAAGCTTGGCGCCACTGGTTTACCTTCGGACACACGGCGGTCGGTATCGTTCAGTGCCAGCTTAATGAACTTATCACGCCCAGGAATGCTGCGGGTCTCATCAAACACGGCGTCCAAAATCGGGAACATGCCGCGATCCAAACCCTGCTTACGCAGCTGGTCCAGCGACGCTTGTGCATGGCCTGTTTGTAGCAGCTTGAGCATTTCGTCAAACAGACGTGACGGTGGCACGTTAGCCAACAACTCGGCCATTTTTTTGAGCGGAGCGCGGGTTTTAGGCTCAATTTCAAAGTCAAGCTTGGCTGCAAAACGCACGACCCGAATGATCCGAACAGGATCCTCTCGGTAGCGCGTTTCTGGATCACCGATCATACGCAGAACACGCTTTTTGGCATCTTTGATACCGCCGTGGTAATCGACCACCACGCCTGTGCGTGGGTCGTAGTACATGGCGTTGATCGTGAAGTCGCGGCGTGCAGCGTCCTGATCCTGAGGGCCCCAGACGTTATCGCGCAGCACCCGACCACTGGCGTCAACCACGTGGGTCTTATCAGCCAAGGTTTTCCGAGATGATTTCTCGTTACCCGCGACCTGCTCTGCCGCGCCCACATCGAGATAAGCCCGAAATGTCGAGACCTCGATGACCTCGTTTTCACGGCCTCGCCCGTACACCACGTGGACGATCCGAAACCGCCGGCCAATGATGAAGGCGCGGCGAAACAGACCTTTGACTTGCTCAGGGGTGGCGTTGGTGGCTACGTCGAAATCTTTAGGGCGCAAGCCCAGCAGCAGATCCCGCACCGCTCCGCCAACAATGTAGGCCTCGTAGCCTGCGTCTTGCAGCGTTTCGAGTACTTTGCTGGCGCGCTCATCGACCAAACTCGGATCAATGCCATGCTCGCTAGCAGGGACGTCCACCCGCTTACCTGTCGGTGCGGTTTTGGCCGAGGCGCTCGCGCGCTTAGTGGCAGGGGTCTTGCCTAGAATCTTATTTATCAGGCTTTTGATCATGCAAACAATCGAAGAATGCGCCAGCCACGTTCACGGGCTAAAGCGTCCAGCACGGGGCTGGGGTTGGTTGCCACCGGATCGTTGGCACGCTCCAGCAATGGCAGGTCGTTGGGAGAGTCGCTATAGAAGCTCACACGGTCGAAATCACTCAATTGCCGACCTTGCTCAGACAGCCATTGTTCCACACGTGTGATTTTCCCCTCGCGAAAGGACGGTACGCCATCAATATCACCTGTCACACGTCCCCGCTCGTCACGCTGGAGCTTAACCGCCAACAGCTCAGACACACCAAAGGCATCAGCGATAGGTCGGGTCACGAACTCATTGGTGGCGGTGACGATAGCCAGCAAATCACCTTGCGCACGGTGCTGCTCAACCAGTGCCAAGGCTTGAGGCGTCAGCGCCGGCAAGATGACGGCCGCCATGAAGGCCTGCTGGAGTGCGCACTGAGCAGCGTCATCAAGTTCTCGCCAGATGCTGGTCGTGAACGCAATGTACTCACCCAAAACCAATGTGCCGTCGCAATATTGCTGATAAAAACCATCATTGCGTTGGCGATAAGTAACCGGATCAGCCAGTCCTTGACGGATCAAAAATTCGCCAAACTCATGGTCTGAGTCCAGCGGCAGCAAGGTGTGGTCTAGATCAAACAAACATAGATTCATGTGGGCTCCAGGGCCAGCATCTGTTTCAACAAAGGCACGGTTACCACGCGATGCTCAGCCAAGGCAAAGCGGTCTAGTCGGTCCAGCAAGCCCATCAAAAAGCCGAGATCGCGGCTGTAGCGCGTCAACAGGTAGTTCAATACCTCATCACCCAAAGCGATGCCACGACGCCCTGCTTCATGGTGAAGCGCCGCACGCAAGCCATCATCATCAAGCGATGACAAGGCAAAGCTCACCCCCCACCCTAGGCGAGTTCGCAAGTCATCACGCACCGGCAGGTCAACCGATGGCACTGCGCCCGCAGCCATGATGTAGAGCAGGCCAATGTCGCTCTCCAGATGCTGCCCGCTGGCCATCAATGCGGCCGCACTGGCGGACTCGATGAAGAGATTGAAGGCCAGATGTTGGTGCTCCGCGCTGAGTTGCTCGCACTCATCAATGAGGGCCAAAGTCGGAGCCGAGGGATCAGCCGCATCCCACATCTGACAGGTTTGCGCGTTCAACCAGATCGCGCCATAACCCATAGAGATGGCTCGCTCAATCATGGCACGCAACAAGTGCGTCTTGCCCGCCCCAGCTGCACCCCAGATATAGGCTGGAGACAAGGGACCGCTCACTTGGGGCCACTGACGCAGCCAACTGAGTAATTCGTCGTTGCGCCCAACGATGAAATCGTCCAGTCCCTGCATGACTGTTGGCCCCAAATCCAATGGGATTTGACGCATCAGCACAGGCAGCTGCAGGCACCCATCGACCGACTCCAAACTGTGCATGTGCAATCCGCCCCTTATTTGGCGAGGTAAAACGCACTGCACTGGTAGGCTAGAACAAGACGCCGACCCAGCACCATCAAAAAAGCCGCTGACGGCAAGGCAATGATGACACCCCACAGGCCCATCCAATGCCCAAAGAGCATCAACGCCAAGATCACACCCAAGGGGTGCAAACCAATCCGCTCGCCCACCATTCGGGGTGTCAGGAAGGCGCTTTCAATGAGTTGCCCCAAACCATAAATGATGGACACAGCAACCAGCGGAAACGTCACACCGTCTGCTGTCGCAGTAAATTGCAGCAAGCCAGCCAAAATGGCCAACATCAACCCAAGCCCATATCCTAAGTACGGGATGCAAATGGCCAAGCCTGTGAAGACACCAATTGGCAGTGCCAATTTGAACCCAAATAAGGTCAACGCGAGACTGTAGTACACAGCAAGAATCAGCATCACCATAAACTGTCCGCGCAGGTATCGCCCCATTAGATCATCACACTCCAGCATCAAACCGCGTGCTGTGGGCAGCCAACGTGGCGGCAGCAAATGACTGAAGCGCACCATCAGACTGTGCCAGTCCAGCAACCAGTAAAAAGCCAACATCGGCACCAATACGGTCAATCCGAGCACGTTGATCAAACTGCCACCCCCCACTAGGACGGATGTCCACACGGCACCGCTCCATTGAGCAATGTGGCTTTGCATCAGCTTGACAAGCTCATCTTTGAACCCATCCACACTGGTCGGCACCACCACACCCCAGTGAGTCAGAAAGGGTGTCACGCTGCGCCACAATCCGACCAGCATGTCTGGCAACCTATCACGCAGCATCGGTGCGAGTTGCGACACGATCGGCACCAACAACACGAACAAGACGGCAGCAACCAAGCCCACAAGCGCCAAGCAAACAGCAATGGCGACTGGCCTGGGCACACGAGAGCGCACTAAACGATCGACAACCGGATGCAGCGCAAATGCCAGCACCAAGCTCAAAGCAAAGGGCGCCAGAATGGCGGCATGCCACCACAGCACGCCAAGCAGAGCGCCCATGGCCAATAGGCGCATGAAAAGGACAGAAGGGGGGGTGTTTGTAAGAGGCATCAGCGCGCCATTTTATAGCGCCGACTGACACCGTGCGAGGCGCCTGTCCAGATCAATTCTTGCTGGCGTACACGGCGCGCCTTGCCGTCTCAAGATCATCCGAGAGCTTGCTCGGACTGCGTTGAGGTTCAGGCCTAGACTGATAGTCAGCCAAAATGGCGGCCTCACGTTGCTTGTATTCTTTTATCAGGTCCGCGTCACGTGCTTGCTGCCTGACATCGAGCTTCGGGGCAGCCGCACTGAGAGCTGCCTGGGCACGCTCGAGCTTTTGCTTGCGAACGTCCTCATTGGGCTCAAGGTCGGCCAGCAAGGCGGCTTGCAGCATCTGAGCCTCGCCCATCATCAACTCGCCCTGACTCATGCGCTCAGGCACCTGCTCTAGCAGACGCATGGCCAATTGATGCCTCGTTGCAACATCCGGTCCATCTTGCAGTTTTTGCCATTGCTCGAAACCTTTTTGGAAGCGCAAATACCTGACCACACGCTCTAACTCTGTGCGTGGATTGGGCGTCTTGGACATGGCGTCTTTCAAGGCAGCCCAATCTTCTGGCGTGAAATCAGACGGGCGACCATCCTCCAGCATCTTAGGCGGCACCAACAAAGCCACATCCGCTTTCACTGCAGTTTTAACAACAACAGGCGCAGGCGCGTCAGACGCAGATGCGCCGTTAGCCGTGCCTGTTGCACGTGTTTGCAGCCACCACGCACCCACACCCACACCGGCGCCAAGCGTCAATGCCAAAAACCAAGTGCGCTGCCAGAGCTTGGAGCTTTCGTAAGTGATCATGGACAAAGTGTTTGCCAAATATGGACGCGATGCTGCGATTGTCCGTACAACACCCAATCGGACAACTTGGGACAAACCCATGCGCGGGACGGTCATTTTCGTGGTGAATCGCAAGCACTACACTTGCGCCCTGTTGTGACACCGCATTTTCAGCATGAACATCACCACCACCGATCCCCGCCTGTTGGCAGCCTTGGGCGCGATGATCGCCTATTTCATAGGCTCACTGTCGTTCGCCATCATCGTGAGTCGACTCTTTAAGCTCTCTGACCCTCGCAGCTATGGGTCAGGCAACCCTGGTGCCACCAATGTGCTGCGATCTGGCAACAAAGCCGCGGCCATTCTCACGCTGCTGATGGATGCGCTAAAGGGTTATATCCCAGTCATGGTTGCGCAACACATGGGATTGAACTCATTGACGGTTGCAGCCATTGGCTTAGGCGCATTTATCGGGCACCTGTGGCCTATTTTCTTCAAGTTTGAAGGTGGTAAAGGGGTGGCAACCGCAGCAGGGGTGCTGCTTGGTTTTGCACCAGCCTTGGGTGGCCTCGTGCTGCTGACTTGGTTGACTATGGCGGTGGTGTTTCGCTACTCTTCTCTGGCTGCATTGACTGCCGCATTGGCTGCGCCGGTGATTCAAGTTTTCGGATGGGGCATGAACCCTTTGACCATCAGCACCATCGTCATGAGCCTGCTGTTGATTTGGCGTCATGAGGCCAATATACGCAAACTGATTGCGGGGCAAGAAAGCAAGCTAGGTCAAAAATGACAAGGTCTGAGCACCCAACTGGTCTGCGGCAAAATTGGCTGAGTTTGGTGCTCATGCTGGTGGTGCTCGTTGGCGGCAGTCAGTCATGGGCCTGGTGGCGCGAGCAGCAATCGGCCAGATTGATCAAGCAACTCGCCTTGCCCGACAGCATCACGCTGTTCACGACGTCGACCTGCCCGTATTGCACCCAAGCACGCCAATGGCTCAAACAGCATGAGGTGCCTTGGGTGGAATGCAATATCGATACAAACCAAGCCTGCTTGCGCCAGTTCGAGTCCCAAGGTTCACCGGGCGTGCCGCTTGTATTGGCTAACGGCCATTGGCAGATCGGTTTTGACGTGGCTTGGCTTGCACAAGCCTTGCAAAAAACGCCCCCAGCGGTTCAGGTCAAACCCAACGCAGAGACATCTCCTCGCCCCTGACGAATCACATCCGCACCACCCTGACTCAGATCGATCACCGTAGTGGGCTCCATGTGGCAAGCGCCGGAGTCGACCACTGCTTGAATGTGTTTTTGCAATGCCTCACGGATGTCCTGCGGGTCATTCAGGGGCAAATCCTGCCCAGGCAGGATCAAGGTTGTGGCCAGCAGTGGTTGGCCCATCACACCCAACAGCGCCTGCGCGACGCGGTGATCAGGGACACGCAAGCCGATGGTGCGCCGAGAGGGGTGTGATACCCGACGAGGCACCTCCTTGGTCGCCTCCAAAATAAAGGTGTAGGGGCCGGGCGTAGCCAGTTTCAGCAGCCGATACTGGCTGTTATCAACTCGCGCATAGTTTGCGAGCTCAGAAAGATCCCGGCACAGCAAGGTCAAGTGATGGCGCTCGTCCACACCACGAATGCGGCGCATGGCATCAACCGCCGCCTTATCGTCCAGATGACAGACCAAGGCGTAGCTAGAATCGGTCGGTATCGCCACCACACCGCCTTTGTTGAGCAAGTCGACAGCTTGTTTAAGCAATCGCGGCTGGGGGTGTTCAGGGTGGACTTCAAAAAGTTGGGCCATAGGCCGCTAGCCTACCGCGTCTTTAAGGGTGAAGCACCCGCGAGGCCAAAGCATCCCACACTGGCGTCAAATGACCCGGTAAATTCGGCAATTTACCCAAGTCTGTGTGGCTCTCAGTTGGATCGTGGAAATCAGAGCCACGTGAGGCCAGTAAATCAAACTCCACAGCCATGTCCGCGTACTTACCGTACTCTGACACCGTGTGACTACCTGTCACGACTTCCACACCCTGACCACCGTGGCCCTTGAACGTGGAGAACAAGGCGAATTCTTCATTGGGTGTAAAGCCATAGCGCCCCGGATGCGCTATCACGGCGACGCCACCCGCACCCACGATCCAGCGGATCGCGTCAGACAAGCTGGCCCACCGATGCTCAACGAAGCCAGGTTTGCCTTCAACCAGATACCGGCGGAAAACCTCATGCGGATCAGTGCATACGCCGATCTCAACCATGTAGCGCGCAAAGTGCGTGCGAGAGATCAGATCAGGGTTGCCCACGTACTTCAAGGCACCTTCAAAAGCACCAGGGATGCCCACTCTGGCCAAGTCTTCACCCATGTCACGCGCCCTGCGTTCACGGCCAGCACGGGTGTCAGCCAAACCATGACACAAGGCCGCATCATCTGGGTCAAAACCCAAACCAACGATGTGCACTGTTTTGTGGAGGAATGTGACCGATATCTCCACGCCAGGCAGATAGGCCATGCCCAAGGCAGCTGATGCGGCGTGGGCGCGATGTTGGCCGCCAATCTCGTCATGATCTGTTAACGCCAATAGATCGACCCCGTTGAGATGGGCTCTGGCGGCCAGATCCTCTGGCGACAAAGTGCCGTCAGATACATTGGAATGGCAGTGAAGATCGGCGTTCATTAAATGCATGACCTCATGCTATCAAGCTCGCGCGACGCTGTGCTGCGTCCCCAAAATTAACCCCACCGAGGAGTGGCTCTAGCAGACGCCGCCCAAGCTTGCAAAGAGGCCAAAGTCAACTCTCTGACCAGCTGCTCATTGACAGGCTGGCGATAACGCACCTTGATGTGCCGCATGCCACGGCCGGCGCCATCCAACTCAGGGAACTCTCTCACCAGCATGACGCCATTGAATATTTGCAGATGCGCGTTCACATTGTGGAGCACCAACGCCATCATGTTGTTGCCATCGTTCATGAAGCACAGGTTGCCCCACTTGACCTCAGGGCACAAGAAAGGCGCGGCTTCCAAAATGGCTTTTTGTATAGCCTGTCCAGTTGCGCGTTGCTCTGGGCGCAAGCTGTCATAAAAAGCGTTGATCAACGCGGGGGATTGGAGCGGTCTGCGCATGGAGGGGTAGGACCAAAAGGGGGTACAACACTGACACCAATGCGCAAATTCACTCCCCCCCTCCGAAGCACGGAGCTTCAGTGTGAATGCGCAGCCTTTACGGCCACCTACTGCCTGTGTTTTTCATCAGGACGGTGTTCATGTATGCACCCGCTTTAGCAGCGTAGGTGACCTCAGCGCGTCTTTTGCGCTTGATGTCTCTGTCGCCATTGTAACGGATCGTAATGAACGCCGTCCTTCAAAAAGGGCGGGTACTGATGTATCGGTTGATCCGGGTCAGGTTTTAGGCAGCGTGACGCCGACTTGGCCTTGATATTTGCCACCTCGGTCACGGTAACTGGTTTCGCACACTTCATCGCTCTCAAAAAACACCACTTGAGCACACCCCTCGCCAGCGTAAATCTTGGCGGGCAACGGTGTGGTGTTGCTGAACTCCAAAGTGACGTAGCCCTCCCACTCAGGCTCAAACGGGGTCACGTTGACAATGATGCCGCAGCGAGCATAGGTGCTCTTGCCTAGGCAAATCGTCAACACGCTGCGTGGGATGCGGAAGTACTCCACAGTCCGAGCCAAGGCGAAGCTGTTGGGTGGGATGATGCAGCAGTCACCTTTAAAGTCGACGAAGCTTTTTTCATCAAAGTTCTTCGGGTCAACCACCGTTGAGTGAATGTTCGTGAAAATCTTGAATTCGTCAGCGCAGCGGATGTCATAGCCGTAGCTGCTGGTGCCATAGCTCACAATTTTTTGACCATCGGCTGCTACACGAACCTGGCCTGGCTCAAACGGCTCGATCATGCCGTGTTCTTGGGCCATCTGGCGAATCCAGCGGTCTGACTTGATGCTCATACTTGCTCCTAATTTGCTGGCGTGATTGTGCTTGATCACGAGGGTGTCTTTATCCATATGACAGCAACAAACCTCACAGCACCACAATCGTGCAACCACTTGCGCACCAAAACCACCACATGCACCACATGCTGGCACGGTTCTAGCTTTACATAAGCTCAAGATTCGGCGCAACGGATGACGTCGAACAATCGCTGAGGCAAAAATGAGTGATTTCAAAACATTCCTAAAGTCAGGTCATACGCCGACCTTGGTCGCATCTTTTCTCTACTTCGCATTTTCATGCTGCATTTGGGTGCTCAACGGTGCGATGGCACCCTTCATCAGCGAAGACCTGAATCTGACAGCAGCCCAAAAAGGCTTGATGTTGTCGGTGCCCATTTTTGCCGGTGCCCTGATGCGATTTCCATTGGGCATCTTGGCCCAATACATTGGACGCAAGTCGGCCACGTTGGTTGAAATGGGCTTGATCGCTGTCGCCATGCTGTTTGGCTACTTTTTTGTGCATACGTTCAACGACTTGTTGGCCATGGGCACCTTATTGGGGATTGCTGGCGCCAGCTTTGGTGTCGCGTTGTCACTGGGGTCAGGCTGGTTCCCTCCCAAGCACAAGGGCTTGGCCATGGGCTTGGTTGGCGCCGGCAACATTGGCACAGCCGTCTCCGTGTTGATCGCCCCGCCACTGGCTCTGGCATACGGGTGGCAGACGGTATATGGTCTGGCTGCTATCGCCATTTGCTTACCCATGATCGTGATGATCGTGTTTGCAAAAGAGCCCCCAGATCGTGATGAACACGCCACTTTCAGAGAGCAAATCGCTTGTTTGTTCGAAAAAGACGGCTGGGCATTCAGCATCATCTACGGCGTGACGTTTGGTGGATTCATAGGCCTGATCTCGTTCCTGCCAAGCTATTACTACGACCAATTCCACGTCAGCAAGGTACAGGCAGGTCAATTGACCATGCTGGCTGCTTTCATGGGCGCAGCGCTGCGTATCTTTGGTGGCTGGATATCGGATCGCTGGGGTGGTGTCAACACGTTAACTGCGGTCATCATCACCGTTGCCATCACCTTGGTGATGGTCGGCCTGGCAGATCAGTCCTTGGCAGCCACCACGTTGCTGCTGATGCTGTGCTTTGCCGCACTGGGTGCAGGCAATGGCGCCGTTTTCCAACTGGTGCCGCTTCGCTGGCCATTGTCTACAGCCGTAGCCGGGTCCATGATCGGTGAAGTCGGTGCGTTAGCCGGCGGGTTGGTGCCTAATGCGATGGGCCTGTCCAAGCAATACAGCGGCACTTATCTGTGGGGCTTTGTCTCTATCGCTGTGATGGCTGTCGTGGCCCTGATGATCATGCGTGTCATGCAGGTTCGCTGGACACGCACTTGGGCTGAGAAGGGTGGCCGCGCACGCACGGCCTGATCTCTCAGTCGCTGGCTGATTATTTTTTAGGAAGAAACATCAGCCAGTAAATCATCAAAAAGTTAAACAACAACGAGACTACCAAGGCGATCTTCCACAGTGCCGTTGGATCACGTGACAGCAAGGGCGTTGACAAAGGAACGGACAGCGGCCTAGAGGCGCCCCGCTCAAGCGCCAAGAGCAACTCTTCGGCTGTTTCAAATCGCTGGCGGGCATCCCTCGACACAGCCTTGAGCACGACGTGATCCAACCAAATGGGCACGTCAGGACGGATGCGCGAGGGCGGTGTCGGGTCACGGCGGTAGCGTGCGACTTGATAAGGTTCGATTTCGCCATAAGGTAGACGCCCCGTCAGCCACTGATAGAGCATCACACCAAAGGCAAACAAGTCGCTGCTTGTTGTGACTCTCGCCACAGCAGGGTTGTCATCCCATTGCTCGGGGTTCATGTAGCTGGGTGTGCCGGCATGCAAGACCCTCAACGCTTCGGGCTCCTTGCCAGAAAGGGCAACACCCAAATCGAGCAAACGCCACTGCCCGTCCGCACCTAAATGCACGTTGTCTGGTTTGATGTCTCGGTGAACAACACCAAGTTGGTGCAGTCGGCCTAGGGCACGCACCAGCGTGGCTGATGCATCCACGATTTCGGGGACGGTGAAGACTTTCTGAAGCGCACGCATCTCGCCCAAGGTCTGTCCGTTGTGCCAGTCAAACAGGGTATAAAAATGGGTCGCCCCTTTGGGCTCATGAACCCGAACCAAACCCTTGGCATCGCGCTCGGTCACACGGGCACCTAACCACGCCTCGTGAGCCAACATGGCGCGCTCTTCTGGGTCACTGGCGCGTGCCTCGTGCAAGGTTTTAAGAGCGAACTCAGCGCCGCTCTGCTGGTGCCTCATCTTATAGAGCCGGTGCACACCATTGGCAAAGACACTGGCCTCAACAACCATGCCGTCCAGCACATCCCCAACCTGCAACTTGCTAGGCACGGGCAACTGCCGACCACGTCGTTCGTCATCCTCCAAACGCGCAGCGGCCAGGCCTTTAACCCGGATCACCAGCGCCGTGGCGTTATCTCTGCCATTTGAAGCGAGCGCCTTGGCGACCAAGCTGTCGCTGGCCTCTTGCGCGCTGCCTTGCTCAGCCACGGCGCCCAGCAGCTTGGCCTTCAATACGCCATGGACACCATCGCTGGTCAGCACAATGATGTCGCCAATTTGAAGGTCGCCCTCCAGATAATCAACTCGCAAGCCATCGTCGAGCCCAACTGCTCTGGTCAAGCCCCCCTGAAATGCCATCGGCCCCAACGTATGGTCTTGCGTCAGTTGGGTGCATTCGCCACCACGCACCAAATAGGCACGGCTGTCCCCGACATGAGCCAGCGTGTATCCATGACCACGCAACACAATGGCCGTCAGCGTTGTCATCCCTGCGACACCAACGCCCTCCGGATTACGCGCCGATTGGCGACGCCTGTTGTGATCAGCCAACCAGGCGTTTTGCGACGCAATCAAGCGATCCAGTGCAACGGTTGTATCCCATGTAGCGGGCGTCGAGTAGTAATCCCGCAGCAAGCTCATGACGGTGGTTTGTGCCGCCTCAAGCCCCAAGCCGCCAGAGGACACCCCATCTGCCAAGGCGGCTATGACGCCCCAAGATGACTCATGCGGCTCAGGGTGGCCAACGCCTGCGAAGTCCTCCAGCACCGATCGAGGGCCACGTTGACTGGCAAAGCCCACTTCAAGATCAAAACTCATCTGACTCATCCCTTGTCATTGAATGGCATGCGTGCATGTGGGCACCAAATTCGTGCACAACCTTGCCATCACCCACTGCTCGTGCAAGTTTCACGCCCGAATGAGGTGCACCTAGGAAGCGCCGCCTGTGCCACGTATCGGTGCGCCCTTTTTTTGTGCTGGCCCGAATATTGCTTTTTACCAAGCAACATTTTTGATTTCCGCAGACGGAGCATTCGCATGAAGAAGATGAAGCTGGTGATGGTTGGCAACGGCATGGCCGGTGTCCGCACGCTTGAAGAGCTGTTGAAGGTTGCGCCCGATCTGTATGACATCACCGTCTTTGGTTCAGAGCCGCACCCCAATTACAACCGTATTTTGTTGTCCCCTGTTTTGGCTGGCGAGCAGACGATTGACGAAATCATTCTGAATCCAATCAGCTGGTACGAAGAGCACGGCATCACGCTGCATTTGAGCAAAACGGTTGTCAGCATTGACCGCACCAAACGCATCGTCAAGGCAGAAGATGGCACAGAGGCTGAATATGACCGCTTGCTGATCGCCACAGGCTCTGTGCCGTTCATCCTGCCTGTGCCAGGAAAAGAGCTCGAAGGCGTGATCGCCTACCGCGACATCGCGGACACCAACACCATGATTGAAACCGCCACCACGCACAAACATGCAGTGGTGATTGGTGGTGGCCTGCTGGGCCTTGAAGCTGCAAACGGTCTGATGTTGCGCGGCATGAGCGTCACCGTGGTGCACATCATGCCTTGGCTGATGGAGCGTCAACTCGATGATGTCGCAGGCAAGATGCTGCAAAAATCACTCGAAGACCGAGGCCTGAAGTTTTTGATCGGTGCACAAACCCAAGAGCTGATTGGCGACAGCGATGACGGCAAGGCCGGTCGCGTCAAAGCGGTGAAGTTCAAAGATGGCACGGAGATCCCGGCTGACTTGGTTGTCATGGCTGCAGGCATCCGGCCCAACACGGGGTTGGCTGAAAAAATCGGCCTCCACTGCAACCGCGGCATCGTGGTGACAGACACCATGCAAACGGTGACCGATCCGCGCGTGTATTCAGTGGGCGAATGTGCTGCCCACCGCGGCATCGCCTATGGCTTGGTTGCACCCTTGTTTGAGCAAGGCAAGGTTTGTGCAAACCACTTGGCGATGTATGGCATTGGCCGCTACACCGGCTCACTGACATCGACCAAGCTCAAAGTAACCGGCATTGACTTGTTCAGCGCTGGCGACTTCGCGGGCGGCGAAGGCACGGAAGAAATCGTGATGAGCGACCCCTTTGGTGGGGTGTACAAAAAACTGGTGCTAAGGGACAACAAGTTGATTGGCGCCTGCCTATACGGCGATACGGTCGATGGCAGCTACTACTTCAAGCTGTTGCGCGATGGTCGCTGCGTTAAAGACATCCGCGACAAGCTGATGTTTGGCGAGTCCAACATCGGCGACGTGGGTCACGAGGGCCACAGTAAAGCAGCGGCCATGGCTGATAGCGACGAGGTCTGCGGCTGCAACGGCGTCAACAAAGGCACCATCTGCAAGGCCATCAAGGACAAGGGTTTGTTCACACTGGACGAGGTGCGCAAGCACACCAAGGCCAGCGCCTCATGCGGATCATGCACAGGCTTGGTTGAACAAATCTTGATGTTCACGGCAGGTGGTGACTACTCGGCCACCCCGAAGAAAAAGCCCATGTGCGGCTGCTCAGACAACAGCCATCAGGAAGTGCGCGATACGATCCGCAGCCAAAAACTGTTGGCGATCGACAGCGTCTACAAGACCATGGGCTGGCGCACACCCAACGGTTGTGCGAGCTGTCGTCCGGCCATCAACTATTACTTGATCAGCACTTGGCCCAAAGAAGCACGTGACGACCCACAAAGCCGCTTCATCAACGAGCGCAGCCACGCCAACATCCAAAAAGATGGCACCTACAGTGTGATCCCGCGCATGTGGGGTGGCGAGACCACATCCTCTGAGTTGCGCCGCATCGCCGATGCAGTGGACAAGTACAAGATCCCGACCGTCAAGGTAACAGGCGGCCAGCGCATCGACTTGCTGGGCGTCAAAAAAGAGGATCTGGTCAATGTGTGGAAGGACATTGGCATGCCAAGCGGCCACGCCTACGCCAAAGCCTTGCGTACAGTCAAAACTTGCGTGGGTTCTGAGTGGTGCCGCATGGGCACCCAAGACAGCACGCAAATGGGTAAAGACATGGAGCGCGCCATGTGGCGCATGTACGCCCCGCACAAGGTTAAGTTTGCAGTGAGCGGCTGCCCTCGCAACTGCGCAGAAGCAGGCATCAAGGACGTCGGTATCATCGGTGTTGACTCAGGCTGGGAGATGTACATCGCCGGTAACGGCGGCATCAAGACCGAGGTGGCGCACTTCTTCTGCAAGCTCAAGACCTCAGATGAGGTACTTGAATACACCGGTGCGTTCTGCGAACTCTACCGCCAAGAGGGTTGGTACCTTGAGCGCACCGTGCACTATGTGGATCGCGTCGGGTTGGACTATGTCAAGAAGAAGATCCTTGATGACGAGGCAGGCCGCAAGGCCTTGTGGGCCAACTTGCAAGCGGCACTGGAAGGCGAGCCTGACCCATGGTTCGACTTCAAGGAAGCCGAGGTTGACACACGCCAATTCGATCCTGTCTCGCAGTAACACGCCTCGCCAATACGACCTACCAATACGCCCAGCCGAACTGAGAGTTGACCGCATGCTATTGCCGTACTCAGCATCCCGTCGTCGCGCCTTGCAGCTAGGTGCGGCGGCGAGCGTGTCACCGTGGTTGATGGTCTCGGCACATGCCGAGATCACCAGCCTCAATGAGGCCATCAACAAAGCCGGACGCCAGCGCATGCTGTCCCAGCGCATGGCGAAGGCTTGGTTGGCCAAGGGGCAAGGCATCAATCCAGTACGGGCTGAAAAAATCATGCTGGACTCCATGGCATTGTTCGACCGCCAGGTGATTGAGTTAAAAGCCTATGCGCCCTCGCCTGAGATCAAAGCCACTTACGCGTCGTTGGAGCCGATCTGGAGTCATTACAAAACGGCGCTGATCGGTCAATCACCAGCAATAGGTTCGACTGCGGGCTTGCTTGCCCTAGATAGTCAAGTCCTGAAACTGGCACACCAAGGCACGGTGCAGCTTGAGAAGTATTCAGGCCGCCCCATCGCCACGCTGGTCAATATGGCAGGGCGTCAGCGCATGTTGTCGCAACGCACAGCCAAGTTTTACTTAAGCTTGACCTGGGGGGCTGAGGCACCCAACGCTTCGCAAGATTTGAGTACCGCCCGCGAAGAGTTCACCATCGCTTTGCAGACGTTGACAAGAGCCCCAGAGACCACCGCAGCCATTCGACAAGAGCTGGGGTTGGCGCAACAGCAATGGGTCTTTTTTGACAACGCCCTGAGCATGCGCAAGGAAAAAAGTGGCGCGAACAGGCGTGCACGCGATGTGTTTTCAACCAGCGAACACATCTTAGACATCATGGACAAGGTCACCGGCATGTACAGCAAGCTGACCTGATCTCACCGACATCCCATTCAAAGACCTCCCTTGTACTCAAGTTGGAGGCTCCCGCTGAAAAGCTTTACACCTGAGAATACCGAGCCATCATGACCCAATGGAAACCCATTTGCACCGTTGAAGACATCCCTAAGCTGGGCGCACGCCGTGTGACCCGCGACAAGGGCTGCGAGGTAGCCGTATTCCGCGCCGCTGACGACCAGGTCTTTGCCCTGCTCGACCGTTGCCCCCACAAGGGTGGCCCACTGTCGCAAGGCATTGTCTTTGGTCACAGCGTGGCCTGCCCGCTTCACAACTGGACAATTGGGCTGGACAACGGTTGCGCCAGTGCGCCCGATGAAGGTTGCACACCCAAGTTCAGTGTCAAGGTTGAAAACGGCACAGTACACCTAGACCTCCATGAGTTGGCGACCCACGCCATCGACCTCGCTGCGCCCACTGCTGGTCCTGCTTGCAAGTAACACGCAAGTTCCGAGCGCCACACCACGTGGTTTAGCTCTGCACGGGTTGACCAGAAACATAGAGGTACTCATGAACAAAACTGACTCCACCCAGACACGCTCCACCTGCCCTTACTGCGGCACAGGCTGCGGTGTGTTGATTGAGTCAGCGCACGGCCGCATCATCAACGTGCAGGGCGACCCCACGCACCCGGCCAATTTCGGCCGCTTGTGTACAAAAGGCAGCACCTTGCACCTCACCGCTTCGGCCAGCGTACAACAGCAAACACGGCTGTTGACCCCCTTGCGCAGAGCCAGCCGTGACGCGCAGCCAACCGTTGTAGGTTGGGACGACGCCATGAACGAGGCCGCAGATCGCTTCGCAGCGATCATCCGTGAACACGGCCCCGACGCGGTCGGCTTTTACGGTTCTGGCCAACTCTTGACGGAGGACTACTACGTCCTCAACAAACTGGCCAAGGGACTGATTGGCACCAACAACATCGACACCAACTCACGCCTGTGCATGAGCAGCGCCGTGATGGCCTACAAAGCCACGCTCGGGTCCGATGCACCGCCCACGTGCTATGACGATATCCAGCACGCCCAGACGCTGTTCATCGTGGGATCGAACACGGCCTACGCCCACCCCATTTTGTTTCGGCGGATAGAAGACGCCAAACGCGCCAATCCGTCCCTTCGTTTGATCGTGGCGGACCCACGCAAAACAGAGACGGCTGACATGGCCGACCTCTACCTGCCGATCCTGCCCGGCACCGACGTCGCCTTGTTTCACGGCATGCTGCACATCATGCTGACCGAAGGCTTGGTCGACATGGCCTATGTGGCGCGCCATACCCAAGGCTTCGAGGCCTTGCAAATCATCCTGCGTGACTTCACTCCAGAGGCGGTGGCCACGGCATGCGGCGTCAGCCAAGATGACTTGGTGCAAGCAGCCCGGTGGTTTGGCGGCGCCACCCCCACCTTGTCGCTGTACTGCCAAGGCCTCAATCAAAGTAGCAGCGGCACCGATAAGAACACCGCATTGATCAACCTGCACTTGGCCACAGGCCAGATCGGCAAACCAGGCGCAGGGCCTTTCTCGCTCACAGGGCAACCCAATGCCATGGGTGGACGAGAGGTCGGCGGCATGGCCACATTGCTCAGTGGACACAGAGACCTGAGTAACCCCGCACACCGAGCCGACGTGGCTCACCTGTGGGGTGTTCCCTCTGTGCCGTCGTCCCCCGGGAAGACCGCCGTTGAGCTGTTTGCAGCCGCCGCCAAAGGTGAAATCAAGGCCTTGTGGATCGTGGGCACCAACCCGGCCCAATCGATGCCCGACCAAACCCTCGTGCGCAAGGCGCTTGAGCGAGTCGAGTTTGTGGTGGTTCAAGAGGCTTTCGCCACCACGGCCACCTGCGCCTATGCCGACCTGCTGCTACCTGCCACGACATGGGGTGAGAAAAACGGCACCGTCACCAACAGCGAACGCCGCATCAGCCGTGTCAACGCCGCCTTGGCGCCCGCTGGGGAATCACGCCACGATTGGGCCATCCTCAGTGAGATGGGTCGCCGCCTAGAAACTCGTTTGCCCGACCTCAGTGGCCGCTATGCCCAAGGTGTCAGCACCTTGTTTCCCTACGACAAGCCAGAGCAAATCTGGAACGAACACCGAGAATCCACCCGAGGCCGTGATCTAGATATCACTGGACTGAGCTACCAGATACTGGGCACAGCTGGCCCACAACAATGGCCCATGCCTGAGGGCACCACCGAGGGCAAAAAACGCCTTTATGAAGATGGCATCTATCCGACAGAAACAGGTCGTGCCAGCTTTTCAGCGATCCGCTACGAGCCGCTGGCCGAAGCCCGCGATGCCCGCTATCCCTACTCGCTGAACACTGGGCGCCTGCGAGACCAGTGGCACAGCATGAGCCGCACCGGTACGCTAGGGCGCTTGTTTGGCCACGTCAGCGAACCCGCCATTGACCTCAATCCCGAGGACATGATGCGACTGGACTTGGTGCCAGGTGATCTGGTGCAAGCAAGCTCGCGCCGAGGCACCTTGATTTTGCCCGCGCAACCCAGCGACGCCGTCGCCCCCATGCAAGCCTTCATCGCCATGCACTGGGGGGAGGAATACCTCAGTGGACACGATGCAGAGGGCCGCACCACAGCCGGCGTCAACACCCTGACTTTGTCCACCTACTGCCCAAAGTCAAAACAGCCCGAACTCAAGCACGCCGCCATCAAGCTCGCCAAAGCGCAACTGCCTTGGCGTTTGCTGGCGCTCGCGTGGCTACCGCAAGAACAAGCCTTGGCGGTGCGCGAAGCCCTGAAGCCCTTGATGTCCGCGTTTGCCTTTACCAGTTGCGTGCCCTTTGGGCGTGAACCGCATGAACAAGGCAAAGTCGGCGTGCTGTTCCGTGCGGGCGCATTGGAGCCCGCCAGCGACGCCGTGATTCACCGCATTGAAACCCTGCTGGGCATTGAAGGGGCCGACGTGCTTCGCTACCAGGACCGCCAGCGCGGCCAGCGTCGCGCCATGCGCATGGCGCGAAGCGGCGATGGCCTCAAGCTACAAGCCTTTTTGCTCGCCGGAGACACCAGCGCCGAAGCTTGGATTCGTCCCTTATTACAAGATGAGTTGCCCGCAGAAAGTTATGGCCGGGCACTGCTCTCACCTGGTCGCAACCCGCCCGTGGCCATTCAAAGCAAAGGCCGCCAAGTTTGCACCTGCTTCAACGTGACCGAACCGGCCATTGTCGCGAGCCTGAGCCAATGCACAGGCACCCTCGATGAGCGGCTGACGAGCCTGCAAGGACAGCTCAAGTGCGGCACCAACTGCGGCTCATGCCTTCCCGAGCTCCGCAAAATCATCAAACAACACCCACGATAATGACGGCTTACTCCCTTCCAAGGTCACCATGAGCATTGCCGCCTACATCAAGGTCATCGGTCGAGGTAAAGACGGTGCGCGGCCCTTGACCGCTGAGCAGGCACACGATCTCATGAGCCAAGTGTTGGATGGGCGTGTGAGCGACCTCGAAATCGGCGCTTTTTGCATGGCCATGCGGATCAAAGGCGAAGAGGTCGCAGAGCTTGACGGCTTTGTGCGCGCAACCTTAGAGCGCTGCCTGCCCATGCCCCATGCAAAAGGCGGCGTGGTGGTACTACCCTCTTACAACGGCGCCCGAAAACTACCCAACCTGACCCCCTTGTTGGCCGGGCAACTGGCCAAGCAAGGTGTGGCTGTGTTGATTCACGGTCCGCGTCAAGACCCCACCCGAGTCACCACAGCGCAGGTGTTTGACGCCTTGGGCTGGCCGCAAGCGAACAACAGTGCCGATGTCGAGGCCGCTTGGCGCGCAGGCCGCCCCGCCTACATAGACACCGCTACCCTGTGCCCACCGCTGGCCCGCCTGTTGGACGTTCGTTGGACCATTGGGTTGCGCAACCCGGGACACACCGTGGCCAAGCTGCTGGACCCTATCGCGGCGAACCCACAACAACGCACGCTGCGCGTGGTCAACCACACCCACCCAGAATATGCGATATCACTCAAGGCCTATCTGCAACATACCAAGGCCAACGCCTTGTTGATGCGAGGCACTGAAGGAGAGCCCGTCGCAGATCCTCGTCGTCAACCCCGTTTTGACGTGTACATCGACGGCATCCATCACGAAGCCCTGTCTAGAGCCCCGCTAGAGGGCGTCTTAACCGAACTCCCCGAGTTACCCGAGGGCTTTGGCGCCAGCGCCACCGCGCGCTACATCGAATCGATCTTGGTCGGGCAGCAAGCACTGCCTGCATCCATTGCGGCACAAGTGGACTGCTTGCGCATGAGTTTTGCCGACGGCACCATCACCTAGTGTGCCGATGCCCGGCCCGGGTCAGCCAAACAATACCCAACAAAATCAGCCCCGTACCTAGCATCAAGCGCCAAGTGACCGGCTCACCCAAGACAACTGCGGCCATCCAAAGGGTAGACAAAGGCCCAACCATGCCCACTTGGGACGCCAACTGAGGCCCGAGCCACTGCACGCCCCGCATCACCAGCCAAACCGGCAGTACGGTACATACGACCGCGTTGACCAGCGACAAAGACCAGACCTCCCAAGGCAATCCCGCCACCCCTTCACCTTGGGCCTGCAGCACGACCATGGACGGCGCATGCGGCAACCACGCCACCACAGCATGATCAGACCAAGCCACCACGGCCCATTGCAGCAAAGCAAACACGCAAGCCACCATGGAGGCCAAGCCCACCAGCCGAGATGAGCCGATACGCCGAACGAGCGTGACGCTGCCCATCAGGTATACGGCATAGGACAGGGCACTGAGAAACACCAACAAACTGCCTACAGTCATGGCCTGCACGGCACCCAAACCCGCTGTGCTCGCCCCTGCCACTGGCGCCATGGCCACGTCCCAGTCATGCAACCACACCACGGCTACGCCCGCGTAAGCCAACAGCACCGCGCCAACTTGAGCTGGCCTAGGACGATCGCCGAGAAAGACCACACCCAGCAAAAGCACCAAGGTCGGATTGAGGTACATCACCGCGCGCTCTAGACTGGCACTGATGTACTGCAATCCAAGGAAATCAAGGATGCTGGCAAGGTAGTACCCACAAAAACCCAAGCCAACAATGTGACACCAAGTGCGCATATCAAGGGTTGGTGCCGCCACGCCACCTTGGGGACGAGACGCCCACCACGCCATGATGGTAAAAAAAGGCAAAGCCAGCAGCATCCGCAAACCCACCACGGTGAACGCATCGACCCCGTAGCGGTACATCAGTTTGGCCACAATGGCCTTGCCAGAAAAAGCAATGGCACCGGCTGCGGCGCACAGCAGCCCCTTCATCCTCAGCGCATCAGGATCATTCATTTGATTCAGCATGCGGGCACCTTAGCCCAAATCAAACCTATCAAATGCCGCCAAGCAGCGGGTTTTCTGCAACCATCAGACACAGGGGCCGTGGTTAGACTTGCCACATATTGCCAACTCGCATTGAGATACCACCATGAACCGAACCCGCTTGACCTTGTTGACCGTGCTCCTAGCCTTGGCAGCCGGCCCTTTACTGGCCAAAAAACCAAGCAAAGCACCCAAGAAGGACGATGAAGTCGTCGAGATCAACGAGAACGACCCGGCGATGAAGGCGGCCTTCAAACAAGCTCAATCCTCACTCGACACATTCTTGGCAACAGTGATACCCAGCAACCCCAAATTCGATGCCGTCGCCATCCGCATCGCTGTTCATGATGGCAAAAAAACAGAGTATTTTTGGGCAACCCCATTCAAGATCGACGGTGATGGCTTCAAGGGATCGATCAACAACGTTCCCCGCGTGGTGAACAACATCAAATACGGCCAAGAGTGGAGCTTCAAGCGCACCGACGTCGTTGACTGGATGTATGTCGACACCCAAGCCAAGGTCATGCACGGCAACTTCACAACATGCGCACAACTGACAAAGGCCCCCCCGGCCCACGCCAAGGAGATGAAGAAGGTCTACGGCTTGGATTGCGAGCGATGAAGCGGCATTGATCCAACAACCCACTCAAATAAACCCATTGTATAAATTTAAACTTGACCATTTCAACAGCTGTAAATAAAATCATTGAATAGCAAATTCAGCACTCAACGGATCAAATTAAAGCTGTTATGAATAATGCATTCACCACAGACGAATGGCTGACTCACATTGGGGACAGCATCAGATCCCTTCGGTTGACGCTTGACGGCGGCACCAGCATTGAATCCTTGGCCAAACAAGCTTCGGTCAGCCCCAGTGCATTGAAGAATCTAGAAACGGGCCGTGGCGCAACCCTGAGCACGCTGATCAGGGTTTTGCGTGCACTGGGCAGAGAAGGCTGGCTCAACACCATCAAACCCTCTCCCGTCATCAATCCTTTGCTGGTATCCCAATCAGGCACGCAACGTCAACGTGCGCCCAAGAAACGAAAGCCGAGCGCCCTCTGATCCCACATCAAAAGCTCACACCGTACCAACATCAGGTGGCGTGGCAGGCGCGGTGTACAACTGACTCGGTGGCAACGCCACCGCCACACTGCCCGGCAAGGTCATGACCAGATAATCGATCAGGGCTCGTACTGCCAGAGGCACACGACGGGCAGCTGGATACAGCGCATACAGAGCGATCTCCGGAGACTCTTGCCACTGCGGCAGCACCGACACCAACCGACCTGCTGCGATGTGAGCTGCAACCAAAAATGCGGGCTGCAAGATCAATCCAAGACCCGCAACGGCCGCCTCCACCAGCAATTCACCGTTGTTTGAACACAGCGGTCCACCCACTGCAACGTGCACTGTTTCAATGCCTTTCCCCAAGCGCCATATATGGCCTGTGTTGACATGTGCGTAGTTCAGGCACCGGTGCATCTTGAGTGCATCAGGTGAGTCCGGCACCCCATGTGTCTGTAGATAACTGGGCGCGCAATAGATACCCCGCGGCACGGCGCACATGCGTCGCGCGGCCAGCGATGAATCCTCTAACTCTGCAATGCGAAGTGTGAGATCAAAACCATGTTCGAACGGATCAAGCATGCGATCGTTCAATTCCATGCGCAGTTCGACTTGGGGATGCAAAGTCAAAAAGCCCGGCAACAGTGGCGCCAATACCAGCTGACCAAACGACATAGGCGCATTGACCCGCAATGGCCCGGCCGCCGAACCCTGTATGGCCGACATGGCTCCGCGGGCCTCGGCAGCGATAGCCAACAGGTCCACCGCGTAGTCGTACAGCGTCGCACCGGCGCTAGTCAGAGAGAGGGCGCGGGTCGAGCGGGCAAAGAGCACGCTGCCGTACTCGGTCTCAAGTGAGGCAACGAGCTTGCTGATTTGTGAGCGTGTGACGCCTAACGCACGTGCGGCCCCAGCAAAACTGCCAGATTGATTTGAGAGCACCAAAGCTTGCAAAGCGTCGAGTCGGTCCATTGTGTCAATTTTGGATTCATTGTGATTCCAAATATACATCTAGATTCCATATTGGAAACAATTTAGCATTCAAACCTGCTTTGTTCTAACCCAAAAGGAAACATGATGACTCAAGGAAAACTCGAACTACTGACCCCGCAAAACTGCGCTTTGATCCTGATCGACCACCAACCGCAAATGACGTTTGGTGTAGCCAACATCGATCGACAGCTGCTGAAGAACAATGTCATCGGCTTGGCCAAGGCTGCCCAGGTTTTCAAGGTACCGACCGTGCTGACTTCGGTAGAAACCGAGTCCTTCTCGGGCGAGATCTGGCCGGAATTGCTCGCCGTGCTGCCTGACAACAAGATTTTCGAGCGTACCAGCATGAATACTTGGGATGACGCCGCCGTGAAAGCCGAGCTGAAGAAGTTCGGCCGAAAGAAGTTGGTATTCGCTGCGCTATGGACCGAGGTATGCCTGAATTTCCCGGCACTCGAGGCAATGGCCGAAGGTTACGAGGTCTATTTCGTCGAGGATGCATCAGGCGGCACCTCGGTCGCGGCACACAACATGGCCGTGCAGCGCATGATTCAGGCGGGCGCCGTGCCAATCACGTGGCAACAGTTCATGCTGGAAATGCAGCGTGACTGGGCACGCAAGGAAACCTATGCGGGCACCACCGGCATTGTCGTAGAGCACTCCGGCGCCTACGGCTCTGGCATTGACTACGCCATGACGCATGTGCACAAGCTGTCGGCACGCAAGCTGGGCTAAAGACATACCATGCACAACACCGTTAGCCCCCCTCTTGCAACCACTGGCCAACGGGTCAGCGCCTCCGCTGACAGCGTCAGCTTCGTCGTACGTCACCGTGTTCGCGCTGGCGCATGCACCTCGTATGAAGCCTGGCTTGTCGAGACCATGCGGGTGGCTGCGGCTTTCCCCGGGCACCAAGGCGTGCAGGTCGTGCGTCCTGTTGCCCCCGGCGTTGAGTACACCATCATCGTGGACTTCTCCACGCATGATGACGCAACACACTGGCACCAGTCTGCAGAACGCGCACGCCTGATCGAGACCGTACAACCATATCTCGATGTTGCCGAACAGGTTAGCGTCGGTGCCGGCATCGACTACTGGTTTCAACCGGATACCGCTACAGCCGGTCAGCCGCCGATGAAACCATCTGCGTGGAAGCAGTGGCTGATCACCACCTCGGTGATCTGGCCGCTGACCATGATTGTTCCGTGGGCATTTGGCCCGGTGTTTAAAGCTGTGCCTGCGCTGGGTGCGTACGGCGTCGCACATGGCATCCTTGCCTCGGTCATCGTCGCTATCGTCGTCTGGCTGATCATGCCGCGCTACACCCGGTTGGTGCACAACTGGTTATTCCGCAAGGACTAGTCGCTATGAAATCCGCAACACACACTGGAACGCCATGACCGCGACAATCACCACCGCTGAAATCATCTTTCTCAATGGCCGCTTCACCACGCTGGATCGGCAGAACCCGGTGGCCACAGCCGTGGCCATCGCTGGCGGCAAGTTCATCGCCGTCGGTGACCGCGAGGATGTCGTACGCCATGCCGGCAGCGCCACCGCTGTGATCGACCTCGGCGGTGCCACGGCACTCCCCGGCCTGCACGACAGCCATACGCACCTGATTCGTGGCGGCTTGAACTACACCATGGAACTGCGCTGGGACGGGGTGCCCTCGCTCAGCGATGCGATGGCGATGCTCAAGGCACAGGCGGCGCGCACGCCGGCGCCTCAGTGGGTGCGCGTGGTCGGCGGTTTTACAGAGCACCAGTTCGCTGAAAAACGCTTACCTACGCTTCAAGAAATCAACGCTGCAGCCCCGGACACCCCGGTCTTCATCCTGCACCTGTACGACCGCGCATTATTGAATGGTGCAGCACTGCGCGCTGTCGGCTACGGCAAAGATACGCCAAACCCACCGGGCGGCGAGATCGTGCGCGATGTCAATGGCAACCCGACGGGCCTCTTGCTTGCCAAGCCAAACGCGATGATTCTCTACGCCACCCTAGCCAAAGGTCCCAAGCTTGACCCTGACGCGCAAGAAGCCTCAACCCGGCTTTTCATGCGAGAACTCAACAGACTCGGCATCACCTCGGTGATCGACGCCGGCGGCGGTTTTCAGAACTACCCGGACGACTACCGTGTCATAGAGAAGTTGCGTGATGCTGACGAACTCACCGTGCGCATCGGCTACAACCTGTTCACACAGCGGCCCAAGCACGAAGTAGACGACTTCAAGCAGTGGACTGACATGCTGGCACCGTTTACTGGCAACGACATGCTTCGCCACAATGGCGCTGGTGAAATGCTGGTGTTCTCCGCCGCCGACTTCGAGGACTTTCGTGAGCCGCGCCCCGACCTGGTCGATAGCATGGAGGATGAGCTCGAAAACGTGGTGCGCCTGCTGGTCGAAAAGCGTTGGCCGTTCCGCCTGCATGCGACCTACGACGAGTCCATAGGTCGTGCACTCGATACCTTTGAGAAAGTCAACCGCGAGATACCGTTCAATGGCCTGCACTGGTTTTTTGACCATGCTGAGACCATCAGCCAGCGAAACATCGAGCGAGTCAAGGTACTGGGGGGCGGCATCGCCGTGCAACACCGCATGGCCTATCAGGGCGAGTATTTCATAGAACGCTATGGCGCCAAGGCGGCCGAGCGCTCCCCACCGATCCGCAAGATGCTCGATGCCGGCGTACCCGTTGGCGGCGGCACCGATGCGACCCGTGTTGCCAGCTATAACCCTTGGATCTGCCTGTACTGGATGGTGACAGGTCAGACTGTCGGCGGCACCACCATGTACCGCCCAGACAACCTGCTCGACCGTGAGACTGCGCTACGGCTATGGACCACTGGCAGCGCTTGGTTCGCCAATGCCGATGGAAAAAAAGGGCAGATCAAGACAGGTCAGCTTGCAGATTTCATCGTGCCATCGCGCGATTTCTTTGGCATACCCGAAGCAGACATCAAGGACTTGGTCTCGATCCTGACTGTGGTCGGTGGCCGCGTCGTGCACGGCGACGGTGATTTCGCCAAGCTTGCGCCGCCGATGCCCAAAGCAGCCAACGACTGGGCACCCACCAACGCCTTCGGCGGTTACTGGCGCGAACCTGCAATGGGCAGCAACCAGCCGGGACGCACCGTCCAAGCCACACCGCGCAAGGCGCTGTTGCCGTTTGCTGACTGCTGCGCCAAACCTTGCACTGTCCATGGGCATGCGCACACAAAAAGCTGGCTCGGGCAAGCGCCCGTGTCAGATGAAAAGAGCTTTTGGGGCGTACTGGGGTGCGCCTGTTGGCTCTAAAAATGACACACCCCAAAAAAAAGTCACATGAAAGAATCCACCATGTTTGAATTTCGCAAAGCGGACCAACGCGGCCTAGCCAATCTCGGATGGCTCAAGTCTCGCCATACGTTTTCCTTTAGCAGCTATCAGGATCCCACACAGAACGGGTTTTCCGATCTACTGGTCATCAATGACGACCGTGTGGCGCCTGGGCGAGGATTCAATACACACTCGCACCAAGACATGGAAATTTTTTCCTACGTCTTGGAAGGTGCACTGGAGCACAAAGATTCCATGGGTACTGGGTCGGTTATCAAGCCGGGCGATGTTCAGATGATGAGCGCCGGGACAGGTGTAGCGCACAGTGAGTACAACCACTCCGCATCCGATCCGGTCCACTTCCTGCAAATCTGGATCGTGCCGAACGTTCGGGGGGCGACGCCACGTTACCAGCAAGTCCACTTTGACGAAGCCCAAAAGCGCGGTCAACTGCGGTTGATCGTCTCGCCGGAAGGGGATGCAGGCTCCCTGTCGGTGCATCAGGACGCCCGCATGTATGCGGGGTTCTTTGACAAAGATGAGAGCGCAACACTTGAGGTCAAGCCCGGCCGCTATCTGTATATTCACGTCGCTCGTGGCAGCATTGACATCAACGGGACGCGATTCGGAGGAGGCGACGGCGCCCGTGTGCGCGAGGAACAGCTGTTGACGCTATCCAAAGGTGAACAAGCCGAGGTGCTGGTCTTCGACCTGCGGCCTCACGACGAGCGCACACGCTCCCGTCAAAAATAGCAGGGCGTAAACTGAACGTCCGAGCTACTTGGAGACGAAGCCCATGAATAAGAACCGACTGGAAGCCTTCAGCGACGGCGTACTCGCCATCATCATCACCATCATGGTGTTGGAGATTAAGGTGCCGCACGGTGCCAACCTGAGCGATCTGACTCCGTTGCTGCCCGTGTTTCTAAGCTATGTCCTCAGCTTCGTGTATGTCGGCATTTACTGGAATAACCACCATCACATGCTGCATACCGTTAACAAGGTGTCTGGCGGTATTTTGTGGGCCAACTTGCATCTGCTGTTCTGGCTGTCTCTGCTTCCCATATCTACCGGTTGGATGGGCGAAAATCATTTCACCCCCGTTCCTAGCGCCATGTACGGTGTTGTGCTGTTCATGGCATCCATTGCCTATTGGATATTGCAACTGACAATCATCCGCAGCCAAGGTAAGAATTCACTGCTCGCCCAAGCCATCGGCAAGGACTACAAGGGCAAGTCTTCTCCTTTTTTGTATGCGATGGCCATACCTGCGGCCTTCGTGTCTCCATGGGTATCGTGGCTGCTTTTCGTGTTCGTCGCGTTGATGTGGCTTATTCCCGATCGCCGCATAGAAAGTGTTGAACTGATCCGATGACAGATTCCCTTATCCAAAGCTGCCCTGCTCTTTTTCTTCTGATGACTTTGGCAACAAGCTTACGCTGCACCTACATCAGGTGGCGTAGCGGGTGCTGCGTACCACTGATCAGGTGGCACGATCTTGGCCTGAGCAGGATCTTCAAAGTACTGCGGTGACATGATTTGAACGCCGTACTCATTGAACACGTCCTGAAGATGGCCGTGTAAAGCACTGAGCACCAAGGCACGAGGGCGTGGCTCAGAGGGAATGGCCTGACAAACCAAGCGGTACTCAGGGTACCAATCAGACAAAGCCGTCTGAAACACTTGGGGTGCGGGCTCACGCAGCACGCCGGTCGTGCGATTTGCCGCCTCGATCATCATGGCGTGCACCTGTCGCCAAGGCGTGTCGTAGCCAATCGTGAGCGTGGTATCGACGACAAAACCTGCACCGTTGACGGCACGCGAGTAGTTTTTGGTCGTGCTGCCCAAAATGGTGGCGTTGGAGATAGTGAGTTCTTCGCCCAAACCTGTGCGAATGCGGGTGGTAAACATACCCATTTCTGTGACGGTGCCCTCATGCTCACCCAAGCGCACATACTCACCCCGGCGAAAAACTCGGCTGTAAGTCAAGATCATGCCGCTGGCCGCTTGTCCCACCAGACTGGATGCCCCCAATGAGAGCATCAAGCCAAGCAGCACCGACAAGCCCTTGAATGCCTCCGTCTGAGACCCTGGGAGGTAGGGGTAGGCCATGGCCAACGCAAACAACCACACCACCACCTTGGAGATGCGCTGACTGGGTGCCGCAACATCAGGGTCCAGCCAAGGCAACTCAATGCTGCCATCACGCACACTCGCAAAGAAGCGGTCTATGCCTTTGCTAACCAACCAGGCTGCGTAAAAGATAAGCCCCGCCGCCAATAGCTCCGGCAACGCGCCGACCACAACAGACAGAAGCTGAAGAGCCAAATCAGCCAAGAATGTGTTCAGTGACTCACCCCAAGCTCGGGTAAAAGGAAAGCAGCGCAAAACAAAGCTCAGCCACTCGACCAGCACCATCGCCATGAGCAGCCGGTAGACCAGTGCCAGCATCAGTCTGACCGCGTAATTCAAACGCTCACGTCGCAACAAGGGTATCCCGCCCACGCTCAAACGGGATGCGTGTTTCTCAGTCGCAGCCAGCAAACGCAAAGACAAGACACGTCGGGCTCGGCTACTGAGCCACAGCAAGGTCGCGGCCACGGCGGTCGCGGCCAGCGCCGTTGCAAGCTCACGCGCCAGCATGTCAATGTTGCGGCTCTCTAAGCTTTCGCCAATCACCAAACGCATGGCTGCGGCTGCATTTTGAGCTGTTTGCACCAAAGTATCGTCACGCCCTGGATCAAGATCACCCTGCGTCACCACAAAACTGGTCGCACCATCAATCTGCACCAGCACGCCTGCGCTTTCAACTTGAAGGCTGACCACATGTGGCCCAGCCAGACTCAACTGATCTGAGATTCTGGCTCTGGCTCGCTTACTGCGATCTTGGGCCGACACACCCAACAGATTCGTTCGAAACGTGACAATTTTTCTGTTGAAAAAAACAAGCTCAGCCGTTGGGGCCGAGACTGAAACAGCGTTCGCACTTTTGCCCCCCGCGTCAGGCAACGCTTGAGCAGACGCCACACCGATCAACGTCCAAAGAATGGTGAGCAAGCAGCAACGTATGAAAACCATGAGACGACCTAGCATGAGGATCATTTAGCCCTCACGCGAGGGCCATACAAAGCGTAAAGGCTCACACCTAAACCGTTTGAGAATAGCTTGGTTGATCACCCTTCTATCGACCTGTGACACGTTGTGTGCACGCAGCGCGACACGAAACGCCAGCCCAAAACTCACCAACACGTTCAAGGCCCCCATGACCGGCAAACAGGCAACGGCCCACCAAAGAGAGGGCTCATACACCACGTCCCACCCCAAGGTTGCACAGGCCATACCCAGTTGCCCGGCAGACAAAGTGACATGACGAACATCCAGTCCAACGCCCAAAAAACCGAAAACAGAGGGGACCAGACCAAGCATCAAACCCAGAGAAATATTGGCCGCGAACCCTGAAATGTTGTCCCTGAAGAAGGATGCCGCCCAATCAGCCCGCGCTACCCCAAGCCAACTTGTCACCTTCGGGTTGTACCTCAACGCCGAATCCACGCGATGCAGCACAAACCAGTTCTCTACCCAGCCTGCAAAAATCGAACTTGAAAACAGCAATACCCCAGTGAATGCAGCAAACAAAGCCGATGGCCCCAGCAGCGTAATCGAATGCAAGACATAGTCTGCCGTGGCTGGGGTGATGAATGAGCGACCAAACACCAAGGACCAAATCATTGAGATGGCCGCAGTCAATGGGAAAACCATAGCCACATTCCCAAAAACAGCCGCCACTTGCGAACGCACAAGATGCGTGAACTCATCGACAAAATGATCCACGGCATCGGGTGCCGAGATATTTTTAAGTTTGGCTGCCATGGCCGGCGCCGTCATGGCGGGCTGTTTGGTTGCCACCGTGTAGTGCAACAACTGAATCAGCACAAAGCTGGCTGCGTACACAACCCCAGCCCAAAAACCATACCAAAAGGCCGAGAGACCCAACGCCATCACACTGAATTTGAGTGCCGTGGTCAAGGCAATGATGCCGCCACCTCCGGCAGATTGCCTCAACATCGCTTTGTATTCAGCCCAATTGCGGGTGATGTAGTGCTCGCCTGTTTCTGCGTTGCGCTCAGCCACCTTCGCTGCCAGCAGCGACGCATTGGCATCGATCAAGTCACGGATGCTGCCCTGCGTTTTCCCCACGACAGCGAGGTGAGCCAACAGACGCGCTGTGTGCTGATGGTTTGGATCGTCCAACAAACAGTCCATCAAGGTCCGGATGCGTGCCACCCGCTTGCTAAATTGACGCAAACGAAAAACCAAATCGACAGAGATACCATGCTCGTCCAAATGCGTATAAACAGAAGATGCAGCAAGACAGCACTGGTCAAGTTGCGTCTCAAAATGGAGCGCGACCGGCGACACATCTCTGCCGGCCAAACAAGCATCACGCACTTCATCCCAAACGGAAGCCAAAGTATGGAATGGACTGGCTTCGTGCGCAGTCGGGCTCATGCGCAAGCGCACTTCAGGTGAAAACCCAAAAGCACGGATCTGACTGGTACAAAAAGTGATGGCCTCCATCAGCGTGTATTGCCAATAAGTGATACCGGATGCTGCCCCAACCCGTGACCGTAAGCCAAGCAACTGCGCCAACCGTGCCAAACTGGCCACAGACAATGCCGTTAACCATTGCGGATCAAACTCACTGTTCAATACCTGCGGGAACAACTCACAGGCATCCACTGTCTCCGGGGTTGCAGGCAAAAACTTGCGGTGCAGTCGATCAGTCAACTCACTCACAAAAGCGCTGCGTGAAGCAAAGCCGTAATCAGACATCAAAACGCTGCCATCCACCGTGTCCGATAGACGCAGCCACCATGCCCTCAACTGATCAGTGGTGTGGGGACGAGCCTTGAGCACATCCAACAGCAAATCAACGCGCCCAATGGCGGCATCAACCGAGGTTTCGTCACCACGAATCCACCTCATCAGCGACATCAACCACAGGTGGCGATGCGCAAGATCAGCGTCAGGATCAATACGGTCCAGCAAAAAATACAAGTCAGGCGGAGATAGCATACGCAGATGCTATCCGAAAGCCGAAACGCCATGATCAAACCCAAAAATGCAGCCCCATACCGCCGTGTTGAGCGCATCAACGTGCGGATCTGGGGTCAGTTTGTGGGTGCCGTGGCACTGGACCCCGGCTACGGCATCTATGTATTCGCCTTTGACCCAGCCTTCCAGAAAAAAGGCATTGAACTGTCCCCTTTGCAGATGCCCTTATCCAAAGCGGCACTGCCTTTTTTCTTCCCCGACTTGCCAGAGGCCACGTTCAAACGCCTGCCTTCGATGCTCGCCGATGCCTTGCCTGATGACTTTGGCAACAGCCTGATCGACAAATTCATGGCAGAACGCGGCGTCCCCATTGGGTCGGTCACAGCCTTAGACCGGCTGGCTTACATGGGTCAGCGTGCCATGGGCGCCTTGGAGTTCGAGCCGACTCGTGGCCCTAAAACCTCACGCCCCACTGCCATAGAGATGGGCGGATTGGTCAATGCCGCACGTCAAGCTGTGCATGGCTCGTTCGATGATGAAGACCACACATCGTCTGCACTCAGAAGCATCATTGAAGTAGGCACCTCCGCAGGCGGCGCCAGGGCCAAGGCCGTCATCGCATGGCAACCAGACACCAATGAAATGCGATCAGGTCAATTTGATGCCCCCGATGGCTTTGAGCACTGGCTATTGAAGTTTGATGGCATGGGGCCTGACAGCGAACTGGGGGCATCACAAGACTACGGCCGCATAGAGTATGCATACCACTTGATGGCACGAGAAGCCGGCATCCAGATGACCCCATGCAGGCTGCTCACCGAGAACGACCGCGCCCATTTCATGACTCAGCGATTTGACCGAGAAGGTGGCCAGACCCGCCATCACATGCAAACGCTGTGTGCCATGGCCCATGTGGACTACAAGAAAAAAGGCACCAACGCGTATGCACAGCTTTTCATGAGCATCAAGGCGTTAGGCCTACCTGCCAGCGCCATGGCTGAAGCATTCCGCCGGATGGCGTTCAATGTCGCAGGCAAAAACTGCGATGACCACAGCAAAAATTTCTCGTTCATTTTGCGGGAGGGTGCGCCACGTTGGGACTTGGCCCCAGCCTATGACGTGACCTTCGCACACAACCCGGTGGGCGAATGGACTTCTCAACATTTGATGTCAGTCAATGGCAAATTCAAGGACATCAACAAGGCGGACTTCATGGCTGAAGCCGAGCGCTTCGCCATCGGTGGCGCGGCCGATATGCTCAAAGAAGTCGACGAGGCCATCGCCAAGTGGGCCACGTTTGCACATGAGGCTGGTGTTGATCAGCACGTTGCGCAACACATTGCCAAACATCACATCTCAGTCAGTCGTTGATTTGTACGCTTGTCTTTCAAAGTGGTTATCTCTGTATCCTCGGCGCCCATTGAGCACCTGCCACATGCTAGACACCATGTAGGCCGGCAAAAAGAAAACACCCCACCTCTCGTACTGACGCACGTGCACCCGCTCATGCAAGCGCAGCGCACTGAGCTCAGCGCGACTGCGCCCTAAAACGACATGACCCAGCGTCATGGCGTCAACAAAATGGCGTGATACCGACCACCGTCCCACGTAGCGCCAAGGCAAACCACCACTGAACTCCAACGTGCCAGCCACCATGTCGACGCGCCCGCCCAAAGCCAGCATGACGAGACCAAAAATCAACCCGACTGCGCTATTGGGCGCCGCCCACGCATAAGCGAGTAAACGTCTGGCACGTACGACCATCAGTCGAGCATGCTGGCAGGTATGTTGCCGCCGTTCTCCGCCAGCTTCTTCAGGACCGCCTTATGCAGCCACATGTTCATCTGCGCAGAGTCGCCCATTTTGTCTGCAGGACAAGCCAATTCAACGGCCAAATCTTTGCGTGCCTGCAGGCTGCTCTCCAAACCGAGCAATTTCAGGAGGTCAACAATGGAGACCTTCCAGTTCAGCGTCTCGCTGTGGCTACTTGTGAGTGCTTGCAGCTTGGCAACCACATCGACATCACTGATGGCGACTGCGCTTGCTGCAACAACAGGCTTTGCCTCAGGCTGTACAGCAACCGCAACCGCAACCGCTGGGGCGACAGCGACTGGCGCAGCAGCCACAACAGCATCGTTACTATTACCACCCATGCCAAGCTTCGACAAAATTGTTCCGAAAATACTCATGACCAGTCCCAAAAAACGTTGATGTGCCTCAGCATGGCACGCACGCACACCGACAACCACCCCAAATACAAGGGGGCTCGCCTAGACACTGAGGCTAGCGCACTTGAGCCATCAAATCAGCCCACTGCTGACGCGCGGCCAGCACATGGGCATGGCGCACAGGCCCGTAGCCTTTGATGGTGTCGGCCAGTTCGGCCACTTTGCAAGCCCAATCCAGCTTGCGCGCATCCAACGTAGACACAATCGTGTCCAGCATAGACAAATACATCGCCAGCACAGCCCGGTCTTCACGTCGATCTTGGCTATAACCCATCGGGTCAAGCCACGTGCCGCGCAGCACACGCCCATAAGCCACGCCTTGCAATGCCCATCGCCACACAGGGCCAAACGCGCGTTTGGCGGGGCGTGCATCAGCTTGTTTTGCCCCCCCCAGCATGGGCGGCGCCAGATGGAAAACCATCTTCCAATCGCCTTCGAACTGCTGTGCAATCTGCGCTTTGAAGGCATCTGATGTCAGCAGCCGCGCCACCTCATACTCATCCTTGTAGGCCATCAACTTAAACAAATTGCGCGCCACAGCCTCGCTCAAACGGGTGCTACCTAGCTTGGACTCTGCTTGGCGCACACGCTCAACCACGAAGCGATAGCGTTCGCCATACGCGGCGTTCTGGTAGTCCACGAGATAGGCCTGCCGCCGAGCAACAAGCGTATCCAAATCCTCATGGCCAATTTTGAACGGCCTTGCTACCCACTTCACGGGCTGAGCAGGCAAACTCATGCGAGCCACCATCACAGGGTCAAAGGCAGCTCGGCGCCCCCATTCAAAGGCCAATAAATTGCGTTCAACCTGTACCCCATTGAGCTCAATTGCCCGAGTCAGCGAGCTCAAATTCAAAGGCACCCAACCCATCTGCCACGCATACCCCAACATCAAAGGATTGGCGTAAATGGCATCGCCCACAAGCCGATTGGCCAACAAAACAGCATCCATCCGCTTGACTGCAGCCACACCCACAGCATCAGCCAGAACGTGATCACAATGTCCGGCTGGAAATTGCCAATCTGGATCCTGCATCAATGCCGCAGTCGGCGTGTGATGCGTATTGAGCGCGATGTGCGTCCGCCCGTTTTGCATCACAGCCACCGTGATGGCATGGGCTGCAACGATGGGGTCGCAGGCGATAACCAGATCGGCCTCACCCATGCCGACTTTGTTGGTGTAGATCGCACCAGGGTCATCGGCTATCTGCACATGGCTCCATGTGGCGCCACCCTTTTGCGCCAACCCCGCAGACTCTTGCGTGACCACGCCCTTGCCTTCAAGGTGCGCCGCCATGCCCAGCAATTGGCCGATGGTGATCACACCCGTGCCACCAACGCCCGCCACCACAATGCCAAACGCCTTTGCTGCGCTAGGCAGATCAGGCTCGGGCATAGGGGGCAGCTTACCCAAATCAGGGGCGCCATCTTTTGGCTTAGGCGCCTTTAACTGCCCACCCTCTATCGTGACCAAGCTCGGGCAGAACCCTTTCACGCATGAAAAATCCTGATTACATGAGCTCTGATTGATGCGACGTTTGCGGCCAAATTCAGTATCCACTGGCTCCACGCTCAAACAATTGGACTGCACGCCGCAATCCCCGCAACCTTCACACACCAACTCGTTGATCACCACCCGCTTGGTCAACGTCGGCATCGTGCCGCGCTTGCGGCGACGGCGCTTCTCTGTGGCGCATGTCTGCTCATAGATGATGACGGTGCAGCCCTCCACCTCGCGCAAATCCTTTTGCACCTGATCCAACAGATCACGGTGAAACACCTGTACGCCAGGCGCCAAGTCATCCATGTCATCGTATTTATCCGGGTCATCGCTGACCACCACCACGCGACGTGCGCCCTCTGCATGCACCTCTCTTGTCATGGCAGACACAGACAAGGTGCCATCCACAGGCTGTCCTCCTGTCATGGCCACCGCGTCGTTGAACAAGATTTTGTAGGTGACGTTGACCTTGGCCGCGATGGCTTGTCGCAGGGCCAACAAGCCAGAGTGAAAGTAAGTACCGTCCCCCAAGTTGACGAACACATGCTTCTCATCTGTGAATGGTGCCTGACCGACCCAGTTCACGCCCTCCCCGCCCATTTGCGTGAAGGTGCCCGTATTGCGGTCCATCCACATGGCCATATAGTGGCAACCGATACCGGCCATGGCACGAGAGCCATCTGGCACACGTGTTGACGTGTTGTGCGGGCAACCGCTGCAAAACCACGGCGCGCGCTCCACGCTTTGGGATTGCGTCTCCAGCGCACGCTCCTTGGCCTCAATCGCATGCAAGCGCTCAGCCACGCGCGCGCGCAAAGCCGAATCAGCACGGTCAAGCAAACCCAGCTTCTCAATGCGCTGCGCCACCGCCTTGGCGATGATGGCCGGGTTGAGATCCGCCTTGGCACGCAACAACCACCTCGATGCCGGATTCGCCACCGACCACTCCCCGCCCGTGAAGTCACCCTCAGGCTCGCTGAACTTACCCAGCACATTGGGGCGCACATCTTCACGCCAGTTGTACAACTCCTCTTTGAGTTGGTACTCGATCATTTGGCGTTTTTCTTCGACCACCAAAATCTCTTGCAAGCCCGTGGCGAACTCACGCGTGATGCTCGCCTCCAGCGGCCACACCACCGCCACCTTGTGCACACGCAACCCGATTGCGCGGCAATCATCATCACTGAGACCTAGATCGTGCAAAGCCTGACGCAGATCGTTGTAAGCCTTGCCACTGGCGATCAAACCCAAACGGGCATGATCGCTGTCCAATACCGTGGCGTTGAGCCGGTTCGCACGCACATAAGCCAGTGCGGCGTACCACTTGTAGTCCATCAAACGCGCCTCTTGGGACAAGGGCGTATCGGGCCAACGGATGTGCAGGCCACCAGCAGGCACGACAAAATCCTCCGGCATGATGATGCGCACGCGATCCGGGTCCACACTCACGGTGCTCGACGACTCAACGACCTCTTGTATGGCCTTGAGGCTGCTCCACAAGCCAGAAAACCGGCTCATGGCAAACGCGTGCAAACCAAGGTCCAATATCTCTTGTGCGTTGCTGGGGAAAAACACCGGTAGTCCGCATGCCTTGAAGATGTGATCACTCTGGTGCGCAACCGATGAGCTCTTGGCCACATGGTCATCGCCAGCCACCGCCACCACGCCACCATACTGGGCTGTGCCTGCCATGTTCGCGTGCTTGAACACATCCGAACACCGGTCAACCCCAGGCCCCTTGCCGTACCACAGACCAAAAACACCATCAAAACGATGCGGCCCCGGCGTCAAGGGCAATTGCTGCGTACCCCATACGGCTGTGGCGCCCAGCTCCTCATTGACTCCGGGCTGGAAAACGATGTTGTGCTTTTTCAGGTGCGACTTGGCCTGCCACAGCGCCTGGTCATAGCCCCCCAAAGGCGAGCCCCGATAGCCACTGATAAAGCCCGCTGTATTTAAGCCAGACAAGGCATCTCGTGTGTGCTGCAAGATGGGCAGGCGAACCAAGGCCTGAATCCCACTCATGAAAGCACGGCCACTATCAAGCGCGTACTTGTCATCGAGCGACAAAGTGGCAAGCGCCTTGAGCACATCAGCAGGCAGCGGAGCGTTCATCAGACCTCCTCAGGCCTGCTGCACCGCGTCATGCCTGATCACGACTGCGACCGACTCGCCGTACAGCAGAAACCCTAGATGACACCCAGTGTAGGCCCGCTCGTCTCCGCGTGGTCAATCGGTTTCACGGGGTCAAAACAGGGCTGTTGTAGGCATACCGTGCGTCATATTGTGTTTTTTGCACGACTGCGTGGCGCAATCAAGCTCAAGAAAAGAAAACGCCAGCACGAGGATAATGTTCCCCTTAGGCTCGGCCATCAGGATTTCGCACATGTACACAGGTATCGTTCAGGGGCTGGGGCGCGTCGCTGCGCTCACACCCACCATCAGCGGCTTACAAATCGCACTTCGCATCCCGCCCGAGCTGCTGCACGAGCTTCAAATTGGCGCCAGCGTCTCGGTGGATGGTGTTTGCCTCAGCGTGGTGACCATCCAAGGCAACCTGATCTCGTTTGATGCCATCAACGCCACGCTCGACCGCACCAACTTGGGTGACAGGCGCGTAGGTGATGTGGTCAATATTGAGCGATCGGCTCGCCAAGGCGACGAAAACGGTGGCCATGCCATGTACGGCCACGTGTCTGAAGCCGCCCGCATCAGTTCGATCCAATTGGACGGCCCCTATGCACACGTGGCTTTATACGTCCGCAATCCATGGGCGCGCTACCTGTTCCCACGTGGCTTTCTGTCCATCAACGGTGCCAGCCTGACCTTGGCCGAGGCCGACGCAGATCGAGGCTACTGCCGCGTCAACCTGATACCTGAAACCATCCGTGCGACTGGCTTGTTTCAGTACAAGGTTGGCGACCGATTGAACATCGAAGTAGAGTCGCAGACTCAGGTGCTGGTCGATGTGATTGAGCGCGTGCTTGAGCGCAAACTCGGCACCCGCATGACAACATGACCACATGACCACATGACCGCCTGAGCGTCAACGCCCCGGCGTGGCGCTGGCTTGCTTCTCGGGCCACTCAACTTCTGAGGGACTCGTGCACTCCAAGTCAGAGGGGCTCATGTCGCAGCGAATGCGCTTGAGTATCTTCAACGCGCGCTTATCATAAAAGCCGGCTTCTGCAATTTCCATGCGCCCATCTCGCAACATCTGTATATAACGCCCCAAGTCAGCCGAAGGAATATCCATCCAGACCTTCGCTGGCAACTCCGATTCGGATTTTTGAATCATGGCCAATGTTGGCTCAAACTGACTTAGCCAGTATTGCCGAGCCCTCAATCCGGCATCAGCAGGGAACTTGGTCTTGTTGATGATGATTTGATACGTCAACAACGCCATAGGCATGCGCGAGATCGCCCCCTTGGTGCCGATGCCCTTGTACAACTCAAGCGGCTTATAGGCCAAGGCTGGCGCAAAAATCACATCCACTAAGCCGTTATTGAACTTGCTGGCGAAGTTGGTGATATCGGAAGGCACAGGCTGTGCGCCCATACGTGTGATCACCATCGCCTGCAGCTTGTCGACTTCTAAAGCGGCGATGCGCTTCCCGGCCGCCGCTTCAACGCTGTTGATCTTGCGGTCATTGACAAAAGGAAAGGCTGCGCCCATCGGGATGATGCCTGCGACCTCATACTGTCCTTGAACCATCAGCTTGGATGCACCGGGCGAGGCCAAAACTTGAATCGCCTTATGCAGCACCTCGTAGCTGGCATTCATATCGATCTTGCCGCCTCGGGCAACCGTGGTCGCACCCATGGCGTCGAGTGTCGCGGCCACGATGTTATACGGCTTACTGCGAAATGAAGTCACCGCCATCGCATCACACTGGCCACTGCGGAAATCATCTACAGCGACACGCTCGTCGGTGTAAGCCTTCAAGGTGATATCCATACCGATATTGAGCTTTTGCATCGCCAGCACGAAGTCCTTGGCAGCGGCATAGGCGGGCCCACTGGCGCCGATGATGTCCCAGACACATGCGGTCTGCCCAGCCAAAGCAGGCGCACTGAGCCCGCCAACCAAACTGAGAGCCAAAATACGCTTAGCGTAACTACGCTGAATTTGCCGTGAATTCATTGAGCACTAACCTTTGATGGTGAGCATTCAATGTAGCCGATACAGGCTCAAACCCGCCCAAGGAGTTTCACCCAAAAATGGGGCCCAATGCGAAACGCCGACAAGCAAAATACTTGTCGGCGTTCGTTTATAGGGTGGGGTGGCTAATGGGGCTCGAACCCACGACAACCAGAATCACAATCTGGGACTCTACCAACTGAGCTATAGCCACCACTGGAAAGAAGTAAATTATAGCGTCTTTTTTAATGCTTTTACGAAGCGGAGGCGGCTTTTTGTGTCTCCAAAGCTTTCTCTGTCACAGCCTTGCCTTCGTTAACGTATTCAACCTTGTACTGGCGCTTGAGTGCGCGGTAATAAGCATCTGCTTCAGCCTTACCCCAGTAACCACCAAACTGGTTTTGAGTCTCAGTCAGTTCTTGCGGTGACATCTGCAATGGCAGCACTTTGTTGACCTTGACCAAGGCTGTACCTTCGGCGCCCAGATCAACCACAGTCCAAGCTGGCATTTGCTTTTCAGAAACCCGCAAAGCAGCATCTAACACAGCAGCAGGTTGCGCAAAACCTGTGCGCCGTGACATTGACACAGACGCAGGCAGCTGCGCCTTTTCCGGAGACTGCTTCCACAGCGCCATTTTTTGGACCGCATCGCTGTGTGCTGCCTTCAAGGCTTCAGCCGCGACCCAGCGTTCACGCAAAGTCACTTGTACCTGATCAAACGGCAGTCGCGTTGCAGCACTGTATTTAACGATGCGAGCGGACAATAACTTATTGGGCGCAATTTCAACCGCCTCTGTATTACGCCCTTTAGCTCGGTTGGCAGCGTCAAACAAAGCATCCAGCACGCGGCGATTTGACATCACCCCTTGGTCTTTGGCGCCAGGCTCCCGCTGCACATCATTCTGCGTTTGAACGCTGAGCTTGAGCTCATCGGCGATGGGTTTGAGGCTATCAGACTGCTCATAAACAGCATTGGTGAACCGCTCTGCTGCCGCTGCAAATTCACGTTGCGCCAACTGCTTGCGGGCATCATCTTCAAGTTGACCGCGCACAGCCTCGAAAGGCTGAGCGGAGCCACCACGCATCGCTGTCAACTGAATAATATGGAAACCAAAATCGCTCTCCACGACGCCGCTGAGTTGCCCTGTTTTGAGTGCGAACGCGGCTTCGTCGAAAGACTTGACCATGGCGCCACGACCAAAGAAGTCCAAGTCCCCACCAATGGCGGCAGAGCCAAGGTCATCAGAATTTTTCTTAGCCAACTCAGCAAACTGAGATGGGTTCTTTTGCAGCTGCGCCAGCAATTGATCTGCCTTAGCACGTGCGGTTTTTTTCTGTTCAGGCGTCGCGCTTTTTTCAGCTTTAATCAAAATGTGGCTAGCACGGCGCTCTTCAGGGGCCATGAATCGAGCTTGGTTTTCTTTGTATGAGCGGCGCAAGTCATCTTCACTGACGGCCACACGCTGCTTGAGCGCATTGATGTCCAGCAACAAATACTGCACATCAGCTTTCTCTGGCGACGTCAACCAAGCACCGTTAGCTGGGTCTTTATAGAAGGCCTGCAGTTGCACGGGGGTGGGGCTGAGCTGTGTCGCGTACTGTTTAGGCTCAAACTTCGTCCACTGAACATCACGCACTTGCAAAAGCGCCTCAACAGCTTGCCTGTTAGATACGACAGATGACTGGGCAGCGCCCTGAACGCCAGACAGCACCTGACCAACGGTCAATTCTTGACGCAGCAAGGACTCAAGCTGTGGGGACGTCATACCGCGCGCCTCAAGCATCGCCTTGTTCAGGCTGCCATCCGCGTTACGCAATGCAGCAAACTGAGGGTCGGTTGCAAAAACACGAACCAACCGGGCGTTAGGCACACTCAGTTTTTGTTCTTGTGCGGCTGCGGCCAGCACGTACTGGCGAACCAGTGTCTCTAAAGATTGGCGCTTGTATTCGGGCAAATCGAGTGTCTTCGCATCGATGTCTGGCTTCTGTGCACGCAAACGCTCCACCCAATTGCGGTGCGCATTGTCCCATTCACCCTGCGTGATGCTCTGCCCTTTGACTTTGGCAACGATGCCTTCATCGTTGGCGAACCGCGAATAGCCCTCGATGCCAAAAACGAGAAAAGACGGCAGGATGAGCAACACCAAGATGAATTGGAGGATGCGGGTGTGCTTGCGAACGAAATCAAACATGGCGTTGGGCCTGCTGTGGGCAGACATTCAGTGGCTTGGTTTTGTACCGCGCGTAAAAATGCGGGCTTCAGACAACACAAAGGCGAACCATGGTTCGCCTTGGGATCGCTATCGGTGGTGGGTGCTGAGGGGCTCGAACCCCCGACCTACGCCTTGTAAGGGCGCCGCTCTACCAACTGAGCTAAGCACCCGACAGACTGACTGGCGTGTATTCTAATCTCAGTTTATGTGGTCTTTCAGACCCTTGCCCGGACGAAACTTGGCAACCTTGGCTTTTTTGATCTTGATGGCGTCACCCGTGCGGGGATTTCGGCCTGTACGGGCCGCTCGTGTGGACGATGAAAACGTGCCGAAACCGACCAAAGACACCGCATCGCCTTTTTTCAATGCGTCGCTTACGCCGTCAATGACAGCCTCTAGTGCGCGCCCTGCGGCAGCCTTGGAGATGTCAGCTTGTTTGGCGATGTGTTCAATCAACTCAGACTTATTCACGAAAACCCCTACTGAAAATGCAAAGCAGCAAGACCTACACCCTCCTGCGTGCTGGCAGGGCTTAATTGGGCTGAGCCAGCATCATCCACTGTCCTTCACGTACGGCCAACTCGGATATGCACGCTTGACATCAGACCCAAAATTATCGTGCTTTGGCACGGATATCAGGAAGGGATTTTTGGAGGTAATAGACCATCGACCAAATGGTCAAACCACAGGCGATGTAAATCAGCCAAGTGCCCATCATCCGAGTGTGGAAACCAGGGACAACTTCTCCGTCGTACAGCAACAACACAATGGCTGCCATCTGAGCGGTCGTTTTGAGCTTACCCAAAATGTGCACTGCCACGCTTCGTGATGCACCTATTTGCGCCATCCACTCACGCAGCGCAGAAATGGCAATTTCGCGCCCAATGATGATCAACGCAACGATGGTTGTGACGCGCCCCATCTGCAGCAATATCAGCAAGGATGCACAGACCAAAAACTTGTCCGCAACCGGATCCAAAAAGGCACCGAAGGCCGACGTCAAGTTCATGCGGCGGGCCAACCACCCATCTGCCCAATCCGTCAACGCCACGACGACAAACAAACCGCTGGCCAGCAGATTGAGTTGATCAATCGGCCAGTTGAGATCGTAAACACCAACGATCAGAGGGATCGCGACGATGCGCGCCCAAGTTAGCAATGTAGGCAGATTCCAAAACATGTTTGTATTGTGCCCCTGAAGCTGACGCATCAACGTTGGTCCAGCGTCATTGGTTTGAACTTACGGTCAGCATTGAACAAAAACGTCTCGTTAAATTTCCAAGGCTTGGGCAAACGACTGACATCACCGAATGGTGCTGCGCGTTTGATGGCGGCCATGGCCATGTCAACGGTCTCTCGTGCTTGACTGGGATAACGCAGCACCGCGATGTGGTGGATGCTGCCATCGCCATTGAGTTCAATACTCATGACGGGGATCGCCAACAAAATATCAGGCGGCACCCCTTTGTACACCCCATCAGGGTTAGCCATGACCATGCGCTTGGCCGCTTGCAAGCGGGCATCCGCCCAACTGCGGGGCGTATAAGGCGCGGACAGCTTGACATCCCTACTTGAAGACTGCGGGGCAGGTGCCTTGGGGCTGGGCACGGCTGTTTTATCAGTTGAGGCAGGCTCACTTGGGGGGCGCAGTGCACTGCAAGCAACAAGGCCGATGGTGAGCACCAACAGCAGCCCCCACGTGATCCGGGTATCAACGCAATGCACGGTAAATCTCCTCAGCCAATTCATGTGAAATGCCATCGACAGTGGCCAATTCTTCAACGCTGGCTGATGCCACGCCCTTGACCCCACCAAATCGCTGCAGCAGTTTGGCACGCCGTTTGGGCCCCACACCAACAATGTCTTCTAAGCGACTGCTGCCTGTACGAACGCTGGCACGCTTGGCGCGCATGCCTGTGATCGCAAAACGGTGTGCTTCATCGCGTATTTGGGCAACCAACATCAATGCTGCAGAGCTGGGTGCCAGTTGCAATTTGGGTCGACCATCGGCAAAGACCAATTCCTCAAGGCCCACCTTGCGGCCCTCGCCTTTTTCCACCCCAACGATGATCGACAAAGGCAGTCCAATGACCGTGAAGACCTCTCGTGCCATCGACACTTGGCCTTTACCCCCATCAATGAGCACCAAGTCAGGCACACGTGCGGCCTTGGTGCCTGTCGCGCTGTAGCGACGCTGTAGCGCTTGCTTCATGGCGGCATAGTCATCGCCCGGGGTGATGTCATTGATGTTGTAGCGCCGGTATTGAGCAGACTGCATCTTGTGATGTTCGTACACCACACAAGAGGCCTGTGTCGCCTCACCCGCCGTGTGACTGATGTCAAAGCACTCGATGCGCAAGCCAGCAAGCCCGGCTTCGCTGGCATCCAGATCCAGATCCAAACTCAACGCATCAACCAAAGCGCGCGTGCGAGCCTGCTGAGACCCTTCCTCGCTCAGTAAGCGTGCCAGCGACAAATCAGCACCCATGATGGCCATGTCCAACCATGCTCGGCGCTGCTCACGCGGCTGATGCACAACGGTGACCTTATGGCCGCCCTGCTCTCCTAACGCAGCCACCAAATCGGGGTCGACCTGGTGACTCAAAATCAACATGGATGGCAGCACGCCGCCAAGGTAGTGTTGGGCCAAAAAAGCCTCCAAAACACGCACCTCAGTGGCATGAACATAGGCCTGCGCCGCGCCATCGGAATGCGCCTCCGAGATGACATCGTCTTGCAACTGCACATGATCTTGCACATGCAAGGGGAAATGCGCGCGGTCACCCAAATGCCGCCCGCCACGTACCATGGCGAGGTTCACGCAAGCGCGGCCACCCTGCACCTTCACCGCCAAAATATCCACATCCTTATCGACCACGGTTTCAATCGATTGTTGATGCAGCACAGCTGACAAAGAGCTGATCTGGTTGCGGATATCGGCCGCTTTTTCGTACTCATAACGGTCGGCGTACGCCATCATGCGGCTTTGCAGATCAGCCAGTACGGCCTCAGGTTCGCCCAGCAAAAAACGCTCTGCCTGCGCCACGCTGACTTGATAGTCCTCGGGGCTAATCAAGTCAACACAAGGGCCGCTGCAACGCTTGATTTGATGGAGCAAACAGGGGCGGCTGCGGTTTTTGTAGATGGCGTCTTCGCAGGTGCGGATCAAGAACACTTTTTGCAGTAACTGAATCGTGTCCTTGACAGCCCATGCGTTGGGATAAGGGCCGTAGTAGCGATTTTTCCGGTCGACCGCCCCCCGGTAATAGGACATCCTGGGAAACTCAGCCGACGTGATCTTCAAATACGGGTAACTTTTGTCATCGCGAAACAAAATGTTGTAGCGCGGATTGAGCGTCTTGATGAGGTTGTTTTCAAGCAAGAGTGCCTCAGCTTCGCTGCGCACCACCGTGGTCTCCATTCGCACGATGCGTGACACCATGTGACCTGTTCTAGAGCCGCCATGTTGCTTTTGGAAATAGCTGGAGACCCGCTTTTTGAGGTCACGCGCCTTGCCCACGTACAACAAATCGCCACGGACATCAAAGTAGCGATAAACGCCTGGCAAAGGTGGCAGCGAGGCCACTTCGGACAGCAACCTATCCCAAACGCGAGCGCGCTCCTGCAGGACACTGGCTTGGGCACCCGAACTATCTGGCTCAGGCATGTCGACGGGTTCGTTGTCTGGCGGCAGGATCATGGAGAGAGATTGTCTCTGACATCGGCCCTGCAAAGCTGCTCACTTGCCATAATCGCGCCATGCTTTGGGATGTGTTCTGTCGAGTCATCGACAATTTTGGCGACATGGGGGTGTGCTGGCGGCTGGCTGTTGACCTCGGTCAGCGCGGCCATCAGGTGCGCCTGTGGGTTGACGATGCCCAAGCGCTGACTTGGATGGCCCCTCAAGTGCGGTGGCAAACCGAGCCACATGAGCACCTTGCCGTAGGACGGGGACAGCAGGGCGTGGAGGTTAGGCATTGGGCCGAAGCCACCCAAGCCCTGCCCTTACTGCCCGGGTTGGAGGCAGGCGATGTCGTGGTGGAAGCCTTCGGCTGCGATCCGCCAGAAGCCTTCATCACGCGGATGCAAGTGCGTGCAGCCCAAGGCAACGCGGCCCAGTGGGTCAACCTAGAGTACCTCAGCGCGGAGGATTACGTGGCCCGCAGCCATGGCCTGAGCTCTCCTGTTTGGTCGGGCGCAGGCAACGGGCTGACCAAGCGGTTCTTCTATCCGGGCTTCACCCAGGGGACGGGCGGCCTGCTGCGAGAACCTAAACTGATTGATCAAAGACAAATGTTGTCTGAGTCAAGCAGCCTGCGCGCCGCAAAACTCGCCGCTCTGGGCATTCACCTGCAAGCCACCGACAAACTCGTATTGGTGTTTTGTTATGCCTCGGCGCCTGTTGATGACCTGCTAGACCGACTATCTAAGCAAGGCTCTCGTGTCCACGTGTTGCTGACACCGGGTCATGCTGCGAGCATGGGCGAGGCATGGCTGGCGCGACATCGCGACACGCTGCTGCGTTTGCACATGATTCCGGCACTGCCTCAAGATGAATTTGACGCCCTACTGTGGTGCTGCGATCTCAATTTGGTTCGAGGCGAGGACTCTGCAGTCCGTGCCTTGTGGGCTGGGCGGCCGCACATCTGGCAAATCTACGAACAAGATGATGGCGTGCACGCCCAGAAACTCGATGCATTCATGAACAAATGGATGGCCGCTTGGCCAGAGGCACTACGTACCGACGTACAGGCGTGGTGGCTGGCTTGGAACGGCTTAGGCCCCATGCCAGAAGTGCTGCCGCAATGGGGTCATCCAAACGCACCTTGGCAACTGGCCAGTACCGCAGCGAGCATCGAATTACGTGCCCAAACCGATCTCACCTCGCAGTTGATCGAATTTGTTGCAAGCTCAGGCTAAAATACTCGGCTTTGCTGCTGGCAGTATGGTGGTTGGGTATCACCCGCCGTCGCCGTAGCACCACCAGATCGAACCAGACACCCACACCGGGAATCACCATGAAACTCGCTCAAGAAATCCGCGCCGGCAACGTGATCATGCACGGCAAGGACCCTATGGTCGTCCTCAAGACCGAATACAGCCGTGGTGGCCGTGGTGCTGCCACGGTGCGCATCAAAATGAAGAGCTTGCTTAACGGCTCTGGCGCCGAAGTGGTCTTCAAAGCCGACGACAAGATGGACCAAGTCATCCTCGACAAGAAGGATTGCACTTACTCCTACTTCGCTGACCCGATGTACGCGTTCATGGACGCCGAGTACAACCAATTTGAAATCGAAACAGAGAACATGGGCGACGCGCTCAACTATCTGCAAGATGGCATGGAAGCTGAAGTCGTTTTCTATGACGGCAAGGCCATTTCAGTTGAACTGCCCACCACCATCGTGCGCGAAATCGAAACTGAACCAGCCGTCAAGGGCGACACATCAGGCAAGGTGATGAAGCCTGCTCGCGTGGTCGGCACCGGCTTCACCATCCCCGTCCCCATGTTTGTGGACTCTGGTGACAAGATCGAAATCGACACCCGCACCCACGAGTACAAGAAGCGCGTTTAAGCGCTTTGGGGCGATTCACCGCTCACTCAGCTAAGCCCAAAAGGACACCACCAGGTGTCCTTTTTCAATTTGACGCTTGGCTTTTTACAGTCTCACTGACACGTTGATGCGCCCGTGCCATGACTTCGGTAGGCGACAATGCCTTGAGGGTATGGTCAGACCAAACTTGCCGCCAACTGCGTGAGCCAGGCATGCCGTTGTACAAACCCAGCATGTGGCGTGAGATGGCTGACCAGCGCACTTCACCATGATCTAGGCCGGCGGTTCTGGCCATTTCGCGCTCGGCATAGGCCACGACAACAGCCTCAACCGACTTGCGTGTCCAGCCATCACCTCGGTTGGGTAGACCAAAAAACAGCTCATCCCACTCGGACATGATCCAAGGCTGGTGATAGGCAGCTCGCCCCACCATCACACCATCCAACGTAACACCATCAAGTACCGCGTTGGCTTGCAACTGCACTTGACACGACGCGTTGTCCGTCAAACCACCGTTGAGCACGATGGTCAGATGCGGAAAGTCACGCTTAAGCTGGTGGACGAATTCATACCGAAGCGGTGGCACCTCTCGGTTCTCTCTTGGGCTCAAGCCCTTGAGCCAAGCGTTGCGTGCGTGCACGATAAAAACACGGCAACCCACATCCGCCACCGTACCGACAAAGTCCCGCACAAAGTCGTAGCTTTCAATTTTATCGATGCCAATGCGGTGCTTGACTGTGATGGGCATGGCTGGATCATCCCCGGTCACATCGATCATTGCTTTGATGCATTCGGCCACCAACGCGGCCTCTGACATCAAACAGGCACCAAAAGCACCCCGTTGCACGCGCTCACTGGGGCAGCCACAATTGAGGTTGACTTCGTTATAGCCCCACTGCTGAGCCAGCTTCGCACAAGCAGCCAGATCAACCGGTTCGCTGCCACCCAGTTGCAAAGCCAGCGGGTGCTCTTCGGCATTAAATTGCAAATGCCGCGCCGCATCGCCACGCAACAAAGCCCCGGTGGTGACCATCTCTGTATACAGCCTAGCGTGCTGACTGAGTGCCCGATGAAAGTAACGGCAATGCCTGTCACTCCAATCGAGCATCGGGGCCACGCACATGCGCCAAGGGCTAGGGCCAGCAAGCAAGCCCCCGGTCACCAAATCAGACATCACTGAACCATTCACTTATTAAGCCGCGCCGCGGTCCATCTGGATCGTGGCCACTGTATCGCTGTTGATCGCCCTCACACACCCCGACAGGCTGGCCTTGAGTAAGTCGTGGGCACGCAAAACAACGCAACGTACATCACCGGGGCCAAGGTGAAAATAGGCATCATCAGGGACGCAACCATCCACATCAAAATGCACCGATTGGGCAAAGTTCACCGTACTGACCGTCACCTCGAATTGGCCTGATCCTATAGCGCGTGCTTTGGCCTGCAAAACTAGGTCACGCTCCATCGGCAAAGCCAAACCAGCCGGAAAGGCAAACGCTTGCGCAAGCACATCCCCCTGTTGGCTGATGAGTTTGACAGACAGCACTTGCGCGCTGACCGGACCAAACCGATACGACCACGACCAATCAACGAACCAATCAAACCAAGCCATGAGTGACCAAGATTGGGCACCGTGGGGCGGCACTTCAATCGCTCGACGACCTTGCCCGACTTGCACGTGACCGTGCCGCCATGCAGTCACTTCAACTTCGCCGTGCAGCACCTGTGCGCCATCGTTCGCCACATGAGCGTACAGGCCATTACCGCCCTCATCACTCACAGCCACTGACACAGCTTGCAGTGTGCGCTTCAGGTAGTAATAAGGCGCCTTAGGTTGACCTAGGCTGTCGACCACACCCCAGCCAGCGCCAGGCCACAAATCGCGCAGAAACCAAATCATCGCACCATGGCAGGATGAAGCCGAGCGCCGCCATTCGGCAAACGCCCCGGCCATGACCTCGCCAGAGGCCACGCGACTGAGGGTCAGATACCGATCGTGGTCGCTGTAACGCAGCTTCGCCGGGTCAACCCCAAAAAGCAGTGCAAGGTAATGGTCTCGCACATCTTCAAAGTCCCACCCAGCACCCAAATCACGTGGTGCACGGGACTTCCAAGCAGGGTGGTGTACCCGCAAAGCAAGCCCGCCTGGCATGCGTGCCATTGCAGCAGATTCAGGCACGTTCGAGAACGCAAGGCATTCTGTTGCAAATTGAAGGTTGGCTCGCCGGGCATCATCTGGGTCACGCTGATAGGCCCCCACACCGTAATACGACGTTGTCCCAACGTCACCCTGATGCGGGAACGCACCATCACAGGCGCTAGAGGGCCAATACGGCACATCCGGGCAGGTGTTGGCAGCCTCTCTCGCTAGCGTCTCGTGGAACAAGGCAGGTGCCCACAAGTCGCGCGTTGCGCCAAACATGGCCGCTTGTTGCTCAACCTCGCTGTTGCCGCACAAAACGGTCAACGCCGGTCGAGCCTGCCAACGCTGCATCTGCTGACGCGCCTCCAAGGTCACCGCCTCAACAAACTCGGCATCCTGCGGATAATCCATGTTGGCAAACATGAACTCTTGCCAAACCATGATGCCCTGCTGATCACACTGATCATAAAAGGCATCGGCCTCGTAGGCCATCGTGCCCCCCACCCTGAGCATGTTCATGCCTGCAGAGCGAACTTGACTCAGTGCACGCGCGTACTCTAGCTCGCTGGCAGCATCCAACGTGACCGGATCCAATGGCGTCCAGCAAGCACCACGAGCAAAAACAGGCACACCGTTGACGCTGATTGAGAAGCCACCCTCGCGCCTGTCGATGTCAACCGTGCGAAAACCCACAGACCCCAAAGACAGCCAAACGGGCGGCGCTTCACCCAGAACAGAGAGCCGGAGACCTGCCGCATACAAGGCGGGTTCACCATGCGTATGCGGCCACCATAGATCAACCTCGTCAACCTGCAAACAGCCCGACCAAGTTGCATCAGATTGCGTCAAGGCCACGCTGTAGCTCACTCCGCCACGCTCAAGGCACAACTCAGCACTGTCCACTTGCTGACCTGGCTGCGACAAGATGGCACAAGACAAGGCCAACCGCCCCACTCCACCGGTGACCGTTGGTCGCAGTACCAGACCATCCACCTGTGCCAAGGGCTTCGCAGACAACCAAACACCACGCCAAGGCCCAACCACAGCCGCAGGTGGGGACCAGCCTGGTGTACGACCCAAAACAGTCGTTCTAAACCAACGCAACTGCTGGTTTTCAATCATGGGCGCACGCCACCTTGGTCGCGGCCGCCGCTGAGTCAAAGCCTTATCCAGCGAGCGAAACACCATCACCAGTTGGTTGCCCTTTGGCTTCAAGTGCGGCGTCACCACCACCCGATGTGCCAAGAACATATTCGTGCTGACCAAGACAGACTCACCGTTAAGCCAAACCTCGGCCACGGTCGCTAAGCCATCCAAACCGAGCACATGGTCGCAGCCAGCATCGCCATCTTGCAAATCAAAGCACAGGCGATACCACCAGTCCTGCGCATCGAAGCGCTTGGCTTCGCCATCCAGCGACCACTGCCCCAATTGACGCAAAACGTCTGCGGCAGGCCCGAGTTTGGGCGCATCCAACCAATCAAGGTCAGCAGTCAAATCGCCTGCCTGACCAACTTGACCAGGTGCTATCGCACACACTTGCCACCCATGGATGAAATTTTGCCGAACATCAGGCATGGGCATGGCTTGACGGCCTTGGGCCACAGTCAGCACGATTGAATCACCCGCCAATCAACTCAGTCACGGCTGCGCGGATCGAACTGATGCTGTTAAACACATTGCGCTTGAGCATGTGATCAGGAAATTCAACATCGAAAGTGCCTTCAAGGCCCAACATCACGTTGACGCTGGCATGCGAGGTCATCCCAGCTTGATAGAGATCCTCATCTGCATCCAAGGTCATGGCGTCTTTACTAAGCCGTGCGTGATCCTTCAAAACGGTACGGATTTGGGTGTCGATGGCAACGGTATCAGTCATGGTTCGGTCGTCAGAGTTAAGTCAATTAAAAAGATATAGCGAGATGGCGGAGACAAAATTAAGCTGCACCAACTGTCACAGCCACCACAATAGCAGCCGCATAGCCCCCGTCATGGCTCAAACTGAGCGCAATTTGCGTCACGTTATGCTGCCTAGCGTGTTCGGCGGCCTTCCCGTGCAAGTGCAGATCGCACCGCCCATCCGCGTGCCTGAAAACCTCCATCTCACGCCAAGCTATACCTTTGTCGGCCATAGACAAGGCCTTCAGCGTGGCCTCTTTTGCGGCAAACCTAGCAGCCAAACGCTCAGCCTGCAGCGCCTGAGACGATTGGGCGTATGTTTGCTCATCTTGTGTGAAGACGCGATTCAAAAAACGATCACCAAATCTATCAATGGAGTCCTGTATGCGGCTAATTAGCACAATGTCTATACCGGCCCCCACTTGACTTGATGGTACGGCGTTGGCCGCAAACGACGCAGGAAACACCGGTAATGCAGGGAATTGAGCCATTTATTGATTTTATGCGAGGTAAGCGCAGAACATCACATACCTTGGCCAAATCAACCAATCTGCGTCGACGTCCGCAGGTAATATACGGGCCATTGCAGAGAGCACATTCAACATGTCTAATACAGTCTATTTCGATACTTTGCACGCCGCCGTGCGTCAAATTGCCACCAAAGTAGCAGCAGTCAACGCGGCCGATGTAGACAGCCGAGCCCGATTCCCACAAGAGACGATTGCCGCACTGAAAGAAGCGCGCGTTTTGTCAGCGCCGGTACCCAGCGAATTTGGCGGCCCCGGCCTGAACATGAAGCAGCTGAGCACGCTGTGCGCCACATTATCTGGGGCCTGCGGTTCAAGTGGCATGGTTTTGGCCATGCACTTCATCCAAGTAGCCTGCGTGGTCCGGCATCATGGTGACAGTGCATTTTTCAAGCGCTACCTTGCTGAAATCGTGGCGACCCAACCCTTACTGGCCTCGATCACGTCCGAGGTCGGAACATTCGGGGACACACGCTCCAGTGTTTGCGCTGTGCAACGCCAAGACGGCCAATTCATCCTGAACAAAAAAGCCACGACCGGGTCATATTGCGGCCATGCTGATGCCATTTTGGTCACCTGCCGCCGCGATGAATCAGCACCCAAGAGTGACCAATCATTGGTGCTGGTACGCAAAACAGACGGCACCCTGATCCAGACCACGACCTGGGACACCATGGGCATGCGGGGGACCTGCAGTCCAGGCTTCGACCTTGAATCTAGCGGCCCGGAAGAGCAAATCATGCCTGTTGGTTTTGGCGACATCGCCGCACAAACCATGGTGCCCTACTCCCATATCCTGTGGTCTGCCCTGTGGTGGGGCATCGCCTCAGATGCCGTATCCAAAGCATCGGTTTATGTGCGGGGAGAAGCCCGAAAGAACCCCGGCACCGTGCCGCCAACAGCCACTCGACTGGCCGAAGTATCTGTTCAACTGCAAGCCATGAAAAACAACTGGCAAACCATTGCAGGAGAGTTCGACACCTTCATGTCTGAGCCTGACAGCGCAGAGCAATTACTCAGCCTCGGTTGGGCGTTGAAGATGAACAATTTGAAAATTGCCTCATCAGACACCGCACCGCAAATCGTACACAAGGCACTGCAAATCGTGGGCATCATGGGCTACAAAAATGACAGCCCACTCTCTCTGGGGAGGCACTACCGTGACGCCCTGTCTGGCTCTTTGATGATCTCAAACGACCGCATCGCCAGCAAGAGCGCGTCGATGCTGCTGGTCTTCAAGGACGATTGAGACAAACACCCCATCACCTATCTTCATCAAACATATCAAGCGACGCACCCATGACCGACACCGTCCAAACAGACCCCTACGATCCCGTCGTATTTTTTGACCAATTGGCCGCACATGGCTTGGTCGTACCGACCGCCGTTTTGGGCACCTTCGGGCGGGGCGCCAAGTTTGAAGAGGTTGTCAACCGATTCAACGACTTGGTCAACAAAATTGCCAAGGATGACGGCGCGGAACTCTATGCCTTCCCACCCGTCATGGACCGCAAAATCATGGAAAAGGTTCACTACCTAGAAACCTTTCCACATTTGTGCGGTTCAGTTCACAGCTTCTTTGGCAATGGCTTAGAAGCGCTGCGTTTGGCGGAACGTGCCGAAAAAGGCGAGCAATGGGGCGACCAATTAAAGCAAACCGAAGTCGTTCTGAACCCTGCAGCTTGCTATCCCGTTTACCCGACCTTGGCTGGCACCGTTCCCGCTGAAGGCCGATTGGTCACGGTACTGAACTGGGTGTTTCGCCATGAACCGTCTTTGGAGCCGACCCGTTTGCAGTCTTTCCGCATGCGCGAATTCATCCGCGTCGGCACGCCAGAGCAAGTCGTGCCTTGGCGCGATATGTGGCTGCAACGCGGATTGGATCTACTGACCTCACTGGGGCTACCCGTTGCCTCTGACGTCGCAACAGATCCGTTTTTCGGTCGTGGTGGCGTGATGCGTGCGGCCAGCCAGAAGGATCAAAAACTCAAATTCGAAGTCTTGGTGCCTGTGATTTCGGCTGACCACCACACAGCCGTGTGCTCCTTCAACTACCACCAAGATCACTTCGGCTCCACCTTTGGCATTTACACGCCCGATGGCGAAGTCGCCCACACAGCGTGCATGGGTTTCGGCATGGAGCGCATCGCCATGGCCTTATTCAAGCACCACGGCTTCAACCCTGACCTGTGGCCGGCTGCGGTTCGCCAGCAGCTATGGTCTTGATTAAAGCCTGAGTGTGGAGACAGCGATGACCCGATTGCGTGTCCTGCCTGACTTGCAGGTAGACCCCTATGTGCGCAGCAGCCTGCACAGTGAAGACTGTGCTTGGGTTGAGAAGAACTGCTACGTGGACCTGTTCATCGAACTGATCCACGCTTTGAAGCTTGAGCCCAAGGCCATGCTGCCATTCACACTGGCGATGGACTTTGAGGGCGATCAGTGGACGTTCTTTAAACCACAACACAGCGAGCTACGCCAGCTATTCGGCATTGATGTGCAAGAGATGAACTGCTGGCGCCCCTTGATTGAGCACGCGCAAGAGCACATGGCGGCCGGTCGCCTCATCGCCGTCGAAGCCAATGCACATTGGATGCCTGACACGGCTGGCACCGACTACCGTCAGAACCATGTCAAGACCACCATCATGCTGGCCGACCTCGACATGGACAAGCAGCGCCTAGGCTACTTTCACAACGCAGGCTATTACCAACTTGAAGGCGAAGATTTCCGTCAAACCTTCAGGTTGGATGCCGAGCCTGATCCCAGCTATCTGCCTCTGTTTGCTGAACTCGTTCGCGTTGACCGCCTTGTTCGCAGACCAGAGAAAGAGCTTGCGGAAATGTCCCGTGCCCTGGTCAAGACCTACCTAGGCTACCGCCCAGAAAGCAATCCGATCACCCGTTTTGCCGAGCGATTTGGGCGCGAATTGCCCATTTTGCATGCCAAGGGTCTGCCTCACTATCACGCATGGGCTTTCAGCACCATTCGCCAACTGGGCGCCGCATTCGAACTCGCTGCGACCCATCTCCAATGGTTAGGCGAAGTCGAAGGCACCCAACAAGCAGCAGCGCTTGCTCCCGCCGTGACAAGTTTTCAACAGATATCGCAAGGCAACAAAGCGTTGATTCTCAAAATTGCCCGAGCAGTCAACGGCAAGCGCCAAATGGACCCAAACGAAGTCTTCGGCGAGATGGCTCAAGCTTGGGACACGGGCATGACCTGTTTGGATGCAGTCATCTGACCTCCTTGAGGTCTGCAGGCTACATCAGATCACGAAGCGGGTGACGCATCAGCGGCCAAGGGCTTTCAAAGAAAGCATAAACCGACGCTGGCGCCACCTCGACCAAACGGGCAGGCTGCCACTGAGGCTGGTGATCCTTGTCGATGACCAACGCGCGCACACCCTCCACTGTTTCGCTATCACGGCCCTTGCGGATCGCAAAGCAATTGCGAACGATGTCACGCTCCATGCGAAACACCTGAGCCAAGTCCATCGAACGTGCTCGGCGAATTTGCTCCAGCGTCACACACATCATCAGTGGAGAATGACCGGCCATCTGTTTGATCGTTTGTTGAGCCCACTCGCTGTCATCGGCCAACAGTGACGCCTCTATCTCTGCCATAGTGTGCAAGCTGAAATGTCGGTTGATTTGCTCCAGGTGCACCGTCACGGTCGCATCAGGCAAATGAGATAAACCATTTGTTTGAGCGTGCTGACTCACCCTCGATAGCCAGTCATCCGCAGACACGACAGCGTGGTGCCTCAAGCCATCCAACAACGCAGGCAAACTGGCAGCCTGCGCGTGCACATCAGCCAAACCCAACGTCAAAGCATCAGTGACATGCAGGTGCGGCCCAACCACACCCAGATACTCGCCAAGGGCACCTGCGCAACGCGATAAAAAGTAGCCGCCAGCCACATCAGGGAACAAACCAATCCGCGTCTCAGGCATGGCCATGCGAACAGACTCGGTTACAACACGCAATGCAGCACCTTGCGCCAACCCCATACCTCCGCCCATGGTGATCCCCTCAAGCCACGCAACGAGGGGTTTGGGGAAGGTATGAATCAAGTAGTCCAGCGCATACTCTTCAGTGAAAAAATCATCTATCGACAAATCACCCGAGATGGCCGCCGCATACATGAAACGGATGTCCCCGCCTGCACAGAAATGCACCTGACCATGAGGATGCCCATGTTCATCCACCCGTCCGGAGCCGCGCAACAAAACACCGACAACCGCTGCGTCGCTCGCCCAGCCAGACAACACAACCGTCAACTCGCGCACCATCTCCAATGAGAGCGCATTCAGCGCCTGAGGACGGTTAAGCGTGATCACGCCTACGCCACCGATGACTTCTGTCAAAACAACACTGTTCATTTTGTTTCCCCAAAAGAAAAAGGGCCACGTCAATTCGACGTAGCCCTCAATAAACCAACTCAATTAAACATACAGCCTATCAGCTGCGGTTGCGCTTGCGATCACCTTCCTTGAGGAATCGCTTGCGAACACGGATCGACTTAGGCGTGATTTCAACCAGCTCATCGTCTTCAATGAACTCCACACCGTACTCCAATGTCAGCTCAATCGGAGGCGTGATCTTGATCGCATCTTCCTTGCCGGAGACACGGAAGTTGGTCAGTTGCTTGGCGCGAACAGCGTTCACCACCAAGTCATTTTCACGGCTGTGGATACCGACGATCATGCCTTCATACACAGGATCACCAGCACGCACAAACATGCGACCACGGTCATCGAGCTTACCCAAAGCGTAAGTCACGATTTCGCCGTCGTCTTGGCTGATCAACACACCGCTCTTGCGGCTGGCGATGTCACCCTTATGTGGCTCATAGCCATCAAAAATGTTCGAGATCAAACCGGAACCGCGTGTCAGGTTCAAGAACTCATTCTGGAAGCCGATCAAACCACGAGCGGGGATGCGGTATTCCAAACGGACGCGGCCCATGCCATCCGGTTCCATGTTGACCAGCTCGCCCTTGCGCAAACCCAAGGCTTGCATCACGCCGCCTTGATGCTGCTCTTCAACGTCGGCAGTCACCATTTCGATAGGCTCATGCTTCTCGCCATTGATGTCGCGGAACACCACGCGTGGCTTACCAACAGCCAACTCGTAGCCTTCACGGCGCATGTTTTCCAGCAAGATGGTCAAGTGCAATTCACCACGCCCCATGACTTCAAAAATACCGTCTTCATCGGTTTCTTTGACGCGCAAGGCCACGTTGTGTTGCAACTCTTTTTGCAGACGATCCCACAGTTGGCGACCCGTCACATACTTGCCTTCACGACCAGCCAAAGGCGAGTTGTTCACGCAGAAATTCATGGTCAACGTTGGCTCGTCAACCTTCAGCATAGGCAGTGGCTGTGGGTTGGCCAAGTCGGTGACAGTCACGCCGATGTTGATGTCTTCAATGCCGTTGATCAGAACGATGTGACCAGGACCCGCTTCGGTCACTTGCACACGGTCCAACCCTTGGAAGGTCAGCACTTGGTTGATACGGCCCTTGATGGTCTTGCCATCTGGGCCTTCCATCACGGCGACGTCCATGCCAGGCTTGATCGTGCCTTGGCTGATGCGACCCACACCGATGCGACCAACGAAGGTCGAGAAGTCCAACGCAGAGATCTGCAACTGCAGTGGCGCAGTAGGATCACCCTTTTGCGATGGCACATGATTGAGAACGGTATCGAACAGGGCAGACATGTCTGGGCCCCATTGCTCACCGCGCTCGCCTTCGACCAAGGAAGTCCAGCCATTGATACCCGAGGCGTACACCACGGGGAAGTCCAACTGCTCATCAGTCGCACCCAGCTTATCGAACAGATCGAAAGCTTGGTTGATCACTTGCTCAGGCTTAGCGCCTGGCTTGTCAACCTTGTTGACCACGACGATGGGACGCAGACCCAATGCCAAGGCCTTCTTCGTCACGAAGCGCGTTTGCGGCATCGGACCTTCTTGTGCGTCGATCAGCAGCACCACGCCGTCAACCATCGACAGCGCGCGCTCAACTTCACCACCAAAGTCGGCGTGACCTGGTGTGTCAACGATGTTGATGTGCGTACCTTTCCAACTCACGGCACAGTTCTTAGCCAAGATGGTAATGCCACGCTCACGTTCGATGGCGTTATTGTCCATCACGGTGTCGACGACTTTTTCGTGGTCAGCAAAGGTGCCGGACTGGCGCAGCAGTTGGTCAACCATGGTCGTCTTGCCATGGTCAACGTGGGCGATGATCGCAATATTGCGGATTTGTGTACTCATAGGAAGCTCACTGGTCTGAAATCAAAGAACGGGGTCGGGTTGTTTGCATCAGCAATCCTTGCACTTCTGCAAGGCTGAGCAAACGCGTCGGGATCAATTCACCAGACTTGATATGGGCACTGCCCAACAAGACGGGTTTGGTTTCTCGGCTATTCAGATCCGATTCCGACGCAGGAAGCGGGCCATAAACACGCACCTGAGGTGCGTCGGCCAAGTGGGTACGCCGGCGTAAACCGGTCAGGAAACGGGCTGTCTCAGGCTCGGTCAAAACGACCTCTGGCCAGTCACTCAGCAAAATATCGGCAGGCAACAAATGCGTATCGCGCTCAGTTTCGCTCATGGCGCTCAAGGCGTCCAGCGTCACCGCACCGCTCAAACCAACATCACCACTGCCAGAGCGGCGCAAACCAATCAGGTGCGCACCACAGCTTAAATGCTCACCAATGTCTTGTGCCAATGTACGAATATAGGTGCCCTTGCTGCACCGCACATCCAACTCCAAGACGTCAGCTTGCCAACCCACAATGTCAATAGCATGAATGGTGACTTGCCGGGCGGCGCGCTCTATCTCGACCCCTTCCCGTGCATATTCATACAATGCACGCCCCTGATGTTTCAAGGCGGAGTACATCGGTGGAATCTGCGAAATGGGACCTGAAAAGGCCGAACATGCAGCCTCAACACCAAGCCGATTAACCACATTGGGGTCGATCTCGCGGGTTTGCAAAACATCGCCCTCTGCATCACCAGTTGTCGTCGTGACGCCCAACTTCAGTGTTGCTGTGTAGCGTTTATCGGCGTCCAATGACACCTGAGAGAATTTCGTTGCTGCGCCAAAGCACAGTGGTAACAAGCCGGTTGCCAAAGGGTCAAGCGTACCTGTATGTCCCGCTTTCTCGGCGCGCATCAAGCGACGCACTTTTTGCAAGGCGTCGTTGCTCGATAGGCCCAAAGGCTTATCAAGCAAAATCACGCCATGCAGCTGCCTGCGTGGCTGACGAGGTGGCCGCGAGACCATCGGCTTATTCACGGCTGAACGCCCTCGCCTTCATCCGCGTCCTTGGCCTTGTCGGCAACGGCTCGCGTAATCAGTGCACTGAGCTCAAGCGCACGCTCTGTTGTGCGATCAAAGTGAAAATGCAAAGTCGGTACGGTGTGAATTTGCAGGCGCTTGAATAAGCCGTTGCGAATATAACCAGCGGCTTCATTTAAGCCTTCTTCACAGCTCACAGCATCACCGACCAACAGCGAGAAGTAGATTTTCGCATGGGCATAGTCGGGCGTCACTTCGACATTGGTGATCGTTACCATGGCGCCGATGCGAGGGTCTTTCAGCTCACGGATCAACTCAGCCACATCCCGTTGGATCTGGTCATTGACACGGTTACTTCTGTTTGGGGTAGAACGTTTATGGCGCATGGTGAATTCCTGCTGTAGCCCGGTGGCGCTCTTTTCAAGCACAAACCCCGCCTAAACGCAGGCGGGGTTTGTGGGGGAGAGCAGCCTGTGCGGGTTCTTACAGCGTACGGGCCACTTCCCTGATTTCAAAGAATTCCAAAAGGTCGCCTTCTTTGATGTCGTTGTAGCCCTTGATGTTGAGACCGCACTCGAAACCTTCGCGCACTTCCTTGGCGTCATCCTTGAAGCGCTTCAAGCCGTCAAGCTCACCCGTATAGATGACCACATTTTCACGCAACAGACGCAAACGAGCACTGCGGCGGACTATGCCAGACAACACCATACAACCGGCGATCGTACCGATCTTGGATGCCACGAAGACTTGGCGAATTTCGGCAGAACCGATGATTTCTTCACGCTGCTCTGGCGCCAACATGCCAGACATGGCCGCTTTGACCTCATCCACGGCGTCATAAATGATGTTGTAGTAACGCAGGTCAACACCATTGTGTTGAGCCAATTTGCGTGCACCAGCATCCGCACGTGTGTTGAACCCAATGATGACTGCCTTGGAAGCGATCGCCAAGTTGATATCGGACTCACTGATACCGCCCACAGCCGAGTGCACAACTTGCACTTTGACCTCTTCAGTTGACAGCTTGATCAAGGATGAGCTCAAAGCCTCCAACGAACCTTGCACGTCCGCCTTGATGATCAAGCCCAGAGTCTGGACATCGCCCTGACCCAAGTTGTCGAAGATGTTTTCGAGCTTGGCTGCTTGCAGCTTGGCCAACTTGACATTGCGGTACTTGCCTTGACGGAAGGTCGCTATTTCACGGGCACGACGCTCGTCTGACAGCACCATGAATTCGTCACCAGCGGCAGGCACTTCGGCCAAACCTTGGATTTCAACAGGAATGGATGGACCAGCTGCTGTCGTCGCCTTGCCATCTTCGTCCAACATGGCCCGAACACGACCATAGCTGGCGCCAGCCAACACGATGTCGCCGCGCTTGAGTGTGCCGGACTGAACCAGCACCGTCGCAACAGGGCCACGGCCCTTATCCAAACGAGCTTCAATCACAAGACCCTTAGCAGGGGACGTGGTGGGCGCCATTAACTCAAGCACTTCGGCTTGCAGCAAAACCTGCTCCAGCAAGGCATCGATGCCTTGGCCTGTCTTGGCTGACACTTCCACGAACGGTGAATCACCGCCGTACTCTTCCGGCACAACCTGCTCACCAACCAGCTCTTGCTTGACGCGCTCAAGGTTTGCGCCGGGCTTGTCGATCTTATTGATGGCGACAACCAACGGTACACCTGCGGCCTTAGCGTGGTGAATGGCTTCTTTTGTTTGCGGCATGACGCCATCATCAGCAGCGACCACCAAAATCACGATGTCAGTTGCCTTAGCGCCGCGAGCACGCATGGCGGTAAAAGCCTCGTGACCTGGGGTGTCAAGGAAGGTGATCATGCCGCGAGGCGTGTCCACGTGATACGCACCAATGTGCTGTGTGATGCCACCCGCTTCACCGGCAGCCACACGGCTGGTACGGATGTAGTCCAGCAACGATGTCTTACCATGGTCGACGTGACCCATCACAGTCACGACTGGCGCACGAGGCAGCAATTCGGCTGCTTGATCTTCATGCTCTTCTTCGAGGAAGGCATCAGGATCATCCAGCTTGGCAGCGAAAGCTTTGTGGCCCATTTCTTCGACCACAATCATGGCCGTTTCTTGGTCCATCTGCTGATTGATGGTCACCATCTGGCCCAGTTTCATCATCTGCTTGATGACTTCAGAGGCCTTCACCGACATTTTGTGAGCCAAATCGGCTACAGAGATGGTCTCGGGAATGTGCACATCAAGGATTTGTGGCTCGGTCGGTGCGACGAAATTCGACTGGCTATCGCCACTGTCGCTCCGGTCACCACGACGTCCGCCACGGCCTGTACTGCGTCCGCCGCCAGGTGCTTTCCAGCTATTGCGGCCTGCACCAGCTGCATCAGTTCGGCCTTTATTGGCCGGTGTGGGTGCGCCACGCTTTTTATCATCAGCCGCCCAACTAGAGGACAACTTCTCGGATTTAACGGCCTTCTTATCACCAGGCTTGGCTGCAGCGACAGGCGCGCCAGGTACAGGCTTAGGCTTGTGAATCGTGCCCTTGATCACGGCCTCAACAGGCTTAGGCTCTTCCGGCTTCTTCGCAACCAGCACCTTCTTCGGCGCATTCATCATTGCCCGGATAGCTGCGGCTTCGGCCTCAGCGGCCTTGCGGCGGTTACCCAGATCCTGCAGACGTTGCTTCTCAATTGCCTCGATGTCCGCTGCTTTCACAACGCGAACCATCGCTGGCTTGGGCGCCTCTACAACAACGGCTTTGACCTCCACGACAGGAGCTGGCGCCACGACGGTCTCGGCTACCTGCTCAACAACAGGCTCTTCAACTGCGGCCGTCTTGGCCGTCGCGCGCTTGGAGCCGCGTTGTGCGGCCGCAGTCAGCGCAGCAGCTTCAGCACGTGCAGCTTCATGGGCCGCTGTGCGCTTGGCTGCAGCGGCCTGACGTGCCATTTCGACCTGTTCAGCTGTTTTTTCTGCAGCCGGCGCAGCCGCCGCAGCCAATTCACGAACGGCTTGCTCAGCTGCAGCACGTGCGCGCTCTTCCGCTTCGTCGCGATCGCGGCGTTCTTGTTCTTCGCGTTGGCGACGTGCTTCTGCGAGTTGCTCTTCTTGGACACGCAGTGCATCCGCTTGGGTTCGCGCTTCTGCTTCACGACGAGCCAAATCGGCCTCATCTTGTGCAGGTACGTCTTCACCGCCAGCTTCATCGCGCTTGACGAACACACGTTTCTTGCGAACCTCAACTTGAATGGTCCGTGCTTTGCCTGATGCGTCGGCCTGCTTGATTTCGGTCGTTGACTTGCGTGTCAACGTGATCTTCTTGCGGTCGGCACCGATTGAGCCGTGGGACTTGCGCAGGTGATCGAGCAGACGTTCTTTGTCGGCTTCCGTCAGCGAGTCGTCAGGGGCGCCTTTGGGCACGCCTGCAGAGTGCAGCTGCTCCAGCAGTGTCGCCGCCGGGCAATTTAGCTCCGCGGCGAGTTGTGCGACTGTGGTCACGGCCATTGTGTTAATCCTTGCGATGAGCTTGCTTAAATGAGTCGAGTGTGTTCTAGCCGGGGGCGATCAGGCGAACCAGTGTTCACGTGCTTTAAGGATCAGCGAGCGTGCTTGTTCGTCAGACACGTCAGTGATTTCAATCAGCTCGTCCACGGCCAAATCGGCCAAGTCGTCGCGGACATGGATGCCGGCTTGCGCCAGCTTGTTGATCAACTCAGGTGTCAACCCATCCAGGCCCTTGAGACTCTCCGACAAAGTCTCGACTTCTTCTTCTTTGACAATTTCCATGGTCAACAAAGCGTCTTTAGCGCGTGTGCGCAGCTCATTGACCGTGTCTTCGTCAAACGTTTCGATTTCCAGCATTTCTTGCAGCGGCACATAAGCCACCTCTTCCAAGCTGGTGAAACCTTCTGCAATCAGGATGTCAGCGACTTCGACGTCCACATCCAGCTTGTCAACAAATATCTTGCGGATGGCGTCAGACTCAACTGCTTGTTTTTGAGCAGAATCCACCGACGACATGATATTGATGCGCCAGCCAGTGAGCTCAGCAGCGAGCCGTACGTTCTGACCGCCGCGACCGATGGCGATGGCGAGATTTTCTTCGTCGACAACCACATCCATACCGTGCTGATCTTCATCAACAAAAATGGATTGCACATTGGCAGGAGCCAATGCGCCGATCACAAACTGTGCGGGGTCTTCTGACCACAACACAATATCAACACGCTCGCCAGCCAACTCATTGGTCACCGCCGTCACGCGTGAACCGCGCACGCCAACGCATGTCCCAATGGGATCGACGCGCTTATCGTGAGACAGCACCGCAATTTTAGCGCGGGAGCCTGCGTCACGCGCGCAGCCCTTGATCTCAAGCAAACCCTGCTCGATTTCAGGTACTTCCTGGCGGAACAACTCAATCATGAAATCAGGCGCACTGCGTGACAGCATGATTTGAGGGCCACGCGCCAAGGTATCAATGCCCAACATGTAAGCACGAACGCGGTCACCGGAGCGCAGGTTTTCTTTAGGCAGCATTTCAGTGCGCTTCAGGCGACCTTCAATGCGACCGGACTCGACGATGATGTCGCCCTTATCCAAACGCTTGACCGTGCCCACAAAAACCTGCTCACCACGGGCAAGGAAGTCGTTGAGCAACTGCTCACGTTCAGCATCACGGATTTTTTGCAGAATAACCTGCTTGGCTGCTTGCGCACCAATACGGCCAATCGGCACGGATTCCGTTGACTCTTCGATGTAATCGTCAACTTCGATGTCAGCGATTTGCTCTTGAGCCTCAAATAACAGGATTTCAGCATCAGGCAATTGCAAACCAGCCTCGCTGGGCACAACGTGCCAACGACGGAAAGTCTCATATACGCCGGTTTCGCGGTCGATCGCCACGCGAATATCGACTTCGCCTTCGTACATTTTTTTGGTTGCGGAGGCCAATGCGGACTCAACCGCACCAAACACCACATCACGATCCACGCTCTTTTCGCGAGAAATAGCGTCAACCAACATCAACAATTCGCGATTCATTTCTTCTGACCTCCGAGTTCTTGCGCCTCATCTACGGCAACGTCACCGGTCGACGGGCTTGCAACCTGTCGACTACGCCCTTTGAAAGTCACTTCAGGCACAAGACGTGCCTCGCGAATTTCATCAAGCGTAAAACCCAATACTTCATCTACTTCCTGTGCTGGCTGGGCTACGCCACTTGCCAGATCCTTAGCCAATTTTTTGGCCGCGGTCTTTGACAAAGGCTTGTCTGCATCGGGGGATCTCAACACCAAACCCCAAGCCTGACCGGCCTCAACAGCTGGATCGGCATGCTGTGATTCACACAACACGCCACTGAATTTTCTACGCCCCTGGAATGGCTCCTTCAAGCTCAATTCAATTTCTGCGCCAACAAAACGGGCGAAATGAGCGGGCGTCTTCAAGGGACGATCAACGCCAGGGGACGACACTTCCAAACGCTGATAGTCGGCCTCGACCGTCTCCAACGCATATTGCAACTGACGCGTCACCTTCTCGCAGTCGTCTACCGTCACAACCTCGCCGGGCAAATCGTACGCCTGATTGGGCAAACGATCTAAATAGACGCGCAGCAATCCGCTTGAACTGCGTTCGCAGTCCACTAATTCGTAACCGAGCCCGGATACGGTGGTTTCAACAACTTTAAGCCAGGTCATTCAGTCGAAATATGATCGGTGAAAAACAATGAAGCAAAAAAAATGGGCTGGAGTGACCCGCCCATTCGTGACAAACACGAGACGTGCCGCTTTTAGTCACCTACCATCAACCCAATGGGCGAGGCCGGCGAAGCAGACAATCTCGGATTTTACCCTGAGGAATGCACTGCGGCAAGGCCAGTAGGTGAAATTCTCTTGAAGCGCCTGCAAGCGTGCCAGAATTCGCTGTTGGTTCAGTACCTTTCTATGGAGACGTTATGGGATTTCTCACTGGCAAACGCCTGATGATCACGGGCTTATTGTCCAATCGTTCGATCGCTTATGGCATCGCGAAAGCATGCAAGCGCGAAGGCGCCGAGTTGGCTTTCAGCTACGTTGGTGAGCGGTTCAAGGAACGGATTACAGAATTCGCCACTGAATTTGAGTCCGATCTGATTTTTGACTGTGACGTAGCCAGCGATGAGCAGATTGAAGCCATGTTTGCGGATCTGTCCAAGCGTTGGCCCAAATTCGACGGATTCGTCCACTCCATCGGCTTTGCGCCCCGCGATGCCATCGCTGGGGATTTCTTGGAAGGGCTGTCGCGTGAAGGATTTCGTATCGCGCACGATATCTCTTCCTACAGTTTCCCAGCCATGGCCAAAGCCGCCTTGCCTTATCTCAGCGACACGGCTGCGCTGTTGACGCTGTCGTATCTGGGCTCGGAGCGGATCGTACCGGCCTACAACACGATGGGCTTAGCCAAGGCATCGCTGGAGGCCAGTGTGCGCTACACGGCAGCCAGCTTGGGCCCCAAGGGTATCCGCGTGAACGCCATCTCGGCTGGCCCTATCAAAACGTTGGCCGCGTCTGGTATCAAAGGCTTTAGCAAAATCCTGAGCGTGGTGGAAGAAAACGCGCCACTGCGTCGCAACGTCACTATTGAAGAGGTTGGTAACGTGGCCGCTTTCATGCTGTCCGACCTCGCTGCAGGCGTCACCGCTGAAATCACCTATGTAGATGGTGGGTTCAGCCATGTGATGGGCGGCCTCAACGGCATAACCGTCTAAATCGAAGGACACACATGGACAAACAAGAACTGGCATCGCTGCTGAAAAAGCTACAAACCGAACTGGAGTCCGGTCGATCTGTGGACGACAGCCTCAAGCAGTCTCTCCAAGCATTGGGGCAGGACATCCAAAACGTCTTGGGTCAAAGCCAAGCTCCCGTCCAAAATGCAGACGAGGCTTCGCTCAATGAGCGAGCCCAAGAGTTGGAAGCCCGCTTTGCCGTAGAACACCCCTATCTGGCCAGCACATTGAGGGATGTGATGGATCTTTTAGGGAAAATCGGCATTTGACTCTGGTGTCACACCGATAGCGTGGGACTTGAGGCCAGAAGTGTCTTCGTGTAGGGATGGGCGGGGGATTGCAAGACTTGGGCAACCAAGCCGCGTTCAACGATCTGCCCATCCTTCATGACGAGGACATCGTGTGCCATGCTCGCCACCACTTCAACGTCGTGCGTGATCAGCAAGTAACTCAATCCCCGCTCCCGTTGCAACCGTTGCAATAGGATCAAGATTTGCTTTTGGATGGTGACGTCCAAGGCACTGGTGGGCTCATCGAGAACGAGGATCTGAGGCTCAACCACCAAAGCTCTAGCTAAGGCGATCCGCTGGCGCTGTCCACCGGAGAACTCGTGGGGGTAGCGCCCAAGTAAGTTTGGAAATTGTGCCTCGCTCAAACCAACCTCGGCCAGAGTGTCTAGCACCTTACGTTGGCGCGCGGCTTGACCCATCTGAGGCTGATGAATCGCCAAACCCTCAGCGACCAAGTCCTCCACAGACATGCGTGGCGACAATGAGGAAAACGGATCCTGAAAAACAACTTGCACAACCCGCCTCAGCGGTTTATCGCGCCCTGCGCCCAGACCCCAGGTCTGCCCCGTGATTCGCAAGTCGCCCTCAAAGGGCTGCAAGCCCAGTGTGGCCAAGGCCAAGGTGGATTTCCCAGAGCCTGACTCACCAATGACCGCCAAGGTGCGCCCACGATGTAGGGTGAACTGTGCCGACTGGAGTGCCGCAAAACGGCCGCTCTTGAACCACCCTTTGATGCCAGATTGGGCAACAGGGTAGTTGACGCACAAGTCGCGCGCTTCGATCAACGCTTGATCTGTCGCGCCTACAGGGGTGTCCACCACGTCACGTATCGGACGGCTATCAAGCAATTTTTTTGTGTAAGCGTGCTGCGGGCTACCGAACACTTCAGCAACGGTGCCTTGCTCGACCACCATCCCGTTTTCCATGACGGCCACGCGATCGGCAAAACGGCGGACCAAGTGCAGGTCATGTGTGATCAGGAGTACCGCCATGCCGTGACTGCGCTGCAACTGCTTCAACAAATCCAACACTTGCGCACGCAGCGTGACATCCAAAGCCGTGGTTGGCTCATCGGCTAGCAGCAGCTGGGGCTGGCAAGCCAGCGCCATGGCAATCATCGCGCGCTGACGTTGCCCACCTGACAACTGGTGCGGATAGCTTTTAGCGCGCCGATCCGGCTCTGGAATGCCCGTTTGTGCCAACAAACTGACCGCCCTGCTCCAGGCGTCTGCTTTGCTCGTCGCTTGATGCAGCTCGATGACTTCAGCGATCTGGTCCCCAATGCTGAACAAGGGGTTGAGCGCCGTCATCGGCTCTTGGAAGATGACGGCCACATCCTTGCCACGCACGCCGCGCAGCTCACGCTCGCTGAGCGCCAACAAATTGCGTGCGCCATCTGCCCCACTCAAAATGGCTCGGCCTGATACGTGCGCTTGCGGCACCAGCTTCAACAAGCTCAAGGCCGTGATGGTTTTACCTGAGCCCGATTCGCCAACCAATGCGACCTTTTCGCCCCGTGCTATGCGCAGGTTGACGCCTCGAACAACTTCTTTGTCGCCAAAGCGGATGTGCAAATCTTGTACGTCCAGTATCAAAGGCTGATCGCTCATGGATTGGCCTCCTTGCGTGGATCCAGTGCATCACGCAAAGCATCACCCATGAAGGTCAGAAGCAACAAAGTCACCACGAGCACCGTGAATGTCGACAAGGATATCCACCACGCATCCAAGTTATTTTTACCCTGCAACAGCATTTCACCTAGGCTGGGTGTGTCGGGTGGCACACCCAAACCTAAAAAATCCAGAGAAGTCAGAGACAGGATGGCCGCGCTCATGCGAAAGGGCAGGAACGTGACCACGGGTGTCAAGCTGTTGGGCAAAATATGCCGCCAGATGATCTGCCAGTTGGATAAGCCCAAGGCACGCGCTGCGCGAACGTAATCAAGTTGCCGATTACGCAAAAACTCCGCTCGAACGTAGTCCGACAAACCGATCCAGCCAAATAAGCTCAACAGCAAAAGCAGCATCCAAACGCTGGGCGACAGGACGGCTGACAAGATGATCAACAGATACAGCTCGGGCATGGAGCTCCATATCTCGATCAAGCGTTGTGCCACCAAATCTGTTTTGCCGCCATAAAAGCCCTGTATGGCCCCGGTGATGATGCCCAGCAATACCCCCGTCACCGTGAGTGCCAGGCCAAAAAGAATGGAAACGCGAAAGCCATAAAGTAAACGCGCAAAAACATCGCGCCCCCGGTCGTCTGTGCCCAACCAGTTTTCACTTGACGGCGCAGCTGGATTGGGGCTTTTAGCGAAGTAATTGAGCGTTCGGTGGTGCGAGCGGTTGGGCGGAAAAATAGCGAAATTACCCGGCTTACTGAACTGCTGAACAATGAACGGATCTAGGAAATCAGTGGGGCTATCAAAGTCGCCACCGAAGGCGGTCTCCGGCACGTTTTGGATGATCGGGACGTACCACTTACCTTCGTATTGGGCGATCAAGGGTTTGTCGTTGGACAGTAATTCTGCCCCGAGGCTCATGACCACCAAAGTCACAAACAAAATCATGCTGACAAAACCTAATCGATGCTGCCTGAAGCGCTGCCAAGCACGGCGTGACAAAGATGGCGATTTAACGAAAGTAGGTGTGGCGCTCATCGTACTCATCAATCAAATTTAACCCGAGGGTCCACCCAAACATAGCAGAGGTCACTGATCAACTTGGTGACCAAACCCATGAGTGTGAACAGGTAGAGCGTCCCCAACACAACTGGGTAGTCCCGCCTGATCACTGACTCGTAACTCAGCAGCCCCAGTCCATCCAGTGAGAACAAGGTTTCAATCAGCAACGAACCTGTGAAGAAGGCCCCAATGAACGCGGAAGGAAAGCCGGTTACCAAGGGCAATAGGGCATTTCTAAAAACGTGCTTCCACAACACCTTGCGCTCATCCAAGCCTTTAGCGCGGGCTGTCAGTACGTACTGCTTGCGAATCTCATCAAGGAACGCGTTTTTAGTCAACATCGTGATGACGGCAAAGCTGCCCAACACGCTGGCCGTCACAGGCATGACGATGTGCCACAGGTAGTCGGTGACCTTGGCCATCGAACTGAGTTCAGCCCAGTTCGATGATGTCAAACCACGCAATGGAAACCATTGCAAGAACGAGCCACCGCCAAATAGCACAAGCAACGCAACCCCCAGTACAAAGCCTGGCACTGCGTACCCAATCAAAACAAATATGCTGGTGACGAGGTCAAAGCGGCTGCCTGTCCTCACGGCTTTGGCGATGCCCAAGGGTACGGAAACGAGATAGCTTAAAAAGAAGGTCCACAAGCCTAAGCTGATCGACACGGGCAACTTTTCTTTGACAAGCTGCCAGACATCCTTGTGATGCACAAAGCTTTGGCCAAGGTCGAACTGTGCATATGACCTCAGCATGCCAAGGAACCGCTCAGGTGCTGGCTTATCAAACCCGTATAGCTTCTTGAGTTCTTCAACTTGCTGAGGATCTACTCCTTGGCGACCACGGTAAGCGGTTGCAGGGCCAGCACGCTCACCGCCTGTGCTGGTGCTGCTGATCTGCGCCATGGCCTGCTCGACTGGGCCTCCGGGCACAAACTGAATCACCGCAAAGGTCACCAACAAGACGCCCAAGAGTGTTGGGAACATCAACAAAACACGCTTAAGGACATAGACCCACATCACAGACTCCACCAGCAACTGAGCACCCAGCCTTCAGGCTGATAGTACAAAGGGGGCTTAACGGGCTGCCCAAAGCGGGCGCCGCGGTAAGCGACCCTGTGTGTATTTGAATACCAGTGCGTGACGGCATAGTGGCCATGGCGAAGCACACGATCCAACGCTCTCACGGCGACAGCCAGCTCAGGACGCGTGCGTGCGCTGGTGATCTTCGCGAGCAACATATCGACCACTGGGTCGGCGATGCCACTGAGGTTGCTGGACCCCACTGTGTTGGCCTGAGATGAGTGATACGACTGGTACAACTCGCTGCCAGGGAGCAAACGCCCTTGTGCTGCACGACTGACGACATCGAACTCGAAGTTCTTCTGGCGCTTTTCAAAAACAGCGAAGTCCACCACCCTGTAGCTGGCCTCAATGCCCAACTTCTCTAGGTTGCGTGTCATCTGCGTCACGATCCGACCCATGCTGGGTGAGTTATCAAGGAACTCAATCGTGAAACGCTCACCCTTGGCGTTGCGCAACTGCCCATCTTTCAAGTCCCAGCCTGCGGCTTCGAGCAGATCTCGCGCAAGCAACAAGTTACCTCGTAGCGACCGTGGTGCATGGGTACTGGGGGGCATGGGCACGGCTTGGGTCAACACCTCGGGCGCCAATTGACTGCGCATAGGCGCGAGCAATGCCAGTTCATCAGCCCCAGGCAAGCCCTTGGCCTCGTACTCGCTGTTGGTGAAGTAACTGGGGAGCCGTTGATAGATGTTGTAGAACAACTGCCGACTCATCCATTCAAAGTCCATGCACAAGTCAATCGCTTGGCGCACACGCGGATCACTGAATTTTGGCAAACGGGTATTGAAGATGAACCCCTGAAAACTGACCGCATTGCTGTGTGGCAGCGTTTGCTTGATCAACTCTCCTGAATCGAATTTTTTGCCTTTGTACTGACGAACCCAGTCTTTTGAAATGAAGGATTGAATGAAGTCGAACTCACCCGCTTTGAAACCCTCAAAAGCCGTCACGTTATCTTTGTACATGCGGTACGTGACGCGGTCGAAATTAAACTGCCCCTTGCGAACATTGAGGTCGGCAGCCCAATAATGCGGGTCTCGCAGGTAGGTGATATCACGGCCGTAATCCACAGGTCCAATCTTGTATGGGCCAGAAGCGATGGGCTCATCCGTCACGATTTGATCAAATGGTTTGAGCTTGCCATTGAGCAGCCCCCATTTATGGCTGAACACAGGCAGGCTGCCGACAATCAGGGGCAACTCCGGATCAGGACTTTTGAACTCGAAACGTATCGTGCGCTCATTGACGAGCACTGCAGCAGAAACAGCGGCAAAGTAAGCTGGGTATTGAGGTGATGCCGCCTTGCTGTTGAGTCTATCGAACGACTGCTTCACATCCAGCGCCAAGACCGGATCACCATTCTGGAATCGCGCTTTGGGGTTGAGTCTGAATGTGGCGGAGCGACCATCAGCGGCCACGGAGACGTCATCAGCAAGCAGCCCATAGGCCGTAGCAGGCTCGTCTTGGTTGCCGACCAACAAGGTCTCAAACACCAAGGTGTCCAAGCCGGGTGGCTCGGTCCCCTTCAGTGTGAACGGGTTGTACTTGTCAAAGTTACTGGCGATTGAATTGGCCACGACGGCGATGCGTCCCCTTTTGGGTGCATCTGGCCGCACGTAATCAAACTGCGCAAACCCAGCCGGATATTTGATGTCACCAAATTGCGCATACGCGTGGGCGGCCCAGAGGGGCCCGGCCATCCAGCACAGCCACATGCCAAGCAACAGACGCATCCAACGGCCCATGCCGTGCTGCCTGCTCACCTTAGCCGCCTACCAGAGCAGAAGCGCATCGCGCCCCTGCACCAGCAGATTGGTTTGGCGACCGATAGGCATGCACACCTTGGTTGGTACATGCCCAAAAGGCAAGCCAGTGAGTATCGGCGTCGCTGTTAACGAGCGCAGATAAGCAATGACCGTTTTGAGGTTGTAGCCTCGGTCCAAGGGGGATTTCCTGTACTCGGTGAACGCACCCAATACGATGGCTTTTTGCTGAGCCAAGATACCGGACTGATGCAGCTGCAGCAAGGCGCGTTCTATCCGATAGGGGTGCTCATTGACGTCCTCTAAAAACAAGATGCCTTTTTTGATCTGAGGGAAGTGAGGTGTACCCAACATGGACTGCATCACAGCAAGGTTACCTCCCCACAGCCTGCCGGACACATCCAAGCCATCAAAACCGACTTCAGTGCGAAAACCAATGGCCTCTAAATCGCCGGCCATGGCCTCCACAAAACAATCTTGGGTGACGTCGTCGCCCCCCTCTGAGCTGTCAGCTCGGCCGAAATCATCACAGGCCATAGGGCCAGCCCAAAAACCAGCGGTTGTGCCCTCTTCCACTTTATGTGGCCCAGCCGCCTTGTGTGCCAATGCTGCCAACTGTAAGGCCGTGACATCGCTGTAGCCCACCCAAGCGGTGCCACGCTCAATGCTGCGCGCAATCAAGGGCCAATCAATGCGGTCCAGCAAACGAGTCAAACCATAACCACCGCGTGTAGCCAAGGCCACTGAGGGGGCGGCACCGGCGATGCGATGCAAGGCAGCAAGACGCACGTCATCGTCACCCGCAAAGCGCTGCTGCTTACTCAGCGCTGACGTGTCAACCGTGACGTCAAAGCCCAAAGCAGTCAAACGCTTGGTGGCCTTGCGTACCGGTGCCGCGGAAGGCACCAAGCCGGCGGGGCTGTAAATGATCAGGGGTAAGCGGGCATCAGTCATCCCGCTATTCTGAATGACAACCAGACAGCCGCCCATCTGGGTTGATACGCTATTGCCCCATGCGTTGCGCTTTGGCCAGTGTTTTGACTTGGAAGCTGCCATCGCTGTCGAACAACCATGCCTCCATGAACCCATTTCGCCGCAACTCAGAGCGCACATCATCTGCCACCACAATGGGCGGCGCACGGCGCACGGTTTCAATGGCGCGCGCCAGCATCTCCGGCTGCTCGTCGTTGGTACGAACGACCTCCGCCAGCCAACGCCCGCCATCATCCAACTTGACGTTGAGCACGATGACGGCCCGCAAAAGTGGTTGCGGGTTGTGGTGATGGATCAATTCTGGTGAGCCGGAATACACCGCGTGAGCAAAGTCTTTGCGAACATCGTCGGGGACTCCGGCCCAAACCGGGTGCGCAACAGCCCACAAGGACCCGGCCAGAAAACTGAAACAAACTGTCTTGACGCTCATGAGGCTCTCCAAAAGAGTTGAACACCTCATCTGAGCAGGACACAGCTCTACCCTTTCGTCCATAGGCCGCGGCCATCAAATCGTGACAATGGTCTCGCAGCAGGCTGATTAAATTGAAGCGCGAACACCGGGCACGCTGCAACCCATCAATGAGCACAGAGCGATCAAACGTGACGCCGTTGACCGCGATGGCGCCGCTGAAACAAATTGCTTCAATTAACCGCTTAAGTTTGTCAGGGGCAGGTCATCACACGCGGTGACCGCCCCAAATCGTTTGACAAGGCTATTGACTTCAATGCCCATAGCCTGACTCTCAATTGAGTAACTGAATGGCCAGCCTACTCAATCCATCAGAGATCCCACGGCGCAGACTCATCTGACGCAGCTACTGCGGGCTTGGCTTGGACGGGCGCATCCGGCGTTGACTTGGCCGGCTGAGGGCTCATGCCAATGATTTGCTCTCCGCCAAGGGCCTCCAGCAAATCAGGAATCAACTCAATCAACTCACCCGTCGCGATGGCAGCATCGGCGTCAAATGCCTCACCCTTATCCACCTTGCCGGCAGCGGCCATGGCACCCTCGAATACGACATCCAAGAAAGCCACTTTTTTGAGCTGCATCGACTCAGTCAACATGAAAGACACACGCTCACGCCAAGTCATCGCCACGCGTGTGGGCACCTTGCCGCTGAGGATGTGCTCGCGCACCTCTTCTGTATCCAGTGGGTGACGCGCATAGCGCACCACGGACTTCATCTCGTCAGCTGATTTCAGCTCGCACTCACGATCGATGCTGAAAGCGTAAGGTGCCTCTCCCGTTCCCAACCAGTGGGACATGGCGACAGCAGGCGACATCTCAGTGTGAACCAAGCTCAGTGCCAAGCCATCAAAGGCCTTGATCAACATGGTCACCACTTCTTCGGCTTTGGATTGGCTGGCGCTGTCCAAAATCAACAAACGCTGCTTGGGCGCAATCCAGATTCGCGTCACAGACTGCTTGGTGAAGGCCATGGGCAGCAACTCCAGCAAGGCTTGCTCCTTGAGCTCCTTGGTTTGCTTTTTACCTGGCTTGCGTCCCGTTGTTTTTTCGATTTTTTCGGCGATTTCATCCGTGCGTCGTTTGACGACAGACCCGGGCACCACGCGCTGCTCAGTCATCAACTTCAACAACAAATGGCCACCAACTTCCTCAACGAGGGCTGCGTGCGCCTCACCCCGAGGCTCTACCCAACCCGAGGATTTCTGCTGAGTGGCACCGCACTCGACAAAGCGCTCTTTATCCAACTCGGTTTCGATCTGTGCTGCTGTGGCAGACCAGTCCGGGCCCATTCTGTATACCGTTAGATTCTTGAACACGTGCGTCCTTTGAAAAGTCACAAAAGTAAGCCACAAAAGAAAACGCCCCTGACGAATCAGGGGCGCTCTTTTTTCTGGCGGAGACGGAGGGATTCGAACCCTCGATGCGCTTTTGGCACATACTCCCTTAGCAGGGGAGCACCTTCGGCCACTCGGTCACGTCTCCAGCAACAGCGCTGATTCTAGCCCAAAATTCCAAGCAAACAGCCAGTTGCGATCAAAACAACGCTGCCAACAGGCTGGGCAAAATCAAGCTATTCAGGCTTTAACCTCATCCAAGCCAAATGCCTTGTGCAGTGCACGCACGGCCAACTCCATGTATTTCTCATCGATCACAACAGAAGTCTTGATTTCGCTGGTTGTGATCATTTTGATGTTGATGCTTTCTTCAGACAAGCAACGGAACATGGTGCTGGCAATGCCCACATGACTGCGCATACCAATGCCCACAATTGACACCTTGCAGATGTTAGGGTCACCCACGATTTCACGTGCACCCAGCGTAGGCTGCACATGTGTATTCAACAACTCAAGTGTGCGTGCGTAGTCGTTGCGGTGAACCGTGAACGAGAAGTCCGTCTTGCCATCGTGTGAGGCGTTCTGGATGATCACATCCACGTCGATATTGGCCTCAGCCACCTTACCCAGAATTTGATAGGCAATGCCTGGGGTGTCGGGGACGCCGACCACGGTGATCTTGGCTTCATCGCGATTGAACGCGATGCCAGAGACAACAGCTTGTTCCATATTCTCGTCTTCCTCAAAACTGATGAGCGTGCCCGACTTGGCTTCTTCGTCGACAGGGATGTCCCACGGTGTAAAACTGGACAGCACACGCAGGGGTACGCGGTATTTTCCGGCAAACTCCACCGAACGAATTTGCAGCACTTTCGAGCCTTGAGAGGCCATCTCCAGCATCTCCTCGAAGCTGACGGTGTTCATGCGACGGGCCTCTGGCACCACGCGAGGGTCTGTCGTATAGACACCATCCACGTCCGTGTAGATCAGGCACTCGTCAGCCTTCATCGCAGCAGCCACGGCCACCGCTGACGTATCCGAGCCGCCACGGCCCAGCGTCGTGATGTGACCATCCGGATCCACACCCTGAAAGCCTGTGATGACCACGACCTTACCAGCCGCCAGATCAGCGCGCACACGTGTGTCATCAATGCTCTCGATGCGGGCTTTGCCGAATGAAGAGTCAGTCTTGATGGGCACCTGCCAGCCAGCGTAGCTGACCGATTGCAAACCTTCTGCCGCCAACGCGATGGCCAATAAGCCAGAAGATACCTGCTCACCTGTGGCCGCAATCAAGTCGAGCTCACGCGGGTTCGCGCTCTCAGAGAGTTCTTTAGCCAAGCCAAGAAGCCGGTTGGTCTCACCACTCATGGCCGAGGGCACGACCACGAGCTGGTGACCAGCCCGCACCCACTTGGCCACCCGCTTGGCCACGTTACGAATGCGCTCAGGGGAGCCCATCGACGTGCCGCCGTATTTGTGAACGATCAGTGCCATGTCAGATATTGTTGGAGTAAACCGCGCTCAAAAACACAAAATAAAACCCGAATGTAGCCACGAAACGTGCGCGATCCAACCTTCTATTTTAACCTCAGCGTCAGGTCACCAAGCCCATACCGGCTTATTTAACGAACATCAGGCACCCAAGTCAGTGCCCATTGCGTCTCCCCTATTTGGGCTACACACCGCGCATCAACACCCAAACCAGGCACAAACAGAAGCTGGGATCCAGCGTAAAACAAAGGGCTCTGCCGACACCAAGCGGGCACGGCCGCAGATTGGTACTGCTTTTTGAGTGACCGGGCAGGCCGCCCTAGCCCAATTTGGAGCCTCTCACCACCAACGCGGGGTCGGGCTGTCACACAAGCAAGTTGGTTAGCTGACACCCCGCCGCACGCAACCCGATCAAGGTGCAATGAACCTGACCAGCCTGGAACAGCAAACTGCCCATGTGCGCACTGATCAGTCATCAGTAACGGCGCCAAGACGACATCTTGGACTCCCACAACAGAATTTGAAACACAAGCAGAGCGATCGCTCGAAACTGTGCAGGTCAATATCCCACGATACAAAGCCAAACCAACAGGCGCCCAATGTGCTGCCTGCTGACGGAAAACCAAGCCCGGGATTTCATGCGACAAGCGCTCAAGCCAATTGGCAGACAGACTCCTGCCCGCCTCCTCGCGGTACCAATGAGCCAGCGATTCACGCCGCTCAGCACCGGACAAATTCGACCACAGAGCGGCATCAATCTGAGCCGACTCACCATCGACGAGCACGCCAGACAACAAAGACGCACGCCATTGCGCCAAGCCCGGCAGCACATCAGCCACACGGGATGCTGCTGCAGCCAAAGACGCCTCAGCCTGAGGGAAGGCCGCACACAAAGCCGGCCACACACGCAGCCTTAAACTATTGCGTGCGAAACGTGTGTTGCTGTTGCTGTCATCCTCGATGAAAGACAGGCCGTATTGCGCTACATAGGCTTCAATGGACTCGCGTGAGTGCCCCAACCAAGGCCGCACCCATCTCACGCCACCTCGGCTGATATCCCTCGGCATGGCTGCCAAACCTGCTACACCTGATCCACGCAAAGCCTGCAGCAAAAATGTCTCAGCCTGATCGCGTCGATGATGGGCCAGCAAGACCAAGTCAGCCCCGACCTCTCTGGCCATGTCACCCAGCGCGTCATAGCGTGCATCACGTGCAAGCGCCTCAACGCTGCCGCCGCCAGCCAACGGCAATGTCACGCGGCGAGACAGCAACTTAACAGGCAAGCCTTGGGCATGTAGCCCATCGCAAAAAATCTGAGCATGAAGCAACCACGCATCCGCATCCAAACTGATGCCATGGTGCACATGCAGAGCGACCACATCGACACCGCCTGCCTCTTGCGCAGCGCAGGCTGTGGCGTGCAATAAAGCGGTCGAATCTCGCCCGCCACTGAAGGCCACAGCCACAACGGATGAAGTCATACCCAGACCCCCAGCGCGCAGCAGGTCAATGCTCTTTGGTGTCGTTATAACGGCCGTAGCTTTGCAAACGGTCGTAGCGCGTTTGCAGCAGTTCTTTGACTTTCATGTCGCTCACCTGGCGCCATGCATCATTGAGTGCACGCTTGAGGTTGGCACAAGCCTGTTTGTGATCTCGATGAGCACCGCCGACAGGCTCGCTGACGATTTTATCGATCAGACCCAAGGCCTTCAGTCGGTGCGCCGTGATACCTAAAGCCTCTGCGGCGTCGGAGGCCTTATCAGAGGTTTTCCACAAAATGGATGCACAACCCTCAGGCGAAATCACGGAGTACACCGAATACTGCATCATCAAAACTTGGTCACCCACGCTGATCGCCAAGGCGCCGCCAGAGCCCCCTTCACCGATGATCGTGGTGATGATGGGCACCTCCAAACGCGCCATCTCAAAGATGTTGCGGCCAATGGCTTCGGATTGATTGCGCTCTTCCGCCCCGATACCTGGGTAAGCGCCCGGTGTATCCACAAACGTAAAAACAGGCAAGCCAAATTTCTCAGCCGTCTTCATCAGCCGCAAAGCCTTGCGGTACCCCTCTGGACGGGACATGCCAAAGTTACGCGCCGTACGCTCCTTGGTATCACGCCCCTTTTGATGGCCTAGCACCATACAAGGCTGACCGTTAAAGCGAGCCAAACCGCCCACGATAGACAAGTCGTCTGAGAAATGACGGTCGCCATGCATCTCTTGAAAGTCTGTGAACAACTCGTTCACATAGTCCAGGGTGTAGGGACGCTGTGGGTGCCGTGCGATCTGCGTGACCTGCCAAGGCGACAGTGTGGAGTAGATGTCTTTGGTCAGCAGCAGGCTCTTCTTAGCCAAGCGCTCAATCTCCTCGGAGATATCAACTGCTGACTCACTCTGAACGTAGCGCAGTTCTTCAATTTTGGATTCCAGCTCGGCAACGGGTTGCTCGAACTCAAGGAAGTGTCTCTTGCTCATGGCGGGTATCCTTTCTGAACGCCGGGCCTTATCACGATGCCACTGGCAGCGGGTCCAAACTGCGCCACAGGTACCATGTACCCACGGTGCGATATGGCGCCCATCCTTCGGCGACGTCACGCGCTTCCGCACGTGAAACCGGCTCACCACTGAAGTGATTGATGCTGATCGCCTTGATCAAACCGGGGTCGTCAAGTGGCAGCACATTAGGCCGCATCAAGTAAAAAATAAGAAACATCTCGGCTGTCCAACGGCCGATACCACGGATGTCTATCAACTCTTCGATAATGGCCTCATCGCCCATCTCTTGCCATTGTCCAACGTGGACATGGCCTTCGTCGAAGTGTCTAGCCAAATCCCGCAGGTAGTCAACCTTGCGAGCCGACAAACCAATCAACCGCAATGCTTCCGGGTCCTTGCCCAGCACGCCTTGCACGGACAAGGGCCCACGCAAAGCAGGTGACGGCTCATCAAACAGAGTCAACAAACGCGCCCAGACAGTCTGCGCTGATTTGATCGAGATTTGTTGGCTCACGATTGAACGCGCCAACGTGGTAAATGCATCGCCCTTGCTGTGCAGGCGCGCATGCCCATGATCTTGGATCAACTTGCGCATGACACGGTCACGCTTGGACAAATGCTTACAAGCCTCATCCCAATACGCAGGCGTTACCAACGTGCCAAGCGCATCGGCATTGAATGCAGACAAAGAACCCATTACACCTTCACCCAGGTGGTGCCTTGCGGTCGATCTTTCAACTCAATCCCGTGCTGAAGCAACTCGTCACGAATGCGATCGGCTTCAGCAAAGTTGCGAGCAGCCTTGGCTTGTGCCCGGACCACAATCATGGCCTCAATGGCCTCAGCACCCAATCCGCCGGGCACACCACCTTGCAAATACGCTGAAGGCACCTGCTGCAATATGCCCAACACGCCGCCCAAGGCCTTGAGAAGGCGAGCAGTCTCAGGCGATTGAGTGCGGTTGACTTCGGTCACCAAGTCAAACAAAACAGACACCGCGATGGGGGTATTGAAATCCTCGTCCATCGCGGCCTTGAATCTAGCGGCGTACGGGTTACCCCAATCGATGGTCAAGTCATCCGTGGCACTCAGATCGATCGCATCCAGCGCCGTGTACAGGCGTTGTAAACCACTGCGCGCATCATCCAAGCCTGCATCGCTGAAATTAAATGGACTGCGGTATTGCACCCGGAGCACAAAATAACGAATGGTCTCACCGTCGTAGCGCTTGAGCACATCACGAATGGTAAAGAAGTTGCCCAGCGACTTGGACATCTTCTCGTTGTCCACATTCAAGAAGCCGTTATGCAACCAATAGTTAGCCAAAGGCTGACCTGTTGCGCCTTCGCTTTGCGCAATCTCGTTCTCATGATGGGGGAACTGCAAGTCCAATCCGCCACCATGGATATCAAACTGATCACCCAGCAATGTGCAAGCCATGGCCGAGCACTCAATGTGCCAGCCCGGACGCCCAACGCCATACGCGGAGTCGTATTTGGCATCGTCAGGCTCTTCAGGTTTGGCGGCCTTCCAAAGCACAAAGTCAAGGGGATCTAGTTTGCCCTCGTCTACCGCCACACGCTCACCGGCGCGAAGTTGGTCCAGCGATTTGCCTGACAACTTGCCGTAGCCTTCAAATTTGCGAACAGCGTAGTTCACATCGCCGTTCACAGCCCGGTACGCCAAGCCCTTGCCTTCAAGCTTGCCGATCAAATCGAGCATCTGCCCTACGTACTCGGTGGCCCGTGGCTCATGGGTTGGCGGCTCAATACCCAAGGCAGAGATATCCTCGTGCATGGCAAGCGTCATCTCGTCAGTCAACTGCCGAATGGTGATGCCGCGCTCAACCGCACGCCGAATGATTTTGTCGTCGATGTCGGTGATGTTACGAACATAAGTTACCGCATAACCTGAGGCCTTCAGCCAACGCTGAACCACATCAAAAGACATCATCATGCGGGCGTGCCCGACATGGCAAAGGTCATAGATCGTCATGCCGCACACATACATGCGAACCTGACCGGGCGTCATGGGAACAAAAGACTCGACCTGACGCGACAGGCTATTAAAAACACGCAAACTCATGGGCGTAAACAAAAGAGCCAGCAAGACTGCTGACCAAACAAACACAACACCTGATGCACGTCGTCAGGCGAGCGCACCGATCAGATACAATTGAACGAGTATAGCGGCCCGACTGGAGCCAAGGGTGATTCTTAAGTCAGCCACACGTGTCGAACTGCTATTCTCAGGTGCTCTACGTTGCACCTCATTACAACCAAGTTGGTACATCACTCCATGCAATCTGCTTCGCCACAAGTTCGACTCCGCATGACGGCTTTTACCGCCAAATGCCTGGTTATTGCCGCACTGTCGGTTGCTGCCATGGGCGTTCGCGCCGACGACATTGGCGATGTTCAAAAGCTGCTAGCTGCGGGCAAAAACGTCGAGGCGCTGCAAAAAGCAGATCAGATGCTAGCGAGCAAGCCACGAGACCCCATGATGCGTTTTTTGCGAGGCATCAGCCTGTCTCAAGCCGGACGCGCTGCCGAGGCCATCACCGCATTCACCAAGCTGACAGAAGATTTCCCTGAATTGCCTGAGCCATTCAACAATTTGGCCGTGCTGCACGCTCAGCAAGGTCAATACGACAAAGCCAGAACCGCACTGGAAATGGCCATTCGAACCAACCCAAGCTATGCAACCGCCTACGAGAATCTAGGCGATGTCTACGCAAAGCTGGCCAGCCAAGCCTACTCCAAGGCTTTGCAGATTGATACCCGCTCTGCTGTCGCACCCAAGCTGGCCATGATCCGGGACATCTTCCCGAAAGAGCGCAACTCGATGGTGGCAGCAGCATCGCCAGCACCGACTCCTACACCGGCACAGACCCATGCGCCGACACCCGCTCCTGCCGTTGCTGTCCCACCTGTTGTGGTTGCTGCAACCAAGCCAGTACCTGTCGTTGCCCCAGCCAAAGAACCCAAGTCACCTGATGCTGCAACGCAAGAGCGAGAAGTGGAGTCCGCACTCAAGGCTTGGGCTGATGCTTGGAGCAAAAAGGATCTTGACGGTTATTTTGCTGCCTACGCCCCCAACTTCAACAGTGGCAAACCGCGCAAAGCTTGGGAGCAGGATCGACGTGACCGCATCAACGGCAAGCGCAGCATTTCTGTGAAGCTGTCAGACATCAAAGTAGCAATCGATGGCAGCAAAGCCACCGCTCGCTTCCATCAAGAATATAAGGCCGACAGCCTGAGTGTCAGCAGCGGCAAACGTGTTGAATTGGTTCGCAGCGGCAACAAATGGTTGATCACAAAGGAAAGCGCTGGCTCGTGATTTGTCGTGGTATGCGTGCTGTGTTTTCTCGTCTATTGACGGGGCTGGTCGTTGGCTCGCTTTGCCTTAGCGTATGCCATGCGTCAGCCCGCGTTGCAAACAAGAAAACCGAACGCAACACAAACACATCATCAGCATCGCCCGCAGCCCCTGAACCACAAGCTCAATCCGCTTCGACTGAAATCCGCTTACTCGACATTTACCGCATGATCGGGGCGGGACAATCCAAACTGGCACTCGAAAAAGCACAATCCTTGGTCAAGGATGTGCCTAATTTCCAACTGGCTCAACTCGTCTACGGTGACTTGTTGCTAGCACGAACCAAGGCCTTGCCCAACATGGGCAGCGCCCCGGCAGACCTCGCCGCCAAAGCACCGCAGCGCCTAGATCAATTGCGAACGGAAGCCCGGCGCAGACTGCACGCACTCAGCGAGAGGCCGCGCCCAGGTGCTTTGCCCGCGCAATTCATCGAGCTGCCACCCACCACCAAACATGCCATTGCTGTTGACGCCAGCCGGTCTCGGCTATACCTCTTCGAGAACGGCCCCAACGGCCTTCAGCTCGTAGCAGACCACTATGCATCCTTAGGCCGTTTGGGCGCGGAGAAAAGCTTTGAAGGCGATCAACGCACACCCTTGGGTGTGTATTACGTCACCAGTCGGCTAGATGCCCGCCAACTCACTTCGTTCTACGGCATTGGCGCGCTGCCTTTGAACTACCCAAACGAATACGACAGACGACTGGGCCGCACAGGTGGCGGGATCTGGCTGCACGGCGTCCCGAACGACAGCTACGCACGCAGCCCCAACAGCACTGATGGCTGCGTCGTACTAGCCAATCCTGAGCTGCAATCCATCTTGAACCGCATACAACCCCGGCAAACGCCAGTGGTGATTGCGCAATCACTACAGTGGGTCACACCAACAAACAATGAGCCACAAAGGCGCAGCCTCAACAACCTCCTTGAAGGCTGGCGCGTAGCCAGAGCCAGCGGCGACCTCCCTCGCCTGATGTCGTTTTACTCACCGCAATTTACAAGCGGCACACGAAATCTAGGTAGCTGGCAGCAAATTTTAGAAAAAGAAGTGGCCCTGCAACACGGTAAGCCACTGCAACTCAAGGATGTATCGATCCTAGGTTGGACGGATAAAAGCGACATTTTAATAGTGACCTTTGGGGAAGTCTCCGATGGTCAACGTACGGGTGCAGTCAAACGTCAATACTGGGGCAAAGAGGGTGGCCTCTGGAAAATCTTCTATGAAGGGGTAATCGGATGATCAAACAATCCATGCAGCTGCTGCTGACCGCAGTGGTGCTGTGCTCAGCTCAATGGGCACACGCCCAGAACGTCAAAATTACCACCAGCATGGGCGATATCGTCGTTCAACTGGATGCCGCCAAGTCACCCAAGACTGTCACGAACTTCATTCAATACGTGAAGTCCGGGCACTATAACGGCACCATTTTTCACCGTGTGATCCCTACATTCATGGTGCAAGGCGGCGGCATGACGCCTGACATGAAAGAAAAGCCCACACGCCCCCCCATTGTGCTTGAAAGCCACAATGGCCTGAGCAACATGCGCGGCACAGTGTCCATGGCCCGCACCAACGTGCCGGACTCAGCGACGGCGCAGTTTTTCATCAACGTGAAAGACAACGAATTCTTAGATGCCTCACGCTCACCGGATGGCAACGGCTATGCCGTGTTTGGCAAGGTCATTCAAGGCATGGACGTTGTCGATAAAATCCGCAACGTTGACACCGGCCAGCGAGGTCCTCATAGCGACGTGCCCGTACAACCCGTCCTCATTAAACAAGCAACCATTGAGAAATAAGTCATGACAAAAACCGTTGAACTCCAAACAACCGTCGGCGTAATTCGCCTAGAACTTGATGACGTCAAGGCACCAGTAACCGTTGCAAACTTCCTTGAGTATGTCAACAGCGGTCACTACGATGGCACCGTATTCCATCGCGTCATCAAGGGCTTCATGATTCAGGGTGGCGGCTTTGAAGTCGGCATGAAACAAAAAGCCACCAAGGGCGAGATCGCAAACGAAGCCAACAATGGCCTCAAGAACGACCGCTACACCGTGGCCATGGCGCGCACCAGTGCACCGCACTCTGCCAGCGCACAATTTTTCATCAACGGCACGGACAACGACTTCCTGAACCACAAGTCAGAAACATCACAAGGCTGGGGCTATGCCGTGTTCGGCAAAGTGGTTGCTGGCACTGACGTGGTTGATCAACTTGAAAAGGTCAAAACAGGTCGCAAAGGTGGACATGACGACGTGCCAGTTGAAGACGTGTTGATCACCAAAGCTGTTGAAGTTTAAGGTGCTGGGGAAGCCGCCCTTCCCTGCTATTGATCGGATACCGGCACCGACTTCGTGGCGTTGTATCGAGTTCATATCCGATCTGCACCTGCACGAGGGAGCGTCGCGAACCACGCAGGCGCTCGCGGACTATCTCAGCAGTACAACGGCTGACGCCGTGCTCATCTTGGGTGACTTGTTTGAAGCTTGGGTTGGCGATGACATGCGCAGCCAAGCCTACGAATCACATTGCGTACGCATCCTCGCCCAAGCAGGCCAGCGGCTGCACTTGGGCGTGATGGTGGGGAACCGCGACTTCTTGCTTGGCGATGCAATGCTGCAAGACTGCCACGCGCACAAGCTGATTGACCCAACTGTGCTTGAGGCTTGGGGGCAAAGTGCTCTGCTGATCCATGGTGACGCCCTGTGCCTAGCTGACACTGACTATCTTGGCTTTCGAAACCAAGTGAGGCAAGCAAGTTGGCAGCAGGCATTTCTTGCTAGCCCACTCGAAGCACGTCTAGCGCAAGCTCGGCAGATGCGTGCAGCCAGCCAAGCGCATCAGCAAAATCAAACTGACATGACGTGGGCTGATGTAGATGAAATAGCGGCAGGAAACTGGATGCAGTCCGCCAAAGCCGAGCATCTGATCCACGGACACACCCACAGGCCGCAAGACCAAATATTTGGCCCAGAGGGTGCCATGCGTCATGTTCTCAGTGATTGGGATCTTGACCATGCTGCACCTCGTGCAGAGGTGCTCCGATGGACTGTTGACGGTTTTAGTCGCATCAAACTGAGCTGATCAATCACAGCCCCAATAGACGCGCAAATAAGAAAGCGCGCAAAGAAAAGGCCGGTAGCGATACCGGCCTTTTTTATCTCAAGCAACACTCACCGCATCATTCTGCTGTGGCGGCCTCAGGTTTGGTTTTATCGCTCTTTTTGTTGGGCTGAATGTCGAGCTTGACCTCAGCCTCGCCTTGCGCGTTGTGAGCCACATCAACAGTCAAGCGACCGCCATCGACCAAGCGCCCAAACAGCAATTCGTCTGCCAAGGCACGGCGAATCGTGTCCTGAATCAGGCGCTGCATTGGGCGAGCCCCCATCAGAGGATCAAAGCCGTGCTTGCCCAAGTGTTTGCGCAGCGCATCAGTGAAGGTCACCTCCACCTTCTTCTCGACAAGCTGACTCTCAAGTTGCAGCAAGAACTTATCGACCACCCGCAGAATGATGTCCTCATCGAGCGCCTTGAATCCGACGATGGCATCGAGACGGTTGCGGAACTCCGGCGTGAACAGCCTTTTGATGTCGACCATTTCATCACCCAACTGCCGTGAGTTTGTGAAGCCAATGGTTGACTTTTGCAAGGTCTCGGCGCCCGCATTGGTCGTCATGATGATCAACACATTACGGAAGTCGGCTTTGCGGCCATTGTTGTCCGTCAAGGTGCCATGATCCATGACCTGCAGCAAGATGTTGAAAACGTCTGGGTGCGCTTTCTCGATCTCATCCAGCAACAGGACGGCATGAGGCTTCTTGGACACGGCCTCTGTCAGCAAGCCACCTTGGTCAAAACCGACATAACCAGGAGGGGCGCCAATCAGGCGGCTCACAGCATGGCGCTCCATGTACTCGGACATGTCAAAGCGCACTAACTCAATGCCCAAGATGTAGGCAAGTTGTTTAGCGACTTCGGTCTTGCCGACACCGGTTGGGCCACTGAACAAGAAGGAGCCAATCGGCTTATCTGGGCGACCCAAACCCGAACGCGCCATTTTGATGGCAGACGACAAGGCCTCAATGGCTGCATCCTGACCAAAGACCACGCTCTTTAAATCGCGATCTAGGGTCTTGAGTTTGGATCTGTCATCGCTGGACACGCTGGCGGAAGGTACACGTGCGATCTTGGCAACGATGTCTTCCACTTCAGCTCGTGTGATGGTCTTCTTTTGCTTGCTCTTGGGCAGAATGCGTTGCGCAGCACCCGCCTCATCGATCACATCAATGGCCTTGTCAGGCAAATGGCGGTCGTTGATGAATTTGGCTGACAACTCAGCCGCTGCTTGCAAAGCACCCAAAGCGTATTTCACGCTGTGATGCTCTTCAAATCGCGACTTCAAGCCTTTGAGAATCTCGACGGTTTGCTCGACCGAAGGTTCAGGCACTTCAACCTTCTGGAACCGGCGAGACAAAGCCGCATCTTTTTCGAAGATCCCACGGTACTCGGTGAAGGTCGTCGCGCCAATGCACTTCATCTGCCCCGAGCTGAGTGCTGGTTTGAGCAAGTTGCTGGCGTCCAAGGTGCCACCTGAAGCGGCTCCTGCACCAATCAGCGTATGGATCTCGTCGATGAACAGCACGGAGCCTGGCTGATCTTTGAGTTGTTTGATCACGGCCTTCAAACGCTGCTCGAAGTCACCACGGTATTTGGTACCGGCCAGCAAAGCGCCCATGTCGAGAGAATAGACCTCTGCGTCAGCCAAGACATCGGGCACATCTTTTTGCGTGATGCGCCATGCCAAGCCTTCGGCAATGGCTGTCTTGCCGACACCAGCCTCGCCAACCAACAATGGATTGTTTTTTCGGCGACGGCACAAAACCTGGATCACGCGCTCAACCTCGGTATCGCGGCCGATCAGCGGATCAATCTTGCCTTCGCGGGCCAATTGATTGAGGTTTTGGGTGTACTGCTCAAGCGGAGACGCCTTGGCTTCGGCTTCCTCTTTCTCGGCCTCAACTTGGCCAGATTCAGAGGCCGCTTTTGCTGCCTCTGGTGTATCTGCCTTGCGAATGCCATGCGCAATGAAATTAACCACATCAAGACGAGTGACGCCCTGCTGATGCAGGTAGTACACGGCATGAGAGTCTTTTTCACCAAAAATCGCAACCAGCACGTTCGCGCCTGTCACTTCCTTTTTGGCGCTGCCAGATGACTGGACATGCATGATCGCCCGCTGGATGACACGCTGGAATCCCAAGGTAGGTTGGGTGTCCACTTCGTCGGTGCCGCCAACCGTGGGGGTGTTATCCCTAACGAATTGGTCCAAATTTTTGCGCAGCTCGTCTAAATTAGCGGCGCACGCTTTCAACACCTCGGAAGCGGAGGGGTTGTCCGTCAGGGCCAGCAGCAGATGTTCCACCGTGATGAATTCATGGCGTTGCTGACGGGCCTCGACGAAGGCCATGTGCAAACTCACTTCCAACTCTTGCGCAATCATGCGGTCTCCAAGATGCACTGAAGGGGGTGCCCGGCTTGGCGGGCGGCGGCAAGAACAAGTTCGACCTTGGTGGCCGCGACGTCTTTGGTGTAGACGCCACACACACCACGGCCATCGTGGTGGATTTTTAGCATGATTTGCGTTGCCGATTCGAGATCGTGGCGGAAATGCTCGAGCAATACGAGCACAACGAACTCCATTGGCGTGAAATCGTCATTGAGCATCACGACTTGATACAGCTTGGGAGGCTCTAGCGCCGTATCTAGCTTTTCAGCGACGGTCGCGCCCAGCCCATCATCCGCCGGCCCAGTGGGCTTGGCGGATGACAAGGTTTGAAACGATTTGGTCATGAAAACAATTCTACGAGAGGTGCTGCGCTACTGTCTCAGCATCTTGGGGCGTACAGCCCCGGTTCAAGGGTAGGAATTTCACTGCAGACACCTGCTTATTTCTCAAACCAAACTAGTGAACGGCCAGCCAAGCGGCCCCAAATTGGTTCACCGTACGAAAAAACACACACATTTAGCAATGCTTTTGGTGCACTGCAGCACTTGACAGCGTGCGCATACCGGCTGAAAATCTGTGCACAAATTCACAGGAGGGGCAGTATGGCCACAGGCACTGTCAAATGGTTCAACGACGCCAAGGGGTTTGGCTTCATTGATCCTGATCAAGGCGAGGGTGATGTTTTCGCCCATTTTTCAGCCATCCAAATGGACGGTTTCCGCACGCTAAAACAAGGCTCCAAGGTTCAATACGAGCTTGTTGCAGGCCCCAAAGGGATGCTTGCGCAAAACATACAAGCAATCGAAGGCCAACCTGATGCCGAGACTGCTCATGATGCACTCAGCGACCTGCACTTTCGAGATCACAGCGCAACTAGTCAGAACTTGCCTCACTGATTCAGTGCAGTTTATACAGGCTTGATCAGATTCGAGCCGACTTAACAAAAAAGCCTGCTATTCAAGCAGGCTTTTTTGTTACTCATCGGTTGAGCCCTAAAGCTCAGTTGGATACCTGCTCCGTCATGTGTGCCTTGGCTCAATGCGCCCTACCCCACACCCCAGATGCGGATTTGTAGGGTTTTCACCCCCGATATCGACACCCCACGCAGCGGTCCAGTTGAGGACAATCGACTGATAGCAGCTGGCTCGATGTACTTGTGGCGCATTGTGATGTGCCAGTGCCTTGGCTGCTCAAACCCTGTGTAGGACACAGAGATGAAGCCGCCTTTACCCAACTCAAGCGAATCCAATGTGACGCACGTTTCAACGTCGTCGCAAGCGACAGACAACCGCATTCGTGCTTTGTTTGAAACGGTGGTGGATGGCATCGTGGTAATTGACTCACATGGTTTGATTCAAACCCTGAACCCTGCTGCGATTACCTTGTTTGGATACACCGAGCAAGAAGTTGCGAACAAGAACATCAACATGCTGATGCCCCAGCCGTATGCC
>JAURXM010000081.1 GCA_030654395.1 Aquabacterium sp.
GGACGTTTACTTCGGTCCATTGAGGCTTGGAAGACTGCACGAAAACCTGATGACGATCGAGCCAACATTCGATAGCATTAGCTCACGGGTGTAACCCATCCACCCGGACTGTTTGTTACCTATCCACCCGACCGCTCAGAAAATTGCTGTAGCCCTAGATGTACTCATGGAAAGCCGACTCCTTCGCCGCGCAGCAGAACTTGCACACGTTTGCCTTTTAGCGGCAGGAGAGCTGAGCCGTTAACCAGTTCGACACGATACCTTCCCGCTTCCAACTTAAAGCTGCCGACTACAAGAGTCCAGCCATCTTCGTGCGTTGGGCGGGGGCAGGCAATCGGGAGGCTGTATAAGGTCGTAACGCCCTTGGCGATGCTGGTGACTCGGGCGGAAATACTGAGTGCCGGGGCTACTTGCGCACTTGTTGAGCAGAGGGTATTTGACCAATTTGGTGCTGCACTATCAGCTGACTCTTGGCGAAGCCAGAAGATCAGGCTGTATTGCTCATCCATGGGCGCTTCAAATGTCTCGGATAAGAGTGCGCCTGAAGAGCCAAGATCGACATACTTTTCATGAAGCGCCTGATTGGTTGCGCACAGAGTCATGAGCCACATCGCAACACCGATGACTGGCTTTTTACAGAGCGCCGCTGTGAGTGTGTTCATGGTGGCCTAACGCCCAAGTTCAGGGGCGCGCGCTTGGCGTGGCCGAAGCGATGCGACGTATTGGCGTCCCCTGCAACGCCCAGTTAGGCTGGGGAGCGTAGTGGAGCGGGTTGTGGCACCTAAACCCGACCGAACTTGCGGGCTGATACCTGGCTTATGCATTGCCGCACCCCGGAGCGTGATACGGCTTGATGAGTTCAAGAACGTGCAGATTTGCGTTGAGTGGCTGACCAACGCCTGCTTCGGCAGGATATGGTTGTGTTGAACCAGTTAGGCGATAGCCTCGACGTTCATAGTAGGCCAATAGTTCGGGCCTGGATGACAAAACGGACATTTTGAAACCTTGTGCACCATAGCGAGAAATTGCCAAGTTCTCTGCTGCGGCAAGGAGCTTCTTGCCAAGGCCTTTGTTTTGCAACGATGGAATGGTGGCTAGCATACCGATGTGGCAATAGGGGTGGGCTCGTTCGATGTGAACGCAGCCGAGAAGTTCGTTGCCTTCGTAGGCCACCAAAACAGAGCCTTTTTTGCTCATCAAGCTAGCGACTTGCTCGGTGTTGATGCGCCGACCAGCAACAAGTTCTGATTCATGCGTCCAACCTCTTTCGCTTGGTTCAGGTCGATACGCCTTATTGACTAGTTGCGCGATCTGTTCAGCATCGCTGTGTGTTGCCTCTTTGAGCATGCGTCGATCGATTTGTTGTGTGTGCCTAACGAATACGAGGGACTTCCCCGTCCCGAGCTAGCCGCGACAGAGCGTGGCAAACGGCGTCAAAGCGCCAAGATGGGAAGTGTGTGCATTCCATCTGAAAGTCACTCGAAAGGGGAAGTCCATGAGTATTGTTGCAGTTGGCGTTGACCTTGCCAAGAATGTTTTTGCCGTACATGGCATTGATGAGACGGGCAAAGTGGTGTTGCTCAAGCCCAAGGTCAAGCGTGCGGATCTGTTGCCGCTGTTGAGGTCATTGCCGCCGTGCCTGATTGGCATGGAGGCATGCAGCGGGGCGCACCACTGGGCACGTGAGCTGATCAAGTTCGGGCACGATGCCAGGCTGATGGCGGCCAAGCTGGTGGCGCCGTACCGAGACGGTGGCAAGAACAAGAAGAACGATGCGGCCGATGCGGCGGCGATCTGTGAGGCGGTGCAGCGCAAGACCATGCGTTTTGTGCCGATCAAAAACGAAGATCAGCAAGGGCGCCTGTCAGTGCACCGCGCCCGCCAGGGGTTTGTGGAGCAGCGCACGGCGACGATCAACCGCATTCGCGGGTTGCTGTCGGAGGTTGGCATCGTGATGCCACTGAAGGCTGAGACGGTGCGCCGCATGGCGCGCGAGCATCTGGAGGATTTGCCCGGCTACCTCAACCAGGTGATCAACGATCAACTCGCTGAGCTGGAGAGACTGGATGAGCGGGTGTCCGAGTATGACGTGATGATCAAGCAGATGGCGCATGGCAACGAGCGCAGCAAGCGCCTGATGCAGATATGCGGTATTGCGGAGACCACCTCCAGTGCGATTGAGGCCACCGTTGGCAACGGGCACGACTTCAAGAACGGGCGGCAGTTCTCAGCTTGGTTGGGCTTGGTGCCGCGCCAAAGAGGCAGCGGGGGCAAGACCCATCTGGGGCGCATCACCAAGGCAGGTGATCCGTACTTGAGAACGCTGCTGATCCTGGGCGCCAGAGCGGTGCTCAATGCCGCAGAGAAGAAGAAAGACCGAATGAGCAAATGGGCATTGGAGGTCAAGGCGCGCCGAGGCTACGGCAAGGCCTTGGTGGCCATCGCGGCCAAGAACGCGCGCATAGCCTGGGCCATGCTCAGCAAGGGGCTCGATTACCGCCAGGCCGAGCAGTTGGAGGCCTGAGGGGTTTGAGCATGAAGACGACAACAAATCACTGGCCAGGCCATTGGGTCTTGAGGGCATGCGGCCCGCCCATGCTTGAGCAGTAATCACCATCAACCAGCACGCGAAGACAACCTCGCAGATACGACAAGGTTAGACCTAGCCGGGTGAGCCCGATTAACTTATGGCGAGGGGTCACCCATCCCGACTAACGAATGGGGCCCCGGCAAGCGTCTTGTATCTGGAGCCGGCGGATATCGATCCGCAGTAGAGGCCGTTTGTAGTTACGCAGTCTTCTTCCCTGTCTATGGGTTTGCGCGGAAATCGAAGACGTGCGCGGTTCAAGGTGGTGTTCAACGAGATGAACTTATTGAATAGCCTGCAGCGAAGCTGTCGGGCTATGGATTCCCATCGCTTGACAGATGGGGAAGTCCTTGTAGCAGAATTAAGGGGCACCCGTTTGGACTGGCCGAAACGTGGCGGTGATTGAGGTGTCCCCTTGAATGCACAGTTAGGATGGTGCGAGAAGACAGGGTGTTTGCATGCGGCGTATTCAAAACGTGAACCTGAGTTTGACAGTGATATGCACGCAACCTGAATTGGTTTTAACGGGCTGGTGACAGCATAGCCGATGTGGTCAAGCATTAGGGCGCAAGTAGCACGGCTTTGCGCTGGCCGCGCAGACGGACGGCCCACGCGTGGATTGCGTGCATGTGGACTTGCCGACTGATACGCGTTTCAAGGCCTAGAAAGTAGGCCTTGCCACGACCCAAAAACTACCGCGTGAACGGTGCTGAATATGGCTTGGCCGATACCAAATCACAGACAGCAACCGTGAACAAATTGAGACCTAAATTCACGAAACCTAACGCTTATTAGACCAACCGGTCAGTTGGTCGCATGTTGGCCTAATTCCGTTACATGTTGACATGGCTTTGAACTTTGTCTCTGAAAACAACATCTTAGCGCAACACCTGTTTTGACCTGTCCGTATTAGGCAACCTA
>JAURXM010000091.1 GCA_030654395.1 Aquabacterium sp.
ATAAGTAGCGATGCATAAGTTTTCTTACCTTTGTTGCCCATAGATACTGATAAGTCAGGAGATAAAATGCTGAAAAACTTTCACCTACCTACTTACATCTGTCCCCTCCATAACTTCCCATTTGCGTGGCGACGGTGCAAAGCATGATTCGATCATCTCATAATCAGAAGTTGGTGAGCCGTCCCTTATGACAAACGGAACACAAGACATCCTGATCAAACATAATGCTCGGTGGCTGATGGACATCGCAGCGGACGCCATGCTCATCGCCGACGCGGGCGGACATATCCTGCTGGCCAATCCCGCCGCCGAACGCTTGTTCGGCTATGCACGGGATGAATTCACCGGACTCACTATCGAGGATTTGATTCCGCGGCGCTTACGCGCGTCGCACGGCGACAAGCGCGCCTCTTACGCCGCACACCCCAACAGCCGTACGATGGGCGCCGCGTTAGAAATTCTCGGATTGCGCCAGGATGGCGGCGAATTCGCCGCCGATGTGAGTCTCAGCCCTCTCGGAGAGGGACGGGTGCTGGCCACGGTGTACGATATCACCCGGCGCATTCGGCTGGAAGCGGAGCAAGCGCGCATGATCAACGAACTTGAAAGCGCCAACGAAGAACTCAAAAACTTCGCCTATGTGATCTCCCATGATCTGAAAGCGCCGCTGCGCGCCATCGGCTCGCTGGCCGACTGGATCGCCGCCGACCAGCAGGACAGGCTCGACGCCGAAGGCCAGGAACACCTGCGCCTACTCATCCAGCGGGTGCGGCGTATGGACGCCCTTATCGACGGCGTGTTGCGCTATTCGCGCATCGGACGGATACACGAGGCCGCCACCGCAGTCGATCTCAAGGAATTGCTGCATGAGGTGATCGACTCGCTGGCACCGCCCGCCCACATCACTGTCACGGTTGCGCCCGGGTTGCCGGCGATCCGGGCGGAGAAGACCGCCATCCAGCAGGTGTTGCAGAATCTCATCGCCAATGCCATCCGCTATCTGGACAAACCCCAGGGCCGGATCGAAATCGACTGCACCGACCAAGACAAAAGCTGGCGATTCAGCGTGGCCGATAATGGCCCCGGCATCGAGGCGCGTCATTTCGAGCGCATCTTCCAGTTGTTCCAGACGCTGAATCCGCGCGATCGGGTGGAAAGCACCGGTGTGGGCCTCGCCATCGTCAAGAAAATCGTCGAGCAGTGCGGCGGGCAGGTCTGGGTTGAGTCCACCCCCGGCCAAGGCAGCACCTTTTTTTTCACCCTATCGAAAAACATCCGATAAACATTCAGGAAGAACTTAATTATGAATCCGATAAACAAACCTATTTTTCTGATAGAAGACGACCAAGTGGACACCATGGTCGTGCGTCGGGCGCTTAAAGAACTGCACGTCGCCAATCGACTTGAACATGTGGAAAACGGCGAGGAGGCGCTGGCCTATCTGCGTGATCCGGCGAGGGAACGGCCCTGCCTGATCCTGCTGGACCTCAACATGCCCGTCATGAACGGCATCGAGTTTCTACAGGCGGCCAAGGCGGACTCTGAGTTGAAGCGTATGCCGGTCGTGGTGCTCACCACCTCCGTCGAGCAGTAAGACAAGGTGGAAAGCTTCGAACTCGGCGTTGCGGGTTATATGCGCAAGCCCGTGGACTATCAGCAGTTCGTCGAGATTATCCGCACCATCGACGCCTATTGGACCATCAGCGAATCGCCCGCATGAACGCCGCGCTCTACAAAGCCACCATCCGCCTACTGCTGGTGGACGATGACCAGGTCGACCGCCTGGCCTGCAAGCGCGCCCTCGCGCAATACCCGGATTGCGACTTTGTGGTCTTCGAAGCCGAAACCGGCGCTCAAGGTCTTGAACTCGCCCGCGCCGAGCAACTTGATTGCATCCTGCTCGACTACCATCTGCCGGATTTGAACGGCGTGGAGTTTCTCGCCGAACTCGCCGAGGAAACCGGCGAACTGCCGATGCCGGTGGTGATGCTGACGGGGTCGGATAACGCCATGGTCGCTGTTGATGCGCTCAAGCTGGGCGCGCGCGACTACGTGATCAAGGGTTCGGATCGGGAATCCCTGCAATGGCTGCCGGCCGTGGTGCTCCGTGCGCTGCGCGAACAGCAGGCCATTCAGGATAAGGGGCTGGCCGTGGAGCAACTGCGCGAGGCCGAGGCCAAATACCGCACGCTGGTGGAACAAATTCCGGCTATTACCTACATCGCTTCGCTGGAAAGTCCGGGAAAACTGTTGTATCTCAGTCCGCAGATTCAGCAATTGGGTTTCCCGCCCGAGGACTGGCTAGCCGATCCGCAAGGTCTACTCAAGCGGGTTCATACGGATGACCGCCAAATCTTGATCGAGGCCTACGCACTAACCTACGAGCACCATGCCCCGCTACGTTGCGAATATCGGCTGGTCAAGAACGATGGACAGGCGCGCTGGTTTCTGGACGAGGCCAATGTGGTGCGCAACGAGGCCGGCGGGACCTTGTTTCTGCAGGGCGTCCTGGTCGACATCACCAAGGACAAGGAAACCGAGCAGGAGCTGTTCTATTACCGCCGGCGCCTCGAAAACCTGGTGGCCCAACGCACGGAGCAGTTGGAAAAACAAAACGCCATCCTCAACTCCGCCAACGCCAACCTGGATAAGGCTCTGTGCGAGCGCAAACAGGCGGAGCAAGCGCTGAAGGATGCCGACCAGCGCAAGAATGAGTTCCTGGCGATGCTGGGCCACGAACTACGCAATCCACTCACTCCAATCAGTAATGTAGCGCAGCTTATGCGCTCACAGCCCATCGATAAGCCGACGCTTACCTGGGCATGTGAGGTGCTTAACCGTAATGTGAGCCATATTTCCCAACTGGTCGATGACCTGTTGGATGTCTCGCGTATCACCCGTGGCTTGGTGAACATTCAGCGGGAACGCGTCGAGCTAGTTGAGCTGCTCAAACACTCGGTAGAACCGGTTCAGACGCTAATCCGAATGAAACATCAAACGCTTAATCTCGAATTGCCTACACAGCCCATCTACCTGGAAGGTGACCCTGTCCGTCTCACCCAAGTGTTTACCAATCTGCTTAATAATGCCGCTAAATATACCGGTGCGGGCGGCCGTATTGATCTGAGCGTCGGCGTCGACGGTTTATCGGTAGTGGTTCGTGTTCAGGACAACGGCATGGGCATTAAACCTCAGTTACTTCCCCATATCTTCGATCTATTCATCCAAGGTGAAAGAGGACTCGACCGTTCCGAAGGCGGGTTGGGGCTTGGCCTTACCCTGGTGAAGAAGCTGATTGATCTGCATGGCGGCCAAATCACGGCATACAGCCAAGGCGTCAATCAAGGATCGGAATTCGTGGTTCAACTACCCAGGCTGGTTGAGGCAACGGCTCCGTCTGAACCGTTGATCCCGCAGGGGTTATACAGAGAGACTGATATAAGACTGCGGGTTCTGCTGATCGACGACAACCCTGATGTTGTGGATAGCCTTGCTTTATGGTTTGAGACGTTGGGGCATCAAGTGGAGATCGCACACCACGGAACACAGGGCATATCCGCTGCACAGGGCTTTGAGCCGGATATCATCCTGCTGGACATTGGGCTACCCGATATGGACGGTTACCAAGTCGCCCGAAAGCTACGCGAACACCCTAGTACCCAGCCGGTGTGGATCATTGCCCTGAGCGGCTATGATCAGAAGAAACAGGGTCTTAGCGCGGAATTAGCCGGATTTGATCATTACCTGATGAAGCC
>JAURXM010000093.1 GCA_030654395.1 Aquabacterium sp.
GTAAGCGCGCAGCGAACCCATCTTGACCACAGCGCAGCGGCTGTGGCTGAGAATCAAAGAGCTTGAACTTGTGGTTGCCAGCGGTGCGGCAACAGCTCATGAATCTGACTGGCCCGTTGCGTTGGCAGGCGCGTCAGGACATCCTTGAGATAGGCATATGGATCATGCCCATTGAGTTTGGCACTCTGGATCAGACTCATCACCGCAGCACCGCGCTTGCCCGCACGCAGCGAACCCGCAAACAGCCAGTTGTTACGCCCGATGGCAATCGGTCGAATCTGATTCTCAATGTGGTTGTTGTCCACCGGCAGCTGAGCGTCACCGACAAAGCGCGTAAGTGCACCCCAGCGACGCAGGCTGTAATCCAGCGCTTTGGCCGTAGCCGTTCCATCCGTGATCTTTTGCCGATTCAGGATCATCCACTTGTGCAAGGCCTCGAGCAGTGGTTTTGATTTCTCCTGGCGTATTCGCCTTCGTTCATCGGGCAGCAGTTCTTTGATTTCCCGCTCAATGTCGTAAACCCTGGCAATTTGCTCCAGCGCACTGTGTGCGATCTGGCTCTTGTTGCTGGCATGCAAGTCAAAGAACTTGCGCCGGGCATGCGCCAGACAACCGACTTCGGTCACACCCTGGGTCATGAGTTGCTTGTAGCCACTGAAGTCGTCACAGACCAAGCTACCGCGCCAGTCACCCAGGAAGGTCTTGGCATTCTCACCGGCACGGCTTTCGCAGAAGTCATAGACCACCGCCCTGGTGTCCTCAAAGACACCCGCAGCGTAAGCCCACAGGTAGGCCCGATGGGTTTTGCCGTTGCCGGGCTTGAGCATCTGCACCGGAGTCTCATCGGCATGAATGACACTGTGCAGCAGGATGTCGGCCTTCAGTGCATCAACCAGGGGTTGCAACTGCACACCACAACTACCCACCCAGGCTCCCAGCGTGGAGCGGGCAATGGCCAAGCCGGCACGACCAAAGATGACCTCCTGGCGGTACAGTGGCAGATGATCGGCAAACTTGGCCACCAGCACTTGGGCCAGCAGACCTGTGGTGGGAATGCCTTTGTCGATGATGTGCGCATCAACCGGGGCCTGGATCAGCGTTTCGCACTTGGCACACGCCCATTTGCCGCGGATGTGACGCTCCACGCTGAAGACGCCGGGCTGGTAGTCCAGCTTCTCGGCGACATCTTCACCGATGCGCTTCATCTGGCAGCCGCAAGCGCAGGTAGTGGCGTCAGGTTCGTGGTGGATCTCGATGCGGGGCAGATTCGCTGGCAGTGGCTGGCGTTTGGGTTGTTCCTTGACGCGGGGCGCAGGAGCATCGCAGGCGCCGAGTTGTTCGATCTCATCATTGACGGCCTGCAAGTCTTCATCGAGGGTTTCTTCCAGCAGGCTTCTTTGCTCGGCGCTGAAGCGCTCGCTCTGGGCGGCAAACTTCAAGCGCTTGAGCATGGCGTTCTCATGCGTGAGCTTGTCGATGGTGGCTTGTTTGAAGGTGACCGTCTTGAGCAGTGACTGCACCACTTCGCGCAGTTCGTCGGCGCTCATGTGGGGGAGTTGTTCAGAAGCTATCACCATGAAACGCAGTGTCTCATTGGCGGACAAAATGCACCATCGGTGCTTGTCCTAATTGACTTGTGCGCTATGTATTTGGATGATTCAAACTATGCCGATGATGCCAGCATCGCCCATGCGCTGCCAGGGCAGTCCGAGCACCAAGGCGTCGAATTGGACACGGTTCAGACTCAATTGTTGGCTTGCACTTTCCATTGGCCAGACAAATTTACCCTGGTGTAGTCGTCTGGCCGCCAGCCAGATGCCGATACCGTCATGCACCAGAACCTTCAATCGGTTTGCTCTTCTGTTGGCGAATAGATAGGCTGTGTGCGGATGGGCAGCACCGAACACGCACACAACCCTGGCCAAGGCGGTGTCGGTGCCAGCTCGCATGTCCATGGGGGCTGTTGCCAGCCAGATGGTATCGATGCGGATCACTTGAGAATCGCCCGCGTCCATTGCGCCAAGTCGCCAGCGGCGCTGATGGGCCAGGTGACGATCATCGAGACTGCACCTTTGCGAAACTCTACCTTGATGTCGCAGGCTGTGGGTTCCTGCATGGCGGTGGGTAGCTTCAAGGCGATGAAGGCGGGGGCAGGTGCAGTTAAGGCCACCGCGCCAGATGAACTTGCAGCGACAAGTTGGTGGCACCCACTGTGTTCGTGTTCTTTGAGCCAGCGGTGCAGCACGTTGGCATTCATGCCATGGCCTCTGGCTATGGCGGCAATGGAAGCACCCGGTTGTTGGCAGGCCGCAACCAGTTCGGCTTTGAACTGGCGTGTGTAGGTCCGGTGGGTGCGCCGGGTCGAATATCTGGCAAGGTCTAGTTCTTTGAGCATGGTGTGCACGATGGGTTGCGTGCACACGATCTTGCGAGATACAAGACTTCAATTCAAGGTGGGTTCACCGGGCGCTTAC
>JAURXM010000098.1 GCA_030654395.1 Aquabacterium sp.
CCGCCTAAATGGCGCAACTCAAGCCCGGTATTACGGTTAGCGTCGTGGTGCCCATTGTAGGCAGCATCAAAGGCAAGATTCGGGCGCTGGCGCCGACCCTTGATGTCCAGAGTCGCAATGGCTTGGTTTATGTGGATTTGCCCGAAGCCGCCCGGCGCGGCTTACGCGCCGGGATGTTTGCCCAAGGCGAGTTCCAAATGGGCGTCAACGCCGGTCTCACTGTCCCCCAGACAGCACTCTCTCTGCGGGAAGGCTTCAGCTATGTATTCAAACTGGCCGAGCAAAGCGGGGAACTGGCCAAGGTTTCCCAGGTCAAAGTGCAACTGGGCCGAAGAACCGATGACAGTTTTGAAATTCTCTCGGGACTCAAGCAGGATGATCGTCTGGTAGCCGGCGGCGCCTCTTTTCTGACTGATGGCGATACGGTGCGGGTGCTGCAACCATGAATGTTTCTGCCTGGTGTATCCGCAACCCCATTCCGGCGATGATGTTGTTTGTGCTGCTGAGCTTCGGAGGGATCTTGAGCTTTCAGTCGATGAAGGTTCAAAATATGCCGGACCTGGACTTGCCCACGGTGACGGTCACGGCATCCCTGCCCGGCGCCTCGCCTTCCCAATTGGAAACCGAGGTGGCGCGTAAAATCGAAAATGCCATCGCCACCTTGCAAGGCCTAAAGCACATCACCACTAAAGTGCAGGACGGCAGTGTCACTATTACTGCCTCATTCCGGCTGGAAAAACCCGTACCGGAAGCCGTGGACGACATGCGCTCCGCTATTTCCAAAGTGCGCTCCGATTTGCCTGCCGATATGCGCGACCCGATCGTTACCAAGCTGGATTTGGCCGGTTCCCCGATCCTGGCGTTTACTGTCGCTTCCACCCACCGCGATGACGAGGCGCTTTCCTGGTTTGTGGAAGACACCGTTGCCAAGCACTTGCTCGGTGTGCGCGGTGTAGGCGCCGTCAGCCGGGTGGGCGGCGTAAGCCGGGAAGTGACCATTGCGCTGAATCCGGTCAAGCTGCAATCGCTGGGCGCGACGGCTGCCGATATTTCCCGCCAGTTGCGCGAGATACAAAGGGAAAGCGCCGGCGGACGCGCCAATCTGGGTAGCGGCGAACAGCCGGTGCGCACTTTGGCCAACGTTGCTTCGGTTGAAGCAATGCGACCGCTACAGCTCTCTTTGGCGGATGGTCGCCGGATTCGGCTCGACCAGGTCGCTATGATCGATGACACGGTGGCTGAACCTAGAGCCCTGGCTTTGCTCAACGGCAAACCGGTGGTGGGGTTTGAAGTTACCCGCAGCCGGGGCGCCAGCGACGTGGAGGTAGGCGCAGGTGTGCAAAAAGCGTTAGCGGAATTGCGCATCTCCAACCCGGATATAGAATTTACCGAAGCGTTCAATTTTGTCACTCCGGTGCAGGAAGAGTTCCAGGGTTCCATGGTCATGCTTTATGAAGGCGCCTTGCTGGCCGTGTTGGTCGTATGGTTGTTTTTAAAAGATTGGCGGGCGACTCTCATCTCTGCCGTAGCCCTGCCGCTGTCGATCATTCCGGCCTTTTTGGGCATGGAGTATTTGGGGTTTTCCCTGAACGGGATCACCTTGTTGGCGTTATCTCTGGTGGTCGGCATTCTGGTGGACGATGCTATCGTCGAAGTGGAAAACATCATGCGCCACTTGCGCATGGGGAAAACGCCCTACCAGGCCGCCATGCAGGCGGCCGATGAAATCGGTCTGGCGGTGGTCGCTACCACGTTTGCTCTGGTTGCGGTATTTCTGCCCACGGCCTTTATGAGCGGGATTGCCGGGCTGTTCTTCAAGCAATTCGGCTGGACGGCAGCGTTGGCCGTGCTGG
>JAURXM010000105.1 GCA_030654395.1 Aquabacterium sp.
TAAACCTTTTTCAGGATATGTTCTATCGGAAGATAATTCAGCGCCCTGGTTCCAACCATTAACCTGCTCAAACCATTGTTGATAGCCCTTGATTGCGCTTCCGGCATCGCTCGAAAAATGCCCCCAAAATCGCTTTCCTCCCATATAGATAATATTTTCTCCCTGTAATCCCGGTCTTCCGTCCCATTTTTTGTTTTCAATAAATCCGGCTTCACCGGGTATCCAGTCTTTGGGTTCAGATGTGGCGCTTGAAATTGATTCGGACTTTCCGCCTGCTTTCACTGTTAATTGAGTTGCGGCAGCACATCCAATAGCGTATTCCTGCGGATTGACATTCAAATCCGCACGGGCTTCTTCAAGGTTGGCGCCTTGCTTCGACCGGAATTTACCGCCACCCCATTCCCAGTATTTTGGATTCATTTTAAAACCCGCTTCGCCGCCGACGAAAGCGTATTTCTTGTTAGACGCAAAATCTACGACGCCTTTTCTGGCTTCCAAATGACGGAAAAACGACGACTCAATCTCTTTACTTGTTGCGCCTTTAAACTTAAAGATGCGGGGAGAATTAAAAAGCGAGGTGAAAATTTCAAAATCCAAGCCTTTATCTCTTGCCAATAACGGCGTGCTATAAATATCACCTGTTTTTTGCATATTCTTTGAAAAAAACTCAACATCAACGCCTGATGGCACCTCCACTTTACGGTGAAGACTTCGCTCTCCATTATGCTGCTGCACCACATGCGCCAACTCATGGGCAATCAACCGCCGCCCCCCATGAGTTCCCGGCGCAAACTGACCCGCACCAAACACGATGTTGCGCCCTACCGTGTAGGCATGAGCGTTCACGTCCCGCGCCGATTGCTCGGCGGCCCCGCCGGAATGTACTCGAACCTGCGAAAAATCGTGCCCAAAACGCGATTCCATGTCTTGTCGCAAAGTCATGTCCAGCGGCCTGCCGGAGCTACCAAGAACTCGATCTACGCTGGCGGGCGCGGTACCCTCCCCCTCGGTCGTTTGCCCCGCGTAGCGCTGGATGCGCGGTGGTGCGGCGCTGACTGAGGAATGTGCCGGCGCTGCCGTCAACTGCTCGGCAACCCGATCCGCCTCAAGTTCCAGCGGATCGTTGCTTGCGCCAATACTAAGCTTCCGTTGTAAGCCACTCTTTTTCTTCGCACACTCCGCGCACTCTCCGCCTGCAACCGTGTGATTGCCGCAAGCACACTTCCGCTGAAGCAATCCAGTAGGAGCAGGCGTAAACGACCGGCTTGAGAGAGCTTTGCTTTCGGTTTGTAGTTGGGCAGCCATGATTGCGCTCTCCTAAGTGTCCCGTTCTATCTGCAAAGCCCAGCGGTTGAGCTTGCCGATGTCCTTGGCTTCAAGATCAGTAACGCGCAAGCGCCATGACCCCTGCGCCGGCTGCCCGCGAAGCGCGGCAAGCCCCGAAGTCGTGGTGGGTGTATAGGTCTTGATGATATTGTCCGCGCTGCCGCCGCTACGGTCATGCAGCACAACCGCGGTGCCGCCGGGCGACGTCAGCGTGACCTTCAGGTCGCCAATGTAGGTATGGGTAATATCCAACGAGACGGTGATGTCCCGGATGCGGCCGTCGCCGGTAGCCGTCAGCACCCGCTCGATTCCGCCCGGGCTATTGTCCGGAATCGTCACACCCGGCATCTCCACCAGCCTTATCGCATGGTCCTGTTGGCCGGTGATCTCGATCTCCCAGCGGCTCAGCAAACCCGTATCGGCTGCGGCCAGATCCTGCACGAATAATGTCCAGTCGCCTTGGATGGATTCTCCGGCGAGACCAGCGAGCCCCGGCGTGTTGGAGGCATCGAAGGCTTTCTTGATGTCGTCGGACTGGCCGCCATTGCGGTCATGGAGGACTACCGTTCTACCCGATGGGGCGATCAACGTCACACGCAAATCGCCGATATAGGTGTGCGTGATGTCCACCGACACTTTCACCGTTCCGGCTCGGGCGTTGTCGTTGAAATGAATCGTGTCGCGCACTCCGGTCGGATTGTTGTCGGGAATTTGCAGAACCGGAACGGAGGCTTGGCGGAATACCTGATCGGAATCCGTTCCGCCGGACAGACGGAGCGCTTCGGCGACTGCCGCGGCGGCATCGACCCGGCCGTGGCCGAACCAGGGACTCCAGGTTCCATCGGGAACACCGATATTGTTGAAATCGCCGCGGTCGAACGGCGCGACTGGAGAAACATCCCAGGTCGGCGTTGGATCGAAATTGGCCGGGGGCGTCCGAGAGTAGCCTTCCGTGCTGAGGTTCTTGGAGGCTGTCCGCTTGAGCATGGAGATAACTTCGGTCGCCGTCAGATTCGGATTCGCGGAAACCGTCAGCGCCGTAATGCCCGCCAAAAGCGGGGTAGCGCTGGAAGTTCCACCGAAAGTGGCAGTCACCCCGCCGTCAGCACCGGTTGTAGTGGTGATGCCGAGGCCCGTTACGCTCAGGCGGAGATATTCATGCGCGTTGTTCGTGGGAGCGCAGATCGCGATCCCGGTACCGTAGTTCGAGTAATGGCTGCGCCGGGCATTGCTGGCCAAGGCCGCCACGAACATCACGTTGGGAACATCCACCAGGTTGTGCCGGAACTGGCGCGACGTTTGAACTCCAATCCAGGTGCGAGTGCCGTCCGCGTTGAATTGCCAGCCTCTGTCATAAGGGACGTCCACCTGAGCCGTGTGCTGGATAGGACAATTTTCGTTGCCCGCCGCCCACAGGAAAACGATGCCCCGGCCTCGCCGCCCGCCCGATGATGCTAGTGCCGCGATGCGGTTCGTGACGGTCGTCGCGAACAGATTTGTCGGACTGCTTCCCCAGGAGTTGGAAACCACGTCCACCTTGTCCGCCATATAGTTGATGGCGGACAGCAACTTGGAATCGCTGATAAACAGGGATGGCCCGTCGGATTCCCATTGAACCGGCAACAGACGGCACCCCGGCGCGGCGCCGACGGTGAGCACAGCATCCGCTTCCCCCGCGATCACGCCGGCGCAAGAGGTGCCATGATTGGAGCCGGTCTTGTACATTTCAGAAGGGTTGGCGTCGACGTCTTCGCGGACGATCAAACGCGTACCTCGAAAGTATCCCCAACCCGCGAACTTGCCGGAGGAGTCGAAGTCCGGATGGTTCAGTTTGCAACCGTCGTCGGTGACGCCGACCACAACATCGAAGTTGCCGAAATGATCCAGTACCCGCCACGCATCTTCGCAGCGCGTAGAGGATCTGGAATCAACAGCCGGATCGTTGAGGCGGTTGTGCAAATGCCATTGCCGGATATAACTCGGGTCGGCCGGAACCGCGAACTGATAGGACTGCATCCGGTAATTGAGATCGTTCTCGGCTGCTTCGACCAGCGGCTCGTTCTCCATCAACTCAACCACCAGCTTAACGGGATTCATGCCGGTGTGAGTGGTCAGTTGGAATAGATAATCGCGGTCGCTGTAGGTTTCTTTCTTGACCAACCCATAGTGACCGGCGAATTCATCGATTTTCTCCGCCGGAAGCGGATCGTGGAAAGTGACGAGGATGCGGTCGGTAATCAAAAACTCCTGGCCGGTCTCGGTATCGTAATAAGCATGATGAGCTGTAGCCATATTTCTGGCCTGATCCATCATCGCATCCAGTTCCTCCTCGTTAGTGGTTACCTTAGAGGAACCGGGGGAGACTTTCTCGGTATCCGCGATTCCGTATTCCTCAAGTTTTTCCGGTGTCGCGCGCACCACAAACTCGTTGGGACTTTTCGTAAGTGGCAGTTTTTCGCCGCCACGGTATGTGTAGGATTCGTTGGTTGAGTTCATGGTCGCATTTCCCTCATTAGCTTTAATACTTAAATACCGTATTACGTACGGTGCATCTTTTTTATCTCATGCGGCGAATTATGCTTCGCTAATCCGCCCACGGACTGGCGTCTCTTCTACTTTTCGATAAATACCAGGTTTTCCGGTTCAACAGTGAGTTTGACCTTATTTCCCATGACCTCGACGAAGGTGTCGAGGTTGGTGAAATGGCCGGTTTTCAATTCCATTACCGGGTCCGGGTTGGCGGCGAGATAATCCTTGAAGCCGTCGATGCTGCCGCCATCACCCGTCGGCTTGAAACCTGATCGAGTAGCCGACGACGTGGAATGTACCTTTGATGAGATGGAAGGCCATGGTATCTATTCTCCAAGAGCTGTTTTTCAGTCATATTTACCGTTGTGTGGTGCATGGGCATCTAGCTACCTCATGATCGTCGAGTATCAAGCGTGTCAGGCAAGATTGCCTCAGGGGCAGTTCTTGGGGTCGAACTTCTTCGTGCCGTCGTAGTTGAGCCCGGTACCCGTACCGGCTCGCGCCCGGCACGCGGCAGCCTGGCTGAAGACTCCGTCGGCATAGTCCACCCACTTGCTGGCGGGTTGCTGTCTATTTCGGGCCACGGTATCTCGAACTTCGAAGATCGCCAGCCCTTTCTCCGAGCCCTTCGAGGGGACCGGGAACTGTCCCATGCTCTCGCTGCCGTGAGACGCCGGCGAAAGCACATCCTTCTTCTGTTTGACGATGCTCTCAAGCCACGAGCCCACGGTAATGGCCGTCCCGGCAATCTTTTTACCGCACCGGCGGGAATCAACTTCCTTCGTTTTTGTAGTCGCCGCGCAGTCATGGACTTTGCCTTTCGCCGACAGCGCCGTTATCTTGCCGAGTTCGAAGAATGCGTGGACCCCGCCACCCAGGTCCCCCCAATAGCCCGCTTTGAAGAACGGATCGCCGGCAGCGAGTCCGACCGCCTTGGGGATCGCGCCGCTCTTGACGATCTCCCTGAAGAGAGTCTTTTCGTCGGCGGTGAGGGTCTGAAATACCGACACGAAGTCAACCCGCATCAGCAGCCGAAATGTCGACTTGACGACATCAGGATTAGCTTTGTCCCACAGTTCATGCTGGCCCCGGCGCACGTAGTTGATGATGATCTGCAGGAAGCCGCGGAGGTTGTCCAGGCTCGCGCCAGCCTTCACTTTCTTGCTGGCCGCGCTGGCCGCGTTCAGGATATCCTGTGCATCCTTGAGTACGGGATCGACAAACAGCGTGGGATCGCGTTCGTGTTCCTTCAGCAACGATGCATACTGGGTCAGCGCAATCCCTTCGGTCGACTGAATGTCGGCGATGAATGCGCTGTCCTTGACATTGACTTCCAGCGTCTCATCCTTAGCCAGCAGCCCTGCGGCGCGAAAACGCTTCTCCTGATTGAAGGGGAATGCCTTGGGATCCTTCTTGATTTCCTGAACCACATCGACGGCGTTCTTGATCTGGACCTCCAGGTCGGACCACTTCTGAAAGTGATGGGTCTCGAATTCCATGAAACTGCCGCTATCGGTCTGCAACTCGAGTCCGTGTTTGTCGGCCGGGGGAACCCTGTGGAAGAACTTCCCCGCCTTTCTCGGAAAGGGGCGGCCTTTGTTCGTCGTGATCGTGTTGTCGTGCAGTTGGAACTCAAAACCGAGGTCTCTCTGGAGCAAGGACTGAGTAGCGGACTGCTGCACCACATGCGTCAACTCATGGGCAATCAACCGCCGCCCTTCGTGCGTCCCCGGTGTAAAACGCCCTGCACCAAACACGATGTTGTGCCCTACCGTGTAGGCATTAGCCTTCACTTCCTGCGCCGATTGCTCGGCAGCTTCGTCCGAATGCACCCGCACTTGCGAAAAGTCGTAGCCGAAGCGCTGCCCCATGTCCTGCCGTAACGCCGGTTCGAGCGGCCTGCCCGAGCTGGCAAGGACGCGGTCTACGCTGGCGGGCGCGGTCTCAATATCCCCGCTCGTTTGCCCCGCATAGCGCTGTATGTGCAAGGGTGCGCCGCCAACGGTTGAATGTGCCGACGCTGCCAACACCTGCTCAGCCATCCGGTCAGCTTCCTGTTCCAACGGATCGTTACTTGCGCCAATGGTTAGTTTCCGTTGTAGACCGCTTTTGTTCCTCGCACATTCCGCACACTCCCCGCCTGCAACGGTGTGATTCCCGCAAGCGCACTTGCGCTGAAGCAAGCCTTGCCCCGGCAGCAAAAAACTTGATGTATTGGCTTGCCGGGCAACACGGGTTTTATTCATCAGCGATACCTCCATCTCCTGCAATCACCTCGACCAGCTCATCAACTGTAAGAATCCCGCTGCGCTTCATACATACCTTGCCATCACGGAGCAACACCCATAGCGGGCTGCGTCCATCGTCCTCTATGCCGGGACACCAAGCGCCGAGTTCTTCCGAATCATCGAATGGGCGTAGTCCAAGATTGAGTTTTCCTCCGAAGCGTTTGGCCGCATCGAGGGCGGTTTGGATGGCTAAGTTGTCTGGTATGCTCCAAACGGCGAAGGCCATCACCAGCCAATTGCCCGTGTTGAGCTCGGGTTCCCGCATAGAAGGAGCCGCGACCAACGCATGAAAATAGGAGGGTTCGTCCGTTAAAGTAATACTCGGACAACCCTCTTGATCGCGGGTAACTGTGTAGGACATGATCATGGCCCCGGAACGACAATCGTCGTTTCTACGGTTTCCACTCCATCGCTGGTATGTACCTTTTTGATGGTGCCTCCCGTCGCTTTGGCGACCTTGTCGTGTGCGGCCTCTTCACTTACCGGATTGTTGAGCACGATGGTGCCGCCGGGGGCGATGATCCGGGCAATCTCTTCGGCGAGACCGGGATAGCCGATCGGGCCGTTTTCGGAAGTGACCAAGTCCGCAGTATGGTCGGCGATCGGCAGCGCATTGGCGTCCTTGGAGGAAAACCTGCGGTAAATCAAATTGGGCACGCGCGAGTTGTAAATGCCGGTGGTGCTGGTGCGTTCGGCCATGCCGATGTTGATCGCCCCCTTGAAGTAACCTTCGCCGAAAATGTCTACGTGATACTTGGCCGTTGTGGGAACGTTTTTGGCGTGGATCTTATCACCCTGATCTTTGCCGCTGCCTACCGCCCACTCTGTATAGGTGTCCTTGGCTGCATCGGGATACTTGTGCAGTGCGAGCAATTGATCACTTGCTATCCACAGCTGCTCGGCAGACGCATAAATGCGCCGGTAATCATCCAGATTGCGCCGTGTCAGCTTGGCGCCCTGCGGAGCCAGCGTTTTGCCTATGCTCGTCAGCCAATCCTTTATTTCGCTGCGCCATGCCCAGACCAGCACCAGATTCGGTTGTGTCGGATTGACTTGGGCTCGCCGGTATAAAGCCCAGGACTTGCTGATGGTCGAACTGGGATCCAGCCATTGTTCGCCCGACTCCAGCGGGGGCGTTACTTCCTCGATAATCACACTGCGCCAAAAGTCCGGCGGGTTCAAATCTTTTACCACGCCCGGAGCGGACACAGGCGATGCGCCATGCTTGAATACGCCGATCACAGGGCAATCGGCCCGCAGCTTGCGCGCCATGTCGGCAATCCGGTTGGCCCGGTGGCACGACAGATCAGCGTTGAAACCCGCATCGCCTTCCTGGCTGGCAAAACCGTGAATCTTGAGCTGGTTGCCCACTTTGGGCTTGCTGATCTTGGCTTCTTCGCCTGGAAGAAGGTCATCGCAGCCGACCTTGAACTGGAACTGCCAACCGACTACGCCCTGTTGGCTTGGCGCGCAATCCGGATCTGGAGCCCCGAGCTCGGCAGCATGACATTTGCGCTGGATACCCGGAAACACAGGTGCGATGGACGGGACACTGCGGCCGTGCATGACCGCATCGGCGGCAGCGTCGGCTTCGCGTTCTCCCGCATCGCCCGGCGTACTCACCGCAAGTTTCATCTGTGAGGCAACTCGTTGACCGCGCTGTTGCACGACATGCGTCAACTCATGGGCAAGCAATCGCCGTCCATCGTTTGTGCTCGGAGCAAACTTACCTGCATCAAAAACTATATCGCGTCCCGCGGTATAGGCTAGGGCATTCAATTCACGAGCCGATTGCTCGGCAGCCGCGCCGGAATGCACCCGCACCCGTGAAAAGTCATGGCCAAAGCGCTGTTCCATGTCTTGCCGTAACGCCGGATCCAGCGGCCTGCCCGAACCGGCAAGGACCCGGTCTACGCTGGCCGGCGCGGTTTCCGCCCCTTCGGCCGCTTGCCTTGCGTAGCGCTGGATACGCGGCGGTGCGCCGCTGACTGCGGAATGCGTCGGCGCGGCCAGCACCTGCTCGGCAGCCCGATCGGCTTCCTGTTCCAGCGGATCGTTACTCGCGCCAATGGCAAGCTTGCGCTGTAAACCAGTCTTATTCTTCGCACACTCCGCACACTCCCCGCCTGCGACGGTGTGATTGCCGCAAGCGCACTTGCGCTGGAGCAGCAGGCCTTGCGCTGGCGGCAAGAAACTGGCCGTTTTGGCTTGCCGGGCAACGGCGGTTTTATTCATGACCGATGCCTCCATACACCGATTGTGCGATTTGCCGGCCGAGTTGCGCCGGATTGTTGCCGGTCAATTGCATGGCGCTGGCGGACAGTCGCGGCAACGCAACGCCTTGAACAAGACCGGGCGCAAGCCCTCCGTCGGTAAGCAGCCGAGTCAGTTCGGTTTCCACGCTGGCTCGCAGCAGATGGCGCTGACCGGGTGCGATGTTGACGCCGTCCAAAACCAGACGCTCGATATGCAGGTTGATGTTCATGACTTTGCTCCGACTAGGTCCAGAATGCGGAATTCGGCTTCATTCACCGGCTTGTCGAGTTTGCGCAATTCACTGCGGATCGCATCGAAAATCAGCGACTGGGTAACGCTGGACTCCGGGTCTGCCTGCGCGGCGGCAAGAAATGCGGCGTTCAACGCGATGTTATGGATGCTGCCGCCAGTCAGGTTGAAGCGGGCCAGACGGTCGAAATCCAGTTCTGCCTTGGGCACGGCGGACGGGAAGACTTTCCGCCACATGATGCTGCGCTCCGGCAGACCCGGAAACGGGAAGTTGACGATGAAGCGCAATCGCCGCATGAAGGCTTGGTCCAACGAGCTTTTCATATTGCTGGCAAGTATCGC
>JAURXM010000110.1 GCA_030654395.1 Aquabacterium sp.
ACAATTGAATCGCTGTGCATTAAAAATCTGCGGCACCAGACAGCAGTCGGCCAAGGTAGGTGTATGGCCAAAACAAAAATCGCCTGTGCGCTTGTCACTTGCTAATCTTTGTTCCAACGCGGCCAGACCGGATATACACCAATGCTGATACCAGGCATTTTTTTGTTCATCGCTCAGGCCTAGCGTTGTCGTCATGTATTTCAACACACGCAAGTTATTCAGTGGATGAATTTCACAGGCGATAGACAAACCCAGAGACCGCACGTACGCACGATCTGCCGCATTGTCTGGCAGAAGCGCGGGAGTCGGATATCTTTCTTCAAGATACTCCATGATAGCCAAAGATTGACTCAGCACAATCTGTTGTCCGGCATCAGTATCCATCAGTGCCGGCACCAATGCCTCAGGATTCAAGGCACGAAAATTTTCAGACAATTGCTCGCCGCCGTTGTTAACCAGATGCACCGGCACATGTTCTGCGTCCAGGCCCTTTAAATTCAAGGCAATGCGTACGCGACACGAGGCCGAGCTTCTGAAGTAACCGTAGAGTTTCATGTCCGCCACCTTTAAATAACGCTGACCGTCAACTTGCCCAGGCCGGCGATAGTCGCTTCCATCACATCGCCCTGCTTTACCGCACCGACACCTGCGGGCGTGCCCGTAAAGATTAAGTCGCCCGCTTGCAAAGTATATAAAGTGGACAGGAAGGCGATAATTTCAGCCACGTTCCAGGTCAATTGATTGATGTCGCTGTTCTGCCGTTCCTGCCCATTGACTGCCAGACGAATACTGCCCTGCTCCATCCACTGCGTCTGCGCAATCGGATGCAGCGGCGAGATCGGCGCGGAATGATCGAAACCTTTGGCGGTACACCATGGGCGCCCCTGATCTTTGGCTTCCGCTTGCAAATCTCGCCGTGTCATATCCAGACCGATGGCATAGCCCCAGACATGTTCAGGTGCCGAAGCCACAGTAATATTCGACCCACCTTTACCGATAGCCACCACCAGCTCCACCTCGTGATGCAGATTGCTCGTCATCGTCGGGTAAGGCATTTCGCCTATGCGTCCATCCGCTACGGGGAGGATGGCATCGGCTGGCTTCATAAAAAAGAATGGCGCTTCACGACCGGTCCAGCCCATCTCTTTGGCATGTTCTACATAATTGCGGCCGACGCAATAAATTCTATGCACGGGAAACAGCGTATCGGAATGCATCACCGGTACTGCAGGTATGCTT
>JAURXM010000114.1 GCA_030654395.1 Aquabacterium sp.
AGTTGATGGCGCTGCCAAGCATGGCGCCCTACAGTGAGTGCCATTGTCGTCTTCATGCGAGTGCCTCATGCGTCATCTCCCCACCCCATCCGATTGCGTCCCTGCCACGGAAGCCAACCCTCGGCGGGATGCCCTCAAGCAAATCTCCACAGCTGGCTTGGTAGGCGTGGGCCTCTGCGCGCCAGCCATCAGCCACGCGGCACTGCCATTTCCGTGGAGCGCCCTTCAGAATGCGGCTGCGGGCGTCGCGGACGTCATGGGTCTACCTGTGCCTGCATCAGCACCTGCGACCATTTTGAAGGTGCAGCGCGCGCCCATGGCTGTGGCCATGTGGGATTACTCTTGGCTGACCAGGCGAGAAGGCAGACAAGCCGAGTACCTTGATTTCGACGCCATACTTGATGACTTCGCCATGCGAGGGTACAACTGCCTTCGCATCGACGCGTTTCCACATCTGATCGCGGCAGATGACAACGGACGTCGCCAAGATGAGTTCACCATGAGGGGGCAAGCAACTGGCTTCCCATGGGGCAACACCCTCGAAACCACGATCAATCCCCGCCGTGATCTGCTCATCTTTCTGTCCAAGTGCTCAGCACGTGGCATCCAAGTTGGTCTGTCGACCTGGTTGATGAATGACAAGAGTGACCGCGCGCTTCGCATCCAAAGCCCTGCGCAACTGTCACGCGTCTGGGCGGAAACATTGGACTTCATAGGTCAACATGGTTTGCTGGGCGTCATCGAATGGGTGGACTTGGCCAACGAGTTCCCCAGCGTGCAATTCATGCCGGGCATCGTCTCCTACCTCAACCAGAATCTCAGCAACAAGATCAACCAGTTAAGTGCCTTTGTGCTGCCCTTCGATCAAAAACAGTCGAGTGCCATCTCTGCCTACATCTACACGGCCATCAACAAACTCAAAAAACAGTTTCCAAAACTGCGCTTTTGCGTATCCACGGTAGGCAGCGGCCCAGCTGACAGTTTCAATCTCGTTGATCTGTCACCGATGGACTTGCTCGAACCGCACATCTGGCTGAATCTGAACCAGACCTTTGGCATCCCTTCGGGGTTGGACGTGTTTCTGTGGCAAGGCACCAACCCGCTGCTGCCCAGCTACAAGATTGACACAGTAGAGAAGTTGGCACAAAGCGCATATCACCGACGTAAGGCCAGCTTGTTGAACTGGCTGGGCTGTGCCATGGACAGCTGGGCCATGCTGGCCAACAAACTCAATGTACCCGTCTACACCACCGAGGCTTGGGCTGCGATCAACTACTACGAAGTACCAGACAAAGATCCGAATGGCGCCAACTGGGCTTGGATGCGGGAAGTTGCGCAGATAGGCTCGGGCATGGCCAAGGCGCGCGGATGGACAGGCATCTGTTCGTCCAACTTCTGCCAACCCCAATTCCCCAGCTTCTACCAAGACCCTGCGTGGCATCGGCAGATCACAGGCGTCATCAAAGGCACCTGAGCGTGGCTGCTGGTTTTCCTGATGGTGCTTTGTCGCTTAATCCATCTCGATGTCGCCCAAATGGGTTGCGCGGCACCAGTCGGCGCCCTAACGTGATGCATCTGTACTCACGCGAAGCGCCATGCAACATTTCCCCCCCACGGCATCCGACTCTGTCCCTGAATCCAATCCCAGACGGCATGCGCTCAAGCAAATCGCTACCGCCGGTCTGGGTGCCGTGGCCCTGTCCACGCCCGGCCTCAGTCACGCTGCGATAGCTGCTCCGCCGATGTTGACCGTGCGTCGTGCGCCCTTGGCTGTGGCGATGTGGGATTTCTCCTGGCTCACCCGGCGAGCTGGCACGCAGGCAGAGTACAGCGACTTTGATGCCGTGCTGGATGACTTCGTGCTGCGGGGCTACAACTGCCTGCGCATCGACGCCTTCCCGCACCTGATCGCCGCAGATGGCAATGGGCGACGTCAGGATGAGTTCGTCATGAAGGCCCAACCAAGCGGCTTCCCATGGGGCAACAGCGCCAACACCACAATCAATCCGCGCCGCGATCTGCCTGTCTTCCTGTCCAAATGTGCCGCGCGGGGCATCCGCGTGGGCCTGTCAACGTGGATGACCAATGACACAAGCAACCGGGCGCTCAGCATCAAGAGCCCTGCGCAACTGTCTCGCATCTGGGCAGAAACATTGGACTTCATCGGGCAGCATGGCTTGCTGGGCATCGTCGAATGGGTGGACCTGGCCAACGAGTTCCCCAGCGTGGGCTTCATGCCTGCCATCGTGTCCTACATCAACGAGAAGCTCCTCAACAAGATCACCTTATTGACCGGCCTCCTTGCGCCCTACGATCAAGAGCAGGGCAGCGCCATCTCAGCCTACATCTACACGGCCATCAATGGACTCAAAAAGCAATTCCCCCACCTGCCCTTGTGCGTGTCACTGGCCGGTGAGAGCACGAACACCTTCAAGTCTGTGGACCTGTCCCCGATGGACTGCATCGAAACGCACATCTTTTTGGGTCTGAACCAAACCTTCGCGCTTCCGTCAGGGCTGAATTTCCTGCTGATTGAAGGTGCAGGCAATCTGCAATCCAGCTGCTACAACAACACCCTAGAAAAGTGGGCCCAAGGCGCTTACTACCGTCGTCAAGCAGGCTTGTTGCGCTGGCTGGGAGGCGCGATGGACAGCTGGGTCACGCTGGGCAACAAACTCAATGTGCCTGTCTACACCACCGAAGGCTGGGCAGCCATCCTCTACTACGAACTACCGGACAAGGACCCCAATGGAGCCAACTGGGTGTGGATCAATGATGTCGCGCGGGCCGCCACGGGTATGGCCAAGGCACGCGGATGGACAGGCATCTGTACGTCCAATTTCTGCCAACCCCACTTCCCCAGTTTTTACAAGAACCCGGCCTGGCATCAGCAGATCACGGGCCTGATCAAAACAGCATCGTGAACAACACCACGACCCTCAGCGCACAGGCAAGCTGAGTGTGAACGTGGCGCCTTGATCCGGCGCTGACACCAGCGTCAAGGTGCCGCCCATGAGTTCAGCCAATGACCGCGCCAGCGCCAAACCCAAACCCGTGCCACCGTGTTGATAGCTGACGCGTGCATTGGCTTGGCTGAACTTCTCGAACACCTTGCCCTGCACATCCAAAGGGATGCCCGGCCCCGTATCGCGCACGGCAATCGTGATGCCATTACCGTAGCAGCCCACATAGATGTGCACACTGCCAGCCTCGGTGAACTTCATCGCGTTGGACAACAGGTTGTTGAGTATCTGCTTGAGCCGCAGGCTGTCAACCATCATGGTCGGCGGCACATTGACCGCATAGGCGGCGTCCAGAACCAAGCCTTTGCCCGCCGCAGTCAAGGCAAAGAAGTCCACAGATGACTGGATCAACTCCCGCAAGTTGACGGGTTCGAGCGACAACTCCATGCGCCCGGCCTCCACCTTGGACATGTCCAAAATTTGGGTCACCAACTCCGTCAGGTGCTCAGCGCCTTTGCGGATCAAACCGGCTGATCGCTTGAACTTGGGGTCCTCTAAGCGGTCTTCCAGCAGCTCGGCAAAACCGCGGATGCTGGTCAAGGGCGTGCGCAGCTCATGCGACATGGCGGCCACAAATTCGCTCTTGGCTTGATTGGCTGAATTAGCCTGGGCCTCGCTGACCAGCAGCGCCTCGTTGACCTTCTGCAAGCGCCGCACACCCACGGCCAAGCCATAACCAGCCAAGGCGATGACCAAGCTCAGCAAGCTGGCCAAAGTCACCGAGATATCGCGCGTCGATGCCCATGTAGCCAAAGCATCGCGCTGTGCCGTGGACACCAACAAGTGCAGGGGGTAGCCTTGCAGCGCATAAAAGGCAAAGATGCGTTCAACGCCATCAACCGCACTGCGCCCCAAGAAATGTCCTTCTGTTTGGTTAACACGCCTGGCCTGCGCAAATAGCGCGGACCCGGGCAAGGTAGCCCCCAAGCCTTTGCTGACCCCTCCCATTACCCGTGCACGGATCACCAAATCATCCCCAACAAAGGTCACCCCGCCATTGCTACCTAATGCCACACGTGCATAGATCGACTCAAAATAAGCCGGATTCAAGGATGCAACTACCACACCCACAAGCCGCCCCTGTGGCGTCACCACACGGCGGCTCAACTGGATAGACCATTTTTTGGACACTTTGCCCACAACAGGCGCCCCGATGTACAAGCCATCGGCTTGCGGCAGGGGCGTCAATTTGGGCAGGGACGCCGGCTTCAGGTGGATGCGGATGTGATCGCGTGCACTGAGGTCAATGTGATCGGTCTTGGCCCCCCCCGGATCCAAGCTGGTACTGAGTAAACGCCCGCTTGCCTCAACCAGTGCCAACTGCACCAAAATGTCCGGCCCCAAACCTGTTTCTCTGGCAAAGCTCACCATGTCAGGCGGCGCGTCGGGGTGCGCTGCCACGGCATCTCGCGTGCGCATCATGGCGTTGTCCGCGCTCTTGAAGACGCGCAGCGTTTGCTCGGCCAGCACCGCGCTCAGGTTGCTGTTCTGGGTGATTTGCCCCTCAATGGCATCGTGCCATTTGGCATAGAGCATGTAGCCCAAGCCGCCCCACACCGTCAGCACCAAGAAAGTGGCTGACAGTGCAATCAGCGCCACTAGGCGCTCACGCTGCCACCACGAGGGCAATGGCGAAGGCGTGGCGACAAGGGCCAATTCAGGAGGTGACATGGGCGAGGGCTCACACGTTGAGGTCGCCTGACCATATCACCGTGGTCTGCGCGAGAAGGGGTCGAAATGCCCCCTCTAAGCGACGCATCTATGTGTTTTGTCCAGCGTCAACGCACCGGCCGCAGGCAACTGTCTACGGGGGAAACAAGCGAGCACCGTTGCGCCGCAACCGTGGGCTTATAGCCCACTGGCACACCCTTTGCCGCGATCAAATTGGTGTACACACCAACCGCGTCGGTGGCCACTCGGGTCAGGCTAGGGTCTGTCAGCACATTGACTGTGTAGAGACCAAAGCGTGGTTTGTAGCTGCCCCACTCGTAGTTGTCGGTCAGGCTCCAGTAGTTGTAACCCATCACCTTCATGCCATCGGCCTTGGCGCGCTGTAGCCAATAGACCGTGTCACGCAAGGCATCACCGCGCTTGACACCATCTGCCCGCACGCCGTCTTGGGTAGGCATGCCGTTTTCAACGATGTACAGCGGCAGCTTGGGGTAACGCTCTGCGTAATGCCGCATCGCATAGTAGATGCCCTCTGGCTGCAACTTGATCGTCCACAGGGTGTTGTTCAATAGGCCACCGAGCGACGAGAGGTCAGTCACAGACAACCCGTAGTAATAGTCGATCCCAATGAAATCGAGCTTGTCCACCACACGGTTGAAGAACAAGGTGTCAATCTGCGATTCCAGCCCCGAGATATATGCCACATTGCTCGACACCATCGCACCAGCTTGCTTGACATGGATGTGGTCATAGATGGCACGGTGCACGGCCACCATGCCATCATTCATCTTCGTTAAATCTGCCGCCTTCAGCCCCCCATTTTTGATCTCGTTTTGCAGATAAATCGCGGGCTCGTTGATGGTGATCCAAATCGGGTTGTACACGGCATACCGATCCACCACGCGTGTGGCTTGGCTCAGCCAGTTGCGCTGCATGTCGACGCTGGCCCAGCCGCCTTTATCGGCCATCCAACCGGGGTACACCCAGTGATCCAGTGTCAACATGGGACGCATGCCCAACTTGACGATGCGCGCAATCACAGCGTCATAAAACGCCAGCGCAGCGGCGTCCACCACGCCGGGTTGAGGCTCAACGCGCGCCCATTCAATGCCAATGCGATAGGTCTTGACGCCCAGTGCCGCAGCGCGCGCCAGATCCGCCTCGTAATGCTTATAAAAGTCGACCGAGTCCCGATAGGCGTCGTATTGTGGATTCTTGGCGATGTAGCGCGTCCAGTTGCTGTCGGGGGCATGCCCCTCCGATTGGAAACCAGATGCCGCCACACCCCACATGAAATCAGGCCCCAGCGTGCCCACCTTGCCCCTGTTAGGTACCCAATTCCAGAAAGGCGGCGGCGCGATGCTGGTTGCCAGCGCAGCCACATATTGAACCGCCGACAGGTGACCAGTCACAAACGAGGTGGCGACCTCATTGCCACTTGAGGCTGCAGGGCCCGCCCAAAGACACAGCGCACCGGACAGCGCAGCCAATGCATGCTTGAATTTCATGTCAACTCCTTTGAGGAATATGTTCAGCTCATCAAAACGTGATGTTGCTTGCCCAAGCCATCTTGCGTGGTCACTCGACTAACCATTTAGAGTAGGTGTTTTCACCAAGCACAAGCTTGGCGTTACTGACCGCACACTGCCTTGCCATGAGCCCCCGCCGTACCACCCCTCTCTTGCTTGACGCCTTGGCGCCATCGTCGCGCGACATGATCAAGCCCTTGTTGCGTCCGTGGAAGATCAACAAAGGGGCTGCGCTGTTCAGGCAGGGCGACCCGATGACATCGCTTTACTTCTTGGATTCAGGCTTTGTGCTGTATGAAGTCACCAAGGGAGATGGCAGGCACATGGTGCTGGGCTTTAGCCGACCGGATGACTGCATTGGTGATTTAGAGATATTCGCCAACACCCCAGCCTTGTGTACTGCGGTTGCACACACAGCGGCGTCAGGCTGGCAAATGGACGCCACGCGCGCAATCTCAGCCCTTGATGACGTGCCGGGTTTTGCCAAAATCATCACCACGGTATTGGCCACGGTCAGCTGTCTGCATCGACAGATGTACGAGTACGCCTCACTCAGCGCCCCTCATGAGCGCTTGGCGGCGGCGTTGTTGCTGCTGTCTGATGCCTCACCTAGAACACCCCCTCAGATCAGCCAAGCCATGCTCGCACGGCTGCTCGCATTGAGCAGGCAATGTGTCGGCAAGCACCTCAATGAATGGGCGCAAGCAGGCTGGATTGATGTGCAATACCGCAGCCTGCGCGTGATCAACCGAGACGCCTTATCGGGCGTGCTTCAACGGCTCATCTGACTGTGGTGATAGCCTTGTGTCGCCGCACCGGTCTGCGCGGCAAACCAATCGGCCACGGCTTGGCGCTGATCAACCGAGTAGTGCAGGCCCAGCTTGCTGCGCCGCCACAGCACGTCATCTGCGGTCATGGCCCATTCGTGCTGCTTGAGGTAGTGCAATTCGACCTCGTACAGATCGGGCGCCACCTCTGCACCCAAGTCTGAGCGGCTACTGATGCCATCGAGCAGCAGCAACACACGGCTGCCATAGGCCCTTGTCCAGCGGCGCATCAAGCCCAAATCCATCCACGGGTGGCGCTTGCGCAGGCTGACTTGGAAGGCGGCCATATCCGTCTGCGGGTTGCGCGTCTCCTCAATCAACTCACTCAAGGCGCCGCCGGGCAACACGGCGTCGGCCGTCCAATGGTGACGTGGGTCGCCCAGCATGGTGCCGACCGCATCGGCCGCTTCTTGCGCCAACAAGCGGAAGGTGGTGAGCTTGCCGCCCCACACCGTCAACCAAGGCGAGAAGCCGCTTTGCGTTTGCAGCCTGTAGTCACGCGTCACGGCGGCAGCGTTGCCACTGGCATCGTCCAACAAAGGGCGCACGCCAGCGTAGCTCCAGACCACATCGCTAGGCTGCACAGCACGTTTGAGGTAGCGACTCAGCTCATGACACAGGTAGGTGATCTCTTCGGGTTCGATCTGGGCGTGGCCGGGCGCGCCTTTATGCTCGACATCGGTGGTGCCAATCAGGGTGAAGTCGCGCTCATAAGGGATCGCAAAAATGATGCGTTTGTCTTGCCCCTGGAAGATGTAGGCATGGTCATGATCAAAGATGCGCGGCACCACGATGTGGCTGCCTTTGACCAAACGCAGGCTCTCCTGTGCGGCCTTGCCTTTCGTGGGTGCTGCAGGCACGGCCATCACACCGCGCAACATGTGCTCGGCCCAAGGGCCTGCTGCGTTGACCACCACACGGGCCTGCACCGTCAAGCGGTGTGTCACGGCCTGCGTTGCGGGGTCGAGCCGGGCCAAGCCCGCGCGCCAACCGCCTGCGTGCGCCTTGACTTGCTCGCAGCGTGTGCGGGTGAGCACTTGCGCGCCTTGCTCTGCCGCGTCAACGGCGCACAGCGCGACCAACCGGGCATCGTCAACCCAGCCGTCTGAGTAAACAAAGGCCTTTGTCCAACCTGACTTGAGCGGTTGGCCCAACGGTGTCTTATCAAGCGAGACGGTTTCGCACCCGGGCAAAAAGTCGCGGGGCGCCAAATTGTCGTACAACCACAAGCCCAGTCGGATCAACCAAGCCGGGCGCATGGACGCGTCATGGGGCAGCACAAAACGCAGCGGCCACATGATGTGCGGGGCGGACCGCAACAACAATTCGCGCTCCATCAAGGCTTTGCGCACCAGGCTGAACTCGCCGTACTCTAGGTAACGCAGGCCCCCATGGATCAACTTGGTCGATGACGACGAGGTGTGGCTGGCCAAGTCATCTTGCTCACACAGCACAACACGCCAACCGCGACCTGCCAAATCGCGCGCGATGCCCACGCCATTGATGCCCCCACCCACCACCAGCACGTCACAGTGGTAATCCGCCTCACGGGCGTGGTCGTCGGGCACAGGGCGCGAGGGGGTGTGGTCGGGCTGCAAAGATGTCTCTCCTTTAATGGGCATGTATTTTTTGACCGATTGAGCAGGTTAACCCACAAGCGCGATTTTCTTCTTTTTTGTTTGTTATTTTTCGCATATGCTTACCAAATGGCAGAAAACGACATCAAACAATCAACAGACACCCCGGGGTTGCCCCTTGACGCCCATTGGGCCCCCAACCCAAGGCAAATCTCGCTGCTTGAAGAAGTGCGGGTACGCGGAGCGGTGTCCATTGAGCGCTTGGCGCAGCGCTTGGACGTGACCATGCAAACCGTGCGCCGCGACGTACAGCGGCTGTCTGATGCCGGCTTGCTGCTGCGCTTTCATGGTGGCGTGAACCTGCCCCGCGAGGCACCCAGCGTGGGCGCATGGAAAGAGCGCCAAGCCCTGCGCGCCGATGCCAAAGCGCGCATCGCGCGGTCAGTGGCGGCCGCCATCCCCGATGGCAGCTCGCTGATGATGGGCATCGGCACCACGGTTGAGGCCGTTGCCCGCGAGTTGCTCAAAAAATCAGGCCTGCGCGTGATCACCCACAACCTGCATGTGGCCAGCCTGTTGAGCGAACACCGCGACTGCAAAGTGCATGTGGCCGGTGGCGTGCTGCGCTCACGCGATAGCGCCTTAGAAGGCGACAGCACCGTGGCCTTTTTAAAGCAGTTCAAGGTTGACTTCGCCATCATCAGCACGATGGGTATTGATCCTGACGGCACCATGCGCGACCAAGACCTGCGTGAACTGCCCGTGGCGCAGACCTTGATCGAACAAGCCCGCGAGAGCTGGCTGGTGGCCGACGTCAGCAAGTTCAGCGAGGCAGAGCTGGCCAAGGTCGGCCACCTGCAAAACATGAAGCGGGTGTTCACCGAAGCCCTGCCGCCCCTGCCCTACCCCAAGATGCTCAACGAATGGGGCGTGGCCCTGACCATCGCTTCCTGAGAGACTGCACCATATGGCTTTGATCTTGTCCCTTGACCAGGGCACCTCCAGCTCACGCAGCGTGATCTTTGACGAGCAAGGCCGCATCTTGGCCAGCGCACAGATTGAAATCCGCCAGCACTACCCCCAACCCGGCTGGGTTGAGCACGACCCGCTGGAGCTCTGGGCCTCGCAGCGCGACACCGCACACGCCGCCATGGCGCAGCTGCACGCCAAGGGCCACGACCTGCGCGAGTTGCGCGGCATCGGCATCACCAACCAACGTGAAACCACCGTGCTGTGGCGCCGCGATACGGGCTTGCCGGTGGCACGCGCGATCGTGTGGCAAGACCGCCGAGCCGAGGCGCAATGCGCCCAGTGGCGAGAGCAAGGTTTAAGCGACATGGTGCGCGACAAAACCGGGCTGGTCATTGACGCGTATTTCTCGGGCAGCAAGCTGCAGTGGTTGCTTAACCATGTGGACGGCGCACGCGAGGCTGCGCAGCGTGGTGAGCTGGCCTTTGGCACCGTGGACAGCTGGCTGCTGTGGAACCTGACAGGCGGGCGCGTCCACGCCACCGATGTCAGCAATGCCTCGCGCACCATGCTGTTCAACATCCACACCAACCAGTGGGATGAGGACTTGCTCAAGTTGATGGACATCCCGCACAGCGTACTGCCCGCGGTGCATGCCTCTAGCCACTTGTTTGGTGAGGCGGCCGCATCCGTTTGGGATAACACCAGTAGTGGCAGCGCCCTGCCCCAACTGCCCACACTGCCTGTAGGCGGCATCGCTGGTGATCAACAAGCGGCCTTGTTTGGTCAAGCAGGCTTTGAGGCGGGCTTGGCCAAGAACACCTATGGCACAGGCTGCTTCATGTTGATGCACACCGGCGCCGAGGTGCGTAAATCGGCCAACGGCTTGCTCAGCACAGCGGCAGCGCAACTGCCCGGCCAGCGCGCCTATGCGCTCGAAGGCAGCGTGTTCATCGGTGGCGCGGTGGTGCAGTGGTTGCGTGATGGCCTCCAAGCCATCCGCGCGGCCAGCGAGGTGCAATCCTTGGCCGAGAGCGTGCCCGATGCGGGCGGCGTGATGTTCGTGCCCGCCTTCACGGGTTTGGGCGCGCCTTACTGGAACACCGATGCACGGGGCGCCATCGTGGGCCTGACACGCGGCAGCACCGTGGCCCACATCGCGCGCGCCGCACTGGAGTCGATCGCCTTTCAAAGCGCGGCGCTGCTGCAAGCCATGAGCCGCGACGCCGTGGCAGCCGGGGGCCGCCCTGTCAGCGAGTTGCGTGTGGACGGCGGGGCCTGCGTCAACAACCTGCTGATGCAGTTCCAAGCCGATCTACTGGGCATCCCCGTCGTGCGCCCCGAAGTGGTCGAAACCACCGCCTTGGGCGCGGCCTACTTGGCAGGCTTGGCCACCGGCGTGTATGCCGACACCACCACCATAGCGCGGCTGTGGCGCGCCGAGCGCACCTTCTACCCCACCTTGCCCCGCGAACGCGCCGACGAGCTGATGGCCGACTGGGCCCGTGCGGTGCGGCAGACTTGCGCGAACTGATGGGCGGAATTTATCAAAGCCGTTAGTGCTTCCATGGGTTGATCACCGTCAGGCCGGCGGCTTCAAAAGGGCCAGTGTCTCGCGTTGCAACAATCAAGCCGTGACTGGTTGCGGTAGCGGCAATGTAGCCGTCTGCGGGCGCGATGGCTTTCCCTTGGGCTCGCGCACGAGCACGAAGCACCGCATATGCTTCGGAGGCTGCTGCATCAAAGGGCAGGATTCGACCGACGAACAAAGGCAAAATGCGTTGCTCAAGACTGGTGTGGAGCGTGTCTCTTCGTTTGCCAGGTGCCAGCGCCGCAATGCCAAAACGCAACTCAGCTAGGCTGATGGTTGACAGGTAAAGTGTTTCGATCATTTGTGCGTCTATCCAATTCAAAACGCCTACATCACCTGTGAGCTTCAAGGGTTCAGAGACTACGTTGGTATCGAGCAGAATCATTCAAAGCTCATCGGTTCTGCTGGTGACTTGTCACGCTCGATCTCAAGATCAAAACCCCCTGCCTGCTGACCGATTTCCGCCAACAAGGAACCCAGCTTGATGCGGCCCTCTGGTCGTGCGACGCTCTCAAGAATGGCCCGGACTTCGGCTTCGGTGCTTCGACCAGCCATCGCGGCGCGCACACGCAAAGCTCGGTGCGTCTCCTCAGGTAAGTTACGGACAGTGATCGATGACATAAGCACTCTTCAAAAAATGATCTCAATGAGTGCACTTTACTTGGTCTGCAATCATTTTGCAAATGAACGCCAGCTTCATCGGCCATGCCCTTGAAATACTTTACAACGTCCTCAGACAGCCGCATGGTGACTGGCTTCTTGAGCTTTGACGCGTAGGGATTCTTGCGAGACTTCAGTTTGGAGAGGTCGTATTCAGCTTTCATGTCCGCCATATGAGTGGTCTTCATCGAAGAACTGGACCGCAAATTCGTCGTAGAAGACGGACTTCGCCTTTTCAAAGGAGACTTGATGTTTTTTGAGGTTGTCCGCCGCTTTAGGCGGATCCCATTCGAACTTGATCATCAATACATTGTATTTATGGAAATTGGCGTGTCAAGTTGCGACTCTTCTAGGCTGCCCAAGCAAAATGCCTGTTACCCAATTTAAAGGTTAACCCCCATATTGATTGATCAAGGGTGGACTGCACGTCTGTCGTGCAGCGTTGGCACCACTTGTATCAGTCCTGTCTTGACTTTGGTGAAAAAACAAACACTCTCTTCACTGTCCGCCCAGATTCAGTTTGCTCGTACGCCACGCCATTGATACCCCCTTCTGGTGCAGATAGTACTTTCCAGTCTGTTTTGCCCGTAAACGGATTGGTGTAGTTGCGCCTGATGTGTCTGCGTATACCGAGGTAGCGTTTGTCTTCCAATAAGTCATCCAAACTGGTCGGATAGTAATTAACCGATCCCGTGTTCGAATAGTAATAACTACCAATGGCCTGCACATATTGCTGTCCCACCCAATCGAGCTGTGTCATTTTTTGACGCTCAGCGGTGGTGCTCCACACCTCGGACACAGCCAGCAGCCCAATGCCCATGATGGCGATGGCGATCAGCAGCCCGAGGTACGTAAAGCCGTGCTCACTACCATTGTTTGAACGGTTTGCCATCGCGCCCTACTCCTTCTGCTGCGCTGTGTATGTCATAGACGCCCAGGGTGCTGCCGTCTGGGTTGGGTACGATCAACCAAGTGTCATCGCGATCAGTCATCGGGTCCACGGGGATGGCGTGTATGTAGCGCGCCTCGACCAGCTTGCTCAAAGCCTCGGGATATTTGCCGGTATCTGCTTTGTATTTGTCAATGCACTCGCGCAACATGCGCAGGTCGCTTTTCAAGGTGGCTTCTTTGGCGCGGCCAACGGATTCAAAATAGCGCGGCGCCACGATGGACAACAAGGTGGCCATGATGGTCAAGACCACGAGCAGCTCAATCAAGGTGAAGCCGCTGCGGGCGGAGCGAGGTTGATGCACCACGTGCCTCACCACTTTCTGTAGGGCACGCCGTTCATGCCCTTGTCGGTTGATTTAGAAAACACGTCAAAGACGTCTGCGCCTGATTTGGGATCTTCTGAGGTGCTGGCGTAGCTGCGCACGCCCCACGTATCCGCGCTGCTCAGGATGTCATCGTGCGCAAAGGGGTCTCGTGGCAGGCGCCGCAAGAAGAACAGCTTTTGCCCCCTCGGGGACTGTGCGTCAGTCACGCCCGCAACCAAGGCATCGAGATTGGGTGGATAGCCACTGGCATCGACTTGTTTGGTGATGTGTCCTTGGTCAGCGGCTTTTTTGTAGGCGTCAAGGGCGGATCTGATTTCTCTCAAGGATTGACGCAGTTCTTCTTCGTTTGTGCGCCGGTGGGCCAACTCAGCCAGAGGCAAGCCAATGGTGGCCAAAACAGCCACGATCGTCACGACCACCAGCAGCTCAACCAAGCTGAATCCAGCATGGGTGCGCAGAGCAAAGGCCTTCACCATGATCCGGTCACGGCTGCAGCAGGGTTGCAGGTGGTGGTGGGATGCCATTGGGCCTGCGGCGCGGCGGAAAGGTGGGGGGCACCAACACGGGGTTCTGCGGGCCTAAGTTGGCAGCAGGAGCGGGCACCGTCGGGGTCGGGGTCGGCTCAGTGGCGACAGGCTGAACTTGCTGCACGGGTGCCGGGGCGACCATCACAGCAGCAGCCGGTGGTGGCGGCGGTGCAGGCGCTGGCGCCACCACGGCGCTACCCTCTACGCGACCAGGCGTCTTCGCTTTGCTTGTGCCCAGTTGAATGGGCGCAGCGCCAATGGCATTCTCTGTGCCGGAGGTGAACTCCTGCAAACCCACCCCAGGCAAGTCCAAATTGCGGATGATGTGTGGCGTGATCAGCAAGACGATTTCTGTCTTTGAATCCGAGTCTTGCGATGTGCCAAACAGCTTGCTGAGCAATGGCAGCTCATTCAAAATCGGGATGCCGGTGTTAGACCGGCGGTCTTCTTTTTGAATCAAACCGGCCAATACATTGGTTTCCCCGTCATGCACGCGCAGCACTGTGGATGTGTTGCGCGTACCCAGTCGGTAAGTTTGCGTACCCGATGCGCGGGTGATTGTGTCCACGATATTGGACACCTCCAAGTTCACCTTCATCGAGACATCGTCATCCAGCGAGATCGTGGGCTCGATCTCCAGCTTCAGGCCAACATCAAGGTAGCTGACTGATTCTGAGGGGCCGCCGCCTGCCGTGCTGCCAATGTTGACCACGGTGATGACGGGTACCTTGTCACCAATCATGATTTTGGCGCTGTGCCTATTGCGAACCCGCACACGGGGGTTGGCCAGTACGTTGGAGTCGCCCTTTTGATTGCGCAGTTGCGCAGACATGATCGGGTTGCCCACGCTGAAGCTGCCTGTGACACCGTTGCCGTGACGTAACTCATCGAGTGTCAGCTTGCCTATACCTCCCACGCCTGCAATAGATGCGGAAATGCTATCCGGCCAATGGATACCAATTTGCTCAAGGCGGTTGACATTGACCTCCATGACTTCGAGCTCAAGCATCACTTCGGGTTCGACCATGTCGGCCGCAGCGATCAGCTTTTCTGCCAAACGCACCACTTCAGATGAGTCGCGGATCACGATGAGGTTGAGCCGCTCGTCCACAAACACGTCTTTGGCTTTAGCGATCCCCTTGATCAGTGCTGCTGTCTTGTTGACGTCAGCGTTGCTCAGGTAAAAGGAGCGGACAACCATCTCGCGGTAGTCGGCCGACTTGCTCGCTGTGCTGGGGTATATCAACAAGGTATCGCCGTCCAGCACCCGGTAGCTGAGTTGGTGTGTGGCCAAGATCAAGCGAAGCACGTCTTCAACGGGCTTGTCAGTGAAGGAGATGGTGACGCGTCCTTCAAACTGGACGTCTTTGTCCAGCATGTAGTTCAAGCCCGAAGCCAGCTTCAAGGCTTCAAACACCTGACGCAAGTTCGCGTTGGTAAAGCTGAGCGAGACAGGCGTGCGATACGTTGTTTTGAGCTTGGGGTAGATGCCCAGTTCTTTGCCTGTGGCGTCTGCTTGCCCACGCATCAAACGCTTGAGCATGCTGGAGGCTCTGCGGTTCAGGGGGTTCTCAGACAAAACCAGTTGTGCCTTGGCGATGGCACCGTCTTGGTCATCACGCTCTGCCATGGCGCCCGCCACATCGAGTAACTTGGCATGCCGCTGCCCCACCTCCACGTGGTTCAAGCCAGCCTGTGCACGGCTGTTGTCGGCTTGCATGCCCAAGACTTCACCAAAGGCATCCTTGGCGCGCTCGAAGTTGCCGTTGGCTATGTCCAACTCAGCTTGGCGAATCAGGCGATTAACAACGCTATCACGCTGCGTCAAGTAGAAGCGGCGATATTCCCTGTTATCGGGCTCTAACTCAGTGGCTTGCTTGAGCTTGCTGATCCCTTGAACCAGCTGGCCAGAGGCAAGGTCTGATTGGCCATCTTTGTAGGTGCGGTAACCGGCACAACTGACCAATGACAGCAGTGCCAAAGCAGCCAAGCCCGTCTTGGCCATAGGCACAAGCGGTTGGAGGTGGCGAATAAGTGAATGCGTGCTCATGGGGGTACGGGGCTTCATCGGCCTGGCCAAGTTTGTAGTGTTGACGGGGCGACTGGGATGGGCAGGTTCCAGACACGTTGGTTGCTGTTTTGCAGCAAGCTCAGTTGTTGTTTGGTGATGCTTTGTACACGGTATTGAGAGAGTAAGACATCACCCTGACGGGCAAGGACCGTGCCCTGTGGCCCTGCCAAGAAAACGCCCATGGTGGCACCCTCACCCCACGTACCCACAACCTGCAAGGCAGGGGGCACTTCAACTGGCGGTGGTGGTGGCGGCGGCACGTAAGGCACAGGGGGGCCATAAAACAAGGCCACTACGGGCTGCTTGACCACAGGGGCCGGCACAGGCACGTCACCACGTGCTAAAAAAGCGTTGCCAATGGGTTTGTCTTGGCTCGATGCCAGCCGCACAGGCCAAGCATGCCCCGCACCTGATGCCGATGAGGCCGCCTCATTGGACGCTACCGGAGCAGGTGTGGACACTGCATGGCTGGCGCGCTCTACCGGTGCAGATGCGGCTTCAATGATTGGTGGTCGCCCCAGCGGATCCCACCAGCGAACGCCCAGCACGATCACCAGCAAACTGAGCCAGAGAAGCAAACGTTGGCGGCTCACGGCGCCCCCCCGTGGCTGGCAGGGGGCCAGCCATCAGCCAAAAAGACCACCCAACGGATCTTGGCCTCAACCTCTGGGGTGTCTCCATTGGGTCGGGTGATGGTGAGCTCCCTCAAGGCCAAGGCAGGCTCTTTGTCCAATAAGGTGCCCACCAGTTGCCTCAGCTTGGGGTAGCTACCCTTCAGGGTGGTGCGGATCTCCAAGGTAGCCAACGCTTCATCGCTCAATGGCGTGACGCGGTATTCAGCTTGTGGCCAAGCCAGCCCACTGGCTTGCGCCGCATCTTTGACCATGCGCAGAATCTGAACTGCGCCAGCAGCGTGCGGCAATACCGGGGCTTGCAGTGCAGGCAACGCTGGGGCAGCAGTTGCGTCTGTCGCTGTTGTGAGCGCCACGGCCGGGGTCATAGCTAAGGGCATAGGTTGCGCCATGTGACGCAGCCACAGCCCCCCCGGCAATGTCACCGCCATGCACACCACGCCGACGCAACCAGGCCAGCCCAGCAGGAAGTACAAGCGAGCGGCCGCGATCTGCACGGCACGGATCAAAGGCTGCAAAGCGAAACTCATGGCGTTGTCACCCATTGGGTTTGCAGCGAAATGCGTGTCAAGGGGCGACCCTGTGGATCAGGCGTGTCGTCATGCGACAAGATCTGGGTTTGAGACAAAGCCGGTGCCGCTTGTAGCACGGATACATAGCCCAAAGCGGCATCAAAGCTGGGTGCCTCCGCATCGAGTTGCAGGCGGCCTGTGGCGGGGTCTGATTTAAACCCCACCAAAAACACAGGCGGCTTGGTTGCCTGTTCAACCGCCCGCAGGGTGTTGATCCACGGCAAGGCCAACTCGGTGGCGGCGCGGCGCCAGCGGCGGTCGTCCAAATAGGGTGGCGGTGGTGATGGCAAATCAGCCACGCGCTGGCGCTCTTGTTCGGCCACCGTCTGTGCCTGTTGCTGACTGGCTTGCAAAGCGCTAGCGCGAACTTGGCTGAAGCGCACGTATTGCTGCGCCAAGGCCCCAAGCAAGGCCACACCGATCAACAAGACCAGCCAGCCCAACATCGGTGGGCCTGGGCGTTTGACAAAGTCAACGCGAATGGGCCTCATGCCAAGGCCTCCGTGTGGCCCAGCACCTGCCAGCGCAACCCACCCATAGGCGTTGTCGCTGATTGGGCTGTCATGGCCGCCTTGGCCTCAAAAGAGACCCCATGCACAAGCTTCGTTTGCGTGAGCACACCGCAGCGCAAGGCCTCTGTTTGAAGGGATTGATTGAGCTGCAAGGGGTTCGTGAAAATAGGCGCTGCTGCTTGCAACGCGATGGGCTTGCCGCCCGAGATCAAAGCCATGAGACTGCGGTCTTGTTCTTCAAGCAGCACCCAGGCGTCGCCACTGCCGACGTGGCTTTGCCAGCACTGGTTCCAAACCCAAGAAAATGTGGGCTGCAACCCAGACATCGCGCCAATGGCTTGCTTCAAGCTGGCCTGCAACGCGCTGGGGCAAGCAAAAGCCAAGGCATGTGGGTCTCCGCTCACATAGGTGGTTTGAATATCCCAGTCATGGGCCTGCTCACCAAACACTTGCGCAAAACGATGCTTAGCCAAAGCCTGCACCTGTTGGCTCGCCAACGGCTTGGCACCCATGAGGTTGAAGTTCACAGGCATCCATTTAGAGTCGGCCAGCACCTGAACGCGGGCACCTGATGGCAGGTCTTTGAGCAAGGTAGTCAGCAACTCACCCAGGGCCGGTGCTTGATCGAAGGCCAAGTGCTGGCAAGGCAAGCTGCCCAGCTGTTGCCACGCACGCCCGTGGCCCTGCCACAGCTGCACCGACGCTTGACCTAAGCGCACCAAGTAGCCAGCGCGGCCAAATGGCCACAAGACAGACAACACATCAGGACGCCACACGGTTGACCTCCTCCAGCGTGGTCAACCCTTGGGCTGCTGCGTTGAGCGCCAAGGCACGCAGCGCCGTCCAACCCACAGTTTGGGCTTGTGCTTGCAGTTGGTCCAAAGGCGCACGTGCCGCGATCAGGCCCTTCATGGCAGGGGTCATCTCTAATACCTCACCCAGCGCAAAACGCCCTGAATAACCCGAACCCCGGCAGTGCTCACAGCCCTGCGCTTTGAGCCAACGCTCATCAGCGCGGTCAACGCTCAATTGCGAGCGATCTTGTGGGGTCGGCCAATCCACCGGATCGGTGGCGGCCACCGCGCAATGCGGGCATACCTTGCGCACCAGCCGTTGCGCCACAATGCCATTGATGGCCGATGCAAAGGTGTAGGCATCAATGTCGAATTGGGTAAAACGCCCCACCACATCAAACACGTTATTGGCATGCACGGTCGTGAAAACCAAATGCCCTGTCAGGGCCGATTGGATGGCGATTTTGGCCGTCTCTGAGTCACGGATCTCACCCACAAGGATTTTGTCCGGATCGTGCCGCAAGATGGAGCGCAACCCACGTGCGAAGGTTAAGCCTTTGCGCTCATTCACCGGAATCTGCAACACCCCAGGCAATTGATACTCCACAGGGTCTTCAATGGTGATGATCTTGTCGCGTGGGTTGTGGGTCTCCGCAATGGCTGCGTACAGCGTGGTGGTCTTGCCTGAGCCCGTGGGCCCTGTCACCAACATCATCCCGTGTGATTTATGGCTCCAGCGGCGCAACGCTGCGATGGCCTCTGGGTTAAAGCCCAATTTGGCCAAAGTCAGCCCCTCTAGGCTTTGGGCCAAGTGCTGGCGATCCAGCACACGCAGCACGGCATCTTCGCCGTGAATGCTCGGCATGATCGACACACGGATGTCAATGCTGCGCCCTTCAAAATTGATTTGCAGGCGCCCGTCTTGCGGTACGCGCCGCTCGGCGATGTCCAGCTGTGCCATCACCTTGATGCGGCTGATGGCTTGGGTGGCTAATTCCATGCTGTCCATGTGGCGCTGCAAGCTCAACACACCATCAACCCGAAACTTGACGCTCAAACCATGGGGGTCACACTCTAAGTGAACGTCCGAGGCGCCCGTGCGCAGGGCGTCAAACAGCGTGGAGTTGACAAAGCGCACCGTCGGGCTCTCATCAGCCCCAATTTGCAGCAGGCTCAAATCTTCACCTTGCCCCGCGTCCTTGCTGCGGGCGCTGGAGGCCATCACCGCCATGGTGCCCAAGGCGCTCATGTGTAACTCGCAGTGCGATAGCCAAGCCTCTAGCGTCTCGCTGCTGACCAAGGCCACGGCATGCGGGCCAATCACCGTTTGCGCCCAGGCCATGCGGTCGGTATCAAAGGGATCGGTGATGATGAGTTGAAGTTGGTCTTCACCGCTTTGCGCCAAAGCGCAGCGCATGCGTGAGCTGTCCACAAACGACAGCAGATCAAACCGGGCCGTCCAACGCGTCAAGTCGGCCATGCTGACCACAGGCAAGCTCAACTCAGCGCCCAGCCATTGAACCAAGGCCCCACTGTTGTCAAAGCCCGCTTGCAAGCTGGCCAACAAATCGGTCGATGTGCCGTGCGCAGCCACTGCGGTGATGGCCTGAAGCAGCGAGGGGGTGGGCAAGATGGCAGATGGCATGGTGATCGACATCATTGAATGGCCGAGGCCAGCTCGAATATAGGCAAATACATCAGTACCACGATGACGCCAACACCAACGCCAATCACGGTCATGACAACGGGCTCAATGATGCGCATGGCTTTTTCTAGTGACTTAGAGACCTCTGCCTCATGAAACTCGGCCGCGCGCCTGAGCATGATCCCTACATCACCCGAGCGCTCACCCGCTCGCAGCAGCTGCTCCGCGACCGGTGTGGCCATATTGGCTTGGATAAAGGCATTGGATGGGGCAAGCCCTTGGCGCATGGCTTGCTCAACCTCTGCGCCGCTGTGCTTCAAGCCAACGGGCAACACGTGGTTGGCCAGATGCAAAGACTCAGGCAGCGCAATGCCGCCTTCAACCAACATGCCCACGGTACGGTACCAGCGGGCCAAAAAATAAACACGCAGGTGCCTGGCCAAGGGTTGAATCGACAAAACTTGGTTAAGCAGTTTGGCTCTATAGGCCGGCATGGCCAGCACGCTGACCACGGTTGTCACCACCAAGGCCAGCCCCATCAAAAGCTCAAACCCATGGGCTTTGAGCAAATGGGACCACGTCACCATGGCTTGTGCTGACCAAGGCAGATTGTCCATGCTTTCAAAAACACGGGCAAAACGCGGCATGACGTAGAGCAGCAAGAACAGCATCACGCAACCGCCCACACTCATCAACAAGACTGGATACAAGGCGACCGAGGTGATTTGGTGGCGGACTTGTTCAGCGCGGTGCTCATGCTCTAAGTAGCGCATCAAAGCTTGCGGCAGGTCAGACGTGATCTCGGCGGAGCGCACCATCTCAACCAGCAAAGGCGGGAAGGATGGTTGGTGCGCCAGCGCCTGTGACAAGGTCAGACCCTGACGCAAATGGGTATCGACCTGCCCAATGATGGCTACCCAAGGGGCGCGTGCACCTTTGTGCAAAGTCTCCAACGATTCAATGACACTCAAACCTGCTTGCAGCAAGGCGTGCAACTGCTCCATGAAAATCACCAGCTCACGGCGGGAGCCGGGCTCATTGATGCGTGCCACCGTCGCCGACAAAATGGTGTAGCCCTGCTGGCGCAGACGCGCCCGGGCCTCGTCCAGCGTGGCCGCATCTACGAGCAGCGTTTGAGGGGCCGCGCGGCCCTGCACCACATCAAGACGAAAGCGCATGGTGCAAGCTCAGCGCCCAGTTTCCCAAGAGGTGATGTCAGCGGCCTCACCCTCGCCGCCTCGTTGGCCATCTTTGCCCAACGAGACGAGGTCGTAGTCGCGTTTGTTGTCACCGGGGGATTTGTACTGATAGGCTTGACCCCACGGGTCTTGTGGCACGTTCTTTTGCAAGTAAGGGCCGCTCCACTTGACCTCGTTAGCGGGGTGATCGATCAAGGCTTTGAGACCTTGCTCGGTACTTGGGTAGTGGCCATTGTCCAAGCGATAAGTGTCTAGCGCCTTGCCAAAAGCATCCAACTGCGCCCGCGTGGCCTTGATCTCACTTTTGCCGATTTGATCAAAAAAGCGCGGCCCGACATAACTGGCCAGCAGGCCAATGATGACCATGACGACCAATAGCTCTAACAGCGTGAAGCCGTGGTTAACAGCGGGACGGATGGGCTGCGCTTTGATGGTGATCTCCGATTGGGGCCTGCCGTGGTGCTTGCCTATTTGGCAAGGCTCGATTTTGCCTTATGGTTCGTTTTGAAGTTACCTCAACCTTGCATCTGTCAAACAGAGGTGTATCTCTGTGGCGTCAAACTCAGTGCCGCGTCATTTGCGGATCACTGATCAGCAGCTAAAGAGAGAACCAGAAGGAGTCCATTTCATGACACTGGCGGTCAGCTAAACCAGTTTCGCCGCCTCGTGGGACAACGACGAAGATGCCGAGACCGGATCGTTATCAATGGCCGTGCACCACGGCTGCGTCACATATGGGCTTGGTGCGCCGCTCAGATAGGTCGGCAATATCCTTCGTGCCGGGAACCAACAATTATCCCATTGGAATTCACCACGAAATAATGTACGCAATCAGGATTGATTTTGGGGTATGGATACCTATATTCATTGGTGGGGAAATTGTTCCTTGGCGCTTCAAAATGAACTTTATGCAATGCTTCGAATTCAACTATAGCACTCCCAACCCAACCGTTCATCGTATCATCCCAAGATACAAAATATGAACAGCCAACTGCAGGCAACATACAAACCAAGCAAGCCATGCGCATAAGATTTACCATTTCGAACATATCCTATAGCGAAACCAATGAGTTAATATTCTTTCCATTGGAATCCTTTCTATCCATTTGAATACGAACAACAGGTTCTGGCATAGTGTTCAAAGCAGCACCAAAAAACCCTCCGAACGTTGCAATAGCCGCCACACCTATACTTGCCACATCAATGAGAAACATGATCAGGTCAGGAATTTGTGCAACAAAGTAAATTGAAATAATAAAATCAACCCGCTCACACAAATTGACATCCACGACAACCCAATGGCCCAACCTGACAAAACACTGATCAAGCTAAACCGCTCACCAAATAACAAAAACCACGCGATCACCCCGGCAAAAATAGTCAAGAGCAATTCAGCAAATAATGCTCGACTGAGTGATCTTGCAAACCAATCATCAGCAAGAACAATGATCAAACTTGAGAGTAAAACAAACCCCATGACAATAACCCCAACACCCAGAAGCTGAATCCTCTTAGCCACCACAGAGGATGCAATTTCTCCCGATAAAACAATTAAACCGATCAGCAAAGCAAACCAAATGGCGCGCGAACCCAGTTTGCCGCCAAAAGAGGCCATCACACCAATTTTGGCGAAAGAATGCAACATCGCCGACCATTCAGACGAAATTACAAACCAACCAGCAAATGCCATTATGAACAAGCCGCAATGTACAGCAGCATGACCCGAATCGGTTCTCATGTCACTGAACATGAATAGTTCCATAGTTTTTCAATGTTTCTGTCCCGGTAGGAAACCTCACTGGCTGATGCCCACCCAAAAACGACGGTCCCCAGTACGTGTTAACTGTTGAAGTTGTGGTTTTTGTATTTGAAACAAAGTCATATACTGCTGGCCAATTTGTTCCCTGACATGCAGTGATGCAGCCAGTGCTTACACCTGGGCCATGAAATCTGAATAGCCCTCTCCCTGAAGAGTCCACGCGATCATTCCCAAACGTACTATCTAATGCCTCAAGTCTGAATTCAAGCTTCCCCGCGCGCTCTAAAATTGCATAATCTCCGGAAGGTATAGGATCGCCACCAGCTCCACCGGTAAAAAACTGTCCGCTCATCTTCGCGCCAGTATCAACATCAACCAAATCGAGCTTGCCAGTTTGTCGATTAAAAGTTCCAGCCATGGCATTAAAGAGGTACCCAAAAGCCCCAGTCTGAGCTCCGCTGGCAAATTTACCGCCGCCAAGGACGGAGGCTGTGCCTCCGATGACGGCTGATTGAGCTGTACCGATCGCTCTGTTTAACGCCCCCTCGCCCATGTTAACCGCATTAAAATTAACTGCGGCAGCAGATACGCCTGCGGCCATGGCGCCTTGGCCGCACTTACCGCCACCAGCCACCGCAGACGCACAACCGACCAAGGCATGGCCACCAATGTTTGCGGCAATTTGTCCACCTGTCGCATCCGCGATTTTAGCCGCACCATGCATATCCGTGGCTGAACCAACGCCGTAGAAAGCCGCTGCTGTCAACGCGCCTGTGACACCAGCCTTCAAATGCCCGTTACTGCCTGCTAAGCCACCGACGAATCCACCTGCCACGGCTGATGTCAAAGGCCCCATCATCAAGAGGGATGAGGCTGCGCCTTGCGTCGCGATCGTCGCTGCGATCGCTATAACCATCCGTCCAACCTGGTCCTTATAGGCCATCTTCCAAGCGTGGACCATAGGGTGGTGCAGTGCCTTATGAGTGCGGGAAACAATGCGTCCAATATTTTTCAATCCCCAGTACCCAGTCGGATCAGTCCCATTAAGCGGGTTGTTCCACATGTAGCTATAGCGGTTATAGCTTTGCATCTCGTTCGGTGCTTGGATATATGGGTCCGCACTGAGGAAGCGGCCAATGGCTGGATCAAAGATCCGCCCATTCATGTTCACCAGCCCCACCTCGTCGATCATCTCGTGCCCCGTGAACCCTCGG
>JAURXM010000115.1 GCA_030654395.1 Aquabacterium sp.
GTGCAGGAACCCAGCGGTATCATCGAGCGGTCCAGCGCTATGTCGCGCCTAGCCAGGCGGCGCATATAGCGCATCATTTCGGTTTCGGAATGGTAGCGGTCGAACACCGGATGTTGCAGGATGGGGTCGCTCCGCAACAAGGCTGCCGGGATGCATTCGCCCACCGTCGCATCCAAGCCGTTGATGTCGGGCAGATCGGCGGTGGCGGAGGCAAAAACCTGCCAGACATCCCTTAGGTTTTCCCGCGTGGTGGTTTCGTCCAACGATATGCCGATATGATCCGCATCGATAACGCGCAAATTGATATTGGCTTCCGTGGCCTGGGCGGCGATACGTTTCGCCCGGTTCGGGGTGCTGACCACCAAGGTATCGAAATAACACTCGCTCAGCACTTGGTGGCCCAGTTGGGTAATGCCGGCCGCCAGGATTTGCGTGTAACGATGCACCCGGCCGGCAATCAGGCGCAAGCCTTCCGCGCCGTGATAAACCGCATAAAATCCGGCGATCACCGCAAGCAACACCTGCGACGTGCAGATATTGCTGGTGGCCTTGTCCCGGCGGATATGTTGCTCGCGGGTTTGCAGCGCCATGCGCAACGCAAGCTGTCCATGGCTGTCTTTGGATACGCCGATAATGCGGCCGGGCACCGAGCGTTTGTAGTCGTCCTTGGTCGCAAAATACGCGGCATGCGGACCGCCGTAGCCCATCGGCACGCCAAAGCGCTGGGAGTTGCCGACCACGATATCGATGCCGAATTCGGCAGGCGGTTTCAGCAGCACCAGCGCCAGCAAATCCGCCGCGACCGTGACCAGTGCCGATTTGGCCTGAGCGATGGCGGTGACAGCGGCCAGGTCTTTTACTTCGCCGTTGCAGCCCGGATATTGCACCAGCAGCGCAAAAAATCATATGGCTCCAGATCCCGATAAGGATCGGCGACGATGACCTCATAACCCAAAGAGCGGGCGCGGGTCTTGATCACCGCGATGGTCTGCGGATGGCAGTCCTGATCCACGAAGATGCTGTTGGCTGTGCTTTTG
>JAURXM010000116.1 GCA_030654395.1 Aquabacterium sp.
CGCAAGTTGCTGGACCAAGGTCAAGCAGGCGACAACGTCGGTATCTTGCTGCGCGGCACCAAGCGCGAAGATGTGCAGCGCGGCCAAGTGCTGTGCAAGCCCGCTTCGATCAAGCCACACACGCATTTCACTGGCGAAATCTATGTGTTGTCTAAAGATGAAGGTGGCCGTCACACGCCTTTCTTCAACAACTATCGCCCACAGTTCTACTTCCGTACAACGGACGTGACCGGTTCCATCGAGTTGCCAGCTGACAAAGAAATGGTCATGCCAGGCGACAACGTGTCGATCACTGTCAAGCTGATCAACCCGATCGCCATGGAAGAAGGCCTGCGCTTCGCTATCCGCGAAGGTGGCCGTACTGTTGGCGCCGGTGTGGTTGCTAAGATTCTCGACTGATTCGCATGACACTTGCCTGCGCCTCCTCGTATGAGGAAGCGCATGGGCTTATTCATCGCTCTTTAATTGAAGGAAGTGTGTCATGGCACAACAAAAGATTCGCATTCGCCTGAAGGCGTTTGACTACAAGCTGATCGACCAGTCATCGGCTGAAATCGTTGAAACAGCCAAGCGTACCGGCGCTATCGTCAAGGGCCCCGTGCCATTGCCGACACGTCTGCAACGTTTCGACATCCTGCGCTCGCCACACGTCAACAAGACGTCGCGCGACCAGTTCGAAATCCGTACGCACCAGCGTCTGATGGACATCGTGGACCCAACCGATAAAACGGTTGACGCCTTGATGAAGCTCGACCTGCCTGCTGGCGTGGACGTCGAAATCAAGCTGCAATAAACGCAATCACATCTTCGGATGTGAAAGTGGAGAAGCCGCACGTTGTGCGGCTTTTTTTGTTCACACGCCTTGAAAGACGCCAAACGAATCTTGAATTCGGTTTGTGTTGCCTATTGCGCTCTTGTCGCGTCTTTGATAGACTCGCAGGCTTTCCCGCAATGGGTGGATGGCTGGTTGCCTATTTTTGGCGCACAGCGGTCATCAAGAGCGGAAATACAAGGCATCTATCGGCGCTTGCGTCCTTAGGTGTTTCCTAGTCCCCCGACCAATCGCTGTCGGGTGTGTTTAAAAGGCCCCTTAAGGGGCTGGAGAAGAACCATGAGTCTTAGCAATCGTCTCGGATTGCTGGGCCGCAAGGTGGGCATGATGCGCATTTACACAGACGACGGCGATGCCGTTCCTGTGACAGTGCTCGACGTGTCCAACAACCGTGTGACCCAGGTCAAAACCGTTGAGACTGACGGCTACACCGCTGTTCAAGTGGTGTTCGGTACGCGCAGAGCATCGCGCGTCACCAAGCCGCAGGCCGGCCACCTCGCCAAAGCTGGCGTGGAAGCTGGTGAAGTCACGAAGGAATTCCGTGTGACCCCCGAAGTTGCCGCTGAATACAAGGCTGGTAGCGCAATTGCGCCCGCTGCCCTGTTTGAAGTCGGCCAAATGGTAGACGTGCAAGGCACGACCATTGGTAAGGGTTTCACTGGCACCATCAAGCGCCACCACTTCGGTTCGCAGCGCGCATCCCACGGTAACTCCCGTTCCCACAACGTTCCTGGCTCCATCTCGATGGCTCAGGATCCGGGTCGTGTGTTCCCTGGCAAGCGCATGTCGGGCCATCTTGGCGACGACACCAGGACTACGCAGAATCTTGACATTGTGCGCGTTGACGAAGCCCGTCAGCTGCTGCTTGTCAGGGGCGCTGTGCCAGGTTCGAAGGGTGGCTTTGTCACCGTTCGCCCGGCAGTCAAGGTTAAAGTCAAGAAAGGAGCCAACTGATGGCACAGCTAGAGCTCCTGAACGAACAAGGTCAGGTCGCCTCCAAGGTTGACGCTCCTGATGATCTGTTCGGTCGCGATTACAACGAAGCCCTGATTCATCAGGTCGTCGTGGCATACCAAGCCAATGCCCGTCAAGGCACCCGCGCTCAGAAAGACCGCGAAACCGTCAAGCACACCACCAAGAAGCCATGGCGCCAAAAAGGCACCGGTCGCGCTCGTGCTGGTATGTCGTCTTCGCCTTTGTGGCGTGGCGGTGGTCGGATTTTCCCGAACAGCCCTGACGAAAACTTCACACATAAAGTCAACAAGAAGCAATATCGCGCCGGTTTGGCAGCGATTTTCTCTCAGTTGGCCCGTGAAGGCCGCCTGTCCGTGATCGATTCGATCACGCTTGAGGCACCTAAGACTAAGCTGCTGGCCGCCAAGCTCAAAGCACTCAACTTCGACCACGTCCTCGTGATCGCTGATGAGATCGATGAGAACTTGTTCTTGGCCGCACGCAATCTGCCTAACGTGCTGATTGTGGAGCCCCGTTACGCCGATCCCCTGTCCCTGGTCTTCTACAAGAAGGTCTTGGTCACCAAGGGTGCGATCGACAAGCTGCAGGAGTTGTTCGCATGAGCACCCTCAAATTCGATGAAGCCCGCCTGCTGAAGGTGTTGGTCGCTCCGATCGTGTCGGAAAAAGCCACTGCTGCTGCTGAAGAGCGCGGTCAGGTGATGTTCAAGGTATTGCGAGATGCCACTAAGCCAGAGATCAAAGCTGCTGTTGAGCTGTTGTTCAAGGTGGAAGTGAAGTCTGTGCAAGTCTTGAACCAAAAAGGCAAGACCAAGCGCTTTGGTGGCCGTACTGGCCGTCGTGACCACGCTAAGAAGGCTTTTGTGGCCCTCAAAGAAGGTCAAGAGTTGAACTTCTCCGGGGAGGCTGCGTAATCATGGCCGTCGTCAAAGTCAAACCAACATCACCTGGCCGTCGTGCCGTGGTGAAAGTTGTGCACAAGCACCTGCACAAAGGCAAGCCAGAAGCATCGCTGCTGGAACCCCAAAAGCAGAATGCTGGCCGCAACAATAATGGTCACATCACTGTTCGTCATAAGGGCGGTGGTCACAAGCATCACTATCGCGTGGTGGACTTCGTGCGCAATAAGGACGGGATTCCCGCCAAGGTTGAGCGTATTGAGTACGACCCTAACCGCACGGCTCACATCGCTTTGGTGTGTTATGCCGACGGTGAGCGTCGCTACATCATTGCTCCCCGTGGTTTGGAAGCCGGTGCAACCGTTTTGAGTGGCTCGGAAGCGCCAATCAAGGCTGGTAACACCCTGCCTATCCGCAACATCCCCGTGGGTTCGACCATCCATAACATCGAAATGAAGCCTGGTAAGGGTGGTCAGATCGCACGTTCGGCTGGTACGTCTGCAGTTTTGATGGCTCGTGAAGGCACTTACGCTCAGGTTCGCCTGCGCTCCGGTGAAGTTCGCAAGATCCACATCGAATGCCGCGCCACGCTGGGTGAAGTGAGCAACGAAGAGCATAGTCTGCGTCAGTACGGCAAGGCCGGCGCACGTCGTTGGAAGGGCATTCGCCCAACCGTCCGCGGCGTGGCCATGAACCCGGTGGATCACCCTCACGGTGGTGGCGAAGGCCGCACTGGCGAAGGTCAAGTCCCTGTGTCACCTTGGAATACTTTGACCAAGGGCTATCGCACCCGCAACAATAAGCGCACGCAGACCTTCATTGTGTCGCGTCGCAAAAAGTAAGAGGTAGGCTGATATGGCTCGTTCTCTGAAAAAGGGTCCTTTCGTTGACCATCACCTTGCCGCTAAAGTCGACAAGGCTGCTGCCATCAAGGACAAAAAACCGATCAAAACTTGGTCGCGTCGTTCCACCATCTTGCCTGAGTTCATTGGCCTGACGATTGCTGTGCATAACGGCAAACAACACGTGCCTGTGTACATTCAAGACCAGATGGTTGGCCATAAGCTCGGCGAGTTCGCCTTGACCCGTACATTCAAGGGTCATCCAGGCGACAAGAAAGCCAAGAAATAAGGAGCAGCAGCGATGGAAACTAAAGCAATCGTTCGCGGCGTTCGCCTCTCATGCGACAAGGGTCGTTTGGTGGCAGACCTTATCCGTGGCAAAAAAGTCGATCAAGCCCTGACTATCCTTGAGTTCACGCAGAAAAAAGCTGCGGGCATCATCAAGAAGGCGCTTGAATCTGCGATCGCCAATGCCGAGCACAATGACGGCGCTGACATCGACGAACTGAAGGTCAAGACCATTTATGTGGAGCAAGGCACCACGTTGAAGCGTTTCACCGCCCGAGCTAAGGGTCGTGGTAATCGCATCAGCAAGCCTACATGCCACATTTATGTGACCGTGGGCAACTAAGCAGAGGCTGATCATGGGACAAAAAATCCACCCAACCGGCTTCCGCTTGGCCGTCACCCGCAACTGGGCATCGCGTTGGTACGCTACCAACCGTAACTTTGCCTCGATGCTGGCTGAAGACCTGGAAGTCCGCGCATTTCTGAAGAAGAAGCTCAAGAGTGCGGCTGTGTCGCGCGTCTTGATCGAGCGTCCCGCCAAGAGTGCCCGCATCACCATTTTCTCGGCTCGTCCGGGCGTGGTGATCGGCAAAAAGGGCGAAGACATTGAAAACCTGAAGCTGGAACTGGCTAAGCGCCTGAATTGCCCGGTCTCGGTGAACATCGAAGAAGTGCGCAAGCCTGAAGTCGATGCTCAACTGATCGCTGATTCAATCACGCAGCAGCTGGAAAAGCGCATCATGTTCCGTCGCGCCATGAAGCGTGCGATGCAGAACGCCATGCGTCTGGGCGCTCAGGGCATCAAGATCATGTCCGCCGGTCGCTTGAACGGTATCGAAATCGCTCGTACTGAGTGGTATCGCGAAGGTCGCGTGCCTCTCCATACATTGCGTGCCGACATTGACTACGGTACTTCCGAAGCTCAGACCACTTATGGTGTGATCGGCGTGAAGGTCTGGGTCTACCGTGGCGATCGTTTGCCAAATGGTGATGCACCTGTACTGAAGGGTGAAGACCGTGGTGGTGACGACGACCGTCGTAACCGTCGTGGCCCTCGCAATGACCGTCCTGGTGAGCGTCGTCCTGGCGGTGCACCTGGTGCTGGTCGTGGCGGCCCTGGCCGTGGCGCACCTCGCGCTGACGGCGCGCCTGCCGACGGCGGCGACAAGCCTGCCGTGCCTGCTGAAGCTAAGCGGGTTCGCAAGGTTGTCGCTCCGGTCGCCGAAGCGAAAGGAGAATAAGCAATGTTGCAACCTAATCGTCGCAAGTTCCGCAAGGAACACAAGGGCCGCAACACGGGTGTCGCCACTCGTGGCGCTACCGTCGCGTTTGGTGACTTCGGTCTGAAGGCTACTGAACGTGGCCGCTTGACAGCTCGTCAACTCGAAGCCGCACGTCGTGCGATTTCGCGTCACGTCAAGCGCGGTGGTCGTATTTGGATTCGCGTGTTCCCGGACAAGCCAATTTCCCAGAAGCCTGCTGAAGTGCGGATGGGTAACGGTAAGGGTAGCGTTGAGTACTACGTGGCAGAAATTACGCCAGGTAAAGTACTTTACGAAATCCATGGCGTGCCTGAAGACGTGGCTCGTGAAGCGTTCCAGTTGGCTGCCGCCAAGCTGCCGTTGAGCACCACCTTCGTCACCCGCCAGTTCGGCATTTAATTGGCGCTAAGGAGATAGTTATGGCGAAAGCCTCTGAACTGCGCGCCAAAGATGTGGCCGCACTGGAAATCGAAATCAAGGACTTGCTGAAGTCGCACTTCAATCTGCGTATGCAGCGTGCTACACAGCAGCTCAATGACCACTCGGCCATGAAGAAGACTCGCCGCGACATCGCTCGCGTCAAGACCATTCTGGCTGAGAAGAAAGGAGCTGCCCAATGACGGAAGCTAAAGTCCAAACGAAGGTGACCCGTACGCTGGTTGGCAAGATCGTCTCTGACGCTCGCGACAAAACAGTGACGGTGCTGGTTGAGCGTCGTGTCAAACACGAGCTCTACGGCAAGATTGTGGCTCGCTCAAGCAAGTACCACGCTCACGACGAGAAGAACGAATTCAAGTCGGGTGATGTGGTCGAGATCAGCGAAAGCCGCCCTCTGTCCAAGACCAAAAACTGGGTTGTGACCCGTTTGGTCGAGAAGGCTCAAGCGGCTTAATGCCCTTGATCTGACTCAGGCGACTCGATCGCCACGCAGCCATCGGGGGATTCTCTTGTGGCTGTGTATGAAAACCGACTTGCCAGTCATACTGGCGGTCGGTTTTTTCGTTTCAGATCAACATTTTTTGGAGTCACGCATGATCAAGGTTGGCGACAAGCTGCCAGGCGGCACATTGTTCGAGTACATCGAGGTGGAGGGCGAAGGTTGTAGTCTTGGGCCAAACGCTTTTGACATTGCCACATCAACAGCAGGTAAGACCGTGGTGATCTTTGGTCTGCCGGGTGCGTTCACGCCTACTTGCTCGGCTCAACATGCGCCAGGTTATATCGCTCAGGTGGCTGCATTCAAAGCGGCTGGCGTTGATGAAATATGGTGCGTGTCGGTGAACGACGCCTTTGTGATGGGCGCTTGGGGGCGTGAGTTGCACGCTGCTGGCAAGATCCGCATGATGGCGGATGGCAGCGCTGACTTTGCCAAGGCCACGGGCTTGACTTTGGACTTGACTGCCAAGGGCTTGGGCCTGCGCTCAGGCCGCTATAGCTTGGTGGTCAAAGACGGTACGGTCACACACCTCAATGACGAGGCTGGTGGTGGCTACGCGGTCAGTGACGCAGGCACACTGCTCAAACAGTTGCAAGCCTGAAGCGGCGGCGCTGTGCGGATGACGCAGGGGGCGTCAGCGCAGCGCCCCGGCTCGCTTGATGATCGCGGCTTCAAGGTCGCGTCGCAGACCAATCAAAAAGCCCAGTTCTGCGACCACAAACACAGGGCCGATGGCCAAGCCAATGGCGTCATCGATGAAAGCGGGCTTGCGGCCTTCGAAATAGTGCCCGATGAACTGGATGATCCAGCCGGCGATGAACATCCCTGCGCCGACGCTCAGTGCTGTGACCGAACCGAAGCTGTTGAGCATGTCCGCACCAGCAAGGCAAGCTACCAAGAAGGTGCTCAGCACCAAGCCGTAGCGCAAGTCAAGTCGCAGGTAGTACAGGGCGGCCAAGGCTGATAAAACGCTGGCTGGTGTCAGCCATGGGGCTGTTGCAAGCAAGTTAGGACGAGCAGCCATGATGCAAACGGACGCGACAATCATGGGGATGCCGATGAAGTGCGTCCAGATGTTGCGGTGGTCGCGGTGGTAGTTGGCGTACTGACTGAGCTGGTCTGCGAGTGTTTTCATGGCGTAGCTGAAGTGGCTTGGTCGGTGTTGTCGCGATCATGGCATTGCTGCACATGGGCTGTCTGCCGGAAACCCGACAAAGTTTAGGTCTTCTTCATGCAGGTCGTGCTACATTGCTCTCTATGAATGTGGCACGCTTTTATTTCTGGCATTTTGACCTCACGCTGAATCCCGGCGCAGGGGTGGCCAACGTTTGAAGTAGCCACCAACTATCCTGAAAACCGCCGGACACACCTCCGGCGGTTTTTTTTTGATCACCCAGCATTGTTGATTTTCATCCTTCGAGAGATCACCCGATGACCAAGTCCAGCGCCTCCGCCGGTTATGAACCGCCTGCAGATAAAACGTCCAAGACCGATGACGAGCGGATCAAGAACGTGACGCCGTTGCCGCCCCCTGAGCATTTGATTCGCTTCTTCCCGATCAAAGGGACGTCGGTTGAGGCTTTGGTGGTCAATACACGCAAGGCGATTCGCAAGATTGTGCATGGCAAGGACGACCGCCTGCTGGTGATCATTGGGCCTTGCTCTATCCATGATCCTGCGGCCGCCATTGACTACGCTCGCCAGTTGCAGGCCTTGCGTGAGCAGTACGCGGGCACACTGGAAGTGGTGATGCGGGTGTACTTCGAGAAGCCACGGACCACGGTAGGTTGGAAGGGGTTGATCAACGACCCGTATTTGGATGACAGCTTCAAAATTGACGAAGGCCTGCGCATGGCGCGGCATTTGTTGCTCGAAATCAACCGTTTGGGGATGCCTGCTGCGAGCGAATTCCTTGATGTGGTGTCGCCTCAGTACATTGGTGATTTGATCAGTTGGGGCGCCATTGGCGCACGCACAACGGAGAGTCAAGTTCACCGCGAGTTGGCCTCCGGCCTGAGCGCGCCAATTGGGTTCAAGAATGGGACAGATGGCAACATCAAAATCGCCACGGATGCGATTCAAGCTGCTGCACGGCCGCACCATTTCTTGTCTGTGCATAAGAACGGGCAGGTGGCGATTGTCGAGACGGCTGGCAACCCTGATTGCCACGTGATCTTGCGTGGCGGTAAGGCACCTAACTACGACGCAGCCAGTGTGGATGCGGCAGTGAAGGATCTGGAGGCGGCGAAGCTGCCCCTGTCCTTGATGGTGGACTTCTCACACGCCAACAGCGCCAAGCAGCATGAGCGTCAAGTGGATGTGGCCAAGGACATCGCAGCCCAAGTCAGTGGCGGCTCTACCAAGGTCTTCGGTGTGATGGTCGAGAGCCATTTGTGCGCGGGCGCACAGAAGTTTACGCCAGGCAAGGATGACCCAAGCAAGCTGGTCTATGGCCAGAGCATCACCGATGCGTGCATTGGCTGGGCGCACACCGAAGAGGTGCTGCAAGTATTGTCAGACGCTGTGAAGGCACGCCGCGCACGCTGATGTGCGCGCAGGCCATAGGGGTGTGATGAGTTTGTCTCGCACAAAGTTTTTACTGGTGGATGACCATGGCCTGTTTCGCACGGGGCTGGGCTTGATGCTGTCTCAAGTTTGGCCCGATGGGGTGGTTGTGCAGGCTGCCAGCTGGGGTGAGGCTTTGCGTGCGCTTCAGACTGAGGTGCCCGATCTGATTTTGTTGGATGTGGGTTTGCCTGATGGTCATGGGTTGCTTGATTTGCCCGTGTTGCGGGTGTTGGCGCCGCATTGCCCCGTCTTGTTGATGTCGGCGGAGGTCAATGCGGAGCAGATCGTGAAGGCGAGAGAATATGGCGCGATGGGGTTCTTGCCGAAATCGGCAACGGCTTCTGAGGTGATGTCTGCTGTGGGCGCTGCGTTGTCAGGTCAGCCCGCTTTTGCCGCCTTGTCGTATGAAGTTTTGTCACCGGCGGGGGATGCGGTTGGTGCGGTTGGTGGGGTAGGTGCGCCAAGTCGAGCTGCGCTTGCGAGCGAGGCGATGCCGCCTTTGTCTGCGCGCCAAATTGACATCCTGCGGCATCTGGGGCGTAACACACCCAACAAGGCATTGGCCCGTCAGCTGGGGATGAGCGAGTCCGATGTGCGCGCCGAGGTCTCGTGGTTGACCGAGTGGCTTGGCGCCAGTAGCCGCGAAGAGGCCCATGCCCAAGCGCTTGCGCGAGGTTTGTTGGCGCCATGAACTGGCGCATGTTGTGGCGGCAAACTTGGCGCTTTGAGCGCCCACGCTTGCTGTCCGCTCAGATGCAGTTGTTGGACCGGAATTTATCGTACGCCTTCGCCATATCGACGCTGATGGTTTGGTTGACGGCAGCGATGGCCGCGCGTTTTGTGTATTCAACCTGGGTGTGGCCGTGGGCGGTTGCCGTGACCGCCGTGACAGCCGCATGCCTAGTCTGGCGTGAGTTGTTGCCTCGACCGTGTGACCCGCTGAGGGTGGTCGTTTACGCACACGCGGTGAGGGTGATAGCGGGCATTTTGGGCTTGTGTTGGGGCGCCATGGCCGTGCTTATTGTGGACCCGGCGAAGCCGCAGTCCATCGCCATTGTGTTTGGCATGCTGGCAGGTATCAACTCGGGTGGCTTGGCGGTATTTTCTCCATCGTGGCCTGTGGCTGTTGTCTATTTGCTGTGCAATATGCTGCCCGTGCCGGTGATGCTGTTGTCCTCTCATGACGAGCTGGGCTTGTGGATGAGTGTGGCAGGTACCTCGTACATGTTGGGGATGGGTTTGTTTGCCTATCACGCAGCGCAGGGCGCTTTGCAAGCAATCCACATTGGGTTCGAAAACGAAGGGCTGGTTGCGCGTTTGCGGGATCAAACGCAGCGGGCTTTGGAGGCTCGCCAAGTCGCTGAGCTGGCGCAGTCAGAGGCCGAAGAGGCTAACCGCGCCAAGACTGTTTTTTTGGCTTCTGCCAGCCATGATTTGCGTCAGCCTTTGCATGCCATGGGGCTCTTTTTGAGTGCCTTGGCCTTAGAGGCGCTGAGTGGCAAGCAGCACGCGCTGCTCACTCATGCACAGGCGTCGGCGCTGGCCACCGGCGAGATGCTGACCACGTTGATGGATTTTTCGCGTGTGGATGCGGGTGTCATCGTGCCGCAGACACAGACTTTTGCGCTGCAAAATATTTTTCAAAAACTAGAGCGTGAGATGGCGCCCGTAGCCGAGGGCAAGGGGCTTGCCTTTCGCATGAGGGATACCTCGTTGGTTTTGCAGGCTGATCCAGCTTTGGTCGAAATGATCTTGCGTAACTTGGTGCTCAATGCGATTCGCTATACCGACCAGGGGGGCATTTTGATGGCTTGCCGTCGGCGTGGGCAACGTGCGGTGCTTGAGGTGTGGGATACCGGCGTGGGCATCCCTGCGCACCAGCATCAGGCTATTTTTAGGGAGTTCCATCAGCTGGGTAATCCAGAGCGTGATCGGCGCAAAGGTTTGGGCCTCGGGTTGGCCATCGTCGAAGGCTTGGCCAGAGCGATGAGTGTGGATGTGAGTTTGCGCTCATCGGTGGGGAGCGGCTCGGTGTTTCGTCTGGGTTTGCCGATCAGCCAGACGCCGTGGGCAGCTCAGGTGCCGGACATGCAGGATGAGCCCGATCTCAGCGGTTTGCGCGTGTTGTTGATTGATGATGACATCAGTGTGTGTGAGGCATTCTCGAATTTGCTGGCCGGCTGGGGTTGCTGGTGCGAGACCGCCACCACGTGCGAAGACGCGTTGCGTGTGCTGGATACGTTTGAGCCGGATGTGCTTTTGTCGGACTACCGCTTGCGCAGTCATGGCACCGGTTTGCAGGCTGTGCAGATGGTGCGTGAACGCTTGGGCCGCTGCGTACCCGCCGCGATCATCACGGGTGACACGGGCCCCGAGCGCTTGCGTGAGGCTTATGCCAGTGGCTTGATATTGATGCACAAGCCGGTGGCCGCTAGCCGTTTGGCGACCGTGCTGTTCAGTCTTTGGCGTGAGACGCCGGAGCTGGACGCTGACCTTGCATCAACAACAAACTCAGCGCCAATATAGCGAGCCAACTACCTTGGCCGCCTAAGCCCAGGTGGTCAAATACCCAACCGCTGATAAGAGGGCCTAGTGCGCCGCCGATGGTGTAGCCAGCGATCATCGCTGAGGTGCCTGCCAACGCCGATGAATCCGCAAAGTCATGTGCAACCCGGATCATGCTCAAGGTATAGAGGGCGCCACCGACGCCGCCCCACAGTGCAGCACAAATCCAAATCAGCGCAGGCCAGTGTGATGCTTGTGAGAACGCCACGGCACTGAGGGCCAATATGGCTGCACCCATGGCGAACAAGCGCCGTGCAGGCGTGTGGTCGGCCAGCCAGCCCATGGGGTATTGCAGCAGAAAGCTGCCTAGGCCTAGGGCGCCGGCAATGGAGGTAGCACCAGCTAGGCTGAAGCCGATTTGGGAGCCATAGGCCGTGGTGATGGATCCCAAGCCGACTTCAAAGACGCCACCGACCACGGCAGCCCAAGCCAGTGTCGGCCGAAAGCGCCACGCGCCCAGCAGACTCATGGGCTCGCGGTCATCGTGGGTGGCTTTGAGCCGTGTCACGGCGGGCGCCAGCGTGATGAGCAGGCCCAGAGCGAGCCCACCCGCAGCCGTGATATTGGCTTGTCTTGGGTCGAGGTGCATCAGGCTTGGCAGCAAGGGCCCCAGTGCCATGCCGGCACCTAAAAGGGTCTGGTACATGCCGGTGAGGCGACCGCGGTGACTGGGCGGCACGTTGTGCGCAATCAGGGCTTCTGTGGCGTTCCAGGCGGCGGCCGCGCCGATGCCGGCCATTAAACCCAGCACACACCAAATGCGGTAGTCTGTGGTGAACAGGTAGCCTAAGCAGGCGATCAACTCCAGCAACAAGCCTGCACGGTAGGCTTGACCTGTGCCGATGCGTGCAAACAGTTTGGGCACCAGCGGCACCAAGGCTGCGACGCTGAGAAATGGCAGCATGGCAAACAGGCCAATGGCTGTGTTGCTGGCGCCGCTGGTTTGCAGGCGAACGGCCAGCACAGGGTTGAGCAGGCTGTAGCTCAGCACCACCATGGCGGTGCCCAGCATCACAGGCCACAGGCCGGGCCGCAGGTTCAATGCATCGGCTTTCAGCTCAGCCATCCCCGCTTATAGAAATACCACATCGGCACCATGGCACTGGCGGCCATCAAGGCCACGGTGTAGGGGTAGCTCCATTCGCCTAAAAAAGCCAGCTCTGGGAACTTCAGATTCATGCCGTACACGCTGGCCACCAAGGTGGGCGGCAACAGCGCCACGCTGGCCACCGAGAAGATCTTGATGATCTTGTTTTGGTTGATGTTGATGAAGCCGACGGTTGCGTCCATCAAAAAGTTGATCTTGTCGAACAAGAAGGCCGTGTGGCTGTCCAGCGAGTCGATGTCGCGCAGAATTTGGCGGGCCTCTTCGAACTGGTCGGCGTTGAGCATGCGCGCGCGCATCATGAAGCTGACTGCGCGGCGCGTGTCCATGACGTTGCGGCGGATGCGCCCATTCAAGTCTTCTTGGCGCGCGATGGCCGCCAAGGCGCTGGCCGCAGCTTGGTCGTTGACGGCGCTCTTGAGGACGCGGTGGCTTACTTTTTCGAGGTCGTCGTAGATGCCCTCTAGGGTGTCGGCTGAGTACTCGGCATCGGCGTCGTACAGCTTGAGCAGCACGTCCTTGGCGTCCTCAATCAAGGCGGGGATGCGGCGTGCGCGCATGCGCAGTAACCTGAAGACGGGCAGGTCTTCACGGTGGACGGAGAACAGCACGTTGTTGTGCAGGATGAAGGCGACGCGGACGTTGCGTGGGGTCTCGTCGTCGTCGATCAAAAAGTCTGAACGGATGTGGATGGCGCCTTCTTCTTCGTAGAAGCGGGCGGACTCTTCCAAGTCGTCGTCGATGATGTCGGCTGGGATGACCAAGCCAAAGCGCACGGCGATCCAGCCCTTTTCCTCGGGCGTGGGGTCTTCTAGGTCAACCCAAACCGGGCGGGCAGGGGTCAACTCATCCAGGCTGTCGATTTCTTCTTGGAATAACCGGCCATTGGCCAGTGTGAATACATTGAGCATGGGAACTCCAACACGTGGTCACGAGGCTTGATGGGCCATGACGTGACGCACAGTTCTGTGGGATGGGGTGATGTGGTGTCCGCCCCCTCCCGCTTGGGCTAGGCCCGGTCGCTGGAGTGGGCGGTCATCTGGGATGACAGTCCAAGGTGCTTGATCTCAAAGCGCCGATTGATCGGCATTGCCTGCATTATGGCGCGGGCTGACCCTTGGTGTTGGTTTGGGTGCACCAAAAAGGCCTGCTGTTTCTCAAGGGTGTAAGGTTCAGCATCATGTTGACGACACCGCGCCATGGCCATCCCTGCCTCTCGTATTGATTTGAACCTGTTCCGTGTGATGGACGCTGTGTACGAGCACGGCGGGATCTCTGGCGCGGCGCGACAACTTCACTTGAGCCAGCCAGCGGTCAGCCACGCTCTGGCTCGTTTGCGTCAGCTGTGGGGTGACGCTTTGTTTGTGCGGCAAGGCAACCGCATGGTGCCCACTGAATTGACGCGTCGCGTGATTGTGGATGTGCAGGCACACGTGCGCGGCTTGCAGACGCTGATGGCGCAGGCCGAGACATTTGATCCCGCGACCTTGGACATGACGATCAAGCTGGGTATGCGCGATGTGCTCGAAGCGATCACCTTGCCGCCTTTGATCGCTCTTTTGAGCGCGGTGGCGCCGCACGTGCGGGTGGCCAGTGTGCGTGTGCCTCGCGATGAGTTGGAGCGCAGCTTGACGCAAGGCGATGCGGATCTGGTGATTGACCGCCAACGCCGCGTGGCTGGGCGCATCAATGGGGTGCATCTGGCCGATGAGACGCTGGCGGTGCTCATGCGCAAAGGGCACCCTTTGCACGGCCGCGTTTTGGACTTGGACGCTTACTTTACCCAGCAGCATGTGATGGTGACGATGCGCCCTGAGCAGCCTGACCCATTGCAGTCGGTCTGGTCCCTGCTAGGGCGGGGCGAGCGTGATATCAGCGTGCGCTGCCAGCATTACTTCTCAGCAGCCAATGTGGTGGCGCAAGGCGATGCGCTGCTGACGCTGCCGCGTACTTTCGCGCAAGGCCTAACGGGTGCCTTGCCGCTGGTGCTGTGTGACTTGCCCGTCGCCGTGCCGGCAATGGGTATCTGGATGTATTGGCATGCTGACCGCGATGGTGACCCGGTGCACCAATGGATTCGGCGCAATGCAATCGAAGGCGCGAGCAAAGTCATGCATGTGCTGCATGACTTTGAATGAAAATTCACCATTTGATGCACAGGCACAGCGGGCGTAGCATCCTGCGTAGACAGTAACCAACCGACAAGGAGACCCCGATGGACTTCCAGCCCAGTGAGCGCGCCAAAAAGACCGCCGAGCGTGTGCGTGCTTTCATCAAAGAGCACATCGAGCCGATTGAGCCGGCGCATTGGGCCGGGATACTCGGCCAGCGTCATGGTGGCGACTGGACCCAGTGGACGATCCCGCCCCATGTCGAGGCGCTCAAGGCCAAGGCCAAGGCAGAAGGCCTGTGGAACCTGTTCTTGCCTGACCCGGAGTTGGGTGCGGGCCTGAGCGTGTTGGATTACGCCTTCAGCGCCGAAGAAACCGGCCACAGCATGATGGCGCCCGAGATATTCAACTGCAATGCGCCTGACACGGGCAACATGGAAGTGCTGTGGAAGTACGGCAGTGATGAGCAGAAGAAGCAATGGCTGACGCCACTGTTGGCGGGCGAGATCCGCTCGGTGTTCTTCATGACCGAGCCCGATGTGGCCTCGTCGGACGCGACCAACATGGCGGCCACGGCTGTCATCGACGGTGACGAGATCGTGTTGAATGGCAAAAAGTGGTGGTCGTCCGGTGTAGGTGATCCGCGTTGCAAAGTCGGCATCTTCATGGCGCTGACGGCCAACCCTGACCTGGGTCGACATAACCAGCACTCGATGGTGTTGGTGCCGATGGACTCGCCGGGTGTGGAGATCAAGCGCATGCTGCCCGTGTTCGGTGAGTATGACGAGCCACATGGCCATGGCGAAGTCCATTTCACCAACGTGCGCCTGCCGCTGAGCAGCTTCATTGCCGGGCCGGGGCGGGGCTTCGAGATCGCACAAGGCCGCTTGGGGCCTGGCCGCATCCACCATTGCATGCGCTGCTTGGGTGCCGCAGAAAAGTCACTTGAACTCGCCATCAAGCGTGGCATTGACCGCACCGCGTTTCGCAAACAGCTGATCAACTTGGGTGGCAACCGCGAGCGCATCGCCGATGCCCGCGTCGCCATTGACCAAGCCCGCTTGCTGACATTGCAAGCCGCGTGGAAGATCGACACGCACGGTGTCATGGGCGCCTTGACCGATGTGTCGGCCATCAAAGTGGTCGCGCCTACCGTGTTGCAAAACGTCGTGGACTTTGCCATTCAGATGCACGGCGGCATGGGCGTGTCACACGACACACCGCTCACGGCCTTCTTCATACAGGCACGCAGCCTGCGTTTGGCCGATGGCCCTGATGAGGTCCACAAGGGCATGATTGCCCGCTTGGAGCTCATGAAATATGGCGTCATGAAATGAGCCAAGGCATGGCGGATCAGGGTGGGCGAGTCAGATCAGGTGAAGAGCTGAACGCAGCGGGTGTGGACGCGTGGATGAAGGCGCAAGTGCCTCAGTTGCAGGGGCAGCCTGAGGTGACGCAGTTTTCGGGCGGGGCCTCTAATTGGACCTACCGCTTGAAGTACCCCGATGGTGATTTCATCTTGCGTCGCCCACCTGCAGGCACCAAGGCCAAGGGCGCCCATGACATGGGGCGCGAGTTCCGCGTGCAGCAGGCGCTCAAGCCTGTGTACCCTGTTGTGCCGGGCATGATTGGTTTATGCGATGACGAGTCCGTCACGGGCAGTGAGTTCTATGTGATGGAACGCATTGCCGGCATCATCCCGCGCAAGAACATGCCCGGCGGCTTGACCTTGGACACAGCTGCAACACGCCAGTTGTGCACCAATGTGCTGGACAAATTGCTTGAGCTGCATCAGGTTGATGTCAAGGCCACGGGCTTGGACAGCCTGGGCAAAGGCAGTGGCTACTGCAAGCGCCAGATTGAAGGCTGGAGCGAGCGCTACACCAAGGCGCTGACTTGGAATGTGCCCAGCTACAAACGTGTCATGGCGTGGCTCAAAGAGCGCACTCCGCACGACATCGCCAACGTGGTCATCCACAACGACTGGCGCTTTGATAACGTCGTTTTGTCTGAGCAAGATCCGACCCATGTCATTGGCGTACTCGACTGGGAGATGGCGACACTGGGTGACCCGTTGATGGACTTGGGCAACGCGCTGGCTTATTGGATCAACGCGGACGACAACAAGCTGCTCAAGGCCACGCGGCGCCAGCCTACGCATTTGAGCGGCATGTTGCGCCGCGAAGAAGTCGTGGATTACTACCTCGACAAATCAGGCTACAAAATTGACCGGACAGGCGACTGGGCCTTTTACGAGGTCTATGGCTTGTTTCGTTTGGCGGTGATCGCGCAGCAGATTTATTACCGATACAACCACAAGCAGACCAGCAACCCAGCGTTCAAGAACTTTTGGATATTGGTGAATTACTTGGATTGGCGCTGCATCGGTTTGATCAAGCAGGCGAAGGCCTGAAAACGGTTCACACAAGGGTTCACACATGGGTACGATTTATCTGTTGCGACATGGCCAGGCTTCATTTGGGTCGAGCAACTATGACCAGCTCTCGGCCACAGGGCATGTGCAGGCGCGCGTATTGGGTCAGGCGCTCAAAGCGCGTGGCGTGCTGGCTGATCAGGCCATCAGCGGCAGCATGCAACGTCATCAAGAAACGGCAGCTGGTGCCTTGGGTGAGTTGGTCGGTGAGGCCAGCCACACGCTCTCGCTGGTACAGCATGCTGGCGTCAACGAGTTCGATCACGAGAACGTCATCGAAGTGGCAGAGCCGCGTTACGCCGACAAGCTCATCATGATGAGCGACATGGCCGCATCGGGCGACCCGCACCGCACCTTCCAGACCTTTTTCAGGGATGCGGTGTCGCGTTGGGTCGGTGGCAACCACGACGAAGAATACAAAGAGCCGTGGTCGATTTTTAAGCTGCGCGTGGTGTCGGCGCTGGACGATTTGGTCAAGCAAACGCCAGCCAAGGGCAACACCTTGGTGTTCACCTCCGGCGGCACCATCAGCGTGATCTGTGCGCACCTGTTGGGGCTCAGTGATGCTCAGGCGTTCACGATCAATTGGACTTTGGCCAATGCGGGCATCACCAAAATACGGGTAGGCCGCGATGGCTTGCATTTGCTCTCCATCAACGAGCACGCTCACCTTGAGGGGGGCGCCTCGCCTTTGTTGACCTACCGTTGACGGCATACTGCTGGTTTGTAAAACATGAATACAAAGGATTGGCGATGAAGGCGTTGAAGATGTTGGGCGGGTTGTTGGCGCTGGTGCTGGTTGGATCTGGTGTGGGCGTGGTCATGGCCTGGGCTCCAGATAGGCCGGTTGAGACACTGACAGCACGTTGGGCGCCAGCGCCTTCGCAGTTTGTGGCCATCGACGGCATGCAGGTGCACCTGCGCGATGAAGGCCCACGTGATGATCCGCAGCCGATCGTGCTGTTGCATGGCACCTCGGCCAGTTTGCACACATGGGATGGCTGGGTTGAGTCGCTCAAGGGGCAGCATCGCGTCATCAGAATGGACATGCCAGCCTTCGGGTTGACCGGGCCCGCGCCTGATGGCGACTACCGTTTGTCTGCGTATGTGCGCTTTGTGGTGGGGGTGATGGACAAGCTGCAGGTCAAGCAAGCCGTGATCGCGGGCAATTCGCTGGGCGGTGAAATCGCTTGGATGGTGGCCGCGGATCACCCACAGCGCGTGAGCAAGTTGGTGCTGGTTGATGCGGCGGGTTACCCCTTTAAAGCAGCGGACATGCCCATCGGATTCAAAATCGCGCACATCCCGGCGTTCAAGCCTGTCATGGCCCGACTGCTGCCGCGCGGCATGGTCGAGTCCAGCGTGCTCAGCGTATACGGTGATCCATCCAAGGTGACGCCTGAGTTGGTCGATCGCTACTATGAGCTGACACTGCGAGCCGGTAACCGCGCGGCTCTGACTGACCGTTTCAGTCAAAACCAGCCTGGCGCGTTTGCAGACAAGATCAAACAGATCAAGCAACCGACGCTGATCATCTGGGGTGGCCAGGATCACTTGATCCCGCCAGACAACGCCGACAAATTCCAGAGCGACATCGTGGGCAGCCGCTTGGCTGTGTTCGACAAGCTGGGCCACGTCCCGCATGAGGAGGACCCTGTCAGCACCGTGGCCCCGGTGCTGGCATTTCTGAAGCAGTGACATGACGCAGCGCCGACAAAACATCCTCATCACGGGCGCCAGCTCGGGCTTGGGCGAAGGCATGGCGCGCGAATTTGCCGCCAAGGGCCGCAACTTGGCGCTGTGCGCACGGCGTGTGGACAAGCTGCTGGAGCTCAAAGCTGAGCTAGAGGCCAAGCACCCGGGCATCAAGGTCTTGGTGCGCCCTCTGGACGTCAATGTGCACACACAGGTCTTTGAGGTGTTCAAGGCGTTCAAGCAAGACCTGGGCAGCATCGACCGGGTCATCGTGAATGCGGGCTTGGGTAAAGGTCAGCCGATTGGCAAAGGACGTTTCGATGCCAATTTGCAAACGGCGCAGACCAACTTCATCGCGGCGCTGGCGCAGTGCGAGGCGGCGGTCGAGATTTTCCGCGCGCAAAACAGCGGGCACCTTGTGAGCATCTCATCCATGAGTGCCATGCGGGGGCTGCCGCGTAACCTGACCACTTATGCAGCGACCAAGGCGGGTCTGGCTGCGCTCACCGAAGGCATCCGTGCTGACTTGATCCGCACACCGATCAAGGTCACGACGATTTTTCCGGGCTACATCGAAACCGAGTTGAGCAGCAAGTCAGCCAAAACATCTTTGATGGTGGACACGGCCTCGGGTTGCCGGGCCTTGGTGGCTGCGATTGAGCGCGAGCCAGCCAAAGCCTGTGTGCCAGCTTGGCCGTGGACGCTGGTTGGCTGGTTCCTGCGCCATGCGCCTTTGGCGTGGGTGGCGAAGATGTCGTGAGGCGCGGCTGGCGTCTCAAGCTTGGCTGGTGTCTGACGCGGTCAGATTTTGGCGCCGCCATTCAGATGGTGCCTGACCTGTCCACTGCTTGAAAGCTTTGCGGAAATTGCTGGTGTCGGCAAAACCCATGGTGCGCGATACGGCTTCTACGGATACATCGTGCTGCATCAACAGTTGCTGTGCTCGAAGCAGTCGGGCTCGCTGCACGAGCTCGCGATAGGTGAGTGATTCGCCATCTAGCCTGCGACGCAAGATGCGCTCAGTCATGCTCAGTTGTCCGGCCATGTCGTTCAGTGACGGAGAGTGATCGGGTGAGCGCTGCAGTATCGCTATCACCTCTGCGCTGATTTGCCTTTGCTTTTGCACTCGCAGTTCATTGGCCAGGAGGGCTGATTGCCAAATTTGACGATGCTCCTGAGCGAGCGTCTTGTTGCGACTGATGATCTTTTCTTCGAGTATGTTTGCGGGGTAGATCACGCGATAGTGACCCGCATCGTCAATCACTTGATGAGCCAAGAGATCAATGTAGCGTGAGGGATCGCCACAGAATCTCACGGGTGTGTGGTAGCGAAGAGCCAGTGCTTCGCGACCTAGCATGGTGCTCAGTGCGGTGACACAAATGGCGGCAAGACACTCCGCATGAAAACTGCACCAAGTGTTCAGGCGCAGTTCGTTTAGATACACAGTACGGAACGCTACTTCATCACCTTCCACGACGTAATCGAGTGCAAACGGTGTGTTCAGCAGATGGTGCAACTGGAGCGTCATGTCCATGGCATCCTTGATGGTTGCCGAGCTCATGGTCGCCGTCCCTAGGCTGCTCAGGGCTTGAAGACCAACGCGTCGACCCCAACACAGCGCCAAGTCGGACTTGGGGTGCTGCTGTGAGGCATTGATCAGTAGTTGAACAAAGTCCTCACGCGAACTCAGACACATTGGGCGCCACACCTGTCCTTGCATCGAGGTGTCGGCAGACAGTGCGGCCCAAGTGGCGCCGCGTTCGCCAGCAACCTCGATCAGGACATCGGCATCTCGGCCTCGAAGCTCTGCGGCCAGACCAGTCATTCCATGGGATGTTGGATGAAGAAGTTGAGTATCTTACGTCCCATGTCGAAGTTGGTGGGGCAAACCAGCCAACCTGCTGGACCATCGTATGGCAGGCAGTGGCCAGCCAAGGGGAAGGCCAGGCCGGAGTGTTGAACGTTCTCTAGCACGTGGCCATCGAGTGTGTAGCGAAGGTGCTGCTGTTTGCCGACAAGTGTCGGTTTGCCAGCCATGAATTTCAGGGTCGGCACCTGCCAGTTGGCATCTTGAATGATGACCTCGCGGTTTGCGCCGGATGAATGAAAGCGCTGAGCGACACCGGCTGCCACAAGGGAGTTGGGATCTGTTTCGCCGATGAATTGCATGTAGGGGCGATCTACAGCGCAACCTAGAAAGGAGCCAGATCCGACCATGCTCGCGAACTGACCCTTCGTCTTGGGGTCGCAATAGACCTTTGATGCCGTGAATCCACCGCGAGAAAAACCATGGAAGTGCACCCGCTTGGGATCTACATGCAAAGCTGTTTTGGCGTTGGCCACGAAGGCCAGCAAGGCAGGCAATTCATTGCTGTAGGGAAGGCCCATGACCGATACCAGATCAACCTTGTTGGTCACTTGATCAATCAGATCGGTCATGTTGGGTTGGATCACGATGTAGGGCGTGCTCGCGCCGTAGCGCATGGCTTGCTGTCCGTACTCGCGTAAATGGGTGCCGTTGTTCTCTTGCTCGGCGTTCATCGTGGCACCGTGCTGGTCCACGATGAGACCGCAGGACACGGTTTCGCATAACTTGGGGATTGAAACTGAAAAAACGACGTTGCGGTTGTTGATCACGCAGCCGTAGTTGCGCACACCAATGTTGTTGCCATTGGCGGTTTCGGTGTTACTGCGGTCGATCAGGTTACAGGTGTCGGTGGGCGTGGGCTGGTTGTCCAACAGGTTAGGAAACGGGCCGTAGCTGGGGGCGCTGATCAGTTTGGTTAAGAAGTCGCTCAGCGTGCTGGCGTGCGATGGCGCACTGGTGGAGATGGTCAGTCCGCCACTGATCAGGGACAGGGTCAGGATGTGCGCGAAGCGGTGGGGCAGCGTGTTCAATGGGCACCTCAGATGTGGTCGTAGTGAGGGGCTCAGAATAGGACTTGGGCCGGTATCGTCACAACGGGGATCTTCACCGAGGGTTGAATCTCGCCCAGGGCTGTTGAGCGGTCAAATACAACCTCTTGCCATCACATGGGGCACAGCTTGCTGATCGCATTCACCAGCTGTGTGGGTTGAAAGGGCTTGGTTATCCAAGCCTTCACACCCAGCGCAGCGGCTTCTGATTTTTTGTCTGCGGTGCTCTCTGTTGTCAGCATCACCACGGGCGTGAACTTGTAGTCTGTTGTGCGCAGGTGCTTCACAAATGACAGCCCATTCATGCCGGGCATGTTGAGGTCGCACACAATCAGGTTGATCGTTCGGCCATCTAGCATGGTGCATGCCTTGTCCGCGCTGGACGCCTCCATGACATCGTAGCCTGAGCGCTCTAGCGCCACCTTCACCACCATGCGGAAGCTGCCGGAATCCTCGATGATCAAAATTTGTTTGCTCACAGCCGTGTCCTGATGCATTAGCCGGGTTGGCCGGGTTGGGTGTCAAAGTAGTAGGTCATCCGCTTGCGCGGGGACAGGTATACATGGGCGTCAGGCGATAAATTCTGAGGCCGGATGGTTTGAGTGATCGAAACGTCTTGCTCTGTATCCAGGTCGACCACGATGGCTGCATCCTTGGGCACAGCCGGGTCATAGACCACCACCACAGGGCGCAGGGGCTTGCTCGTATTGACCGATACCACCATCGCCGTGGCGCCGTTCGATAAAATCACAACCGTGCCCGGCGGGTACACGCCCATGCAGCGCACGAAGGTGCTCATGCACAAGGGGTCAAACTGAGCGCGTTGCTGCGCAAACAAGGTGGACAAGGCCTCGTGTGGCGTCAAGGCGTGGGCCAGGTTGGGTGGGTTGCACAACTCGTCGTATGCATTGACCAATGACACAATGCGCGAGGGCAGAGACAACTGCGCCGCAGTCAATCCCAGCGGGTAGCCACTGCCGTCTACACGCTCGTGGTGCTGTGTGATTACCTGAAGCACTTCAGTTGGCAGACCTATTTTTTTAGCGATGTTGATGCCGTACTCGCCATGCAACTTCAACAAAGCTAGCTCGGATTTGTTCAGTGCCTCTTGTTTGCGCAAGATTTGTTCGGGTATTTCTAACTCGCCTATGTCATGAAACAAGGCACCCACGCCAACCATCTGCACCATGGCAGCAGGCGTTTTGAGTTCTTTGGCCAGCATCATCGACAGCAGTGACACGTTGATTGAGTGGAAGTAGGCGTCTTCCCCACCCACTTTGTCTGCCATCAGCTGGACAGACACATCCGCATCGACCAGCATCGAGTCCGCAATCGTTGTGATCAAGGTGTTGGCGGCTTCACGTACTTCGTCCGGTTTCGAAAAAACGTCTTTGTTGATCGACTTTATCGTGTTCGCCGCAGAAAGCAGGCCCTGTTCGCATGCGCTGGTTCTGGCGCGCTGCTCCGCGAGGCGGTGCATGCGTTCACGCTTGGCTTGCACACACGGGTCAGCCTCGTTGGCGACCACTTTCTGGGCACTGGCCTGTGTCTCTGCGTGTTTGTCTGGCGTGGCGGGAGCAGCGGCTGGTAGCGGCTTGGCATCGCTCTTGGTTGGGCTGTACCTGATCCGTTTGAGGCCTAAGCCCTGGATGATGGCGATCTGATCCAGCGACTTGATCTTGAAGCTTGAAAACGTGAACGGGTGCTCAGTCCAAGATAAATCCAGATGCACATGCAGCCCGATGCACAGCTGCTCGGGCGTGATGTCGTGCTCGCTGGTCTTGGCGTCGGCGCTCATGATGGGGATCAGTGCGGCTTGTTAGCCCAATTGCTTGGTAACCATTTCGAGTAGCTGTTTGGGGCTGAACGGTTTGGTCAGGTAGCCATCGGCGCCGGCTTTTTTGCCTTGGTTTTTGTCGTTGTCTTGGCCTTTGGCACTCAGGATCACCACCTTCATGCGCTTGAGGGCGGCATCAGCCTTGATGTGGGCGCACACGCCAAAGCCATCCAAGCTACCGGGCATCATCACGTCCAGCAAAACCAAGTCGGGTTTGAGCTTGCGCGCAGCCTCTAGCCCAAGGTCGCCGTTTTCGGCTTCATGGATGTCGAAATCTTCGATCTCCAGCGTCATGCGGATCAGCTCGCGGATATCCGCTTGATCTTCCACAATCAGTACTCGTTTCATAAGCGCGTCTCCAATCAAGGTAAGCCTCAGTATCTTCCTTATGTTTGGCCGCGCAAAGCCGAAATAGCATGAGAAAGCTATTCATATTCTGAGAAAAATGCACGCTGAATCATCTTCTGCCATTTGGTTGAGCCCAAGGCGTCAAGCCATGGGCTTGGCCCGGCTGCTGATGGAGTTATTGTTCACCGTGGTGGTTTGTGAGGTTCTTGTCATGTTTGCGCTCCCGGTCATCGCACCGGGTGTACGCGGCTGGCAAGAGGCTTTGTTGGCCGCCGCCTTGTTGACCTTGCTGGCGGGCCCTTTGGTGACCTGGCGTGCGCTTGTTTTGATGCGGCGCGAGGTGCATGGCGTGGCGCTTGACCGCGATCAGGCCAAGTTGAGCGCTCAAAAAACCGCCTTTGAAAGCGCGGCTTTGCTTCGCACGGTAGATCAGTTCAGCATGGTGTGCGTCACGGCACCCGACGGCGGCATCATCGAAGTCAATGACGCCTTCTGTCAGGCCTGTGGCTACAGCCGTGATGAGCTCACAGGGCAAAACCCCCGCTTGATCTCATCGGCAACGCAAGATGCATTTTTTTGGATCGGCGCATGGCAGACTTTATTGCATGGTCAGATCTGGTCTGGCGAGGTTTGCAACAAGACTAAAAACGGCGCACTGTATTGGGTGCGCTGTGTCATATCGCCTGTACTTGACGTTGATCAAAAGCCCGTGAAATACATCTCCGTGGCGTACGACATCACCGAGGCGCACCGCGCGCAAGAGGCCATGGCAGCGGGGGCTGAGCGGTATAACTTGGTCATAGAAGGCGGCAACGATGGCATGTGGGACTGGCCGGATGTGCGGGCCTCTGACGAATGGTGGTCGCCCCAGTTCTTCAGGCTCTTGGGTTATGAGCCCAACGAGGTGCCGGCCAACCGACTGACCTTCAACACGATGCTGCACCCTGCTGATAAGCAGGCTTGCATCGATGCCATTGACCGCGCGCTCCAGGCCTGTGAGTCGGTGGATATGGAATGTCGTTTGCGTAACAAGTCTGCCCAATACATGTGGTGCCGCTTGCGTGCTAAGGTCTATTTCGATGATTTCGGTGCACCCACCCGCATGGCCGGCTCGCTTCAGGACATACATGAGCGTAAGGTGACTCAAATCAAAATCAAAGAACAAAGCCAGCAAGTGACAGCCATTTTTGCCTTGTCACCTGATGGCTTTGTGTCCTTTGATCTGCAAGGTTGCGTCAGCTATGTCAGCCCTGGTTTTGCTCACCTGACAGGGATACCCAGTGCGGCCATGTTGGGCCTTCATGAAGACGCATTCAGCATGCGCTTGTTCGAGCGAGTCGAGCCGCAACAACAGATCAGGTGCTTGGCCGATGTCAAGCAGGTCGCGCATGAGGGCTGCGGCGCAGAGGTCGGCACAAGGGCTCGGGCCGTGCTAGAGATGCGAGCGCCTGGCCGACGCCTGCTGGAGTTGAGCCTGAATCAAAGCGAGGGCGGCTCCGTCTCGCAGATATTGCATTTGCGCGATGTCACGCACGAGAGCGAAGTGGATCAAATGAAGAGCGACTTTTTGTCCATGGCAGCGCACGAACTGCGCACCCCCATGGCCAGCATCTATGGCTTTACCGAGTTGCTGCTCACACGCGAGCTCAAGCCTGAGAAGCAAAAGGAGTTGCTGGGCCGCATCTACCGCCAAAGCGAGGCCATTGTCACCATCATCAATGAGCTGTTGGATCTGTCTCGCATCGAAGCACGCCGAGGCAAGGACTTTGAGCTGGTTTCGTGCAATTTGGTCGACATTGCACAAGACGTGCTGCTTGACTTCAAGCTGCCGCCAGCACGTCACCCCCCGGTTTGGGATGGCCCAATCGAGTCCGTCATGGTTTTGGTTGACGCTCAGAAAATGCGCCAAGCCATACTCAATGTCGTATGCAACGCCTACAAATACTCACCGCAAGGTGGGGATGTGTTTTTGCGCTTGGTGTCGCAGCTCGTGGGTGATCGCCAACAAGTGGGGTTGCAAATCCAGGATCATGGATTGGGTTTGTCGCCAGACCAACTGGCGCGGCTCGGCGAGCGGTTTTACCGCGCGGACACGTCAGGCCGCATCGCTGGCACCGGATTAGGTGTGACCATGGTCAAGGAAATCATGGTGCTGCTGGGAGGCAAGATGGATGTGGCCAGTCAGATCGGGCAGGGCACAACGGTCACTTTGTGGCTGCCACACGTCGAAGCGAACGTCACATGAGCCATGGTGCAGTGGTCGGCGCAGCGAACCGTGCGGATGCGGGGGGGCGTTGTGTGAGTACTTGTGACAGAATTCCGCAGACAAAACGCAGACCCGGTGTGCCATGTGCTTGGTTTGAGGCAAAGCGTGTTTTAAGATCCCACGTCTATATGTTCATTAACCGCACGCCACACACTTGAATCAGCATGGATGAAGTTTTCGCTCAATTGGCCGAATTGGTGTTTGGCCTCAAGCGCAGGCGCTGGGTGGTGCTGGCTGTGGCGTGGCCGATAGCGATTTTGGGTGGCATCGGGGTCATGCTGACCCATGACCGTTATGAGGCCACGGCCAAGGTGTTTGTTGACACGCAAACCGTGCTCAAGCCCTTGATGAAGGAAATCACCTTTCAGCTCGATATTGATCAGCAGGTCACCATGCTGGCCAAGACGCTGATTTCACGCCCTAATGTCGAGCACTTGCTGACTCTTCCGGGCTTGGGTTTGGCTCAAGGGAATCCTGGTAAGTACGATGCCGAGGTTGATGGCTTGATGAAGGCCATCAAAATCGAACCCTTGACCAACAACCTGTACGCGATCACTTACCGCGACATGGATTCGCAGCGTGCCAAGCGCATGGTTCAAGGCTTGGTTGACCTGTTCGTTGACTCTGGCGTGGGCGAGAAACGGCGGGATTCCGAAGGGGCCAGCCGCTTCATTGATGAGCAGATCCGCACCTCCGAGGTCAAGCTCGCTGAGGCCGAGGGACGCATGAAGGACTTCAAGCTGCGTAACTTTGGTGTGACGGGCACCTCCAACCAAGACTATTTTGGCCGTGTTTCGCTGCTGTCTGATGAGGTCTCCAAGCTGCGGATTGACCTCAGTGCGGCTGAGCATGCGCGTGATGCTTACAAAAAAGAGTTGTCAGCCGAAGATCCCCAACTGCCTTTTGACGCTGCTGGAGGTGGAGGAGGCGCACCCTCCGAACTGGATACACGCATCGAGTCACAGAAAAAATTACTGGATGACCTGCTTCGCCGTTACACGGACGAGCACCCCGATGTGGTCGGTACACGCCGGACCATCACGCAGCTAGAGCGCCAGCGTAAGCTGGAGCAGGACTACGCTGGCCGCTCCGGGCGAGGCAGGGGTAATGCGGCGACCAGCCCTGTGTATCAAAAAATCCGCGTTTCGCTAGCCGAGGCTGAGGCCAATGTGGCCTCGTTGCGTGTGCAACTGTCGGTTAAGCAAGAGCGTTTAGCTGAAACACGCGCCACAGCAGGCAAGCTGCCGGAGGTGGAAGAAGAGCTGGCGCAGCTGAACCGTGACTACGGCGTCATGCGTAAAAACTACGATCAGCTGGTCTCACGACGTGAATCCGCCTCACTGGGGGTCAAGCTCGATCAGTCTGCCCAATTGGCTGATTTTCGGATCATTGAGCCTACCCGCGTGTCCCCCAATTCGGTGTTCCCCAACAGGTTGATGCTGGCCATTATTTTGTTGTTTGTGAGCTTATTGATCGGTGCTGGCGTGGCGATTGGCTTGGGTTTCATGTTCCCAACCGTTCATGTCCCCAAAGACTTGATTGAGCTATCTGGGCGGCCTGTGTTGGGCTCCGTCTCGATGCACATCAGTGACGAGGACATACAGGCTGATCGGCGCAGTTGGATCAATTTTGCAGCAGCAGGCGGGATATTGATTGCGCTGCAAGTCGTTTGGATAGGCTGGATCGCCATGCATGCCGCACGCGCTTGAGGAAGCCAAAATGAACATCATTGAACAAGCGGCAAAGCGCATTGAAGAGTTACGACGAGCTGGCGTCGATGTGCCGTGGACGGCAACCGGCGTAGACCAAGAAGCCAAGCCGCCTGCTGAAGTTGTGCCGCCGCCGATGCTGATTGAGCCTCCGTTGATGCATGGCGGCCCCACCGTGGTGGCGCTCAGCAGTTTGAGTGCCAAGGGCGATGCCCGCGTGGCTCCAATCGAGTTCCCCGAGCACAGTGACCCTTACAAGCCCGCTAGGCGCTCTAGGCTGGTTGAGTTAGATTTGAAGCGGCTGGCCGCCAATGGGTTCTTGGTACCAGGGGCACCACGGACGCAAATTGAAGCGGAGTTCCGTGTCGTCAAACGCCCTTTGCTGATGAACGCCACAGGCGAATCTGCCGCGCCTATCGTGCGCGGCAACCTCATCATGGTGACGAGCGCCTTGCCGGGCGAAGGTAAGACGTTTTCAGCCATCAACTTGGCCATGAGCATCGCGATGGAGTTGGATCACACCGTGTTGTTGGTGGATGCCGATGTGGTGCGGCCGTCTGTGCTGAGCCGTTTGGGCTTGCCTCCAGCCAAGGGTTTGCTGGACGTATTGACCACGCCTGGCACAGATTTAGCCGATGTGATGCTGAAAACAAATATCCCTAAGCTGACCATCTTGCCCGCGGGCACGGCCAATTCGCGCACGACCGAACTGCTTGCCAGCGGCGCGATGGTCGATTTGCTGACCGAGTTGGCGACGTCGTACAAAGATCGAATCGTGATTTTTGATGCGCCGCCCTTGTTGCCATCAACGGAATCGCGCGTACTGGCGACCCATGTGGGGCAAGTTATCGTGGTGGTCGAGGCTGATCAGACGCCACGACCTGCCATCAGCCAGGCCTTTGCCACGTTGGAAGACTGCCCCGTTGTCATGGCTGTCCTCAACAAGTGCCGAGGTAAAGTGACCAGTTCTGCGTATGGCTATTACGCTGTTTAATTGAATCAATGAAATCGGAGGAACCATGCCAACAGTTGCAGTGGTCGGTTTAGGTTACGTTGGCTTGCCTTTGGCGGTCGAGTTTGGCAAACATTACCCCACCATCGGTCTTGATCTGTCGGTCGACAAAATCGAGGCTTACAAGCGCCATGTGGACCCCACGGGTGAGGTCAGCACAGCGGAGTTGAAGGCTTCGTCGCAACTGCGTCCGACAACGGATGCAGCCGCTTTGAAGGAAGCCGATTTCATCGTGGTGGCGGTGCCGACGCCGGTCGATGAAGCGCACATCCCGGATTTTTCTCCGCTGATTGGCGCGAGCAACGCGGTTGGCAAAAACCTCAAGCGTGGCGCGATCGTGGTGTATGAATCGACCGTCTACCCGGGGGCCACTGAAGAGGTCTGCATCCCCATCCTAGAGAAGCAGTCGGGCCTGAAGTGGAAGACCGACTTCTTCGTCGGTTACTCGCCTGAGCGGATCAACCCGGGCGACAAAGTGCACACGCTGACCACGATCGTCAAGGTCGTCGCCGGTGACACGCCAGAGACACTCGATACCGTCGCCAAGGTCTACGCCAGCATCATCAAGGCTGGCGTACACCGAGCATCCAGCATCAAAGTGGCCGAAGCCGCCAAGGTGATTGAGAACACCCAGCGCGACTTGAACATCGCCTTGGTCAATGAGCTGTCGCTGATCTTCCATCGCATTGGCATTGACACGCTTGAAGTGCTCGAAGCCGCAGGCACCAAGTGGAACTTCCTGCCCTTCCGTCCGGGTTTGGTTGGTGGTCACTGCATTGGCGTCGATCCCTACTACCTGACCCACAAGGCCGAGGCCATGGGCTATCACCCTCAGGTGATTTTGGCCGGGCGCCGCATCAACGACGGCATGGGTAAATACATCGCCGAGCAAACGATCAAGCAAATGATCCAAGGCGGCTCATCCGTCAAGGGTGCCGATGTGATCGTGTTGGGTTTGACCTTCAAAGAAAACTGCCCCGACTTGCGCAACTCCAAGGTCATTGATGTGATCCGCGAGTTGGAGAGCTACGGCGTGACCGTGCACGTGCACGATCCCGTGGCCGAAGCACCTGAAGCCATGCATGAATACGGCGTCAAGTTGGTCTCTTGGGATGCGTTGCCGCGTGCTGCGGCCATCGTGTCAGCCGTGGCCCACCAAGAGCTGCGTGAGCGCTCGCTGGATGAGCTTGCGACGAAGCTCAACCCTGGCGCACCGTTCATGGATGTGAAGTGCACGGCCGATGCCGATGCCTTGCGTGAGCGTGGTTTTGGAGTGTGGCGCCTGTGATTACCTTGCCTCAAGACCTTGCCTCGCAACTCGCTGCCAAGCCGCGCAAGTGGCTGGTGACCGGCAGTGCCGGCTTCATTGGCTCGCACCTGCTGGAAACCTTGCTGCGCGCAGGCCAGACGGTGGTCAGCTTAGATAATTTTTCTACAGGCCACCGGCACAACTTGGATCAGGTAAAAGCGGCCGTGGGCGACGATGCTTGGGCGCGTCACCAGTTCATGGAAGGCGACATCGCTGATCCGGCGACCTGTCAATCAGTATGCACAGGCGTGGATGTGGTCTTGCATCAAGCGGCATTGGGCTCCGTGCCGCGCTCGATCGCCGACCCACTCAACACGCATCGCTCGAACGCCACCGGCTTTTTGAACATGCTCGAAGGCGCGCGCGCACAGGGCGTGGGGCGTTTTGTGTATGCGGCCTCTAGCTCGACCTATGGTGATTCGCCCAACTTGCCCAAGGTAGAGGACATCATCGGCAACCCGCTGTCACCGTACGCTGTGACCAAGTACCTCAATGAGCTGTACGCGCAGGTATTTCAGCGCTGCTACGGTTTCGAGACGGTGGGTCTGCGCTACTTCAATGTCTTTGGCCCTCGTCAAGATCCCAATGGGGCATATGCCGCTGTGATCCCGCGCTGGGTGGCTGCGATGCTGCGAGGCGAGGTCTGCACCATCAACGGTGACGGCGAAACCTCACGCGACTTTTGCTACATAGCCAACACCGTGCAAGCCAATCTGCGTGCGGCCCTGGCGCCTTACAAGCCCGAGGTGGCTCAGGTCTACAACGTCGCTGTGGGTGACCGCACGACCTTGGTTGAGCTGCACAAGTTGATCGCCGATGGTTTGGTGCGTGAGCAAGCTGTTCCCAGCGTCGCGGATGCGGCCTTTGCACCGTTCCGTGCGGGCGATGTGCGCCACTCACTGGCGGACATCAGCAAGGCCCGCACACAGCTGGGTTATGAGCCCACGCACGATGTCCGTGCCGGCTTGGCCGAGGCTGTGCGCTGGTACATCGACAACAGCCGTTGAGCTTGGCTTGAGCCCCGCGCCGTCGTATCACAGGCTGGCAGCCAACCTGGCCGCCTGATCGATAGCCTTCTTGGCATCCAGTTCTCCGGCCTCAAACGCGCCGCCAATCACATGCGGCGTTTTGCCAGCGGCCTGTAGTGCATCGGCCAAGCTGCGCAGGGGGACTTGGCCCGCGCACAGCACCACGTTGTCGCACGGGATCCAAGTGGGGTCTTTGCGGTCTTCGCCGTAGCTCACCAGCAGGCCTTCATCGCCAATGCGCTCGTAGTTGACGCCACCCACCATCTCGACGTTTTTCATCTTCAAAGTGGTGCGGTGGATCCAGCCTGTGGTCTTGCCCAAGCCGCCACCGAGCTTGCCCTTTTTGCGCTGCAGCAGGACGACATCGCGTGCAGGCGGTGTCACATGCGGTTTGGCACTGCTCAAGCCGCCAGGTGACAGGGCCGGGTCAGTGACGCCCCACTCGGCCTGCCACGCAGCCAAGTCGAGGGTCGTTGAGTGGCCATCGAGCACCAGATACTCGGCCACATCGAAGCCGATGCCACCCGCACCAATCACCGCCACCTTGCGGCCGACGGGTTTTTTGTGGCGCAACACATCGATGTAGCTCAGCACCTTGGGGTGATCTTGTCCGGGGATCTTGGGGTCGCGTGGGTTCACGCCAGTGGCCACGATGACCTCGTCGTAGCCTTGCAGAGCAGCGGCATCGACGCGGGTGTTGAGGCGCAAATTCACGCCGGTCAAGGCCACGCGCTTGCCAAAGTAGCGCAGCATTTCGTGGAACTCTTCTTTGCCGGGCACCTGCTTGGCCATGTTCAACTGGCCGCCGATTTCAGCAGCCGCATCGAACAGGTCGACATGATGGCCGCGCTCGGCCAGCAGCGTGGCCGCAGTCAGCCCAGCAGGCCCCGCGCCTACGACCGCCATGCGGCGCTTGTTGGGCGTAGGCCTGTACACCAGTTCGGTCTCGTGACAAGCACGGGGGTTGACCAAGCAGCTGGTGAGCTTGTTGCGGAAGATGTGGTCCAAGCAGGCTTGGTTGCACGCGATACAAGTGTTGATCTCGTCAGCCTTGCCTTGTGAGGCCTTCTTGACGAAGAAGGGATCGGCCAATAAGGGGCGCGCCATCGACACCATGTCTGCGCAGCCCTCGGCTAGCACCGCTTCTGCCACCTCGGGTGTGTTGATGCGGTTGGATGTGACCAGTGGCACATTCAGGCCAGCTGCCATCAACTCGGCTTTCATCTTCTGGGTGACCCAGGCAAAGGCGCGGCGGGGCACACTGGTGGCGATGGTGGGCACACGCGCCTCGTGCCAGCCGATGCCGGTATTGAGGATGTTGGCGCCCCCGTTGGCGATGGCCTTGCCAAGCATCACGACCTCATCCCACGTGCTGCCGTCGGGTACCAAGTCAATCATCGACAAGCGGTAGATGATGATGAAGTCTTTGCCAACGGCCTTGCGCGTGCGCTCCACGATCTCGACCGGCAAGCGCATGCGGTTGCTGTAGTCGCCGCCCCATTGATCTGTGCGCTGGTTGGTGTGCTTGGCGAGGAACTGGTTGATGAAATAACCCTCTGATCCCATGATCTCGACGCCGTCATATCCGGCCTCGCGCGCCTTGATGGCGCAGTTGACGAAGGCACGGATTTGGCGCTCGACGCCGCTTGCGGACAAGGCAAACGGCTTGAACATCGAGATAGGCGACTGGATGCGCGAAGGCGCCACAGCCAGCGGGTGGTAGGCGTAGCGCCCGGTGTGCAGGATCTGCATGGCGATCTTGCCGCCGGCCTCGTGCACAGCGCGTGTCACCACCTGATGGCGGCGTGCCGCACCCGAGGTCGACATCGTGCCCGCAAAGGGCTTGACCCAGCCCGCCATATTGGGCGCAAAGCCGCCGGTGACGATCAGGCCCACATCGCCCTCAGCGCGCTCCCGAAAGTAGGCCGCCAGTTTGCTCAAATCCCGGCCATCTTCCAGACCTGTGTGCATGGAGCCCATCAGCACGCGGTTTTTCAGCGTGGTAAAGCCCAAGTCAAGGGGGGCGAGCAGGTGGGGGTAGGGGGATGTCATGGTCATGCGCGGCTAAATCGGTACAACGTTGTACAGCCGGCAATATAAGGTTTGTCGGGTGCGCTTGGGGGTCACACCCGACAGTGTCAGCAAAAAATGGACGCTGACAACAATCGCTCAGATCAGTTTGGCGCCTCTTTGCCATAGTTGGGCGAGCGTGGGCCGTACAGCAAGCCATTGGGCCCACCAGCGGTCAGCAGGCGGTTGCTGGCGATGCCCGCCACAGGATGAGACGAGTCAGTCAAGTGGTTCATGACCTGCTTGACGACTGCGGTGACCAGTGCGCCCAGTAAGCCCCCGCCTGAGTTGTTGTTGCCCTCGTTGTTGGAGGCGCTGGCAGAGCCCGTCCACAAGGTGTTGCCTGTGTTCAGGTCGACCAGTTTGGCCTGCGCCGACACAACGGCCGAGCTGTTGAGCACTGTGTAAACCGCGCCGTATTGGGTCACCTTGATGTACAACGCGGCATCAGCACCAAAGATTTCTTTCAACTTGGCAGGCGCTGCGGCGTGTATCTCTGGCGGGTTGACGAGGCCGTTTTGTTTGAACGTCTCGTTCACCAAAGACACAGGCATCACGTAGTAGCCCGACTCAGCCAATGGGTAGGTGACCTGCGCCAATACGCTGAATGAGGCGTTGACATCAGGTGACTCGTTCAGGGGCGGCAGCACCAAGATGGATTTGGGCTTGGCTTGGCGAAAGGCCGTGTAGTCAGCCTTGGGCTGTTGACTGGCGCAGCCCGACAGCAGCGCGATGGCGGCGATGGCCGCGATGGCCGAGTACCTAGACAGTTTTGTGATGCGCACATCAGCCCCCTTTCTTCTTCATGTTGTTGAGCAAAAAGTCGACGTACTGGCCTGACTCAGGGAACAGTGTTTTCTCTGTGTTCCAAGCCTGCGCCGCTTGGTCGCCTTTGCCAATGGTCAGGTACATCAATCCCAAATGGGCGTAGTAGCCGGGCGGCAAGCTGGCGCCGATTGAACGGGCTTTTTCCACGCCCCGCTCCAAGTCGGCGATTTGTTGCTCAGGCCCCTTGCTTTGGCCTTTGAGGTGGTCATAGACCAAGCCTTGGTAGTTGCCCCATTCGTATATGCGTTTGGGTTGTGCGCAACCGGCCATGTTCAATGCGGTGAAGACGGCCACAGCCACCCCCAGCCATCTTTGCGTGCTGTAAGTCATGTGTGTCTGCGGTCAGGTTTTAAAGGGCGGGCTTCCAAGCACCCGTGTCGATCGCGTCTGTCAGCCTGTTGATTGATTCGCGCATGGCCAAGTCCAGCACCTTGCCGTTCAAGGTGGAGTCGTAGCTGGCGGTGCCGCCAAAGCCAATCACTTCGCGGTTTGACAGGGCGTATTCACCTGCGCCTTGAACCGAGTAAACCACCTCAGACGTGGCGATGTTGACGATGTTCAGGCTGACCTTGGCATAGGCCACTTGCGTTTTGCCACGGCCCAGCAAGCCGAACAACTGGTGGTCGCCCACTTCTTTGCGGCCAAACTCGGTCACGTCGCCCGTCACCACGTAATCGGCGCCCTTGAGCTTTTGTGTGGTGCCCTTCAAGGCGGCTTCTTGCTTCATCTCTGACATGTTGTCGCGGTCAAGCACATTGAAGCGGTTGGTCTGCTGCAGGTGGCTGATCAGGATGGTCTTGGCTTGGCTGCCGATTTGATCGGGGCCGTTAGAGAACACGCCGCGCATGAAGCTGGAGTGGTTGTCAAACTTGCCCACGGCAATGGGTGTGCGTGCGCCCACGTAGGGGTGGGCTGCGGCGGCGACTTGCGGCACCACCAAGGCTTGTGATGACTCGGTGGCGCAACCGGCCAACAAGGTGGACGCGGCGGCCGCAGTGGCCAGAATCAGTGAATGGATGGATCGCATTGGGTTTCTCCCTTGGTTTAAAAGACAGGCAAGATTGTAGGGGTGGGCCTTTGCCTATAAGGGGCTTGTGAAGCGACGAAAACGCCCTCTAGGGGGTAAACGTGGGATTGACACGCCTGCAATCTGAAACACCCTGCTACAGCCCTTACCGCTTTTGGGCGGATTCATCCCTGCTTCAGGGGGGGCAATGGGCTGCTGGCATGGCGCAACATCCGGCCTTCGTTGTATGAATCGCATTAACCAAGGTATTTGATATGAAGCAACTTGTTTGTGGCGCAGCTGCGCTGGTCTTGTGTGCCGCCGCCCACGCTGAGTCCTATGTGGGTGGTGTGATTGGCAGCAGCCAGATCGAGGCCAGCTGCAGCTTGACGACCGAGTGCAGCACCAATGACACCGGGGTCAAGATCTATGGCGGCTATGTGCTGCCGGGAGCGCCCTTGCCCCAGTTGGCACTGGAAGTGGCTTACATCAACTTTGGTCAGGCACGTGCGTCAACCACCTCATTCGTGGTGCGCACGGTGGATGTGTCTGCGCTGACCTTTGGCGCGGCGATGCGGCTCAAATTCACGCCTGCGCTGCAAGGCGTGGGGCGTCTGGGCGTGGCCCGTGTCAATGCTGAAGACAATGGTGCTGGCGTATTCGGCGTTGGCGCTAAATCTAAATCTGGTTTTGAGCTGTACGCAGGCTTGGGGCTGGAGTACGCCTTGAACAAGCAATTCAAACTGGTCGGCACAGCTGATTTCAGCAGCTATGACACAGGCAACCAGTCTGGCTCAGTCCACTTGATTGGGGTGGGTGCGCAGTACGGGTTTTGATGATGGGATGAAAAAACGGCACCTCAGTGGGTGCCGTTTAGCTTTAATTCAGCGTCGCAATCAAGCCGCCTTCACCCTCAAACGCCAAGCGTGCAGCAAAGGCTCGGTGTAGCCGGATGGCTGCTCTTTGCCCTTGAACACCAAGTCCAGCGCGGCTTGGAATGCGGCGCCATGGGGGTTGGCTGCCAGCGTCTGATACGCGGCATCACCGGCGTTTTGGCCGTCTACCACTGTAGCCATGCGTGTGAAGGATGCTCGCACTTGGGCTTCGGTGACCACGCCGTGTTGCAGCCAGTTGGCGATGTGCTGGCTGGAGATGCGCAGCGTGGCGCGGTCTTCCATCAGGCCCACGTTGTGGATGTCAGGCACCTTAGAGCAACCCACGCCTTGGTCAACCCAACGCACCACATAGCCCAAGATGCCCTGCACGTTGTTGTCCAGCTCTTGCTGGCGCTCGGCATCTGACCATGTCGCTTGTGCCACCACGGGGATGGTCAGCAGGTCGTTCATCAAGGCTTGTGGATCTTGATTCGACTTCTCGATCTCGGTCTGCACGGCGGCCACGTTGACTTGGTGGTAATGGATGGCGTGCAGCGTGGCAGCGGTCGGTGAGGGTGTCCAAGCGGTGTTGGCACCGGCCTTGGGGTGGGCGATCTTTTGTTCCAGCATGCCGGCCATCAGGTCAGGCATGGCCCACATGCCTTTGCCGATCTGGGCGCGACCACGCAGGCCACATTGCAGGCCGATCAGCACGTTGCGGCGCTCGTAAGCGGCGATCCAGGCGCTGTTCTTGATGTCGCCCTTGCGCATCATCGGGCCGGCCATCATGGCGGTGTGCATTTCGTCGCCCGTGCGGTCCAAGAAGCCAGTGTTGATGAAGGCCACGCGGCTTGATGCGGCGGCGATACAGGCCTTCAAGTTGGCGCTGGTGCGGCGCTCTTCGTCCATGATGCCCAGTTTGACGGTGCTGTCAGCCAAGCCCAGCAATTGCTCAACGCGTGTGAACAATTCGGCGGCAAACGCGACTTCAGCTGGGCCGTGCATTTTGGGTTTGACGATGTAGACCGAACCCTTGCGTGAGTTGGTGATGCCGTTTTGACCATGACGCTGCAAGTCGTGCAGCGCGATGGTGGTGGTTACCACGGCATCCATGATGCCTTCTGGGATTTCTTTGCCTTCGGTGCCCCACAGGATGGCCGGGTTGGTCATCAGGTGGCCCACGTTGCGCACGAACATCAGCGAACGGCCATGCAGCGTCACTTCGCCCCCGTTGGCTCCCGTGTAAACGCGGTCTGCATTGAGCGTGCGCGTGAAGGTCTTGCCACCCTTGCTGACTTCTTCCTTCAGCGTGCCTTGCTGGATGCCCAGCCAGTTGCTGTAGCCCAGCACCTTGTCTTGCGCGTCCACTGCCGCGACCGAGTCTTCCAAGTCCAAAATGGTGGACAGGGCTGACTCCAGCACCAAGTCAGACACGCTGGCGGCATCGCTCTGGCCGATGGCGGTGTTGGCGTTGATCTGGATGTCAATGTGCAGGCCGTTGTTGATCAGCAGGACGCTGGTCGGTGCGGCAGCGGCGCCTTGGAAGCCCACCAATTGGGCTGGGTTTTGCAAGCCCGTGCTGGTGCCGTTGGCCAAGGCCACAAGCAACTTGCCGCCTTCAATGCGGTAGCCGGTGGCGTCTTTGTGTGATGCGCCTTCCAGCGGTGTGGATTGATCCAAAAATTGGCGAGCAAAGGCGATGACCTTGTTGCCGCGCACGGGGTTGTAGCCCTTGCCCTTTTCGGCGCCATCGGCCTCGCTGATGGCATCGGTGCCGTACAGCGCGTCATACAGGCTGCCCCAGCGTGCGTTGGCCGCGTTCAATGCGTAACGTGCGTTCAGCAGGGGCACCACCAGTTGAGGGCCTGCTTGCGTGGCCAGCTCGGCATCCACGTTCGATGTGGTGATTTGTGTGTTGGCAGGCACTGGCACCACGTAGCCGATTTGCTCAAGGTGGGCGCGGTAAGCGGCCATGTCGGTGATCGGGCCGGGGTGGGCGGTGTGCCAAGCGTCCATGTCCAGCTGGATGCGGTCACGCTCTGCCAGCAAGGCGGCGTTTTTGGGGCCCAAATCGGCCACGATCTTGTCAAAGCCAGCCCAGAAGGCCGCACCTGTGATGCCAGTGCCGGGCAGCACTTGGGTTTCAATGAAGCTGAACAGCTCGGTGGCCACTTGGAGGCCGTGGACGGTGGTGCGTGCGGTCATGGTGAACCTCGTCAAAAATAGATGGATGGTGAATCAGGTGGGACGGCGTCCCGAACCCTCATTTTATTCGATACTTATCTGGCTATTAATATCAATAAATGGCATTGATTTATGACTTTTACGCATCTAATCTGGGGTGATTAGTTTCATTTGACATCATGGACCGACTCAAACAGATTGAATCCTTTGTGGCCGTCGCCATCAAGGGCAGTTTGACCGCTGCGGCGTCCGCCGAGGGGGTGGCCCCTGCGGTGATCGGCCGCCGCATTGATGGGCTGGAAGAGCGTCTGGGCGTCAAGCTCTTGGTGCGCACCACACGCCGAATCAGCCTCACGCATGAGGGCAGCGCCTTTTTGGAAGACGCACAACGCCTGTTGGCTGATCTGGCCACAGCCGAGGCCAGCGTCAGTGCGGGTGGCTTGCAGGCCAGCGGGCACTTGCGCATCACCGCGCCTGCGGGCTTTGGACGCAAGCATGTGGCGCCGTTGGTGCCGCGTTTTGTAGCCTTGCACCCTGATGTGTCCTTGTCCTTGAACCTGTCTGACCGTTTGGTCGATCTGGTCAATGAAGGTTTTGACTGTGCGGTACGGGTGGGTGACATGCCCGATTCGGGCTTGGTCAGCACACGGTTGGCAGACAACCGCCGCCTGTGCGTGGCCAGCCCGGCTTACCTTCAAGCGCATGGCAGGCCGATGCACCCTGTTGATGTCACCCGACACGAGTGCCTGACCTTGAGCTCTGAAGCCAGCCAGCGACGCGGTTGGGCCTTCACGGTGGATGGGCAGCTCAGCCATGTTCGGCCTTTGACCCGGCTGGACTGCTCTGACGGGCAGGTGCTGCACGCGTGGTGTCTGGCCGGCTTGGGGCTGGCGTGGCGATCGTGGTGGGAGGTCGAGGCCGATGTGCGAGTAGGCCACTTGGTGAGTGTGCTCGATGACTTCGCCGCGCCGCCCAATGGCATCTACGCGGTCTTCGCGCAACGCAAACACCTGCCCTTGCGCTTGCGCTTGTGGATTGACTTCATCAAGCAGGCTTATGCAGACCCCGCTTATTGGCAGGGCACCGTGCGCTTGTAAATAAACGGCGTGGGCTGTCAACGTGGTGGCTGAGGGGGCGTTATGGATAAGCTGTTTGTTCACACATCCTTTTTTGGAGTTCTCATGATCAAAAAACTACTCGCCCTCATGCTGGCCTTGTTCGCCTCTATCGCCTTTGCCGCTGTAGATGCCAACAGTGGGGATGCCGCCCAGTTGGACTCGGTCAAGGGTGTGGGCCCGGCGGGCGCAGCCAAAATCATCGACGCACGCAAGGCCGGTGCCTTTAAGGACTGGAATGACTTGGTCAACCGCGTGGCGGGCATCGGCGAGACCAATGCAGCCAAGCTGTCTGCGGCTGGCTTGACGGTCAACGGCGCCACCTTCAAAGGGATGCCTGCTGCCGTGCCCGCACCTAAGTTAGCCAAGCCAGCTCAGATCGAGAAGGCAGGGAAAGCAGCGGAAGCAGCGAAAGCGGCTGTTGTGACACCTGCCGTCGCGCCTGCTCCTGCGCCCGCGCCTGCTGTTGCACCAGCGGCCGTGGTGGATAACAAAGTGGCTGACAAAAAGGCTGAGAAAGCAGCCAAGAAGGCCGCCGACAAAGAAGCCAAGGCCGCAGCCAAGGAAGCCAAAGTAGCAGCCAAGGCTGAAAAAGCCGCCACCAAGAAGGCCGCTGCGGCTGAAAAGGCCAGCGCAGTAGCATCTTCAGCTGACGGCGCCAAAGCCAAGACCAAGAAGTAAGCGACATGCTCGAATCCTGGCTGGCCTATGTCCATATCGCGTCCATTTTGGCCTTGGTGGTCTTCATCACCAGCGAGGCCGCCTTGTGTCGCCATGAGTGGATGAATGCCGCTGTCGTGAGGCGCTTGGCACGCTTGGATTTGATCTACTTGTTTGCCGCCATCGCGGTGCTGTTGACCGGCTTGGCGCGCACCTATTGGGGCGTCAAGGGCTGGGCTTGGTATTGGCACCAGCCGCTGCTGCACACCATGGTGGGCTTGTTTGCGGTGATGGGGCTCATCTCGATCAAGCCGACCTTGAGCTTCATCCGCTGGCGCAAGCAGCTGGATGCGGACGGCTCACTGCCCGCTGAGGCTGAAATCAAAAAGGTGCGCCGACTGATCATGATCGAGGCACACCTTCTTCTCTTCATCCCTTTGGCCGCGACCATGTTGGCTCGCGGCATCTGGACACGCTGATCAGTTCGCTGGTGCGGCGGCCATGTCTTTTTCACACTTCTTGACGAAGCTGTTCTTGGCGGCGCCAGACAGCTTTTTCTCGGCAGCTTTGCCCATACACGCGGCACCCGGGGTGGCTGCTGCCGCGTCTTTCTCGCACTTCTTCATGAAGCTATTTTTGGCGGCGCCAGCGAGTTTTTTCTCGGCGGCACGTGCATCACAGGTGGCATCTGCGGCGTGAGCCAAAGTAGACAACAAAGCCAGGGTGACGCCAGCAATCAAAGTACGCATATCAGGACTCCTTCGAAGGGTGTGTTGATCGGTCAGACCAGCATGGCCTGCACTGCACACCATAACGCAAATACGGGTCCTTACATGATGCGTCGGGGGTGTGCCAAGGCCTCATGGGCGGCATGCAGGCGGCGTACCAGCACGCGGATGAATGCCTCGTCAAACAAATGCCGACAGGCGGGGCTCAGCTGCAGCATCGCTTCGGGCGTGAACGAGATGGTCGTGGCTGGCTCAGTCACCACCACATCGGTGCTGTGTCGACGCAGTTCGGGGCTGGGGGCCAGATACGCCATTTCACCCACAGAGGTGCCTGCACCCAATAGCGCCACGCGCTTGGTGTCGCGGTAGACCTCCACACTGCCTTGGGCAATGATGTGAAAGAGGCGGCCCTCTTCGCCTCGGCGGAACAGCGCGTGTCCAAATGAGAAGCGCTGCCACTTGGCGCGGTGCACCACTTCCCACAGTTCCACATCACCAAAAGTTGAGAAAAAATCCAGTGAGCGCAGCAAGTTAAAGCGCTCTGAGTCCAGCACACCTTGCAAATGCCCGCGCGGCACTTTGTGGTTGGCGATCAGGCCCGAGAGCGCTTGCGCAAACGCATCCCAGTTCGGGTAGCGGTCGTCAGGGTTCTTGGCCAGCGCTTTGAGGATGACTTGGTCAACCGCCAGATCGACACCGGCACGTGAGCCCGACAGCGGCGTCGCATCCACGTTGTAGATCATGTTCATCAAAGCCGCTTGTGAGGGCGCATCAAAAGGCGGCCGCCCTGCTACCAAGTGATACAGCACGGCACCCAAGCCATAAATGTCGGCGCGGCAATCGGGCACTTGGCCGTCGAGTTGCTCTGGCGCAATATAGGCCAGCGACCCAACTTGATGGACTTGTGTGGAGTCAGCAGCCAAGTTCAGCACACTGCCAAAGTCGGTGATCTTCACATCGGTGACCACGCCTGCCGCGTTGGTGATGGCCATGATGTTGGCTGGCTTGACGTCACGGTGGATCAGGCCCTGTCGGTACACATAACCCAGCGCCATGGCGCATTTGAATCCAATTTCAACAATCAGCTCCAGCGGCAGCAACTGGTCGGCGCGGCAATACGTGCGCAGGGTGGTGCCTGGTACGTACTCCATGACCACATAAGGCGCGGTCGGATCGGGTACGGCATCGAAAATCTGAACCACATTGGGGTGCTGCAGCCGCCCCACCAACGCGGCTTCGGCCGCAAAAAAGCGGGCATAGACGGGCCCATCCACCGCATCGCCCAGCGCCGATGAGCGCACGCGCTTGACGGCCACCTCGCGGCCATGGAAGTCGTCCCGGCACAGGAAGACCTCGCTGGTGGCGCCTTCGCCCAGCCGTTTGATGATCCGGTACTTGCCTATCGTGCCGGATTCCAGATCAATGTCGATACCGCCCATGTTGGTCCAAAGTGGATGCACCCCATGGTTGCACTGTGCGCGCATTGACGTTGCTTGAAAAGGCCCCCTTGAAAGGTGTATTTCTCGGTATTTTGACCTTGCTAAATGTCGTGCAGGATGCCTATATGTCGGGGAATGACCTAGTGGGTAGGGTGCAGCGTGTGTGATCGTGCAGCCTAGCAGTTGAGTTGCCACTTTTTTGATCACGGCTTTGCCGACCGGATAAACCATGAACGCACAAAACAAAAGCCCAACCATCATTCCGCGCGAGAAGCTCGACTTCAAACTAGGTGATGCGGATATTCCCCGCTACTGGTGGGGCGCCGATGCATTCAAGACCCGCTTCGCGGACGCCATGTCCACCACCTTCCCGGTGGGCGAGCGCTTCTTCATCTCTTGTGTACGCGATTACCGTGAGCGTGTGACCGATCCGGTGATGCAGCAAGAAATCAAAGACTTCATCCGCCAAGAGGGTCAGCATGGCATGGTGCATGACCAGTTCAATAACCGGCTGAAGCAGCAGGGCGTTGACGTGGACGCTTTGGAGCGCATCTACAAGTTCTGGTTGTTCGACTTCTTCCGTAAGTACGGTTCGCGCAAACACACGCTGGCCTTCACTGCAGCGGCTGAGCACATGACCGCGATCATGGTGCACCTCTTGTTTGACTCGCCCGAGATGGTGCAAGAGTCTGACCCACGTGTGGCCGGTATGTACGCTTGGCACGCCATGGAAGAGATGGAGCACAAGGCGGTCGCCTTTGATGTCATGCAAAAAGTGGCCAAGGTGGGCTATTTCACCCGCATTTTGGGTTTCATTGAGATCAGTTTCTTCTTCCCCTTGGCCACCTTCATGGTCATGAACCGCATGTTCAAGGTCGATGGTTTGACCCGTTGGCAGCGCACCACGACCTGGTTCAAGGGTTTGTGGTGGCTTTACGGCATCGGCGGCCTGTTTACCAAGCCGTCTTTCTTGGGTCATTACGCTGCATACCTCAAGCCAGGCTTTCACCCTTGGCAGTCTGGCGAGATGGGCTCTTACAAGCGCTGGTTGGTCGAGTTGGAGCGCTCTGGTGACCCCATTGCCGCTGGGCAAACACTGCGCACGGTTTGAATCAAGCAGGTGAGGTGCGCCAGTCCCCGGTGTCACCCGTAGAATCAGGGGCATGATTCAAGCCAAGCGTGCCCTTCTTTCTGCCTTGGGCGAGGCCCTGCGCCAAGTTGCGCCCGACGCAGATGCGTCCTTCACCCCTGTTTTCGAGGCCCCCAAGCAGGCCGCCCACGGCGATTTGGCTGTGACGGCGGCCATGCAGTTGGCCAAACCCCTCAAAAAGAACCCCCGAGAGCTGGCCACCGCCTTGGTTGCGGCATTGCAAGCGCAAGCGGCCGTGCAGCAGTGGGTTGAGGCCATCGAGATCGCCGGCCCCGGCTTCATCAACCTGCGGCTCAAGCCCGAGGCCAAGCAGGCCATCGTGAACGATGTGCTGACCGATGGCGCCAAATTTGGCTGGCAGCCGCTGTCAGACCGCAAGGTGCTGGTGGAGTTTGTGTCAGCCAACCCCACAGGCCCGCTGCACGTGGGGCATGGTCGCCAAGGTGCGTTGGGCGACGCCATGTGCAATTTGTTCGAAACCCAAGGCCAGGCCGTCACGCGAGAGTTCTATTACAACGACGCTGGCGTGCAGATCGCCACTTTGGCCTCGTCCACGCAGGCGCGCCTCAAAGGGCTCAAGCCGGGGGATGCTGACTGGCCCGAATCGGCCTACAACGGTGATTACATCGCTGATATCGCACGCGATTTCGCTGACAAAAAGACGGTTCAGGCAGATGACCGTGGGTTCACGGCGTCGGGCGACCCGGATGACCTCGACAGCATCCGCCAGTTCGCCGTGGCCTACCTGCGTCACGAGCAAGATTTGGACTTGAAGGCCTTTGGCGTTCGGTTTGACAACTACTACTTAGAGTCCAGCCTGTACACATCAGGCAAGGTTGATGCCGCCGTGCAGAAACTCAAGGACGCAGGCAAGACCTTCGAAGAGGGCGGCGCCCTGTGGCTGCGCAGCACCGACTACGGCGACGACAAAGACCGCGTGATGCGCAAGTCCGAAGGCGGCTACACCTACTTTGTGCCTGATGTGGCCTATCACATCGCCAAATGGGAGCGCGGCTTTCAGCAGTGCGTGAACATCCAAGGCTCAGACCACCACGGCACCATCGCCCGCGTGCGCGCTGGTTTGCAAGCCGCAGGCGTGGGCATCCCACAAGGCTGGCCTGACTACGTTTTGCACAAAATGGTCACCGTCATGAAAGACGGCGAAGAGGTCAAGATCTCCAAGCGCGCAGGCAGCTACGTCACCTTGCGCGACCTGATCGAGTGGACCAGCAAAGATGCCGTGCGCTTTTTCCTGATCAGTCGCAAGGCCGATACCGAGTTCGTTTTCGACGTGGATCTGGCCTTGAAGCAAAACGACGAGAACCCCGTGTTCTACGTTCAGTACGCACATGCCCGTATCCATTCCGTGCTGGCCCAGTACGTGGACAAGGGGGGCGATTTGGCCTCCTTGGCGCAAGGCCAAGTCAGTTTGTTGGTCGCCCCAACAGAGTTGACGCTGATGACGCGTCTGGCCGAATTCCCTTGCATGCTGACATCGGCTGCGCACGCCTTGGCACCACACGATGTGGCGTTTTACCTGCGCGACTTGGCCAGCGCCTTCCACAGCTACTACGCAGCGGAGCGCTTCTTGGTGGATGATGTCGAGCTAAGCAGAGCCCGGATGGCCTTGCTGACTGCGGTTGCGCAAGTGCTGCGCAATGGCTTGGCTTTGCTGGGCGTCAGCGCGCCCGAGAAGATGTAATCGAACTGCTCGCCTAGTTAGAGGATCACCCTTATGAATTCACAACGCGGAGGCTTCTTCCTCGGCATGATTGTTGGCCTGTTGATCGGCTTGGCGCTTGCGCTGGGCGTTGCGCTTTACATCACCAAAGTGCCCTTGCCGTTTCTGGACAAAGTGCCCCAGCGTACCGCTGAGCAAGATGCCGCTGAGGTCGAGCACAATAAAAATTGGGACCCTAATAGGCCGCTGTATGGCAAAAATGCAGCCAAACCTCATGCCGTACAAATTGAAGCCAGCGCGCCGGCTTCCTCAGCAGCCTCTGGCGCAGACCTTGGTGGTGTGGAAACGCCTGTGGCGCCGCCCGCTCCGGTCGTGCCAGCGGCCAGTGTCGCTAAGCCCGCTGCCAAAGCGGCGAGTACTGCCGCATCCAGCAGCCGCAACCCAGCTGCCATCTTGTCGGGCGATACCGTGTCCACCGTACCGGCCTCTGATGCGTTGAGTTACCAAGTGCAGGCCGGCGCTTATGGCAGTCCGGTTGACGCTGAGCAGCAACGTGCCAAATTGGCCATGATGGGTTTGGAGCCTCGCATACAAGAGCGCGAAGTCAACGGTCGAACCATGTACAGGGTTCGGTTGGGGCCCTTCGCTCAGCGTGAGCAGGCAGAAGAAGTCCGCGTCAAGCTGCAAGCTGCCAGTGTTGAATCGGCGCTGGTGCGGGTGCAAAAGTAAATTACAAAGGACGTTTTCATGAATCGCCGTGATTTTTCGATCCAGACCTTGGGTGCTGTGGGCTTGGGCCTAGGGGTCGGTGTAGGTGCAGGCTTGCCGTCTCTGGCATGGGCGCAAGGCGCCGAGCCTGTTGAAGGTACACACTACGCCAAGCTGCAGCAAGCTGTCCCGACAGCGGCGCCAGCGGGCAAAATCGAGGTGGTTGAGTTTTTTTGGTACGGTTGCTCGCACTGCAATCAGTTCGAGCCCTATTTGGCCGCCTGGGCAGCCAAGTTGCCTGCTGATGTCGCCTTCCGTCGGGTGCCTGTTGCGTTCCGAGAGGTGCCGTTTGGCGCCCACCAGCGCCTGTATTACGCACTAGAGGCGATGGGCATGATCCCGGCGCTGCACGGCAAGGTGTTCCACGCCATGCACGAAGAAGGCCTCAAGCTGGATCAACCCGGCGCGATGGCTGATTTCCTCGTCAAGCAGGGTGTCGACAAGGCCAAGTTTCTGTCTTTATATGACTCGTTTAGCGTTCAAACCAAGGGCCGTCAAGCGCGCACTTTGGCTGATGCCTACAAAATTGATGGCGTGCCAGCACTGGGTATATCCGGTCTGTATTACACCTCGGTTGGCATGAATGGCTCGCCCGAGAAAGCGCTGATCACGGCCACGGCCTTGATCAATAAAGTCCGTAAAAGCAAGTAATCACCCAGACGTGGGGCGGCATTGCGCCAAATTGAGCCCCACGGCTCGGCACTTCATGGCTAGAATTGATGCAAAATTCATGCCCAAGATGCTGCTGTTACCCCTCGCCCCCTTCCGTACGCCGATTTCTGCCTTGGCTTTGTTGACCACGATGTGGCTCACACCTGCTCTGGCGGAGAAGGTCGATCGCAATCACCCCCTCAATTTCGCCGCCGATTCGGCCCGCGTGGACGAGGGCCAACGGCTCAATATCCTCAGCGGTAACGTCGAAATCACCAAGGGCACGATGGTGGTGAACGCCGACCGCGTTGAGGTTCGCCAAAACCCGGACGGCACACAAACGGCCACGGCATTGGGTGGCCAAGGTGGGCGGTCTTACTTTCGCCAAAAACGCGAAGGTGTCGACGAGTTCATTGAGGGCGAGGCAGAGAAAATCGTCTATGACGGCAAGGACGACACGGTGCGCTTTTTTGGTCGATCGGTCATGCGCCGCGTGAAGGCGACCAAGTTGACCGATGAGGTGTCCGGCCAGAGCATCGTCTACGACAACAAAACGTCTGTGTTTCAAGTGGTGGGTAACTCAGGCAATACGACCAGCACCAAAGGTCGTGTGCGTGGGGTGATCACGCCCAGAGCATCTGACCCGCTTGCTAGCCCTGCCAAACCAGACGCGGATCGCTGAGCATGGCTACAAGCGAGTTGCGTGCCGAGGGGCTCAAGAAACGCTATGGCGCACGCACGGTGGTGCATGACGTCCATGTCGCGGTGGGGGCAGGCGAGGTCGTTGGCCTGCTGGGCCCCAATGGCGCAGGCAAAACCACCAGCTTTTACATGATCGTGGGCTTGGTGCGTGCGGACGCGGGCCAGATCGTCATTGATGGCCAGCGCATTGAGCGTTTGCCGATTCACCAGCGTTCGCGCTTGGGCTTGAGCTATTTGCCCCAAGAGGCGTCTATTTTTCGTCAGCTCAATGTCGAGGACAACATCCGCGCGGTGCTGGAGTTGCAGGTCGACGAGCAAGGCAAGAGCCTGAGCAAGGTGGCCATTGATGAGCGGCTCAACACTTTGCTGCACGATTTGAGCATCGACAAGCTGCGCACCAGCCCGTCTTTGGCCTTGTCCGGGGGCGAGCGCCGCAGGGTGGAGATCGCGCGGGCTTTGGCGACGCAGCCACGCTTCATTTTGTTGGATGAGCCTTTCGCAGGGGTCGATCCCATTGCTGTCATCGAGATTCAGCGCATCATTAATTTTTTGAAAGACCGTGGCATCGGCGTACTCATCACCGACCACAACGTGCGTGAGACGCTGGGCATCTGCGACCGCGCCTACATCATCAGCGAGGGGCGCGTGCTGGCAGAGGGGCGGCCATCGGACATCGTCAACAACGCTGAGGTACGCAAGGTGTACCTGGGCGAGCACTTCCGCATGTAAGCCCGGCGCAACCGTCTTAAACAGCCATGAAAACGTCCCTGCAGTTCAGGCTGTCTCAACACCTGTCACTCACGCCCCAGCTGCAGCAGTCCATCCGATTGCTGCAGCTGTCCACGCTGGAGCTGCACCAGGAAGTCGAGCAAATGCTCGAACAAAACCCCTTCCTGGAGCCTGAAGATGAGTTTCCTGCGCTGGAGACCGCCGCCACGGCCGAGTTCGAGCGCCAGCGCAACGAGCGCAACAGCCACGAAGACACGGCGCCCGATCGCGATGTCGGCACAGCCGAGGTTGAGCGTGCGCCCTTGGATGCGGTGGAGGCCGGTGCGACCGAGCGCGACGACTGGGAAAACGGCACCGAGCGCGAGGATTTTGACGGCATCCGCGAAACCCCCTCGCGTCAAAACGACAGCGATGACTTCGATCCCCTAGAGCGCAACAGCGTGGCCATCAGCCTGCAAGAGCACCTGCGTCAGCAGTTGCTGGGCACACGCTTGAGTGCCGAGGACATGGCCTCGGTTGAGGTCCTGATCGACTCCCTCAACGAGGACGGCTACTTGGCCGATACGATCGACGAGATCGCCGCCAGCCTGATGCCCGATGAGGATGATGTGGATGCGCTCGACGAGCTGCGATCCCGCTTACGCTGCGCACTGGGCTGGTTGCACAATATGGAGCCAGTGGGCGTCGGGGCCTCGAATCTGTCTGAGTGCCTGCTGCTGCAATTGCGCACACTGCCGATCAGTGCTAGACGCGATCTGGCGATGGTGATTTGCCAAAGCCACTTGGAGTTACTGGCCCGGCGAGACACCAAAAAGCTCTGCGCCGTCACAGGTGCAGACGAGGCCGCGTTGAAAGCCGCGCAAAGCCTGATCGTGAGCCTAGAGCCCAAACCGGGCCGGGCCTTCACGCGCGCTGAGGCCAACATCATCGTGCCCGATGTGATCGTCCAGCGCGCAGGGCGGGGTTGGAAGGTGGTGCTCAACCCGGATGTGATGCCCAAGCTGCGCATCCATGACATGTATGCGCAGGCCTTGCGCTCCAGCCGCTCACCGCGCGGTACGGCACCGACAGAAAGCCACAACGCGCTCACCTCACGGCTGCAAGAGGCCCGCTGGTTCGTCAAGAACATCCAGCAGCGTTTTGACACCATATTGCGTGTGTCGACGGCGATTGTGGATCGCCAAAAAAACTTCTTCTCGCACGGTGAGATCGCCATGAAGCCGTTGGTGCTGCGCGAGATCGCCGATGAACTCGGCTTGCACGAGTCCACGATATCGCGTGTGACAACGGCCAAGTACATGAACACGCCCTTTGGCACCTTTGAGCTCAAGTACTTTTTTGGCTCATCACTCAATACTGAAGCAGGCGGCAATGCCTCCAGCACGGCTGTGCGTGCGCTCATCAAGCAGTTGGTGGGCGCTGAGAACACCAAAAAGCCCTTGTCGGACAGCCAGCTTGCCCTCATGCTGGAGGAGCAAGGCATTCAGGTGGCACGCCGCACTGTGGCCAAATACCGAGAAGCTCTCCGGATCGCCCCGGCCAATCTGCGCAAAGCGCTCTGACTTAATCTGCCCCATGCCCTACAAAACTCAACGCGATCAGCCCTACGTCGGCCACGCCACTCGGTCTGGTTCGCGCCCACAAGACCGCACTCAATCTGGGGACGCGGTGTTGGCTGTCGACAGGCCTGCGGCGCTCTATTTGTCTTGCCCCTCCGGCGTCGAAGTCTTTCTTGAGCAAGAGGCTGTGCGCATTCTGGGTGACCAAGCTTGCATCAAGGCCTCACGGGGAGGCATTGAGATTTTGCCGCCCGTCGCCGCGCGGACACCTGCACAGCGACATGCCACTTTGATCGACTACGTCATGCGGCTCAACTTAGAGAGCCGGCTGGCGCAGCGCGTGCTGTGGCGCGTTGGCTCGCGTGTTTACCGCCACGAAGATGACATCTATCAGCTCAGCCGCAACATCGACTGGAGCGAGTGGATCACGCCTGATCACACCATCCGTGTCGATGTGGCCTCGCGTCGCAGCCACTTGCAGAGCCTTAACTTCGTCGCTTTGCGCGTCAAAGATGCGGTCTGTGATGACCTGCGCGAGCGCATGGGCGAGCGCCCCAGTGTCGATACCCGTCACCCTGACCTTGGCCTGATTTTGTACATGGATGACATGCAGGCGACCCTGTATGTGGACACCTCTGGCGAGGCCCTGTTCAAGCGCGGCTGGCGCGAAGACACGGGCGAGGCCCCCCTCAAGGAGAACTTGGCTGCGGCCATGCTCGCGGCAGCAGGCTGGCAAGGCCGACCTGAAGATGGCGCTTTGCTTGACCCTTGCTGCGGCGCGGGCACGATCCCGATCGAGGCCGCACAGATTGCTTGCGGCATCGCGCCGGGCATTTTGCGTCGGTTCGCGTTTGAGCGCTTGTTGCCATTCAAACCCCATTTGGGCGCCTGGCAGGCGATCAAGCAAGCCTCGCGCGACGGTCAGCACGCGCCTTTGGTCGCCATCTACGCCGGTGACGTCGCCTTTCGCATGACCGACTTTGCCACGCGCAACGCCGAGCGCGCAGGCGTGCGCCATGCGATCGAATTCAAAACGGCCGATGCCTTGCAACGCCCTGTGCCTTGCGAGCGTGGCGTGCTGATGTTCAACCCGCCTTATGGCGAGCGCATCGACATCAAGGGCACCGCACGTCAAAGCGCCCGTGGGCGGGGCGAGGCCAGCCACGGATACAACGATGAGTTCGATGACGATGAGGCGCCACGGCACACCAAATCAGGCCGTGAGCAATTTCAAGATGAAGAGGCGGCCACCTTCTTCCCCAGTTTGTCATCGCACTGGAAGAAGAACTACACCGGCTGGACGGCTTGGATCCTCAGCCCTGACATGAAGCTGCCCGGCGCCATGCGGCTCAAAGAGAGTCGCCGCGTGGTGCTGTTCAATGGCGCCATCGAATGTCGCCTGTTCCGCTTTGATCTGGTCGCTGGCAGCAACAAGCGCGTGCCTTTAGGCGACTTAGGCGACTTAGGCGATGCGCCTACTGACGCAGCACCTACTGCGTAAAGCCCATGACCTGCTTGCGCCCACTGTGGTCGGGCAGGTCGCTTGGTTCGACGGTGTAGCGGCCATCCAGCTTGGCATTGCCGAATGCCACCATCAACGAGCGACGCATCTCCCGTGGTGCGCAGTGGCTTAACTCGTTGAGCACGTCATCACCGAGGACAGGGTCAAAGCGCTGGCCCCAATCGTGGTCGCTGCGGATGCTGTTGTACAGCTTGGCGGCGATTTTGCGGCCAGCCTCTTCGCTGGGCATGTCGATGTCGAACACGTTCATGCGGTTCAGAATCGGGTCCGGGATGCCTCGCAACTCATTGGCTGTGGCCACCCAGATCACCTGACTGGCATCAATGGGCACCTCAGCAAACTCGTCAATGAACATGCCTGCGGTGTCATGCTCTAACAAGCTATAGAGCGAGCCCAGCGGGTCATACGCATGTTCACCGCCGCTCTTGTCGATCTCGTCCACCACCATCACCGGGTTGGCGTATTGGCCATCGACCAAGGTCTCAAACACCTTGCCGGGCCGCGCACCCTTCCACTGGCTTGAGGCGCCGGACAGCACCCAGCCAGCGGTCATGGAGCTCATGGAGATAAAGCCCAAGCCGGTGCCCAGCAGCTGCGAGATCTCACGCGCAAAATGGGTTTTGCCGACGCCGGGCGGCCCCAGTAGCAGCATGGGCGTGATCTCCAGCGCGTCACGGCTGTCCGTGCACAAGGCCAGTTGCCGCTTGAGGTCATCGAGCACCTCATGGAAGTTCGGTAAATCGTCGTACAGGTGGGCCATGGCCGGCAGGCCCGATGGTTTGACCTGGAATCGCTCGGGGCCCAGCTCCAGCATGCGCTCGTAGGTGGCCCGCAGGGATTCGTGTTCACGCAGAGGCAGCTTGCCCAGCTTTTTTTCGACGGCATCGAGGCGGTAGACATCGCGCATGTGGGCGATGGGGATGCGCCCTTTGTAGGTGTCCTGTGTCACGGTAACGAGATCGGTGCAACTGCTCATGCTGTCCTCCATCCATTGACACTGTCCAAGACCTCATTGCAGCAAAGACTTGGGGACCAGAGCCCTCGAACAAAGGGACTCATGCCATTCATATCATCGAATCAAATGGCGACCAAGAGGCTTGCTACCCGTGTGATGAGGGTGGGCGTGTACAAAGTCGCATAAACATGAAATGCCGTGTTGAGCGCGCCCATCGCTACACTGTGCTTTTGCACATCATGCCGAGGGACCTTATTCATGTCAGCCAGCCTGTCTGGGCGTTTGGTGGTGGCGATATCCTCGCGTGCCTTGTTCGACTTTGAAGAAGAGAACCGCTTGTTTGAAGGCGAGGACGACCGCGCCTACATGAAACTGCAACTCGATCGTGTCGACGAGCCCGCCCGCCCTGGCGTGGCCTTCTCTCTGGTGCGCAAGTTGCTGGCCTTCAATACGCCCGAGCTTGCTCGCGTCGAAGTGGTGATTTTGTCCCGCAACGACCCGGTATCGGGGATGCGGGTGTTCCGCTCGGCCAAGCACTACGGCCTGCCGATTGAGCGCGGCGTGTTCACCCGTGGTGAGCAGCCTTGGCGCTACCTCAAACCCTTGCAAGCGCATTTGTTCTTGTCGGCCAATGAGAGCGATGTGCGCTCTGCTTTGGCGGCCGGTGTGCCCGCCGCACGGGTGTTGCCACACTCTGCCCGCGCAGGCACAGCACACCCCAATGAAGTGCGCATTGCCTTTGACGGGGATGCGGTGTTGTTCTCGGATGAGGCGGAGCAGGTGTTCCAGCGCAGTGGCTTGGACGCCTTTCAGGCGCATGAGGTGGCGCAGGTCAACAGGCCCTTGCCGGATGGCCCCTTCAAGCCCTTGCTGCTGGCCTTGCATGACATGCAGCAACGCAACCCGGATCAAGCGCAGGGCGCCATGCGCATCCGCACGGCGCTGGTCACGGCCCGCAGCGCACCCGCACATGAACGCGCCATCCGCACACTGATGGGCTGGCAAATCGAGGTCGACGAGGCCATGTTTCTGGGCGGCTTGCCCAAGGGCGAGTTTTTGCGTGAATTTGAGCCCGACTTCTTCTTTGATGACCAGACGGGTCATGTCGACAACGCCGCGCCACATGTGCCATCGGGGCATGTGGCGGCAGGCATCTCTAACGTGGGGTCAGCATCATGAGCGACGAGCCATCAGATTTTTTTGCCCTGCCACCGTTCAAGGCAGACGAAGCGTTGGTCAAGCTGCGCCGCGATCTGCGTGAGCTCAAAGCCTTGTCTGAAAAAGGCACGGGCGCCTTGCTTCGCTTTGATTGGTGCGGCCTGCCCGCTGTCGAGCTGAGCGTGGCGCCGGGTGACCAAGCCGCGCTGGCTGTGGCCTTGGCCAAGAAGCCTGGTCAGCGCCCGGACTGGCGCAAACAAACACTGACATCGAGCGGGGATGTGCGCAAGTTCACCGACGAGGTCAAGCGCAGCTTGAAGCGCTGGGACGACGAGGCTTGAGCCGACTCAGCCCCTGCGCATCTTGGCCTTGAACAACTCGGTGATGCTGACCTCGCGCAAGCCGGGGATCACCTCGTAAGACTCGCCTGCTGCGATGGTGCCGGGGTTGCGCACAGTCAGGTAAAAGCCGCAATAGCCTGACTGCGACATCATCTTCACGGCCTGCGGGAAGCCCATGATGGCGGCGAACTTGTAGCAAGGCTGGCGTGGCTCGCTGACGGCCAGTGTGCAGTCGGCAAACTGCAGCACGTCCCCCACATACACGTCGGACTCCAATAGCCCGCTCAGGGTGAGGTTCTCACCCAGCATGCCGTGAGGCAGCCCATCGCCCCAGCCTTGCTGGCCTGCTTGCGCGCGCACGGTTTGCCAAAAAGCATAGTGTTCATGCGGGTAGGCGTAAACGGCTTTGCTGCGCCCACCATGCACAGTAGGGTCGGCTTGTTCATCGCACAGCAAACCCAGCGGCCCCACTTCAATGCGCGCAGGTTGCCCCACGGAGCTGACCGATCGCTTGCCGATGGCCGTCATGATGCGGCGGCCCTCGATGGTGATCGGGCTGACTTTGGCCGAGTTGATGGACAGGACTTGTCGGGGCTGTGCTGTGGACATGGTGATTGAGTCTGAAGTTAACGCCAAGCTGAAACAGCGGTGGCCATCGCCTTGAAGCTCACCACGCAGGGCTTGCCAGGCGCCCAGTCCATCTGCTGGATGGACTTGCGTGTGAGCATGGCCCACAAAGGTGCACTGGCCTTCACTTGCAGGCTATCGGTATCTAGCGCACGGTCTAACTCGATGCCAACTGCGCCATATGTGCCGTGCTCACCGGCCAGCATGACTTGTGTGATGCGGCCTCTCAGGTGGTTGCTGCAACTGGTGTCAGTCGGGACAGCCTTGTGCAAGGTGATGTCACGTGCGCGCACCTTGAGCCTGACCTTGCTGCCAACGCTGTGCAGCAGCGCCGGTACCGTGACCCGCTGCCCGGACACATCGACCTCGCTGAGAACCCAATCGATGTCGTGGCGCTTGACCTCACCTTCGAGCACGCTGCCTGCATGCACGCCCTCCAAGAACGTTGACAAGGACACGTCAGACAAAATCTGCGCAGCCGGGCCGGCACTGGCCATGCGGCCTTCATGCAATATCACCACCTCATCGGCCAAACGAATGACTTCATTCATGCGCGGGCTGACGAGGACTATGGGCAACTTGAAACGGCCAGGAACCTGAGAGATCAGCTCCAGCAGGGGCTCTTGCTCGTGTGTGGGTACATCGCCCAGAGGGTCGTCGAGCAACAGAGCGTTGGGTGCAGACAGCAGGGCGCGCCCCAAAGCCACCCGCACACGCTGGCTGATGGTCAAGTCCGCAGGTTTGCGGTGGAGCAAGGCTGACAAGTCCAGCCAAGCGACCATTTTGTCAAACGAGACGCTCGCTTGTTTTTTGTCGGCCGCCTTCAGCCCGTACTGCAAATTGGCCTTGACGTTGAGATGGGGGAACAGGTGTGTGCCCGCGTCGAGCAAGGTCAGGCGGCGCTCATGGGCTGCCTTGTTGAGCTTCGCCGCAGAGTCGTAAACGGCCTCGTTGCCTAAAGCGATGCGACCGCCCAGTGCAGGCTCCAGACCGGCGGTGGCCTTGAGCAAGGCGCTTTTACCCGAGCCTGTGCGGCCAACCAGTGCGCAGACACGGCCAGGTAAGACGCGGAATTGTGCGCGGATATCCAGTCCGGGTTGCTGCAGACGCAACTCGACGCTGAGCGCGCGGGGTGTTTGTTTGTCACTCATTTGTGTCGTGCGGACAGACCGGCTGGGCGCAAGCTCGATTGCCATCGCCGACGCCACCGGCGCCGGCCAATTTCGCTGATGGCCACGGCAGCCAGTGCGATGCTCAGCGAGATGAGGGCCAGCCTAGCCGCGGCGTCACCGCCATCTTGTTGATTCAATAGCGCTTGCACCATCGCAACGGGGGCAGTGGTGTCGCCCATATGGTGCGGGCGCAGCGAGGCGGCGAGCACCAGCGTGGCCCCAGATTCACCCCATGCGGCGGCCAATCCCAAAGCCATCGCAGAAGCCACAGCAGGCCAGACCAGGGGCAGCGAGATCGTCCACCAACCTTGCCAGCGAGAGGCGCCCAATGTGCGCGCTATGGGCAACAACATCGGATCAGTGGCTTCAAAAGCAGGCCGCAGGATGCGTACCATCAATGGCACTGTCATCACGCAAGCCGCCAAGACAGCGCCTGTCGGATAAAAGTTCATGGTCAAACCAGTTGTCTCATGTACCCAGCTACCCAACGACCCGTTGCCCGTGAGCATCAGCAACAGCGCAAACCCAATCACCGCGGGAGGCAGGCCCATGGGCAGCAGGATCAAGGTGTCGAGCACGATTTTGCCGCGCCAGCGGGTGCGTGCCATCACCGTGGCCAGTGAGATGGCCAGCGGGGTGGAGATCATCAAGGTGATCAGGGCCACTTGCAAGCTCAGCAAAATGGCTTCTATTTCAAATGTGCTCATGGCCTCATCCCTTGACGCTTTGCCAAGCAGGCTTGCTGGCTTTGATGGCGCTTTGGGCGAGGGGCCATTGAAGCCATGTCACCAGCAATTTGGCGCCAGGGTGCCTCACCCGGAATGAGCAGGCCACTTGCGCATCCAGCGTCAGCCGAGGTGCACCGCTTAGCCAAATCTTGAGACGCTCGCCTTTTGGTGGGTGCTTGAGCCAATCTGCTTTGGTCATCAGCCGGTACGCCGCCCCACTTTGTTTGGCCTTGATTTTGGACAAAGCCGTGCCCATCCCTTTGCTAGACAGCCCCTGTGTCAGTTGATCAGCCAGGCCGGCCAGCGCCGACCCCGCAACTGGCGGCTGCCAGACTGCTGCACCGGCTTGATTCGCAGCCAAAACTTGAGACAAGGCCCTTGCAGGATCGGTCTCGTTGCGGATGCCTGCCAAGTCGTCGACAGGACCGAGCAACAGCACGTCGGTGCGAGCCAAGCTGTGGCGGTCGTAAATGAGCCCCTGATTGTCCAAGTCATCCGCCTTGGGGTGGGATAAGAACACCCCTGCATCGACTTGCCCTTTTTCAAGTTGTGCCAGCACCTCGGCTGAGTCCATGGGCGCCCAGCGTGCACTCCACCCCAGGTCTTGTTTCATCGCCGCTTGCCACCGTGCGGTCAGGCCTGATTCGATGAAAACCGGGTCGATGCCAACCAAGGGGCTGTCTGCCCGTGGACCAGGGCGAGGCGCCGCTGTGGCGTTCGCGCCGAGGCTGAGGGCGGCCAGTCCGGTCAGGCTGCGGTTCAGAAAAGGGCGGCGGGCCAACTCAGTCATAAGATCGTCATTTGTTAAAAGTGGCATCGGTTGCCAACTAAGCAGTGTGCCTGCTGTGGCAAGGCAAACCCGCCGTTGCGGGGTACAAAAGTGCATGCAAAAGTGTATGTATCTGTGAACTAATGCGCGGCGCTATGTGGGTAGACCCGAGCCCCCCTGTGCAAAGGGGGCCCAAACTGGCTAGCTTGGATTAAACTCCGCGGTTTCGCTGCATAACTTGTTCGCCTACTGGGGTGTCAAGTGGGGCAGGGTGCCGATAGCGTCGCCAAGCTGTGATTTTTTCAGTCTATTTGCTTGGGTGCGGTGCTGCCGAGACCTTGTTTTTTACTTTTTGGAGCTTTTGTCATGACCCAATCCGCACAAGCGGCACAGGTGAATGCACCTGCCTATGTTAAGAATGCCAAGCTGATTGCCTGGGTAGCCGAGATGGCCGCCCTGACGCAGCCTAAGGACATCTACTGGTGCGACGGCACCCAAGATGAGTACGACCGCCTGTGCGCCCAGCTCGTGGCCGCCGGCTCGTTCAAAAAGCTCAACCCCGAACTGCGCCCTAACAGCTTCTTGGCCATCACCGACCCGTCGGACGTGGCGCGCGTTGAAGACCGCACCTACATCTGCTCCGAGCGCAAAGAAGATGCTGGCCCCACCAACAACTGGTGTGAGCCTGCTGACATGCGCGACAAGCTGCAAACGGCTGATGACGCCTTGTTCAAGGGCTGCATGAAGGGCCGCACCCTGTATGTGGTGCCGTTCTCGATGGGCCCGTTGGGCTCTGACATCGCCCACATCGGTGTGGAGCTGTCTGACAGCGCTTACGTGGCCGTCAACATGAAGCTCATGACCCGCATGGGCAAGGGCGTGATCGACGTGCTGGGTGCCGATGGTGAGTTCGTGCCTTGCATGCACACCGTAGGCGCGCCGCTTGAGGCGGGCCAAAAAGACACCATCTGGCCTTGCAACCCGGCTGTCAAGTACATCGTTCACTACCCAGCAACCCGCGAAATCTGGTCCTACGGCTCAGGCTACGGCGGCAATGCGCTGCTGGGCAAGAAGTGCTTTGCACTGCGCATCGCCTCAACCATGGGCCGTGAGCAAGGCTGGTTGGCCGAGCACATGCTGCTGTTGGGCGTGACCAACCCACAAGGGCAGAAGTTCCACATTGCAGCGGCCTTCCCAAGCGCCTGCGGCAAGACCAACTTCTCGATGTTGATCCCGCCAGAGGGCTACAAGGGCTGGACGGTTACCACCATCGGTGACGACATCGCTTGGATCAAGCCAGCTGCCGATGGCAAGCTGTACGCGATCAACCCAGAAGCCGGTTACTTTGGCGTGGCCCCTGGCACCAACACGCTGACCAACCTGAACTGCATGAACTCGCTCAACCGCGACGTGATCTTCACGAACGTGGCGTTGACCGACAACGGCGACGTCTGGTGGGAAAGCATGACCGACACGCCACCAGCGCACCTGATCGACTGGCAAGGCAAGGATTGGACGCCCCAGATCGCCAAGGAAACCGGCGCCAAGGCAGCTCACCCTAACGCACGCTTCACGGTGGCTGCCACCAACAACCCAGCGCTGGACCCTGAGTGGGACAACCCAGCCGGTGTGGCCATTGACGCGTTCATGTTTGGCGGCCGCCGCTCGACGACCGTGCCGCTGGTGGCTGAAGCGCGTGACTGGACCGAAGGCGTCTACATGGCCGCGACCATGGGCTCTGAGACCACGGCTGCCGCTTTTGGCGCGCAAGGCGTGGTTCGCCGCGACCCCTTCGCCATGTTGCCTTTCATGGGCTACAACATGAGCGACTACTTCCAGCACTGGTTGAACGTGGGCAGCAAGCTGTCTGCTGAAGGCGCCACCTTGCCTAAGATCTTCTGCGTGAACTGGTTCCGCAAGGGTGCGGATGGCAAGTTCGTGTGGCCAGGCTATGGCGAGAACATGCGCGTGCTGGAGTGGATGCTCGGCCGTATCGGCGGCACAGCCAAGGGCGTGGACAACGCATTTGGCCTGAGCCCAGAGTACGAAGACATGAACTGGACGGGTCTGAACTTCACCAAAGACCAATTCCAGTCCGTGATCGGCGTGGACAAAGCAGCTTGGACACAAGAGCTCAAGCTGCACGAAGAGCTGTTCCAGCAGCTGGCGTACCACTTGCCTGCTGAAATGCCCGCAACCAAGGCCAAGATCGAAGCACGTTTGGCTGCCTGACCCCAATACGCCTTAGGCGTTTAAAAAGCCGCCCTGAGGGGCGGTTTTTTCGTTGATGGGCATGCACATCTGCCGCGAAGATGCATGTTGTATTTCACGCTGTGAGAACGACCGCCATGATGATTCGCGCGACAGCATTGTTGACCGCCTACTTCTTCGCCTCGGCATCTGGGGCTGTTGAGCCCGCTGTATCGCCCAATTTGCTGGTATCTGAAGACGGCGCCTACGTGATTGACGTCAAAGCCAAATTGGCTTGGCCGCGCTGCGTGGAAGGCATGAAGTGGGATGGCAAGACCTGCAAAGGCCAAGCCTTGCTGTTGACACAAGCTGAAGCGATCGCCTTGGCTGCAGACCGCAAGGCTGCCGATGGCATGAATTGGCGTTTGCCGCGGGTCACGGATTTGCAGAAACTGACCAATCAAAAAACAGGTCAGACCGGATTGGATTGGAAGCTGTTCCCGGGGTCACCACGTGAGTGGCATTGGGCCCTCACGGCCAATGTGAACACCCGCACCGAGTCAGTGAATCAATACAACTACGGCAACATCATGAAGCCGCAAACCAACGCCAGCGTCAACCACATGGGCTTCCTGCATGGCTGGGCAGTCAATTTAGAAACCGGCGAGGCGCGGGGCGACGTCACCAAACGCACGCTGCTGCCCGTGAGATTGGTTCGGCCTCAGAACCTGTAGGCAATCAGTGCGTTTGGGGCACGGGTTTGCGACAACCGGACGCATCCAAGCCGGAGCGGTCGCATGTGCTGATGAGCAATTGGGGCATCAGTTGGGCAATGCTGTCGTCCTTCAGCACCAGCGCACCATAGCGCTGTAGCTTCAACAGCACGGACATCAACGATGGCACATCCAGCCCGATCCAGCGGCTGAGCGTTGCCACACTCAAGTGAACCCGGATGTTCGTATCGACCATGTCGGCGCGTCTGCTGGCACACGCCAAATCAACGAGATGGGTCAGCGCGACAACGGTGCGCGTGTAAGCTGGTAAATCCCGCAGGTAATAAGCAATACGCCAATTTCGCTTCAATGCCAAACTGCCCGGTCTGGCCAGTAACTCGGCCAGACCGAGTGATGACAATTCAAGCGCACGCAAATCATCAATGGGCAAGGCCAGCAAGCAAGTGCGCGCAACCGCTTGAACCGTTTCCTGACGACGCTCACTCCGATTAGGCCAACCCACCCATTCTCCGGTTCCTGTATAACTCACCGTTTCAATTTTGCCTACATCAGTTTCTAGCTGATGGGTAAATTCAAGTAGGCCGGACTCGATAATATAAACGTAATGGCACATTGAGCCCTTGACGTATAAGACATCGCCGGGCATCAGCACGAGACGAGTGCCTACTATCTTGTCGGTCGTGACGTCATCAGTATTGCGAAACAGGCCGCCACCGCCCAGATAATCACTCAGGTCGGAGCGCGTAATCAGCACACTGCCCTCGTGCTGATTTTTGGCGTAACTTAATCTTTCTGAAAACAACGGCGTCTGCTTGCCCTCAAATGGACGGTCTGACTTAATGGGGCGGCTGTTTAATAGTGTAGACATCACATATTCCCGACGTGTTTGTTGATTTGTGTTGATGTACCAATTATTCGCGGCGGCTGTCATGGTGTCCATCAGTCAAATCTTGTTTCAGATGTAGGACATATCCGCCGTGAACAGCCAATGCGTGAACCACGCTCACTGAAGTGATTCCGGTCGCATGCCACAGGCGTGGCCCCTGGCGTTTGACCTCACCACGGCCAAGCGGTCATGCCCATTTTTGGGCATGACATCGGAGGCAGGCCTGCGCGTGCCCCGGGCGCAATCGTGGAGCCCCGCCATGTCCATGATCTCAATTTCGCGCAGTTTGACGGCCACGTAGCCCGCCTGCGCAAGGTGCCCAAAGCCACGGCTGATGGTCTCATGGGCCACACCCAGATAGCTGGCGATGTCGCGCCGACTCATTCTCAAGCTGAATTTCAGGGGCGACAGCCCTTGGCTTTTCATGCGGTTTGATAATTGCAATAAAAAACGAGCCAAGCGCGCTTCTGCAGAGGCGGCCGACATCAAATCAGCCAACTCTCGGTACCGCTGCAGCTGGCTGCTGACCGATACTCGCAAGATGCGATCAAGATCGGGGGCGCGCTGCCCCAGCCACGCGACGTCCTTCATGGGCAGGGCATACACACTGGCCTCATCCAATGCCACAGCAGATGTGGGATAACGCCCGGTACACAGTGCATCAAAGCCCAGCAAGTCCGCACGGCCTGCAAAGGACACCACCTGTTCATAGCCGTCCACCGTGGTGTGATACGACTTGAAGGTGCCCATGCGTACAAAGTAGATGGCATTGGCCGGCGCGCCTTCATGAAACAAAGTCATGCCCGCCCGCACCCTTTGCAGCATCACACCAGCGGTGTTGACGCCTATGCTGGCATCACTCACACTGCAGCCCATGAGCTTCATGAGCATGACGATATCACTGTCGGCGCTTACGCGGTCAACCAAATCGCTTGATGGGTTGTTATCAAGGCGGTCATTTCGCGGATATATGCGGTCATTCATCGAGGGCTCACTGATTTCAACGGGTTTTGATAGGCAGGGGTGCAGATTGCCCTATTCGACTGGGCGTGGCCATCGGTTTTATTCTGCTCATCGGATCGGAATACTCCTAAATAGGGTAGGAATATTCCTACAGCCATGAAAATGGGTTGAATGCGATGCATCCGGTTATTGCGTTACATCAAGATATAGTGTTCGTTTGGTAAGAAGATGGGCGTACCTGTCTCGCGCTGGGGTGATATGTATGCAGTTACTTACAAAATACACAAGGCAGGGAACAGTCATGCAAAACAGGGCGATTGATGACAGCTGTGTCGCGTGCATACCGCGCGTGGATCGCTTCAGCCACGACGGCGTTGTTTGTTCGCATGACGATGCCATCGTCGTGGTGGATTGTCGGTTGCGCATTGTGATGATGACGACCCCGGCGCGGCTGTTATTCGGGTGTGCTGGTGTGGGCGCCATCCATGCCGATTTGACGCAGTTCATCCCCAATTGGCGGCCTGATGGCCGTGCGATGGGCCATGAGGGGTATGTTCATATAGCTATCGGCGTGGACGCTCACGCCTTCCCCTTGCGGGTGCAGGTCTGTGACGATGAGCATGGCACCAAGGTGCTTGATCCCGCCGATGCGGTGAATCGGCCAGCCTACACGGCCCTGTTGCTGAATGGTCTGGACGGCGTGGTGATGCCCATTCAGTCGGGCAGCGCGGACGCTCTGCAGGTGGCGATCAACATGGTGCCGCTGCCGATCTGCGTGTTCGATGGCGACAAGCTGACGCATGCCAACCCACCTTGCTTGCTCCTGTTTGGGCTGGATGATGTGAATCACCTCATTGGGAAATCCATTGACACGCTCTTGCAGCTTGGCTCTTGTGAGTCGGTTCGGCGTGCGCTGACCTTGGCGCGGATGACGGGGCGATCGTCGCCCATTTTGACTGAACGCATTGTGCGATCAGATGGCGCCGCGCGTGAGGTGATCATCACTGCAGCGGCCGTGCCAAACAATGCCCGCAACGCGGTGCAAATGGTCATGATCGACATCACAGAGGCAACTTGTGCAGCCCGTGCGTTGGCGCATGCTCAGCAAGATTTGAAAACCTACACAGCCGATGTCGCTCAGGCCAGGGAGGACGAGCGGCGGCGTATTGCCCGCGAGCTGCACGATGACCTAGGTCAACAGTTGGTGGCCATGAAAATGGAGTTAAGTGCTCGGTGTGCTGGCGTTGACCAAAGCCAGCCAGGCTGCCCGGTGATGCACACCATGAACATGGTGGATGCCGCCATTGATTCTGTGCGACGCATGGCGACAAAATTGCGCCCCATGATATTGGATGACTTGGGTTTGTGTGCCGCCATAGAGCTGCTGGTTCAAGAGTCAAGCCGTCGCATGGGTGTGGAGATCGACCTCCAGATGGAGGGGCATGTGGCCTGCGTCAGCGATGCCGTCGGTATATCGGCTTACCGGATTATCCAAGAGGCCCTGACCAATATCTTTCGCCATGCACATGCCACGCAGGCGCGGATACACCTTGTGCGACGAGATGATGCCCTGATGCTGGTGGTTGAGGATGACGGTGTGGGGGCAGATGCGGCATTTGAAAACAAAATAGGCTCAAATGGTCTGACCGGCATGAGGGAGCGCGCGGAGATGCTGGGTGGCTATATGAAGGCTGAGTGCGGCGCGGGGGGCGGATTTAAAGTACAGGTCTGCCTGCCGGATACCTTGATATTGAATGACCCTGAGTTTTGAGTGTGACACCATGAATGAACCACGCGTACGCTCGCTCATGCATGACTTGAAGGTGCATGAAGTTGAGTTGGAAATGCAAAACGAAGAGTTAAGGCGTATCCAAATTGATTTGGCCCTCGCCCGAGACCGTTACGTTAACTTGTATGACTTCTCGCCGGTCGGCTACTTCACCTTAGATGGGCATGGCGCGATCATTGAGGTTAATCTGACGGGCTCAACGATGATGGGCGAGGTGCGCAGTAACTTGCTCGGGCGCAATTTTCGGGGTTTTGTGGCTGCGGCCGACAGCATGCGGTGGCAGCATCACTTCGAACTTGCGGGTCTACATGATGCACCACAGCGCATTGAGCTGCGCTTGAACTTGGGTGATGACAAGTCGCTAGAGGGGCAGCTCGATTGCCTCATGGTGAACAGCGGCTTCGGGCAAGTGCTGCGTGTGACCATGACTGATATCGGTGTGCGTAAACAGGCCGAGTCGCAGCGGCAAGCCGCCGATGCACTGATTGATGCGGGCGAGATGGAGCGCGGGCGTCTGTCGGTCGAATTGCATGAAGATTTGGGTCAAAACCTGAGCGCTTTGAAGATGGAGCTGGCCAGCTTGGCGTCAGGGCCATTGGATACCATCGAGCAAGTTAAGCGCGTGCAGGCGATGCAATTGACCTTGGATAACGCCGTCTCGGCCATTCGCCGCATTGCCATCGACATGCGCCCGCGCATGCTGGATGACTTGGGTTTGCATGCCGCCATCGAGTGGCTGGCACGAGACCTAGAGCAGCGGGTGGGTGTGGATGTCACTGTGCACTTGGATGAGCAGGCGCACGCCTCCTTAAGTCAAAGCACAACCATCGCCATTTACCGCATGGTCAAGGACATGTTGACCTATGTGGTGCAGCACGGGCATCTGACGCACTTGGACATTGAGATGCGCGAACAGGATGGAGAGCTGGTGTTCAACCTATTGGGCTCAAGTGGGTGGACTTACGTTGAAGCAGACAAGCGCCACGATAAAGACAAAAATAGTGCAGCGGGTTCTTTGCGTGAGCGAGCCAGGTGGCTGGGTGGCCAGCTCAGATTGGATGAATCCGTCTCAGGCGTTCAACGTCTTTCATTGACTGTGCCAACGCCTGCCGTGGCCGCGTCATGACCCATATGACCAACATGAACGCCCTCTTCAATCTGCTCTTGGTCGATGACCACACTGTTGTGCGCGAAGGGATCAAGCATCTGCTGGCGCCGATTTCAAAGCAATGGGCGATCACCGAGGCCGATTCAGGCTTTGCTGCTTTGAGCGCGTTACGTCAGCAAGATTTTGATCTGGCCATTGTTGATTTATCCATGCCCGGCATGACGGGCTTGGAGTTGATACAGCGTATCAAGGCCAATTACCCTTCGTTGCTGATCTTGGTGTTGAGCATGCATGCCGAAGAGCAGTACGCTATCCGTGCCTTCAAGGCGGGCGCCAATGGCTACCTGACCAAAGACGGAGCAGGCGCTGAATTGTTGAACGCGGTGCGCAAAGTGAGCAGTGGTGGCACCTATGTCACGCCTTCTTTGGCTGAGCGCGTGTTTCAGCAACTTAGCCATGGCACTCCGAGTGACAGTCATGCCGCCTTGTCCGATCGCGAGTTGGAGGTTCTGAGGCGGTTCGTGGCGGGCCAACGACCGATTGATATCGCACACGACCTGCACCTGTCGATCAAGACCGTCAGCACCCATAAGACGCGCATTCAGGAAAAGCTGCAACTCCCCAGCATGGCCGCACTCATACGCTATGGGCTAGAGCACCAACTGGACAAGGGCGATTTGGCCATCGGCAAAGATGAGCTCTGATCGCATCGCCTCCAGTGAGGTGCCCCGTGCTGGGTTCAGGATTGTTGGCTTGGGTGCATCCGCTGGAGGGCTGGAGGCCTTTGAGCAGTTCTTCAGGCGCATGGCGGTGGACAGCGGCATGGCCTTTGTCTTGGTTCAGCACCTTGATCCCAACCACGCCAGTTTGTTGGCTGGGCTTGTCCAGCGCAGCACGACCATGCCCGTCATCGAAGCCCAAGACCAGATGGTGGTTGAGCCCAATCATGTCTATGTGATCCCACCGAACTGCAGCATGGGCATTGCTCAGGGGGCGTTGCAACTCAACCCGCCATTGGCGCCGCGTGGCCAGCGCTTGCCCATTGATATTTTTTTGAGTTCATTGGCAGCGGACATGGGTGACAAGGCCGTTGGCATCATTTTGTCGGGCAACGGCGAAGACGGCGTGCAGGGGCTGCGTGCCATTTTCAGCGAGGGTGGTTTGTGCTTGGCGCAAGAGCCTGACACCGCGCAGTTTGACGGGATGCCCAAGAGCGCCATCAGGGCTGGCTGCGTGCATCAGGTCTGCACCATCGACCAATTGCCTCAGGCGATTCAAAGCGGCGCCAATGTAGCGAGCCTCAGGCGTGCACAGCCCTTACCGACCTTGAGCACAGCCGAATTGAGCAACATCTTGTTGTTGCTGCGTACAGGCACGGGGCATGATTTCTCGCTCTATAAAAAAAGCACCATCGCCCGCCGAATTGAGCGGCGCATGGCGCTGCACCGCATAGACCGCGCAGAGGCTTATGCCGAGTTCATCCGGCAGCACACAGCTGAGGCGCCCTTGTTGTTCAAAGAGTTGCTGATCAACGTCACGCGGTTTTTTAGAGACAAAGAAGCCTTCGAAGCCCTCCAGCATGACGTGCTGCCTGACATGCTGGAGGGCCGGCCGATTGACGATGTCTTGCGTGTATGGATAGCGGGCTGTGCTTCAGGCGAAGAGGCCTATACCGTCGCCATCTTGCTTCGAGAGGTGATGGATGCTTTGCATCAAAATGTGCGGTTTCAGATTTACAGCACCGACCTAGATGACGATGCCATTGCCACGGCGCGCAGGGGGCTTTACCCCCTGAGCATCGCGCAGGATGTCTCGCCCGAGCGCCTGAGTCGGTACTTTATCCATGAGGGTGCGGGCTACCGCATCAACAAAGAAATCCGCGAGATGGTGGTCTTCGCTGTTCAAAGCGTGATCAAAGACCCCCCGTTCACCAAGCTGGATTTGCTCGTTTGTCGCAACCTGTTTATTTACTTCGAGCTTGAGCAACAAAATCGCCTGATCCCCACCTTCCACTATGCACTCAAGCCGGGCGGCGTGCTCATGCTGTCGCCATCTGAGGGGATTGGGGATCACGTTAATTTGTTCAAGCCGATCAACCGCAAGTGGAAGTTGTACCGTGCACAGGCTTTGACGCCATCCCGCCGCGCCGTGCTGATCAATGAGATCGCTTCGCCTAGCCTGCGCACGTTGGTCGGTGCGCCTGAACCAGCGCGTCAAGGCAAGCTTACCGCGCGGCCTGATATCGTTGAGCTGACCAAGCGCTTGCTGTTGCAGGTTTTTGTACCCGCGGCTGTTGTCACGGATCTGCAAGGCAACGTGCTTTATGTGCATGGGGATGCAGCTCAATTTCTACAGCCAGCCCCGGGGCACACGACCCTCAATATCATCGAAATGGCCCAAAATGGGCTCCAGGTCGCGCTGCGTGAGGCGGTGCAAAGGGCCGCCATTGAAGGCTTACCCACCTTGCGCCAGCGCTTGACTCAGTCTGTGAATGGTGTTTCTCAATCTTTTGACTTATGTGTGCGCTTGATGCCCGATATGAATGCCAAAAGCAAGGTGCTGTTGATCAGTTTCCATGAGCAGCCAGATGCGCCTAAAACAAAGTCTCGGAGCAAGACCAAAGGCCACGCGCCCACTGATGCGATGCGCGTAGAAGACATGGCGCTGGAGGTCGCCTGCGCCCAAGCGGGCATGAGTTCATTGAGAGAGGCGCAGCAATCGGTCAACGAGGAGCTCAAGTCTGCCAACGAGGAATTGCAGTCGGCCAATGAAGAGCTGCAATCAACGAATGAAGAGTTGGAAACCTCGAAGGAGGAACTGCAATCCGTGAACGAGGAGTTGATCACCGTTAACGTTGAGTTGCAGTCTCGCATCGAGCAAATGTCCTCCATGCAGGACGACATGAAGAACTTGCTGGAGAACATCCGCATCGGCACCATCTTCCTTGACCTTAAATTGCACATTCGGCGGTTCACGCGGGATGCGGTCAAGGTGTACCGCTTGGCCGCGACGGATGTGGGGCGGGCATTGGGTGATATCCGCAGCGAAATTCTGGGTGAGGACTTGCTCATTGATGCGCAAAAAGTGCTCAATTCGCTGGAAACGGTGGAGCGCGAAGTTTGTACCGCAAATGGCACGTGGTACTTGGCGCGCATACAACCCTATCGCACCGTCAATAACGTCGTTGATGGCGTGGTGCTCACCTTCACTGATGTGACCGAGCGTGTGCAGGCGCTGACGGCCAGCAAAGCGCGGCACTTGGCCGAGGCCATTGTGGACGCGGTGCCCAGTCCGCTGGTGGTGCTGGACGATGCGCTCAACGTGATTTCGGCCAACCAAGCGTATTACAAGGCCTATCCAAGCGCGCCCAAGCAGACCGTTGGGCAGTATTTCTTTGACATCGGGGGACGCCGCTGGGATGGCCCTGCTTTGCGAGAGTTGCTTGAAACCACATTGCCACGAGAGCGCAGTTTCGAGCGTCGCCCTGTCACGTACAGTGTGCCGGATCAGGCAGCACGATCCTTTTTGTTCAGCGCCCACTATGTGGCCGATGACGATGGTGGTGCCTTGCTGTTGCTGTCAATTGACTAGGGGCTTGGGTGTGAGGGGCTAGGCATGCAAGTCATGCTTGACGGCGGTCAGCCATGCCTGAGACATCACACGCCACAAGCCACTGCCTATTTTGACCAAGTTGGCAGGCGTGATGTGATCTGGTGGCGTCAGCAACGCCCCCGCTGAGTCCGGCGAGGCGCGCCTTATGCGCTCATCCAGCGGATGCAAGCACTGCTCAGCGCCGCTCTCGACGTCTCTCAACCAGCGGATTTGGGAGTCGATGGCGGCGAACCACACCTGCATCACCCGCAAGGTCTCGTCGATCAAGAATGCCATCTGCCTGACGGTTAAATCCTGAGGGCGCGACTGGCTGGATGCGCTGTCTGTATCAGAGGCAAGGGGCAGTGCCAGTTGCGTCATCTCATCAATGGACTCACGCTCTGTGTCTTGCAGTATGGACATGGTCTGCAGCCAATAATTGGTCATGTGCAAGGGCATGTCCCCAAAAGTGAAAACGGGGCTGAGGTCGCCGCCGACAGCATCATTGAGACGGGGCATGATGACCACCTTTCCTTGTCTTTGACCCGTTCAAGGTATCCCGTTCAGGGACGGGTGCTGTTGATATTACGCAAATTTTTTTAACCCTGATCTCATACTCTTAGCAACTAGATGCCTTCAGATCAGGCTATCGATAAACCCATCATGGCTTTGGTGGCGCAGGTGCTCGCGTCTACTAAACTCAGACCGGTTCCGACATCTGATCTCATCCCTACATAGGAGTCTCTGACATGGGCGCGCAATGGAAAGCAAAACACAAAGATTTAGCCTCGAATGCCAAGGGGAGGTTGTTCGGTAAGTTGGCCAAGGACATCATGATTGCCGCGCGCCACGGCGCTGACCCTGCAGCCAACTCACGCCTGCGCTTGGTTGTTGAACAGGCACGCAAGGTGTCGATGCCCAAAGAAACGCTGGACCGTGCCATCAAAAAAGGCGCTGGGCTGACAGGCGAGACCGTGCATTTCGAGCACGTCATCTATGAAGGCTTTGCACCGCACCGCGTACCCGTCATGGTTGAGTGCCTCACGGACAACGTCAACCGGGCCGCCTCTGAGATGCGTGTCTTGTTTCGCAAAGGGCAGTTGGGCACCTCCGGCTCCGTGGCTTGGGATTTTGCCCATGTCGGCATGATCGAGGCCGAAGCCGCAGCCAAGGGCATCGATCCTGAGCTGGCCGCCATCGAGTCGGGCGCACAAGATTTTGAGACGGGGCATGACGACGGCGTCACCTTGTTCCTGACCGACCCCACGGATCTGGATCTGGTGAGCCGTGCTTTGCCGGCCCAAGGTTTCCGTGTCTTGTCTGCCAAGCTGGGCTACAAGCCTAAAACCCCAGTCAACCCAGCGAGCTTGAGCGCCGAGCATCTGGAAGAGGTCGAGGTTTTCTTGGCTGCGCTGGACGCCAATGAAGATGTCCAGAACGTGTTCGCGGGTTTGGGTGGTTAATCTATTTGACAACGTGTCTTTTCAGATATAGAGTTGGCGCTTTGAATCTGGCGATGTAGGAGCAGCTGACCATGTCCGAACACTTTGACGTCTTGATTGTGGGTGCAGGCCTGTCTGGCATTGGCGCCGCTTGGCACTTGCGTGACAAGTGTCCTGACAAGACCTTTGCGATCTTGGAGGGGCGTGATGCCATCGGGGGCACTTGGGACTTGTTCCGCTACCCCGGCATCCGCTCTGACTCGGACATGTACACCCTAGGCTATAACTTCAAGCCTTGGACGGACACCAAAATCATCGCCGATGGCCCCGCCATTCGCGGTTATGTCAAAGACACGGCAGCAGAAGCCGGCATCGACAAAAAAGTGCGCTTTGGGCACAAGGTCGTGAGCGCCGAATGGTCGAGCGAGACCGCCACTTGGACGCTGGCCGTGCTCAACAAAGCCACGGGCCAGACTGCGTCAATGCGGTGCAATTTCCTGATGATGTGCTCAGGCTATTACAACTACGAGCAGGGCTTCACGCCGGACTTCAAGGGCCGTGACGACTACAAGGGTCAGTTCATCCACCCTCAGTTTTGGCCTGAAAACCTCGATTACGCCAACAAGAGCGTGGTCGTCATTGGCTCAGGAGCCACCGCTGTGACGCTGGTGCCGTCGATGACGGACAAGGCCAAGCATGTCACCATGCTGCAGCGCTCACCCAGCTATGTGATCACGGTGCCGCAGCGCGACAAAATGGCCGAGGTGCTGCGCAAGGTGCTGCCTGATATGTGGGTCTACCGCATCGGGCGTGCACGCAACATCATGCTGACTGCGGCGATGTTCCGCCTGTCGCGCAGCTACCCCAACGCGATCCGCAAGATGCTGCAAGCCCAAGTGAAGGCGCAAGTCGGTAAGGGTTACGACATGACCCACTTCACGCCAAGCTACAAGCCATGGGATCAGCGTTTGTGCGCCGTGCCCAATGGCGACTTTTTCAGGGTGCTGCGCCAAGGCAAGGCATCGGTGGTGACCGATCACATTGATTGCCTCACGGCAACCGGCGTCCGACTCAAATCGGGCAAAGAGTTGCAGGCCGACATCATCGTCTCAGCCACAGGCTTGAACCTGCAGTTGTTTGGCGGGATGACCTTGGTCGTAGACGGTCAGAGCGTGGACATGTCGGACAAATTGAACTACAAGGGCTTGATGTTCAGTGATCTGCCTAACTTGACGATGACCATGGGTTACACCAACGCGTCATGGACCTTGAAGGCGGACTTGATCGCCGAGTACGTTTGCCGCTTGCTCAAGCACATGGATGAGACCGGTACCCGCATCTGCACGCCACGCCAAAATGACCCCACGGTCAAGGCAGAGGGCTTCCTTGATATGACATCCGGGTATGTTCAGCGTGCGTTGGATGTGCTTCCCAAGAGCGGCAACAAGGCGCCATGGAAGTTATTCCAGAACTACACACTGGACATGAACTTGCTGCGTCGTGGCAAGCTTGACGATGGCGTGCTGGCATTCACATCGCCGAGCAAGGTCGCACACACAGGGCAGCCCGCGCAGCAGCAGCGCTACGCGAGCTGATGGGCTCAGTGCGCCTGCTTCAAGGGCGCGTCAAAATCCATCAGCACGCTGGCTAACTCCAGCGCCCGCCAGAGGTGCGGTGGCATGGCCATGATTTTGTCGGGGCTCTTTGAGTAACTGACCCACGAGGCGATCTCAAAGTGCTGCTCCGGCGTCAGCAGTTTCAGTGCAAGCATGTCGTCCAAGGTCTGCATAGGGCCTCCTCATCCATCCGCTGGATGAGCCACTATTGCACAACGGCCGTTATTTTGGGTTGAGGATATGCGCGAACATGCCGCACTATTCTCGTCATGGCGACTGTGTTGCGCATGGCTTGTGGGATGCACCCCCCCAACTCGAGTATCAATGTAGCCTGAATAGGGGGGGTGCTCTCACACAAGCCGACGCAATTTTGATAGCATCCGCCCACCCTGTATTGAATGAGAGCCGAGGGCGGTTCCGTCATGCGACGCCACGAATGCACATCGAACTCATCACACTGCCTGATCAAACCAAGCTCGAAGGCTGGTGGCGTGAGCTTGAGTCTCGGGCTGAGGCGCGTTATTTCACATCGTGGTCGTGGATAGGGTCTTGGCTGGCTATATTGCCTAGAGGGCGCCAACCCAAGTTACTGATAGCCAAGCAAGATGGCATGGTGGTGGGGCTAGGGCTGCTGGTTAAAGGGCGTACGCGCTTGCTTAAAGTGATCCCTGTTCCCTGCTGGTACCTGCATGAGACAGGGAATTTGGCGTTTGACGATCTGGTGATTGAGTACAACGGCTTCTTGTTAGACAAGGCCTGTGCGAGCGATGCACGTGATGCCATGCTGAGTTTCATGCTGCAGCACTGTGGCAGTGCAAGTTTGGCCATTCGCCATGCCGACAGCAGCTATGAGAGGTGGGCCGGAGATCAAGCTCATTGTGGCTCGGTGGTGAGAACCGATCGCATGACGTCTTACCTCGTTGACCTCAAGCGTGCGCGCCAAACAGAGGGCGGTCATTTGGCGATGGTGAGTGCCAATACGCGCAGTCAGGTGCGTCGCAGTTTGAAGGCTTACGCCGAACTGGGCCCTGTGGTGGTGCATGCGGCCGAAACACTGGCCCAAGCGAAAAGCTATCTGACCTTGCTCAAGCGCTTTAACGAGCGCAGTTGGGCCAAGCGCGGGCAGCGCTCTGGTTTTGCCTCATCGCACGTTGCGGCAAATTTCCACGAGACACTGCTGGCCTCGTCGTTTGCGCGGGGTGAAATACAGATGTTGCGCATCTCTGCTGGTGACACCGATTTGGGGTACTTGTACAACTTCGTGCACCGCGGGCATGTGGCGTTCTATCAGTCCGGATTGAACTACGGGCTACTGGATAAGTTGGATCGCCCAGGTTTGGTCTGCCACACCTTGGCGATTGAGCACAATACACAGTGTGGACACAGTAGCTATGATTTTCTCGCCGGTGACCACCGCTATAAATCGTCGCTGTCTACGCAAACTGAGGGGCAGTTGAGCCATCTCATCCATGGATCAAACCCGATAGCAGCCTTGGATCAGGCAGTCCGGACATGGTTGCAGCGGTGGCGTGCATGGCCCAGTCGCCCTGTTATGGCCGCTCAGTGGGCCGTCTTTGTCTGCGCTGATGTACCGGTCCGCGCTCAGATTCTGCTGGATGGATTCACTATTATTTAATATCCAACGTCTAATTCAGGCCACACCCCACCCTTCGTTTGGGTAGTCAAAACTGGCCTCGTTCTGCCAAGATCGGGGGGTGAGCCAAACCCTACGCCTCCATCGCGGAGACCCCTTACCGACTGATGCAGAAACGGCTGCGCGCAACGCTGCGCCTGAGTCGGCTGACGCCGTCCTTGCCAAAGGACATCCGTGGCTGAGGTTCCCGTCGAAGCTTGAAGCCGCGTTCCGCGTGGATACGCTGGCGCCACGTCGCATCCACTTGATGGCCTGCGGCGTGTTGGGGGCGGTGGGGGTGGGCACAGGCGTGCTTAACCTTCGCCACTTGGCGCCGGATGTCGATCCTCAGGCTTGGGTCATGTTGGCGTCTTGGATGGCCTGTTGTGTCTTGAGTTTGCTGATGGCTTGGCGCATGCCTGTGAACTGGCGGCGCCATTGGCAATTGGAGGCAGTGACTGCTTCCTTGGCTTTGGCGATCAATGCCATCATCATTTGGGTGGCTACCGTGACTCTTGGCGACGTGGGCTTCACGCATGTCACGACCACCGTCATCGCGGTGATCTATGTGTGCATTGCCGCTCGCTTGCGTTTTCGTTGGGCGCTCGGCACAGCTGTGTTGTCCTTCGCTGCCTATGCCATATTCGTGGAGGGGGCCTCACCCTATCAAACGCAATTGGTGCGCAGCCACATCAACTTTTTGGGCTTGAGTTCGGTTTTTGCCTTGATGGCCAACTATGCCTTTGAGCACCGTGAGCGCCGCACTTGGTTGCGACACAAGCTAGAGCAGCAGCGCCGCACGGTGTTGATGGATGCCTCCGTGCGCTTGCAGCAATTGGCTATACGCGATCCCTTGACGGGTATGCTCAACCGGCGTCAATTCGACACAGAGCTGGAGTTGGCGTGGGCGCGAGCGGCCTTCACACACCAGCCTTTGTCGGTGTTGATGGTGGACGTTGATTTTTTCAAACTGTACAACGATGCCTATGGCCACCCCGCTGGTGATGCCTGCCTGATTCAGCTCAGCAAAGCTTTGACCTGCGCAGCACAGGCGCATGGTGGTGTGGCTGCACGGATTGGCGGGGAGGAGTTCTGCTTGCTGCTGCCTGCTTGTGCTTTGGCTCAAGCGATGGACGCAGGGGCTACTCTGTGCGATGACATCAGCGCCGCACGCTTGGCGCACTGCAACTCACCTGTGGCGTCTTACGTGACCGTGAGCGTCGGCGCAGCGCAGGCGCGTCCGGCTGAGGGCGGCACACCTTTGGCTTTGATGGCTCAGGCCGATTTGGCACTTTATGAGGCCAAGGCCTCTGGCCGTGACCGTGTGTGCGCCGCTGCATGTGAGGTCGCGGTCGCGGCCCCCGTGGTCGGCGCAGGCTCTGCGGATGGGCCGATTTTGCCCTTGCCCCCCGTCCCTGGTGCCACTTATGCGGCCACCTTGGCGGGGGGCTTTCGGCGGCTTCGTTTTCCAGCGCAGCAAGAGGCAGCCTACTTGGCGCATCACGCTAACTCACGCCGCAAGCAGTTGGCCGTGATGTCTGTGCTGGGTATGCTCATCTATAACGGGTATGGCTGGGTCAACAGTGCGATGTTTTCAGACATCGATCAAAGCGTTTTGTTGATGCAGTTGTGGCTGAGTGTGGGGGTGCTGTTGCTCAGTGCGGTGGGCTACCGTCGGCGCATGCACCCATTGTGGCGTGAGGGTTTGTACAGTGTGTTCACTACGGCGGTGGGGGTGTTCTCTGTTTGGGTGCTGTCTCACAGTCAGCAGATGTCGACCTTAAGCTATATCGTGTGTTTGGTCATGATCCCGATGTTTGCTGGTGTCGGTGCTCGCCAGCCTTTTTGGTTCACGTGCTTGCCTGCCCTCATCACGGCGATCGCCAGCATTTCGCTGTTTAACCCAGTCGGTGACGCGCAGGCCATGGTGATGATGAACAGCTTGTTCATCATCACCAACATCACAGCCTACACACTGATTTTGGCCTACACCCTAGAGCACGGGGCCCGCAAGGAGTGGTTGTTTGCGCAAATTGAGCGGCTACAGCGGGAGGCGCTGGAGTTGACCACGCTGGGTTTGCGGCAACTCTCGGTGCAAGACGCGTTGACGGGTATTTGCAACCGGCGTCAATTTGAAGATGATCTGGAGTTTGTCTGGGGCAACAGCCTCAGGGCGGGGCGTCCTGTGGCGATGTTGATCATCGATGTCGATCATTTCAAACGCTATAACGATGGTTATGGGCATCCAGCAGGTGACCGCTGCCTCAAGCAAATCGCCCACATGATCCATCAGCAGGCCCAGTCAGCCAATGGCATGGCTGCGCGGCTTGGTGGTGAGGAATTTGGTGTGCTGCTGCCTGATAGCGGCATCGCCGATGCGTTGCAGTGGGGTGAGGCATTGTGCGCAGCGGTTCGCAACGCGGGCATGGTGCACCGCTTTGCAGAGTCCGGCCACGTGACGGTCAGCGCAGGGGCGGCCAGTGTGGTGCCAGCACGCCATGTCGATCGGGTGTCTTTGTTCGCGATTGCCGACGAAGCGCTGTATCAGGCTAAGCGTGCCGGTCGCGACAGGGTTCAGTCTCTGGATACAAGAGACCAAGCCAAGGTGCCTCTGCAAAACACTGGCACCTGATGGGTTGATGGCTCAGTTGGGCTTGCCAGCGCTCATGGCCAAGTCTTTGCCGCTGATCCCTGCGAACAGCTGGGCCGCGCGCACTTTGATCTCAAGCAGCTCACTGGCGGTGACCGAGTACTGGCCTGTGGTTGTGTTCACTTCGATGCGGAACTCGACCTCTTTGCCGTTGTTGGACAGGATGCCGCAGGTGAACTCGTAGTCTTCGCTGTCCACAGGCAAGCCTTGTGTCGACACGTCGTAGTCTTCGTACTCAATCCGGTTGATCTCACCGCTGGCCAGGTCCAAGTAACCCCTGGAGCTGATGATGTCCTCTGACAATTCATCAGAAATGGTGATCGGCACTCTCAAATCCACAGCAAGCTCCCCTTCGGTCTCAAAGGAGGGGATTTTGGCATGAGCAGACGACCTCAGTCCTCTTTTTTCTCTGCTGCATCGGGGTTGTCTTCAGTGTCAGGGGCATCCGTGTTGGACTCCTTTCGCTGGGCCTTTTCAGCCTTTTTCTTCTTTTTGTCTTGCTCTCGTTGACGCTTTTCGAACTGGTAATTGGGCTTCAGCACTCGTGTCTTTCGTTTGTAGGTGCCCCCACGATAACCGCCTTTCCCGTTTTGGCGGCGTTTTGGCAACGACAAAGTCAGCAATTTCCGACCTGACTCTGCCAGGCATGGGGCTTACCCCAGCGGTTTGGCCTGTTTTGCAACTTGCAACGGGTGGGTGGGCAGACTCCGGCACAATGCCAACCCATGAGCGAGGCGCCCCTTTCCGATAACCACGACAGCACCAGCTTCGAAGCCTACTTCCGCGATCCGGGCTATGCACCAGAGCAGCCGCAGGCTTGGGCCTTGGGGCAGCGGCTTGAACTGATTGATGCTTTGCGCGGCCTGTTCAGCGGGCCGCAGGCCTTGGTGCAGTTGCGCCTGTGGTGCTTCATGGAGCTGGCCAGCCAGCCTCAGGCCCGCCTGTCGCGCGACGATGTCAACAGCGTCTTTCATGCGCTGCTGCCTGAGGCACTGGACAGCGTGCTCAAGCGCCTGCGGGATTTGAACCTGTTGGTGTGGGATGCTGTGGCGCAGGACTACCACCTCTCGGCCTTGGCTCAGCAGTTGCACGGCTTGCTGGCACCGTTGACGACCCCGCCTGCTGCGGAGTACGACGACATGGCGGTGTTGCTGGCACAGGTTGCGGGTGCGCAGCAGCTGGGTTTGGTCTCGACCAACCAGCTTCAGCATTTGCATGCCCAGTTGGCGCGTTTGCACGACGAGTTCGCAGAGGCCATTGCCAGCGGCTCTGAGGCCCGCTTGCGTGCGGCCCAACCACGCTTTGACCGTGCGCTTGAATTGGTTGATCGCGCAGGACAAGCCCTGACGGCTTTGATCCGGGCCGAGCATGATGACCCCCGCTTGGAGCGCGAGGCCCGCGCCATCGGCCAAGAGCAAGCACGCTTGCTGTCCATGGCCAGCCAGTTCACACGTGCTTTGCAGCAGGCTGATCGCCAGCGCGTGACGCTGGGGTCAACGGGTTTGACCACTTCTGATGTGCGCGCTTGGTTGCAGCGTCACCCTACGCTGTACAACTTGGTGGGCGAGTCTTTGTCCATCCCGGTGCGGCCGGTCATGGTCAGCCAGCACGATCTGATCGACGTGGCCGAGGGTGAGTTCGAACGTGACCGCCCAGATGCGTCGCATCACGCAGAGCTGCCCGCGCCAGCTGAGGCCGCCAGTGGCACCTTGGGCACGCTCAGCTTGCCGCCTGAATTGGGCACACTCATCAGCTTGTTGGGCAGATGGTCTGAGCAAGCAGCGCAAAACGGGGCCGTGCCCAGTGCCCGCCCCATGGCAGATGCCATCTTGGGTGGCCGGTTTGCGCAAGCGGCTTACCGCATGCAGCTCATGCCCTTGGTGGGTGATGCGCAGGCGCAAACGCTTAAAGGCCTCACGGGCGATTTGGCCCGATCCCCTTGGCAGTGGCAAATCAGCCCACGCTATCAATCAACGCAAGACGAGGCCGTGGCCCTGATCAGTGAGGGCACCATCAGCCCACTGGGCAGTGAGCACGGCCCGGATGCAACCTTACCCGATACCAAAGCCCAAGCATGAGTGCACACCTCGATGACGCGGCCCTGCTGGCAGCCGAACTGCTGGCCCGTCGCTGGCTGCCACGCCAGCACCCCAAGGTCAAGCGTGCCCTGATTGACGCAGAGTTGTGGGCCGCCACGCAAGAGCGTTTGGCCCACGTCGGCCTGCGCTTGATCGACAACTTGTATGCCGACCATGTCAGCGTGGCCTTGTTGCGCGGCGCGGAGTCCGCCGTGTTTGGCGAGGCCGGCCTGAACAGCCACAACAACATCGACCTGCCGCGTGATGCGGTCTCGCTGCTGGTGGTGTTGTGGGCTTTGATTGTTTTGCCCAAGCGTGAGCGCCAAGCCGCCCGCGCCGCCAGCCAGCACGGCGATGAGCAAAATGACATGTTTGGCAAAGACCGACCCATGCCCACCGCTGCCAGCGTCAGCCCGCTGGTGTCCTACAAAGCCTTGTTGGCCGATTTTGGCGTGCAGCTAGGCAAGAAGACGCGCTTGGATACCAACCTCAAGCGGCTAGAGAACAACGGCTTTATTGTGCGCAAGGGCGAGGACATCGCCGAGGGCCCCTTGCTGGACTTGCTGCTGGACTACGACGCACTCGCCCCACGCATCTTGCAAGGCGCTTTGGGTGATGTGTTGGCGCAAGCCAAAGAGCTGATTGGCAATTTGCCTCTGGCCATCACGCACCCTCAACAAGAAGAGCTGGCAGAGTTGCCTGACGACTCGGACACACCAGACGAGAGCGAAGCCTGATATGTTTCACCTGCAAAGCCTCGAACTGCTGCACTGGGACTACTGCCAGCGCCTGACCTTGCCGCTGGACGGCGCCATCATCACGGTGGCGGGCCCCAACGGCTCGGGTAAAACCACGTTGTTAGATGCCATGCGCACGCTCTTGGGCTTGGATTGCTCAGGCGGGCGCAGCTACAAAACCTATGCACGGCATGCGAATGCAGACAGCGCTTGGTTGCGCGCCACAGTCGACAACCGCGCACGCAATCGCCAATCATCTAACCGGCCCTTTGCCCGCTGCCTGTTGTATGCCGACGTGGTGACACTGGTGTGCCGCATCGACCGCAATGGCGGCGATTGGCAGCGGCGCTACATCATGGTCGAAGGCGATGTGTCCGTCGAGCAGCTCATTGAGCGTCAAGACAAGGACTGGCTGGGCATCGAGAACTGGCGCAAGCGCCTTGAAGGTGCCGGTTTAAGCCGCGCCATTGCCAAGGTGCTGGCCTTGGAGCAAGGTCAGACCGACCGCCTGTGTGAGTACTCGCCCAAAGAGCTGCTCAAACTGGTCTTCGATGTGTTCGGGGATCAGGACGTGCTTGATCGCTATGACGAAGCACGCACGCACCAAAAACAGCTCACGCAAGAGGTGGACGCCGCTGACCGTGATTTGTCGCATGGCAAGGCGCAGCGGGCCGAGCTGGACGCACGCGTCAACTCCTACCGTCAGTACGAAATCAAGTGCCAAGAGCGCGAGACACTGGCCACCGAAGTGGTGCCGGTTCTGAGTAACCACGAGACACGCAAATCGCTGGGCAACAAGCTGCGTGAGCTGCACCGCCAGCGTCTTCAGTCTGCGGAAGATCGCCGTCAGCACAGCCAGGTCAAGGCTGATTTGCTGCAGCGTTTGAACGATCAGACGGCAGCAGCAGCGCAAGTTGAGTCGATTGAAGCGCAAGTGCGCAGCGCACGCCGTGTGCAAGAAGAAGCCCGTGATGCGGAGCGCCCCGTTGAGTTGGTGGTCAAGCGTGCCGATGAATTGCAGGGCTTGACGGGTGTAGAGGGCGATGCCCAGCAGCTGACCTTGCGCATCACCGAGCTGGGCGAGCACAAGCAAAAGTTGTCGACCCAATGGCAGCGTCTCAAAGACCAGCGCGACGAAGCGCAAAAGGCCATGGACGCGCTCAAGGGCCAACGCCTGGCACCGCCCCCGCCTGATGTCACGCGCTTTAGGCGTGTGCTGGATGAGGCGGGCATCACGCATCATTTGATCTCAGACATCATCGAGATCACCGATGAACGTTGGCGTGCCGCCGCTGAAGGCGTGCTGCGTGGCAGCCGTTGGGTGGTGGTGCTCGATAAGTCAGGGCAGGAGGCCCAGGCGCTGGCCTTGGCCGAGAAAGAACGCTATCGCCACTATGTGGTGGCCGAGGCGGAGGACGCCCCCGCACACGTTGATAGAAAGAGCCTGCTGGGCGTGCTGGCCTTGTCAGCGCCAGCGCCTAAATGGCTGCTGCGCCAGTTGAGCAACATCGTTTGCGTGGCCAATACACAAGAGGGTGTCAAGGCGGGCGGCGAGTGGATCACGCCTGAGGCTTATCACCGCGATCAGCGTGGTGGCCGCAGCATCTGGGTCGACCCCAGTCAGCACCAGTTCGGCGCATCGGCCATTGCGGTGCGGCGCGATTCAATCGACAAGCGACTGGCGCAGATCGACGAAGAGATGACGCGCTTGGTGCGTGATCAGGCCTTCTTTGACCGCCAGTTGCAAGATGCGCGCAAGGCCGCACAAGGCTTTACCGCTGCTGCTGAGTTGGCCGAGCGCGAAGCCGAGTTCGCTGAAGCCCGCCGCACCTTGCCCACGCTCAAGCAAGCGCGTGCCGATGCAGGTGAGCGTTGGCAGCAGGCCGAGGTTCAGCTCAAGCGCAGTGTGATCGAGCAGACCAATGCACAGCACGCCTACCTGCAAGCACAAGAGCGGCTCAAACACATCGAACAACGCAGCGCCCAGCATGAGCGCGAGTGGCAGCAGCGTTTTGATGATTTGATTGCGCAAGCGGTGATGTCACGCGAGGTCAAGCTGCAGCTGCCGCGCCGCTGGCGCGAGCCTGCCCGCATCAGCGAGATGCAGCAGCATTACGGCAATGCCACCCAAGCCCGCTTGCGCGCTGATGCCGTTGAGCGTGAGCTGCTGGAGGGGCGTTGGGAGACCGACGCCACCGTGACCGAGCAACTCACGCTGATGAATGCCAACGTGCTGCGCCAAGAAGACGAGCTGGGCCAGCGCAAGGCCAGCAATGCGGCTGCGGCGATTGCGGTCAACAACGCGCGCGAGCGCTATACCGACGTGCTCAAGGTCACGGTGCGGCGTTACCGCAAGAACATCATCGAGTTGGGCCAGTTGGCTGGCGTGGAGATCACGGCCGAGCTGCCGCACCTAGACAGCGATGACACCGGCTTGCGTCAGGCCGAGCTGCGCGTGCACTTTAACTTCGATGGCAAGGGCAGCATCGGCCTCAATGATGGTGAAGCGTCCGGTGGCCAACAGGTGATCAAGTCTTTGATTTTGCTGGTGGGCTTGATGAAGGACGATGAGTCCACAGGCGGCTTCGTGTTCATTGACGAACCCTTTGCACACTTGGATGTGCGCAACATCCAGCTGGTTGGGCACTTCTTGCGCTCAACACGTGCGCAGTATGTGCTGACCACCCCGATCACGCACAACGTCGAGGTCTTTGAGCCTGCCGACATCACCTTGGTCACATCCAAAAAACCAAAGGGCGCACGCTGGGCCCCACCGATCGGTGTGCTTCAGCGGCGCCCTCCGGCAGATGTGATCTGACGGATAAATCGAGCAGCCTTAGGCTAGCCGTGCTTCAGCTTGCCCACGCTTTGTACAAATTGAACAGGCTGATCGCCGTAATGAGGCCGCCCACGAGCATGAGTAAGACCTTCGCACGCAAATGCTTGGTCATCAAGGCGGCAAATGGTGCGGCAATCAGACCGCCTAAGGCCAGCCCGGCTACAAGGACCCACACCGTTTGATCCACGATCGATAAGAAGGATGCGGCTACGGTGACGGTCAGAAAGAACTCAGCCAAATTGACCGAGCCAATGGTGGTGCGTGGGTCATTGCCTGCCGCTACCAATGATGTCGTCACAATGGGGCCCCATCCGCCGCCGCCTGTGGTGTCCATCAGCCCGCCGACAAAAGCCAGCGGAACGACTCGGCGTGTCTCGATGGGGCGTTTCGCGCTGATGCGGCGGAACGCTTTGGTAAAGACATACACGCCCATGATCAGCAGGTAGGCGCTGACGAAGGGCTTGAGTACCGATCCGTCAACATGGCCCAAGATGAACACACCGACAAGTGCGCCCACAATGCCTGGCAGCAGCAAGCTGAAGAACAGTTTTTTGTGGACATTGCCCAGCCTCAGATGCGATACACCGGAGATACCTGTGGTGAACACTTCTGCCAAATGGGTCGCGCCACTTGCCATCGCGGGTGGCGCCCCAGCCGCCAATAAGAAGCTGCTGGACGTGATGCCGTAGGCCATGCCCAATGCACCATCAATGGCCTGAGCCAACAAACCTACTGCCATGGCAGTCCAAAACATGGGGTCATGCAGGGTCTGCGTGATCAACTCGATACCACTTTGTTGATGCCCCCCCAGAAACAGCCGGTACCCGAGGTAGACCAGTAAGCCCATCAACACACCGAGCACACCAAAACTCAAAAGGCGCATCGCCGGGCGTTCAAACGCATGTGCTACCTCGTACTCCACTGGCGGCAAGGCGAGGGCATCGTGGTCTGGGTTGGCAATGGGATGGTCTAGATCAATGTGTCTCAGCTTCATGTGGTGCGTGTTCAAAAATCTGCGCGAATGATAGGCGGGCCTCTTGCTTGCGCAACGACAGTTTGGTTATGGGCTTATGCAGCTCAGATCAGATGCGCGTTTTCGTCATGTGCTGTCCGGCGGGTGTCTGACTACAAGGCCGGTTGTAGCAAACGCTGCACCAACGGGTGTTGCACCTTCTTCTCGGTGCCAATGGCAAAGAAGTGCTCACTCACCCCTTCGCAGGGGCCCATGCGCTGTACGGCATAGTGGGTCAACAGGTCTTCATGGACCCACTCCGCGGCAGGAAACACGCCCATGCCACTGGCCCCAAACGTTTTCAGTAAGGCGCTGTCGGCAAACTCGCCGACGATACGGGGCTGGATGCCTCGCTGCTCAAACCATTGGTCTAGTCGGGCGCGAACGGCGGTATGCGCTGTGGGTAACAGCAGTGGCACATCACCCAGGCTTTGCGGGAAGTTTTTGGCTGCTGCGTTTATCACGGAGGCCGTGCCATACCAGCCTATGGTCGAAGACCCCAAGTTGTGGCTGTAGAGTTTGATGTTGGGGCTGGCAGGTGCCGGACGGTCGGACAGCACCACATCGAGTCGGTGCAAAGCCAAGTCACCCAATAAATCGTGCAGGCCACCTTCGTGGCACAGCAAGCGCAGTGTGGGCTCCAGAACGACAGGCTGCAAAATGCGGCGTACCACGAGCTTTGGCAGGCCATCACAGATGCCAACGGCCAAGCGCACAGTGGGTGAGCTGGCTGCGTCGCGCACCCGTGCTGGCAGGTTCTCCCCCAATTGGAAGATCAGATCTGCCTCTCGCATGGCGGCGACGCCAGCGTCGGTCAGCGCCAAGCCACGTCCTGCGGGCTTCAAAAGGGCATAGCCGAGTGAGCGCTCTAGCTCGCGCACTTGCGCGCTGACCGTTTGCACCGCCATGTCCAATTTGTCGGCAGCCCGGGTGATGCCGCCTTCTTTGGCCACGACCCAGAAGTAGTACAGATGTTTATAGTTGAAGGGGGTGCTCATGAGTTGGCTCTTTGAGGGTATCAATGACAGATTGATTGCTTTTTAATAAGTAACTGGCGCTCTATTGTGGGGCCCGCTTCACGCGCGTGAGATATAGAGATTTGAATTATTCTTTGATGCGCCGCTTGCCTGTGCAACTCGATGCATATTGTTCGAACTGTCGGGTTAAATTTGATGCAATCACCTGAAACTCATCATGGTTCTTATTGAATTTGGTGACTCTTTGGGTTAACTCCGCAGCGATGGCATTGTGTTTCGCAATAGAGGTATTAAATCCTTCTTGCTCATTGATAAGGTTTGAGCGCAGTTTGTTATGCTGGGCTACATCCTTGTTGTATGAAACCACAAGTGCATTGATTGATTGGACCTCGGCTTGGCTTTTCGGCGCTGAATTTTTTTTCCTTTCTAGGATCGATAATTGTCTGCTGAGATGTGCACTTTCAGCTTGGAATTGAACGGTTTTCTCTTGCAAGCGTACTCGATTCAGTTCAATGGCAGCTGAGCTTTTCACGAGTTCAATGTTGCTCTTGTCGAGTGCTGCCCGTTCGGGCTCCAGTTGAAGTTGGCGTTGTTTAAATTGGATCACTTCGCTCTGCACGCCTACATCTTGACTCATGCAGTGCTCCATTTCTTCAATGGTAATTTCAGGGCCGCCCTTTTCATTTTTGGTTTTCCATCTGGAGGTGATAGATGGTATGCGGATTTCTGGTTGCAAAGCTTGAGTTTGGATAGGAGTGGGCTGACTCAGTATGGGCGTGGCAATAAATAAAATTGTGCAGGCTGTGATGATATTGCGCATGGAATGGACTCCTTATTTATATATGCTATCAGTTTGTTATGTCAGGTTCGCGCCGAGCCGCTGAGGGCGTTTGAGTTGAACGTGCTGTTGGCTGCGTCACCTACCTCTTGCTCACGGGGCCTTGTGCGACAGCGTTGTTGAGTTATTCATGTTTTTAGGGAGTGTTGATGAGGAATTATCTGCTTTTTAATAGACAAATGCCGATCTATTGTTGGGTCCCCTTCCACCTACTTTTGAGATCAAGTGATGCAAATTATTTTTGAATCCCGTGATGCCGATGGCGCCCAAATGCGCGATTTGTCCGTTGATCGCGTTCGCTTTGTCCTGCGCCGTTTGAAGGCGTTGGTGCCGCGAGCTAAGGTGCATTTCTCAGACGTCAATGGCCCGCGTGGTGGCGTGGACAAACGCTGCCAAGTCGAGTTGAGTACCGAGGCTGTCGGTACGGTGGTCATCTCATCGTTGGCGCGTGACTGGCGTACGGCCTTGGATCGGTCCCTTCGCCGAGCCAGTAGGGTGCTGACGCGCAGCTTGCAGCGTAATCAAAAAACCGTGCGAGGTCGTCCTGCTAAATTGAAGAGCGTGAATATCGAGAGCGTCCATGAATGAGTTCGGCGCTTCGGGGTTGGTGGTGTGCGGGCTCACGGTGGCTCTAGCGGTGCTCTATGCCACATGGTGTGAGATCACCTCGGAGAATCGACGAGATGCCAAGCTATTGGCTGCGGTAGGAAGCTTCAGCTTGATGGGTAGCGTGGCGGCATGGCTCCACTGACTGCTGTTTTTGAGTAGCCCAACGAGTTATTCTCCAGTCTGACTGACCCCTTAGGAAGACTGATGCAAAGCTTTTTCGACCCCGCCATTTTGTTCTTTGTGTTTGGCATTTTGGCTGGTTCACTGAAGTCGAATCTGGAGATTCCCCCTCAGATATCGCGGTTTTTGTCTTTGTACTTGTTGATGGCCTTGGGCCTCAAGGGCGGTTTTGCGCTTGCCACGTCTGGCATGACGGCAGACGTGCTGATCAGCTTGGGTGCGGCGCTCTGCATGGCCATCTTGGTGCCCGTGCTGGGTTACCTGATGTTGCGCCGCTTCCTCAATGGTTTTGATGCCGCCGCCATTGCTGCCACCTACGGATCTGTGAGCGCGGTGACCTTCATCACAGCGGTGCAATACCTCGATACCCATGGCATCAGCTTTGGCGGGCACATGGCGGCGGCCATGGCGCTGATGGAGTCACCTGCCATTGTGCTGGCTGTGGTGTTGGCGAACCATGCACGACAACAAACGCCTTCAGCTGCAGCAGCTAATGCGCCGCTGGGGCGAATCTTGCATGAAGCACTGACCGATGGTGCGCAGTTGCTGCTTGTCGGTGCGATGCTGATTGGTGTGTTGACAGGCGAGTCTGGTCAAGCCGCGATGAAGCCATTCTCTGTGGATCTGTTCAAAGGCATGCTGGCGTTTTTCTTGCTCGACATGGGTTTGCTTGCAGCACGCAACATGGGCAAGCTCAGGGGGCAGTCTGCCTGGTTGCTGGTGTATGCGGTTGCTGGGCCGCTGGTGCATGCCGGTATTGCCTTGGGGCTTGGCTGCGCACTGGGTATGTCAGTCGGCAACGTGGCCCTGTTGATGGTGTTGGCTGCCAGCGCCTCATACATCGCCGTGCCTGCGGTCATTCGCCATGCTATCCCTGAGGCGAACCCTTCGCTCTACTTTGGCATGTCGTTGGGCTTGACCTTTCCGTTCAATATACTGATTGGCATCCCACTCTATGTGTACGTGGCGCAGCGATGTCTGTGAAGGCAGCTTGCTGCTATGTGTGAAGCCGTAAGAGAAGGAGTAATGTATGCGTAAGTATGCTCAAAACAGCCCTGAGGCGGCCGCAAGAATCATCGCCTTGACTGTCATGGCTGATGGTGATGTGGGTCAGGCTGAAATGGCGATGTTGGATGACCTAGGGGTGCATCAACAACTAGGACTAGACCGTGAGGCCTTGCACGCTGTGGTCGACACGTTTTGTGAAGATCTACTGTCCAGTAAGCAACTCGCGTGGGCCGATGCCTGTCCTGTCGACGAGTACACCTTGGCCGAATTGATGCACGAAATCGATGACCCGGCTCTGCAGCGTCAGGTGTTGGGCTTGTGTTGCAAGTTGGCCGAGGTCGATGGGCATGTTGCAGAGGGGGAGTCCATCGTGTTGGTTGCAGCCGTGGCGCATTGGTCCCTTCACTACCATATGCTGCGTGCACATCCTTAGTGATCGACGTGAACATGCTGCGCAGGCCATTGCGGTTTCACCTCCCCTCCCCGGCTTTTGTGCTTTGGCGATCTGGCTTTAGTTGACGTTCACAGCCTTCCAAGCCGCCATCACTGTAGACACCTCGTTGGAGTTGGCGCCATGAAGATCGGTCGCTGCTTTGATCGTGGCTTGACGTGCCCCTGCGTAGTTGGTGCTGGATGTCATGTACACGGTCAGGGCGCGGTACCAAATCTTCTCTGCTTTTTGACGGCCAATGCCTTGTACAGTGCCCTTGCCCGTTGACAGGCGTGTATCGCCCGCATTGCAGGTGCGTGAAGGCGCGCCGTTGGATGTGCCCTCAGCCAGCAGGTAGTACAGGTGGTTGGTCACGCCGGATGAATAGTGCACATCCAGCTTACCTACATTGCTGTACCAGCAGTCCGCTGATTTGCCGTCGTCACCTGGGTTGACCATGGTGCGCAAGGAGGGCATACCCAGTGTCGGGCCTGCGATCTTTTCACCAATGAGGTAATCGCCCGTATCGCTGGTGTTGGCAGAGTAGTACTCGACCATCGTGCCGAAGATGTCAGATGTGCCTTCGTTCAAGCCACCGGACTCGCCCGAGTACGTCAGCTTGGCCGTGGTAGAGGTCACGCCGTGAGCCATCTCATGCCCTGCAACATCCAAAGCCACCAACGACTTCAAGGCCTTGCCATCGCCATCACCATAGGTCATGCAGAAGCAGGCATCGCTCCAGAATGCGTTGTTGTAGTTGCTGCCGTAGTGCACACGTGAGTAGGCTTTTTTGCCTGAGCCGTCGATGCCGTTGCGGCCATGGATTTTGGAGAAATAATCCCAAGTGGTGGCAAATCCAAATGAGGCATCTGCTGCGGCGCTGTTGACATCCGCTGTTGTGTTGTTGCCGAAGACGCCCGTGGTGCTGCTCGATGTGGTGCCTGCGGCCGGGATGCTCCAGAAAATCAGGTTGATGTCTGTTTTGTTTTTGAGGTCAGACACATAGTGACCGCCACGTGTGGCATCGACCAAGGTGTAGCTGCCATTGGCCAAGTCTGCTTTGATGCTGACATTGCCTGCGTACAAGGTGCGGCCGCTGGCGTTGGCGTCAGCGGTATGCACGTCATCCCAGCGGTCCAGAATCTGGCCATTGTTGGCGTTCACGATGACATGCAGGCGGCTGGGTGTGCCGTCGGCTTGAACGCCATTGACCGACGTGTCCCATGCCAGTAGCTCTTTGCCATCGCGCGCCCATACGATCAGTTCGCGGGTGCCTGCTTTGGCCTGCAGGTGTGGGAAGGCCGCGATGGCCAACTGCATGGCCTTGGCGCCTGTGAGCTTGGCGCGTACGTCCAGATCGCCGCCACGTTGCCATGTGCGGCTCAGACCCTTGTGGGCGCCTGATGAGTGCCCATGGACAACCATGTCGCCACCAACCACGCGCATGCCTTTGTAGCGGCGGTCAAAGCGGACGTGTTCGCTGCCATCCGGGTCAACGATCAGATCGGTGGCTTCCAGCGTGTCGTCCGCATTGAGCATGTCAACGGCTAGCGCACCACGGGCGGCAGGCGATGACTGAGCGTGGCTTTTCACTGCGGACAAAGCGCGGGCTAGGGCGGGGTGATCTGCGTCTGGCTTGCCTGCCCATGCGGACTGGGTTGTGGCTAACACGGCGCTGACAGCGAGCAGGTGCAATTTTGCTTTCATGTTGGTTCTCCTGTGCTAAATGGAAGCCGCAGCGTATGTTCAGCCTCCAGTTGTCGCCATATGTAGTAACCCCCCCCATCCACCTGTTTTGGCTATTTGTTGGGTGTGCGGGGCGTGGCGTCTGGTTCTGTTTCAAACGAGCAGATTGGGCTGGCCCTTGCGGCGCTCAAACAGGCCATGGCAGGAGATGGGGGGTTAACCCGATCGGGTGTTTTCGGCAAGCGTCGGGACAGCGACAGTCGTCACCCCCTTGAATGAGGGGGTGTGGTGCGGTTTGGTATGTAACGCCGGATGTGGAAAAAACATCGTTATCCCAAACTTCATTCAAACGCTTAACGAAACATGCGGCTTGTTTGCTGCCCTGGTCTCGCTGTTCACATTGAAGGATTTCTCATGAACCCATCGGTACACCACGCAGGCTTGCGTCGGTTTTCAAAGACGGTTTTGATCGCTGCCTCATTAGTCAGTGGCGGGGCGGCGCAGGCTGCTGTGGAGGCCAGTGATGTCCATCAGTTTGCCAATGCGTGTTACGCGGTCAAGGTGGGGGGGAAGTTCTTGCGCGCAGGGCCTCTCGGGACCGGCTATCTCGCGAACGGCGGCAGCCCCGCGGATGCGATCCCGTTCTACATGAAGCCCACGGCACTGGGCTCGTATCTGCTGTACGACAACGGCCAGAAATACCTCAGCGCCACGCTGCTCAATACGCGCAATGCCGCGCTGGATGACAATGCAGAGTGGGTATTGACACCCGTGGGCGGTAAGCCAGGTGCATTCAAGTTGTATGCACCATCCACGCGGCAGTGGTTGTATGCGCCCCTCACGAAGGGGTTGTTTGGGCTCAATTTGTTTGGCCAAGTGGCACCCGTCATAACCAGTTTGTTATCGTCCGAGGTCGAATTTGTGCCGACTCAAGGCTGTGCCACTTACCCTGAGTTGTCGACGAACGCCGTTGGTACGGTGGCCGCCAAGAGTTGGGATGATGGCAGCGTTTATGGCATGGCCGATTCGCACAACCATCTGTTCTCAAGCGACATGTTTGGCGGCTCCATCATGCATGGCGACGTCTATCACAAGCTGGGTGTGACCAAAGCCTTGGAGAAGTGCGACAAAGACCACGGCAGCAAGGGTTGGCACGACGTGATGGCCAGCAGCACCGGTGCAGGTGCGGAGGACATTTTGGGCATCCTGTATCGCAAGCCGCGCCATCAAACCGATGGCTATCCGACCTTCACTGATTGGCCTAAGCGGGACACCATCACGCACAACGTGACTTACTACAAGTGGATTGAACGCGCCTATCAAGGGGGCTTGCGTTTCATGAACGTCTCACTGACCACCAACGACGCGATTTGCAATATCTACAAGGGTTTGGTCGGCACCTTGGACCCAACCTACCAGTCTCAGTCATGCAATGACATGGACAACTTGGATCGCGGTATTGAGCGCGTCAAGGGTTTGCAAAACTACGTGGACGCCCAAAGCGGTGGGCCGGGCAAGGGCTGGTTCCGCATTGTCTACACGCCGCAAGAGGCGCGTGCGGTGATCAAGCAAGGCAAGATGGCCGCCATCATTGGCTTGGAGAACTCCAACTTGTTCAATTGCTCTGAGAACAATGTGTTGTGCACGCCGTCGTACATCGCCAGCAAGGTCGATGAATACTACAAGAAGGGTGTGCGCACGATGTTCACCATGCACAAGTTTGACAACGCGTTTGGCTCACCCAACGTGGATGGCGGCACCTTGATCAACATTGGTAATTTCATTGACAACGGCCGCTTCTTCAATATGGAGACATGCGAGTCACCACTGGTTAATGGCGGCACCTATCACGAGGCCAATATCACGGATATCTTGGGTGGCACGCCAGCCGCAGCCAAAGTGGCCATATCGACCACGATCAAAGCAGCTTTCGGTCCGAATAACCCGGTAACCAAGGTGCTCGATGGCGCCATCATCTACCCCAATCCCCCTAAAGGCTACTCACATTGCAATGCGGGCAGTTTGACCAGCAAGGGTGCCTTCTTGCAAGTCGAAATGATGCGCCGCGGCATGATTTTAGAGGCCGACCACATGTCGCCTAAGGCTTACGATATGTTCTTGGGTATTGCCAAGGCCTACCAGTATCCCTTTGTATTCAGCCATGCGATCACAGGGCAACAAGCACGTGGTTTTGAGGGTTGGAAAGAGCCTTTGGCTTTGGGTGGTGCAGCCTATCCAATGCACCTGCCGTCAATCGGTTGGGCGGATGAGTACAAACAGCATGCAGCACAGCGGCGTGCAGTGGGCGCCTTTGATTCGGTTGGTTTTGGCTCAGACAACAACGGCATGGTGGGCCTGCCGGGCTCTTGTACAGCGAACGGCGACAAGTGTGTGCCCGTGCGTTATCCATTCAAGTCATTCGATGGCAGCGTGACCTTCGACAAGATGGTGATGGGGCAGCGCACCGTGGACTTCAACAAAGAGGGCGCGTCCACCATCGGCCAGTTGCCCGAGTTGATTGAAGAGATGCGCCTCAATGGCATGAGCGACGCGGATCTGGCGCCGCTGTTCAGATCAGCTGAAGGCTATATCCGCACTTGGGAGCGCTCGGTTCAGCGCGCAGCGGCTGTGCGCTGAGCGCTGGGTGTGCTCAGGGTGAACCCTTTGATTGGGCGTGGCGAAACGTCAATCGATTGACATTATCGCGCCCCTTGTTCAAGGGGTCTGAGGCTACTCAGGGGGTAAGCCCATGCGGTGAAAAAAACACGGCGTTTCAAACTGATGAACACGGTCCACTTAACGTTACAAGACGGAGTCAGCATGTCACTCAATACCTTGATCAAAGCGGTTGGCGTCAGCCTGCTGTGCAGTTTGGCGAGCCACGCCGCTTACCTTAAATGGGAGATGGTGGAGTTGCCAGCCTCCAGCGGTGCGTCTTGCGGTAACGGCAGCCCGTACCGCTTTTTCGTCAACCGCACGCCGTTCACATCCAAGACCGTGGTCATGTATGAGGGCGGCGGCGCGTGCTGGGAAAAGAGCACCTGCGAGAACAAGGGCGGCGTGCAACTGGCAGCAGTGAATCCAGATGGCATCCCCACTAACTACATGAGTGACTGGAATCGTCAAGCGCACTTGGGACTGGTGACGCCGTTCACATCACGCATTGACCCGTTGACGTCGGTGCAAACGCAGAGCTGGAACATCGTCTACCTGACCTACTGCACGGGTGATGTGCACGTGGGCAATAAAGTGCAGGTCTACACTGATGCAGCAGGCTCTGCAGCGTGGTACCACCGTGGCGCGGTCAATGCCAAGGCTGTGACGGCTTGGATGGCAGCCAATATGCGCAAGCCCGAGCAATTGTTGTTAACGGGGTTCTCAGCTGGCGGCACAGGCTCGACCGGCAACTACGCCCAGATGCGCAATGGTTTGAGCCCTAAGCGCAGTGCCTTGCTGGCTGACTCTGGCCCTTTGTTCTGGGCGCCTCGTGGCAGCACGCCTGAGCAGTCCCCGTCATTGCCCTTGCAGAATACGATCCGCGAGGTCTGGGGCTTGGATGGTCCTGGGGGCATCGTCACTGAATTGATCGGCAAGTATCCTGGCGCAGGCGATGCCAACAATTTAGGCACGCTGACTTATGGGTTGAGCAAGATATTCCCCAATGACCGCATTGGCTATGGCATGTTCCAAGAGGACGCGACTTACTCGGCCTTCTCTTACGAGAAGTTCTTCCCTGAGATATCCGGTGCGGCGACACCAGAGGCTCGTTTGGCCGCGCTCAATGTACGCTGGAGGCAAGACATCAACACCATGGTGGCGCGCATGCCTTCAAGCGCGAACTTGGGCTACTACTTGCCCAACTACCGCGAGATCAACAAGTCGCATTGCCTGACGATCGTGACCTTTGGCGATACGGGCATCAAGGAGCGCAACTTGGCTGGTGTTGGCAGTTTTGTTGATAACTTGCTGGACTACTCCGGTAAGCCTGTTATCCGCGCACAAGAGGCCAGCCGTGTGAAGGCGCCAGCGACCAGCTTGACGGACTTGGTTGCGCAGTTGATTGGCAAGGCTGGTTTGTTCTGAGCGCGGTAGTTTTTCTGATGTGTGCTGCAAGCAGAGGTCATCATGGGTATGCTAGATAAGGTGATCATGGGGACAGTGAAAACGGCAGGTTATGCATTGACAGGCGCGGCTGTCGTGGGCGTGCTTGTCGTGGGCGGCGTGTCCTCTATCCCCATTGACGAAGCCAGCAAGGCGATCAAGACGCTGCCGCAAATCCCAGGAAGGATGGCCGAGTTTGCGGGGCTGGGTAACGGCACTGCTGGCACTGTGGGGACAGGAGGGCACACCGTCGGACAGGCCAGATTTCAGGTGATCACGCCCAGCCTGATTCGCCTAGAGTACGCTGAGGACAACAAGTTCGAAGATCGGCCCACCATGCTGGGCTTCAATCGCCATGTCGCCCCACCTGCTTACGCGGTCGACGACGGCGACAAGGTGTTCACCATCAAGACCAGCAAGATGACCTTGGTCTACACCAAAAACTCAGGGCCATTCAACAATCACAACCTGAAGATCACATTCAACGAAGGGGCGCGAAACATCGCCGCCAGCCCAAATTGGGCATCCGCCCCCTACAAGGCAGACCCGGCAAACTGGGGCCTGCTGGGCTATCTCAAGAATGTGTCCAGCGACGCACATAACGCGCCGCGGACTACTGGCAACCTAGGCGGCTGGTATCGCTCGCTGGACTCTCAGTCAGACGCCGTGCCGCTGCACGATGGCCTGCTCTCCCGAGACGGCTACTACTTCATTGATGACAGCAAAAGTGCCGTGATCACCGGCCCAGACACATATGAAAGTCGCCCCTTTCATACAGCCCGATGGCGCCCCGGCTTCTTCATTCAAAAAACACGGGATGCCGCCAACTCAATCATGAGTGGCAAGCCGCAGGCATCACCGCCCTTAGCTGGTACTTATCAAGACGGCTACTTCTTTGCCTACGGCAAGGACTACAAGACGCCACTGCAGGACTACCGTCTATTGTCTGGGTCGGTTCCCTTGCTGCCTCGCAAGGCGTTTGGTGTCTGGTTCAGTCGATACGCAGCTTATTCTGATGACGACTTCCGAACGACGCTTTTCCCTGCGTTTCGCAACGAACATGTGCCTCTGGATGTCCTTGGCATTGACACCGATGCCAAGGCCCCAGTGGCATGGAATGGCTGGCAATGGAATACGGAGCTGTTCCCCAACCCCAAGGGCACACTGGGGTGGATGCATGAGCAAGGCGTGGATGTCATTTTCAACACACACCCCTCCATTTCAGTCATAGACCCCAAGTTTGCTGCCACCTTGAAAACAGCCAGCCCTGGCCTCTTGCGCACAGGAGGCTCCACCTCCTTCTTCCAGTGGGGCACTGGCCTGATGGATGGCAGCAGGCAAAAGCTGAACAACATCACGGGCGTCCCCTTTGTTTTTGATTTTCAAAACGCCTCACACATCAAGGCCTACATGGCCTTGCATGAAGGCTTTGAAAAGGATGGCGTGGATGGCTTCTGGCTGGACTGGTGTTGTGATGACTCGAGCGTGGGAGGGCAGATCAACAAGGGCGATTTTGCTGGCGACGGATGGATCAACCAGCAATATGCACAGCGAAACTTGGCACGAGGCAGCCGCTGGCTACCCTTGGCGCGCAGCGGCGGCAGCTTTCAGGACTGGCATGGGCCTCAGCCAGGCGCGTGGGGAGCCCATCGCTCCACCATTCACTTCACTGGCGATACGGTTGCCACCTGGCCCATGTTGAACTTTCAGGCACGCTTTTCGGCGGCACAAGGCGCCGTGGGCATCTCATATGTCTCGCACGATGTGGGCGGCTTTCAAACCGGTGTGCTGCTGGATGCCAGTGCAGCCTACGACGAAGAACTGTATGTCCGTTGGGTTCAACTGGCGACGTTTCAACCCATCTTGCGTCTGCACTCATCCAGCAAGGCGGGGTCTCAACGCTTGCCCTGGGAGTTCAACGGGCCAACACGTGCAGTCTCTGCTGAGTTTCTTCGCTTACGTGGCGCATTGATACCTTATCTGTACACCACCGCGCGCGAGGCCCACGACACGGGGCTGCCCATGACGCGCGCCATGTACCTAGACTGGCCGCAACAGGAGGCGGCCTATCAATATGATCGCCAGTACATGCTGGGCAGTCAGTTGTTGATAGCGCCCATTGGCACACCGGCAGACAAGGCGAGCGGGCTCGCCAGCAAGAAGGTGTGGTTTCCGCCAGGCCATCAATGGGTCGACATCTTCACCGGCGACATGTATGCGGGCGGCACGGAAGTCACGATCAAGGCGCCACTGGAGCGCATGCCTGTTTTTGCCAAAGCAGGTGCCATCCTGCCCTTGGCCCCGTACATGGACTTCAGCGAGCAGAAGCCACTGAGCCAGCTGAAGCTGACTGTGTTTGCAGGCCAGGATGGCGAATACAGCCTCTATGAAGACGATGGCGCCGGACAGGGCTATATGCAAAAACAGTTTGCATGGACCCGGTTCAACTTCTTTAACAGCCAGAACCAGTTGCGCATCGCGGCAGCGGCCGGTCAATTTCAGAAGCAGCTGTTGCAACGCGCGTATCAGTTGAAGGTAATGAAAACGAATCAGCCCAGGATGGTGCGTGTATCGGGGCAGACCTTGCCCGAACTGGCCACCACACCTGATGCGGACACCCCTGGCTGGCATTACGAAGCCGCCACACAAACCCTGCACATCCAAACCCCCCGATTGAATACACAACAAGCGCAACTGATGGAATTCAAGTAACGCGTGATACGGGCATCAAGGCGCGCAACTTAGCTGGCGTGGGCGGGTTTGTTCTGATCCGACTAGGGATAGAACCAATTTAACCGGAAAGTTGTATCTGGCAGACTCCGTGGGGAGGTCATAGTCGCCTCATGATGGAGTAGAAATGTCATTGCGTACTTTGATCAAAGCCGTTGGCGCCAGCTTGTTGTGTAGCTTGGCTGCCCACGCCGCCTACTTTAAGTGGGAGGCGATTGAGTTGCCCGCAGCCAGCGGTGCGTCTTGTGGCAATGGCAGCCCCTACCGGTTCTTCGTCAACCGCACGCCGTTCACGTCCAAGACCGTGGTCATGTATGAGGGCGGTGGTGCGTGCTGGGAGAAGGGTGCTTGCGAGAACAAGGCTGGTGTGCAGTTGGGTGCCGTCAACCCCAATGGCGTGCCCAGCAACTACATGAGCGACATCAAGACCCAGGCACACTTGGGCTTGGTGACGCCTTTTACGACGCGCATTAACCCGTTCACGGCCGTGCAAACGCAAAGCTGGAACATCGTCTACATGACCTACTGCACGGGCGACGTGCATGTGGGCAATACCGTGCTGGCCTATAGCGACGAGGCTGGTGCGATCGCGTGGTATCACCGCGGGTCAGCCAACGTCAAAGCCGCTACAGCGTGGATGGCAGCCAACATGCCCAAACCAGCCCACTTGTTGGTGACTGGGTTTTCTGCTGGCGGCACCGGTGCGACGGGCAACTACGCACAAATGCGCCATGGTTTGAAGCCTGCGAAAAGTGCCTTGTTTGCAGACTCAGGCCCGCTGTTTTGGGCGCCCAGAGGCAGTACCCCAGAGCAATCGCCTTCATTGCCTTTGCACAACAGGATCCGTGAGGCTTGGGGCTTGGATGGGCCCAAAGGCATCGTCACGGAGTTGTTTGCGCAATACCCAGACGCAGGTGATGTGAACAACCTGGGCACGCTCACCAGTGGGCTCAGTAAAATTTTCCCCAACGACCGCATTGGCTACGCCATGTTCCAAGAGGACGGGATTTACTCTGCGTTTTCATACGAAAAGTTTTTCCCCGAGATCGCCCTCGCAGCAACACCAGCGGCACGTGCTGCTGCACTCAATGAGCGTTGGAGGTTGGACATCAATACGACGCTGGCACACATGCCCCTGTCGGGTAACTTGGGTTATTACATGCCCAACTACCGCGCGATCAAAAAATCGCATTGCCTGAGCATCGTGACCTTTGGTGATACGGGTATCAAGGAGCGCAACCTAGAAGGTGTCGGCAGCTTTGTGGACAACTTGCTGGACACATCTGGCGCCTACGTGATCAGGGCGCAAGAGGCTAGTCACACGCAGTCGCCACCCAATACACTGATCGACTTCATTGCGCGCTTGATCGGTTTGAGCGGTCTACTTTGAGCCGCCGCGTGTGATGGCTAGGCGTTGGTGGTGACCTCGGCCCACAGCAGCGCCTCGTCACGGTAGTGGCTCAAAGCGGTTGGGTCGATGCCCAGTTGGCTTGCCAATTGGGATGCTCTGGCCATGTTGCATTTTTCAACGGACAGGGCCAGCAGCAGGTAGGGCACATAGGGGCCTTGGCTGTGCAGCAGCACATCAAGCACCACAGGAGGCAGGCTGATGGCGGCAACGATATCTTGTATCGGCATGCCAAGCAAGGTGTCCACGAAGGACAGCAGGCCCACTAAAAACAACTCGTCGGCTTGTTGCTTGGTGCCGCTGTCCAGTGCGGCCAACTCTAGGAAGCGGGCCCGTGACAGCGCCACTTCAAGCAGCGCAGCATCCCGTCCGTGATCGTTGCCTGTGCGAAAGATTGACACAGCCAGCCAGCGGTAGAGCGCTTCACGACCCAGTGCGGTGATGGCCTGGTCCATGGCTGTGACAGGTGTGGTCATGCCCATGGCTGATGCGTTCGCCATGGACAAAATATGGACAGCGATACCCGGATCGCGCTTGGCCAAGTCTGCCAGCACCTGTGCATCGGCGTCGTTGCGCACCTGGTTGAGCATGTCCATGAGCACCAAGCGGCTGTCGGTGAGCTTTTCTTTGTTGTTTTGTTTGTCTACCGTGGCTAAAAAATAGCCCATCGCATACGCGCCGCCCAGCGACATGCACAGTCGTTGCTCGGGCCACAGTGAAACATTCTCGATGATCAGTGTCAGCGCGGGGCAGTCACGGCGCAGTGTGGTGATTTGCTTTTCGACCTGCTCGACGGTGCCGTCAGTGAAGTCCACCAAGCCATGCGTGGCGATGGCCATAGCGGGCCGCAACGCGGTCAACCCGCTGGCGCACGACAAGGCCACACCTGCGCCCGAGTCACGGACGACTTGAAGCCCCGCAAGCCAGTCTGGGTGCAGAGGCTGGTCATTGGGGAGGTTGATTTGAAACACCGTGTGAGTTGCATTGAGCACAGCAAAATCACCCGCCAGCCAATCGTCTAATGACACCACGATCAGGGCCAAACGCCGCTCAGCGAAGGCTTGCACCCTGGCTGCTCGCAAGGCCTCAAGGTAGGCGTCGGCTGACACACGTCGGCCATCATGCGGCACCTTGAAGCTGAAGCGGTAGCCAGCAAGGCGACCGTGCTTGTCAAGGATCTCCTCGCGTAGCAGCATGGCGTCGAGCGATACTGATACCGATACCGTGGGCGGGGATGCCGGATTGGCCTCGGGCGCTGGGCGTGTGTTCGGTGTGATTGCCTTGAGCGCAACCATGGGCTGTGCCTCGTCTTCGACCAGACCCAAGAAACGTTGGATAAAGCTGATGAAGCCCATGGCTGCCTTGGCTCAGCGGTAGAACACTTCGACCTTGCCTTTGAGTTTGATCGTCAAGGGCTGTCCTTTGCGATCGACCTTTTTGCCAACGGGCACTTTGATCCAGCTCTCGCTGATGCAGTACTCAGCGACGTCCACGCGTTCTTTGTCGTTGAAACGGATGCCGATCTCGTGCTCGAACACTGCCGCGACGTGGTGTGGGCTGCGTGGGTCCGTGGACAGGTGATCGGGCAGTGTGGGTTGTGACGTAGATTGATTCATGGCGAGACCCTCAAGGGGCGCGGTAAAAAGGCTGCAGATGCCTGCAGTTTAGTAGACCCGCACAGCAGATCAGCAAAATGCCTGAATCCCCGTTTGTGCACGACCCAGAATCAGCGCATGCACATCGTGTGTGCCCTCGTAGGTATTGACTACCTCGAGGTTGACCAGATGGCGTGCCACACCGAATTCGTCGCTGATGCCGTTGCCGCCCATCATGTCGCGTGCCAGTCGGGCCACATCCAAGGCCTTGCCGCAGTTGTTGCGTTTCATGATCGAGGTGATCTCGACGGCGGCCTTGCCTTCGTCCATCAAGCGTCCCAAGCGCAGGCTGCCTTGCAGGCCCAAGGCGATCTCGGTTTGCATGTCGGCCAGCTTTTTTTGGATGAGTTGGTTGGCGGCTAATGGGCGACCAAACTGATGGCGCTCCAGCGTGTATTGGCGGGCACGGAACCAGCAGTCCTCGGCAGCACCCATGGCGCCCCATGAGATGCCATAGCGCGCCGAGTTCAGGCAGGTAAAGGGGCCCTTTAGCCCACGCACTTCAGGGAAGGCGTTGTCATCGGGGCAGAACACATCGTCCATCACGATCTCGCCGGTGATCGATGCGCGCAGGCCAACTTTGCCGTGGATGGCCGGGGTGCTCAGGCCTGCCCAGCCCTTTTCCAGCACGAAGCCTCGGATGTGGTCTTTGCCGCCCTCGTTGAGCTTGGCCCAGACGACGAACACATCGGCGATGGGCGAGTTGCTGATCCACATCTTGCTGCCGCGCAGCAGGTAGCCGCCATCGACCTTGGTGGCGCGTGTCAGCATGCCGCCGGGGTCGGAGCCATGGTTGGGCTCGGTCAGGCCGAAGCAGCCGATGAACTCGCCCGTGGCCAGCTTAGGCAGGTATTTGCGCTTGGTGGCCTCGTTGCCAAACTCGAAAATGGGCACCATGACCAAGGAGGACTGCACGCTCATCATCGAGCGGTATCCAGAGTCCACGCGCTCGACCTCACGGGCGATCAGGCCGTAGCTGACGTAACTCAAACCGGCGCCGCCGTACTCGGTGGGGATGGTGGCGCCCAAGAGGCCAAGGGCGCCCATCTCGGTGAAGATGGCTGGGTCTGTGTGCTCATGGCGAAACGCGTTGACCACGCGGGGCAGCAGCTTGCCCTGTGCGTAGGCGCTGGCCGCGTCTTTGATCATGCGCTCTTCGGGCGTGAGTTGGTCATCCAACAGCATGGGGTCGGCCCAGTTGAAGGAGGCTTTTGATGTGCTCATGTTCGGTTCCGGTTGCTGCGCAGATTTTGCTTCACGCCACGCTGGACTGTGCGCCCAGTGCGATGAAACGTGCCAGGTGGTGATCTTCATCGCCCAATTGGTGGTCGATCATCACCAAGCGCTTGGCATAGTGTGCCAGCGGCAGCTCCCACGTCATGCCAATGCCGCCGTGTAGTTGGATGGCGGTCTCGGCGACCAAGATGCCGATGCGCCCGATGCTGTATTTGGCCGCAGACAAGGCGCGCTCACGTGTGATGCGGTCAGCGTCCAATGCGGCGGCGGCATTGATCACGGCGGATCGGGCTTGTTCGATCTCGATCAGCACGTCTGCCATGCGGTGCTGCAAGGCTTGGAAGCTGCCGATGGGCACGCCAAACTGCTTGCGGGTTTGCAGGTAGTCGATGGTGGCTTGTTTGGCCGCTTCCATCGCGCCCAAGGATTCGGCGCACAAGGCCAGTATCCCGCGCCCGATGGCGTGCTCCAGTGTGGCCGCGCCTTGGCCTTGTTCGCCCAGCAGGGCGTGTGCAGGCAGGCGCACGTCGGTGAGTTGGATGTCAGCGGCGCGGCCGCCATCGACTGTCTGGTAGCCGCGTGCCGTCACGCCGGGTGTGTCTGTGGGCACCATGAACAGCGAGAGGCCTTGGGCATCGTCGGCCACGCCTGATGTGCGCGCCGAGACGATCAGGGTCTGCGCCTGCTCACCCCATGCCACCACAGTCTTGTGGCCGTTGAGCAGCCAGCTGGTGTCGGTGGGTGTGGGGTGGGTGGCGTGTGTTTGATCGGCGTCGTCGTGTGCCAAAGTGGCCAGCGTTGTCCCATTCATGATCCCGCCCAGCATGGCGCGTTGTGTCGCATTGCCGCAGTGGGCAATGGCGCTGCCTGCCAAGATGGCTGAGGCCAAAAAGGGCTCAACCACCAGCCCACGGCCTAAGGCCTCGAACACCACTGCGATGTCAAAGCCCGCGCCGCCATAGCCGCCACAGTCTTCATCAAATAATGCGCCGATGGCACCGAGCTCTGCAAACGTGGCCCATTGCTTGGTGCAATAGCCTTGTGGTGACTGCGCGATGCGCATGCGGGCTTCGAAGCTGTATTGCTCGGCCACATAGCGGCCCAGCGAATCGGCCAGCATCCTGCGGTCATCTGTATGGTTGAAGTTCATGGCAGAGTCCTCACAAGCCCAACATCATCTTGGCGATGATGTTCTTTTGGATTTCGTTGGAGCCACCATAGATCGACAGCTTGCGGTTGTTGAAGTACTGATGTGCAGTCGTGTCATCCACAGACAAGGCACTGGGGCCCATGGCGCGGCGCGTCAAGGCGCTGAGCTCTTGACGGATCTCGGTGCCTTTGATCTTGAGCATCGAGCTCTCCGCCCCCGGAGCGCCCCCACCTGCGACGCCCGCGATCACGCGCAGGTTGGTGGTCTTCATGTTCTCTAGGTCGATCTCGACGCGGGCCATGCGTGCGGCAAACAAGGGGTCTTGCGACAAAGGTTGGCCATTTTTGTAGACGCGGCTGGCGACCAGTTTCAGGCGTGCCATGGCGGCCACAGAAAAGCCCACCCCGGCGATGTTGGTGCGCTCGTAGGTCAGCAAGAACTTGGCGCAGCTCCAGCCTTTGTTTTCTTCTCCAACCAGGTTCTCAACGGGCACCTGGACATCGGTGAAGAACACCTCGTTGACCTCGTGCGCCCCATCGAGCGTGATGATGGGGCGCACCACCACGCCCGGGGTGTTCATGTCGATCAGGATGAAGCTGATGCCTTCTTGCTTCTTGGCCTCGCGGTTGGTGCGTACCAAGCAAAAAATCATGTTGGCGTGCTGGCCCATGGTGGTCCACGTTTTTTGGCCATTGACGATGTAGTGCGAACCTTGCCGCACGGCGGTGGTCTGAACCGACGCCAAGTCAGAGCCAGCGCCGGGCTCTGAATAACCTTGGCACCACCAATCTGCGCCGCTGAGGATGCGCGGCAGCCAATGCTGTTGCTGCGCGGGCGTGCCGTACTTGATCAAGACGGGGCCCAGCATGTTGACGCCAAAGGGCACGGTGCGCGGCGTATAGGCCAGGGCGCACTCGTGCTCGAAGATGAACTTCTCAATGGCGCTCCAACCCGTGCCGCCGTGGGTGCGTGGCCAGTGGTTGGCCAGCCAGCCACGTTCATTCAGGATGGCGTGCCATGCTTCGTGATCCGCTTTGCTCAGGTGGATGCCGTTGCGCACCTTGTCGGTCAGGCGCGTGGGCACTTTGCTGGATAAAAACTGCTGCACCTCGGTGCGAAAAGCCAACTCGGTCTCGGTGAAATTCAAGTCCATAGGGGCACCGTGGTCAGTAGATTTCAAACAAGCCCGCTGCGCCCATGCCGCCTGCGATGCACATGGTGACAACAGCGTACTTGGCATGGCGGCGACGGCCTTCGATCAGCACATGACCCACCAGCCTTGCACCCGTCATGCCAAAGGGGTGTCCAATGGCAATCGCGCCACCATTGACGTTCAAGCGTTCATCGGGGATGCCCAGTTTTTGCTGGCAGTAGATGGACTGTGATGCAAAGGCCTCGTTGAGCTCCCACAGGTCGATGTCATCGACACTCAGGCCATGGCGTGCTAGCAGCTTGGGTACGGCAAAAACAGGCCCGATGCCCATTTCATCGGGCTCGCAACCCGCGACGGCCATGCCCCTGAAGGCGCCTAAGGGTTGTAGCCCCAAGCGCTCGGCCTCTTTGGCCTCCATCAGTACGCATGCCGATGCACCATCGGACAACTGCGAGGCATTGCCTGCTGTGATGAATCGATCGGGGCCATTGACTGGGGCCAGTTTGGCGAGTGACTCATAGGTGGTGCCCGGTCTGTTGCAGGTGTCGTGGTCGATGCTGACCGTTTGCTGCGTGACCTCTTTGGTGTCTTTGTTGAGCACGCCCATGATGGTGGTGACGGGGATGATCTCGTCCTTGTAGCGCCCTGCAGACTGTGCTTGCGCGGTCTTGCGCTGGCTCTCGACTGAGAAGCGATCTTGTGCTTCGCGGCTGATGCCATAGCGTTTGGCGACGATGTCGGCCGTCTCAATCATCGGCATGTACAAGTCAGGCTTGTGCGCCAAGATCCACGGGTCCATGCCCGTGTCACCGTCTTCACGCGTTCGGATGCCCGAGATGCTCTCGACGCCGCCCGCGATCATGGCGGGAACACCTTCGGCGACGATGCGGCCCGCTGCCATGGCAATGGCTTGTAAGCCGGACGCACAAAAGCGGTTGACCGTGGTGCCCGCGATGCCGATGGGCAGGCCACAGCGGATGATGGCTTGGCGGGCGATGTTGCGCCCCGTTGTGCCCTCCGGGTAGCCGCAGCCTAGTATGGCGTCCTCCAGCATGGCGGGGTCGATACCCGCACGCTCGACGGCGGCCTTGACGGCAAAGGAAGCCAGTGTGGCGCCGGGTGTGATGTTGAACTCACCACGGTGTGACTTGGTCAGCGGGGTGCGTGCAGTGGACACGATGACGGCAGTGCGCATGGGTGATCTCCGGTGTGTTGGGGCGTGCAGCTTGATCAGGCCAAGACCTGCAACAGCCAATCGTTGATGTCGCTGACCTCGTCCATGCACAAGCTGTGCGCCATGGGGTAGGTGTGCCAGCTCACTTGGTAGCCGCTAGATTGCAGATGATCGCGGGCCTGCTCACCACGGCTCATTTGCACGACATCGTCACTTTGCCCGTGGGCCATGAAGATGGGCGTGCTGTGGTTGCTGGCGTGGGCCTCGGCTTGGGTGGTGTTCAGCAGCGGCAGGTAGCCTGACAGCGCAATGATGCCTGCAAGACGCTGCGGGTAACGCAGGCCCACCATCAGCGCCATGGCGCAGCCTTGCGAAAACCCCATCACCACAATGCGAGAAGCGGGGATGCCGCGTGCAATCTCCGCGTCAACCAACGCATTCAGCGCGACATGTGCACGTCGCAGACTGGCTTCGTCTTCACGGCGCTCGTTGGTGGCGGGCAGGATGTCGTACCACGCAGGCATGCTGTAGCCGCCGTTGATGCTCACGGGCATCACTGGCGCGTTGGGCAACACATAGCGTACGGGGCCGATGTCGCTGAGATCGAGCTCGTGGCAAAAGGGCACGAAGTCGTTGGCGTCCGCGCCCAATCCGTGCAGGATGATGATGCTGGCCCGCGGGCTGGGTGCCGTGTCGATCTCAATGGGTTGGAGGTTCATGGCGTGCTGTGAGTCGGCTGTGGTGGCAAGGTGACTACACTGTAGCCGTCGATGCCCCTCGTTTTTTAGCTTAATCAGACCTTCTATGGAATCCCTGTTTGTATCTACTGGTGTGGTTGCCCTTGCCGAAATCGGCGATAAAACCCAGCTGTTGGCCTTTATCCTAGCGGCGCGTTTCAAGCGTCCTGTCCCCATCATCTTGGGTATCTTCGCGGCGACCGTGGTCAACCACGGCCTAGCGGGCGCACTGGGTGCTTGGATCACCTCTGCGGTCAGCCCTGAAGCGCTGCGCTGGGGTTTGGGTTTGTCGTTCATCGGCATGGCCATTTGGACGCTGATCCCAGACAAAATCGAAGAAGAAGAAACCCAAATCGCCCACAAACTGGGTGTATTTGGCGCCACCTTGGTGACCTTTTTCTTGGCGGAGATGGGCGACAAAACACAAATCGCCACCGTGGCCTTGGCGGCGCATTACGCCTCACCCTTGTTGGTGGTGGTTGGTACGACCTTGGGTATGTTTATCGCCGATGTGCCCGCCGTGTTTGTGGGTAACCGCTTTGCCGAGAAGATCCCGATGCGTTTGGTTCACTCTATCGCAGCAGGCATCTTTGCGGTGATGGGGGTGCTGACCTTGTTGAAAGTTGAAAAGCTGCTCGGATGATGTATGCACAAAGAAGACTTGTCTGAATGGATACACGACCACGTCTTTGACGAGGGCAGTGAGCGCGCAGAGCGCAGCACCCGTTTGGTGATGTGGATCACGCTGTCGATGATGGTGCTGGAGATCGCGGCAGGCTGGTGGTACAACTCCATGGCCCTGTTGGCCGATGGCTGGCACATGAGTTCGCACGCCGTGGCCATTGGCTTGAGCGCCTTTGCCTATGCGGCTGCACGTCGGTATGCGCGTGACCCTCGCTTTGCTTTTGGCACCTGGAAGATCGAGGTGCTGGCGGGTTTTGCCAGTGCGGTGTTCCTGCTGGGTGTGGCCGCTTTGATGGTGTTTGGCTCCGTCGAGCGGCTCTTGTCACCCGAGCCCATTCACTACCGAGAGGCTTTGATCGTGGCGGCGCTGGGCCTGATCGTGAACTTGGTGTGCGCGCTCATTCTGGGGGATGTACATCACCATGGACATGACCATGGGCACAGCCATGATCATGCGCACGAGCATGGCCACGCGCACGATCACCACCATGATCTGAACCTCAAGTCAGCCTATGTGCATGTGCTGGCCGATGCTGCCACCTCGGTGCTGGCCATCTTGGCTCTGATCGGCGGGTGGCTGTATGGCTGGTCGTGGCTGGACCCCTTGATGGGACTCATCGGGGCTGTGTTGGTGGCCGTGTGGGCCAAGGGCCTGATCACCGAGACAGGCAAGGTGCTGCTAGACCGTGAGATGGACCACCCTGTGGTGCAGGAGATCCGTGAGGTCATCACTGCACTTGATGGCGGGGCCTCAAGCCAGCTCACGGATTTGCATGTGTGGCGTGTGGGCAAGCAAAGCTATGCCTGTGCGCTGAGCATCGTGACACGCGATGCCGGTCTGACGCCGTCTATCGTCAGGCGGGCATTGAAGCAACACGAGGAGATCGTTCACGTCACGATTGAGTTGCATCATCGTCTTGCATGATTGATGTGCCGTGCAATGTGCAATACATTGCATCCTTTCGCACTGCAAACCTATCGAACATGCACGCCCCCTACATTCCCCAGATACGGCTCTATCAGGATTGGTTGAGCGCACAGCGCGGTTTGCGCTTTGACGATTACGCCGCTTTGTGGCAATGGTCGGTCACGGATCAAAACGCCTTTTGGCAAAGTCTGTGGGACTACGAGGCCATGCACTCGCCCACGCCGTATACCGCCGTGCTGAGTGACGCACGCATGCCCGGTGCCCAGTGGTTCAAGGGGGCGCAAGTCAATTACGCGCAGCGTGTTTTGCGTCATGTCGATGCCGCGCAAGCTGCTGGTGTGCCAGCCATCATCAGTGAAGATGAGTTGGGTCATGCGCGTGAGTTGGCATGGCCTGAACTGCGTCGCCAAGTGGCTTCATTCGCATTGGCCTTGCGTGACTTGGGTGTGCGTCCCGGCGACCGCGTGGCCGCCTACTTGCCCAACGTGCCCGAGACCGTGGTCGCCTTTCTGGCCTGCGCCAGCTTGGGCGCCATTTGGAGTGTGTGCGCCCCAGACATGGGCACACAGGCTGTAGCAGATCGCTTCCAGCAGATCACGCCTCGTGTGCTCATCGCCACGGATGGTGTGTTTTACGCGGGCAAGGGCATGGACCGCAGCAGCGTCGTCATGTCGCTGCGTGCCGCGTTGCCCAGCGTAGAAAAGCTGATCGTGCTGCAAAGCGCTTACGCGGCACAAGCTGTGCCAGCCGACCTCACATTCGCGCAAGCCATAGCACGTGACGACGAGGCGGTGCGCAGCTTTGAGCCCACGTGGCTCGATTTTGATCACCCACTGTGGATCGTGTATTCAAGCGGCACCACCGGCCTGCCTAAGCCGCTGGTGCATGGCCATGGCGGCATCTTGATGATGGCGGCGGCGGGCAGCAAGCAGGGTGACGTGGGTTGCAGTTATGCGCCCAACAACTTGGGTGAGCGTTTTCATTGGTACAGCTCAACGGGGTGGGTGATGTGGAACAGCCAGATTGGTGGGCTGCTCAGTGGTGCCACCATTTGCCTGTTTGATGGCAGCCCGGGCGGCAGCAAAGAGGCACCCGACTGGACGGTGTTATGGCGCTTTGCCGCCCGTCACAAGGTGACTTACTTCGGAGCCGGTGCGGCGTTCTATGCCAACTGCATGAAGGCCGAGGTGGACTTGAGCCAATGCGGTGACCTGTCACGCATCCGCGCCTTGGGGGCCACCGGCTCACCCTTGTCTGAGGACACACAACGCTGGGGCACAGCGCAGTTTGCAGCCATCGGCACACCTGACATCTGGTGGAGCAACATCTCTGGCGGCACCGATTTTTGCGGCGTGTTCGTGGGCGGTCACCGTGAGCTGCCCTTGGTGCCCGGGCGCATGCAATGCCGCTCATTGGGTTGCGCCGTCGAGGCATGGAACGAGCAAGGCCAGCCAGTGATCGGAGAGGTGGGCGAGCTGGTGTGCACCAAGCCGCTGCCCTCCATGCCGCTGTTCTTCTGGGGGGACGAGGGCAACGCGCGCTACCTGTCGAGCTACTTTGATGTGTACCTGGGCGTGTGGCGCCACGGTGACTGGCTCAAGGTGGATGCCGATGAGAGCTGCGTCATCTATGGCCGCAGCGATGCCACCATCAACCGCCACGGCCTGCGCATGGGCACCAGCGAGATCTACGCCGCTGTCGAAGCCTTGCCAGAGGTGCTGGACTCGATGGTGATTGACTTGGAGTACCTAGGGCGAGACAGCCGCATGATCATGTTCGTGGTGCTGCGAGAGGGGCTCACTTTGGATGCGCCCCTACAAAGGCGCATCAACGAGGCCATCAAGGTGGGCGTGTCCCCTCGCTTCATTCCTGACATGACCATTCAGGCACCCGAGATCCCGCGCACCTTGTCCGGCAAAAAACAAGAGGTGCCGATCAAGAAGGTGTTTTTGGGGCAGCCACTGACCAAGGTCGTCAACCCAGACGCCATGGCCAACCCGCAGTGCCTGCCTTGGTATGTGGCTCAGTTCAAGCTGACACAGCAGGCTTGATAAAGCGCACACGTTGGGGCTTGCTGGCGCCGCTGAGGTCTCTGGCACGCAGTTGGCCGCAGCCCCCATCGACATCTTGACCTGCTGATTGACGCAGCTTGGTCAGGATGCCGCGTTGGTGCAGCATGCGGGCGATCTCAGCGGCGCGTGCCCACGATGGCCGCTTGAAGTCCAAGTCATCCACCGTGTTGTACGGGATCATGTTCATCAGGGCGTACTTGCCGGTGAGCAGGCGCACGATGCCTTCGATCTCATCCTTGCTGTCATTGACGCCCTCAATCAAGGTCCACTGGTATTGAATCGGGTAGCCCGTGGTGCGCGCATAGCCCTCGGCCAACTCAACCAAGGCCTCGGGTGACAGGCGTGCCGCACGCGGCAGCAGTTGGGTGCGCAGATCGGCTTTGGTGGTGTGCAGCGACACGGCCAGCGCGGGTTTGACACGGCCTTGCGGCAGACGCTCGAACACACGCTCATCGCCCACGGTTGAGAACACCAAGTTTTTGTGGCCGATGTTGCCAATGGTGCCCAGCAGGTCGATGGCCTCCATCACGTTGTCGATGTTGTGGGATGGCTCGCCCATGCCCATGAATACGACCTTGCAGACCTTGCGGCGTGTCCGGGCCAAAGCAACTTGGGCCACGATCTCCGCGCTGCCCAATTGGCGGATCAGCCCATCTTTGCCGGTCATGCAAAACACGCAACCGACGGCGCAGCCCACTTGCGATGACACACACAGCCCATCACGCGGCAGCAGCACACTCTCAACGGTCTGGCCATCTGTCAACTCAAGCAGCAGGCGTGCAGAGCCATCATCCCCAGGGTGCTCAGAACGCAAGGTGGCCAAGGCAGACAAGTCGGCTTGCAAGGCGGGCAGGCCATCACGCACACCCATGGGCAGGAAGTCCTGCGGTTTGCGCTTGCCGCCATCCAAAGGCTGGGCTTGTGCCCATTGGCGCAGCAGGCGTTGTTCGTGCACGGGCTTGGCGCCTTGCGCTCGCAAGCGCTGGCGGAGGTCTTCAATTCGCATGAGTCAGTGTAAAGCGCGTGAGCACGGCTGTCATCGCTTCAATTGTCAGGGGTTTGGGCAGGTGATCGTTCATCCCTGCATCCAAGCAGCGTTGCCGGTCTTCATGGAAGGCGTTGGCGGTCAGCCCCACGATCGGTGTGCTGATGTGGTTGTGCAGTGATCGGATGATTTTGGTGGCCTCAACCCCCGACATGACCGGCATTTGCATGTCCATGAAGATCAAATCGTAGTCTTTCGCTTTGGCCATGTTCACCGCTTCCAGCCCGTCTTTGGCCATGTCAGCCTGGATGCCTGCAATGAAGTGCAGCATCTCTTGTGCCACGACGCGTCCCAGTTCTTGATCGTCCACCAGCAACACGCGGGCGCCCCGACAATGCCGCAGGAGGTCTGATTTGGCTTGCTCGTGGGCGGTGGGCAAGGGCAGGGCCTGGGTAGTGGCACTGGCACTGGCACTGGCACTGCAGCGGCCGAACCGGGCGGTGAACCAGAACACGCTGCCGATGCCGACCTCGCTTCTGGCACCCACGTCGCCACCCATCAGCCGTGCCAAGTGGCGACTGATGGACAAGCCCAAGCCTGTGCCGCCATGCTGGCGTGTGATCGAGCTGTCTCCCTGCTCAAAGGGGGTGAACAGCCGAGCTAGCCTGTCTGCAGGCACGCCCATGCCCGTGTCTTGCACTTCAAATCGCAGCAGCACGCTCAGCGGATCTGCTTCAACGCAATGCACACGCAGCACGATGCCACCGTGTTGGGTAAATTTGGTTGCATTGCCACCATAGTTGAGCACGATCTGAAGCAGTCGGCGTGGGTCGCCATGCAGCTGAGCAGGCACTGCCGGGTCGATGACGCAATCAAATTTCAGGCCCTTGGCTCGCAAACCCTCAGCCAGCATGTCGCCGACTTCATTGAGTACGGTTTTCAAGCTGAAGTCCTCGACCATCAGTGTCAGCTTGTCCGCTTCAATTCGGGACAAATCCAAGATGTCATTGATGATGTGGAGCAGGTGCTCGGACGAGGCCATCACCATTTCCAGCCTGGTGCGTTGTTCGGCTGTGGGGTGCCCCATCAGCATCAGCTGGCTCATGCCCATGATGGCGTTCATGGGGGTGCGGATTTCGTGGCTCATATTGGCCAAGAAGCTGCTCTTGGCGATGTTGGCGGCTTCGGCTTCGCGGCGGGCCTCTACCAAGTCTTTGGTGCGTTGGGCAACCAGCGTCTCTAGGTGGTTGCGATGCTGCGCTAGTTCATCATGCATGCGCTTTCGCTCGGTGACATCGAGCATCAGCCCGCGCAGCCAACGTGCTTGCCCATCCTCGTGCACCACTTTGACCAAGTCGCGCAGCCAGACTACGCGACCGTCTTGCGCGATGAAGCGGTATTCGAAGTCATGGTCTTCTAAGCGGCCTGTGCATTGGGCGCAGTAGTGCACAGCTTGATCGCGGTCGTCCGGGTGGATGTGGGCGGCCCAAAAACCAGGCTGCAGCCAGTCTGAAACGGGGTAGCCCAGCATGCGCTCTGCATTGTTGCTGACGGCACAAAACACGAAGGTGGTGGCATCGGCCTCCCACACGATGCCGTCTGTGGAGTCCACCAGATCACGAAACCTGGCCTCGCTGATGCGCAAAGCCGTCTCAGCTTGCTTGGCTTGGGTGATGTCGATCACCACGGCGGCGTAATTGACTGTTTCACCTAACCTGTTTTTGACTGCCGATGGGCTGACGATGACCGGAAACCGTTCGCCGTTTTGTCTCATGAACGTCAGCTCGACGCTGCTGAAACGGTCTGTTAAAACAGCTTGCAGTGCCGATTCGAGCTGGGCCTGGTTTTCAGGTGGCCAATAGGCATAGGGTGGGCGCCCACCCACCAGTTGTGCGCGCGTGAACCCGGTCATCTCGCAAAAGGCGGGGTTGACCTCGACCTGCAAGCCATCTGGGTCGAGTACGGAGAACCCGTCCCTCATGGATTGGATCAAGTTGGCTGAGAACTCCAGCGAGGCAATCAAGGCCGCATCTGCGTGTTTGCGCGCCGTGATGTCGGTGAAGGTGCCGATCCGGCCCACGATGTTGCCGTGCTCATCCCTGACAGGTGCGCCACCCAGTAACACATGACGCAATGCACCTCGGGCGCCAACCATGTCCACTTCGTAGCTGGACACCTCTCCTGCATCGCGCTTGATGTGCTCTGTGCGCATGCGCTCTACGCTGTCTTCGGTGAAGAAGCCGTGGAACGTGCGGCCACTGAGTTGTTGGGCATGGTCGATCTCCAGCAGCTGGCACATGGCCTGGTTGATGTAGACGGTGTAGCCAGCTTGGTCGATTTGCCAAATGCCAGCGGTATTGGCTTCGGTGAGGGTGCGGTAGCGGGCCTCGCTGCTGTTCAGTGCCTCCTCGGCTAGTTGGCGTTCAATCACCAAGCTGAACAGGGCGGCGCCACGTTGGATCGTGGCCAGCTCGGTCGCCGTGGCGGCACGTGGAGCATCGAAATAAAAGGCCAAGGTACCCAGTACCCGCTCGGCCTTGCCGATGATGGGCACTGACCAACAGGCCTGCAAGCCATGGAGCAGGGCCAGGTCTTTGAAGTCCTTCCACAGCGGGTCGTGGGCGATGTCTGCCACCACGGTGGCTTGCTGTTTATAGGCGGCGGTGCCGCATGAGCCCACGCTCGGGCCGATTTCTACGCCGTCGATGGCCTCGCAGAAGGCCGCAGGCAGGTGCGGGGCTGCGCCATGTCGCAGATGTCGGCCATCCGCGTCTAAAAGCAAAACCGAGGCCCGACAACCCGGGAACAGCCCCTCGTAGCTCAGTATCAGCCGCGCCAGCACCTCGTGGATTGAGTCGCCACGGGCCAAGGCCTCCAACGCTGTGCGCTCGGCTACTTTGTCGTGCGCCAAGCGTTTGCGTTCCGTGATGTCGGTCAGCACGATGCGGTACAGCGGTGCGTGGTCTGCGCCTGGTTTGACGGACAGCTTGGCTGTGACCCAGTACATGGGGCGACTGGGCTGACCTATTTGCAGTTCGCAGGACTGGGTTTCGCCGGACGCGATCAAGTGGCGAAGTGCCGCGAGATACACAGGCTTTTGCCCCTCAGCCATGCAGGCCTCGAAGGCTTGGTACATCAGGTCATCTGGGCTGGACCCGAGCAGGGCCGCTGCCGTTCGGTTCAGGGCAACGATCGCCCCTGCCGCGTTGACCGCGACGTAGCCCACTTGGGCGATGTCCAGTAAATCGAGGTCGACCGCCATGCCACCCTGGCTGGCTTGTTGCAGGGCGACAATGGACGCCTGCATGTTCGCTGATTTGATCATCGGTGCCTCATCTCGGAGCCCCTGAGTCGCGCATATTGGCACCAAATGGCATCCAATGCAAACAAGGGTTTGCACCGCACATCCAACTAGAATGGCGCCCCTGTCGGCATCCGTTGTATTGGCTTTTCATGAACATCACGCTCCAAGAAGAACTGCGCATCTACATTGACCCTTTGACGCCTGATGAGCATGACGCGCTGGAGCGCAGCATCTTGGCCGAAGGCTGCCGTGATGCCTTGGTGTTGTGGGGCGATGTGCTAGTGGACGGCCACAACCGCTATGGCATCTGCCAAAAGCATGGCATCCCCTTCAACACGGTCCAGCATGCGCAGTTCAAGTCGATGGACGATGTCCATCTGTGGATGATTGACCAGCATCTGGGCCGCCGCAGCGTGTCTGACTACCAGCGCGGCGTGCTGGCCTTGCGCAAGAAGGACATCTTGTCGGCCCGCGTGCCGGTGCCATCGCTTGATTCAGATCAAGCCTCGCCTGCGGTCAAAGCGGCGGACCCGCTCAGCTCGCGCGAGGCCATTGCCCGGGCGGCCCGAATCAGCAGCACGACGGTCAGTCAGATCGAGAAAATCCAGAAAACGGCCACACCGGAGCTGGTGGCGGCGGTGAAGGCGGGCGACATTTCGATCAACGCCGCCGCGGCTGTGGCATCCTTGCCTGTGGACGACCAAGTGGCCGCAGTGGCCGGTGGCAAAAAGGAGCTGCAGCAAGCGGCCAGACAGGTGCGAGAGGCCAAGGCGCAAGCCCGCTCGCAAGCGGTGGGGGCGATGCCAGATCAAGCGCCAGAGCAAGACGAGGGTGCGCAGTCGACTGAATCAAGCCAGAGCCTGATCAAGCGCTTGCAGCAGACCATCCACGACTTGAGTGCCGAGAACACCCAGCTCAAAGCGCGGTTGGCTGAGTTGACCGCCTGAACTCAAGCGAGCGTGTGTTTTGGTCGATAAACAGGCATCACAAACACAGGCATCACAAACGGATTGATTTTGGCACCAGCACCGCACAAACCCGGCTTGATTGGGCGCCTGACAGGGCGGCTCATGGACTGGGTGGCGCCGCGCAAGTTGTGTCCGCCCGAGGTTCAGTGCGCGCTGGATTTGATTGCGGCGGTGGACGCTGGCGGGCTGCCCTTGCACCCCGGTAAAGTCAATCAGATTGCCCGTGCTTTGGGTCTAGAGGTGTCGACCAAAGACAAGGTTGATGTGACGATTGAGCGCATCAGGCAAGCGCTGGGGCGAACCGACGACAGCGCCTGAGTTGACCTCGGCTACCATTTGCCCCCTGTTCTCAGGAGTTCGAATGAGCAAGCCCAATCAACTTAGCCGCAATGTGGCCCGTTTTCATCAATTGCCTGTCGGCCTGCGCCCATGGTTGACCAGTCTCGTTTTAGGCAAGGTCGTGCCACTTGTGGGGACCGCTGGTTTGCGTTTTGATGAGATCAGCACGACACGTGTCGTGGTCAGCATCCGCAACCGCCGCAAGGTGCAAAACCACATCAAGGGTGTGCATGCTGCTGCGATGGCGTTGTTGGCCGAAACGGCCACGGGTTTTTGCGTGGCCATGAATGTGCCTGACGACAAGCTGCCCCTGATCAAAACGATGAAGGTGGACTACGTCAGGCGCTCGGTCGGCGACATGAAGGCGGCTGCCGAGCTCACCTCCGCGCAGATCAAGCAGATCCTCACCCAAGAAAAGGGTGAGGTCGTCGTGCCCGTCACCATCACCGATGAGTCAGGCCAAGAGCCGATCAAGGCTGAGATGACTTGGGCTTGGGTGCCCAAGAAGCGCTGATCAGGCTGCAATAACGCGGGCCGTCACGGCCTTGCCACTGCGCAGCCCCAGCTTGGCCAGCAAGGCGTGGTCACGTGCAACATCAGGGTTGCCGGTGGTCAGCAGCTTGTCACCATAGAAGATCGAATTGGCACCAGCCAAGAAGCACATGGCCTGTACGGCATCGCTCATGGCTTGGCGGCCAGCGGACAGGCGCACGCGCGCTGTGGGCATGGTGATGCGGGCCACGGCGATGGTGCGAACGAACTCCAGCGGGTCCAGCTCAGGGGTGTCGGCCAAAGGCGTGCCGGGCACGCGCACCAAGTCGTTGATGGGCACGGACTCTGGGAAGGTGGGCAAGTTGGCCAGTTGCGCGATCAAGCCAGCGCGGCCAGCACGGGTCTCGCCCATGCCCACAATGCCGCCGCTGCACACCTTGATGTTGGCGCTGCGCACGTGGCTCAGGGTGTCCAAGCGATCCTGCATGTCGCGTGTGCTGATGATGTCGCCATACAGCTCAGGCGCGGTGTCGAGGTTGTGGTTGTAGTAATCCAGGCCCGCATCTTTCAAGGACACGGCTTGGCTGTCGGTCAGCATGCCCAGCGTGCAGCAGGCCTCTAGGCCTTCTTGTTTGATCACGCCAATCAGCTCGGCCACTTTTTCAATGTCGCGGTCTTTGGGCGCGCGCCAGGCGGCACCCATGCAGAAGCGGCTGGCACCGGCATCGCGCGCGGCGATCACGGCTTCGCGCACTTCATCGGGCGACATCAGCTTGCTGGCTTCGACACCGGTGTCGTATGAGGCAGATTGGGGACAATAGCCGCAGTCCTCAGGACAGCCGCCGGTTTTGACCGACAGCAAGGTGGCGTGCTCAATCTCGTTGGCGTCCCAATGCTGGCGGTGCACCTGCTGGGCTTGCCACATCAGGTCATTGAAGGGCAGGTTGAAGAGGTCGAGCACCTTGGCTCGGGGCCAGCGGGCTTGGCTGTCATCATGGTCCGTGCAGTCGCCGCCACAGCCGTGGCTGTTGAGTACCGATTTCTTGGGCACGATCTGGATAGGCTTGACGTCAGACGAAGAAGAGGTCGTGTACTGGGACATGGTGGGTGGCCGTGCTTGAACACGGCTGGCGTTGCTTTGGACTGAGCTCAAGTGTAGTCGGCCCGGACGGCTACCTGCTTGACGTTAAAATCATCTGATTGACGCGAATGGTTATTTGCGTCAACTCGTTCATGTTTAAAACAGTTTGGGCAAGTCAAGCTGGTTTAAGCTGACGCCATGCGCTTTGAACACCTGATTGAAATCAATTCCCCCAGCATCACTTTGCAGACCGTTGTGCCTGCGTTCACTTTGCAGCAGCTTTGGCAAGGTTTGATGGCACGTGCGCAGACGCCGCAGCGCTTTCCCAATGGGCCCGATCGCTGTGATTGTGTCGACATCGAGCCGGGGCGTTTTGCACGCACGGTGTACTTTGGGCAGCATGTTTTGCAGGACGAGGTAACGGCGACGCCGTTGACGCAGCTGCAGTTCACGCCGCAGGCACACGGCGAGACAGCACCCATTGAACTGCGCATCAGCATCGAAGAGCCCCAGCCTGGTCGGATGGTGCTGCGCTTTGTCTATCTGGCCTTGCTTGAGCAAACGCCCGAAGAGGCCAAATACAACGACTACCGACACAGCGCTTGGCTGCACAACGACCGGGACATGGTCAGCACCTTGCGGCAGTGGCTGGCGGACGGCAGCCTCACAGCACAGGGTGTGGCAGTGTGAGGCGGCTGTTGGCGTGGTCCACTGGGCTCGCTTGTGCCGCGCGGCCTGCTGCGATCGCCGCTTGTAACGCTGGCACGCGTTGAGCGATCTCAGCTGGCGTGGCGCCTAGTCCACGCACCACACACAGCGTGGCGGGCCCGCATGCGGCAAAGCGGGCGAGGTCCTCTAGCGTCAGCAGCCCTCCGATGGCCAGCACTGGCGCAGGGCTGTGTGTGACCCACCAGCTCAGGTTGCGCTCGCCTTGCGGGGTCCACGGCATGTCTTTGGTGATGGTCGACTGAACTGGCCCACATGCCACCGCGCTGGCACCACAGCCCGCAGCACGTGCCAGCTCCCACAGGCTGTGTGTGCTCACACCGAGAACCACTTTGTGGCGTGCCGCCAAGAGCTGCTTGCGATCGCTCAGGCTCAAGGCCAGCATGTCTTCTTGACCTAAATGCAGGCCCAGTTTGAGCCCGGGGATGTCGACCAAGGTCAGTGCGTCTTGCCAGTGGTCATTGATGAACAAAGTGGCACCGTGTTGTGCGGCCACGTGGGCGCTGTCTTGGATATGCGCCATCGCACCTTCGCGGGCCTTGTGGCGCAATTGCAGGCAACGCACCCCGGCTTGCGCGGCATCCGCCAAGCTGCGGCTGTCAGGCAAGATGCCATAGAGCCCATCTGACGGGGCGTCAAAAGGCAAAAACAAAGGGGCGCCAACAGCTTGGCGCTCATGGGGGGCTAAGGTAAGTTGCCACGGCAGTTGCTGCCCCAGACCTAAGTAAGGTAGCGGGCCTAAGGGGCTTGCCGCTGTGGCGTGGACGGGCCCTGCCCCCTCGCCGGCCGCGTGGGCCTGCTGCAAAGCCTGATGCGTCAGCATCTTGGCCAGCACCACCGCATCGGCAGGGCTGTGCCCACGAGCCAGTGCCGCTGCTGCTGCGGTGGCGAAGGTGCAACCACTGCCATGGTGGTGCACGGTCGGCACACGTGGTGAGCAAAGCCAACCTTGCGCTTGAGGCACATCTAGCCAATCCATGGCCCAATCAGGGTGGGGCGCATCACCGCCTGTGATGGCCACGCCTTTGGCACCCATTTGACGCAATCGTGCAGACAGACGGGGAGCGTCGTCATCCGGCCCGTTGTGCACCGCACTGAGCCCGAGCAAACGCCGTGCTTCAGCCCGATTGGGTGTGATCAAGGTGGCCCTGGGCAGCAGCTCGCGTCGAACCGTCCACAGCACGGCGTCATCGCAAAAAGCGGCGCCCCCAGACGAAGCCCCCAACACCGGGTCCACCACCAGTACCAGATCAGGGTTGCGCAGGCGCAGATGGTCTATCCACTTGGCGACCAGCTCGATGGTGCTGCTTTGCCCCAGCAAGCCTGTCTTGATGACTGCGGGGGGCATGTCGTTGGCCAGCGCGGTCAATTGCGCCTCAAGCTGGGGCAAGGTGACGGGGTAGACCGCTTGCACCCCCAGCGAGTGTTGCGCGGTGATGCTCGCCACCACGGGGCACAGGTGCACATCCATGGCATCGGCGGCACGCTGATCGGCGCTCAGGCCTGCGCCACCGCTGGTGTCGTGGCCGGCGATGCTCCAGATGATGCGGGGGCGGGGGGGAAGGGGATTGGGCAAAGGACGGGGCATCACAGCAGCAAAAAAGGTTGACCGCCAACGGGTGTGGTGGCCACGGCGACATCACTGCGCGGCATCAATCCGGCGAGGAAGCCTTCTCGCCCAGCTTGAACAGCGTGCGCAAAGGCCGATGCCATCTGCGCGGGTTGTTTGGCCTGCGATACGGCTGAATTGAGCAGCACGGCGTCCATGCCGAGTTCCATGGCCGCAGTCGCATGCGATGGCGCACCCAACCCGGCATCGACAATCAAAGTGATGTCCGGCAGCCGTGCACGCAGTGTGCGCAGCGCCCACGGGTTGAGCAGGCCCATGCCTGAGCCAATGGGCGCAGCCCAAGGCATGAGGATGCGACACCCCGCATCAACCAAACGTTGTGCGCTGACCAAGTCGTCTGTGCAATAGGGCAAGACCACAAAACCGTCGTTGACCAGTTGCCGTGCGGCATCGACCAGCTCAAAGGGGTCGGGTTGCAGGGTTTGTTCATCACCCACGACCTCCAGCTTGATCCAGTTTGTGCCCAGCAGCTCACGCGCCATGTGCGCCAAGGTGATGGCCTCGCGTGCGCTGCGGCACCCGGCGGTATTGGGCAACAGATGAGCGCCTTGCGCCTTGGCCGCATCACGGATGATCTGCACAAAACCGTTGTCCCCGCCACCGGCTATGGCCAAGGTGCGCTTGAGGCCCAAGGTCAATACCTGTGAGCCAGATGACTCAATGGCGTCTCGCAGCACCATGGGTGAGGGGTAGCCCGCCGTACCCAGTAAAAATCGACTCGTGAGTGTGACCTCGCCGATTTGCCAGCTGTCGTGGGATGGTGACATGTTCAGCCTCCGGTGATGGGCGAGAAACACAACACGGTGTCGCCCTCGTTTAAGACATGGCTGGTGCGTGCGCCTCGGGCGACGAACTGGCCATTGACGGCGGTGGCCACGCTTTCGGGCTGCTGCGGCAGATCGACAAGCAACTGCGCCACCAGTGTGGCCAGCGTGCTGCCTGCAAGCAGCGAGACGGGGCCTTGATCCGTGCGTACGGTGATGTGGCTTTTGTTGTTCATGTTGTGTTGCTTAAAACAGTGCCCAAGGCCTCGTCCATCAAGGATGGCGCCAGCAGCCAGCCATGGCGATACAGGCCATTGATGCGCACCAAGCCCGGCTCGACATGGACGATCGGTCTGTGGTCGGGCAGGGCCGGGCGCAAGTTGGTTTCCATGCGCACAATGCGTGCCTCAGCCAGTGCGGGGGCCACGCTGTGCGCGGCGGCCATGAGCTCCACGGCACTGCGCAGTGACATGGCAGAGCGGTCTTCGCTCTCGATCTCGCTGGCGCCGACCAAGACGATATCGCCTGGGCGCGGCACGATGTAAACGCGGTGGCGTGGGTGCAGAAGCCGCACGGGCCGCTGCAGATTCAAGCCGGGCGCATGCAGCCAAACCAATTCGCCACGCACACCGCGCACAGGCACATCGGGTCGCGCGCCTACACCACGTACATCAAACACCCAATCAAAACGGTGCGTAGGCTGGCCGTTGCCATTGGCGATATCGATGCAGCCCGGTGCGATGTGGCGAACCGGCTGTGCCCAGTGCCACTGCACGTCAGGGGCATCCTCATAAAGGCATTGCATGGTGCGCACGGTGTCGATGTGGCCTTCGCCATCCAGCATCCAAGCATGCAGCGGGCCTGAGGCGCTGTGCAAACTGGGCTCGACATGACAGAGTTGGGCCGCACTCAGTGCTTGCGGCTGATGCGGTGCCTCGCCAAGGCGTGACAGCACGCGTTGCGCTGCGCCCAGATCGGTGCCATGTGCCACCATGAGGCTGCCTCGGCGTGCAAAGTAAGGCGGCTTGTGTGTGCGCGAAGCCAAGGCGCCCGTGATCTGCTCCCACCTGGTGATCGAATGCCAGCCGCGTTGAGCGATATCTGCATCGGCGGTTTCTAACTCGGCCAGTGGGCTCAGCATGCCTGCAGCCGTGAAGCCTGCTGCGCCATGCCCGTCAAAGCCAGGTTGTGGCCCGGGTGCGGGGTCAAATACATGCACCTGGTGCCCCTGATGCGCCAGTGTCCATGCGAGCAGGCGCCCCATCAAACCGGCCCCGGCGATGCCCATGTTCAAGCTTTGCGTGCCTTGCATGATCAGACCACGCGCGTGTCAACCTGAATAGGGATATAGAGCTCTCCGCCGACCTTTTTGAACTCCGCAGACTTACCCTCCATGCCTTTGGCTGCGAACTCGCGTACTTCTTGTGTGATCTTCATGGAGCAAAACTTAGGCCCGCACATGGAGCAAAAATGCGCCACTTTGGAGGCGTCCTTGGGCAGCGTTTCATCATGAAAGTCGCGCGCCGTCTCGGGGTCCAACCCCAAGTTGAACTGGTCTTGCCAGCGGAAGTCAAAGCGCGCTTGTGACAGCGCATCGTCGCGTGCACGGGCGCTGGGGTGGCCCTTGGCGATGTCGGCTGCGTGGGCTGCAATTTTGTAGGCGATCAGGCCTTGTTTGACGTCATCGCGGTTGGGCAAGCCCAGGTGTTCTTTGGGTGTCACGTAACACAGCATGGCCGTGCCCATCCAACCAATCATGGCCGCACCAATGGCCGAGGCGATGTGGTCATAGCCCGGTGCAATGTCAATGGTCAGTGGCCCCAGGGTGTAAAAGGGCGCCTCATTGCAGTGCTTGAGTTGCTCATCCATGTTGGCCTGAATCAAGTGCATGGGCACATGGCCGGGGCCTTCAATCATGGTCTGCACATCGTGCTGCCACGCGATCTGCGTCAGCTCACCCAGCGTTTTCAACTCAGCAAACTGCGCTTCATCATTGGCATCACTCAAGCTGCCTGGGCGCAGGCCATCGCCCAAGGAGAAGCTCACGTCGTAGGCCTTCATGATCTCGCAGATGTCTTCAAAGTGCGTGTACAAGAAGTTCTCCTTGTGATGCGATATGCACCACTTGGCCAAGATAGAGCCCCCACGCGAGACGATCCCTGTGCGGCGGTTGGCCGTCAGGTGGATGTACGCCAGACGCACACCCGCATGGATGGTGAAGTAGTCCACTCCTTGCTCTGCTTGCTCGATCAAGGTGTCGCGGTAGATCTCCCATGTGAGGTCCTCGGCCACGCCGCCGACCTTCTCCAGTGCTTGGTAGATCGGCACGGTGCCGATGGGCACGGGGCTGTTGCGCACGATCCAGTCGCGCGTGGTGTGAATGTGCTTGCCCGTGGACAAGTCCATCACGTTGTCGGCGCCCCAACGGATGGCCCACACGAGCTTTTCGACTTCCTCTTCAATGGACGACGTCACGGCCGAGTTGCCGATGTTGGCGTTGATCTTGACCAGGAAGTTGCGGCCAATGGCCATGGGCTCCAGCTCGGTGTGGTTGATGTTGGCTGGGATGATGGCGCGGCCACGGGCCACTTCATCGCGCACAAACTCCGGTGTGATTTCGCACGGAATCATGGCCCCCATAGGGTTGCCGCGCAGGCGGGCTTCGCGCTCTGCATCTTGGCTGTACTTGCTGCGCCAGTCATCGGCTAACTCGGTGCGGCGCTGGTTTTCGCGCAAGGCCACAAAGGCCATCTCAGGCGTGACGATGCCTTGGCGCGCATAGTGCATTTGCGTCACATTGCGGCCTGCTTTGGCGCGGCGCGGTGTGCGCTGTAAGTGGGCTGCCGCTGCACGCAACGCGGCCATGCGCTCGTCGTGGCGCTCATCGGGCTTGAGGCCATCGTCCATGGCCTCGATGGCGCGGCCCGGATAGGTCTCTGTATCACCGCGCGCCAAGATGGCTGCTTCACGCACGGCGGGCAGGCCCTTGGTGACATCAATGGTCACGTTCGGGTCGGTGTAAGGCCCAGAGCAGTCATACAGGGTGATCAGTTCGCCATTGGTCAGCGCCACCTCGCGCATGGGCACACGCACGCCGTCATGCTCGCCCGTTCCTTGCACATAGACCTTGCGTGATGCTGGCAGCGGCTCGCGTGTCAGGCGCGTGAGTTCGCTCAGTGTTTGCAGGGCAACAGCGGGGTCGGGTGCGTTCATGGGTGGCTCCTTGGGATGCAGTGGTCAACACGTGCTCCGAGGGTGCCTGCGGCCGAACGGATCGGCACGACGACGTCAAGCCCATCAGGGTGACGCAGTCGCATCAGGTACAGCTCTTCTTTCGCCGGTATGAGCCGGATCAAGTTCAGCGGGTTCGGTAAGCCATCTCAGCGCAGCACGAATCACATGCAGCACACCCCGGAGCAGTGCACAGTGTATGCGCAACTTGGCTACACTGGCGCCACCCATCGCAAGGAGCCCACACATGAGTCATGACACACCACAGACAGCCACGCCATCTCAAACGGTGCTTGTCACCGGGGCCTCTGGTTACATTGCAGGTTGGATCGTTAAATATTTATTGGATGAAGGTCACACCGTGCACGCTACCGTGCGTGACCCCTCACGTGCGGCCAGCGTGGCGCATTTGCAGGCCCTTGCCAAGGACGCACCCGGGCGCTTGAAGTTGTTCAAAGCCGAGTTGCTCACGCCCGGTAGTTACGACGAGGCAACCCAAGGTTGCGACATCGTGATGCACACCGCATCGCCCTTTGTGATGGATGGTTTCAAGGATGCCAACGAGGCCTTGGTTCGCCCTGCGGTAGAGGGCACGCGCAATGTGCTGGAGTCGGTTGCCCGTTGCAGCAGCGTCAAGCGCGTGGTGCTGACCAGCAGCGCCGCTTCGGTCTATGGCGACAACATCGAGATCAAGGACAAAGCCAAGGGTATGTTCACTGAAGCCGACTGGAATGACACCAGCAGCGTGGACCATAACCCGTATCAGTTCTCTAAAGTCGCGGCCGAGCGTGAGGCATGGCGGCTCCAAAAGCTCACGCCGCGCTGGGATCTGGTGACGATCAACCCGGTGATGGTTTTTGGCCCCTCATTGACCAGCAGCAGCAACTCCGCCAGCATCGACACCTTGCTGCAAATGGCCGATGGCCGGCTGCGCAGCGGGGTGCCTGATCTGCAGTTTGGTGTGGTTGACGTGCGTGATGTGGCGCGTGCCCACTTGTTGGCTGCCTTCAAGCCCGAGGCCAATGGCCGTCACATTTTGTGCGCAGAGGTGTTGAGCATGATGGGCATGGTGCGTTTGCTCAAGGCCAAATACGGCAGCCAGTACCCATTCCCATTGATGGTGGCGCCCAAGGCGGTGACATGGCTTGTGGGGCCGCTACTTGGGCCGGTTTCACGCAAGTTTGTGAGCCGCAACGTCGGTCACCCAATCAAGGTCGACAACAGCCGTTCACGCCAGGCTTTGGGCGTGAGCTACCGTACCGCCCAAGATACGCTGCAAGCGCATTTTCAGCAGGTGATTGATGATGGCCTGCTGAAAAAGCGCGCCTGAAGCCTTCAGCGCTCGATGGACGCGCTGACGAGTGCCACTTGATTCAAGGGCGCGAGCTTGGCCGTGGCGCTGTCGCGTGCTTGTGTTTGTTTCGCAGGCGCTCGCAAGGCGACCTCCGGCGCTTGGGGCTTTGGGCCAATCAGCGCAAGCAAAATGGCCAAGGGGGCGATGGCAAGATGCGGTCTCATGACAGTAGAGCGGACAACGAAGCCTATTTTTATATGTTGATAGAAGTCTAGGCTGGACGTGGCGCGGGAGCCATCCCCGGCACGGGGGGGCTCATTCCCCTGTTCGAGGGGGCTTGGTTCGGCGATTTCTCGGCTGCTTGCTTGGTGGCGATGCGCTACAGCAACTGCCTTGCTCGCGTCTTGCTACATCAGATAAACTCAGACTGATATGCAGTCCCACTCTCTGGCTGCGGTCGGCTAACGGAGGCCGTTTGATTCCGTCAAGCTGGAGTCAAGCATGGAGCCCCTTGAACGTCTCGTTTATGTATCAAGTGCCGTCCAGCCCGTCAGTGATGCGCAGCTTCTCCACTTGCTTGAGCGTGCGCGGTTGAGGAACAAGCGCTGCCATGTCACGGGGCTATTGCTGTTCGATGCAGGAAACTTCATGCAGTACATCGAGGGGCCGCGCTCAGGTTTGTCCGAGGTGTACGGACACATAAAGCAAGACCCCATGCACACAGGTCTGATAGAGCTCTGTCTTGAGCGCGCAAATCATCGCGCCTTCAGCGACTGGGCCATGGCCGCAAGGGTCTTTGAACCAGGTGGACAGGTTCGCAACGTCGCCTCTGACGCAGATCAATGCTTTAATTTCAATTCGCTCTCAGCTGCGCATGGTTCCGCCGGGATTTTGCTCCAGGGCTTTTGGCAAAGAAGTCAACGCCTGCTGTAGTCCGGCGGGTTGTTGCTGCCGGTCGATCACACGATCAGCATCCTACCGAAGGACCAACCGTCAGTTCGAGTGGCGCAGCGTGGGCTTTGATGTTGTCGAATACCCCCTGCGGCCTTGCCGTGGCTCAGTCTGTTGTGCGACGCACCACATGGACGCGGTGGTCCTTGCTGCTGGTTTGGCCTTGCCCGCAGTTACCACAGCCGTGGCTGCAACTGGCACTTGGCCCTGTTGGTGTGCTTTTGTCGGCGCAGCCCGCTTGAGTTGATACGGCGGGTGCGCCCATGATGAGCTTGGCCAAGCCAGGCCACCAGCGGCGTCCGACATAAACGAGTGCGGCTGCCCCCACGCTGAATGTGATGATGGTTTGCCAGTCCATGATCATTCAGCCCACCCAGAGCAAAGCCAGTTGGTAGACGATGAAAGAGGCGCCGTAAGCCAGGGCGAGCAGGTAGAGCAGCATCAGCATGGGGATGCGCCAGCCATTGGTTTCGCGTTTGACCACAATCAGTGTGGACAAGCATTGCGGGGCAAACACGAACCACGTCAGCAGCGACAGCGCAGTCGGCAAAGTCCAAGCATGCTGGATCACCGCTTGCAAAGCGTGGGACAGGTCATCACCTGTTTGCGACATGGCATAAACCGTGCCCAAGGCGGCTACGACCACCTCGCGTGCAGCCATGCCCGGCACCAACGCAATGCAAATTTGCCAAGTAAAGCCGATGGGGGCAAAAATCACCTCCAGCAACCGCCCAGCCATGCCTGCCAAGCTGTACTCAATGGCGGGCCCTGTCGCGCCTTGGGGGGCGCCGGGGAAGTTCGATAAAAACCACAACAAAATCATCAGTGCCAAGATGATGGTGCCCACCCGTTTGATGAAGAGTGACGCACGTTCCCACAAGCCGATAGCCAGGTTGCGCAGATGTGGCACGTGGTAGTCAGGCAGCTCCATCAGCAGGGGTTGATCAGCGCCTTGCTTCATGAACAGTTTGAGCACCAGAGCCACCAGCATGGCTGACAAAATGCCCGACATGTACAGCGCAAACAGCACCAAGCCTTGTAGGTTGAAGATGCCTGCCACGGTGCGATCGGGGATGAAAGCTGCAATCAAAAGCGCGTAGACAGGCAAGCGCGCCGAGCAGGTCATCAAGGGGGCAATGAGGATCGTGACCAGCCTGTCACGCGGATCGGCAATGGTGCGCGTGGCCATGATGCCCGGTATAGCGCAAGCAAAGCTCGACAACAAAGGGATGAAGGCGCGGCCGGACAAGCCGACGCTGCCCATGATCCGATCAAGCAAAAAGGCGGCTCGGGGCAGGTAGCCTGAATCCTCTAGGGCCAAGATGAAGCCAAACAAGATGATGATTTGAGGCAGGAAGACCAGCACACTGCCAGCCCCACCAATCACACCCTCGACCAGCAGGCTGCGCAACATCCCATCGGCCATGTTGTCTTTGACAAAATCACCGACTTGCCCCATGCCGGCGTCAACCCAATCCATGGGCGCCGCGGCCCAGCTGAACACGGCCTGAAAGACCAAGAACATCAGTGCCGCCAGAATCATCGGGCCCAGTACCGGGTGCAGCACATAGCGGTCTAATACATGGGTCAGGCGCGAGCCCTTGTCGGGTGTCATCACGCATTCGGCGAGCAGCTGGCTGACGCGCTTGTGTGTGTCTTCAACAGGTGTTTGGGCGATGCGATCCATAGGACGCGGCGCGGTGGGCTGGGGTAGCCGTGCCCAATCGAGCCGATCAAACTGGGCCAACAGGGCGCGTTCGCCACCTGACTTCACGGCAACCGCCTCGACGACGGGGATGCCCAGTTTGTCTTGCAGTTTGGCGACGTCGATGTGGATGCCGCGCTGCGTCGCTAAATCCATCATGTTGATGGCCAACAGCATCGGGACGCCCAATGTCTGCAGCTCCAGCACCATGCGCAAATTCAAGCGCAAATTGGTGGCATCGACCACGCAAACCAAACCAACGGGAGCGGGCTCACCTTGGCGTACACCCGCAATCACATCGCGGGTGATGGCCTCATCGGGTGTGACGGCCAGCAGGCTGTAAGCGCCGGGTAAATCCAGCAGCCGCCACGCTTGGCCACCAGGGGATACAAATTGCCCCTCTTTGCGCTCGACCGTCACGCCTGCGTAGTTGCCGACTTTTTGTTTGGAACCCGTCAGCCGGTTAAACAGGGCTGTCTTGCCGCAGTTCGGGTTGCCTACCAAAGCGATCAGCGGTGCGGTGGATGCATCAGGGCTTACTGCGGTCATGGTCTGTTCCTGCGGTGTGGGTTAGCCCAGCACCACCTCTATCAACGAGGACTCTAGTTTGCGCATGGCAAAGGTGCTGGTGCCCACGCGGACGGCCAGCGGGCCATGACCAAAAAAGATGCGCCGCAAAACTTGAACACGTTCACCGGGTACAAAGCCGAGCTCCATCAGACGACGCTTGAGTGCGCCGCCATCGGGGGGGCCCGCCTTGATGCTTTGAATCGTCGCCAATGCCCGCACGGGCAGTTTGTCCAGCGTGGTCGGCGGCGAGGTGCTGGCGTGAGCAGGGCATTCGGATTTCATAGCCGCATTCTAGATTCAAATGCGACTTATTCGCAATGACATTCATTGACTTGCATCACGGAAACAAGGTCTTTTCCTGTGATCGAGGGGGAGGGTGTGCGTGACGCATGTAACGCCGATTTCGACATATGGAAGCGTAAGTTGAACGGGCTTACCCTAACCCTAAAGAGGGGTATTCCTCATGAAGCACTTCCACACCCGTCTGCATGTCTTTGATTTATAACGATATTTTTTTCGAGGATTGCTGCCGAAATAGCGGCTAAGTCTTTGATTTCATTAGGTTTTTTTTGCAAGAACGCTTGATTTTGGTGCGGGTGATCGGTTAAAGTGGGATTTAGTGCAAATTCGTGGGGTTTCGTGTGAGTCTTGTCTTTCAAGGGGCATCAGCGTTGTCGCTGGACGCAAAGGGGCGCATGGCCATCCCTTCGCGCCATCGTGACGTCCTGCAAGCTCTTTGTTCGGGGCAGCTGACGATCACCAAGCACCCAGATGGCTGTTTGATGGTGTTCCCTCGCTCGGCGTGGGAAACGTTCCGCGACAAGGTGGCCGGTTTGCCCATGTCAGCCTCTGGCTGGAAGCGCATTTTTTTGGGCAATGCCATGGATGTGGACATGGATGGCGCGGCCCGTGTGCTGGTCTCGCCTGAGCTGCGCACTTCAGCGGGCATCTCCAAGGATGTGATGCTGCTGGGCATGGGTAGCCATTTTGAGCTTTGGGATGCTGAGCGTTATGCCGCCCACGAAGCTGCCGTCATGGCCCAAGCCATGCCTGAGGCGCTTCAGGACTTCACCTTCTAAGGCCCCATGCAAGAGGACAAAACGCCCCCCTTGCTGCATCGCACCGTCTTGCTCCAAGAGGCGGTTGATGCTTTGTGGGATGCTGATAGTGGCCCGGCGCCTCGGGGCGTCTACGTTGATGCCACGTTTGGGCGCGGAGGGCACTCGCGTCTGATGCTGTCTAAGTTGGGTGCTGAGGCGCGTGTGCTGGCTTTGGATCGCGACCCTGATGCCATCTTGCACGCCACGCAAGGCGAGGGTGCCATCGTTGATGCACGCTTTCGCATCGAGCACGCGGCGTTTTCATCTTGGGCGCAGGTCGTGTCCGACTTGGACATGGGGCCGGTGCAAGGCTTGTTGATGGACATCGGGGTGTCGTCGCCTCAGATCGACAACCCAGCGCGCGGGTTCAGCTTTCGCTTTGATGCGCCCTTGGACATGCGCATGGATACCACCCAAGGCGAGAGCGCGGCCGACTACTTGGCTCGGGCGTCTGTGGATGACTTGACCGAAGTCATCCGCACCTACGGCGAGGAGCGCTTCGCTTGGCCGATTGCCAAGGCCTTGATTGAGCGCCGTGATGAGGGGCAGCCTGTGCGCACCACGGGCGAGTTGTCGGCGGTTGTGGCGCGCTCAGTCCGGACGCGAGAGTTTGGGCAAGACCCTGCTACACGCACCTTCCAAGCATTGCGTATTCACGTCAACCGAGAGCTCGGTGAGCTAGAGGATGCGCTGGAGTCGGCCTTGACCATGTTGGCACCGGGTGGCCGTTTGGCGGTCATCAGCTTTCACTCTCTGGAAGACCGCATCGTCAAAAACTTCATCACGCGCAACAGCCGTGAAGAGGTTGATCGCCGTGCGCCGTTCGCCAACCCGAAGCCCTTGATGCTGCATGCGGTCGCACGCATCAAGCCATCGGCTGAGGAAGTGTCAGCCAACCCACGGTCGCGTTCAGCGGTGCTGCGCGTGGCTGAGCGCACCGAGGTGCCTTGGACGGCGCAGTCTGGCGCGGGCGCAGACTCGGGTAAAGGCACGAAAAGCACGAAAGGCAAGCCTAAGGGCAAGACGGGCGGCAAGCATGCAGCCAAGGATGTCATCACCAAGTCCGGTTCGGTGAAGGGGGGGCGTCGGTGATGCTTCGCTTTAACCTGCTGCTGGCGCTGGTGCTGCTCTTGAGCTGCTTTTGGCTGATTCGCTCAAGCCATGAGTCACGCCATTTGTTTTTTGAGCTTGAGAAAGCCCAAACCCAATCGCATGAGTTGCAGATCGACGACGAGCGGCTACAGCTGGACAAGCGCGCCCAGTCGGCTTCCCTGCGTGTTGAGAAGCTGGCGCGTGACAAGCTGGGCATGAGCCGCAATACCAAAGACATCACGCAGTACGTGATGTCATCGGCCTCTGCTGTGGTGGCGCCTGCGGTGCCCGCTGGGGTTCAGCCATGAGCCGTTTGGGCGATTTGTTTCGCCGCTTGCGGGGCAAGCCTCATCGCCAGAATTCAGGCGCCATGCCGACGGTGCGCTATGCGACCAGCCCCTTGTTGGCTTCGCGCACGCCGCCTTGGCGCGTTAAATTTCTGATCGGCGCCATCGGCTTGGGTTTTGCTGTGTTGATTGGGCGGGCGGTCTGGATCCAAATCATCCACACCGATTTCTACTTGCAGCAAGGTGCCAGCCGCTACGAGCGTCGCATTGAGTTGCAGGCCAGTCGTGGTCGCATCTTGGATCGCCATGGCGAAATTTTGGCCTCCAGCGTGCCTGCCCCTTCTTTGTGGGCGATCCCCAAAGACATGGACGCATCGCGCGATGAGCTCAAAGCACTGGCCAAGTTGCTCGGCATGCCTGTGATGGATTTGACCAAGCGGCTGGCCTCGAACCCCAATTTTGTTTGGTTGCGCCGCAAGGTGCCCGATGCCACAGCACTGCAGGTCGCAGCGCTCAAAGTCAAGGGCGTGTACGAGCTGCGCGAGTCCAAGCGCCAATACCCAGAGGGTGAAGTCGCTGCGCACATCGTCGGCTTTACCAACATTGAAGACGAAGGTCAAGAAGGCATCGAGCTGGCCTACCAGCAGCAGCTGTCAGGCCACAATGGCTCGCGTCACGTCATCAAGGACAGGTTGGGCCGTGTGGTTGAGTCCGTGGGCGACTTGGTGCCGCCTGAGGATGGTCAGGCCATCCGTTTGTCGATCGACGCCAAGGTGCAGTTCTACGCCTACCAGCGCATCCGTGATGCGGTTGCACAGCACAAGGCCAAGGCGGGTAGCGTGGTGGTGCTCGATGTGCTCACAGGTGAGGTCCTGGCGCTGGCCAATGCCCCCAGCTACACGCCTGACGACCGCCGCAACCTGACAGGTGCGCAACTGCGCAACCGCGCTGTGACCGACACGTTCGAGCCAGGCTCGACCATGAAGCCATTGATCGCCTCCATTGCGCTGGAATCCAAGCGCGTGACGCCGAACACCATCATCTCGACCTCACCAGGGCGCCTGACCATTGATGGCTCCACCATCTCGGACTCTCACCCTCACGGTGATTTGACGGTGGAGCAAATCATCCAGAAGTCCAGCAACGTCGGGACAGCCAAATTGGCCCTGACGATGCAGCCGCGCGAGATGTGGGACATGTTCACGGCAGTGGGTTTGGGGCAAAAGCCGCAAATTAGTTTCCCGGGGGTCGTGACGGGTCGGTTGCGCCCATATAAATCGTGGCGCCGCATCGAGCAAGTCACAATGAGCTACGGCTACGGCTTGTCGGCCAGTTTGTTTCAGCTGGCGCATGCCTACACGATCTTCGCCAGCGATGGTGAGTTGATCCCCATGTCCTTGCTCAAGCGCGAGGGTGTGGGGGATGAGAAGCCTCGCCCCGTTTTGGCTTTCAAGGCCGCCTTCCGACCCGAGGCGGCTTCGCCGTTTGCGCCAACGCAAGTGGCGACAGCCACTCAGCTCCGCAGCGATGAGCTGGCGCCCGTGCATGGCGCCCGTGTGATCTCGCCCGAGACAGCGCGTGCTGTGCGCAAGATGCTCAATATGGCGACGCTCGAAGGCGGCACAGCACCCAAGGCGCAGACGCAAGGCTACAGCGTAGGCGGCAAAACCGGTACGGCGCACAAGCAAGAAGGCAAGGGCTACGCAGGCAACAAGTACCGCGCTTGGTTTGTGGGCATCGCGCCCATCAGCCATCCCCGCATCGTCGTGGCGGTCATGGTTGACGAGCCCGGTGATGGCATCTATTTTGGTGGCGATGTGGCCGCGCCCGTGTTCAGTCAAGTGGTGCAGCAAACACTCAACCGCTTGGGTGTGATGCCTGACATGGATGTGCAATCAAAGATCCTGTCGGTGCCAGCCGAAGTGGAGAGCTTTTAATGAGTCACACCACTTTGCACCTGAAAAGCACCGCTGAAGCCTTGAATTGGCTGCGCCAATGTGGCGTCACTGATCTGACCGTGGACAGCCGTCAGGTCGCATCCATGGCCCATGTAGAGTTGGTCGATCAAGGCATGGGCTTCATCGCATGGCCGGGTGCCGCACGTGATGGGCGAGCCTTTGTCGCTCAAGCACTCCAAGACGGCGCACGAGCTTGTTTGGTCGAAGCCGAAGGTATCGAGTCTTTTGACTTTGCCGATGCCCGCGTGGCTTGTGTGAGTGGCTTGAAGGCGCGCAGTGCGGAGATCGCACACGGCTTTTATGGTGAGCCCAGTGCGGCATTACAGGTGATCGCGGTCACAGGCACAAACGGTAAAACATCAACCTCATGGTGGACTGCTCAGGCGCTGGCTGCCTTGGGGCAAGGCTGCGGTGTGATCGGGACGCTGGGTTTTGGTGTGGTTGGTCATGGCGGTATCACACCGACCGGCCTGACGACGCCCGATCCGGTGACCTTGCATGGCACCTTCCGCCACTTTGTTGATCAAGGCTTGAAAGCCGTAGCCATCGAGGCTTCGTCCATTGGTTTGGAAGAGCAGCGCCTGCACGCGACACACATCACGGTCGCTCAGTTCACCAACTTCACGCAGGATCATTTGGACTACCACGGCAGCATGGATGCCTATTGGCTTGCCAAGCGCGCTTTGTTTGATTGGCCGGGTTTGAAGGCAGCTGTCCTTAACCTGGATGACCCGATGGGGCATGCTTTGAGCGACCACGCCTGCGCGCGCGGTTTGGCCTGCTGGTCTTATGGCCTGCAAGATGCCGTGCGCTTGCAAGCTAGCGGCATCGGCTATCACTTGAATGGCGTGACGTTTGATGTTGTTGAACGTGATGCCTCATTGGCGCACATAGACGCCCGTGCCTCGGTGCAGGCAAGCGTGATTGGTACATTCAATGTGTCCAATTTGTTGGCCGTCATCGGTGCACTGCGGGCTTTGGGCGTGCCTTTGGCCGATGCTGCGCGTGCGTGTTCTGGTTTGCAAGCGGTGCCAGGGCGCATGCAGATCGTGGCAGCAGAAGATGCAGTTCAATCTGCCCCGATGGTTGTGGTGGACTACGCGCACACCCCTGATGCTTTGCTCAAAGCGCTGCAAGCGTTGCGCCCTGTGGCACTGGAACGCGGTGGGCGGCTTTGGTGTGTCTTTGGTTGCGGCGGTGAGCGTGATCCGATCAAGCGACCCATGATGGGCGCGGTCGCTGAGCAGCATGCAGATCATGTCGTATTGACCAGCGACAACCCCCGCAGCGAGTCGCCCTCTTACATCCTGGCGCAAATCTTGGCTGGTACAGCAGGCAGTGACTGTGTCGATGTGATCGAAGCGCGTCACGACGCCATCTGCCATGCCGTGATGTCCGCCGATGTCCGCGACCTTGTCTTGATTGCGGGCAAGGGCCATGAAGCCACACAAGACGTAGCCGGTATCAAAACGCCATTTTCTGATGTGCAAGAAGCGCTGGCAGCCCTCAAGCGGCGACCCCAAGTGGGAGGTGTGGCATGACGACGTCGATGATGACCTTGGCTCAAGCTCAAGCCCTGTTGCCCGGTTCGGTGCTGTCAGGGGACCCCACAACGCAGATCGCGCGCGTGCACACCGACACCCGCACACTGCAGTGCGGCGACTTGTTTGTGGCCCTGCGCGGTGAGCGCTTTGATGCGCATGACTTTTTGCCTCAAGCAGCGCAGTCGGGCGCTGTGGCTGTGCTCGTGCAGCAAGGCGCTGCAGCGGGTGCGGTATCCACGTTGGCCAGCTTGACTGTGCCTGATACGCACGCGGCACTGGCACGTTTGGCTGCTGGATGGCGTGCCCGCTTTCACATCCCTTTGATCGGGGTGACTGGCAGCAATGGCAAGACGACCGTCACGCAGATGATCGCGTCCATCTTGCAAGCTTGGGTGACGTCACAGGGCGTACCTGATGCATCGTTGGCCACACAAGGTAATTTCAACAATGAAATCGGCGTACCTTTGACCTTGTTGCGCTTGCGCGAAGGCCAGCACCGTTGCGCCGTGGTCGAGTTGGGTATGAACCACCCTGGTGAAATCGCGCAGTTGGCCGCGATGGCCGCCCCAACGGTGGCGCTGGTCAACAACGCCCAACGCGAGCACCAAGAGTTCATGCACACAGTCGAGGCCGTCGCGCGCGAAAACGGCGCGGTGTTGCAAACGCTCTCTCGCAGTGGTGTGGCGGTGTTCCCTGCTGATGACGACTACACGGCTATTTGGCGCGCACAAGCCAATGGCAATACGCAGTTTGACTTCGCCACACAAGGTGTTGCCGAGGTCACGGGCTCATCCACATGGGTGGCACAGCCCTCGCCGCATTGGGTGATCTGCGTCAACACAAGCCAAGGGCAGGTCAGCATCAACTTGCACATGGCGGGTGCCCACAACGTGCGCAACGCCTTGGCCGCGACGGCTGCGGCGCTGGGTGCGGGCGTGCCTTTGCCTCAAATTGTGCAAGGGCTTGAGGCGTTTGTGCCTGTTAAGGGTCGATCCCAACTGCATTGCATCACCATTGAGGGGCGGCCCGTCACGTTGGTCGATGACAGCTACAACGCCAACCCCGACTCTGTGCGCGCCGCCATCGACATGCTGGCTGGCTTGCCCGGGCCACGCTGGTTGGTGCTGGGTGACATGGGTGAAGTCGGTACACAAGGGCCGGGCTTTCATGCTGAAGTCGGCGCCTATGCACACGAGCGCGGCATTGAGCACGTCTGGACAGCGGGCAGCTTGTGCGCTCACGCCGCACAGGCCTATGAGCGCGCAGGGGGCCAAGTGGCACGTCATTTCAACAGCGCAGCTGACATGGTTGCTGCGCTTTCAAGCTTGGCGCAAGCGCCTGTTTCTGCATCGGTTTTGGTCAAAGGTTCAAGGTTCATGAAGATGGAACAAGTCGCCGCTGTACTCCAAGGGGGTGCTCATGCTGCTTAGTCTGGCGTTGTGGTTGCAGGGGCTGCACCCTGAGTGGGGCTTCCTGCGCGTATTTCAGTATCTGACCTTCCGCTCAGTGATGGCGGCCATGACTGCGTTGTTGATCGGTTTGTTCTTGGGGCCATTCGTGATCCGCAAGTTGACCGAACTTAAAATTGGTCAACCCATCCGTGAATACGGCATGGACACGCACTTGCTCAAGCGCGGCACACCCACCATGGGCGGCGTCCTGATCCTCTTGGCCATTGGTGTATCGACCATGTTGTGGTTTGACTGGGCCAACCGTTTCGTGTGGATCGTGATGATCGTGACCACGGGCTTTGGTGCCATTGGGTGGGTTGATGACTGGCGCAAAGTGGTCCTGAAAGACCCCGAGGGCATGCCTTCGCGCGAGAAGTATTTCTGGCAGTCCTTGATTGGTTTGGTGGCCGCTATCTATTTGGCCTTCAGCGTGTCTGAGACCAATAACCTGCGCGTGATCGAGCTCTTCTTTCGCTGGATCGCATCGGGTTTCTCTAACGATTTGCCGCCAAAGGCTGACTTGATCGTGCCCTTTTTCAAGACCATCAGCTACCCGCTGGGGGTCTGGGGCTTCATGGCGCTCACCTACGTCGTCATCGTTGGCACCAGCAATGCGGTCAACCTGACAGATGGACTAGATGGCTTGGCCATCATGCCGGTGGTGATGGTGTCTGCCTCGCTCGGCATTTTTTGCTACGTCACAGGCAACGCCGTGTTCGCCAAGTACCTGCTGCTGCCCCACATTCCTGGCGCGGGTGAGTTACTGGTGTTTTGCGCTGCCTTGTCGGGTGCTGGATTGGCCTTTTTGTGGTTCAACGCCTACCCCGCCCAAGTGTTCATGGGTGATGTGGGCGCCTTGGCTCTGGGCGGCGCCTTGGGAACCGTCGCGGTCATCGTGCGCCAAGAGGTCGTGTTGGCCTTGATGGGCGGGGTCTTCGTGCTGGAGGCCTTGTCTGTGATGGTGCAGGTGGGTTACTTCAAATACACCAAGAAAAAATACGGTGAAGGCCGACGTGTGCTGTTGATGGCACCCCTGCACCACCACTTCGAGAAGTCCGGCTGGAAAGAGACACAGGTCGTGGTCCGTTTCTGGATCATCACCATGCTCTTGTGCCTGCTGGGTCTGACCACCCTGAAGTTGCGTTGAACCGACGAGCCACAGATGCACTATCTACGTGACCTCACCGTGCTGATCCTGGGTCTAGGCGACTCCGGCTTGGCCATGGCGCGCTGGTGCGCCCGGTGCGGAGCCCATGTGCGTGTCGCTGATACGCGGGAGGCCCCTCCGCAAGCGGCTACCTTGGCGCACGATGTGCCTGGTGCCACCTTGCACGTGGGCTTGGATGTGGGCTTGTTGGACGGTGTGAACCTGGTGCTCAAGAGCCCTGGCTTGGCACCCAATGCGGTGGACGTGGCAGCGCTGCTTTCACAAGCAGATGAGCGGGGCATCCCGGTTCGCGCAGAGCTGTCCCTGTTTGCGTCGGCGCTGGCTGATCTCAAGGCAGACATGGGCTATGCGCCCAAGGTGCTGGCCATCACAGGCACGAATGGCAAAACCACCACGACCTCGCTGACAGCCAAGTTGATCGAGCGTGCGGGCTTGCGCGTGGTGATGGCTGGCAACATTGGCCCTGCGATGCTGGACACTTTGCGTTTGGCCTTGGAACAAGAGCCTACACCGCTGTTGTTCGACGAGGCCGCGGTCAGTGCCGTTGATGTGGTTGATGACAGCGCGGACAGCCCTGATGTGGATCAGGATGCTGACGATGCCCCCCCACTCGACGAGAGCGATATCGATGCGCCTTTGATTGAGTTGGCGCCACCTGCACCTCGTGCGCGGACCTTCGAGGTCTTGCCAGAGGTTTGGGTGTTGGAGTTGTCCAGCTTCCAGCTGGATGGCGTGAGCAATTTCGAGCCTGATGCGGCTGTGGTGCTCAACGTGACGCAAGATCATTTGGACTGGCACGGCACGATGGCCGCCTACGCGCAAGCCAAGGCCAGAATTTATGGTCAACGCGCCATCATGGTCATCAACCAAGACGACGACACCGTGGCGGCCATGCTGCCTCCACCTGAGATGATCAAGTCGGGTGTGCGTGGTCGCGCGGCGAAAATGGTGGGACGTCAGGTGGTGTACTTTGGCTTGGGCGCACCAAGGCGCCCGGGCGACTTTGGTTTGGTGACCGAATCGGGTATGGCTTGGCTGATGCGCGCCATGGCCTCGGACCCGACGATCAAGCGCAAAAAAGGCGAGCAAGAAGAGATCTTGCTTCAGCGTCTGATGCCCGCTGATGCGCTGCGCATCCGTGGCCGCCATAACGCCTCCAACGCGCTGGCCGCTTTGGCCTTGGCGACGGCCATCGATTGCCCGCTGGGGCCGATGTTGCATGGCCTGCGCGAATACCGTGGTGAGCCCCATCGTGTGGAGCCCGTCGCCAATGTGGGCGGCATCGATGCCATCGACGACAGCAAGGGCACCAATGTGGGTGCGACCGTAGCGGCCTTGCAGGGTCTGGGGCCGGATATGTCACCCGGTAAATTGGTGATCATTTTGGGTGGTGATGGCAAGGGACAAGATTTCTCGCCTTTGGCCGATCCGGTTGGCCGCTTCACGCGTGCTGTCGCGTTGATTGGCCGCGATGCCTTGGCGCTTGATGCCGCGCTGTCTGGGGTTCAAACACCGGGCGGAGACACCGTGCCTATGCAACGGCACGACAGCCTAGAGGCCGCCACCCGTTGGGCATTTGAGCAGGCTCAAGCCGGTGACGCTGTGCTCTTGAGCCCGGCGTGTGCCAGTTTGGACATGTTCCGCAACTATGGCCACCGCGCAGAGGTCTTTATCCAAACCGTGCGAGAAATCGCCGCCGACCGAGGGGACATCGCATGAGCGAAGTGGACTCTCGTCCCCACATCTTCGCTGCTTTGCTGGCGGCCGTGCGCACGCGTTTTGGTCAGCGCGGTGATGCGGGCGCGCCCTTGCCCGTGCGGGATTTTGTCAACGTCAGCAATGCGCAGCGGTCCAAGGTCATGGGCTTTGACCAGCCGCTGGTCTGGGGCACGTTGGCGCTGCTGCTCATGGGCTTGGTGATGGTGTACTCCGCCACCATCGGTCTGCCAGATAGTCCCCGTTTCGCGAACTACAGCCCGCATTTCTTCGTGGTGCGCCACCTGACGGCTATCGTGCTTGCGGTGTGCGTGTCTGCCGTGGTCACGCAAATTCCCATGGCCACGTGGGAGCGCATGGCGCCGTGGATATTCGTCGCCTCGTTGATCTTGTTGGTGCTCGTATTGATCCCACACGTGGGCAAAGTGGTCTACGGTGCGCGCCGTTGGTTGCCCTTGGGGATCATGAACTTCCAGCCCTCGGAGCTGGCCAAGCTCGCCATCGTTTTGTATGCATCGGACTACATGGTCCGCAAGATGGATGTCAAGGAGCACTTCTTTCGCGCCGTTGCGCCGATGGCGGTCGCGGTGGGTGTCGTGGGCTTGCTGCTGTTGGCCGAGCCTGATATGGGTGCGTTCATGGTCATCGCCACGATCGCCATGAGCATCTTGTTTTTAGGCGGTGTCAATGGCCGCATGTTCTTCCTGATCACGGCGGTTTTGCTGGGTGCCTTTAGCCTGATGGTGAGCTTGAGCCCCTGGCGGCGTGAGCGCATCTTTGCCTACCTAGACCCTTGGTCTGAGAAAAACGCTTTAGGCAAGGCCTACCAGTTGACCCACTCTTTGATCGCCTTTGGTCGGGGTGAAATTTTTGGTGAGGGCTTGGGCTCAAGCATTGAAAAGCTGCACTACCTGCCAGAGGCACACACCGACTTCTTGCTGGCCGTGATCGGCGAAGAGCTTGGATTCATCGGCGTGGCCGCGGTGATCTTGGCCTTCTTTTGGTTGGTGGTTCGTTTGTTCAATATCGGGCGTCAAGCGATCGCCTTAGACCGCGTGTTCTCTGGTCTCGTCGCCCAAGGCGTGGCGGTGTGGATGGGCGGGCAGGCCTTCATCAACATGGGCGTGAACTTGGGTGTTCTGCCAACCAAGGGCTTGACCTTGCCTTTGATGAGCTTTGGTGGTTCGGGCGTGATGCTCAACTGCATCGCATTGGCGATTTGTCTGCGTGTGGACATCGAAAACCGCCAACTCATGAGAGGGGGGCGCGCATGAGCACCGTCGCACGTCACCTCGTGATCATGGCTGCGGGCACGGGTGGGCACATCATGCCCGGCTTGGCTGTGGCTGATGAAATGAAGCGGCGCGGCTGGACCGTCAGCTGGCTGGGGACGCTCACGGGCATGGAGAACCGCTTGGTGCCTCCCACAGGCATCCCGCTCGACACCATTGCTTTTAATGGCCTGCGCGGCAAGAACTTCAAAGACACGCTGTTCGGTGGCCTGCGTCTGCTCAAGGCGTTTGTGGATTGCTGGCGCATCCTCCAAAAACGCCAAGCCAACGCCGTGCTCGGTATGGGCGGCTACGTGTGTTTTCCAGGGGGACTGATGGGTGTGGCGCGCGGCTTGCCCTTGGTCATGGTCAATGCCGATGCGGGCTTGCTTTTGAGCAACCGAGCCCTCTTGCCCATCACCGATGTCCTAGCCTGTGGTTTTGATGGCCCTGCGGCACAACACAAAGTGGCACGCGTGACAGGCAACCCCGTGCGGGCTGAGATCGAGGCCATCGCCCCCCCTGCACAGCGCTTTGCTGGCCGAACAGGCCCCTTGCGTGTGCTGGTCGTGGGCGGCAGCCTAGGCGCCCGTGCGATCAATGATGTGGTGCCACAAGCATTGGCAGGCATGCCTGATGGCAAGCGTCCGCTGATCACACACCAAACCGGCATGGCCAACTTCGACGAGGTCAAAGCGGCGTACGTCAAGGCCGGGCTGGATCCCGCTCGCGACGTTGAACTGCTGCCCTTTATCAACAACATGGCGCAGCGCTTGGCCGACTGCGACGTGATCATTGGCCGGGCAGGCGCCATCACGGTCAGCGAGTTGTGCGCCGCTGGCGTACCGAGCATCTTGGTGCCGCTGGTGGTATCGACAACTGCCCATCAGCGTGACAACGCGCTCTATATGGCCACGCATGGTGCGGCCATCCACCTGCCCCAATCTGAGTTGAACGCAGCCTCTTTGGCTCGCAACCTGGAAAGCTTGCACCGCGTCGGGCTGACTGCGATGGCCATCAAGGCGCGCGGCTTAGCCCAATTGAAGTCGGCCGCAGCCGTGGCGGACGCCATCGAGCAGCACACGAAACCCCTAACAGCAAGAGCGTCCAAATGAAGCACGCCGTCAAACACATCCATTTCGTCGGCATCGGTGGTGCAGGCATGAGCGGCATCGCCGAGATCCTGCACAACCTAGGCTACAGCGTCTCAGGCTCAGATCAAGCCAGCAGCGCCACATCCCGGCGGCTGGCATCCCTGGGCATCGTCGTGCATGTTGGGCATGAAGCCGCCCACATCGACGGTGCGGAAGCGGTGGTCACCTCTACCGCAGTGAAGAGCGACAACCCTGAGGTGATCGCCGCCCGCGCCAAGCGCATCCCGGTTGTGCCACGTGCCGTGATGCTGGCCGAGTTGATGCGCCTGCGCAAAGGCATTGCGATTGCGGGCACCCACGGCAAGACCACCACCACCTCGTTGGTGACCTCGATACTGGCCGAGGCCGGTGTGGACCCCACCTTCGTGATTGGCGGCAAGCTCAACAGTGCGGGCGCCAACTCTGCGCTGGGCAAAGGCGAGTACATCGTGGTCGAGGCCGATGAGTCGGACGCGTCCTTCTTGAATCTGCTGCCCATCTTGTCGGTCGTCACCAACATTGACGCCGACCACATGGACACCTACGGCCATGATTTTGCCAAGCTGAAACAGGCCTTTGTTGATTTCTTGCACCGCATGCCGTTTTACGGGTCGGCCATTTTGTGTGGTGATGACCCGGGCGTGCGCTCGATCATCCCGCTGATCTCGCGCCCCGTGATCACCTATGGCTTTGGTGAAGACGCGCAAGTGCGTGCGGTTGACGTAGAGGCCCTCGTTGGTGGGCAAATGCGCTTCGTGGTGCAGCGGCGCAACGGCGTGGTCATGCCTGACATCCAAGTCACGCTGAATCTGCCCGGCGTGCACAACGTGCTCAATGCTTTGGCTGCGATCGCCGTGGCCACCGAAATTGAATTAGCGGATGAGCCCATCATCAAAGCGCTGGGTGAGTTCACCGGTGTGGGCAGGCGCTTCCAGCGTTATGGCGAGTTCAAGTCCAGCGATGGTGGCCAGTTCACTTTGATTGACGACTACGGTCACCACCCTGTTGAGATGGCCGCGGTCATCAGCGCGGCGCGCGGTGCTTTCCCTGGGCGGCGTTTGGTGTTGGCCTTTCAGCCGCATCGCTACACACGCACGCGAGACTGCTTTGAAGACTTCGTCAAAGTATTGGGCACATCCGATGCCGTTTTGCTGACCGAGGTGTATGCCGCTGGCGAGTCACCCATCGTGGCTGCAGACGGTCGCGCCTTGACACGCGCTGTGCGTGTCGCTGGGAAGATTGAGCCCATCTTCGTCGACGATGTAACCGAGTTGCCCCAAGCAATTGCGCAGAACGCGCGCAGCGGTGATGTGGTCATTTGCATGGGCGCGGGCACCATCGGCACCGTCGCGGCCCAAGTGGCTGAATTGTTCAAGAGCGAGACACCAGCATGAGTCCATCCCATCTACAGGCCCCTCGCGTGAACCCATCTGATCTGGGTAAGGTAGCCGTGCTGTTTGGCGGCACCTCGGCTGAACGCGATGTCTCACTGATGTCAGGCTCTGGCGTGCTCAAGGCGTTGTTGTCGCAAGGTGTCGACGCATTTGCGTTTGACCCGGCCGAGCGCCCGCTGCAAGACTTGCAAGCCTTGGGTGTGGATCGCTGCTTCATCGCCCTGCATGGCCGTGGCGGCGAGGACGGTACCGTCCAAGGCGCCTTAGAGCTGCTCAAGATCCCGTACACAGGCTCTGGCGTGATGGCATCGAGCATCGCCATGGACAAAATCATGACCAAGCGCATCTGGCGCTTTGAAGGTTTGCCAACGCCTGACTGGCGCATGGTCTCCAGTGCGCAAGAGTGCGCGTTGGCCTTGACCGCATTGGGCGCACCCATGATCGTCAAGCCCGCCCGCGAAGGCTCCTCCATTGGCCTGACCAAGGTGACGGATCAAGCGCAGTGTGCTGCTGCTTATGCAGCTGCGGCACAGCACGACCCTGAAGTGCTGTGCGAGCAGTTCATTGAAGGCGAGGAAACCACCTGTCCCGTCTTGATGGTCGATGGACAGCCCAAAGCCCTGCCTGTGATCCGCATCGTGGCCCCCGATGGCAAATACGACTACCAAAACAAGTACTTCTCTGACGAAGTGAAGTACCTGTGCCCTAGCTTGCTCAAAGCAGCAGAAGAGGCGGAAATTCAAAGCCAAGTGCTGCGTGCTTTTAAGACGCTGGGTTGCAGGGGGTGGGCCCGCGCTGACGTGATGATCCGCCAGCACGACCGCCAGCCTTTCTTGTTGGAGATCAACACCTCGCCGGGTATGACAGGGCACTCTTTGGTGCCCATGTCGGCCAAACAGGCGGGCTTGAGCTACGAGCAGCTGTGTCTGCATCTGTTGGCATCTGCCAGCTTGGACAGCGCCCTTCGCTGAATACACAACACAAGGACGATCAGCCCACCATGCAGGCCGCCGCCGCACTCAACAGCCACAGCGAATTCGAGGGGACGCCGCAAGACGTCCTCTGGATGAACGCGGCTGCATCGGCGTTGTTGGTGATGGCGATCGGATTGGTGCTGGCTTCTGGCCTGGCTAAGTTGGCTCGCTTGAACTATTTTGATTTGGTTCGCGTGCAGCTTGAGGGCGACCTGCTGCGCAACAACATGGCCACGGTGCGTGCCAACATCGTGCCGCGCATGCAAGGTGGGTTCTTCAATGTGGATTTGCTCAAGAGCCGCGAGGTGTTTGAGTCCGTGCCTTGGGTGCGCAAAGCCACTGTGCGCAGAGTCTGGCCCAATGAGCTGCGTGTGGTACTTGAAGAACATCGCCCTGAAGCCTACTGGCACCATGAAGACCGTGAAGACCAGTTGGTGAACACCTATGGCGAGGTCTTTGACGCGAACCTTGGCGATGTCGAAGACGAGCACCTGCCCACCTTGGATGCCCCGGCCAACACCAAATCAGGCGAAGCCAAGGCCATGCTGGAGATGTTGCATAACCTGCAACCTCTGCTGGCCCCGATCGGTGACATAGATACCTTGAAGTTGACCGCGCGTGGTTCATGGAGTGTCAATCTGGACAACGAGGTGACCATTGAAATGGGCCGTGGCTCAGTGCTTGAGGTGCTGGCCCGTGTAGAGCGTTTCGTGCGCACCTTGCCCGAGTTCAAGCGTCAGTACGCCGCACCGCTGTATCACGCTGATTTGCGTTACCCGGAAGGCTACGCGGTCAAGCTGCGTGGCACCACGACACTCCCCGTTGCCGAAGCAGTGAGCCCACCGCGCAGCAACAAATCCCCTTCATCAACCAGATAAATCCACACACACCATGGCCAAGGAACACAAGGATCTGGTAGTCGGACTTGACATCGGCACCGCCAAAGTGATGGCGGTTGTTGCCGAAATCATGCCCGGGGGTGAGCTGCGCATTGCGGGCTTGGGTGTGGCACCAAGCCATGGGCTCAAGCGCGGCGTCGTTGTCAACATCGATGCCACAGTGCAGTCCATCCAGCAGGCGCTTAAAGAAGCCGAGTTGATGGCCGACTGCAAGATCAGCCGCGTGTGGACAGGCATCACAGGCAGCCACATCCGAGGTCAAAACAGCACGGGCATGGTCATCGTTCGGGACAAGGAAGTAGCCCCCATTGATGTGCAACGTGTGGTGGAAACAGCAAAGGCCATCAACATCCCAAATGATCAGCGCCTATTGCTCGTTGAGCCACAAGAGTTCATCATTGACGGCCATGAAGTCAAAGAACCGATTGGCATGAGCGGTGGCCGTTTAGAGGTCAAGGTCCACATCGTGACCGGGGCCCAAAGTGCCGCTGAAAACATCGTCAAGTGCGTGCGTCGCTGTGGCTTGGAAGCTGAGCAGTTGGTGCTCAACCCCAGTGCCTCCAGTGCAGCCGTGTTGACCGACGATGAAAAAGCACTGGGCGTGGCTCTGGTGGACATCGGTGCCGGTACCACAGACGTGTCGATCTTCACTGACGGATCGGTTCGCCACACGGCTGTCATCCCCATCGCGGGCGACCTGATCACCAGCGACATCGCGATGGCTTTGCGCACACCAACCAAAGACGCCGAGGACATCAAGGTGGACTACGGCGTGGCCAAGCAAATGCTGGCAGACCCCAACGAACAAGTTGAAGTGCCCGGTCTGGGTGACCGCGCACCGCGCATGCTCTCGCGCCAGGCTTTGGCTGGTGTGATCGAGCCTCGCGTTGAAGAGATTTTCTCGCTGGTTCACCAAGTGATCCGCGAGTCTGGATATGAAGAATTATTGTCTTCGGGCATCGTGCTGACGGGCGGCTCTGCTGTCATGCCTGGCATGGTTGAGTTGGCCGAAGACATCTTTTTGAAGCCTGTGCGCAAGGGGACGCCCTTGTACTCAGGTGCACTGCACGACATGGTGGCCAGCCCTCGCTCGGCCACCGTCATGGGCTTGCTCGAAGAGGCAAGACTCGCGCGAACGCGCGGGATGAAGGCGGCGCAACAAGCCGGGTCTGTTCAGACCTTGTTTAGTCGCGTACGCGATTGGTTTGTAGGTAACTTTTAAAACCTACACGGCACACAATTTAATTGGCAACTGCTTGATAAGAGAGAGGTACGACATGGCAATCGAGATGATCGAAAACTTCGACATGGGCACACAGATCAAGGTGATCGGTGTAGGTGGCGGCGGCGGTAACGCGGTCGAGCACATGATCGCTCAAGGGGTTCAGGGCGTGCAGTTCATCTGCGCGAACACGGACTCACAGGCGCTGCTGCGCTCCAGTGCAGAGATGCAGCTGCAGCTGGGCGGCTCCGGTCTGGGTGCGGGCGCCAAGCCTGAAGCGGGCAAAGCTGCGGCTGAGCAAGCTGAAGAGCAGATCCGCACCGCGCTCGATGGTGCGCACATGGTGTTCATCACCGCAGGCATGGGCGGCGGGACCGGCACCGGTGCAGCGCCTGTGATTGCGCGTGTCGCCAAAGAGATGGGCATCTTGACCGTCGGCGTGGTCACCAAGCCTTTTGAGTTCGAGGGCAACCGCCGCATGAAGCAAGCCGATGCGGGCTTGGCTGAACTCGAAGCCAATGTGGACTCCTTGATCGTTGTGCTCAACGAGAAGCTGCTTGAAGTACTGGGCGATGACATCACCCAGGAAGAAGCGTTCTCCAAGGCCAACGATGTGCTGAAAAATGCCGTGGGCGGCATAAGCGACATCATCCACATACCCGGCTTGGTGAACGTCGACTTTGAAGACGTCAAGACGGTGATGAGCGAGCCAGGCAAGGCCATGATGGGCACTGCCCAAGCTGGCGGCCCGGACCGCGCCACGAAGGCTGCTGAAGCCGCTGTGGCCTGCCCTTTGCTCGAAGGCATTGATCTGTCTGGCGCACGTGGCGTGTTGGTGTTGATCGCCGCAGGCAAGACCAGCTTCAAGCTGAGCGAGTCGCGCAACGCCATGAACACCATCCGCCGCTATGCAGCGGAAGATGCGCATGTCATATACGGCACGGCTTACGACGAAAGCTTGGGCGACCAGTTGCGCGTCACCGTGATCGCCACCGGCTTGAGCGGCGCCGCTAAACGCGCCCAAGCGCCGATGACGGTTGTCCACAGCGCACCGCAGACCCAAGTCTTCGCACGCACAGGCACAGACAACATCCCCGTCTTGACGCACCCGATTGCACAGGCTCACGGCCTGTCCTCTCACGGTCACGCCAGCGTAGGTGGCCATGACTTCAGCGGCATGAACACGCCTAGCGTGTGGCGCAGTGGCCGCACGCAGGCCGCTGCAAAGGTCGATGCCTTGGTCAGCAACGGCATGGATGAGATTGAAATCCCAGCCTTTCTGCGCAAGCAAGCCGACTAAGCTGGGCTAAAGCCTTTTATTGTTGCCAAACTTTGATCCCCCGCGCTATGCCAGGCGCGGGGGCTTTTGGCGTTTTGGCGCCAAAATCAATCAAGTAACTCAGAAACGCAAGCAAGGCCTCCATGCGTGCTGACAATGCAACCAAGCCCGGATGCCGACTGGCCAGCACCAAGTCGGCCAGCGTTGACTGCGTAAATTGCCACGCCACAGCTGTCGCCGAGTCCAGCATCCCGACGAGCTTCATGTGGTCGTCTCCGGTTGCTGTTATGGCTGTTTAGATGTGGGGGGCGTTTGCTTCGGGTATGCGTACTGGCGACCAATCTCCGCGATCTGAACGGAGTATGAGTCGTACCAGCGTTGCTGGCCAGCTTGCTGTGCCAGCGCATGCTCTGGGTGCGCCTTCCACGCACGGATGCTTTCTTGATCCGGCCAATAGGATAGGGCGACTTCATCGGCACCCTCGGTCAATGCTTGAAATGACGTGCAGCCAAATTCAGTCAGGGCCAGTTCACGCATCCGTGCTGCGGTGCGTGTGTATTCGGCATCAAGGTGCCGGATTTTGGCGCGGAAAATGACAACGTACATGAGGAGCCCTTTTTGCTGCACAGAATGGCGTGCAGCTTTGATGCGCTGACTATCGCAGATTGCACCTTGACAGACTGTAATCGATTGATTACATTGGCGCATGCACTCGATCAAGCCGCTACCTGAGTTCACGCGTTGGCTGGACGCATTGCCCGACCCCATAGTTCGTGGTGTTGTCGTGGCGCGCATCAAGCGCAGTCAGGCCTCTGACATTAAGCGCGCAAAGGCTTTAGCCCAATTGTTGGACTGACTAAGGAAGAGATCATGACTGCACGTATCAAGGTTGACGATCTGCACGAATTCGACGCTGCACCATACTTGGACAGCGAAGCCACCATTGCGGCCTACTTGACCGACATTCTTGACGCTAACGATCCCGCTCTGCTGGCCGCTGCGCTAGGCGATATTGCTCGGGCAAGAGGCATGAGCGAGATTGCCAAAGCATCTGGAATCACGCGTGAGGCGCTTTACAAAGCGTTGCGAGCTGATGCGCACCCGCGTTTTGACACTATCAGTCGAGTTTGCGCAGCGCTGGGTGTTCGTCTGGTTGCTCAACCGATTCACGTTTAAATCAGAGCGCGCCACAACAGCATTGAGGGGGTACGGTCCGGGTGGATACGGCATGACGATCTAGTCGCTGGGCGTGCTCAGGCCTTGACGCCGTACGAGTTCAAGGCTTGGTTCAAGTCGCTCTGATCAGACTGTCGAATAGCCCGCCGAGGTGACGCAGCGACGCCTTCGGTAGGTGCCTTCTTGGGTTTATCTGCGAGGCTGGTGCGGGAGAGTATATTGATATGGGTCAATTTCTCGATGCTTTTGCATATTATGTAGCTCGATTGGACTATGGATATACTACCCTTCCCCCTAAATTTAGGGGTTGTGATCGGGGTCGCAAACAGTGATGGTCAAGGGCGGCGAGTTGCTGTGTTCAAGATAAAAGGGGAAGTAGATGAATTTAAATATTTACGCACTGATTACGGTGTTTGGGTTGTTGCTTAGTTCGCCAGTGCATGCGATAAAATCTATTTTTGGCGGAAAAGCTAGTGGGGAATGGATTGCGACTGAGGGGAAGGATCTGAGCGGGCAGAACGTTTTTTGGCTCGATGCTTGGTATGATCCTCCCGCTGCGGGTATATCTAGTTTTCAGTTCGAATTAAAGTACGATGCCAGTAGGTGGGCGCTTGACTTAGATAGAAGTGGTTTGCTCTGTTCTTTCGCTTCCGGCGGAGGATGTCCTCCTGTATCCGATACAACTGGTACGTTTCCATTCTTGAGTCGGTTGTCGCCTCAAATATCGGTAGGGTCACCGTTGCTTGGTTCTGTATTTAATATCCACAATGATACTGAATTCGGGCTTGTGAAGGTGAATTACAATATGGTGGAGCCGCTGCCAAGTGATGCTGGAAATCAAAATTTTCTCCAACTTTCATTTCGACCACTGTTTAGCCTTGACCCAAGCTCGGCTTATGTTACAACGTACTCAGGCGCTGAATCCACCTCAAGTTATGATTTTGAGCAGATTGGGTTGAGTTGCAATATAGAGTGCGGTAGTCCGAAGCCGTTTACCGGAGTGACCGTGACGCAAGTGCCGGAACCGGATTCAGTAATGCTGGCTCTTGTCGGATTGTTTTTTATGTTTGGATTTGGTCGAAAATTCACCACTGAATATAGGTAATTTCAGTGCGCTCGTCGGCAACAGTAATAATCCTTTTTGAGATTTGAATTTGCAAATTTCCAGCCGAACGGTTTACGGCGCTGCCTTTTCCAACGAGCTGTTTTCGCTCAATTCCTCGCGCGCAGCGGAACGTATTAAGAGCAGAGCATTCGGTTACCCCGTTTTCTAGCTCCTCTGTCGCGATGTACCCTGTTGCCAGTGCCTTGGACGTGAGTACAAAAGTAAAGAATACGAACCAGTACAAAGATGCGATGCGCATTATGGCTAGCTCAGCGGCTGACGATGACCCTGGTGCCATGGCCCTTCTTTGGTCTGCATGACTGCAGCAGTCGCCTGCCCCCGACTGCTGATTCGGCACATTCAAGCCCGTCGTGCCTGCACCTGATCGCCGCGCAATGGCTGGTAGCCTTGCTCACCCAAAACATAAAGCGCATCCGTCATCTTGGCTGGATCGAAGCCCTCGCGTTTCAGGTCGACCTTGCGGTGCTTGAACGTGGCTGTGACTTCATGCTCGGCACGTACGCGGATGTACAGCGGGACGGCATATTTGGGCAGGGCTTTGTTCAGCGCTTGCGCCAAGGCCACGCCATCTAGCTCGCCATGTCGCCACAAGATGGCGGCCATGCCTGCGCGGCCATCGGCGCCGGGTACTTCAACGCCGTAGACGACGGCCTCCTCACAGCCCTCGATGGCTGACAGCGCCGCTTCAACTTCGGTGGTCGCGACGTTCTCGCCCTTCCAGCGGAAGGTGTCGCCAACGCGGTCCACAAACTGGATGTGGCCAAAGCCTTGATCGCGTACCAAATCACCGGTGTTGAACCACGCGTCGCCCTTTTGGAACACGTTGCGGAACACCTTGGCCTGCGTGGCTTTGGCATCGGTATAGCCGTCCATCGGGGCTTTGTCGGTTATTTCAGTCAGCAGCAGCCCGGTGCCGCCCTTGTCGACGCGAAGCATGGTTTGGTCGGCTTGGAGGATGGGCGCTTCGCTCTCAATATCGAAGGACACGATCGCGAAGGGCAGTGGACAAAATCCGGCTGAACCCTCAAACCCAAAGGCGTTCACGAAGGCGAGGTTGCACTCGCTGGCCGCGTAGAACTCGCAAATGTGGTCGATGCCAAAGCGCGCTTGGAAGGCCGCCCAAATGTCGGGCCTCAGGCCATTGCCGATGATGGCGTGCACACCATGATCGCGGTCGTTGGCTTTAGGTGCTTGGTTGAGCAGGTAGCGGCACAACTCGCCGATATAGCAAAACGAGGTGGCGCCGTTTTGGCGGATGGCATCCCAAAAGCCCGATGCACTGAATTTGCGATCCAAGGCCAAGCAGGCGCCTGCGCCAATCACGGCGCTCCAAGCGACGGTCAAGGCGTTGTTGTGGTACATCGGCAGGGGGCAGTACAGCACATCATCTGCCTTGAGCCGCAAGCCCAGTTGGCCCATGCCGGCCATGCAGCGGTGCCAGCGGTAATGCGTCATCAACGACGCTTTTGGCAGGCCCGTCGTCCCTGAGGTGAAGATGTGAAAGCAAGGCTGACGCAGCTTGATCAACGCGGTTTGGGGCGGGTTGGTGTTGGGGGATGCCGCCGTACGCTGGCGCAGGTCGACCAAGCCTTCCGGTGCGGGCGCGTCGCCGTCCCACCACCACTGCGCGTTGATCTCATTCATGGCGGCGGCAGGCAGGCTTTGCAGTGCATCAGCGCATTCTTGCCCCAACACCACAAAGCGGGGTTTGGTGATGCGCAGGCTGTGCGCCAAGGTGTCACCGCGTTGTTGGTTGTTCAGCAGCGTGGCGATCGCACCTAACTTGACGGTGCCCAAGACGCAAGCGAGCATCTCTGCACGGTTCTCCATCAGGATACCGATCGCATCACCACTGCGCACGCCTGCTTGCGCAAAGGTGTGGGCGATGCGGTTGGCCCAAGCGTTGAACTCGCCGTAGGTCCAGCGGCGGCCTTCAAAGACCAGTGCAGGGCGATCGGGATGCTTGCGTGCCAGTTCGGAAAACCGCTCACCGATCGACCCCAAACCATCAGGTTTGAGTGTGGTGAGGTTCCACAAGCCGGTGATCAAACGAGGTAGAGCAGGGGCGGTGCGCAAGACGCCGCCCAGCCACCGAAAAGGGCTGATGATTTGACTGGACATGCGGAAGTCTAGACGCAGCGGCCAGTCAGCACGGCTTGATTTTTAGGACATTGCACGACACGAAGGGAATTAATCGCGTCAGATTTCACCATTCACAAGCGCGGCTTCGCGGGCTTGGTCTATGGCGCGCCCGATGGCCTCGCCATGTAGTCCCCGGCTCAGTGCCTCGGCGGACACGGCGGCCGTATCCACGGCCTGTGTCATGGCGAGTGCACGCTTCAATCGGTCGGCTTGTGGGTAGGGTGCAAGCTCAAAGCCCAGTCGCCCACGGGCATCGCATTCGCAGGCCAGCAAGATGTCGTGCAGCCGCTGGGGTTTGCGAAAGGCGTCACAGCGTGCCAGCAGGCGCAATACGGCGGCGGCGTTGAGTGATTCGCTGCGGTGGATGTTGCCGTGCTCACGCGCCACCACGTCTGCCAATTCGCGGCAATCGGTGGGCACACGCAAGCGCTCGTTGACCTTTTTCAGCAGCTGTGCGCTGCGGCCTTCATGGCCTATATGACGCGGCAGCTCATCGGCAGGCGTGGTGCCCTTGCCCAAGTCATGGCCCAAACAGGCGTAGCGCACGGTGAGCGGCGCGTTCAGATGCGCACTCATGTCGAGCACCATCATCATGTGCACGCCGGTGTCGATTTCAGGGTGGTATTCGGCACGCTGTGGCACGCCCCAAAGGCGGTCAAGCTCGGGTAGCAGGCGTGCCAAGGCGCCGCAATCGCGCAGCACGTCGAACATGCGCGAGGGCCGTGCCTCCATCAGGCCGCGTGCCAGCTCCTGCCACACGCGCTCGGCCACGAGGTGGTCGGCCTCGCCGTCGGTCACCATCTGGCGCATCAAGGCCAAGGTGTCATCTGCCACGGTGAAGTCATGAAAGCGTGCTGCAAAGCGCGCCAGTCTCAGGATGCGCACCGGGTCTTCGGCAAAAGCGGGGGACACATGATGCAGCACACGGTTGCGCAGATCATGTTGGCCACCGTAGGGGTCAATGATGTGGCCGCTGTCGTCTTGCGCCATCGCGTTGATGGTCAGGTCGCGTCTGGCCAGATCCTCTTCGAGCGTGACCTCAGGCGCGGCGTGCACCGCAAAGCCATGGTAACCATGACCGCTCTTGCGCTCGGTGCGCGCCAGGGCGTATTCGTCTTTGGTGTGCGGGTGCAAGAAGACAGGGAAGTCTTTGCCGACAGGGATATAGCCTTGATCAAGCAGGGCTTGGGGCGTGCCCCCGACCACCACCCAGTCGCGGTCGCTGCCCGAGATCCCTAACAAGCGGTCCCGAACAGCGCCACCGACGAGGTAGGTTTTCATGCTTGCGGTGAGCCCCCTGGGGTGACCAAGGCAGCCAAAGCAAGGTACTCGTCTACAGGCACCTCTTCAGCGCGGCGTTGCAAGTTGAAGTCCGTCTGCAAGCCGTGTTCGGTGATCCATGCGCCCAGTGTGTGACGCAGCAACTTGCGCCGCTGTGAGAACGCGACGGCCACCATCTTTTCAAGGACGGCGGGGTCCACGTTGGGCACTTCAGCGCGGGGGATCATCCGCACCACGGCCGAGTCCACCTTCGGTGGCGGATCAAAGGCCTCTGGCGGCACGTTGACGACGTTCTCCATGTGATAGCGCCATTGCAGCATCACACTCAAGCGGCCATAGTCCTTTTTGCCGGGTGAGGCCACCATGCGGTTCACGACCTCTTTTTGCAGCATGAAGTGCTGGTCGATCACGTGGTCGGCGCAAGGAAGCAGGCGAAACAAAATCGGGCTGGAAATGTTGTACGGCAGGTTGCCAATCACGCGCAACTTTTGACCGGCATCTTTGGCGACTTGGGCAAAGTCGACCTTCAATACGTCGGACTCGATCACGTTCAGCTCGGGCCGGGTGCGCAAGCGCGCAGCCAAGTCGCGGTCCAGCTCAATCACGGTCAGGCGTTCGCAGCGTTTGACGACGGGGTCGGTCAGTGCGCCCAGGCCGGGGCCGATTTCGACCAAGGCTTGGCCGGGTTCGGGTGCGATCGCGTAAACGATGTCCTCGATGACGCCTTTGTCACGCAAAAAATGTTGACCAAAGCGTTTGCGGGCGATGTGTCCACCACCACCGTGGACGTGGCGTGGCGTGCTGCCTGAGCGGGAGGAAGGGCGGTCAGGGCGCATCGTGCAGCTCAATCCAAGCAGCGGCACGCAACTCGCGCGCCCAGTCTTCGTAGGCGGGCTCGAAGCGGCGCTCGCGCAATACGCTGCGTGCGGCCTCGCGTCGTTGCTGTTCGGTCAATTGCACTTCGCGGCGCTCGATCAGCTGGATCAGGTGGACGCCGTAACGTGTCACCACAGGGTCGGAGATCTGGCCGGTCTGCAAGGCCGTCAAGGCTTTTTCGAACTCAGGCACGAATTGGCCTGGCGCCGCAAAACCCAAGTCACCACCCTTGGCACCGCTGCCGTCTTCAGAGTATTGGCGTGCCAATTGGGCAAAGCTGGCCAGCCCATCGGTGATTTGTTTTTTGATGACCAAGATGCGGTCAACCTGATCCTTGGTCACCTGCTGAGGCGAGGTGCGCAACAAAATGTGGCGTGCGCGTTGTTGTGTGTAGCTCGCCTGAGCGCTGTTCTCGCGCTCGACCAATTTGATGATGTGAAAGCCGGCGTTGGAGCGCACGATGGGGCTGATCTCGCCCACCTTCAACTTGGTGGTTGTGACCACAAACAGCTCAGGGAGCTTGCTGGCGTCTTTCAGGCCGAGCGCGCCGCCTTGGTCGCGGGTGTTGGTGTCGGCTGAAAACTCTTTGGCCATTTGGGCGAAGTTGGCACCTTTGACGGCGCGCTCTTGGATGCCTTGCGCTTTGGTTTGAAGCGCTTGTATCTGCGCTGGCGTGGCCTTGTCGGGCACGGCAATCAGGATGTGCGCCACGTTCAGCGCCAACTCGGTTTGAGCCGCTGGGTCGTCTTTGATGAACGCATCCAGATCGGGCTCGCTGATTTGGATGCGGTTGTTGACTTCGCGTTCACGCAGGCGCTGCAACAAGAGCTGCTCGCGCAGGCTGCTGCGGTAGCGCTGGAAGTTCAGGCCGTCGGCTTCCATGCGTTGTTTAAGGTCGCGCATGCTCAACTGGTTTTGCGCCGCGATGTTCTCGATGGCACCGTCAACTTCGGCATCGCCCACATCCATCCCAATGGTTCTGGCGTAGGAGATCTGCACCTTCTCATCAATCAGCGCGTCCAGCACCTGCTGGCGCAGCTCTTCGGTGGGTGGCAAACGGTTGCCCGCTTTGTTCGTGTCTTGAATTCGGGACACACGTTTGTCCACATCGGTATGGGTGATGGGTTCTTGGTTAACAACGGCGACGATGTAGTCGGAGGTCGTTTGGACGCCCTCCAGCTTGAGTTCGGTGCTCAGGTTGTTCGCGTTGGCGATGCGAGGCGTCACGCCAGGGGCGGCTTGGCGGAACTGGGCCATTGCTGGGGATGCCGCACCGATCAGCAGACTCAGGCACAGCGCCTGCGTCAAGGCACCGATGACGCGCCTCTGGAGGGCGACTTGAAGGGGTGGATAAAGGTGATCAGTCATCTGTGTTCAAGGGCAAGGAGCCGGTGGTCGGGGTCGGTTTGCTGTCGTCACGCAGCAAACGGTAGCCAGGTACATTTTCTTTTAAAGCACGCAATGGGTTGGAGCCTAGGCTGATCTTAGACAAGCCCGATAGCTCCAGCTGGAACATCACGCGGGTGCTGGCCTGGGCCAAGCCCACGGAGACCCGTTCTGCCACGACGCGACCAATCCAGCAGCCCGCATCGTATTCGATCCCCATCAGCGAGCTGGTCATGACCTTATCGCGCAAGCTGTAGCTCAAGCGGCCCACGCTGTACCAAGCCCCGCCACAGCTGCCGTTGTTGGCGCTGCGCTGGCCGCTCAGGTTCATGGGGTCGCTCATGGCTTGGTCGCGCACTTGTGATGCGGACGTGGGTGGTGTGCCGGCCAAGGGCCATTGCCAGCCCAGATCCACTTGTTCGCTGGCGCCACGGGTGTAGTTGTATGTCGCGCTGAGTGTGCGCCAGAGCCCGGGTGAGTAGATGACGCCCAGCAGGCCGCGCGAGACCGCGTGGTTTTGCCCATTGAGCTGCGTCGAGGTGCTGAGGCTCCAGTTCGGCACGACTGATGTCGAGCCCAGCAAATACAGATCCGACAAGCGGTGGGTGATGGGTTTGTCGCCATCGGGGTTGATGCGCTGATCGGACAGCAGCAGCTTTTGCACGACGCCTAGGCGCAAGGCCTCGATGCCCGTGCTGTCATCCAGCAGGCGCGATGTCACGCCCAAAGTCAGCTGGTTGGCATCTGAAATCCGGTCGATACCTGTGAACGCGTTTTCACTGAAGATGGCGTATTGGTTGAAGTCGCGTGGCGCGCTGTCAAACAAAGGCAGCTGGCTTTGGTCCCTGTAGGGCGTGCGCACATACAGGATGCGGGGCTCCAGCGTTTGGGTGACTTGGCGGTTGAACAGCGACACCGGGCGCTCTAGCGTCAAACCAGAGTCCAAGCTGAATGTGGGCATGGTGCGCGACGCACTTCGGCTGCCATTGGCTTGGGCCCGGTCGAGGTCGTAGCTGGTGGCGTTCAGGCTGAGCTTGGGCGTCAGGTTCAAGCCGCCCAAATGCAAGGGGCTGGCGATCTGGCCGACAGCCTCAGCGCGGTTGCCTTGCAGTTTGCTGGGGTCCGGGTGCGTGAAGCGGTTGAACTCGGTTTGCAGCGACCAAGTTATGCCCGTTTCGGTGCCGCTGCGGCTGCGCAGGCCCATTTGCGGCGCACGCCGATAGGGCGCTTGAATCAGGCTGGACACGGGGTCCGCTTTGGGGTCGAGGTCGCGCAGGGTTTGCCACGTTTGCACGCCACCGTAAAGCGTGGTCTGGCTGTCGCCCAAGCCCCAGTTACGGGCGTTGAGCTGGCGCTCGAAGTTCGCGTGGCTGTCATACAGGCGCGGTGTGAGCGTGGGCAGGCCGTGCGGGAAGTCTTTCCAATAGTTGTCGTCCGACACACGGCGCCAGCGCATGTCGTAATTCGTTTGAGACAGCACCTGGCCATCGTTGAGGTTGCCCTTGTGGGTGAAGTCCAGCAAGCCGCGTGAGCGGGATGCGACACGGTCATTGGGTAGACCAAACAGGCGCAGACTGCCCTCATCGCGGGGCGCCAGATAGCGGTATTCGGTGTCCAAACCGGCGCCGCGTTGCACCGACACGGTCGGCGCCAAAGTCATGTCCTGATCTGGCGCGATGTTCCAGTAATAGGGCGCCGACAACTCGAAGCCGCTCTTGCTGTCGTAATCGAAGTTGGGCGGCAGCCAGCCAGACTTGCGCTGGTCATTGAGCGGGAAGGTCAGCTTGGGCGCGGCGAGGATGGGTACGCCCTTGAACCAGATCACGGCGTTGTCAGCTGTACCCTCGTTGGCATCGAAGTCCAAGTAGACGCTGCTGGTTTTGAGCGACCAGTCGGGCTCACCTGGGCTGCCATCTGGTGTGTTCTCTGGGGTGCAACTGCTGTAGGTGGTGCGTGTGGCACGCAGGCGGTTCTCGCCCAAAAACTCAATCCGGTCGGCCTGTCCGCCCGCTTGGGTGCGTGTGAACCAAAAGTGCGGGCGGATGAACTCGCCCTCCAGTGTGTCCAGCTTGAGTGTGAGTTCGGGCCCGCTGAAAATGTTGCCCAAGCGGCTGATGCGGACATGGCCGATGGCTTTGGCCGTGTTGTCTGCTTGGGTGTGCGTCAATTCGTCGGCCAGCACGGTCAGTGCACCTTGGCTCAACTTGACAGACCCTGTTGCGCGGATGCGCTGATCGGTCTCGCCGTCGAGGTTGTCTGCTTCGAAATACAGCGGCGATTTGCCGTCGTGCAAATCGCTTTGCGGCACCGGGAGAGAGAAACTCAGGCGAGAAGCCAGTTGGGCGCCAGCCGCATTCTCAGGCGCGCCGCCTTTGCCATGCGCAAGGTGGGGCCCACTCAGTTGCGCAACCAGCAAGGTGGCGGCCAAGGCAACAGGCGTCCACTGTGGTCGTGCGATCCAGCGAGGGGTTTGGAGGGGGCGGCGGTTCAAAGCAGGTGTCACGGTCACAATAGGGGAGTTTGCGCCAGGGTGAGCCAGCCTTGCCTAAAATCGCGCCATTATTTCATGTTGCCCGCCTTTCTCCATCTGAGATCCCCCTCAGGGTTAGTCGTGTGGCTTTTTAGATTGCTTGTTCATGCGTGCTGCGTCCGATTCCACCCCCTCATCATCTGACATCGTTTGGGCCGATGCGTCGCGCCAGCAAGCCTTTGGTGTCTGGCTGTCCAGCCTAGCGGATGCCCATGGCCTGCGGCTCGATACGGTGCGTTCCGCCAGCGCGGACGCGAGTTTTCGGCGCTACTTCCGTGTCGACACGGCCCAGGGCAGCCTCATCGTCATGGACGCGCCTCCCGATAAGGAAAACTGCCAGTCTTTCGTGGACGTGGACAGTTTGCTGCGCACAGGCGGTGTCGCCGCGCCTGAAATCCTGAGCTGGGATGAGGCCCAAGGCTTCATGCTGCTGAGTGATCTGGGTCAGCACACGCTCTTGTCCGTGCTGGACCCGGTCAATCAGGAGTCGGCAGGCAACCAGACGCGTTATGCCTGTGCCATTGACGAGTTGCTGCGTTTGCAAGCCATCCCGCAAGGCCTCGGCCAGCAAGCGCTCCCCCCTTACGACGATGCCCTGCTGCAGCGCGAGCTGGATTTGTTCCCTGAGTGGTACGTGGGCCAGTTGCGTGGTCAGACCTTGACCGATCTGCAGCAGACGCAGTTGACGCACGCTTTCAGCTTGATCAAGGCGCAAGCGCTGGCCCAACCGGCCGTGCTGGTGCACCGTGATTTTCACAGCCGCAACCTGATGGCCGACCCGGCTGATCCCAAGGCGCGCTTGGGCGTCATCGACTTCCAAGATGCCGTATGGGGCCCGGTCACGTATGACTTGGTGTCCTTGGTACGTGATGCCTATGTGATCTGGGAAGAAGAAATTCAGCTCGATTACGTGGTGCGCTACTGGGAGCGTGCCCGCAAGGCTGGCTTGCCGGTGGCCGATGATTTTGGTCTGTTTTGGCGTGATGTGGAGTGGATGGGCTTGCAGCGCCACCTCAAGGTGCTGGGTATTTTTGCCCGACTGGCCTTGCGCGATGGCAAACAGCAGTACCTCCATGACATCCCCCGTGTCTGGACTTATGCCCACCGCGTGGCCTCGCGCTACCAAGGTTTAGGCCCGTTGGCGCGTTTGCTGGAGCAGTGTGAAGCGGCGCATGGCGGCACCCAGACGCAGGTGGGTTACACGTTTTGACGGTGGTAAATGAATAAAACTGCGCAAAAATGCAGCAACAAGCGGATAATGCGCAACCGATGAATTCAAATACCCTTGTACCGGCTGCATCAGCCGAAGTGGCCTCTGGCCCGTCCGCCCCGGAAGCTCCTCCGGCGCGATTTGACACCCTGCCGTTGGACGCCAAGTTGTTGGCGGCCATTGAATACCCAACGATGTCACCCATCCAAGCCAAAGCCATTCCCTTGGTTTTGGAGGGGCGTGACGTCATGGGTGCTGCGCAAACCGGCACGGGCAAAACAGCCGCTTTTTCGATCCCGCTGCTTCAGAAAATGATGAAGCACGAGAACGCCAGCATGTCACCCGCACGCCACCCTGTGCGTGCCTTGGTGCTGGCCCCGACGCGTGAGTTGGCCGTGCAAGTGGCAGCCAACATCAAAAAATACGCCAGCAAGTCCAATTTGCGTTCTGCCGTGGTGTTTGGCGGCATGAACATGAAAGAGCAGACGATTGAGCTCAAGGCTGGTGTGGAGGTGTTGGTTGCCACGCCTGGGCGTTTGCTTGACCACATTGAGGCCAAGAATTGCAATTTGTCCCAAGTTGAGTACGTGGTACTGGACGAAGCTGACCGCATGCTGGACATCGGCTTCTTGCCTGATCTGCAGCGCATCTTGAGCTACCTGCCCAAGCAGCGTCAGACTTTGCTGTTCTCCGCCACGTTCTCGACCGAGATCAAGAAGCTGGCGCAGAGCTATCTGCAAGACCCTATTTTGGTTGAAACCGCGCGCCCAAATGAAACAGCCGCCAACGTCGAGCAGCGCTTTTACCGCGCGGACGACGACAGCAAGCGCTTGATCATCCGTCAGATTTTGCGCGACCGTGCGATCACGCAAAGCATCGTGTTCGTCAACTCCAAGCTGGGTGCGGCGCGTTTGGCCCGCTCATTTGAACGTGATGGCCTGCGTACCACCGCTTTGCACGGTGACAAGTCGCAGGACGAGCGTCTGAAGGCCTTGGACGCGTTCAAGCGGGGCGAGGTTGACTTGCTCGTCGCCACCGACGTGGCCGCGCGTGGCATCGACATCGCCGCCTTGCCTGCTGTGTTCAATTTTGACATTCCCTTCAACGCCGAAGACTATGTGCACCGCATTGGCCGCACAGGTCGTGCAGGCGCCAGCGGTTTGGCCGTGTCCTTGGTGACAGGCTCTGATGCGCGTTTGATGACAGACATCGAAAAGCTGATCAAGAAAAAAATCGATGTGGAGACCTTTGCGCTGGAGGTCGAGCGTCGCCCTGAGCGCGCCAGCTTCACGCGTGAGCGTCAAGGCGGTGACAGTGAGAGCTACTCACGCGATGTCAGGCCTGTGCGCTCGGCCCCGCGTCGTTCGCAGCCGGTTGACCCCTTCTTTGATAAGCCCTACGAGCCAGATCCTTCTGCTGATCCGGTTTGGGAAGACAAAGCGGCCACGCCGACCATGCCTGGCGCAGGCGCGGGTGCGGGCGTATCTCGCTTGATCAAACCCAAACGCAAGGTGGCCGCTTTGTTGTGCGGCTTGGGCATCACACGCAGCTGATCCCTTTGAGCCAGCGTTGGCGCATGGCCGATGGCGATGCGCCATATTCGCGCTTGAAAGCTTGGCTGAAGGCCGCCTCAGAGGCGTAGCCCACTTGATCGGCGATCTTGCTGATCGACAAGCCTGAGCTGCGCAGCTGCCTTGCCGCCAAACGCATGCGGTGGCGCGTCAAATAAGTGAGCGGTGGCTCACCCATCGTCTGCGAAAAGCGATCTGCAAAGGCGGAACGCGACAAGCACGCTTGCTGCGCCAGCTCGGGCACCGTCCAGCTGCGGCGGGGGTCGCGGTGCATGTGGGCCAGCGCGCTGGACAAGGCGCGGTCTTTCAAGGCCACCAGCCAGCTGCTTGAGCCCTCAGGCACCGACTCCACATAATCGCGGATGCATTCAATGAACAGGATGCCGCCCATGCGGTTGATGATGGCCTGCTGCGCGGGCCGGGGTATGGCCACTTCTTGCGCCAGAAATTGCATGCCGATGGCCAGCCACACAGGTGGCGCCTCGCCCAAGCCGCGTACCAGCATCAGGCTGGGTAGGGCGGCAATCAAGGGGGCCGCCATGTCGACGTCAAAGCGAGCATGCCCGCTGATCAGGTGGCAGGCGGGGCCGTCGCTGCAGCCTTGTTCAATCGGCGCAGGCTCTGAGGTGGTCATCAGTGGCAGCAGATCCTGCGCGACAGCCATCGTCATCGGCTTATCTTGAATGCGGTGCATGGCACCTGCAGGCAACACAACCAAATCACCCGTTTGCAGCAGCACGGGCTCTTCGCCCTCTCGCATCAGCCATGCGTGGCCATGACTGACCATGTGAAAGCAAGCCAAGCCAGGGGTGGCAATGTGCCATGACCACGGGGCGGTGTTATGCAAAGAGGCAAACACGACACCGTTGAAGTGCATGTCGTCCAGAATCAAACTGAGGCTATCCATATTGCGCAGAGGATGCCACGAAAGGGGTGTCTTTGCCCGGCTGGAAAGCCGAACATTTGGTGCAAAACGCCGCCAGCGAGGCCTATTTGATCAAGCTAGGGTAAGTATGGAGGGGGCTGTGGCGTTTGACGAAAGCAGCGCAGAGGTTCGCGGCTTCCCTGTGCTGATCAAATTCACGACACTGGCGCGATCATCAATCAGGAGACCTTGATGCACAACGCCAGCGCGGCCGCCGCCGCAGACTCATCCCATTGGACTGACCCTAAACGCTATTTGTGGTTGTTGGGCCCAGCTGTGCCGATCATTGGCTTGGTGGCCTTGCTCGGGTTTTGGTTAACGGGTGCAGGCTGGCCGCTCTGGTTTGCTGTGGCCTTGGCTTATGGCATTTTGCCTGGACTGGATTGGTTGTTTGGCGAGGACCAAGCCAACCCGCCTGAGGCCGCTTTGAACGCCTTGGTGCATGACCGGTATTACAGTTGGTTGCTGTACGCGTTCGTGCCATTGCAGTTGGCTGTTGTCGTGTTTGGCACGTGGCTGGCTGTGAACATGAGTGTGCCTTGGTATCACCTGCTGGGTTTGACCATGTCGGTGGGCATCATCAGCGCGGTGGGCATCAACACGGCGCATGAGTTAGGGCACAAAAAACCCCAATTGGACAGATGGTTGGCGCGGGTGTGTTTGTCCACGTCGATGTATGGTCATTTTTATGTCGAACACAACCGAGGTCACCACAAGAACGTGGCCACACCTGAGGACCCGGCCAGCTCGCGTTTTGGCGAATCGCTTTGGGCGTTTCTGCCTCGGACGGTGATCGGCAGCGTGCGTTCAGCATGGCACTTGGAGGCTGAACGCCTCGGGCGTCAAGGCAAGGGCGTCTGGCATGTTGAGAACGAGAACCTGCAATCGTGGGCGATGTCGGTGGTGCTGTTTGCTGGGCTGACCATGGCCATCGGCTGGTTGGCCTTGCCTTTTCTGCTGGTTCAGGCGGTTTATGGGTTTTCATTTTTAGAGGTGGTCAACTACCTAGAGCACTATGGCTTGATGCGCCAAAAAGGGCCCGATGGCCGTTATGAGCGTTGCTTGCCTGAGCACTCATGGAACAGCAACCACATGGTGACCAATCTGTTCCTGTATCACTTGCAGCGCCACAGTGATCACCATGCCAACCCGACACGCCATTACCAAGCGCTGCGCCACTTTGAGCACAGCCCGCAACTGCCCTCAGGCTACGCTGGCATGATCACGCTGGCTTATATCCCGCCTCTTTGGTTTGCCTTGATGAACAAGCGTGTGCTGGCACACTACAAGGGCGACATGAGCCGCATCAACATGTATGAGCCCAAGCGCGATAAGCTCATGGCCCGCTATGCTGAGCAGGCTCGCGCATTAGCCCGTGTCTGATCGACCCAGGAGACAAAATCATGAAGTACCGTTGCCCCAACTGTGACCACGTTTACGATGAAGCCAAAGGTGAGCCACACGATGGCTTTGCGCCAGGCACACCTTGGAAGTTGATCCCTGATGACTGGGCCTGCCCCAGTTGTGCCGTGCGCGAAAAACCCGATTTCGAATTGCTCGGTGACGAAACCTGAAGCCAGGTCACCATGAGGCGGTAGAGTGGGGCCTGTTGCGCTCAACAGCTACCCATGCCGATCACCACCGCCCCTGCTGCGTCACTCCCCCCGCTGTCTGACCCTGATTTTTTGGCAAGCTTGCGCAGCCAGATGATCCGGTTTGCGCACTTGCACCTGAGCGATCACCATTTGGCTGAAGATGCCGTGCAGGAGGCCCTGACCGGGGCTTGGGTGGGTGCTCAGCGGTTCTCAGGTCGGGCTGCCCTCAAGACGTGGGTGTTTGCTATTTTGAAAAACAAAGTGGCCGACATCCTGCGACACAAGCAGCGCACCGTGGACGCGAGCAGCCTCATGAAAGAGGGTGAAGAGCAAGCCATGACCGATCTGTTTGATCAGCATGGTCACTGGCTGGCCGATGCCGCCCCCAAGGCGTGGCATTGCCCAGAAGCCAGTTTGGAGCAGCAGCAGTTCTGGGCCGTGCTGGAGGTCTGTCTGGAGGGGATGCCGCCAGCACAGGCACGTGTCTTCATGATGCGGGAGTACATGGGCTTTGAAACCGACGAGATCTGCAGCACCGTCAGCGTCACCAGCAGCAACCTGTTCGTGTTGTTGCACCGTGCCCGTTTGCGCCTGCGTGAATGCCTAGGCCAGCGCTGGTTTGCGCAAGCCGCTTGAATCAGGGGCTGTGATGATGAACTGTGAACAAGCCACCCAATTGCTGTCTGAGTCGCAGGATCGCGATTTGGCGATGTCAGAACGCACTTTGCTGCGTGTGCACACATGGATCTGCACGGGATGCCGCAATTTTGGTGGGCAGTTGGGCTTCATGCGCCAAGCCATGAAGGGTTTTGCCGAGCACGATGACAAGCCGCCAAAGGACCCCGTGTAAGAAATGACGCCTAGGTGCGACCAATAGCCCAATGTCCACGGAGATGCACCATGTCGATCACTTCACACCAAGCCCATCTACCCAAGCCCTTTAAGCAGTTGGTGGCTTTGAGCCAGCGTTGGCTGTCACTGGCCGTGTGGCCGCAGGCCTTGGCTTTGCTGGCCGCACGCCTGTATGTGGCCAACATATTTTTTAAATCTGGTTTGACCAAGATTCGAGACTGGGATGCCACCTTGTTCCTCTTTAATGAGGAATACCACGTGCCTGTTTTGCCACCAGAGTTGGCCGCATGGATGGGTACGGGGGCAGAGTTGGTGCTGCCTGTGATGCTGGCGCTGGGACTGCTCTCCCGTCCTGCGGCGGTGGGCTTGTTCTTCGTCAATGCGGTGGCCGTGATCAGTTATGGCGATCTGAGCCCGGCTGCGCTGAAGGACCACCATCTGTGGGGTGTATTGGCGGTGGTCATCGCCTTGTTTGGTGCGGGCCGCTTGTCGGTGGATTCGTTTGTGTGGCGCAAGTGGCTGTCGCGCTGATCAGCGCTGGCGCGTTTATTGCTCAGATCAACACATGAGCACACCACGTTTATTCAAAAGCGCCGATTTTCTGCAACCCGCTGATGGCGAACCGATCCGCTCGGTGGTGACGCAGTCTGATGAAGCGGTGATCGTGGCTTGGCATGTGCAAGCGGGGCAGCGTATCGCGGCACATGTGCACCCGCACGGGCAGGACACGTGGACGGTGTTGTCGGGCGAGGGGCAGTATCAACTCGACGATGAGGGCACGACACGCACCATCGTGGCCGGTGATGTGGTGGTGGCGCACACCGGGTGTGTGCATGGTGTGTACAACGCGGGCACCGCACCCTTGATTTTCATCTCGGTGGTGTGCCCTGCTGATGCGGGCTACGAACTGCTGGGTGCTTGAGGGTGCTTAAAGCTGCTTAAGGCAGCTCGGCGCCACCCATGCGTGCGGCGATCACGCCTGAGCGCGACATGATGTAACCCGAGCCCGGTTGCTTCTCAAAGCGCTTGGGTGCGGGCAGCATCACGGCCAGCCGCGCCGCTTGCTTGCTGCCCAGTTGATTGGCGTCGACCCTGAAGTAGTGGCGCGAGGCCGCTTGTGCGCCAAACAGGCCTTCGCCCCATTCGACGTTGTTGAGGTAGATGTCCAAGATGCGCTCTTTGCCCAGCAGGCCCTCCAGCATGAAGGTGATCGCGAACTCTTCTGCTTTGCGCAGCAAACTGCGCTCGCTGCTCAGGAACAGGTTTTTGGCCAGTTGTTGCGTGATCGTTGAGCCACCGATGACTTTGGGGGTTGCCGAGGCCGATGCGACTTGGGGTGCAGGTGGGGTGCGGCCTCGCGCCTTGGCACGCTCGACCGCACGTTCATACCGCGCTTGGGATTGCTGCCGCGCACGGTCAACCTTGGCTTGGGCTTGGTTGTTGCGTTTCCAGGCGTTTTGCAGCGCATCCCATTCGACGCCGCAATGGTCGGCGAAGTTGGCATCCTCGGAGGTGATCACGGCACGCTTGAGGTTGTCGGATATGGCCGCGTAGGGGCGCGATTCTTGTGACCACAAGACTTGGCCTTGCTCACGCACCAAGCGGGTCATCTCGCTGCGTTGGAAGGTGGTGGACTGTGGGTCGACAAAGCGCATCAAGCCGATGCGGGCCGCAAAGTAGAGCTGCAGGCTCAAGCCGCTCAGCAGCACAAGGATCAGGATTCGCCAAGCGGTGCGCATCTGGATGTCCGTTCAGTGGGCACTGTGGCCATCGACCAGCGCACGCATGTGGGCCAGCACGGGTGCGGTGTCCGGCCTGATGCCGCGCCACAGTGTGAAGCTCTCTGCCGCTTGTTCAACCAGCATGCCCAAGCCATCGCGTGCGACACCGCCATGTGCACGGGCCCAGTCCAAAAAGGCTTGGGCAGCCGTGCCATACATCATGTCCAGCGCGAGTGCGCCGGGTTTGAGCACTTGCGGGCCGACAGGCACGCCGCTGCCAGACAGGCTTGCTGCGGTGGCATTGATGAACACGTCAAAGGCCTCGCCAGCTTGGTCTAAGCCGCAGGCGCGCAGGAGCACGCCATGTTGCGCTGCCAAAGCGGCATGGCGATCGACAATGGCTTGGGCCTTGTCCACCGTGCGATTGGCCACGACGACCTCAGCGGGACCGGCCTCCAGGATGGGGCCCAGTGCCCCCGCACTGGCGCCACCGGCACCTAGGAGCAGCACGCGCTGGCCGGCAAGTGGCACGCCAGCGTTGAGTGTGATGTCGCGCACCAAGCCCACGCCATCGGTGTTGTCGGCCAGCCAGCCACCATCGCTGTCGGCATCAAAGCGCAAGGTATTGGCCGCTTGTGCCAACTCGGCTCTGGCGGTGCGCCGTGCCGCCAGCTCGAATGCTTCGAACTTGAAGGGCACGGTCACGTTGCAGCCCTTGGCGCCGCCAGCCGCGAAGGCTTTGATGTGGGCTTTGAACCCGTCCATTGGGCACAGCAGGCGGCTATAGCTCACGCCCTGGCCCGTCTGTTGGGCGAAGTGTTGGTGGATCAATGGTGAGCGGCTGTGCTCAACCGGGTTGCCTGCCACGGCGTAACGATCTGCAGTGATGATCTGGCTGATGTCGCTCATGTCTTTACTTGGTATCGGGGGCTTGTGTGGTGGCTTGCATGCCCTCGTCGCGCGTGAAGCGAAAGCGCGATGAGATCAGCAGCAGGTCGCGTCCGGCCATGACCTCGGCAGGCACCATGCCAAAGGGCCCCGCATTCATCACGATGGCCCGGGCACGTTTGTCCAGCTGCTTGTTGCCCGATGTGCGCGTGATGATGGTGTCAATCACCTTGCCTTGCGGGTTGATCCAGACTTCCATCACCATCGCGCCGTATATCTTTTGGCCATTGACCGATGGGAAGTGCGCGGTGCCTGCCCGCTCGACCTGCGTGCGGAACTGGCTGTAGTACATCGCATCCGCCGACTTCATCGTGGCTGGGCTGATGTAGCGCTTTTTGGGGCGCGCGTTTTCTTCGCGCACGCGCTTGTCGATCTCGGCCAGCAGCTTGGTCAGTTGGCGGCGGCGCTCGTCTTCTGCGCGCATGGCTTCGGTTTCGGCCTTGCTGCGGGGCTGAGGCGGCGGCAGGGCGGCCAGCTCGTCCTTCATCTGGCTGAGCAGCTGCCTTTGCTCTTGCTGCATTTGCTCGATCATTTTGGCGGTTTGCGCCATGGTGTCGCCCATCTCTGACTCGGGTGACGGCGGCAGAGGTGAGGTGGCGCGCCCCGTGGTTTCGCCACCACCGGCTAGATTTTGCTGCGCCAGCGCTTGGGCTTTGTCTGGCGGGGCCTCGCTGCCCGCGTTGACCAAAATGACTTCGAGCGGGGTGTCCTTGAAGGTGCGGTTGAAGCCTTCAGGGTCAATCAAACGAAAGCTGAACAGGCCGCCATGCAGCAGCGCTGACACCCCCAAGCAGATTTGAAGGAGGGTCAGTCGCGTCCACAGTGAGCGCAGGCGTGGGTGCATCCGGTGGGCGGGCTTAAGGGGCCGCAGCAGGTGGGTCGGACTCGGTCAGGTCAATGGCCAAGGTCAAAGGCCCTGCATTGTCGGTCACCTCGTCCTCGCCATCGGCTTCAGCATCACCCTGATCTGCGGGTGTGGCTTCATCGAGACGCGCGATCACACTGGCGTGCACATCCAGTGTCAGCTCATCGACACCTGTCACCCGGACACGCACTTTGGCGTTGCGAGGCAGCTTGTCGGCGCCGATGGCCGTGAAGACCAAGGGCAGCGTATCGGCCCTGACCAAGCCGTTCATCATCACGGCGCAGTCCAGCTCGGTGATCTCTTGCTGGCCCAAGTAACGCAGGGCCCAGTAGCGCTCTAAGCTGGATTGGAAGCCGTTGTAGGCGCTGTAGGCGGTGTCAAAGTTCGAGATCACGGCGAACAGCTCTGCGTCGCGCGGCTTGAACGGTGCGGCCAAGGCTGCGGTGCGGCCGTGTTTGGCGCAGGCCACGATTTGCCATTGGTTGACCAAGTCAACGTAGCGGCGCAGCGGTGAGGTGGCCCAGGTGTACTGCGCCACGCCCATGCCCGCGTGCGGGGCGGCCTTGGTGCTCATGCGCACTTTGATGCCGGGCTGCAAGCTGGCTTGGCTGCGGTAGATGCCGGGCACGCCCAGGTCGTTGAGCCAGCCACCCCAGGTGCTGTTGGCCAAGATCATGGCTTCGGCCACGATCAGGTCGAGCGCTGAGCCGCGCTGGCGTGTGCCAATGACCACCTGCTCGCGCCCTGTAGGTTCGATGCCGTCGCCGATGGTGTTTTCACCTTCTGCGCTCATCAGCTTGAAGGTGTAGTCCGGGCGGTTGAAGTTCTCGGGCTTGCCGCGCACCACTTCGCGCTGGGCCTTGAGGTGGCGCGCCAAGCGAAACGCAAAGGCAAGTTCGCTCGCAAAGGCGTAGTCGGCAGGGGCTTCGCCAGTCAGGGTGGCGTCCGTGATGACGCCGTCGAGCTTGTCGTGGCGCAGGTTGGCGGCAATGGGCACGCGCTCTAGCTTGGTCTCGCTGCCTTTGAGCGCCAGTGTGGCTTCGTCAAAGGACACGTACAGCGACACGGCAGGGCAGTCGCGCCCTTCAATCAAGGTGTAGGTTTGCACGACCTCATCGGGCAGCATGGTGATTTTGTGGCCGGGCATGTACACGGTGGACATGCGCGCACGTGCCAAGTTGTCCACGGCGCTGCCCGGTGCCATGGCCAAGCTGGGTGCAGCGATGTGGATGCCGTAGGTGACGGTGCCACTGCCCAAGCCTTGCACGGACAGCGCATCGTCGATCTCGGTGGTCATCGAGTCATCGATCGAGAAGGCCTGCACGGTAGCCAGCGGCAGCTCATCCTTGATCGGCGGGGCGTCCACGCTGGGGAAGCCCGCGCCCTTGGGGAAGTACTCAAACAAGAAGCGTTTGTAGTGGAACTGGTAGGCGCTGTCGATGGCGCCAGCACCCTTGAGCAGGTCCAACGGCGCGCGTTGTGTGGCCTTGGATGCGTCGACCACAGCCTTGTATTCAGGCGCGTTTTTGTCGGGCTTGAACAGGATTTTGTAGAGCTGGTCTTTGATGGGCTGTGGGCATTGCCCGGTGGCCAGCTCTTGCGTCCATTGCTCAATTTGCAGGGCTTGTTGCTTTTTACGTTCGATGGCGGCCAGCGCCAGCTTGAGGATGTCCTCAGGGGCTTTGCGAAAACGCCCTTTGCCACGGCGGTGGAAATAGTGCGGGGTCTCAAACAGACGCATCAGCATGGCTGTTTGCTGCACGGCATCGGCGTTGGCACTGAAATACTCGCGGGTGACGTCCTCGAAGCTGAAGTCCTCTTCAGGGGCGACCTCCCAGATCAAGTCGACATCGATCTCTGCAGATTGGGCAGCGCCCTGTGCCAACACCTCGGCCGGGGACGGCTTTGCGAACTTGATCAGCACGTTGGCGGCTTTCACCTTGACGCGTTTGCCCGAATCAAGCTCGATCTGCATCGAACTGTCGGCTTCGGACATCACACGGCCGGCCTGGAATTTACCGGCATCGTCAAAAAGGGCAAACATCGAATGGGGGCTCGCTTGGAAATCAGAGGGGGATTGTCCCATTTTGCAGAGCCAACCACCGCAAAAGGGTGGGCATGTGCACATCAAAATCACTGACCGCGTGGTCGCTGCCGTCCAGCAGGTGGATGTGGGCGCCGGGATAGTGGCTGTGCATTTCACGCCAATCCAGCACCTCGTCACCTTGGGCGATCAGGGCCCAGTAGCGGTCGGGCCGGGTGATGGGGTAGGGTGCCATGGCCTCTAGCTCGGTGATGAACTCGGGCCGAAAGAAGAAGCGGTCCTGCGGGTCGTCGTAGGTGGTTTGCTCGCCGATGTAACGCGCCAAATCACGGGCCGGGGCCACCGCCGGGTTGATGAGGGCGGCTCGGCAGCCTATTTGCTCGGCCAACACGGTGGCATAAAAGCCGCCCAATGACGAGCCAATCACGACCGTGGTCGCCACAGGCCAGTCCGCGATCAGCGCGCGCAGCTCGGCCAAGGCTTGTGCGGGCGACGGGGGCAGTTGCGGGTTGGCCCACACCATGTTGCTGCCCTGGGCTTGCAAGGCCCGGATGGCGGTGTTCATTTTTTGCGATTTGGCCGAACGCGGCGACGACCTGAAGCCGTGCAGGTAGAGCAGGTGGGTGGGTGCAAGGGCGGGCTGAGTCATGTCGACATTGTCAATCAAACGGCCCTTAAACCCTTTGTTTGACGGCCGTTCGGCGTTTGTCACAAAGCTGTCAGCAATGAGCCAATAGGATCACGCTCGGTGTAGAAGGATCCCCCCACATGAACACGTTTCAAACGCCACGCATCGCCCATAGGGTGCGCGGTTTTACCTTGTTAGAGCTGCTGGTTGTGCTGGTCATCATTGGCTTGTTGGCCGGTTATGTGGGGCCGCGATTTTTTGCCCAGATTGGCAAATCAGAGGTGAAGACGGCTGCCGCGCAGCTCGATGCACTGGGTAAAGCGTTTGACCAATATCGGCTGGACACCGGCCACTACCCCACGACAGAGCAGGGGCAGGGCGCCCTGTGGGTCAAGCCTGCGGATGAGTCACGTTGGTGGGGCCCGTATTTGCGCAAAGCCCCGCCCAAAGACCCGTGGGGGCGCGAGTACGTGTACAAGGCGCCCGGCGACCACGGCGACTATGACTTGTTCTCGTTGGGCAAGGATGGCCGTGAAGGTGGCGAGGGCGAAGACCAGGACATCACCAACTGGTGATGCGCGCAGCCACAGCCATGACCGTGCGCCGTCCCACATCCCCTTCTGCTGCTTTCAATAAGCCTGTGCGGCAACGCAAGTCGGCCTTCCCGCGTCGCCTGTTCTGTCAGGAGTTGGCCGTGTTGCTGGACGCAGGCATCCCGCTGTACGAGTCCTTGATGACCTTGCGCGAGAAGGAAGAGTCCAGCGGCGTGGCGCAAACTTTGTCCACTTTGACGACGGCCTTGTCGCAGGGTAAGACCTTGTCTCAGGCCATGCGCATGCAGCCTGAGGCCTTCAGCTCGCTGTTGATCGCCTCGATTGAGGCCAGCCAGCGCACAGGGCAGACTGCACAGGCTTTGCGCCAACACGCGGCCTACTTGGCGTGGCTCTCTGGCTTGCGTGACAAGCTGGTGGGGGCCGCCATCTATCCGGCGATTCTGATTGGCGCGAGCTTCTTGGTCATCACCTTTTTGACCGTGTTTGTGGTGCCCCGTTTTGCAGACATCTACGAGGGCATGGGCGGTGAGCTGCCTTGGTTGTCGGGCGTGTTGCTGGGCACAGGCAAGGCCGTCGGGGCGCACCCGTGGTTGGTGTTGGGCGGCATGGTCGCAGCGGGGGTGGCTTGCGCATCAGCATGGCAATCACCTGTTGTGCGCTCGGCCTTGTCTGCGCGCTTGTGGCAAATGCCCGTGATTGGGCCGCGCTTGCGTTTGATTGAATTGGCTGCGCTGTACCGCACGCTGGGTTTGCTGCTGCAAGCCGGTGTGGCCGTTGTGCCCGCGCTGGAGGCATCGAGCGAATTAGTCGGCCCTGCTTTGCGCCCTTCTCTGCAACAGGCCACACGCCGTGTGCGCGATGGTGCGCGCCTGTCAGACAGCCTGCATCACTGTGTGCTGACGACGCCCGTGTCTGTGCGCATGATCCGCGTCGGTGAACAGTCCGGTGAGTTGGGCCCCATGCTGGAGCGTGCAGCCACCTTCTATGACGAGGAGTTGGCGCGCTTTACAGATTGGGTCGGCAAGGTCGTCAGCCCCGTGTTGATGCTGATCATGGGTGTGTTGATTGGCGGCATCGTGGTGCTGATGTACTTGCCCATATTCCAAGTCGCGGAGCAGATCCAGTGAGCGCCGTGTTGAGTTGGACGCCGGACTGGACGCTGTGGCCACTGTCCAAAGCCTTGCGACTGCGTGCCGTGGTGGCGCGCGATACCCATGATCAATGGTGCGCGTTGACCACATCGGTGGACGATGTGTTGTTGCGTGAGGCGGTGGGCCGCGCTGTCACGCACACCCTTCACTGGCATGAGGTTGATGAAGACACGCTGGCGGTGTTGCTGGCACGCGGCGAGCAAAGCTTTGAGGCACGCGGCACGTTTGTGCATGAAGACGGTGCTGGTGATGGTGCGGCCAATGTCGCGCAAGGCGGGGCCGAAGTACACGCCTTGTCTGTCGATGCCATTAGCCGCCAAAGCAGCCCCGTGGTCAAGCTGCTGGACGCTACGCTGTTTGATGCGCTCAAGGCCCACGCCAGTGACTTGCACTTAGAGTCAACAGCCAAAGGCATGGTGATCCGCCACCGTCTTGATGGCGTGATGCTGCATGTGGGTGACGTCGGGTCGCGCGAGGTGGCCGAGCAACTGGTGTCGCGCTTGAAGGTCATGGCCGAGTTGGACATCGGTGAGCGGCGTTTGCCGCAAGACGGCCGCTTCAAGCTGCGTGTGCAGCAATCGGCTGACAGCGGTGTGCGTGATGTGGATTTTCGCGTCTCGATCATGCCCAGCAGCTTTGGCGAAGATGCTGTGCTGCGTATCCTTGACCGCAGCCGCTTGTCCAGCGAGGCCGAGGCCTTAAGCTTGGAGAGCCTCGGTTTTGAGGCCGATGATGCGGCTGTCGTGCGTCGCCTGGCACGCAAGCCCTATGGCATGTTGCTGGTCACCGGTCCCACTGGCAGCGGCAAGACCACGACGCTGTATGCCGTGGTGCAAGACATCAATGATGGCACCGACAAAATCATCACCATTGAAGACCCGGTTGAATACCAACTCGGTGGCGTCGTGCAAATACCAGTCAATGAGAAAAAAGGCCTGACCTTTGCGCGTGGTCTGCGCAGCATCTTGCGGCACGACCCTGATCGGGTCATGGTGGGTGAAATCCGCGATGCGGAAACCGCCCAAATCGCCTCACAAGCTGCGTTGACCGGGCACTTGGTCTTGTCCACCATCCACGCCAACAATGTGTTTGATGTGGTTGGGCGCTTCATGCACATGGGCGTGGACCTCTACAACATGGTGTCAGCGCTCAACGGGGTGGTGGCGCAACGCCTGATGCGCAGACTGTGCGCGCACTGTGCCGCGCCATGGCAGCCTGAAGCAGCCGACTTGCGGGCGGCGCAGTTGCCGCTGGGCACACATGGCCGTTTCTTCAAAGCGGTGGGTTGCCCAGCGTGCCGTGGCACAGGCTACAAGGGCCGCAAAGCCATCTCTGAAATCTTATTGATGGACGACACCTTGCGTGACCTGATCGTGACCCGCGCCTCGCTCATCAAAATCAAGGCGCATGCCCGTGCCAGTGGCACACGCTTGTTGCGTGAGTCTGCGCTGGCTTGTGTGCTGCGGGGCGATTCGTCCTTGGAAGAGCTCAACCGCGTGACCTTGGCAGAATGAGCATGGACCTCTCCCGATCACTCGCCATTTTGAAAGGCCGTGCGCAGTACTCATGGCGCCCCAGTGAGCTTGCCGTCAGTGGCGACGCAGACGGCTTGCAGTCCTTTGCGCAGTGGTGCACCGAGTATGAAGGTGCGCGGTGCGTGCTGCGCTTGTCTGGCAGCAGTGTGCTGACCAGCGTGGCGCCGACTGGGTTGGATGCCGATGCCGCCTACAGTCAGGCTGTGCAGCAATGGGCGCACTACCTTGATTTAGATGAGGCCGCCTTGCAGGCTGACTGGGTGCTGCGGCAAGTGACGCTGCCTGCTGTGAGCGTGGTGTGTGCTGCGCCGCGTGCTTTGATTGAGGCTTTGCAGGATCACGCTAGCGAACATGCCATTAAGTTGGATTGGGTGGGGCCAGCGTGGGCGCCTGCTGTGCAAACGTGGTTGGCTACGTTGCGTTGTGAGGAACAAGCCGAGATCGTGCACCGCATGCGGCTGCCAGAGGCAGGTTGGGAGACGCACATCGAAGCGGCACAACTGCCCGGTCAAGCCGCTCACCTGACGCGGGTATGGGTTGAAAAGCAGGGCGATGCACCGATGGTGGTGCAGCCTAGCGAATCGGCATGGAAACAGACATGGACAGCGACACGAACACGGCCTTGGGCGGATGAGTTGGACTTTGTGGGCCCCCGCATCCGCACGGCATCATGGGGGTGGGCCTTGTTGCTGGCGGGCTTGCTGGCGGTGGCTTGGGTCTTGCCTCAAGTGACTGAAGTCGATGTGGCGCAGGCGGAGGCTCAACTCACTTTGAAAAGGCTACAGCGCGCAGCACACCAGCAAGCCATCGCCTTGAAGGCGCCCAAGCAAGCAGACCACGTTAGCGCGCAAGGCCCTGCTTTGACCGCAGAGATGACACGCCACGCTGCGCAATTGGCGCAACGCTTGGCTTACCCGTGGTCGGCCACGTTGCACACCATTGACGAGGCTGCGCACAGTGCGCATGCGGTGATGTTGTCTCTCAACTTGGACCTCACTGCTGCTGACGCGGCCAAAAGCAGTGCAGACATCCGCTTGAGTGCAGCCGTGCAAGACGACGCCTCGGCCTTGCGGTGGGTGCAGGCGCAAGGGCCTTCGGCGCAACTCTTGAGCCGTCAGCGCTTGGGTGTGCCCTTGACGACGGCGTCAGGTCAATATGACTGGCGCGCTGATGCCACCGTATCGGGGGCGCCATGATGAACCCCTTGCGTTGGCTTGCACAATTGGGGCTTGCTGGCATCGCAGGTTTGCTGATGCTGGGTGGCGTGGCATGGCTCAGTCAGACGTGGTTGCCTGCGCAACGTGCACAGATTGACGACATCGGCTCACAAGCCCGGCGGGTTCGCCATGAGATGCAAACGCCTGTTGAGGTGGCCAGCTCGCCCGATCAGGCTTGGCAGGCGCTGTGGCAAGGGCTGCCGCAAGCTGATCAAAGCGTGGCACTGCAATCGGCGGTGCTGTCTGCGGCCAAAGACCATGGCCTGATGGTGAGCGCCGTTCAATACGACGGCAGCCGCATGGCATGGTCTGCGCATGAAGGCCATGCGCTGTGGCGCCAGCGCATGGTGATGCCTTTAGAGGGGCGCTACCCCGATGTCCACGCGTGGTTGATGCAGATACTCAAAGAGCCCGCGCTCAGCATCGACAAGCTGAGCATCGAGCGCGGTGACGCGATGAGTGACCAAGTCAAAGCCAATGTCAGCGTGTCTCTGTGGTGGCGCAAGCCAGAAGTGGCTCGCCCATGAACCGCAAATTACTGATTGGCGTGGCGGTGGTGGCAGGCTTGAGCTTGTACGTCAGCATGCAGTCTGATGATGAACTGCTGGCCCCCAGCAAAGCGGGCTCGCGTGCTGCGCCGCGCATGTCCGCGCAAACAGCCGCCACGGCCAAAGCCGCCCCCATTGATGCGGTGGTGGCCGCTGCGCTGATACAAGGCGTAGCGATGTGGCAGGCGCGCGGGATTGACCAAGCCGATCCGATTGGCCATGTCCCGCTGTCCCCGCTGTCTGCGTGGGCTGGCGTGCGCCCACCTGCGCCGCCACCCAGCCCCGGAGTGTCACCAAGCAATGAGCCGCCACCGCCACCCATGGCACCTCGTTTCCCGCATGCGTGGGTAGGGCGTTTCAATGATGAATCAGCCACGGGCAAGCTGTCTGTTGACCGGGCCGTTTTGTCCGGCCCCCGCTCTACCTGGGTTGTGCGTGATGGTGACGTGATCGAGGGCCAATGGCGCATCGATCGTATTCAAGGCCGAACCATGAGTCTGACTTACCTGCCTCTTCAGCAGCAGCAGACCGTATCCATGAGATGAACAAGATGTTGATGCCCCGAAATGGCTTGCGCCGCCTGTTGTGCCTGATCACGGTGATCGGTTTGGCTGCCTGCGCCAATACGGCGATTGACGAGGCGGGCCAGTTGGCGCGATCCGGCCAGCATGAAGCCGCCTTGTCCCACTTGAATGCGGCTGCACAAGCAGACCAAGCAGACAGGCCGTTGCGCAATGCGGTCTTGCAACAGCGCGAGGCCACCGTGTCCTATTTGGTCTATCAGGCCGAGGCCGCACGTGCAGCCGGTCGACTCGATGAGTTGGCCCTTGTGCTGGCACGCCTGCAGGCCGCGGCACCCCAGCACCCGCGTGTGGCTTGGCTGCGTACTGAGGTGACACGCATGCAGCGTCACCAGCGTTTGCTGGACGATGCGCAACAAAGCACTGTGGCGCGTGCCTATGAAAAAGCCGAAGCCGCTTTGCGCACCGTGCTGTCTGAGGACCCGGGCAATGGCACCGCCCGCACCAGCCTGACCCGCATTGAGGAGATGCGCGAGGCGCAGACCAGCCGCCAAAGCAGCCTGCAGTTGAAAACAGGCACCAAGCAGGTGACCCTTGAGTTCCGTGAAGCTGCACTGAAAACGGTCTTTGAGGCCTTGTCCCGTGCGGCCGATGTGAACTTTGTTTTCGACAAAGACGTGCGTGGCGATGCCAAGGTCACGCTGTTCTTGCGCAACACCACGGTGGACGAGGCCATGCGCGTCATCCTCAGCACCCAGCAACTGGGGATCAAGCTGCTCAACGACAACACGGTGTTGGTGTTCCCCGCGACGCAGCAAAAGCAGCGTGACTTACTGGACACCGTGACCCGCACTTTCTATTTGGTTAACGCGGATCCCAAGCAGGCACAGGCGTTGATCCGCACCATGGCCAAGACGCGCGACATCTTCATTGATGAGCGGCTGAACCTGCTCGTTGTGCGTGACACCCCTGAGGTGATCAGGCTGGTGGAGCGCTTGGTGCAAAACATCGACTTGCCTGACCCCGAAGTCATGCTGGAGCTGGAGGTCATGGAGGTGTCCAACAACCAGCTAGACCAACTGGGTCTGAACTTGCCGCAATCTGCCAGCTTGGGTTTGCCTGATGTAGTTGGTGGCGTGATCACGACCACCACGGGCTTGCGTTGGAGTACGGCCAACCCGCTGGCGGTGGCCACCCTCAAAGCGTCGCGAGACAGCACCAAGCTGTTGGCCAACCCCAAAATCAGAGCCAGAAACCGCGAAAAGGCCAAGGTTTTGTTGGGTGAGAAGTTGCCGGTCTTCACCACCACATCGACACCCATCAACAGCAATGTCTCCACTGCGGTGGCGATCACCTATGTGGATGTGGGCTTGAAGCTGGACGTGGAGCCGCAGGTGCAGTTGGACAACGACGTGACCATCAAGGTGGCGCTAGAGGTCAGCAGCATCACGGGCAAGGTGCTCGGCCCATCTGGCTCGTTTGCATATCAAGTGGGCACCCGACAAGCCACCACCACGCTGCGACTCAAAGATGGCGAGACCCAAGTCCTGGCTGGTTTGATCAATGATTCTGAGGCCCGCAGCTCCAGCGGCATCCCCGGTTTGCATGACCTGCCATTTCTCGGGCGCTTGTTCGGTACCACCACGGATGAGCGCAAAAAAACAGAGATTGTGCTGCTGGTCACCCCCCGCATCATCCGCAATATTGTTCAGCCAGCTGTGTCGGCTTCGCCCATCCCATCGGGCACCGAATCGCAGCCAGGCGCACAGCCCTTGCGTCTGCGTGAGTCTGCCACCATGTCTGGTGTCAGCACCGGTCAAGCGCGCTTAGCGCGTGAGCCGATGGGCGCCAAGCCCGGTGGGTCAGCTCATGGGCCCAGCGTGAGCGGGCCAGATGAGGTGCTGATCGGGGCGTCATTCCAAGTCTCGGTACGCAACCCGGGCAATGAGCCTTTGACGGTCTCGCTGCTGGTCGACCCGAGCGTGTTGGAGCTCGATGGTGCAGCTGCCACCAATGGCCGCATGAGCGTGACCGTGCCTGCTCAGGGCGTGCAGACAGTAGCGCTGCGCTCGCGACCTGAGGCCACGCAAACCGAAACCACCGTGATGTTGGACCCCGTGGGCGAGCCGTGGCGCATCGTGATACGCAACCCTTCTGCACCCTCACTAGCACCCACACCAGCAGCAGACGATCAGGTGGAAAGCAATGACAACACAAGCCAGTGAGCGCACGCGCGGCTTCACGCTCATTGAGATGGTCGTGGTCGTGCTCATCGTCAGCATTCTGGCCAGTGCCGCCATGCCCTTGGCTGCGCTGCAAAAGCGCCGCAGCCAAGAGGCAGATCTGCGCCAAAGCCTGCGCCTGTTGCGTGGCGCCTTGGATGAGCACAAACGCGCATGGGACCAAGGTCGCATCGAGAAAAAAGCCAATGAAACGGGCTATCCAGCCAACTTGGATGTCTTGGTTGCGGGTGTCAAGGATGTGAGCAGCCCACGCGAGGCCCGCATTTACTTTTTGCGCCGCTTGCCCCGAGACCCGTTCTCAGAGCAAGATTTGCCCGCTTCGCAGACTTGGGGTTTGCGCAGCTATGCCAGCCCGCCGGATGCGCCCATGCCGGGCACCGACGTCTTTGATGTCTATTCACTGCACGAGGGGGTAGGGCTTGATGGCACCGCCTACGGCCAATGGTGAGGCCAAGTGTGCCGATCAGCAGGCGCCGCGCTGGCTTCACGCTGATTGAGCTGATCGTGGTGTTGGCCATCATTGCTTTGCTGGTCAGCATCGTGGCGCCGCGTTATGTGCGCACAGTCGAGAACGCCCGCGAGGCGAGTTTGCGCACCTCCTTAGGCGTGATGCGCGATGCCATCGACAAATATGCGGCCGACAAAGGGCGCTACCCCGACTCCTTGGCTGAGTTGGTGCAGCGAGGCTATATGCGCCAGATCCCGCAGGACCCTGTGACCGGCAGGCAAGACAGCTGGCAAATGTTGCCCCCTGCTCAAGACAACGCCACCAGCGGCAAAACCGCCGATGTGCGCAGTGGCGCAGCAGGCCGGGGGCAAGACGGCAGCCCTTACAGCACGTGGTGATCACATGAGCAGATGTGCACAGCGCGGCTTCACCTATTTGCTGTTGATGGGCTGGGTGGCGGCCAGTGGGTTCATGTTGATGGCCTTGAGCCAGAACTGGGTGCTGGACGCGAGGCGCCAGCGTGAAGCTGAGTTGGTGTTTCGCGGTGAGCAAATCCGCCATGCCATCGAGTCTTATCAGCGTGCCACGGTGGATGGCCAAAGCCCGTTGCCGCTGACACTGGCTGATTTACTCGAAGACAAGCGCGGGCCTGTGGTGCGCCACCACCTGCGTCGCCTGTGGCCTGACCCGGTGACTGGATCGGGTGTGTGGGGGCTGGTCAAACAAGGCAATGGCATCAAGGGCGTATTCAGCCAGTCCCCTCAGGCCCCCGTGGCGCCACCAGAGGGCGTGCGGCAATACGCCTCATGGCGCTTTGAGGCAGGCACATCTGTTGTGACGCCTTGAAATAGCGCCAATAGTCAACAAACCGTCACGGACGCTTCATAAACTGATTGGCGTCACGGAGCACATCCAACATGTCCCTACCTATTCTTGCGCCCGAGCAATCGGAATACCTGCTGCGTGTCATTGAGGCCGCGCCGCAGGTGTGCCGTCGACACCAGTTTTTTTTGTGGAGTCAGGGCGATTTCCAGCGCTGGCTGCCGCACAAATTCAGTCTGTGCGGCATCTATGACCGGGGGCAAAGAGATGTGTTGTTTGATCTCTTTAACAGCTTGCCCGTCCCTGACGGGATGGCCGAGCAACTGACCAACGCCCGCTCAGAGCTCATGCTGGCCGCCTTGGCTGCCTGGCGTGCGGCGCGGTATCAGGCTTGCTGCCTGGATTTGGCTGCGCACGACACACTTGATCCGCTTTGGCTGGCCTTGCGCTCAATGGGCTATCAGCAATTGCTGGTGCATGGCCTGACCCGACCTGGTCGGCCCAATGAGCTAGAGGGCTTCTATGTGTTTGCACAGCCAGACCTTGATTACGCTGACGGTGACATCCGTGCGCTGGACATGCTGCTGCCATTTGTTCACGCCGCCTACCAACGCGTGTGCTTGACAGAGCGGCAAATGGTCGCAGCACGCGTGCCCGTATCGGGTGCAAGCCCTACTGGGGCGCCGTACCAGCGGACGGTGCCCCTCACAGGGCGCGAGCGCGAAATACTGATGTGGGTACGCGATGGTTTGAGCAACCAGCAGATCAGCGAGACACTGGGCATCAGTGCCTTGACCGTCAAAAACCACGTGCAAAAAATACTGCGCAAGCTGGGTGCTGCCAACCGCGCCCAAGCCGTAGCCAAGGCGATGACGATGAACGCCTTTGGCAGCATGTCCCACACTGTTGGCGAGGCCTTTTTCTAAGTCATGAATGCATATTTATTTAGCCGCCTAGGTTGCGCGGCCGTCTTGTTGGCCTCGTCTGCGCTGTGTGGTGCACAAGGTGTGCTTGAGCGCACAGGGCCGGTTAAAGATTTGGACTTCCAAGATGTGGGCCGTGATGGCCCGTGGCAGCGAAGCGCCCAAGCACGTTTGAGTCAGCCGGAGCAGCAGCTTTTGCAGTGGTTGACGCCGGGGCGGTGGGTGGACGCTTTGGCCTTGCTCAAGCAGCAACAGCCTGATTTAAACCGACGTGATGAGTCTGGCCTGACCCCCTTGAGCATGGCCGCCCGTGCGGGGCAGCTGGCCTTGGTGCGAGAGATGATCCGTCAGGGTGCTGATGTGGACCAAATTGGTGCGGGTGGGGCCACCCCTTTGGGCGCCGCCGCTTTGGCTGGCCATGAACTGGTGGTGCGTGATCTGTTGCTTCAAGGTGCGCGTGTGGATGTGCCCGGGGCCAGTGGGCAGTTGCCATTGCACTTGGCTTGCGCCGCAGGGCACACCCGTGTGGTGGCCATGTTGGTGGCGCAAGGCGCTGATTGGCGCGGCTTGAACCTCCAAGGTCGTCATGCGGTGGCAGAGGCCGCCTACTTCGGTCAAATCCCCGTATTGCAGTGGTTTGACGCTGCACAGGTGGATCTGAGTTCCCCTGATCGCTATCGCCTTAACGCGGTGCACGCGGCAGCCTTGGGTATGCAGCCACAAGCCGTTGCTTGGCTGCGTGATAAGGCCGTGCCTGTGCCGTCCGTGATCACGCAAGTGCTGATTGATCAATTGGCATCCACCCCTTGATTGCGGGGTGCGAATGGTCTGAACGGCTCATGTGTGGATGCGGGGTCAGCCCTCGGGGTGTCACGTGACCTGGGTATCTTGGCTCATGTTGAAGCAGTAAGTAATGAACGCAGTCTGATCGGCTCATGTGCTTAACGGCTTGGCACGGAACGCTTGTCACACCTGTTTTTGATACTGCGTGCACTTCGAGGTGTTGTGTGCTCGAGGCCACCAAAAATCTTCTCTTTTGACTTCCTTATTGGAGCAATTTTATGAAACTGCAAACTATCGCCGCCGCCGCTATCTTGGCATTTGCTGGCGCCGCTAACGCGAGCCTGAGCAACTTTGAATCGGGCAACAGCTCGGTCGCATTCGTCTCTTACGACAACGTCGGTGCTGTGCAAGGTTCGGTCTTTGTTGACCTGGGCTTTTCTTTCAACGACTTCATCCCATCCAGCTTGCCAGGCGGCTCGGTCGGCAACTTGTCGTCTGAAAACACCAGCGTGGTGTGGAACTTCGGTAACAACACCATCACCAAGAATGGCGTGACCCAATCATCGACCAACAACTTCTCTGCTTTTGCTGCTTACACCGCTGCGGCTGGTGCCGATGCCAAGTGGGGTGTGATGGCTGGTAACACCGTTACTGATGTTCTCGGCAATACAAGCTACATGGCAACAGGTAAGCCGACTGCCAGCCAACTGACACAACAAGCTGACTCTTCACCATTGCAGTTGGTTGCGCCTTTGTACAACAACACGAATGCCGCTATCACAGGCTCTGATGACAACGGTTCGTACTTCGCACCATCGGCTGCTGATGGCGCTTGGGTTGCCAACACTGCTTACGGTATGGGTGCAGGCAACTGGCAGAACAACACCAAGTGGTCCACCGTGACCAACCTGACGCAGCTGAACGCGTACTACCTGTATGCCGACGGCACTGAAGCCGTGATGGGCGCCACCGTGACTGCTGGTGCCGACACCACAGGTTTGTTGAACGGCAAGGGCACTTTCACTTTGGACAAGGTTGCCCAGACGCTGACATGGAAGACAGCCACCTTCGCTGTGACGCCTTCTATCCCTGAGCCAAGCAGCTACGCGCTGGCTTTGGTGGCTTTGGCTGCCATCGGCGTGGCCACACGCCGCAAGGCCAAGTAATCAGTGAGGGGGCTGCGGCCCCCCTCTGTGCACGGCCCCTGACCTCCCCCAACCCCATCTTCATCTTGGACTTAATATGAAACTCTCTAAATTGATGATCGCCGCCATCGCTGCTTGCGGTGTCTCCCACGTGATGGCCGCTGGCGTGACCCGCCTGACGGGCTCTTCAGCTTCGTCTGTCAACGTGGTTCGCGGTGCTGTGAACCTGTGCACCACGGCTGGCGGCACCGCCACCGTGTTCAAAACCACAACGGCTACCAATGCCTTGGGCAACCAGTTCACCGTTCAGTGTACGGCTGACTTTGATCAAACAACCGTCGACGAATTGCGTGTGAACGTGGCCGGCGGCTCTGAAACAGCTGTGTTGAACGCAGCACTCTTCACCGGCGCTGGTTCTGCCGCCACCAACTTCTTGGTGCCTACTGGCAGCTGCACAGCCTTGGCTGCTGGCACTGAATCCTTGAGCTTCTTGGCTGCGGGCCAAATGAAGAACTGTGGCACCACCTTGGCTGACGTCGGTGTCAAGTCCGATGGCGGCTATTTGGACGAAGAAGGCCCTGTTTTTAACCCAGCCTACGACAGTACTGACTTCGCCCCATCAGGCTTCAGCCAAGTGTTCGGCATCGCTGTGAACAAGACACTGTACGAAGACCTGCAAGCCTACCAAAAGACGGTTGCTGGCGGCAGCATCGTTGCAGCTGCTTGCGCTGTGGGTGCCACCACGCCTGAGTGCCAGCCTAGCGTGAGCCGTGCTCAAATAGCATCTTTGGTTAATGCTTCCGCGAGTAACGCAGCCAAAACAACGGGCGTGACCTTTTTGGCACCAAGCAGCTCAGTGGCTGGTTTGACCAACAAGATCACCTATTGCAAGCGCCCACAAACATCAGGTACACAGCAAGCGGTTCAGCTGTACTTCCTGAACTACGACGGCAATGGCCCCTTGGGTGGCAAAGAGCCAGTCGTCGGCACCGTCTCGTTGGCAAAATACGCCTCGATCGAGAACTCAGGCTCATCCAACGTCAAAGCCTGCGTGAACAGCACGGCTGCCGCTGACGGTTACCGCTTTGGCGCGATCTCTTTGGAGAACAACCCTATCGGTGGCTCTGATACCTACCGCTTTGTCAAGCTGAACGAAGTGTCAGCAACTGAAGGTGTGGCTGGCGCGTCCAACACAGCAACGGCCATCGCTGGCCGTTATGACTTCGTGTATGAGCTGTCGGCTTACTGCCCAGGCGGCACTTGCGCTGACATCCTCAACGCACTGGGCACATCGATCACAGCTGGCGCATCCAGCCCTGGCATTTTCTTGACCGGTATCGAGTCTAAGTATGGCCGCGGTGGCAACTCTGCCAAGGGTTACGCCGTTCGCTAATGTTTCGTCATAGCTGATGCGGGTTGGCCTGGGTGTTGTTGGTGGTTGCCCGGCCAGCCTGATCCAAGGGGCGGCTTTTTGCCCCGATTTTCAACAGTCCCCAATTGGGGACTGTTGTTTTGTGTGCGTTCTGAAATGAAAAAACTGGCTTATCTGCTCTCGATGTCCTCATGGCTTGTTGCTGCCCAAGCGCAGGCGCAATCTGCAGCACCTTCCGTGCCCACATTTGATGTGCTGGAGTTCGTCGTCGAGGGCAATACCGTGTTGCCGCCTGCCCTTGTCGAGGCCGCTGTGGCGCCTTTCATGGGCCCCGGCAAAACGTTCAAAGACATGGAAGCGGCCCGCAAAGCACTTGAAAAAGCCTATCAAGACGCGGGTTACTTGTCCGTCCTCGTGAACCTGCCTGATCAGCGCGTGGACACCGGCGAGGTCAAGTTGGATGTCATTCAAGCCACAGTTGAAAAACTCAAAGTTACCGGATCGCAATACCACCTGCCTAGCGTCATCGCAGGCAAGGTGCCCAGCTTGGCGCAAGGCCAAGTCCCTTACTTCCCTGCCGTGCAAGCCCAGCTGGCTTTGGCTCAGTCGGCTGAGGTCGAGGTCACACCCCTGATAGGCCCTGCCCAAGACCCACGCCAGATTGAGGTCGAGCTCAAGGTCAAAGACCAGCTCCCCATCCGCGGTGGCGTAGAGGCCAACTCACGCCAAACATTCAATGCATCAAGGGGCCGCACAGAAGCGGTGCTGATGTATGGCAATTTGTACCAGCGCGAGCACGCAGCGGGTTTGGGTTGGACTTATGCGCCTATGCGGCCAGGCGATGCCAATACCTTGGCCGGGCTTTACAGCCTGCCCTTGAGCAGCACACAGTTGATGTCGCTGTACTACGCGCGCAGCAACACCAACACCCCAACCAAATCGAGTTTGGGCGGCGCCACCTTCACCCGTGGCCGTTACGCGGGTTTGGTGCTGCACAGCGACCTCAATGCACGTCAATGGCCCGTGACACATGGGCTGGATTTTGGGCTGGACTTCAAGCGCAGCAACGACCGCAATGAAGGCATCGGCGGTGTCAGCATCAACAAGCCTGACCTGCGCTACACCGTGGCCTCTGCACGCTATGACTTGAGCTGGCGCGGCGAGGGTGAGAACATCACCAACTGGCGTGCGGGTGTGTATACATCGCTGCGCGCACTGTCTGAGCGCGAGGTCGATTGCAACGGCGTCAAGCTAGAGCAATTTGCTTGCAAACGCAGTGGTGCCTCGGCCGACTTCATGCAGCTCAAGCTGGGCATGGGCCGTGCCCAGACTTTGCCCGCCAACTGGACGTTGAAGTTTGACTTGGATCTGCAACTGGCTTCAGGCCCGATGGCCCCCAGCGAGCAGATGAGCTTGGGCGGTGTCGACACCGTGCGCGGCTATTACGACTATGAGCAGTCTGGTGACCAAGGCTGGAACAGCCGCTTGGAGTTGGTCTCGCCCGTGTGGCTCAAGCTCAAAGACGAAGAAGGCATCAAGGCCGTGGCCTTTTGGGATCGCGGCGAGCTGCGCTTGATCAAGGCGCTGGCGACCGAGAAACCCATTGTGCAGCTAGGCAGCATTGGCTTGGGCCTGCGCTTGAACAACGCACAGGGCTTGACAGCCAAGCTGGATTTGGCCATCCCGATTTACGACACGACCAAACCGACTGAATCCGGTGGCGTGGAGTCAGCGACTGGCGGCCAGGACAAGCGCCGCTGGCGTTTGGACTTGGCCGTGCGCCAGTCCTTTTGATATTTGCCCGTTAGTGATCCCCTGGAGTAGTTGACATGAACAAGCACATCCACCGCCTCGTCTTTGACCGTCTGCGTGGCATGCGGGTGCCCGCTGCCGAGACCGCTCGCGCCAGCGGCAAGGCCGCAGGAGGCCAAAGCCGCGCCGTGGCCGTGGCTGGCTTGGCCGTGGTGTCCTTGGCTGCGGTGGGTTTGGCAGACGCCAGAGACGTGGCTGCACCCTCGGTCAACAGGTCGATAGGGGACACCATGATGCGCTCGGGCATGTTCACGTTGAACCGCAGCCAAGGGCCCGTGTGGAATGCCGTGTTGGACGCGGGTAAATCAAGCCAGTTCAAGGTGAGCACCGGTGTCAACAACACCTTGATTGATCAGTACGACAACCGCGTCACCATCAACTGGGACAGCTTTAACTTGGGCGCCGACTACAGCGTGCGCTTTAACCAGCCCACAGGCGGCTCTGCCTACAACATCATCTGGGATTTGAACCCCACCGTGATCATGGGCAAGATCACGGCCAATGGCGAGGTGATTTTGCAGAACACCAATGGCGTGATTTTTGGCTCGTCAGCGCGTGTGCAAACAGGCAAGTTCGTCACCACAGCCTTGAAGATGACGCAAGAGGCCATCGACAAAGGCCTGAGAGCCAACCGCAAAGGCGAGGTGATGTTTGGCGGCGATGACGCCAACCCACTGGGCTTCATCACCATTGAGCGCGGCGCCGAGATCAAGGCCTTGGCTGGCGGCGACGTGTTGATGATCGCGCCTAAGGTCTTTAACGAAGGCACCATTGAGACCCCTAAAGGCCAGACAGTTTTGGCTGCTGGGCAAAAGGTCTACCTGTACACCACCGTGGACCCCGCACAGCGTGGCCTGCTGGTCGCGGTAGACCCATTTGCCGCTGGCCCTGCAGGTATCAACACCGTTGAAAACGCCGAGTCGCAGGCCTATGGCGGCGACGCCAGTGGCATTGGCAAAAAGGTCAACCAAATCGTGGCCGAGCAAGGCAGCATCAACCTGGTTGGCTTGACCGTGCGCAACAACGGCATACTGACCGCGACCACGGCCGTCAAGGGGCAAAACGGGGCGATCTACTTGCAGGCGCAAAAGACGACGGCTGGCGTGGAGCGCTCTGGGAATGACACCATCCGTGTGCAGAACGAGCTGGGCAGCGTGGAGCTGGGCGCAGGTAGCTTGACCCAGGTACTGCCTTCTGTCGAAGTGGTCAAGCTGGCAGATGGCACGATGGGCGAGGCCACACAGACAGCGGCGGAGACCTTCAACAGGTCGCGCATTGACATCACGGGGGCCGATGTGCTGGTGCGTGGTGGTGCCACTGTGCGCTCACCTTTTGGCAACATCAGCATCTTGGCTGCCAAAGATGCCAGCCAAACATCGCTTTTGGGCGACACACGGTCATCGATTCTCGCCAAAGACAGCAGCCGCATCGTGGTTGAAGATGGTGCACTGATCACTGCAGCAGGTTTGCGCAATGTGGCCTTGCCCATGAGCCGCAACCAGATCAGCGGCAGGTTGTTTGCCAATGAGTTGGCTGACTCGCCTGTTCAGCGAGGCGGTGTGCTCTACCGCGAAGGCGTTAATGTTGATGCGCGCATGGTCACGACGGTGGCCAACGTGAAGGGCTTTTACAACAGCATCGGGCGCACAGCGCAAGAGTACGTCACCCAAGGCGGCTCTGTTCGCATCATGTCGGGCGGCACCACCGTCATTTCTGACGGCGCCAAAATCGATGTATCAGGCGGCAGTGTGGCCTACCAAGCTGGCACCCTGACCAGCAGCTTGCTGCGCAAAGGAGACAGCATCGTCCGGGTTGAGGACGCGAGTGCAGGCACGCGTTATGACGAGCTGATCCAGTCCAGTGACCGTCAAGGTGCGGTAGAACAAGCCGCTTACATAGAAGGCAAGGATGCGGGTGATGTGCAACTGGTGGGTCAACAGTTCTACTTGGGCGAGGGCACCCTCAAGGGTGATGTGGTGTTGGGGGCGGCGCAACGTGCGGGCTTGCTGTCGTCACAGATTGACCTGAGTGCGCGCCCTGACTTATACGCGTCCATCCGGCCAAAGGCTGCAGGCCTGACGCTGGGTTACAGCGACGACGCCCGCAGCTTCATGAATGCGGTTCAGATCGTGCAGACTGTGACCGGCACCAACACGGTGTCTGCCTCTACTTTGTCTGCGGGTGGGTTTGGTGACCTGACGGTCTATGCGCAGGGGCTCCAGGTTGACAGCGCCGCACAATTGAATCTGGCCGCATCGGGTCAATTCAAAGCGGTGACAGTGTCTGGTATCCATGTTGACGGCGCAGTGCGTATAGCGGCTGGCACCATTGATCTCAAAGGGGCGGGCGTGAGTCTGGGGCAAGGTGCGACATTGGATGTCTCTGGCACCAACCTAGATGAATATGGCCGCAGTGGCCGTGCTGACGCAGTCAATGTGCAAGGCGGTCAAGTCAGTTTGAATGGCGAGGCGGTAGATTTGAAGGTCGGCAGCACCATTGATGTGTCTGCGGGTGCATGGCGATCGACCAGCGGCATCGTCAGCAAAGGCTCGGCGGGCAGCGTCACGCTGAATGTCGGCGAGCTGAATGCAGGCACGCTGGCTTTGAATGGCAGCTTGCGCGGTTTTGATTTCCAGTCCGGTGGCACCTTAAAGATAGCGGGCGTGACTGGCGTGGCGATAGGTTCGCCAGCCAAGCTGGATGATCTGTTCTTGAATACAGCCTTCTTTGAGGACAACGGCTTCGGCACGTTTGACTTGCGTAGCCGTGGTGACGTCACCGTGGCGGCTGACACGCGGTTGGCGCCTCGCTTGCGCAACATGGTGCTCAACAGTGGCCGCACAGCCAGCAGCGGGGCCTTGTTTGGCTTGACACAGCTTGAAGATGGGCTGCGCTCACCCATTGCATTGAGTCTGACCGCTGTCAGCCCCTCGGTTAATAACAGCGCCGGCTACAAAGAAGGTGGCCGTGTGGTGATCGGTGAGCGTGCTGCCATTGATGTGGGTGCGGGTGGGGCGTTCACAGCCGTGGCTGGCCGACAGGTGCTTGTTAGCAAAGATGCCAGCATCACAGCGCATGGCGGCGCAGTCAAGCTCACACTCAAGGGTGTACGCGGGAGCGCAGGTATTACGCCGGGGCCCGATGACGATCAAATCGGGTACATCGCGGATCAAGAAATTCGTGTCAGCCAAGGCGCGCGCATCGACGTCAGCGGCATCGCCAAAACCGTGTCGCAAACACTGGGTGGTCAGACACGTGTGACGGGTTCTGTCTTGGGTGGGGGTTCGGTCACTTTGAACCTGGATGCGGGCAACACCACGCTAGGTCGTGTGGTCACCGAGGTAGGATCGCTCATTGATGTCAGTGGCCAGTCGGCTGATTTGAACGTGAGTCGTGGCAACCTCAGCACCAGAGTCAGCAAGGGGGCAGGCTCAGTGAGCGTGGGTGGCGCAGATGGCTTTGCCTTGATGGGTGACATGCAGGCTCATGCCCCTGACAGCACCGTGGGTGCAGGGCAGTTCACGGCATCGGTCAGCCGCGAGGGGCGCAATGACCTGACTAATCCGTCGGTTGACGAGACGCGGCACTACACCCAAGCCGACAGGGTGCTGTTGGTGACGGACAAGGTGGCTGGCGTGGAAGCCGCCGCTGCTAGCTACGGCACGGGTGCGGTTTCATCCGAGCAACTCGCTGCGGCGGGTTTTGATCGCATCGCCTTGCGCGCCGATGACCGCGTTGTGCTGGGTACAGGCGCCAGCTTGGGCACCGCGCCTGGCCAAGCGCTGCGCGCCATCGTGGTGTCCAGCCCAGTGCTGCGTGCGCAGGATGCTGGCGCACATGAATTGCGCGCCAGCTATGTCAGCTTGGGTGACAGGGACATCAATGTGCAGCCTGGCGTGGTGGCGTCTACGGCAGCTTTGCCTCAGGCGGTTGCAGGGCAGGCCAATTTGACCGTGAACGCCGGTTTGATTGAGGTCCATGGCCGGTCTGCTTTGCAAGGCTGGCAAAAAACCCAACTGAACGCCACGCTTGACAAGGCCATGGGCCTGACGCGCCAAGATGGCGAGATACGCTTCATTGGCCGCACCTTGGACGGCGGGTCTAACAAGCTGGTGGGCTATCTTGGCTTTGATGGTGAACTGACCATGCAGGCTGGGCAAGCCTATGCCAGCACCTTGTCTGAGTTCGTGGTACAGGGCCAAATTGGGAACAGCAAATTGGTGACTAAGGCGCCATCTGCTGGCGCATCAACCAGCGTGACGCCCTTGAGCGCCTTGGCCTCATTGACGCTGCAAGCCGATGACATTCAGCACGATGGGGTGTTGCGCCAGCCATTTGGCAGCCTCACGCTCAACGCCGTGAACAAGGTGACATTGGGCGCAGGCAGCATTTTGTCTGTATCTGGTGATGGGGTCACCGTCCCTGTTGGCAGCACCGTCAACGAGCGCACTTGGCAGTACGCCACGCAAGGCGCCACCACCGACAAAGATGCGCCAGGGGTGCTCACACTAGACGGCCTGCCCGTGGCCAAAGGCATCGCAGTCAAAGGCAAGGGCTTGACCATCAGCAGCCAGGCGTTGATCCAAGCGCAGGCTGGCGGTGACTTGCAAGCATCTGAATTCATCAAAGGCGTGGGTGGCTCAACAGACACACTGAACCGCAAGAACCTGTTTGCGGTCTTGCCGACCTACGCTTATGATTTTGCCCCCTACGATACGGAGATCGCCAAAACTGCGGCATTGCAAGGCAGTGGGCCGAAAGTAGGCGACAAAATCGTGATCACGACCAGCAATGGTGTCTTGGCTGAGGGCAGCTATACCCTGCTGCCAGCGCGTTATGCCTTGTTGCCAGGCGCTGTGCTGGTGTCCCCTGCCGACATCAAAGCCACGGGCACGCTGAGCCGCGCTATCGTGCAAGATGATGGCAGCGTTTATGTGTCGGGCCAAATGGGTGCCGTGGGCACCGGCATCAACGGTGGCGACAACCGCCAGACCTTTTTGCTCGAATCTGCGGCCACCTATCTGGCCAAGTCCGCCTACGCCTTGACCTCGGTTAATAAATTTTTGACCGACAGGGCCGAGCAGCTAGACAAGCCCATACCAAGTTTGGCGGGTGACGCAGGGCGCTCGTCGTTTGTCTCGCAAGAGGCCTTCAAATTGGACGGCGTGATCAATTTGGCTGGCAAGGATCGGTTTGCCTCAGGACAACTTGATTTATCGCTGCCATCCATGGTGTTGACCGATGGCAGCCAGACCCTAGAGGCAGGCGCATCAACCGTGTCCGTGCAGGCACTTAACGCGACAGGCGCAGGCAGCATTTTGCTTGGCGGCACACGAGAAGGCACTGCCGAGGGCTCCACGATCACCACCACCGCCCATGACGTACGTGTGGCTGCAGGGCAAGTGTCCGCTGGTGAGCTGTTGCTGGTGGCCACCGACAACGTGGTCGTTGACGATGGCGTGGTGATCGCGGCCAAGGGTGCCGTTAGCAACAAGGCCAATCAACTCAACCTCAAAGGTCACGGTGCAGCTTTGGTTGTGAGCCAGAACCTTCAAACCGATATCCGCCGTGACCTGAAAGGTGCAGTCGACACGGGCGGCACTTTGAAAGTCGGCAAAGCCACGCTGAAGGGCGCGGCCGTTCAGCTTGACGCCACCAAACGCCTTGCGCTTGACCCCGATTTGGTGATCGCGTCGCAGCAATTTGGTTTGGCTGCACCGCGCATCGTGATCGGGGGCGCAGCCGATGGCACCGATGCGGTGTCTTTGGATGGCGCTTTGCTTGATACGGTTAAATCCGCCACGAGCATGCAGCTTCGCAGCTACAGCAGCATTGATTTCAAGGGTGGGCAAGCGTTTGATGTGCGTCGCCCAGATGGGGCACCCCGCTTGTCCAAGGTGGTGCTGGATGCACCTCAGCTGCGCGGCCTGGGCCAAAGCGGTGATGTCGTCCGCGTGACCGCACAAGACATCACCTTGCGCAATACATCGGGCCTCAAAGCCAGTGTGGCTGAGCAAGGTAGCAGCCAACTGGTGATCAGGGCCGAGCCGCCAAAACGCGACACGATCACGGGCGGGCTCACTGTGGGTGAGGGCGAGCAGCGCTTGGCATTTACAAGTGCCTCATTGCAATCAAAGGGCGACATTGTTTTTGATGGACAAGGCAAGCTCGCCACGCAAGGCGATGTGACCTTGTCGGCAGCACGGGTAACGGCGACCAGTTCGGCCAAGCATGGCGTGGACAGCCAAGGCGTCTTGACGGTCACGGCGGCCGCCGATGCCCGCACACTGGGTGAGCGGCGCGGCGCAGGTGGGGCCTTGAGCCTGACTGGTCAGCGCGTGGTGCAAGATGGCATGGTGGATGTGGCATCGGGCAAGATCAACATCGTAGGCACAGGCAAAGACCAGCAAGGGCGGCGTGACACCGTGACTTTGACCGAGCGCTCAGTCACCCGTGCCGCAGGTTGGGCGCAGCAGGTCAGCCCGACTTGGGCTGTCTACGCGCCCGGTGGGGATGTAACGGTCAACGCGCAACAAGGCGATTTGATCTGGCGTGGTCAGATTGACGTGCAGGCGCCGGTTCACACAGACAAGCCTGATCAAGGTCAGGCTGCGGGTACGGTCAAGCTCACCGCGCAAGGCGTGGGGCCCGATGGCTACGTGGGTCAATTTGTTGTGGGCAAGCAGGCCAGCTTGAAAGGTGGCGCGGGCAGCGACCGCTTGTCAGCCAGCCTGAGTGTGGATGCACAGATGGTGAAAAACGAAGCGACCACGGGCTCGTCTGGCACCTTGGATCGCTTGGCCGATATCGCCATGCTGGGTGGGGTGCGCCGTGAGGTGGACCTGCGTGTGCGACAGGGTTCGCATTCGCTCAATACAAACTTGAGCGCACAGCGGGTGTTCATCAGCGCTGACGAAGGCAGCTTGACCTTGGGCGGCAAGATCGATGCCCGGTCACCCCAAGGTGGCGTGGTGCAACTGGCATCAGGCCAAGACCTCATCGTGCAAGCAAACGCACAGGTGCTGGCTGATTCAAGCCGTGCAGGTGCCAATGGCGGTGACATCTTGTTGGCATCCGCCGACGGGCAAGTGCGCATCAAGGATGGCGCCACCTTGTCTGCTGGTGGTGACGATCAGAAGGACGGCCGCGTCATCATCAGGGCACAACGCGATGATGCAGTCGATGTGCCGGACAATGTTCGCGTCAACGTGGATGCCATTGGGGCCGCCACGAAGATCACGGCCGGTGAGATCACGGTGGAAGCCACTCGCATCTACAACGGTAACAAGCTGAGCACAGGCAAGAGCACAGGCAGCACCATTGGGCAGTCATCCTTGTACGCCGACAACGTTGAGTTCATGACGCACCAGGGCAGCGTGCTGGAGGCCTTGGGCCTGCAAGATCGCGCCAATGTGCACCTGCGCTCTGGCGTTGAAATTCGATCAACAGGTGACTTTGAGGTCAGCAAAGACTGGAATCTGTGGACGGCTGACAGGCCAGGAGGCGAGCCCCTTAACCTGACCATCCGCGCTGCGGGTGACCTCAACATCAAGGGCTCACTCAGTGATGGGTTTGACACAGCGTCGCGCACCACCACCGGCGACTTGCCCACGGACATCAAGGTGGGTGCTGCGGCATCCTTCAGGTTGGTGGCTGGCGCGGACATGACGGCGGCCAACGTACTCAAGACGAAAACTGACACGGACACTGGCAGCTTGCGCATCGATGGCGGCAAGATGGTGCGCACCACGGCAGGCTCGATCGAATTGGCTGCGGCCAAGGACATTGAGCTGAAGGCTGGTACGGGCAGCAAACCCGTTCAAGCCGTGGTGTATGTGGCTGGCGAGCGTGCTGCAGACCTGCTTGAGGGGCAATCGTTTACCGCACCGAATGACTGGGCGCAGTTCACCGATCATGGTGGTCGGCTTGCGATGCTTGCGGGCGGCAATATCAAGTCACCAGCGGCTGCACAGCTGATCGGCAATTGGTTCCATCACACAGGACCCACAGACACGACAAGCGGCGCGTGGTACAGCTTCTTCGATGGGTTCAAACAAGGTGTGGGCTCATTTGGCGGCGGCAACGTCTCCATCGTTGCCGGTGGTTCAATTTCGAACATCGGGGTGGTGTTGCCGACATCAGCACGTTTGATCGCGCAGAACGATGTGACCGAGCTCAAGGTTGACAACGGTGGCGACCTCAACATCAAGGCCGGTGGCGACATCCGGGGCGGCGTGTACTTCTTGGGCCGTGGCCAAGGCCTGATTCAGTCCGATGGGGCCGTGACCGTTGGCGACAGTGCCAACGCCAGCATCCCGCAAATTGGCGCTGTGGTGGCCTTGATGGACGGCCAGTTGTCTATTCAAGCCCACGATGATGTGGTGTTGGCCTCGGTGTTCAACCCGACCGCGATGTCCAATACGGCGCGGGTTGGCGATGCAGGAGCATCGTATTTCACGTATGCACCGACCACCAGTTTGGCCTTGACCAGCACAGCCGGTCAGGTCAAGTGGGCAGCAGAATCGGCGCCTGGCACAGCACAGATGTCGAGCTATTACAAAAATGTCAACTTACTCAATGCCAGCTCGAAAGAGCTTGACAGCGTCACAACAGGGACGGTTGTCGAGCGTAAGCGGTCCCTCGTGGCCGCGCCCAATATGGCCCTGACATCCTTGCAAGGCGATGTTGTCCTAGACCTGCCTGGCGGTGCGAACTTGACCATGTTCCCCTCAGACACTGGGCAGCTGGATGTCTACGCCGGGCAAGACGTCCTGATGCGGACGGTGCAAACCGGTGGCAGCGCATTAACCATGGCTGATGGGGCCTTGGCTGATTGGCCGACCATCGCGTCCCCGGTTTGGGATCTTTTTGGGCAGCCCAATTTGAACCCACGCGTGCTTCACCAAAATGATGCTGTGCCTATCCACATTCACGCAGAACGCGATGTGCTGACGGCTGCCACGGATAGCAAGAAGGGCATCGCATCATCTGGCATCAATGTGCCCAAAGCCGCTGAAATCACGGCAGGCCGTGACATTGTCAACTTGAGCTTCACAGGGCAGCACTATCGGGACAGTGACGTCACACGCATTGAAGCCGGCCGCAATGTCATGGGCATCAACGGGACTTTCAGCCCGAAAGCGTCATCCTATGCAGGCTTGATTCAATTGTCTGGCCCGGGCGAGCTGCAAGTTCTTGCCGGGCGTCAACTGGACTTAGGCTCGTCAGGTGGCATCCGGACGGTTGGCAACGTTTATAACGGCGCCTTGCCTGAGACTTCAGCAAGCATCAAGGTGGCAGCGGGGCAGGCCAAGACCTTGGTGATGGCTGACTTTGCTGCGCGTTATCTGCCTGAGGGTGCTCAAGCTAGGGCGCAACTCGTCAGCTACGTCAAGCAGGTTTTGCACCTGCTTGATGCTGACTTGCCTGTTGACCCCGCAGCCGCTTTCGGCGTGGCCTTGGGTTATTTCAATGGCCTGACCAGCGCACACCAAGTTCGATTTGCCCAGCAGGTGATGGATCAAGGCTTTGCTGACAAATACCTGCAAGCCGGCGGCACCTATGCACAAGTGTGGTTGAACAAAGCGGCTGCATTAAACATTGATCCGAAGGACCTGAGCAGCATGGCGTTTGGGCAGTTCAAAGATGATGTGTTGATGGGAGAATTGGCCCGACTTGGTCAGGCTGCCGCCGCGGTGCCGCAGTCAGTTGATCCGGTTGCCAACGCCGAAGCCAAGCGCGTTCGGCAAGCATTTTATGACGAGGCCTTCAATGCCATCAGTCTGGCAGGGCAAGGCAGCGGCTTTGATTTTGTGGGCGACATCCAAGTGGCGGCCAGTGGCATTCAAACCAGCGGCAAGGGTCGGCTGGGCACAGGCGGTATCGATCTGTTTGCGCCCGGGGGGCAAATCGTGGTGGGCCTGAATGCGCTCACAGATAAGCAAAAGCTGGCTGCGAAAGACCATGGCCTCATCACCTATGGTGGCGGCAGCATCAGGGCCATGTCAGACAGTGACTACCTTGTCAATGCACAAAAAACCTTTGTGGTGGGTTCAGGTGACATCTTGTTGTGGTCATCCAATGGCAGCATCGACGCAGGCCGTGGCGCCAACACCGATGTCACGGTGCCACCACCCATCGCCAAGCGCGATGCAGATGGCGTGGTCACCTACGAGTCGCCTGCGGTGACAACGGGCAGCGGTATTGGTCGCCTCAAGCCAGCAGAGGGCGCATCTGATGGTGTGGTGGGCCTGTATGCGCCTAACGGTGAGATCCGAGCTTTGGATGCACAAATCCGCAACGAGGGCGGCGGCGCGATCAACATTGGCGCTCAATTGGTCAAGGGCGCCGACAACTTGTCTGGCAAGGTCAGCGGTGGCCCGGCCGTTGTTGCTGTGAATGTGGCGGTCAGTGTCAATACCAGCTTGCCAAGCCAGACCGCAGCAGGCGCACAGGTCGCTGCGGCGGGGCAAGATGCAAAAGCCAAAGAACCCTCGTCCATCGTGACCGTGGATTTGTTGGGTGATGGTGATGAGCTCCCCGCGCCAGCCGCTGGGGCAGCCGGTGCACCAAGCGATGACCTTTGTCGCGACGGCAAAAAACCCACAACAGCCAAGGGTGAAGAGGCCGCACCCAACGCCTGCGGCAAACGCTGATATTTAGCTAGAGCCCCCCGCGCAGCACCCCCCTAGGCACACCCTGTCTAGGGGGGTGCTGCGCTATGTGACAAAAGCATGACGGCGATAGCCCATTAAGCATGGTCATTTTGGCCCATGCGCATTCTCAACGGCGACACATGTTTTTTTGAAAATAGCGTTTTGTATTGTGTCGGGCTGAGTCCTATGAATGCTGTCAAATCGTTGATTCTGGGTGCCGCCCTGAGTGCCTGCTTGTTGCCTACTTCAGCCAATGCGTGGTGGCATGGCGACTGGAAGGCCAGGGCCAAAATCTCTTTGAACACCACAGCGCAAGGTGTCGAGACCAAAGAGGCCTTGTCTGGCGTGGCCGTTCCGGTTCGCTTGCATTCTGGTAATTTTGACTTTTTGTCTGCCAAACCAGATGGTGCTGACCTGCGCGTCGTCGCTGCCGATGACAAAACCCCGCTGCGGTTTTGGGTGGAACGCTTTGATGGCGCCAACGAGTTGGCCGTGGTCTGGGTGCAAGTGCCCAGCGTGGCACCGGGCACCGACAAAAACACCGTGTACGTTTACGCTGGTAACGACAAGGCTGCGGCCGAGCCTGCGACCGGCCTGTTGTTTGACGCCAGCACACTCGCGGCCTTCAGCTTCTCAGGCAAAGACGCCGTCGCTGCCGATGCCTCAGGCCAGATCAAGACAACGGCGGCTGTTGTTCGCGAGGTCAACGGCCTGATTGGTGCGGCCATCAAGCTCGATGGACAGCAGGCGGTTTTGATCCCTGCTGGTGACAAGCTCAAGGCCCCAGCTGCGGGCCCCTACAGTATCAGCCTGTGGGTCAAGCCTGTGACCTTGGTGGGTACCTTGCTCAAGCAAGGCCCTTTGTCGCTGGCGCTTGATGGTGGCAAAGTGGTGGCCTCTTTGGGTGGTGTCACAGCGGCGGGCGGTGTGTTGCCCACGTCGGCATGGGCCCACATCGGCGTGACCGTTGGCATCAACAAGTTGACCGTGTTCGTCAATGGCGAACAGGCCGCACAAGCTGACCTGGCTGCGTCCACACAAGGCATTGAGGGTGACGTGTCCATTGGCCAAGGGTGGGTCGGTCAGATCGATCAGCTAGAACTTGCCAGCACCGTGCGCAGTGCCGATTGGATGAAGTTCACCCATGCCGCGCAAAGTGCCGATGCCAAGCTGGTGGCGGCTGTCAGCCAGACGCCAGACACCGTTGAAGAAGGCGGTGCGGAGCAAGGTCACTTCGCGCTTTTGGTCAACAACCTGACCACAGATGCATGGGCGGTCATCATCATTTTGGCCATCATGTTTGTGGTGGCTGCGTGGGTGATGTATGACAAGGCCGTGTTGGTTGGCCGTGCTGACAAAGACAACAGCCGCTTCCTTAAGGGCTTTCGCGATGCCACCGATGTGCTGGCCGTACCGGCCTCATCGCATAAGCATTCGCAACTGGCGCGTTTGTACACAGCGGGCTTGCGCGAATTGGTCAAGCGTGATGTGGGTAAGCCTGGGGCGAAGCCCCTGTCTGGCGCATCCATGGACGCGGTCAAAGCGGCCATCGACGCCGACTTGATTCGCGAGAGCCAAACGCTCAACAGCAAGATCGTGCTGCTGACCATTGCCATCTCAGGTGGGCCGTTCTTGGGCTTGCTGGGCACGGTGGTGGGCGTGATGATCACCTTTGCGGCCATCGCTGCCGCCGGTGACGTCAACGTGAACGCCATCGCCCCCGGTATCGCTGCGGCTTTGTTGGCCACGGTGGCGGGTTTGGCTGTGGCCATCCCGTCCTTGTTTGGCTACAACTACTTGGCCTCGCGCATCAAAAATATCTCATCTGACATGGGTATTTTTGTGGACGAGTTTGTCACCCGCGTCGCCGAAACTCACGGCGCACGATGACAGGGCGGCCACATGTCCGGTGATGTTAAAGAAGACCTGCAGGCGTTTGACGATATCAACGTCACGCCCATGCTGGACTTGGCTTATGTGCTGTTGGTGGTCTTCATCATCATGACCACTGCGTCTGTGCAGGGCGTCAAGGTCAAGCCGCCGCTCACGCAGGTCAGCAACAACCTGGCCAAGCCTCAAACGCGCGGCATCACGATCACCGCAGAGGGGCAGGTGTACTTGGATGCCTACCCGGTCACCTTGGATCAACTCCAAACCAACTTGGCGCAGTACAAGGCGGCCAACCCCAATCTGCCCGTCGTCTTGAAGGCCGATGCGGCCACGCAGTATGAGAAGGTCATGGCTGTGTTGGACATCGCCAAGAAGCTTGACATCACCGAAATAGGCTTGGCCACCAAGCGCATGCAGTAAGCATCGAGGCAAACAGACACCATGAAAGCGCAAGACGAAACCAAACCCTTCGACACGATCAACGTCACGCCCATGTTGGACTTGGCCTACGTGTTGTTGGTGGTGTTCATCTTGATGACCACAGCATCGGTTCAAGGCCTGCACGTGAGCATGCCCAAACCAAGCAACAAGCCCAGCACCGAGAAACACCCGCTCAAGATTGTGCAAATTTTGCCAGAGGGCAGTTTGGTCCTCAACGGCGTGCCCGTCACCTTGGCTGAGCTTGAATCCAAACTGATTCAGGCCAAGTCAGACGATGCCAAGATGAGTGTGGCCATCAAGGGCGATGCGCGCGCGCAGTACGCCCAGGTGGTCTCCGTCATTGACCTGTGCACCAAGCTGGAGGTGGCCATGGGCTTGGTCACTGCCCGCATTGGCACATAAGGAGGCGCCATGTCTGACATTCAAGATCAAGAAGAGACATCACGCCTGAAGTGGCTGATCCCCGTGGTCGCGGTATGTATCGTTGCCCCGCTGATCTATTGGGGTGTGACCTCACTGAAAAGTGGGTCGGGGCACAAGCAGCAAAAAATGGCGAAGATCGCTTTGCTGCCCGATGCGCCGCCCCCTCCACCGCCGCCGCCACCCGAGAAAAAGCCCGAACCTGAGGTCAAAGAAGACAAGCCTCAGCCGCAACCTGAAGACGCCCCAAAGGCGCTTGATAAACCACCTGAAGACGTGGACATCAAGATGGATGAGGCAGCAGGGGATGGCCCCAGCCCTTTTACTGCTGGCCCCGTCAGCAAGGACTACATCAACGGCGACCCTAACGCAGGGGGGGGCGGTGGTGGGGATCGTTTGCAACAGGCCTTGGTCAAGCGGCGCTTGCAAAAACACATTCTGTCGGCCTTGTCACGTGACAAGTCCATCAAGTTGGGTGATTACCGTGCTACTGCCAGTGTCTGGATTGGCGAGCGCGGTGATATTCGCGTGGTCCTAGATGGCTCTGCAGGCGACGATAAATTCGACGAGGCCTTGCGCGTGGCCTTGAGCAAACTCCCCCCTCTTTCGGATGTGCCGCCTGGCCTGCATCTGCCTATTCGACTGGCCATTTCCAACCGGATGACCGGTTGATCATTGAAGTACCTATATGAAATCCTTGAAATCAAGCTGGTGGCCTACTTTGACGGCCTTGAGCCTGGCGGTCTGTGCCACCACCGCCCACGCCGATGAGCGTGCATCACTCGAAGCCCTGCGACAAACCACGCTGAGCCTGATCAACGCCCTGGTTGACAAAGGCGTGCTGACACGCGATGCGGTGGACATCATGCTCAAGCAGGCTGAGGCCGCGCCTGTTGTTGCGAACACTGAAGCCAAGCCTGTTCAGCGCATCCCTTACGTGTCCGAGGCCACGAAGGCGCAGATTCGCAACGAGGTCAAAGAAGAGGTGTTGACCCTAGCGCGTGCTGAGCGCTGGGGCGTGCCCAATGCGACCCCAGCATGGGTGGACCGCATCAAGCTCGATGGTGACTTCAGGTTCCGCTTTCAGGGGGACCATCAGGACAGCCGCAACACGCCGCCCATCAACTACTTGGCCAGCGAAGACCTCAACGACGGGACTATCCGTGCACCGGACTTTGGCTCGTATCTCTCCGGTAATTCCAGCCAAGCCACGGCTTCAACGGTGGACAGCCGCAACCGCGAGCGCATTCGACTGCGTCTCAGCTTGACGGCCAAAGTCACTGATGAGGTGGGTGTGGGCATCCGCTTGGCTACTGGCAGCACCAACGACCGTGTGTCCACCAACCAGTCCTTGGGCCAAAGCTTCAACAAGTATCCCTTGCTGGTAGACCGGGCGTTTGCGCGCGTCACGCCTGTAGAGGGCGTGGATGTGCTGTTGGGGCGCTTTCCTAACCCTTGGTTTGGCACGGACATGGTTTGGAGTGAGAACCTCAACTTTGAGGGCATGGCCACCACCGCACGATGGGACGTACCGGAGGCCACCTTTGTGCCCTTTGCAACAGTCGGCGCCTTCCCCTTGCGTGAGGATGGGCCGCCTTTGCGAGGCGGACGCTGGCTCTACGGTGCGCAGGCTGGCGCCAGTTGGTTGCCCGCAGCACGCACGCGCCTGAAGTTCGGTATGGCTTACTACCAATACAAAAACCTGGAAGGCCAGCAAGATACCGATTACACAACCCAGAGTGGCACGCTTGCTCCGGGTAAAACCTACGGGCAATACGAGTATCCCGTGGGCATGCGCCAAAAAGGCAATACCCTGTTTGAGACCAATCCAAGCAGCCCGACCAACTTGGCACCCATCTGGGGCTTGGCCTACAAGTTCAAGCCCTTGGTGTTGACCGCATCGGCTGAGTTGACCCACTTCAGCCCCTATAGCTTGCTGTTGACGGGCGAGTTCGTGAAGAACACGGCATTCGATGCGGCGGACTTCCAGCGCCGATCTGGCCTGAATCTCAACCCAGGTGGCAAAGACAAGGGCTACCAGCTCAAGGCCGCCTTGGGCGCGCTGGAGGTTCGCGATCAAGGCGACTGGCAAGGCGTGGTCAGCTACCGCTATCTGGGCTCAGACGCCGTGCTGGATGCCTTCAATGACAGCGACTTGGGCTTGGGCGGCACCAACGTGCAAGGCTATACGCTGGGTATGACCTATGGCGTCTATCGCAATACCGCCTTGGGCGTGCGTTACCTGTCTTCACGCACCATTGATTCGCCTATCAACGATGCGTTTGAACCCAATGCCAAATACCGCGTCAACTCGCTGCAGGTGGATTTCAATGTGCGTTTCTAAAACCCGTGGGCTGACCTTGGCCCTGATCCTGCTGACGATGGCTGGCCACAGCATGGCAGCTGAGCCTGCAGACCGCGAACAAGCCCAGTTGCATCGCCTGAAATTGCAGCTACGCCAGCAACAGCAAGACAAAGACAGCGCCGTGCAAGAGGTGCAAACCCAAGCCGCAGCTGACAAGGCCGCGTTGACGCAATCTTTGGCACGTGTGCAAGGTGATGTGGGCACGCAGCGCCGTGCGGCCGAGTCGGCGCTCAAGCGTGCCAATGCCCTGGCCGCTGACTTGGCTACGCTGCAAAAAGACAAAGCCGATTTGGCGGCGAAGGTGACGCAGTTGCAACAAGCGATCACCGACAGCCAAGCGCAAGCGGCGGCGCAGCAAAAAGCGGCGACCCAAGCACAGACCGAAGCCCAAACACGCCATGCGGCATTGCTAGGGCAGCATACGCAATGTCGCACCCACAATGCGACGCTTTACCGTGTGGGCGTGGACTTGCTGGCGCGGTATGAAAACAAAGGCTTTGGTGAGGTGTTCACCGCCAAGGAGCCCTTTTTGCAAACCGCTCGCGTCACCTTGGAGGGCGTCAAAGTGCAGTACCAAGACAAGCTCGATGCGGCGCGCGTGCCATCCATCACGCCCTGAGGCGTTAAGCTGTCCTCTTTGGCGCTTGCCAGAGGGACAAAATCATGCCGTTGACATTCAAAAGCCAAGCCACAGGCAATCTGGTGATGGTCCAAGCTCACGCTCGGGCACTTCTTCACGTATTGGGCAAAGCCGCCGAGGGCCCGGGCATTTTGTTGCCCGAGGACATGCCTGCCGCGCTGGCCACGCTCATGGCCTTGCCTGATCAGCAAAGCCCCCCAGCCGCGCCACCGGCTGACGAAGCCGATGCCCAGTCGCCTGTTGAGGCCCCCTTCCCGGACGAGGCCGTGAGCCTTCGAAAGCGTGCTTGGCCATTGATTCGCATGATTGAGCAAGCAATGCACGAAAGTAAGCCTATTGTTTGGGGTACATGAGCTGATTCGGGGGTTGTGCACTGCAGCATTTTTGGTGCAACATGGTGACCATGTCAGATCAAGTCACCCGATTACTTGTCATTCGCCACGGCGAAACGCCTTGGAACACCGAAACCCGCGTCCAGGGGCACATTGATATCCCCCTCAATGACAAGGGGAAATGGCAGGCTGCGCGCATGGGCCGTGCACTGGTTGGTGAGGGCATCGACGCCATCTACAGCAGTGATTTGCAACGCGCGCACCACACCGCCAATGCCTTGGGGCAGGCGGTGGGGGTACCTGTCCAGTTGGATGCCCGTTTGCGTGAGCGCCACTTTGGCCGCTTAGAGGGCATGACCCCGGATGAGGTCACCGCGCAATGGCCTGAAGAGGCCGCGCGTTGGCGCCAGCGGGATCCGTCCTATGGTCCGCAAGGCGGCGAGCCACTGCAGTTGTTCCATGATCGCTGCGTCGAGGCCATCACCCACTTGGCCAGTCAGCATTTGGGGCAGACCATCGCCGTGGTGGCGCATGGCGGCGTGCTCGATTGTTTCTACCGAGAAGCCAATGGTGTGCCTGTTGAGGTGCCGCGCAGCTGGACGATCGGCAATGCCAGCATCAACCGCTTGCTCTACACACCGCAAGGTTTACGCATGCTGGCTTGGGCTGATACGCGTCATCTGGAGGACGACCTCATTTTGGATGAAGCCACGGACGGGCAACTGGCCCGCGCCTGAAGGCCATCCAAGAACAAGTCGATGCTGTGCTCGGCCATGTCCACCAAGTCAAACACGGTGGGATCCAGCATCCACGTGCTAATCAGGCCATCAAAAATCGCCATGTAGCTGATGGCCAAGCCACGTGCGTTGGCGTGCTCGGGCAGTTGACCCAGTGCCCGTGCTCGCTCGAAGGTGGCTTCAATGTGTGCACGGCACGACTTTTGTAAATCCAGCTGGCGCGTGCGCACGCCCAACAACTCGTCGACGTATTCAAGCTTGGTTTGGGATATCTCAAACACCCTGCGTGTGCGTGGATCGTGCACGATGCGTTGCAGCGCCGCCAGCATCGAACGTTTGAGCTCGACCAAGGGCTCAGGCGCCTTGTCTGTGTCAATGGCTTTGAGGATGTCCTCCAGCGGCAGCGTGGTGCGCGCCATCATGGCGTTGAACAAAGCGACCTTGTCCTCGAAGTGCCAATAGACTGCGCCCCGTGTCACACCTGCGGCGATGGCCACCTCTTGCAATGACGTGCGTGCGACGCCTCGTTGGGCAAACAGCACCTCCGCCGCATCAAGCAAGGCCTCTCGGGTTTGTTGGGCATCAATTTTGGTTCGGCGCATGGCAAGTCAAAGAGACCGTATGGGGCAGGGGTGATTGGTGGCTGAAGCCATCATACATACATTGGCGTATGTATACTGGCAACCATATGTTGGTATGGCAAGTATTCAAGAGGTGTGTGATGGCGAGTCGCAAGGTGAAAAACGATGTACTCCACTGGACGGCCAATGCGGTCGGGCTGATGGCCTTGTGTGCGTTGCTCGCGTCATTGTTGACCGGGTGTGGGCCCAGTAGCGGGCCATCGGGCGCCGTCGCGGCCCACCCGGCCATGCCGCCCGCGCAGGTGGGTGTGGTGACCGTGCGCCTGCAGACGGTGCCCGTCATCACCGAGTTACCCGGGCGACTTGAAGCCGTGCGCACTGCGCAGGTGCGGGCCCGCGTGGCGGGCATCATTGAGCAGCGCCAGTTCGTGGAGGGTGCTGATGTGCGGGCCGGCCAAGCCTTGTTCCAAATCAACGCCAGCGCCTACAAGGCGGCCTTGGACAGTGCGGCAGCCACCCAAGCCAAGGCCCAAGCCAATTTGGCTCAAACCACCTCTTTGTTTGACCGCTACAAGCCCTTGCACGAGGCCAAGGCCATCAGCCCTCAAGAGTTCGTGAATGCCCAAGTGGCCCAGCAGCAGGCGCAGGCCGATGTGGCTGCGGCCAATGCAGCGCTCCAGATAGCGCGCATCAACTTGGGCTACGCCTCGGTGACGGCGCCGATCTCAGGGCGCATCGGCCGCGCACTCACGACCGAGGGCGCCTTGGTCGGCGTGGGCGATGCCACCCCCTTGGCTGTGATCCAGCAGGTCAACACCTTGTACGTCAACTTCACCCAGTCAGCCAATGAGGTGGTCAAGCGTACCGCCAACCGTGGCGCCCTTATCCATGTGGTCTTGGACGATGGCAGCGAGTACCCCTTGCCCGGTAAATTATTGTTCTCTGATGTGAGTGTGGACAGCAGTTCAGGGCAAGTCGCGTTGCGCGCGGAGCTGCCCAATCCACACGGCGTGCTGCTACCCGGCATGTATGTGCGTGTGCGGCTAGAGCAAGCACAGCTTGAGGGCGGCGTCTTGTTGCCTCAACAGGCGGTGACACGCAACAGCCAAGGCGACACTGTTTTGATTGTGGACGCACAAGGCAAAGTCACACCTCGGCCAGTGACACTTGGCGGCGCACGCGGCACGCAATGGGTGGTATTGCGTGGCTTGGCTGAGGGGGACCAAGTCATGGTGGATGGCTTTCAAAAAATGATGAACCCCAAAGCACCCGTCAAGGCCGTGCCTTGGGTGCCTCAAGGCGCAGCGCCTGCTGCGTCTCACTGACAGGGCGCCGACATGTCACGCTTTTTCATTGATCGGCCCATTTTTGCGTGGGTCATCGCGCTGTTCATCGTCGTGTTTGGCGGGGTCGCCATCACCAAACTGCCTATCGCGCAGTACCCAACGGTGGCGCCGCCCTCCATTGTCATCAGTGCCAGTTACCCCGGTGCCTCGGCCAAAACGCTGGACGAAAGCGTGGTCAGCGTGATCGAGCAAGAGCTCAACGGGGCGCCCGGTCTGGCGTACATGGAGTCAGTCAGCCAGGCCAATGGCACAGGCCAAATCACGGTGACGTTTGATACCGGCACCAACATTGATCTGGCCCAAATTGAAGTTCAAAACCGTTTATCGCGGGCCTCGCCACGCCTGCCGTCTGCGGTGACCCAACAAGGCGTCAAAGTAGACAAGTCACGCAGCAACTTCTTGATGTTCGTGATGCTGGCATCCAGCAACAAAGCCTATGACCCCATCTTTTTGGGTGACTATGCCTCGCGCAACATCATCCCTGAGCTTCAGCGCGTGCCCGGCATTGGGCAGGCGCAGCTGTTTGGCACCGAACGCGCCATGCGCATTTGGGTGGACCCGGCCAAGCTGGTGTCCTATGGCTTGGGCATGAGCGACGTCAACAATGCGATCCGTGCGCAGAACGCCTTGGTGCCTGCTGGCGGCGTGGGTGAGCGGCCCAACCTCCGTGAACAAACGGTCTCGGCCACCGTGGTCGTCAGTGGGCAGTTGGCCAACGTGCAGCAGTTTGGTCAAATCGTCTTGCGTGCCAAAACAGATGGCGCCACGGTGCGCCTCAAAGACGTGGCCCGCATTGAACTGGGCGCTCAAACCTACGGCACCTACGCCCGCCTGAACGGCCAACCCGCCACGGGCATTGGTCTGCAGTTGTCCACCACCGGCAACGCCCTGCAAACAGCCGATGCGGTCAAGGCACGCATGGCCGAACTCAAGCGCTACTTCCCCGCGGGCGTTGACTTCTCCATCCCCTACGACACCTCGGGCTTCGTCAAGTTGTCCATCAGCCAAGTGGTGGAGACACTGGTTGAGGCCGTGCTCCTCGTCTTCTTGGTGATGTACCTGTTCTTGCAGAACATCCGCTACACCTTGATCCCCACGCTGGTCGTGCCTGTGGCCTTGCTGGGTACCTTCGGCGTGATGATGGTGGCGGGCTTCTCTATCAACGTGTTGACCATGTTTGGCATGGTGCTGGCCATCGGCATCTTGGTAGACGATGCCATCGTGGTGGTCGAGAACGTAGAGCGGCTCATGACGCACGAAGGCCTGTCGCCCCGAGAGGCCACACGCAAAGCGATGGGCCAAATCAGTGGCGCCATTGTGGGCATCACCGTGGTGCTGGTTTCGGTCTTCATCCCGATGGCCTTTTTCTCGGGATCGGTGGGCAACATCTACCGCCAGTTCTCGTTGTCGATGGTCTCGTCGATGCTGTTCTCTGCCTTCTTGGCGCTGTCCCTGACGCCCGCCTTGTGCGCCACGCTGCTTAAGCCCGTATCCGGCGATCACCATGAAAAGCGCGGCTTCTTTGGCTGGTTCAACCGCAGTTTTGCCGCCAGCGCACAAGGCTATGAAAGTTGGGTGGCACGCCTTGTCAAGCGCGGTGGACGCGTCTTGATTGTGTATCTGCTGATACTGGCTGTCGTTGGCTGGTTGTATGTCCGCATGCCCTCGTCCTTCTTGCCAAACGAGGACCAAGGCAACCTGATCGTCAACGTGCAGTTGCCGCCCGGGGCCACGTCCAACCGCACCGAGGCCGTCATCTCTCAGGTTGAGTCTTACTTCCTTAAGCAACCCGAAGTGAAATCGGTGGTGGGCGTTGTCGGCTTCAGCTTCTCTGGATCAGGCCAAAACGCCGCCTTGGGTTTTGTGACCCTCAAAGACTGGGATGAGCGCAAGGGCGCTGAACACGCGGCCCAAGCCATCGCCAAGCGTGCGTTTGGCGCCTTGATGGGCATCCGTGATGCGTTCATCTTCCCGCTCAATCCGCCCGCGATCCGCGAGTTAGGTAATGCCACCGGTTTTTCTCTGCGTCTGCAAGACAGAGCGGGGCTTGGGCACGACGCTTTATTGGGCGCCCGCAACAAGCTGATGGGGCTGGCCATGCAAAGCAAAGTGGTGACCGGTTTGCGCCCTGACGGCTTGGAGGATGCGCCCCAGCTGCAAGTGGACATTGACCGTGACAAAGCACAAGCCTTGGGCGTGGGTGTGGATGCGATCAGCGCCACCTTGTCCACGGGCCTGGGGTCGACCTACGTCAATGACTTCCCAAACCAAGGGCGTTTGCAGCGCGTGATGGTGCAAGCGGACGCCAAAGACCGCATGCAGCCTGAGCAAATCTTGCAGCTCAATGTGATCAACAAGCTCGGCCAATCGGTGCCCTTGTCGGCCTTCGCCAGCACACGCTGGTTCAGTGGCCAGATGCAAGCTGTGCGCTACAACGGCTACCCCGCCATGCGCATCTCAGGGGATGCGGCTGCAGGGTTCAGCACAGGCCAAGCCATGGCTGAGATGGCCGCCTTGGCCGCGCAACTGCCCGATGGCATCAGCATCGAGTGGACTGGCTTGTCACGCGAAGAGCGCTTGTCCGGCTCGCAGGCCAATATGCTGCTGGGCTTTTCATTGCTGGCTGTGTTCTTATGCCTTGCTGCGCTGTACGAGAGTTGGACTATCCCCCTGGCCGTTTTGCTCGTCGTGCCCTTGGGCCTCTTGGGCTCTCTGCTGGGTGCGAGCTGGCGTGACCTGCCCAATGACGTCTACTTCAAGGTCGGCTTGATCACCATCATGGGCTTGTCGGCCAAGAACGCGATCCTGATCATTGAGTTTGCCAAAGAGCTGCAGCAACAAGGTATGGGCTTGATTGATGCCACGATGGCCGCTTGTCGTTTGCGCTTGAGGCCCATCATCATGACCTCGTTGGCGTTCATCCTTGGCGTGATGCCACTGGTGTTGGCCAATGGGGCGGGCTCAGCCAGCCAACGTGCGATCGGCACTGGCGTGATGAGCGGCATGATCGCGGCCACCGTCTTGGCTGTGTTTTTTGTACCTGTGTTTTTTGTTGTGGTCAGGCGCTTGTTCCCAGCGCGGCCTGCCGCTGTCACCGTGGAGTCCAACGATGCGTAAGCCCTTGACCTTGCTGCACGCGGGTGTGGCCTTGGCTGCCATGCTGAGTCTGACGGCCTGCTCGCTGACGCCTGTGTACCAACGGCCAGAGCCCGCCGTGCCAGCGCAATGGCCGCCGTACGCTGCGGATGCCAGCCGTGAGGCGGCACAGGCGCCTCCCGTGGCCCCCGCGAATGTGGCTGAACTGGCGTGGACCAGTTACTTCCCAGATGCCAGGCTACAAGGCCTGATTGGCTTGGCCTTGAACAACAACCGCGACCTGCGCATGGCGGTGCTCCATATCGCCCAATGGCGTGCGCTGTATCAGGTCCAGCAGGCAGATCGATTCCCCACGCTCAATGGCGCTGTCAGTGGCACGCGCCAGCCTGCCACGGCCGCGCCGCATGCCATCACAAGCAGCGCCACCGGTGGCGTCACCGTGTCCGCCTTTGAGCTTGATATATTTGGCCGTATCCAAGCACTGAGCGAGGCAGCGTCGGCCCAGGTCATGGCATCCGAGGAGGCGCGCAAAGCCGCCCACATCAGCCTGATAGCAGCCGTGGCCAATGCCTATTACCTGCTGTGGGCCGACCGATGGCAGCTCAGCCTGAGCGAGCACACCGTGGCGTCTCGCCAAGCGTCACTCAAACTACAGCAGCTGAAGTTTGATGCTGGCGTGCTCAACGAGCTCGACTGGCGCACGGCTCAGTCTTTGTTTGAGTCTGCACGTGTCACGCGTGCACAAGCGCAACGCCAGTGGCTGCAGGACACCCACGCACTGAACCTGTTGCTGGGCAGTGTGGTGCCTGCTGATTTGTTGCCGCCCATACCTGATGTTGCTGATGCCACTGATGCCGCCGCTTTGACCCTGTCACCCACACTGTGGCCTGGCCTGAGTGAGCTGCCTGTGGGCTTGTCATCGGATGTGCTCTTGCAGCGCCCCGACGTGGCGCAAGCTGAGCAACAACTGATCGCGGCCAATGCCAACATCGGTGCGGCCCGCGCTGCGCGGTTCCCGCGGATCACGCTGACGGGCAATGCAGGCGTGGTGAGTGATTCACTGAGCGGCTTGTTCAACGACGGCCGCAGCGCGTGGAGCTTTTCTCCTTCCCTGACCTTGCCGATTTGGGACGCGGGGCGCATACAAGCGGGTATTGATTCGGCACACATCAAGCGCGACATCGCGCTCGCACAGTACGACAAGACCCTGCAGACAGCCTTCAAAGAGGTGGCCGATGCGCTGGTATCGCGCAGCACCCAGGCCGAGCAAGCGCAGGCGCAGTACGCGCAAGCCCAGGCCGAGACCGCACGCTGGCGCGTGTCTACGCTCAGGTATGAGTCGGGCGTGTCCAATCAACTCGATTGGCTCGATGCTCAGCGCAGCTTGTTTGGTGTGCAGCAAGCATGGATCGCCTCGCAGCTGGCCCGCCAGCAAGCACACATCAGCGTATACAAGGCACTGGGCGGCGGCATGGTCAGTGGACAGATTCCGGCGAGATTGTCCGTTCAATAGCTGCGGCGCCCGTCTGTTGAGCCGCCAAGCGCTGGCCCAAGCGTGCGCCCAGTTTGTTCACATTGTTGAGTGACATCAAGTGAGCATGGACCCAGCCCAATGCACCCGACGAGAACAGTGACTGCACCGTGTCCGCAGGCAGAGCACGCAGTTTGGTCTCGTCAATGACCTTAAACCCATTGAGGGTCAGGCGCTCGCCATTGAGCTGGAAGTCAATCGAGCGCTCAACCAGCAGATCCAGCTCAGACAGGCGTTGCGAGAATTTGGCCGTGGCCAGCATATCTTGGTGGAAGGACAGCAAGAAGGTCTGCAGCTGCTTCAGATAAGGGGTGTCCTGCCCCTGCTCGTCGAACAAGGCTTCACCCTGCTCGGTTCCCAAGCCGTCAAAGGCCTCGTCGATGCAAACCGTCATCTGCTCGTTGCCAGCTTGCTCTGCCAGCACAAACGGGTAACGGCGCACGAACGCGGGCACGTAGCTGTGATCGGCCCATTCGCCGTCTTTGTTGACCATCAGGTTTTCTTTATCACGCAGGCCGACCAAAGCCACCAAAGCGTGGTGCTCGCCGTTTTGCACGAACACGCACGGGTAGTCCAGCGCAGCCAGTGGCAGCTCTGTCGCGGCCATCAGCATCGAGTTGGTCTCGCGCGCAAACCCGATCTTGCTCGCCCCTTGATGGATGCGCAGCTCACGATGTTGCTCGCGGTTGATGGGCACAAGGCGTTCGTACATCAGCAGTGTTTTCATGGTGATCTGTCGGGTAAGGGTTAAGTGGGCAGGGATAATGGTAGCCGTGAAAACATTGACTTGGCGTGACCGCTGCGCACTCTATCTTGACCTGATCCGCTGGAGCCGACCGCAAGGCTGGTTGCTCTTGCTGTGGCCGACCTTGACCGCCATGTGGTTGGCTGCGGGCGGCTTTCCGGGCTGGCACTTGTTGACGGTCTTCACACTGGGCACAATTTTGATGCGCAGCGCCGGTTGTGCGGTCAATGACGTGGCCGACAAGGATTTTGACCGACATGTGCAGCGCACTGCGCAGCGCCCCATCACCAGTGGCAAGCTGTCAGTGAAGGAGGCCTTGGGTGTGGGTGCCGCACTGGCCCTGTTGGCTTTCGCCTTGGTGCTCACGACCAATCAGCGCACCATCACCATGTCATTTGGGGCGCTGGCCGTTGCAGTCGCCTACCCCTTTACCAAGCGGTTTTTGGCGATGCCCCAGGCGGTGCTGGGCGTGGCCTTCAGTTTTGGTATCCCGATGGCCTTTGCTGCTGTTCAGAATCAGACGCCGCCTGTCGTGTGGTATCTGGTGGCGGGCAACTTGGCTTGGGTGCTGGCCTACGACACCCAATACGCCATGGTCGACAGAGACGACGACTTGAAAATTGGCATCCGTACCTCGGCGATCACACTGGGCCGTTTTGATGTGCTCGGTGTGATGACGTTCTATGCGCTGTGCTTGATGTGCTGGTACTTTGCAGGCCGATTGAGCGGGTGCGGCGCCTTTTATAACGCGGCGCTGGTTTTAGCGGGTGCGCAAGCCTTGTGGCATGGCTGGCTGATCAAAGGGCGTGAGCGAGAGGCCTGCTTCAAGGCCTTTCGGCTCAACCATTGGCTGGGTTTGACGGTTTGGCTCGGCGTGTTGGCCGAATCTTTAGTCGGTTAGCTAAGCTGGCTTAGCGTCCGAATTCGTCACCCAGCTCTGCGGCGCGGGCTTGGGCTGCACGCATGGCCGCCACAAAGGCGTCTTTCACACCTGCGGCTTCCATGCTGGTTACAGCTGCATAGGTGGTGCCGCCCTTGGACGTCACACGCTCTCGCAGCACAGATGGCGCCTCGCTGGACTGCGCGGCCAATGCGGTGGTGCCTGCAAAAGTGGCCAGCGCCAGTTGACGGCTTTGCTCGGTGCTCAGGCCCATGCCCACACCCGCTTGCATCATCGATTCAATGAAATACAAAACATAGGCCGGCCCTGAACCTGACAGCGCCGTGACGGTATCCAAATCTGCCTCTTGCTTGACCCACAGGTGCTGACCCGTTGGCGCAACCATCTGCTCTATGGCTTCGCGCTCGCCGCTGTTGACTTCGGGGCGTGCGAACAAGCCTGTCATCCCCTGACCGACCAGTGCGGGCGTGTTGGGCATGGCGCGCACGATGCGGGGGCTGCCCAACAGCCGGGCGATGTCATCGGTTCGCAAGCCTGCCATGACGCTGTAATGCAAGGCTTGGTGTGTCAGCGCCGCATAGGTTTGGGCGGCATCCTTGAATTGCTGCGGTTTGACGGCCCAGACCACGGTGTGTGCCTGCCGCAGTGCCGCATCAGGGCCAGCGGCCGTTTGCACGCCCAGCTCTTGGCTCAGCCGTGCACGTTGTTCTGCTACAGGGTCGATCACCAGCATGCTGCTGGCGGCGCGGCCTTGGCGCAATAAACCACCGATGATGGCGGTGGCCATGTTGCCCCCGCCGATGAAGGCCATTTCAATGGCTGATACTGTTGCGGTTGTGGGGTGTGTCATGAGCGAGATCATGCCTCAGTCTGGCTCTGGCTCGCCCGATATGGCCTCTTGCAGCAGACGCACCATGCGGTCTGCGTGCACGGGCTTGTGCAGCAGGTGAACCTGGGCGTCCTTCGCTTCCTGCGCCAAACCGGGTGAGGCTTCACCTGTGATCAAAAAGGCGGGCAATTGGTCGCCGAACTCATAGCGCAAATTGCGGATCACATCCAAGCCATTGACTGACAAGCCCAGCCTGTGGTCACTGATCAAGGCGACCGGCATCTCCCCCTCGGGCATGAGGCCTTGTTCTTGGAATCGGATCACCGCGTCCAGCGCGCCGTCCGGTGTCGTTGATGCGGCCGTGATCCAACCGTGCTGCTGCAAAATCAAGGCAGTGCTCTCAAGCACGTCTGGCTCATCGTCAATGAGGACGACCACGCCTCGGCTACTCGGCATGTCGTCTTTGCTGTCTTGGTCGTCGGTGTCCTCATCGGGCGCCACCTTGGGCATCAGTTTGATCGCTTGTCCTGTGGCGTCCGACGGGATCAGCCGCGGCAGCCTGACGGCAAAGCATGAGCCTCGCCCTGGTCTAGATAGCAAGGTCACCGGGGTGGGCCCTAGCATGCTCAAGCGCCGCACCACAGCCAGCCCCAGCCCCAAACCTTCGCTGCTGCGACGTGCGTCGTTATTGGCTTGGAAATAATCTTCAAAAATGCGGGTTTTGTGCTGATGGGGTACGCCCACCCCGGTGTCCCACACTTGGCAGACGATGGAGGCACCACGAGCCCGTGCGCGCAAACGCACCTCACCCTTCTCTGTATAGCGCACGGCATTGTTCAGTAAGTTGCGCAAAATACGCTCTAGCACATGGGGGTCAACCTGTACCCAGTCCTTGGTCGGTTCAATCACCCAGTGCAGGCCTTTGCTCTGGCACAAGACCGCAAATTCATTGTCTAAGCGCGACCACAAAGCGGCGAGAGGCAGCGCTTGGGCGGTGTAGTCGATGCGCTGCGCATCGATGCGGGCCACATCAAACATCTTCTCGAACATGGTGCTGAGCGAGCCCACCGCTGTGTTGATTTTGCCCAGCAAGGGGGCGCCCTCTACAGGGTCAACGTGGCGTTTGAGTGCGCTGCTCAGGAGCATGAGCACATGCAGCGGTTGGCGCAAGTCGTGGCTGGCAGATGCAAAAAACTCGCTTTTTTGCTTGTCAGCGGTTTCAGCTTTGGCCTTGGCCTGATTGACCTTGTTGATCTCCTCGCGCAACTGCAGCACCAAGTCGGCATTCTCGTGGCGTAGCAGGGCACGCTGTCTTAAGCGGCGGCTGAGCCCTCGCCCAAAGAGCATGCAGGTGATCTCTGAGCCCATGAGCACGTACACCAAAAACAGGGCACTTTGGGTTTGCTCCAGCAGCAAGCCACCTGATACCAGCAGCAGCAAAGGCATGTTGGCAATGAAAGACACACCCCAGTCGTGAATGGTCACCAAGGTCATGCAATAGACAAAGGCGAGGCTGCCAGCGATGAGCGTCACACGCCATTCAGGGCCACTCACCGAAAGCATCGAATAAATGAGCAAGCCCCATAGGGTGCCTTGGATGCCGTGCCACCACAGCAGGCACTTTCGCCAATACTCATAGCGGGATGCGGGGATGCCAAAGCGTCTGAAGTGCCTCGCCATCTGGCTCACGATGGCCCAAGTGGTCAACAGGCCGGCAAGCGGGATCATCCACTTCCAGCGCGCCATGTGCCACCCAGTGATCTCCCAGAGCAGGACAAGGATCACGAGCAATTGCGAGATGATGGACTCTGGCGCCGTACGCCAGAGGTCTTGCAGGATTTGCAGATCGATGCGAGCCTCGATAGGAGGCTTGCCTCGAAGCGTGCGCCACCATATGCTCAAGCGACGATTTCCTTGGTCGGCTCGTTGGCGCCTTGCTCGCTGTCATCACCGTCAGCCTGAGGGGCCGGACTGCGTGAACACAGCAAGACCAGTTGGGTGCGGCTGCGAACGCCGTAAGCACGGAAAATCGCACTCACGTGCAGCTTGACCGTCTCGGCGCTGATGCCCAGTGCGGAGGCAATCGCTTGGTTGGTGCAGCCCTTCAAAATCCACTGCAACACGTCTTTTTGACGCGGCGTCAGGCGAACCAATTTCGGCGGGGTGTTGTCATCCGGCGTTGGCCAGTTCACACTACCGGGCGACAGCAGCTCTGATGGGAAGTGCAGGCGACCTTCAACCAGCGCCCGCAGCGCATTCGTGAAGCCTTCAATCTCGGCCAACTTGGGGATAAAACACGAGGCACCATGGTGGATACACTCCAGTGCAACTTGCACATCACTTTGACCCGTGATGATGCCAACGCGCTGTGTGGCTGCCGCAGCGCGAACCGCTTGCAAGGTGGCCATGCCGCGGCTGTCCGGCAGACCCAGATCCAGCAGCACAACGGTGATCGGGTCGGTGACTTCGGTTTCTGCCAGTTTGCTCAGCGCCCCTTGGAGGGTGCCAGCCTGCGAAAAACGCGCAGACGGATCCAAGCTGCGTATGGCATGCATCATGCCCTCGCGGATCAAGCTGTGGTCATCGACCAACAAATAGTGGGGCGTTTGCGATGCTTCCATACGTACTCTTTCAGTGATAGGTACATGTTACTGGAGCTTAGCGTTTGCCAAATAGGGCTGTACCCACCCTGACGAGGGTTGACCCTTGCTTAATGGCCTCTTCCAGGTCCGCGCTCATGCCCATGGAGAGGGTGTCTAGGGGTATGCCCTCTGATCGCAAGTGGTTAAATGCGATACGCATGTCGCGTAATGCACCTCGCTGAGCCTCCGGTTCATCGCTCGGCGCGGGCAGGGCCATGAGGCCACGCAGGGTCAGTCTTGGCAACTGGGTCACAGCCTGAGCCAAGCACAGTACATCCTGTGGTGCGACGCCGCTTTTGCTGCTTTCCCCGCTGATATTGACCTGTAAGCAGACTTGCAGGGGGGGCAAATCCGCCGGGCGCTGTTCGCTCAAACGTTGGGCGATTTTGATGCGGTCAATGGTGTGCACCCAATCGAAGGTCTCCGCAACGACACGTGTCTTGTTGCTTTGCAGTGGACCAATCAGGTGCCAAGTGATTTGGTCGCGCAGGTCGGCGAGCTCGGCCATCTTGTCCACGGCCTCTTGCACGTAGTTCTCGCCAAAACAGCGCTGACCGGCTGAAAAGGCCTCTCTGACTGTTACAGCCGGAAACGTTTTACTGGCTGCCAGCAGTGTCACGCTGGCACTTGAGCGGCCAACCTGTGCGCAAGCATGGTTTATCCGGCCATTCACGAGTTGTAGGTTGGTTGCGATCGTCGCCATAATGGGCCTGTCTTGGCATAAGTTTGCACCCATCATCCATGGATATCACCCAACTGCTCTCGTTCTCGGTCAAAAACAAGGCATCTGACCTGCATTTGTCAGCGGGCTTGCCACCCATGATCCGGGTAAACGGCGACGTGCGCCGCATCAACATCGATTCGCTGGACCACAAACAGGTTCACGACATGGTGTACGACATCATGAACGACGCCCAGCGCAAGATGTACGAAGAGACGCTGGAGGTTGATTTCTCGTTTGAGATACAAGGTTTGGCTCGTTTTCGAGTCAATGCTTTTAATCAAAACCGAGGGTCTGGTGCCGTGTTCCGCACGATTCCCTCCAAGATTTTGTCGCTTGATCAACTCAACGCGCCCAAAATTTTCCAGGATTTGGCTTTGAGGCCTCGGGGGCTGGTGCTGGTGACAGGGCCCACGGGCTCGGGTAAATCCACCACCTTGGCGGCCATGGTTAACCACCTCAATGAGACTGAATACGGCCACATTCTGACTGTGGAAGACCCGATCGAGTTCGTTCACGACTCCAAGAAATGCCTCATCAACCAGCGCGAGGTGGGGCCCCACACCATGAGTTTCTCCAACGCCTTGCGCTCGGCGCTGCGTGAGGACCCAGACTGCATCTTGGTGGGCGAAATGCGTGACCTGGAAACCATCCGACTGGCGCTGACAGCGGCTGAAACCGGCCACTTGGTTTTTGGCACGCTGCACACATCCAGCGCAGCCAAGACGATTGACCGCGTGGTGGACGTCTTTCCTGCTGCTGAAAAGGACATGGTTCGCGCCATGCTGTCGGAATCACTGCAGGCGGTCATCTCCCAAACGCTGTGCAAGACCAAAGATGGCCAGGGCCGGGTCGCCGCACACGAGATCATGATCGGCACGCCGGCGATCCGCAATTTGATCCGCGAAAACAAAATCGCCCAGATGTACTCATCCATTCAAACCGGCAGCAACATGGGCATGCAAACGCTGGACCAGAACCTGACCGATTTGGTTCGCCGCAACGTGATCTCGCCTGCGGAAGCCCGCGCCAAGGCCAAGATTCCGGAAAACTTCCCCGGCTAGCATGAAGCGACTGTTGGATCGACTCGTTTCCAGTGCCACGAGCAAGCGCCGTGCTGAAGACGCGACGGCCGATGCTGACGACGAAGGCTACTTCGCCACGCAGTTTGTCGAACGGCCTGAAGATGCACGAGCCAATTCCGCTTGGACGGCTCGGGCGCTGGTTGTCGGGGCGACCTCGCTAGACCCTGAGGCGGGCTTGGCCTTGCTGCTCCAGACGTGGGGTAAAGATGCTTTGATGGCATCCTTGTCTGATGCCGATCGCCGCAAGCTGCTCACCCATTTGCACTTCGTCAGCGTGCCAGCTGGCCGAGAGCTGATCGTGCAAGACGAAAAAGGTGACTACGCCTTGGTGGTGCTCGAAGGGCTGGTGGCCGTTGACCGTGTGCAGCCCACAGGTGCGCGGGCACGGTTGGCGGAGGCGCGTGAAGGTGATGTGTTAGGCGAAATGTCGCTGCTGGACGCTGGGGCACGTTTCGCGTCTTGCTTGACTTTAAGCCGCTGCTCATTGGCCGTCTTGACATGCACGGCACTGGATGAGCTGGCGGTCGAAGAGCCTAGGCTGGGCATGGCCCTGATGAGCTCAACGGCACGCCGCCTGTCGTGGCGCATGCGCCAACTCAGTGCCAGGCTGGGTGCCTTGCTCACCGCTGGCTGACCCCTTTCCTCAACAACGAACAAGACTTTAGGCGGAACCCTTCATGGAACGCGATCAGGCCTCCAAATTCATCAATGATTTGCTCAAGCTGCTGGTGGCCAGAGGGGGCTCAGACCTCTTCCTGACGGCCGACTTCCCCCCCGCCATCAAGGTGGACGGCAAAGTGACCAAAGTCTCGCCTCAGCCTCTGACAGCACAGCACACGCTGGAGCTCACGCGGGCGATCATGAATGACAAGCAGTCCGCCGAATTTGAGCGGACCAAGGAATGCAACTTCGCCATTTCACCGGGTGGGGTGGGGCGGTTTCGTGTCAACGCCTTCGTTCAGCAGAGCCATGTTGGCATGGTCTTGCGCGTGATTCCTCAGCAGTTGCCGACGGTGGACGGTATGGGGCTGCCGCAGGTACTCAAAGAATTGGTGATGACCAAGCGCGGTCTTGTCATCTTGGTTGGCGCGACCGGGTCGGGTAAATCCACCACGCTGGCAGCCATGGTCGATCACCGCAATGAGAACACCTTTGGTCACATCATCACACTGGAAGACCCCGTGGAGTTTGTGCACCCGCACAAGAACTGCATCGTCACCCAGCGTGAAATTGGCATTGACACCGACGGCTGGGGGCTTGCGCTCAAAAACACCTTGCGGCAAGCGCCCGACGTGATCTTGATGGGCGAAATCCGTGACCGCGAGACCATGGAGCACGCTGTGCAGTTCGCCGAAACAGGGCACTTGTGCATGGCCACACTGCACGCCAACAGCGCCAACCAAGCGCTGGACCGCATCATCAACTTCTTCCCTGAAGAGCGCCGTGCACAGTTGCTGATGGACTTGTCGCTGAACCTCAAAGGCTTGGTCTCTCAGCGCTTGCTGGCACACCAAGAGGGCAAGGGGCGCGTTGCCGCCGTTGAAATCCTTCTCAGCACACCGCTGATTGCGGACCTCATCTTCAAGGGCGAGGTTGGCGAGATCAAAGAGATCATGAAAAAGTCGCGTGAACTCGGTATGCAGACCTTCGATCAGGCCCTGTTTGACCTGTACGAGGGCAACTACGTCACCTACGAGGATATCTTGCGCAACGCTGACTCGGTCAATGACCTGCGCCTGCAAGTCAAGCTCCACAGCCACCGTGCACGCAACCTTGATTTGTCTGCGGGCACAGAACACTTCCGTATTGTTTGATCAGGGCCCCAAGATGACCGTAGCCAACAAGATTGACAACGCCTTATCTGCTCAACGCGTCGCCTTCATTGGGCTGGGCACCATGGGTGGGCCCATGGCTGTACACCTTTTGCGTGCAGGTCACCCCATCACGGTATACAACCGTACCGCAGCCAAAGCACGCGCGTGGGTCGGCGAGCACGGAGGGGCCATGGCGGACACGCCTGAAGCCGCTGCACGTGGCGCAGACATCGTGTTCACTTGCGTGGGCAACGATGACGACCTGCGTCAGGTCACCATGGGGCCGCAAGGTGTGTTTCAAGCGATGAGTGCGGGCTCCGTGCTGGTTGATCACACCACCACCTCCGCGGAAGTCGCCCGTGAGCTGGCGCTGCTCGCGCAGGAGAGGGGGCTTTCCTTCATTGATGCGCCTGTATCAGGTGGCAACTTGGGGGCCATCAACGGGGTGCTGACCGTGATGTGCGGTGGTGACCCAGGCTCTTTCGACAAGGTGCGACCTGTCCTCTTGGCCTACGCCCGCGCTGTGACATGGCTGGGCGGCAGTGGCTCAGGACAATTGGCCAAAATGGTCAACCAAATTTGTGTTGCTGGTGTGCTGCAAAGCCTTGCCGAGGCGCTGGCGTTCGGGCAAAAAGCAGGGCTGGACATGCACCAAGTCATCGAGGTGATCTCACAAGGTGCCGCCAGCAGTTGGCAAATGATCAACCGCGGGCCGACCATGGTCAACGACGAATTTGACTTTGGTTTTGCCGTCGACTGGATGCGCAAGGACTTGGGCTTGGTGCTGGACGAGGCCCGTCGCACAGGTGCCCGCGTGCCAACGACCGCCCTGATTGACCAGTTTTACGCCGATGTGCAAGCGCAAGGCGGGGGCAGGCTGGACACCTCCAGCTTGATCAAACGCCTGCGCTGAGTGTGCCGCTGGGTTGGCTCAAGGCTGCCTAGGCAGCTTGCGCGCCAACTCGTCTTCCGAGATGATCTGGAGCACCTTGATCACGCGGTTCACGCCGCGGATGCTGGCCGCCAGTTCCGCCGCCCGCTGGGCTTCGCGCTCCGTGACCAAGCCAAGCAAATACACATCACCCCGATCGACAACGATGTCAAACGCGTTGGCAAAGATGTCCCTGGCGTCGATGAATGTCGCCTTGACCTTGCTGGCAATCAGCAGGTCACTTGAGCGCGTACTCAGTGAACTGTTGACACCCACCAGCAACTCATTGACGACGCCTGTGACGGTGTCTGTGCGGCTGATGGCGTTGCCCACAGCCGCTTTGTCCTCTTCTGTCGGCACCTCGCCTGTCACCAACACCTGGCGGTTATAGGCGTTGATGCTGACGTGTCCCCGCTCGCCCAGTACCTCGCGCACGCGGTTGGCGGCCTTGAGCTCAATGCCTTGGTCTTCCAGTTGCGTGCCTGAGGTGCGGCGGTCTGTGGCCATGAAAGCGCTGCCGACAGCCGTGCCCAAAACCAACGGGGCGCAAGCAGACAAACTGGCCAATGCCATCAAAAGGGCGACCCAGCGCAAGCGGGTAGGGTGCAATGGTGATCGGTTAATCAAGCGTCTTCTCCTAATAAATGGGTGTCTACTGCAGTGCAAAGGCCGTGCAGAGCAAGCCACCCGATGGCGAACAAAGCTTCTGGCTGATTGCCAGGCAAAGGCACCCACACGTCAGTGTCCCGCAACTGCGGCCCCAGCGTGCGTGCGCTCTCGCCGGTGAAGGCGATCAAGGTCAAATCTTGTTCCCGAGCGGCTTCCGTTGCTGCCAACAAATCGGGCTCATCTCGCTCCAGTGAAAACGCCAACCAGACGTCACCGGGGTGGCCCAGCGCACGCACCTGCTGAGTCAAGCCCATTTGAGCCCCACCATGAGCCTGCGTCAGCGCCAAGGCTGCCAGCGGCGGGCGATGGCGCCCAGCACCCTGAACCAGCAAGGTCGCTGCATGCTCTGCCAGCCATGCGGCTTCTGCTTCGCCAGCGCAAAGCACCTTGCCGCCTGATGTGATGGTGTGCAAGATCGCCTGCGCTGCAAAATTGAGTTGCTGCGCCAAGCGTTCTGATGACTGATAGAGCCAATCGGCCGCACCCAATAGAGGTTGCTGGAGCGATGACTGCTGAAAGTGGGAGTCCGGCATGGCGGGCATGATATGTCAGTGCGGCACCTTGATCGTGTCAAGACGCATCAAAGGCTGCCGCAATCCACTGTAAAGTGCCACCATCTATCGCCACCACATCAAACCGGCACGGTGGCCACTCGCGCAGATTCATCAGATAAAACTGGGCCCCGAGGATGCATTTTCGCTGCTTGCTGCGGTTCACGGATGCGGCAGCTCCGCCGTGATCTTGCCCTTCTCTCTGGCGCACCTCAACGAAAACCAGGGTGCCATCGCGATCACGCATGATGAGGTCGACCTCTGCGCCTCGTGCGCTTGGGCCACGCGCGACCCGATAATTACGCTCAACCAGCACCAAGCCTTGATCTAGCAAGTAGACCAAAGCACGTGCTTCACCCTCATCCCCACGGGACTTCGTTGTGACCTTAGATGTCAATATGCTGCTCCAAGCGGCGCACCAAGTGGCCGCCAGCCAGCAGTATCCTAAAGGCACGCTCTATCTGGTTGCCACCCCTATAGGCAATATGGCAGACATGAGTCTGCGCGCACTGCATGTCCTCAGTCTGGTCGATGTCGTGGCTTGTGAAGACACCAGAGTCACCGGAGGCCTGTTGCGCCACCTCGGGATCGACAAAAAACTCGTTGCTCTGCACCAGCACAACGAGATGGCCAGCGCACAAGGCATCGTCTCCTTATTGCAAGAAGGCCTGCGCGTGGCCTACGTCAGCGACGCAGGCACCCCGGCCGTCTCTGATCCTGGGGCCCACTTGGTGGCGGCGGTTCAAGCTGCGGGCTTGGTCGCTGTGCCCTTGCCGGGCGCCAGCAGCGTCACCACGGCACTGAGCGTCGCAGGCGATGCGCAGGCCAACGGCTTTCGGTTCGTCGGTTTTCTGCCATCAAAGGGCGCAGCCCGACTCACTGTACTGCGAGGCGTCTTGGGGCATGACCACAGCGTCGTGCTCTTTGAGGCGCCGCACCGCATCGAAACGCTGAGCGCCGAGCTGCTCGACGTGCTCCCTCTCGGGCGGATCACCGTCTGCCGCGAACTCACCAAGCAATTCGAGGACATCGCAACCATGGCCGTTGCCGCGCTGCCTGCATGGCTGCAAGCCAACGCCCACCGCCAACGAGGCGAATTTGTGGTCGTGGTGCACGCCCAACCCAAAACAGAAGATGCCCTGACGCTGCCCCCTGCCATGGACGCGATATTGCAGGAGTTGGTCCGTCATGTGCCCGTCAAACTCGCTGCTGGCTTGGTCGCGGATGCCGCCGGTTGGCCGCGCAAGGCCCTGTATGAGATGGCCTTGCAACACCGCCAAGCTGATGAACCTGAGGCGCCTTGACACGTGCAGCAGCGACATTGAGGCATCTCTGACACGGTAGCGCCCTCTTTCATGTGACTGAAACGTCTGCCCGTGCCTACAATGGGCCCATGATTGCTGTCGACGCCACCATTGCACGCCTCCAAACCGCACGCGAACTTCTGCTCGCCCCATTCGGTTTGGACGAATCCACCCTGACAAAGGCCCTCAAACTCATCACAGAACACAGGGTGGATGATGCGGATTTGTACTTTCAGTACACCCGCAGCGAAGGCTGGAGCCTTGAAGAGGGCATCGTCAAATCCGGCAGCTTTGGCATCGACCAAGGCGTTGGCGTACGTGCCATCTCAGGCGAAAAAACCGCCTTTGCCTACTCAGACGATATCTCCGAGGCAGCCCTACTTGATGCAGCTCGAACAGTGCGCACCATTGCCTCGTCCGGGCAAAGCCGCCGAGTCAAAGTCGGCGCGCACCGCATCGTACCCAGCCGATCGCTGTACGCGGGCTTCGACCCCATTGCATCCATGGATAGCGCAGCCAAAGTAGCCATGCTGGAGGACGTCGAGCGCCGAGCTCGGGCCAAGGACCCTCGCATCGTCCAAGTCATGGCCGGGCTGGGTTGTGAATATGACGTGATCTTGGTTGCCAGGGCGGATGGCACATTGGCCGCTGACGTGCGCCCCCTGATCCGACTGTCTCTCACCGTCATCGCCGAGCAAAACGGGCGCAGAGAAGTCGGCTCTTCTGGCGGCGGCGGACGCTACGAATTGAGCTACTTCTCGCAGGCTGTCACCCAGACCTATGTGGATCAAGCCGTGCATGCCGCACTGGTCAACTTAGAGGCGAGGCCCGCTCCCGCAGGTGAAATGACTGTTGTACTTGGAAACGGCTGGCCAGGCATTTTGTTGCACGAGGCCGTGGGCCATGGCTTAGAAGGCGACTTCAACCGCAAGGGATCCAGCGTCTTCTCTGGTCGAGTCGGGCAGCGCGTTGCAGCAAAAGGGGTCACCGTGCTGGACGACGGCACGCTCCCGGAGCGCAGAGGCTCGCTCAACATCGACGACGAAGGCCACGCCACGCAGCGCACCGTGTTGATTGAAGACGGCATCTTGAAGGGTTACATCCAGGATGCGACCAATGCACGCCTCATGAAAACATCGCCGACAGGAAACGGGCGCCGCGAAAGTTACGCGCATGTCCCTATGCCCCGCATGACCAACACCTACATGTTGGCTGGTGACAAAGACCCCCAAGAGATCATCGCATCCATCGAGCGCGGCCTTTACGCAGCCAACTTTGGCGGTGGCCAAGTTGACATCACAAGCGGCAAGTTCGTGTTTTCCGCATCCGAGGCCTATTGGGTCGAGAACGGCAAAATCCAATACCCCGTCAAAGGCGCCACTCTCATCGGCAATGGCCCTGAGGCCATGACGCGGGTCAGCATGATTGGCAACGACTTGGCCTTGGACAGCGGCGTAGGCACCTGCGGCAAAGAAGGGCAAAGCGTGCCCGTCGGCGTGGGGCAGCCCACCCTTCGCATCGAAGGCTTGACCGTTGGCGGGACAGCCTGACGGCGACTTTCTTTCGATTATTTTCACAGAGGCTTGCACAGTCGTTAAAACTCGTGCATAATTCAAGGCTTCGCTGATCAAGCAGCTGACTTCGGCCTAAACGCCCTCGTTGGGGTAATGTGAAAAGCAAGTGCAAGGTTTAATTTGCATTTGCACACGCCCAACGCTGAGGCAGGTATATGGAAGTCAGTTGTTTTTTCGGATCCGCCCGATTCTTCGGGCCCAAGACTGACCGTTCGTTGTTGAGCTTTGTTGCTTAGCCGTTCGGGCCAAGTTGGGATACACCATGATTCAAATGCAATCGCGACTTGACGTCGCTGACAACACGGGTGCTAAGAGCGTTCAGTGCATCAAGGTGCTCGGTGGCTCTAGGCGTCGTTACGCCGGTATTGGCGACATCATCAAGGTCAGCATCAAAGAAGCTGCTCCTCGTGGTCGCGTCAAAAAAGGCGAAGTCTACAGTGCTGTGGTCGTTCGTACGGCCAAGGGCGTCCGTCGTCAAGACGGTTCCTTGGTTAAGTTTGACGGCAATGCTGCCGTTTTGCTCAACGCCAAGCTGGAGCCAATCGGTACCCGCATCTTCGGCCCAGTGACGCGTGAACTGCGTACTGAGCGTTTCATGAAGATCGTTTCGCTGGCTCCCGAGGTTCTGTAACCGTCGGCCATCAGTGAAGCTCAGGCAAAGGACAGCTCATGAACAAACTTAAGACAGGCGACCAGGTCATCGTTCTGACCGGTCGCGATAAAGGCAAGCGGGGCACTATTTCCGCTCGCGTGGATGCCGATCACTTGGTGGTTGATGGCGTGAATGTGGCTAAAAAGCACCTCCGCCCGAACCCCATGAAAGGCACCACCGGCGGCATCGTTGATAAAACAATGCCGATCAATCAGTCCAACGTGGCCATTTTCAACCCTGCCTCTGGCAAGGCTGACCGCGTCGGTATCAAGCTCCTGGCAGACGGCAAAAAAGTGCGTGTCTTCAAGTCCAGTGGCGAAGAAATCAAGGCTTGACGAGGTAGCACATGGCTGAACAACAAGCTCGCCTGCAGCAGTTATATCGCGAAAAAATCGTGTCCGATCTGGTTGCCAAATTTGGCTACAAGTCGGTCATGGAAGTGCCGCGTTTGACCAAGATCACCCTGAACATGGGCGTCTCGGAAGCAGTATCTGACAAGAAGGTTATGGAGCACGCCGTTGGCGACCTGACCAAGATCGCCGGCCAAAAGCCTGTGGTTACCATGTCCAAAAAGGCTATCGCCGGTTTCAAAATCCGCGAAAACATGCCGATCGGGACAATGGTTACCTTGCGCGGCGTTCGCATGTACGAATTCCTAGATCGCTTTGTCACCGTCTCGCTTCCGCGTGTTCGTGACTTCCGCGGTATCTCGGGTCGTTCTTTTGATGGCCGCGGCAATTACAACGTCGGTGTCAAGGAACAGATTATTTTCCCTGAGATTGAATACGACAAGATCGACGCCATCCGTGGGCTGAATATCAGCATCACGACATCGGCCAAGACCGACGACGAAGCGAAGGCTCTGCTGGCTGCTTTCAAGTTTCCGTTCAAGAACTGAGGTTCATCGTGGCAAAACTATCCCTGATTCAGCGCGAAGAAAAGCGCGAAAAGCTGGTTGCCAAGTACGCCAAGAAGTACGCCGAACTCAAGGCCATCAGCAATGATGCCAAAAAGTCCGACGAAGAGCGCTATGTCGCCCGTCTTGAGCTGCAAAAACTGCCCCGCAACGCAAATCCGACCCGTCTTCGCGCTCGTTGTAGCCTGACAGGTCGTCCACGCGGCACGTTCCGTCAGTTCGGTTTGGGTCGTAGCAAGATCCGTGAATTGGCATTCGCCGGTAACATCCCCGGTGTTACCAAGGCGAGCTGGTAATCCCAGCAGGGCACGAACAGGAGTTATCCCATGAGCATGAGTGATCCCATCGCCGACCTGCTGACACGCATTCGTAACGCACAAATGGTTGCAAAACCAAGCGTCGCAATGCCGTCGTCTAAGCTAAAAGTCGCGATTGCCCAGGTCCTTAAGGACGAAGGCTATATCGACGGTTTTGCCGTCACCGGTGAGGCTGCAAAGCCCACGCTGGAAATCACACTGAAGTACTACGCTGGCCGTCCGGTCATCGAACGTATCGAGCGTGTTAGCCGCCCCGGTCTGCGCATCTATAAGGGTCGCCACGACATCCCTCAGGTCCAAAATGGCCTGGGTGTTGCAATCGTGACAACCCCACAAGGTGTGATGACTGATCGCAAGGCTCGCGCTGTCGGTATTGGCGGTGAAGTCTTGGCCTACGTCGCCTAACCTGAGGAGCAATCGCTATGTCCCGCGTTGGAAAATCGCCGATCGCCGTCCCTCAAGGTGTGGACGTCCAGATCACCCCCGAAGCCATTGTCATCAAGGGCATCTTGGGTCAGTTGAGTCTGACCCAGAATCCTTTGGTCACCGTCGTCAATGACGGTGGCGTGTTGAAAGTTGCACCAGTTGATGAATCTACCCGCGCCAATGCGATGTCGGGAACCATTCGTGCACTGCTGGCCAACAATGTCAACGGCGTAAGTAAGGGTTTTACCAAGAAATTGACTTTGATTGGTGTGGGTTATCGTGCCCAAGCCCAAGGTCAGAAGCTGAACCTTCAAATTGGCTATTCGCATCCCGTGGTCAAGGACGTGCCGGAAGGCATCAAGATTGAGACACCGTCTCAGACTGAAATCCTGATCAAAGGTGCCGATCGTCAAGTCGTCGGTCAGATCGCCGCTGAAGTGCGAGCCTTCCGTCCCCCAGAGCCCTACAAGGGTAAGGGGATCCGCTACGCCGACGAGCGCGTGGTCTTGAAAGAGACCAAGAAGAAGTAAGGAGCTGATTCATCATGGCAACAAGCAAGAAGGAACAGCGCCTGCGTCGCGCACGTCAAACGCGTGCACGCATCGCCCTGCAAGGCGCAGTGCGCTTGACGGTATTCCGTACAAATCTGCACATCTACGCCAGCGTAATTTCTGGCGACGGCAACAAAGTCTTGGCTTCGGCCTCGACAGCCGAAAAAGAAGTGCGCGACCAGCTCAAGACGGCTGGAAGCAACGTGGCTGCGGCCATCCTGATCGGCACACGTATTGCCGAACGGGCCAAAGCTGCTGGCGTCGAGAAGGTTGCCTTCGACCGCGCTGGCTTTGCATACCACGGTCGAATCAAGGCCTTGGCTGACGCCGCGCGTGAAGCCGGTCTTCAGTTCTAAGCCGCGTCTGCAACCGGAAGGAATTTCAAATGGCTAAGTTTCAACCCAAGGTAGCGGACGAAGGTCGCGATGACGGTCTGCGCGAAAAGATGATCCAAGTAAACCGAGTGACCAAAGTGGTCAAGGGCGGTCGGATCATGGGTTTCGCAGCATTGACTGTCGTCGGTGACGGTGAAGGTCGCGTTGGCTTCGGTAAGGGTAAGGCGCGTGAAGTGCCCCTCGCCGTTCAAAAGGCAATGGATCAAGCACGCCGCAATCTGGTCAAAATTCCGCTCAGGAATGGCTCTGTTCACCACAATATTCGCGGTGAATTCGGTGCTGCAAAGGTTCTGCTGGCTCCTGCCCAGCCAGGTACAGGCATCATCGCTGGCGGCCCAATGCGCGCTGTGTTCGAAGTATTGGGTATCACCGATATCGTGGCCAAAAGCCTCGGTTCGAGCAACCCATACAACATGGTTCGCGCCACGTTCGACGCATTGAACAAGGCAACAACGCCTTCCCAAGTCGCCGCCAAGCGTGGGCTGTCTGTTGAAGACATCTTCAACTGATCGGGAGAGTTGATATGAGCGAAAAGAAAACAGTAACAGTCAAGCTGGTCCGCAGTGTGATTGGAACCCGCGAAGATCACCGAGCCACAGTGCGTGGCTTGGGGCTGCGTCGTCTGAACAGCACCTCTGTGCTCGAAGATACGCCATCTGTGCGCGGCCTGATCAACAAGGTCCGTTACCTGGTTGTGGTGCTTTAAGCAGCCGCAGCCTTAGGGAATACCATGGAACTCAATACCATTAAGCCAGCCGCTGGCGCTAAGCATGCTAAGCGTCGTTGCGGTCGTGGCATCGGCTCCGGCCTAGGCAAGACCGCAGGTCGCGGTCACAAGGGTCAGAAGTCACGTTCGGGCGGCTATCACAAGGTCGGTTTTGAAGGCGGTCAAATGCCTTTGCAACGGCGCCTGCCTAAGCGTGGTTTCAAGTCACATTTGCTGAAGTACAACGCAGAGGTTTCTCTGGGTGAACTGCAAGCTTTGGGCGCATCAGAAGTAGATGCTTTGTCTCTGAAGGCGGCCGGCATTGTGCCAAAGCGTGCCAAGGTGATCAAGGTGATCAAGTCTGGTGAGCTGACTATCAAGGTGGTGCTCAAGGGTATCGGCGCTACTGCCGGCGCCAAGATCGCCATTGAAGCGGCCGGTGGCTCGCTGGCTGCGTAAGCCAGTAGGCTCAGTAAGAACTTAAAGACCTCGAACGGACTTCAAGCGTGGCAACTTCTCCCAATCAACTGGCACAGAGCGGTAAATTCGGCGACCTTCAACGGCGACTGACTTTCCTGCTGTTGGCGTTGGTCGTCTACCGTGTCGGGGCGCATATCCCCGTGCCCGGAATAGATCCATCCCAGCTGCAACAGTTGTTCAAAGGGCAGCAAGGCGGCATCCTGAGTTTGTTCAATATGTTCTCGGGGGGCGCGTTATCGCGATTCACCGTGTTCGCTCTGGGCATCATGCCGTACATCTCGGCGTCCATCATCATGCAGATGATGGGCTACGTGATACCTGCTCTCGAAGCCTTGAAAAAGGAAGGCGAAGCAGGTCGTCGCAAGACAACGCAATACACCCGTTACGCGACGCTCGGTCTGGCTCTGTTTCAGTCGTTTGGTATCGCTGTGGCTTTAGAGGGCACGGCTGGGCTGGTCATCAGTCCCGGCTTTGGGTTCCGAATGACCACCGTGATCAGTTTGACAGCAGGCACCATGTTCCTGATGTGGTTGGGTGAGCAGATTACAGAGCGTGGTTTGGGTAACGGTATATCGATTTTGATTTTCGGCGGTATCGCTGCAGGTTTGCCCGGCGCTATGGGTGGCCTGTTCGAGTTGATCCGCACAGGTGCAATGAGCATCCCTGCTGCTATTTTTATCATGGCGCTGGTTGTTCTCGTCACTTATTTGGTTGTGTTTGTAGAGCGTGGTCAGCGGAAGATTCTGGTGAACTATGCGAAGCGTCAAGTTGGTAATCGGGTTTATGGCGGACAGTCTTCCCATTTGCCTTTGAAGATCAACATGGCCGGCGTGATTCCTCCGATTTTCGCGTCATCCATTATCTTGTTGCCAACGACCGCGGTTGGTTGGTTTGCTACGGGTGACAGCATGCGCTGGCTGAAAGACTTCGCCGCTTTGTTGTCTCCAGGGCAGCCCATTTATGTGCTGCTGTATTCTGTAGCCATCGTGTTCTTTTGTTTTTTCTATACAGCGTTGGTGTTCAACAGCCGTGAGACAGCAGATAACTTGAAGAAGAGCGGTGCCTTTATTCCCGGGATCCGTCCAGGTGATCAGACTGCTAGGTTCATCGATAAAATTCTTGCTAGGCTGACGTTGGCTGGTGCTGTGTATATCACCGCAGTTTGCTTGTTGCCGGAGTTCTTGGTTCTCAAGTACAACGTGCCATTCTATTTTGGTGGAACTTCGCTGCTGATCATCGTGGTTGTCACGATGGATTTTTGGGCGCAAGTTCAGTCCTATCTCATGTCTCAGCAGTACGATTCGCTGCTGAAGAAGGCGAATTTCAAAGCAGGCTGATGAGGTCGGTAACTCGATGCTCAACAGAGGGACAATAGGCTGTGAAGTTGTCAGCATGCTGACCAGTTCAAATGCTTAAGTGTTTTTTTGTTCAGTTTGAAGCGAATGTGTGTTTCTTTGTCGCATCTCTGGCAGAATGCGTGGCTCAAAACGTCATGGTTCTGGCATAGGCTCAATGTGTCATAGCGCCCCATTCGTGTGGTTTGATTAGTGCTCGCATCGTGGTCCGGGCGAGGTGAGCTTTGTTTTTAGACCCCGGAAACGTGGGCGAATTTCCGTTGAGCAATCAACGGTTCAGGAGAAGACCATGAAAGTCTCGGCATCCGTCAAGAAGATGTGCCGTAATTGCAAAATCATTCGCCGTAAAGGCGTGGTTCGTGTGATTTGTACCGACCCACGTCATAAGCAGCGTCAAGGCTAATAGCCTGACCTGGCGACGACACAAGTGTTCAGAGGACAGTTATGGCACGTATTGCTGGCATCAACATTCCGCCGCACAAGCATTCCGAAATCGGTCTGACTTCGATCTACGGCATTGGTCGCACAACCGCGCAGAAAATCTGCACGGCTGCAGGCATTCCCTTCGATAAGAAGATCAAGGAATTGACTGACGGCGATCTGGAAAAGATTCGAGAAGAAGTGGGTAGGCTCACCATTGAAGGTGACCTGCGTCGCGAGCTCTCGATGAACATCAAGCGATTGATGGACTTGGGCTGCTACCGCGGCTTCCGTCATCGTCGCGGCTTGCCCCTTCGCGGCCAGCGGACTCGCACAAATGCGCGCACTCGTAAGGGTCCACGCAAAGCAGTCTCTGGTAAGAAGTGATCCAGGCTTGGTTCTGAGTTCAAGAGAAAGTTACTATGGCTAAAGCACCTGCGAACAGCGCTGCCCGTCGTGTAAGCAAAAAAGTTCGCAAGAATATTGCGGATGGCATCGCTCACGTGCACGCGTCGTTCAACAACACGATCATCACCATCACTGACCGCCAAGGCAATTCCCTTGCTTGGGCGTCAAGCGGTGGTCAAGGCTTCAAGGGCTCACGTAAGTCCACCCCTTTCGCTGCCCAGGTGGCAGGTGAAGTGGCTGGGCGCGCTGCTCAAGAACAAGGCATCAAGAATCTGGACGTCGAGATCAAGGGCCCTGGCCCAGGTCGCGAATCGTCTGTGCGTGCCTTGGCGTCCCTTGGTATTCGCATCAACTCGATTTCTGATGTGACCCCCGTTCCTCATAACGGTTGCCGCCCTCAAAAGCGTCGTCGCATCTGATTTTCAAATGAGCGATCAGGCGCAAGTTTGATCGCATCAATACCTCGCCTGACCATGATAGTGGCCAAGCGAGGTGTGTGCGTTGTGGGATTTTGACTGCGGCACAGTGTGTTGTTGGTTATTCCTTGCGCAGCTTGCTATAATTGCAAGTTCTCTTGATCGGTCATCTGTTTGCTGCATCTCACTCTGTGTGTTGGCGGCAGATTTTGCGTGGCCGTTTTGATCTAAGCCCACCGTTTGGTACGATTTTGATCTACCAGACTCGCGTTGGTCTGTTGCTCTCGAGCTCAGCTGGCGTCAGATAATTTAAGGACACTACAAGTGGCACGTTACCTCGGACCTAAGGCCAAACTGGCCCGCCGTGAAGGCACCGATCTGTTTCTCAAGAGCGCTCGCCGCCCTATCAGCGACAAGTCTAAATTTGATACCAAACCTGGTCAACATGGCCGTACCTCTGGTTCGCGCACATCTGACTTTGGTCTTCAATTGCGTGAAAAGCAGAAGGTCAAGCGCATGTATGGCGTGTTGGAGCGTCAGTTCCGCCGCTATTTTGCTGAAGCTGACCGTCGCAAGGGCAGCACTGGCGCCAACTTGCTGATGTTGTTGGAGTCACGCTTGGATAACGTTGTGTACCGCATGGGTTACGCATCGACTCGCGCTGAAGCTCGTCAATTGGTCGGCCACAAGGGTGTGGTTGTCAACGGCCAAGTTGTGAACATCCCTTCATATTTGGTCAAGACTGGCGACGTGGTTGCTGTTCGCGAAAAAGCCAAAAAGCAAACGCGCGTTTTGGAAGCCTTTAAGTTGGCTGAGTCTATCGGCTTGCCCGCTTGGGTTGCTGTGGACGGTGTCAAGCTGGAAGGTGTTTTCAAGAAGAGTCCCGATCGCGATGAATTCGGTGCTGATATCAATGAATCGTTGATCGTCGAACTGTATTCTCGTTAATGCACTGGTGGCTGCGCTTCACGGTCTTAGGGCTGTGACGTGCGGCTTTGTGCATTTGTATTTCAGGGCCGGGGCATGTGCTTCGGTTGGTCCAGTAGCCTTATCGGTGTAACGAGCCGAGGGTATTGACAGGAAGACTTCATGCAGACTAACTTGCTGAAACCCAAAGCCATTCAAGTGGAGCCGCTTGGCGGCAACCGCGCCAAGGTGACACTCGAGCCCTTCGAGCGTGGCTATGGTCACACGCTCGGCAATGCGCTTCGCCGCGTGCTGTTGTCGTCGATGGTTGGTTATGCTCCGACAGAAGTGACCATTGCTGGCGTGCTCCATGAGTACTCTGCCATTGATGGCGTGCAAGAAGATGTTGTTCACATCATGTTGAACCTCAAGGGCGTTGTGTTCCGGTTGCATAACCGGGATGAGGTCACTTTGGTTTTGCGTAAGGATGGCGAGGGCCCTGTGACAGCGGCTGACATTCAGACTCCTCACGATGTGGAAATCGTCAATCCTGGTCATGTCATTGCGCACCTGTCGCATGGCGGCAAGCTGGATATGCAGATCAAGATCGAAAAGGGTCGCGGTTACGTTGCTGGCAATGTTCGTCGTTATGGCGAAGAGAGCAGCAAAGCCATTGGCCGCATCGTTCTGGACGCTTCGTTCTCGCCGGTTCGCCGTGTGAGCTACACGGTCGAAAGCGCCCGTGTGGAGCAACGTACCGATTTGGATCGCTTGGTCGTTGAGATCGAAACCAACGGTGCTGTGTCACCAGAGGAAGCCATCCGTGCTTCGGCCAAAATTTTGGTTGAGCAATTGGCTGTGTTCGCTCAATTGGAAGGCAGCGAGATTGCTGACTTTGATGCGCCTGCTAAGTCGGCTCAAAACTTTGATCCGATCTTGCTGCGTCCAGTCGATGAGCTGGAGTTGACGGTTCGTTCTGCCAATTGCTTGAAGGCGGAGAACATTTATTACATCGGCGACCTGATTCAGCGTACCGAGACCGAGTTGCTCAAGACCCCTAATTTGGGTCGCAAGTCGCTCAACGAAATCAAAGAAGTTTTGGCTTCGCGTGGTTTGGCTTTGGGTTCGCGCCTGGAAGCTTGGCCTCCGCAAGGCTTGGATAAGCGTTAATTTAGGAAAGAAGCATGTTTTGCTGCTGAGAGGTGGCATGCATGCGGTGCACCCGGCGGTACCTTGAACCGGCCGTCGGTTTTATAATAGTGAAAGGAAAGCACCATGCGTCACGGACACGGACTCCGTAAACTTAACCGCACATCGTCGCATCGTTTGGCGATGCTGCGTAATATGTGCAACTCGCTCATCGAGCACGAAGCCATCAAGACCACTTTGCCTAAGGCCAAGGAATTGCGTCGCGTCGTTGAGCCCCTGATCACCTTGGCTAAGGTGCCTACCTTGGCGAACAAGCGTTTGGCGTTTGACCGTTTGCGTGATCGCGACAACGTGGTTAAGCTGTTTGACGTGTTGGGCCCTCTTTTTAAAGAGCGTCCAGGTGGTTACACCCGTATTCTGAAAATGGGCTTCCGCGTTGGCGACAATGCACCAATGGCTTACGTTGAATTGGTTCAGCGCAGCGAAGTTGCCGCTGTTGAGGCCGTGGCTGAATAAGCTACCGTTCTAGCGAACACAAGACCCGCACTGCCTCTGGCGATGCGGGTTTTTTTATGGCTGTGTCAAAGTGCTGCATACCGCTCGGTATTTGTTTTTACAAACTTGTGGCTATTGCACAGTATCCGTGACATAATAGCTTTCTCTGTCGCGGGGTGGAGCAGTCTGGTAGCTCGTTGGGCTCATAACCCAAAGGTCGTAGGTTCAAATCCTGCCCCCGCAACCATTAGAGTTGATGCAGTCCTTGTTAAGTAGCTTGGATTGATATTTGATTAGATGCGATCTGGCTGTTGCTGCGTCGAGTGAGAATAAATCCTGTCGCGGGGTGGAGCAGTCTGGTAGCTCGTTGGGCTCATAACCCAAAGGTCGTAGGTTCAAATCCTGCCCCCGCAACCAATTGGATTTCGTTGTCAATATTGAATGCTCGCTTAGGCGGGCTTTTTTTTGCCTGTCTGTATTCAGATGTGCCATTATTTTGTCCGTGCCTGAACGAATCCCCCTCCCGCCGTTGCTCACCACTGAGCCAGTGTGCTGCAGTGTGTGTGGCTGGAGGGGGCTGTCTTTTCTCGGGGTAAAGGACTTTGCCTACAGCTGCAATGACCACTTTCAAGGGCAAGGGCAGTTTGCGTTCGCAGATGCGCCTGTGGGGTACCACCGCTGTGACGCGTGTGGCTTCACCAGTACTTCGGCGTTGGATGCGTGGTCACATGAGGATTTCAAGGCGCATATCTACAATGAGGCCTATGTCCTCGCTGATCCGATTTTTGAGGTCATCAGGCCGCAACGTAACAGCGAGATGGTGTCGGCTTTGTGGGGACGCTCGCTGCTAGGCATTTCGGTGCTCGACTACGGTGGCGGGGATGGCGCGTTCTCTCGGTTTATGCAGGGGCGCGGGTTTTCTTGTTTGAGCGTGGATGCTTTTCATGGTGGGGATGTTCTGGTGCCGGGCGCGGTCTACGATTTGGTGACCTGCTTTGAGGTGATAGAGCATGTGCCGCACTTGGGGCTGGCCGCTTGGTTTGCCGGCTTGGTCGCTTGCCTGAGTCCATCGGGCACCTTGCTGTTGAGCACGGAGTTGCTTGACACCCATCCGGGCATCGACAATTGGTACATCGCACCACGCAATGGGCACATCAGCTTGCATACAGGGGCAAGTTTGCGTGCGTTGGCTGCGTCACATGGCTTGACCGTGTATAGCGTGAGCAACGAAATGCACCTGTTTCGCCGCACTTGAGCGCGAGCTTGCCTCGCTGCGGTGCGCTGATTGTCATTGTTCTGGAGGATGATGGGTGGTTTCAGCTAGCAACGGCGTGATGGGTATGACTTCTTTCAGCAATCGCACATTCGACCAGATCAGCGTGGGCGAGCGCATTGCCGTTGCGCACAGCGTGACGCGTGATGACGTGGAGCTGCTCGCGTTGGTGTCCGGTGATGTCTCTGTCTTAAGCGCTGATGTCGAGTGGGGTCAGTTGCGTGAACCGGTTTGCGAGGCGGTGAGTGCGGAGGCTTTGGTGCATGGTTTGCTCAAGCGCCGCCTGCCTGGTCCGGGCACCTCCATCGTGGCTCATCAGCTCGTATTCACGGGTGCGGTGAGCATGGGTGATGAGCTAGAGGCCAGTGTGTGTGTTGCCTCGAAGCTGGCGCCTGACTGCTTGGTGATGGATTGCCTTGTTGTGCGAGGCGATGAGGTTTTGCTCTCGGGGACGGTGACGGTTCGGGCTCCTCCGCATAACTTGACTGTGGATCAGAGGGCTCAGCCTGCTGTGATCCTGCGTCGCAATGACGTTTTTGGCCACCTCTTTCGGGGTTGTGAAGCTTGTGCGCCTGTGTTGTGTGCGGTTGTTCATCCATGCGATGTGGATTCTTTGGCTGGGGCGATCGAGGCGGCACGGCATCGTTTGATTGAGCCTGTGCTGGTGGGCCCTCGCGCCAAGATCATGGCTGTGGCGCAGGCGGGGGGCTGGGATATTTCGGGCTACCGCTTGGTTGATACCGAGCACAGTCATGCTGCTGCAGCTCAGGCGGTTGCCTTGGCTCGCAATGGTGAGGTGCAAGCGTTGATGAAGGGGAGTTTGCACACCGATGAGCTGATGGGGGCTGTTGTGGCACGGGACACGGGGCTGCGTACGGCTCGCCGGGTGAGCCACGTGTTTGTGATGGATGTGCCGTCCTACCCTCGCATGTTGCTGGTGACGGATGCGGCAGTGAATATCGCGCCCACCATTCGGGATAAGGTGGATATTGTTCAAAACGCGATTGACTTGGCGCATGTGCTGGGCGTGGCGCAGCCTAAGGTGGCGATCTTGGCTGCGGTGGAGACTGTCAATCCCGACATGCAGGCAACGATTGATGCCGCGATGTTGTGCAAGATGGCTGATCGTGGGCAGATCACGGGCGGTTTGGTCGACGGCCCTTTGGCTTTTGATAACGCGGTGAGCGTGGAGGCTGCGCGGACCAAGCACATTGTGTCGCCGGTTGCTGGTTTGGCTGACATTTTGGTGGTGCCCAGCTTAGAGGCGGGCAACATGGTGGCTAAGCAGTTGCAGTATTTGGCCGGTGCAGATAGCGCAGGCATCGTGTTGGGCGCACGGGTGCCGATCGTGCTGACCAGCCGATCCGATTCGGTGCGAACTCGGCTGGCTTCTGCTGCCGTGCTCAAGCTGTTGGTACACGCCAAGGCTTGTCGATGACCGACGCGATAGCGGTGATCAATGCGGGCTCGTCTAGCCTGAAGTTCTCTGTGTTCACGGCGCGGGGCTGTTTGCCTTTGCTGCGTGGGCAAATCAGCGGGCTAGGCGTTGCGCCGCATGCGGTGGCAACGGGGGCGCTTGGCGAGGTGTTGTTGGATCACCGCTGGGCAGCGTCTGCGGCGTTGAGTCACGAGGAGAGTTTGGCGTTTCTATTGGAGGCGCTGCCGCCCCTGCTACAAGGACATCGTTTGGTGGCTGTGGGGCATCGCATCGTGCATGGCGGCTTGCACTTTCATGAGCCAGTGAAGTTGTCGGCGGCGGTGATGACTGAGTTGACTGCACTGGTGCCCTTGGCACCTTTGCACCAAGCGCACAACTTGGCTCCCGTTGCGGCTTTGGCGCGGTTGCAGCCTGATCTGTTGCAGGTGGGGTGCTTTGATACGGCCTTTCATGCGAGCAACCCGGATGTGGCCAGACGCTTTGCTTTGCCGAGGGCTTTGCACGATGCAGGTGTGATGCGCTACGGCTTTCATGGCTTGTCATATGAGTACATCGCTGATGCGCTGGTGGGCGTTGATGCTTTGGCTGCCCGTGGTCGCTCGGTGGTGCTGCATCTGGGCAATGGTGCGAGCATGTGTGCCATGCGCGACCGGGTTAGCGTGGCCAGTTCCATGGGTTTCACGGCTTTGGATGGCTTGATGATGGGCAGCCGGTGCGGTCGCTTGGATGCCGGTGTGTTGTTGTGGTTGATGGACGAGCGAGGTATGAGCGCACGTCAGATCGAACACTTGCTCTACAGCGAGTCTGGTTTGCTGGGGGTGTCGGGCTTGTCTTCGGATATGGCGACCTTGTTGGCCAGCGATTCGGATGCCGCACGGGATGCCGTGGCTTTGTTTGTCTATAGTGCCGTGCGTGAGTTGGGTGCCATGGCTGCGGTGCTTGGGGGGGTGGATGCGATCGTGTTCACCGCCGGTATCGGTGAGCATGCTGCGGCGATTCGGGCTCAGATTTGCCGTGGCGCAGCGTGGCTGGGTGTCGATTTGGATGAGTCAGCTAACCATGCCGCATCACCTGGTGCTGGCGGTGCTTTGCGCATCAGCACGGTGGGCAGCCGCGTATCGGCATGGGTGATTCCAACCGATGAAGAGCTGATGATCGCTAGGCACACGGGGAGGATGTGGCTTGGCGCCGTCGGGGCTCACCCAAGCGCTACAATCGAAGGCTAATTCGCGCCGACAAACGGCGCCACCTTTGAGAAGGATTTCCCATGTCGATGGATGATCGTGACGGCAAGATCTGGATGGATGGCCAGATGGTGGAGTGGCGTGACGCCAAGATCCACGTGCTGACCCACACACTGCACTATGGCTGCGGCGCGTTTGAGGGTGTTCGTGCCTACAACACGGTCAATGGCCCGGCGATCTTCCGTCTGCAAGAGCACACAGAGCGGCTGTTCAACAGCGCGAAGATTCTGCGTATGCCGATGCCCTTCACGCAAGATGAAGTCCGGCAAGCTCAGATTGACGTGGTCAAGGCCAACAACCTAGAGAGCGGCTATATCCGCCCCTTGGTGTGGTTGGGCTCTGAAAAGCTGGGTGTGAGCCCCAAGGGTGCCAAAGTGCACCTGATGGTCGCTGCTTGGACTTGGGGCGCGTACTTGGGTGAAGATGGCATGAAGCGCGGCATTCGGGTCAAGACATCAAGCTACACGCGCCACCACGTCAACATCACGATGACGCAGGCTAAGGCCGTGAGCAATTACACCAATTCGATACTCGCTAACCTCGAAGTGACCGAAGAGGGCTACGACGAAGCGCTGTTGTTGGACAGCTCTGGTTTTGTCTCTGAAGGCGCAGGCGAGAACATCTTCATCATCAAGGGCGGCATGATCTACACGCCTGACTTGTCGGCTGGTGCCTTGAATGGCATCACGCGCAACACCATCTTTGCAATTTGCAAGGACATGGGTCTTGAGGTCAAGGAAAAGCGCATCACGCGCGATGAGGTCTACATCTGCGATGAGGCTTTCTTCACCGGCACCGCTGCTGAAGTGACACCGATTCGTGAGCTCGACCGGATTGAAATTGGGCAGGGTTCGCGTGGCCCGATCACCGAAAAAATCCAAGCCGCGTACTTTGACATCGTCAATGGCCGCAACCCCAAGTACGCTGAATGGCTGACCAAGGTCTGATCAGAGGCAACCCATGAGCACGAGTATCCAAACCCCTATGACCGTTGTTGAGGTGACTGCAGCCGAGTTGTTGGGCCCAGGCGTGGTGTATTGCCCCAATCCCAAGCAGGATTTGGGCAGCAACCACCCCAAGGTCTTTATTGATGTAGCGACCAAGGGGCAAGGTAAGTGCCCGTATTGCGGTACGGTGTACAAGCTCAAGGCGGGTGAGAAGGTCAGCCACGGCCATTGATGGGCCTCAGGGCACCAAGAGCACTTTGCCGATGTTTTGACGCTGCTCGATGTAGGTGTGCGCTTGCGCGGCTTCGGCGAACGTGAACACCTTGTCGACGTGAGGGCGCACCCAGCCCGCAGCGACGCCTTGGAGGATCTCGTCCATCCACAGGCGGATCAACTCGGGTTCGTGCCACATGTGGCCCATGTTCACCCCGAAGGCGCCATGGTTGCTGTTCATCAAGCCGACTGGGTGGAAAAACGGCATTTGAATCGCCGTTTTGATCAACTTGAACTTACCTAAGAGGCCGGAGTCTGATGCGGCTGAGATGCCGAACATGCCCAAGCGGCCTGTTGACCTGAGCAGCTTGCCGGCTTTGCGCCAGCTTTCGCCGCCCAGTGGGTCGGTGATCAGTGCCACCCCGCGGCGGTCGGTCAGCGTCATGACCTGATCTGACCAGTCGGCTTGACGGTAGTCCACTGCATGGTCTAGTCCACGAGCCAACAAGAAGGCGTGTTTTTGGGCGCTGGCTGTGCCGATGGTGGTTGCCCCGATGTGTCGGGCGATATCGAGGATGGCCAAACCCACACCGCCACCAGCGTTTTGGATCAAGATGGTTTCGTGTTTTTTCAGGTTGCCCATGGCCACGACCAAGGCGTAGGCTGTGCCGTAGGCTACGGGGATCGACGCGGCCTTTTGGTAGTCCAGACTTGGCGGGATCTCGAACATTTGATCGAGCGGGACGTTCACGTGGCTGCTGTAGCCGCCAAAGCGCGTCATGCCCACCACGCGCTTGCCTAGCCAGGATGGATCAACATTCGCCCCGATGGCGATCACGTCGCCGGCGACCTCGTAGCCCACGACCATGGGCAGCGGTGGGGCGTCGGGGTAGAGACCTTGCCGCGCCATGATGTCGGCGAAGTTCACGCCTGCTGCGTGGACCTTGACGGTGAGCTCTAGTGAGGGGGGCTCTGGCAACGGCGATGAGACGACGCGCATGACATCAGGGCGGCCATGTTGCTCGATGATGACTTGCTGGCGTGTGATCATGTTGGCTTCCTTGATGACGTCACGGTCATGGCCATGCTTTTCCCGACCAAGCCACTGCGGATGCCGGAGGGCAGATGGCGTGCCAGTGCGCTGAGTTGATTTAACAAGCCGGGCACGCTGATGACTTTGTGCGCGAACATGGCGTCGAGCATCAAGCCTGCCACCACATCGGCTTGCATCATGCCGATGTTGCTGATTTGCTTTTGACCGGCCAGTGCCAAGAAGTCCGTTTGGACGCCTCCTGGGCAAACGCAGGTGACACGCACGTTGCTGCCTTTGAGCTCATGCGCAAGCACCTCGGAAAAGGCAATCACGTAGCTTTTGGTGGCCGAGTAGACAGCAAAGCCCGGCGCTGGCAGCAGGCCTGCGAGCGACGCGATGTTCAGTACGTGCGAGGGCGCCCTGTGTGCCAGTGCATGGGTGACGAAGTCACGCGTGAGGTGCGTGGTGGCGCTGACGTTCAGGTCAATGTCGCGCTGCAAGGTGTCTTCATCTTGCTGAATGAAGTCATCCCAGACCCCTGTGCCGGCGTTGTTGATCAAGATGGTGAGTGGCTCTCCGATTGTTTGCGCCCACGCCGCTGCTTGTTTGACCACCTGCCTGCGTTGCGCGGCGGAAGTGAGGTCGGCAGCCAAGACGTGGGCTTTGACGCCATACTGCGTGCGCAATTGGGCGGCGAGGGCTTCTAGTCGATCTTGTCTGCGGGCAACCAAAACCACCGCATGGCCTTTTTGTGCCAAGGCCAAAGCCAGCGCAGCACCGATGCCGCTGGATGCTCCTGTGATGACGGATACACTCATGATTTGCCGATGTGATCATTGTTCATGAAAACATTATCAATGTTCACATATATTGACGTCAAGCCTATTTATGAGACGAGCCCCCATCCAGTCACGCAGCAAGGAGATGGTCAACACCATCCTCATGTCGGCCAAGCAGCTCATTGGTCAACAGGGTTATGACGCCGTGAGCATGCGGGAGATTGCACGCGAGGCGGGCATCTCTCCGGCGGGCATTTACCAGTACTTTGATGACAAAAATGCCATCTTGGCTGAGCTTGTCTCGCGGTATCACGAGATGACGTCCTTGATGACGCGTGAGTTGCTTGAGCGGCTCAGCGCCTTGGATGATGTCGAGCAGTTGCTGCGTGATGCGACGGCCTTCATCCATGGCTATTTCACGCAGGATGCTGATTTGCTGGGCGTTTGGAGCGCGGTCATGGCCAGTCACACTGTCAAGACCATGGATGTGCAGCATTGCGTGGAGACAGCCCGTGTCATCGCCAAACGGCTGCTTGATCTGCAGCCGAGCTTGAATCTAGAGCGGACACAGACGAGCTGTTTGCTGATGGTGCGGATGCTGACCGCGACGGTTCACTTGGCGCTGTCTATGACACCCAAGGATGCGCAGCCTGTGCTTGATGAGTTCGCAGTGGTGTTTGCAGGGCGCATCAAGCAGCTATCGGTGGGCGCTGACCTCTACAATCGGGCCCCATCATGAAGCCCTCACAAGAATTCGTCCTGACCCTGTCCTGCGTGGACACCAAGGGCATCGTCCACGCCGTGTCTGGCCTGCTCTATCAGGCTGGCTGCAACATCATTGACTCGCAACAATTTGGTGATGTGCAAAGCGAGGACAGCACCGGTTTGTTTTTCATGCGCGTGCATTTTGCTGCGCCCGATCACCTAGGGGATGCGGCCGCGCTGACCAACCTGTTTGGCCATGTCCGCCAGCAGTTCAAGATGACGGCGCACATCCATGCCTTGTCACGCAAGCCGCGTGTGTTGATCATGGCCAGCAAGCACGGGCATTGCCTCAATGACCTGTTGTTTCGCTGGCGATCGGGTTGGTTGCCCATTGATATCCCGGCCATCGTGTCCAATCACCCTGACTACGCTGATTTGGCTGCCAGTTATGGCATCGCGTTTCATCACCTGGCACTGCCTACAGGATCAGGCGCGCAGGTCAAGCGCACGCAAGAGTTGCAGATCGAAGCCTTGGTCGACCAAGAGGGCATTGAGCTGGTTGTGCTGGCTCGCTACATGCAAATCCTCAGCCCTGAGTTTTGCGCGTTTTTATCGGGTCGTGCGATCAACATCCACCACAGTTTTTTACCCAGCTTCAAGGGCGCCAAGCCTTACTATCAGGCACATGACCGTGGTGTGAAGTTGATTGGTGCCACGGCACACTATGTGACGGCCGACTTGGATGAGGGCCCGATCATTGAGCAGGACGTCGAGCGCGTTGATCACACCTTGAGCCCTGAGGACTTCACTGCGGTGGGCCGCGATGTTGAATCCGTGGTGCTGGCGCGCGCCGTGAAGTGGCACACCGAGCACCGCGTTTTGATGAATGGCCACAAGACCGTGGTCTTCAAGTAAGCAACAGCCCTTTTCGGTAGGACACGACCATGAACGATCCGCGTGCCAGTAAGAAGTCTCAAGCGGCCTTGATGAGCACGGCTGATGAAACCGAAGCTTCGTTTTATGAGGCGATGCAGCAGGGCGATCTGGATCGCATGATGGCCACGTGGGCTGACGATGAAGAGATCGCTTGCGTGCATCCAGGCGGGCCGCGTGTGGTGGGTACGGTTGCTGTGCGGGCTGGATTTGAGGCCGTCTTTCACCACGGGCCCGTGCAAGTGCATGTGCACCACGTGCGCCGGTTTGAGACGGCTGTGTGCGCCGTGCACCATGTGACCGAGCGCGTGCAGGCCATGACCGATAAGGGCTTGCAAACCGCCTACGTGATTGCCACCAATGTGTTTGTTCGATCAAACCAAGGCTGGCGGATGGTGGCCCACCATGCCAGCGCGGGCTTGCCTCAGGACCTGCCGGACATCACCGCGTCACAGGCGACTTTGCATTGATGGTCATGCAGCAATATCGTGCGCCGCGTTGGTTGTCTGGCCAAGGCCCGCTTGGCGGCAATGTGCAGACCATCTGGCCTGCCTTGTACAGCCGCGCACACGCCGATCATGGTGGCAAACGAACCGACTACCAACGCCAACGATGGTCTACACCTGACGGTGACTTCATCGATGTGGACTTCTTGCCTGCCTTGGCTGGGCGCCCGTTGCTGGTGCTTTTTCATGGGCTGGAAGGCTCGTCGCAGAGCCACTATGCACGCGCCTTTGCGCATTGGGCGACAGCACAGGGTTGGGGCTATGTGGTGCCGCACTTTCGGGGCTGCTCGGGGGAGTTGAACCGGGGACCACGCACTTACCATTCTGGTGACCACACAGAGATCAACTGGGTGCTGCGCCGTCTGGCCGAAAATCATTTGGGGCCGGTTGTGGCTGTGGGCGTGTCTTTGGGTGGCAATGCCTTGCTGCGCTGGGCGCAGGAGCAGGGCGCTTGCGCCTCTGATGTGGTGAGGGCCGTGGCGGCCATCTCGTCGCCGATTGACTTGGCTGCAGCGGGCCACGCACTCGGGCGAGGCTTTAACCGGCAGGTCTATACGCGGATGTTCTTGAGCAGCTTGAAACCCAAGGCGCTGGCCAAGCTGGCGCAACACCCCGGCTTGTTTGATGAAGCTGCGCTGCGTGCTGCAAAGGATTTGCACGCGTATGACAATGCCTTTACCGCCCCTTTGCATGGCTTTGCCAACACGGAAGACTATTGGGCACGTTGTTCAGCCAAGCCCGGTTTGAAAGCCATGCGCGAAGTTGCCACACTGGTGGTGAACGCGCGCAATGACCCCTTTGTGCCGCAGGCGTGTCTGCCGGGCTATGCTGACGTGGGGCCGGCTGTGACCTTGTGGCAACCGCCAGAGGGCGGGCATGTGGGCTTTGCCTCTGGTCGCTTCCCTGGGCATGTGGCTGATTTGCCGACGTCGGTGGGACGCTGGCTGGACCAGCAAATCTAAACCAAGGACAAGCATGGACGACATCGTCAAAGCCGCATTGAAGAAGTGGCCCAACGTGCCTGATTGCTATGGCTGGCTGGCGCTGGATGCGCGTGGCGACTGGTATATGCGCGATGACCGCACGCAAGAGGCGGGCCCCTTCCCGCAGGTCAAGGGCAGCCGCATCAACCATGACAAGCTCAAAGAGTTCATTCACCGCAACTACGAGCATGACGCACAAGGCGCGTGGTTCTTTCAAAACGGGCCGCAGCGTGTCTACCTTGAACTAGAAGCGGCCCCGTTTGTATGGGGTGTACGCAAGCTGGGTGAGGGCGCTCAGGCTCAGTTTGCGCTGGAGTCCCATACGGGGCGGCCTGTTGATGCCGTCAAATCAGCGTGGCTGGACGAGCATGGACGCTTGTTTTTAGACACGTCCCTGGGCTTTGGCGTGGTGAGGTCGATGGACATGGACGCCGCGGCCGATGCGGTCATCGCTGGTGTTTGGCAGCCCGAAGAGATGCTGTTTGCCGACATGCCCGGCCGTTTTGCTTACAGCTTGAAGCCACACCCACATCCGACAATGGCGACATGATCAGGCGTAAAAAAACCGGCTGAAGAGGCCGGTTTTTTTAGTGATGACCCTAGAGGTCAACCGATCATGGGGCTGAAGCCGCACTGGCAGCGCCTGCGGGGGCAGCGGGTTCAGCAAACTTGGCGCCGCCTGCGTTGGCCATGTAGACCACAGAACGGGACAGCTCGTACTCGCTGAAGTCACCACCGCTTTGTGCTGGCATGGCATTTTTGCCTTTCACGGCCGAGTTCACCAAGGACGCAAAGCCGCTTGCAATGCGTGGACCCCAAGCTGCAGCATCACCCAGCTTAGGTGCGCCCATCATGCCCGTTGTGTGGCAGTTGGTGCACTGTGCTTTGAACACATCTTCGCCAGTACGTGGACCTGTATTGGCTGACGCCACTTTGATCTCGACCGTGCCAACGGGCATGATGCGCTGTGCTGTGGCCTGTGGGCTCAGTGCATCACTGCCTGCGGCGCCACCGTTGTTGGATGAGACATAGTTCACCAACAGCACGATGATGAGCACTGGCACGACAAACGCCGCTAGCACGGCTACGGCCAATTGTTTGGTGGTTTTGATCGGGCCTTCATGGCCGGATTCTGGGGAGTGTGGCGCTTGGCTCATGGGTGTTCAGGAGGCGCTGGTTGAGGTTGGAATGCCGCACACCGGCAGACAGCACCTGATATGCGAAAAAGAGATTATAGGTCGTGACGGGTGCTTCGTGAGGCTGATTGGGCTTGCTGACTGCTAGAATCGCGACCGTTGCGCCCGTAGCTCAATGGATAGAGTACTGCCCTCCGAAGGCAGGGGTTGCTGGTTCGATCCCAGCCGGGCGCACCATATGTATCAAGCACTTAGCTTCGCGGCTAGGTGCTTTTTTCTTGGCGGTAGGAAAATGATGGCTGTCTTTGTGTACCGTGATACGGCCTGTCGGGGCGTGCAGGTATGGCAAAGTACCCTTTTCAGTCTTGAGCGCGCGCCACATTTGACGACACACTCATCGGGTTCCTGTTTTGAATCGACCTCTGCCTTACTCACTCAACTTGCTGCGCGTGTTCGAAGTCGTCGCTCGCTTCGAAAGCATCAAGCTTGCAGCAGACAAGCTGTGTCTGACGCCTTCGGCTGTTAGCCAGCAACTCAAAAGCTTGGAATCGCAGCTGGGTATCACGCTGTTTGATCGGCATCCCAGTAGGCTGCAATTGACCTCGATCGGTAAGCAGTACGCCACATCGATTCGCCCGATTTTGTCCGCGCTCGACGAAGTCACCGCGGGCGTTTGCGAGCGTGGTCGTGATCAGCAAATCCTTCGGGTGACCATGCTCACGCCGATGGCCAACCGCATCGTGCTCCCCAGGCTCAAATCGTTTAGACAGGCGCACCCAGACATTGAATTGCACTTGGACAGTACCCGCCAACATCAGGATTTGCAGCAACGGCAGGTTGATTTGGCCTTTCGCTATGGCAGGCCTCCATGGGCAGGTTGTGTTCACGAAAAGCTGCTGGATCTCTACGTTCAGCCTATTTGTAGCCCGGCATTGGCCGCTGAATACGGCCTGAGCGACCAATCAACAGAAGCACTGAGGTATCCGCCTCTGGTGCACATGACGGAACGCCCGGATGCGTGGGGCGTGTATCTGGCTCACATCAATGTGCACCGTGAAAGCGCCACAACCGATTTTCATGTGGATGACTACCCCTCGGCCATCGAGGCAGCAGAAACCATTGGCGTGAGCCTGGCCGTCATGCCGCTGGAGCAACCCTTGGTGAAGAGTGGGCGGGTTCAAGCAGCAGGGCCCGTGACGGGGCCATTGCCTGATGGCTTGTATGCCGTGATGCTGCCTGAGATGCAGGCTGATCCACGCGTGGTGGGATTCCTGGCTTGGATCCGTGCCCAGCTGGCATCCAGTGGGCAAGGCTAAGGCATCAGTTTGGCTGATGCTGGCCTTATAAATGATCGTTTGATGCGCGCTAAGCGAATGCACACAATGAATCCATCTTTTTTGAGGATTCATTCATGTCTGCCATCATCCATCCACGCACCTACACAGCATCGGAGTTGCTGAGTCAACGACAGTCAGAACTCGATGAGTTGTTCACTGTCTTGCCCGCGGTCTCGGCCAAAAGCGTCCAAGGTCATTACGCTGGCCGTCTGTTTGCCATCTTGGGCTTGGGTGTGCTGCCAAGGTTCGTGGCGTCCGGCTTCTATCGCCTGATGGGGGCACCCATCCTCAACCCATGGCGCGGCAAGTCCTTCAACAAGGGTGTGGGCGCCAATCATTGGTTTGGCGTCAAAGGCCTTGCGTTTGGCCGATACACCGTCAGCAACGGCGTCAGTGAAGTTGATGGCTTGCCCGCCCTGCTGTTGAACTACGACGTGCCAGAGAACTTGGCCCTGCTGCGTCGGATCAGGGGCGAGGCCCGCCAGCTGAGTGATGGCGTGGTGCTGGCCCGCATGAACTGGAAGACCCGTGCAGGCGTTTACCGCGTGCTGTACTTCACTTTGCGCAAGGGTGACTGACGCGCAGCGTGTCGTCATCAACCAATGCATATTTCTTGAGGGCGGAATGCCCGCGTTCTTCATCAAGTGAAAGTGAGACCCATCATGTCATCAGCAACAGCATGCGCTGTGCCCACTCGCTTTACGAAGCGAACCTTTACCGCGGGTTTGTTTGCTCGCAGCATGTTCTCAGTCGTCATGCATCTTCCAACCTTGGCCCTTGCCATGGTCTCGCCGCGCACATCTCGTGCCCTGCGTGAGCAGGTCATGCTGGCCGTTACATCGGTCAATGGCTGTCGATACTGCAGTTGGTTGCACACCGGATTGGCCTTGGAAAACGGGGTCGATCTGGCTGAGCTGCAAAGCATCCTGGAATCCGAAGGCATTGAGGTCAAAGATACCCCAGAAGCCGTTGCCATCCTGTTTGCCAAGCACTTTGCGGACACGGTGCGGCAGCCTTCTGCTGCAGCCGTTCAATCGCTGGAGCAAGTCTTCACGCCTGCCCAAAAGCGAGAAGTCATGGCTTACATCCATGCCATTTACGTGGGCAATCTCAGCGGCAACTGCATGGACGCCTGGCTGGCTCGGCTGCGCGGGCAACCCGTAGATACGGGTAACCCAGTCACCGAGGCCGTGGCTGCCATCATCGCTTCCCCGATATTGTTGGCCATCTGGTTGGCAAATCGGTCCAAACGCTGATCACGGAGTTTTGACCATGCGTTTTCTAGAGCACAAAATTCCGCCCCCGGTTGTGGGTTTGCTCATTGGCGCGGGCATGTGGTTCATCGCCGCATCGATGCCGAAGCTCGCGCTGGGTGACCTGCTGCGGTGGGCGATGGCTGGATGGCTGATTGCCGGTGGGTTGAGCATCACCTTGCTTGGTGGATGGGCATTTCGTCGAGCCCAAACAACCGTCAACCCATTGAAGCCAGAGGCTGCATCCACACTGGTTGTGGCCGGTATATATCGGTACACACGCAATCCAATGTATGTTGGCTTTGCCATGGTGCTTATCGGCTGGGCGGCTTATCTGTCGTCTCCTCCAGCTTTGTTGGGCCCCGCATTGTTCGTGCTGTTCATTACCCGTTTTCAGATCGTTCCTGAAGAACGCGTGCTGAGCGTCAAGTTTGGCCAGCAGTTTGCTGCGTACAAGGTGCAGGTGCGGCGATGGCTGTGAGCCAACAACCTAGCCCGCCTCAACATCACGCGTTTTAAAACAGCTCCGATAGAGCAGAGGCTGTTCTCCTGTGCGGACGCTGGCATTGCGCCGCACCGTACAGCCACGCCTTGTCGAAAATTTGAAGAAGTGAATTCATCATGGCTGATCCATTGCACTCAAAAGTCTTGATTCTGGGCTCCGGCCCTGCAGGCTACACCGCTGCCATCTATGCCGCTCGGGCCAATCTCCAGCCCACGCTGATAACAGGCTCGCTGCAAGGCGGCCAATTGATGACCACCACCGAGGTCGATAACTGGCCGGCGGATGTTCATGGAGTGGATGGCCCAGCCTTGATGACGCGCTTTCGCGAGCATGCCGAGAGGTTTCAGGCCACCTTGCTGCAAGACCAAATCCAATCGGTAGACCTCCAGTCGCGGCCCTTCAAGCTGTTTGGGGATTCAAACACCTATACCGCTGACGCGCTGATCATTGCGACTGGGGCATCCGCGATGTATTTGGGGCTTCCATCAGAGGCTGAGTTCATGGGGCGTGGGGTGAGTGGTTGTGCCACGTGCGATGGTTTCTTCTACCGCGATCAACGTGTGTGCGTGGTCGGTGGCGGCAATACTGCCGTTGAAGAGGCGCTGTATCTGTCCAACATTGCTCAGAAGGTTCACCTGATTCATCGTAAAGACAAGTTCAGAGCAGAACCCATCATGGTGGACAAGCTGATGGACAAAGTCGCCGAAGGGAAAATTCAACTCCACTTGTCTTCAACCCTTGATGAGGTACTGGGGAATGACAGTGGCGTCACCGGTGTGCGCATCAACAGTCCTCAAGGCCCCGTCACGCTGTATCTGCATGGCTGTTTCATCGCCATTGGGCACCAACCCAACACGGTCATATTCGGGGATCAACTGCACATGCGCAATGGCTACATCGTGACGCGCGCTGGCTCCGAAGGGTTTGCGACCATGACCAGTGTGCCTGGTGTTTTCGCTGCGGGCGATGTCCAGGATCACGTCTACAGGCAAGCGATCACCAGCTCAGCGTCTGGATGCATGGCGGCACTGGATGCGCAGCGATTCTTAGAGCAGCAATAAGCCAAACGCCAACCCAGGATTGCACCTTTTAGGTACACGAAGCGGTTGAGCCGCTCGATTGGAAGGAACAAGCATGACGGACAAGACCAATCTATTGCGGATTTCTGGGGCATTCAGCGAGCGCGTCGCGCGCCTGTTCGCAGCCCAGCAGGCCGCATTTCTGAAGCAACCCTACCCTGAAGCTGCTCAGCGCATCGCCCAACTCAAGGCCTTGCGCACGCAGATCTCGCGTTATCAGGACGTGCTGGCCGAGGCCATGCGCAAGGACTTTGGCTATCGACCTGCGGCCGAATCAAAAATGGTCGATCTTCTCGGCTCGACATTGGAATTGAACCATGCCATCAAGCACGTGAAACGCTGGATGAAATCGAGTCGGCGCTCGGTTGAATGGATGTTCCTCACCAACAGAGTCGAGGTGACCTACCAGCCCAAAGGCGCGAGCGTTGAGGCCTGTGCGCCGATCCCTGCCGGCACCGGGCGGCAGATGCCGTTGCACATCGTCACGAATATGAGCCCTGACATGGCGGTCATGAAGGAAGAGTTGTTCGGACCCGTGCTGCCGATCGTGCCCTACGACACGATGGAAGAAGCCATAGCCTTCATCAACAAGCGGCCGCGCCCACTCGCCCTGTATTGCTTTAGTCACAACGGACACGAACGCGATGAGTTGCTGCGCCGCACGCATTCGGGCGGCGTGTCAGTCAACGACTGGGGGTGGCACGCCATCAACCATGATGCGCCATTCGGTGGTGTGGGCAATTCGGGTATGGGGAACTATCACGGCGAGGAAGGCTTCCGCGAGCTGTCGCACGCCAAGACGGTGTTCCAGCGTCATCGCTTTTTCCCCATCGGGCTGTTTTATCCGCCATACGGCACCTTCGTGCCGCGCCTCGTACTGAAGGTGTTCTTGGGCAAAGGCGATCCGGAGTTGGGCGGCCAGGCTAGGCATTGAGTGCCTCCCGCTGTTCGACCCCGGCTGATTTGCGCCATACCTTTCACCACGCATCAAATCGACGCAATCACCATGCAAGACCCGTCCCCTGTAGGGAGGTCTTGCAGGCATTCCATAGGAGACGACCATGACGACCAGGCACTGGCAGGCCAGCTACGGCAGCATCCCTAAAGAAATCAACCCCGATGAGTACAACTCAGTCGTCGCGCTGATGGAGCAGGCGATGAGCCGTTTCTCCGCGTTGCCGGCGTTCCGTAGCGTTGACCAGACGCTGAGTTACGCGGACATTGACCGCTTGTCGCGAGACTTTGCTGCCTACCTGCAGGGCAAGCTCGGCGTGAAAAAGGGCGACCGCGTCGCTGTCATGGCGCCGAACCTGCTCGCCTTCCCGATCGCCTTCCTGGGGATCATTCGCGCGGGTGCCGTGCAAGTGAACGTGAACCCGCTGTACACGCCGCGTGAGCTGGAGCATCAGTTGAATGACGCGGGCGTTGAAACGATCTTGGTCTACAGCGGCGTGTCAGGCACGGTGGCTGAGGTGATGCCTAAGACGCGATTGAAGACCGTCATCACGACCGGTGTCGGCGACGGCAGTGGCGCCGCCTTGCCGAGCACGCCTGTCGATCAGCGCCTGAATGGCTCGATCACGCTCGATGATGCGCTCGCCGATGGCGCTGCACTCACCTTGCTGCCTGTCGAGGTCGGTGGCGACGACCTGCTCTTCCTGCAATACACAGGGGGCACCACCGGGCTGTCCAAAGGTGCTGCACTTTCGCACCGCAACCTCGTAGCCAATATCGAGCAATTCAAGGCCTTCATGCCCGAGAACCTGCGGCCCGGGCAGGAGGTTCTCGTGACAGCGGTCCCGATGTATCACATCTTCGCGCTCATGGTGAACTTCATTACTTACTTTTCGGTGGGTGCAGACAACTGGCTGGTGCCCAACCCGCGCGACTTCGACAACTTCATCGACACCTTGAAGAAATCGCGGCCCAGCATCTTCACCGGCGTCAACACGCTGTACGCCGGCTTGGTCGCGCACCCCAAGAGTAGATCGGTCGACTGGTCCAATCTACGCCTGGCTGTAGGCGGTGGCTCTGCCGTAATCCGGTCCGTGTCAGACAAGTGGTTGGCGCTCACCGGCACCTTCATTCGTGAAGGTTTTGGCATGTCGGAGGCAAGCCCGGCTGTCAGTTTCAATCCGGCCTCCGTGCAGAGCTTCAACGGCACCACCGGGCTGCCGATGCCCTCGACCGACGTTAAGCTCCTTGATGAGGCCAACCGCGAGGTCAGCATCGGTGAACCCGGCGAGATCTGCGTCAAGGGCCCGCAGGTCATGCGTGGCTACTGGCTAAGGCCAGAAACCCAGGCCAGTACCTTCACCGAGGACGGCTACTTCCGCACCGGTGACATCGGCGTGTTTGACGACAAGGGATTCCTGAAGATCGTCGATCGCAAGAAGGACATGATCATCGTCTCTGGTTTCAACGTCTTCCCGAACGAGATAGAGGAAGTGGCGACCGCCTGCCCTGGCGTATTCGAATGCGCTTGCGTTGGCGTACCTGACGAGAAATCGGGCGAAGCGATCAAGCTGTTCGTCGTGAGGGCGGCCGGTTCCGAGTTGACTGAGGCCGACTTGCTTGCCCATTGCCGCAAGGACTTGACAGGCTACAAAGTGCCGAAAATCGTGCGTTTCGTCGATGCGCTGCCGAAGTCGACGGTCGGCAAAATCCTGCGCCGCGAATTGCGCAACGTGGCGTGAACAGCCTAGCCTTGTTGATCCGTGCCCCCTGGCATCCAGTGATACATGCTTAAAGCATCAGTTTGGCTAATGCTGGCCTTATAAATGATCGTTTGATGCACGCTAAGCGAATGCACACAATGAATCCATCATTCTTGAGGATTCATTCATGTCTGCCATCATCCACCCACGCACCTACACCGCATCTGAGGTGCTGAGTCAACGACAGTCAGAACTCGATGAGTTGTTCACTGTCTTGCCCGCGGTCTCGGCCAAAAGCGTCCAAGGTCATTACGCTGGCCGCCTGTTTGCTATCTTGGGTTTGGGTGTGCTGCCAAGGTTCGTGGCGTCCGGCTTCTATCGCCTGATGGGCGCCCCCATCCTCAACCCATGGCGCGGCAAGTCCTTCAATAAGGGGGTGGGCGCCAATAGTTGGTTCGGGGTCAAAGGGCTGGCTTTTGGCCGATACACCGTCAGCAACGGCGTCAGTGAAGTTGATGGCTTGCCCGCGCTGCTGTTGAACTACGACGTGCCAGAGAACCTGGCCCTGCTGCGTCGGATCAGGGGTGAGGCCCGCCAGCTGAGTGATGGCGTGGTGCTGGCCCGCATGAACTGGAAGACCCGCGCAGGCGTTTACCGCGTGCTGTACTTCACCTTGCGAAAGGGCGACTGATGCGCAGCGATGTCATCATCATTGGCAGCGGCTTTGGTGGCTCATTTGCTGCACACCAGCTGGTTAAAGCGGGCGCCAAAGTCACGATGATCGAGCGTGGCCCATGGCGCCAAACGGCAGCACTTGAGCGCCTGGGTGTGCAGATGGAGCGCAGCCCTTTGCCCCGTGGCCGGCACGTGTTCAGTCATTTGGTGCGTGAGGTGCATGCCCCCTTCTTGAAGGCCAGCGGCGTGCGCTTGAACCGGCACGGTCTGTTTGACATCCACCTCGGGGGGGAGTTGACCGTGGTGTGCAGCAGCGGTGTGGGCGGGGGCAGCCATGTGTACTCCGCCATGAACACGCGCCCGATCGACCCGGCATATTGGACTGGCCATGTGGATGGCGTTGACGAGCACGTCATGTCGCCTTGGTATGACCAAGCACTTGGCATCATGGGCTCACAGGTGCCCCAGCTGGGCCAAGGCATGCCCAATTTCACCGGTGATCGTTTGGCAGCAGATCCCCTGCTGAAGGCCGATCCAGATTTGGCCCAACCAGCCATGGGCTATCGGTTTGAGTCTGGCCACTACCGCAACAACAGCTTCTTTGGCAGCGCGCAAGGCGACAAAGTCACGCTGGACGAGCGCTTGATCGTGCCCGCCACGTCGCAAGGGCTGACGGTACTGGACAGGCACGAGGCACTCGATATCGGGGCGGCCGCCAATGGCTGGCGCGTCACGGTCAGGGACGAGGGCGGCCGATACCGCCACCTGCAGGCACCGCGCGTCATCATGGCGGCAGGCACACTCAACACCATGCGGCTGATGCTGAGCTCGCGTGCTCGCGGTCAATTGGGTGAGCTGCCGGGCTTGGGCTTGGGTATCGGCGGCAATGGCGATTCGCCTGCATGGTGGGCTTGCCAGCATGAAGATGCTGACTACAGTCTGGGCCCACCTTGCCATGGTCGCTTCGCCTTGCGTGAAGGCGACACGCCCGGCTACCTCACCTCGTTTGGCCTGAACGGTGTGGACGAATTGCCTCTGCCAGCTTCTATCAAAAAGCGGCTGAAGCAGAGCCTGCTTTTGGTGGGCATGGGGCCCGATGGGGCCAATGGGCAAGCGGTATGGCGCAAAGGCAGGTTGCAACTGCGCTACGACCGAGAGGCCAACCCGATACTGGGCGACATCGCCAAGGCCTACCGTCAACTGGGCCTGGCATCCGGGAAGCCGCTCTACCAGTTCCCGCAATGGCCGGCCACTGTGCACCCGCTGGGCGGCGCGCGCCTGAGCCAGACCGCGCACACCGGCGTTGTCAATGGGCAAGGCCAAGTTCATGGCCTGCCAGGCTTGTACGTTGCCGATGCCAGTGCCTTGCCTGCTGCACCTGGCACACCACCTTCCATGACCATCGCCGCATGGGGACAGCACGTCGCCCAAGGCATTTGTCTAGTGGGCTGATCGCCCGCGTTCTTCATCAAATGAAAGTGAGATCAACCATGTCTTCAGCAACGGCACCCTCATTGCCCACTCGCTTTACGAAGCGAACCTTTACAGCGGGCTTGTTTGCTCGCAGCATGTTCTCAGCCACCATGCATCTTCCAACCTTGGCCCTTGCCATGGTCTCGCCACGTACGTCTCGCGCACTGCGTGAGCAGGTCATGCTGGCCGTCACATCGGTCAACGGCTGTCGATATTGCAGCTGGTTGCACACCGGATTGGCCTTGGAGAACGGAGTCGATCTGGCTGAGCTGCAAGGCATTCTGGAATCCGAAGGCATAGAGGTCAAAGATACCCCAGAAGCCGTTGCCATCCTGTTTGCCAAGCACTTTGCAGACACTGTGCGGCAGCCTTCTGCTGCAGCCGTTCAATCTCTGGAGCAGGTCTTCACACCTGCCCAAAAGCGTGAAGTCATGGCCTACATCCACGCCATCTACGTGGGCAATCTGGCCGGTAATTGCATGGATGCTTGGCTGGCGCGGCTGCGTGGACAAGCCGTAGACACGGGCAACCCAGTCACCGAGGCCGTGGCTGCCATCATCGCATCGCCCATATTGCTGGCCATCTGGTTGGCCAATCGCGACAAGCACTGATCACGCATCAAATCGATGCAGCTTACTGGCTAGGCCTTATATATGCGCACCGTTGCTTGTACCCGTGACCGTCACGCCGAGTCCATCCTCGCGATCTTCAATGATGCGATCGTGCATTCAACGGCGCTTTACGACTACTCGGCCAGGCCGCTGTCATCCATGGACGCGTGGTTTGCAGCGAAAGCAGCGGGCGGCTTCCCCGTCATTGGCATCGAGTCTGAGTCGGGCGAGTTGTTGGGTTTTGCGAGCTATGGTGTATTCAGGGCATGGCCTGCGTACAAGTACACCGTGGAGCACGCCGTGTACGTTCACAAGGACCACCGTGGTTCGGGCTTGGGGATGAGGCTCATGGGTGAGCTCATTGCGGCAGCGAAGGCGCAAAACCGCCACGTGCTGGTGGGCTGCATCGATGCCAGCAACCAAGGCAGCATCGCGCTGCACGAGCGGCTCGGGTTTGCGCATGCCGGGACCATCAAACAGGCCGGGTTTAAATTTGGGCGCTGGCTGGATGTGGCGCTGTATCAACTGATCCTTGACACCCCCTCTGAGCCTGTGGATGGCTAGAAATAGCAGGTCAAAGCCCTTTTGAATTGGGCGGTCAACCCTCAGGAAGTGCGGCCCAATGAGGCCATGAGGATTCAGCATGGCCAATGACGCGACCAACCCCAGCGAGCAGATCGACGATGCAGAGTTGACGCTGGAGTATTTGTTGCGCCGCATGCGCTTCAAGAGCGACTTCCCTGCTTTGTCGGCGTCCGTCACACGGGTGCAGGCCTTGTCTGACTCGGACACCGACAGCATGCAGGCCTTGTCTGATGAGGTGCTGCAAGATGTGGCGCTGACACAAAAGCTGCTGCGTGTGGTCAACACCGCACACTTCAGGCGTGCGGGCACCGATCCGATCAGCACCGTGTCGCGGGCCGTGGCCTTGATTGGTGTGGGTGGTGTGCGCAATATGGCGCTGTCGCTGATGCTGCTCGATCACATGGAGGACAAAGTCCATGCGCAGCAACTCAAGGTGGAGTTCTTGCGCACCGTGATGGCGGGCACCTTGGCCAGCGAGCTCAGCAAATCTTCTAAGGAAGCAGAAGGCGTCTATCTGGGCTCACTGTTTCGCAACCTCGGGCGTCTGTTGGTGTCGTTTTATCTGCCCGATGATGCCGAGCAGATTCGCAACCTATGCGCCAAAGACGCCAAAGATGCCAATGGCCAGCCTGCGATGGACGAAGCACAGGCGGCTCAAAAAGTGCTGGGCGTGTCCCTGAATAAATTGGCCGACAAGGTGGGGCGCATGTGGGGCCTGCCCGACGGGCTGTTGGCCTGCATGGCCCCGACTGGCAAACAGATCCCATCGCGATTGCTGACATCGCAAGCTGACCGCACCAGTTGGCTCGCCAGCTTGGCCAATGACGCGGCTGACAGCATGTTGAATGCGAACCCGGCTGAGTTGGGTGATCTTTTGAGTGGCCTCAATGCCCAATATGCCAAGGCCTTGGATTTGTCTCCGCAGGCCGTGCAGGAAGCAGCCAGCCGTGCCCGCACCCGGCTAACCGAGCTGACACGTGTGTTGAACCTCGCGGTGCCCGCGAACTCGCCAGCCGAGCGTTTTGTGGACCCCTATTATGTGGACGCGCCCAACGCCAACCAAGCCGATGGCCCCAGTGCTCAGGCGCTTGGCCTGACCGCTGAAGACGGTGCCCTGGTGGCAGGCATGCCGCTGCCAGCACAGGACACGGCCAACGTGCTGACCAACGGCATCCAAGACATCACCAATACCTTGCTGGAATCATTTCGCCTGAACGATGTCTTGCACATGATTTTGGAGACCATGCTGCGCGCCTTGAACTGCCGCAGGGTGATTTTCTGCTTGCGCGACCCCAAGACAGGCGCGCTGCTGGGGCGCATCGGCATCGGCGAAGATGTCGACAAAATCAAGGCCTTGTTCAAGGTGCCATTGACCATGGCTGCTGGCGCTACGCCTGATTTGTTCTCTGTGGTCGCACTCAAAAATGCCGACATGCTGATCGCTGATGCCAGTGCGCCGACGATTGTCAATCGCCTGCCCATTTGGTTCCGTGACCAGGTTCAGGCGCCGACATTTTTGTTGCTGCCCTTGACCATGAAGCGCAAGGGCCAGCCAGACATGGTGCTGGGCATGATCTACGCAGACAAAGGCCAGGCGGGCAGTCTCGTGCTCAACGATCGTGAGCTGTCCTTGTTGCGCACCTTACGCAATCAAGCGGTGATGGCGTTCAAGCAGACCACCGGCGGTTGATTGACAGGGGGATAATGCGCCCCCATGTTCCGTATCGTTTTGGTTGAACCTGAGATCCCCCCCAATACCGGCAATGTGATCCGCTTGGCGGCGAACACGGGCTGCGAGTTGCACCTCATTGAACCCTTGGGTTTTTCGATGGATGACAAGCTGCTGCGCCGCGCCGGGCTGGACTACCACGAGTGCGCCCAAGTGCGCAGGCACGCCAATTGGGCGGCCTTTATCGCGGCGACGCAGCCTGATCCTGCGCGCATGTTCGTGTTCACGACCAGGGGCAGTCAACCTGTGTCTGATGTGGCTTGGCAGCCGGGGGACTGGTTTGTCTTCGGGTGTGAGACGCGAGGCTTGGACCCCGCCTTGCGTGATGGCTTTGACAACAGCCAGCGGGTGCGTTTGCCGATGTTGCCTGAGCAGCGCAGCTTGAACTTGAGCAACGCCGTGGCCGTGGCCGTTTTTGAGGCCTGGCGCCAAAACGGCTACGCAGGCGGCGTTTGATCAGCCTTCGGCGCGGGCCTCGCGGCGCATCAAGGCGCCAACGGCCTCTGCCGGGGTCAAGCTGCCATCCAATACGGCCACGACGGCCTCTGTGATGGGCATGGACACGCCCAGCGCTTGGGCACGTTGACCAACGGTGGCTGCGCTGTACACCCCTTCGGCCACGTGGCCTAAGTCGTGCAGGATCTGGTCGAGTTTTTTGCCTGTGGCCAGCTGCAAACCGACAGAGCGGTTGCGCGACAGGTTGCCTGTGGCCGTCAACACCAAGTCACCCAAGCCAGATAGGCCCATGAAGGTGTCGGGCCGCGCACCCAGCGCCACGCCGAGCCGGGTCATTTCTGCCAAGCCACGCGTGATCAGCGCAGCCCGGGCATTGAGTCCTAAATTCATGCCATCGACGATGCCCGTTGCGATCGCCAGCACGTTCTTGACGGCGCCACCCACCTCGACGCCGATGGGGTCGGTGGAGGTGTAGACACGCAGGCTGTCACTGTGAAACGCCGCGATGGCCTGCTCAGTCAGGGCAGCGTCGTTGCTGGCAGCGACCAAGGCAGTCGGTTGGCCCAACGCGACTTCATGCGCGAAACTGGGGCCAGACAAAATGCCGCAACGGGCATGTGGGCGCAGCGCTTGGGCGATTTCATGCCCAAGACGCCCCGTGTTTTTTTCGAAACCTTTGCATAGCCACATCGTGGCTGCGTCATCGGGCAGGCTTTGCAGCATGGTGCCCAAAGCGGCCATGGGCGTGGCAATGATGATCAGGCCATCGTTGGCTCGCGCATGGGCAATGGCCTCAGCCAAGTCATGGCTGAGTTGCAGGGCATCAGGAAATGCTACGTCGGCCAGATAGCGGGTGTTGCACCGCGCTGAGCGCATGTCGGCGACCTGCACGGCGTCGCGCGCCCACAGCATGACCTGTGGGTTGTGGCGGGCTGCGCTGATCGCCAGTGCCGTGCCCCAAGCGCCCGCGCCCAGAACCGTCAGGTTCCGAGCGGCGAGCCCAGGTGTGCGATCGCCTTGCACCAATTCAGGCTTGGGGGACTTGGCCTGCGGCAGCGGCTTGCTGCAGTTGGGCTTCGTACATGGCCTGGAAGTTCACCTCGGTCAGGTGCACAGCAGGGAAGCCTGTGCGGTTGAGCACGTCGGCCACGGTGGCGCGCAGATAGGGGTACACGATTTGCGGGCAGGCAATCGCGATGATCGGCTGCATCTGGTCTTGCGGCACGTTGCGGATCTCGAACAGGCCGGCTTGCTTGGCTTCAACCAAGAACAGCACTTTTTCGCCGATTTTGGCGGTCACGGTCGCGGTCACGGCGACTTCGTACAGGCCATCGGTCACAGGCTCGGCGTGCAGGTTCAGTTGCACATCAACCTGAGGCTGACCTTGCTCAAGCAGGATCGCAGGGGCGTTAGGCAGCTCAAGCGAGAGATCCTTCAGGTAAATGCGCTGAATGGAGAATGAAGGTTGTTCGGCTTGGTCGGTCATGAGAAATCCTTAGACGATGGGGAGAAGGCCGGGTGCTGCGTTTGATGCAAAAGGTCCAAGCCATTAAGACAGTCGGGCTGGATTATGAACCAGCCCTGTGACGGTCTTATGAGTTTTATAGCGGAGTATGTTGCTGTTTCACGAGCACCGTTATGCTCAACAACCTGTCAAAACGGTGCTGATGACAGGGGTGTCACCTGCATTGATGGCCTCTTGGTACTGGGCGTAGCAACTCGCTGGGGTTTTGGCGCTGTTGAGGGTGAAACGATGGACTTGTGTGAGCAACTGCAAGGTGAAGCCGTTGTAGCTGACAAGGGCCTTGTCGATTTCATTGCGGTTCGCATCTCCGGCATCAAGCCAGCCGTTCCAGAAGCCGAAGGTGGCGCCATTGACGACGACGTCATATCCACCGCTGGTGAGGTTGCAGTTGGATGAGACGGCACAGGCTCCCCGCATCAAATTGGAAGCTGTCGACAGTGAGGCTTCCATGCCGCGCACGGCAGCTATGTTGGCGTCTGTGGTCAGGTTCACGAACTTAGGGAGGGCGGTCGCGGCAAGGCAACCGAGGATGACGATGATGCAGATCAGTTCGATCATCGTGAAGCCTCGCTGCCCTGTCCGCAGCAGGGCGGCCTTGGGTTGGTAGACCTTGGAGTCAGGCGTGGCTGGAAGATGAGGCATGTGCGGTGATCTATACGCAACGTTCAAAATGCCGTCGAGTATGTCAGTCCAGCATCACGCAGAAGGTGCCATCAGCATGGGCTTTGCACCCTGTTTCTGCCTGATCTGCTTAATTGGTCTCAAGCAGAGGCAGCAAGCCGCCGCTTTTATCCAAGGCCACCAGATCATCGCAACCACCCACATGCGTGTCGCCAATGAAAATTTGGGGCACGGTACGGCGTCCGGTGATGGCCATCATTTGGTCGCGCTGGGCCGGGTCGAGGTCAATGCGGATCTCTTCGAGCACCTCGACGCCACGCTGTTTGAGCAGCATCTTGGCGCGGATACAAAACGGGCAGACCAAGGTGGTGTAAATCTTGACGGCTTGCATGATGGGTTGATTAGAGTGGCATGGGCGCAGGGGGGCGTGACGCCATTGTCGCGCCAGCGCCATGCCCGCTCACTTTGTGTGCCTTTAGTGGGGCTTTAGGCTTTGTCGATGGGCAGGTTGGCTTCGCGCCAAGCCTTCAGGCCGCCAGACAGGGCTTGGACATTCTCAAAGCCCGCTTCTTTGAGGATCCCGACAGCCTTGGTGGCACGGGCGCCGGTGGTGCATACCAGCACCAAAGGCAGTTTTTTGTTGCCAGGCAGGCCCTTGGCCTTGGGCAGCTCACTCAATGGCACATTTTTGGCCCCAGCCACGTGGCCTGCGGCGTATTCCGTGGCTTCGCAGACGTCGATCACCACGCCGCGTTCGCGGTTGATGAGCTGGACTGCTTGGCCCGTGGTGATGCCGCTGCCGGGGACGCCATCTTTGACTTGTTGCCACAACAGCAGCGAGCCGGAGGCGACTGCGGCCAAGATCCAATACCAGTTGGCGGCGACGTAACTTGTGGAATTCATGCAAAAACTCTCTTTGTGTGCGGTGCGTTTTCACGCGGGCCCGCGAACCAGTGGTTCGCCGGGCAGAAGGGGATTATAAAATCGGCATTGCTTAAATAATCGGGATCTGACGTCATGTACAAGCTCGTGCTGATTCGCCACGGCGAATCGACCTGGAATTTAGAAAACCGCTTTACCGGTTGGACCGATGTGGACCTGACCGAAACGGGTGTAGCGCAAGCCAAACAGGCCGGCCAGTTGCTCAAGGCTGAGGGCTATGAGTTTGACGTGGCCTACACCTCGGTGCTCAAGCGTGCCATTCACACGCTCTGGCACGCCATGGATGAGATGGATCGCCCTTGGTTGCCGGTGGTTAACTCTTGGCGACTCAATGAGCGCCACTATGGTGCTTTGCAGGGGCTGAACAAGGGTGAGACAGCCAAGCAGTATGGTGATGAGCAGGTGCTGATTTGGCGCCGCAGCTATGACACGCCGCCGCCTGCGCTGGACGCCACCGACCCGCGTGGGCAGCGTCAAGACATCCGCTACAGCAAGCTCCAAGCCGATCAAATCCCGCTGACCGAGTGCCTTAAAGACACCGTAGCACGCGTGTTGCCGTTTTGGAACGAGGCCATGGCGCCTGCCATCAAGGCGGGTAAACGCATTGTGGTGGCCGCGCACGGCAACAGCATCCGCGCCTTGATCAAGTACCTTGACGATGTCAGCGATGCCGATATCGTGGGCTTGAACATCCCCAATGGCATCCCCTTGGTCTATGAGCTGGACGAAAACCTCAAGCCGATCCGCAGCTACTACCTAGGTGACGCTGAAGCCGCAGCCAAGGCCGCAGCCGCAGTGGCCACGCAAGGCAAGGCTTAATCCAGGCTCCACACCAGCGGGCAGTGGTCTGACAGTTGTCGGCCACGGTCAGCAGGGGCAAAAGGCAGGCGCACGAAGCGCCTGTTTTTGTGTCTGCTCGCCAGTTTTTGATCGATCAGGATGTCGTCGATGTAGGCCTTGTGGTGGTCATCGGCATCGCACGCGGTATAGGGCTGGCCTTGGGCTGCACGCAGCAACACGGCGCCCGGCGGGCTGTTGTCGCTCCAAGCCTGCATCAGGTTGATTGGTGCTGATTCGTCTGGGCCAGCAGGGTAGCGCTCGTCTTTGTCTAGTTGGCGGTTGAAGTCGCCTAGCACTGCAAAGGCGCTGCCTTCGCGTACGCGCTGGTCTATCCATGCTTCAACCAAGGGCGCCTGTTGGCGCAGACGCTCGCAGGGGTTGAATTGGCGGTCCATGCGGCCATTAAAGCAGCCACTTTTGAGGTGCACGTTCAGCAATCTCAGGGCGCGTGGTGAATCAGGGTAGAGCGTGATGTCGGCGCCAGCGCGGCTGCTGCCATCCACGTCGAGCGCCAGCATGTCGCCATTACAACGGTAGGCGATGCCCTCGCGGATCGCAAAGCCCACTTTTTGTGGATGGGCACGGCTCACGAAGCAGTCCAGCTTCCAGCCTTTGCGAAACACCATGCCCGCAGCTTGTGGGCCGTCCACTTCTTGAAGCGCAACCACATCGGCGCCTAATTCATCGCGCAGTTGCACGGCACTGTGGCTCAGTGCGTCGTAGTCACCTTGATCTCGCGCAGGTGGTGGGGTTCTGCCCGGCGTGCAAGGCAGTGCACGCACGTTGCTGGCGGGTTGGCGCTTGACGCAATGTGCGGTCAGTTCGTCGTGCGCCTGAGGCGTCATCAGCCAGTCCATGTTCCACGTCGCCAAGGTCAGCCCATGGCTGGGTTTGGCTGGCTGGCTGGCTTGTTGGCTGACTGAGGATAACGGCACCATGCATGCCAGCAGGCTGATCGCCAGCAGCGTGCGCTTCAAGGACGCGTGTGACACAAGGCAGGCTCAAACGCCAAGTGCGGCACGGTCGAGCGTGTAGTTTTGGGGCCCAGCCACGGCGATCTTGATGGCGCCGATGCGGTTGGCCAAGGCCACGGATTTGACCAAGTCCCAGCCATTGACCAAGCCGTAGAGCAGGCCACCGCGGAAGGCGTCGCCACACCCTGTGGGGTCGATCACGGCTTCGGCCTTGACGCCGGGGACGTGGGTTTTTTCACCTTGGATGTAGACGTTGCAACCATCGGCGCCCAGGGTCTCGATCAGGCCCTTGAGGTGCGAGCGTGACAGGTCGGCCAAGCTGGTGCCGGTGCGGTCGGCCAGCAATTTGGCTTCGTAGTCATTGACGGCGACCCATGTGGCTTGTGAGACGAAGCGTTTGAGGTCGTCGCCATCGAACATGGGCAGGCCTTGGCCAGGGTCAAACATGAATGGGATGTTGGCTGCGCGAAGTTGCTCAGCGTGCTGGATCATGGCGTCGCGGCCATCAGGGGCCACGATGGCCAGCTTGATGGCAGGGTTGGCCTCGATGCGCTGTGTGTGGGCTTGGCCCATGGCGCCGGGGTGAAAGGCCGTGATCTGGTTGTTGTCCTGATCCGTGATGATGATGGCTTGGGCGGTGTAATCGTCTTCAACGGTGGCAACGTGGGCTAGGCTGATGCCCGACTTGGCCATGTGGTCGCGGTAAGGCGCGCCGTCTTTGCCCAGCATGGCCATGATCATGGGGTCGCCGCCCAGTTGCTTGAGGCTGTAGGCGATGTTGCCTGCGCAGCCACCAAACTCTTTGCGCAGCGTGGGCACCAAGAAGGCGACGTTGAGGATGTGGAGTTGGTCGGGCAGGATTTGCTGTGCAAATCGGCCAGGGAAGGTGGAGATGGTGTCAAAGGCCAGGGAGCCGCAGATCAGGACAGACATGGTGGTGCTCTTTGCAAGTCAGGGGTAGAACAGTTCGGCTGTGTAGCTGACTGGGTGAAGGTCGATGGCGCGCAGGTGCCATTGCAGCGTGATGCTGCGGCGGCTGGGGGCGCCCTCAGGTTTGGGGCCACTTTTGGTGCCGGAGGCGTCGGCCCACTGCGCCTCGTGAGGGTTGAGCGCACGTCGGGCGATCACGGCGCCGGCGTCATCGCTCAGGATCAAGTCCACATGCGGCCAAGCCAAGTCAATGGCCGAGCGGTTGTGCACGACCAGATCCAATCTGTAGCTGTCTGGCCCTTCGGATTCCACGCGAACAAAGGCGGGGATGCTCTCGATTTGCAGTTCTTCCAAGCGCATCGGCAGGGATATCTGGCATCCGACGGCCTGACACCATTGCGCCAGCAGGGGCCGGGATGCGGGGTGGTGGGCGGCGATCAAGTCACGGAATTGGTGTGCGACTTGCAAACCCATCAGCAGGATCAAGCACAGGGACAGGACCGTCAGCACGCTTCGCACCGCAGCATGGCGCCAGAAGGCCTGGCGTTGCGCACGCTTGAGGAATTCGGGTGGACGCTGCGCGGGGTCTTGCCCACGTGTGCCGGGCCTGCCTTTGCGCAGACTTGGCGGCTCGATTGCACGCTCGGGCATGAAGTCATCGCCAAAACGCGAGGGTTTGATGGGGGCGATGTCTTCTTCGGGTGCGCCCAATGCGGGCTCGTCGGCCCAGTCCTGTACCACCTCGTGGTGCGCGTCGGTGGGGAACTGTGCGTCGGCGAACTCAGGGCCTGTGTCACGGCGATGCGGCGCTTTGCGCTCGTTCGGCGAGGGTATGAGGTAACGCGAGTCCAGCGCGTCTTCTTCTTCGGTGCTGGGGACATCCGCTGGCGGCGGTGCCACAGCGCGCCGACCGGGTGTGGTGGCGGCGATCACGTCCTCAAGAGGCGTGTTGTCGTCCACAAACAGTTCGGTGTCCAGCTCGAACTCGGTGGTCGCCTCGATCGGGGTGGGGTCCAGCGCCAAGTCGTCCTCGACCAAGGCGCGAGGTGTGGGCATGGCAAAGGCCGCCGGTTGCGTCGCCTCCCAAGCGGCTGGCGGCTCGCTCATGAGGCCTTGTTGCACCAGCGCATCGGCTTCGGGTTCAGGCGGCGGCAGTCGGGGCGGCGGCGCCTCGGTCTCGAGGTCAAACAGCGCGGGCAGGGCGTTGAAGACCTCGTCGCAGCGGCCACAGCGCACCCAACCATCGGAGATTTTCAATTGGTCTTGTACGACCTTGAAAATCGTTCCGCAGTGGGTGCATCGGGTGGCTAGGCTCATGGGCCCAGTTTATGCCACCGATTGCGGTGGTTTTTGCGCCGTCATCAGTATCCAGCCTTCTTCTTCGTTGGCAACGTGCAACTTCAGGCCCACTTGCGCATAGGCGTCTTTGAGTTCTTGCTCTTGACGAGCCAAGATGCCGGCCAAGACCAAATGGCCGCCGGGGGCGACGTGGCCGGCCAATAAAGGAGCCAGCATCTTCAGGGGCGTGGCCAAGATGTTGGCTAGCACCACCGGGTAGGCTTCTTGTGCTTGACCGATCACGTCGGGCAGACCTGCGTGGATGGGGAGGCTGCCGTCAGCGCCTTGGCGGTGTCCCAGATTGGCTTGGGCGTTGGCGATGGTGGCTTCAACGGCCGCGGGGTCGATGTCCACTGCATCCACGACGCCCGAGCCATGCAAGGCCGCACCGATGGCCAAAATGCCAGAGCCACAGCCATAGTCCAGCACGCGCTGGCCTTGATAGGCTGCGGCATTTTGAGCTGTCCACTTCAGGCACATGCGGGTGGTGGGGTGGGTGCCTGTCCCGAAGGCCAAGCCGGGGTCCAGTCGCATGACGGTTTGGGCTTGTGCGGGCACCTCGTGCCATGTGGGCACGATCCAGAACGTGTCTGTGATGGGCACAGGCGTGAACTGGGATTGGGTCAAGCGCACCCAGTCTTGCTCGCCCACTTCTTGGATACCTTGGATGTGCACGTCCTTGGCCCAGTCTTGTGCCAGTACCAAGGTGGCGGCGTCCAGCGCAATGGCTTCGCTGGGGAACAGGCACTTGATGGTGGAGCGTTGCCACGCCTCACTGAGCACGGGCATGCCGGGCTCGCCCCACAGCGCTTGCTCTTGCTCGGTGTCAGCATCGGCGTCTTCGACCGACACGGACAGTGCGTCGATGTCCATCAGCGCATCGCTGAGCTGTTCGACCACGGCCTCATTGGCCAGCAGGGTGAGTTCAAACAACATGGTGATATCGGGGCTCAACGCTTGCGCGCGGCCATCCAGCTTTCAAGGTAATGGATGTCGGTGCAGCCTTCAACGAACTTGGCGTCCACCATCAGCTCGCGGTGAAGCGGGATGTTGGTGTTGATGCCTTCGATGACGGTTTCAGACAGGGCCGTGCGCATGCGGGCCAAGGCCTGATCGCGCGTGTCACCGTGCACGATGATTTTGCCGATCATCGAGTCGTAGTTCGGCGGCACAAAGTAGTTTGTGTAGATGTGCGAGTCCACGCGCACACCGGGGCCGCCCGGTGCGTGCCATGTCGTGATGCGACCGGGCGAGGGGATGAACTTGACCGGGTCTTCCGCATTGATACGGCACTCGATGGCGTGACCGCGCATCTCGATCTGGCGTTGCGTGAAGGGCAGCTTCTCGCCAGCGGCCACGCGGATCTGCATCTGAACGATGTCGATGCCGCTGGTCATCTCGGTGACGGGATGCTCGACTTGCACGCGCGTGTTCATCTCAATGAAGAAGAACTCGCCGTTTTCGTACAGGAACTCGAAGGTGCCTGCGCCGCGGTAGCCGATCTTCTTGCAGGCTGCAGCACAACGCTCGCCGACTTTTTCGATCACGCGACGGGGGATGCCCGGCGCAGGCGCTTCTTCGATGATTTTTTGATGGCGACGTTGCATGGAGCAATCGCGCTCGCCCAGCCAGACTGCATTTTTGTGCGTGTCGGCCAAGATCTGAATTTCAATGTGGCGCGGGTGCTCTAGGAACTTCTCCATGTACACGGTCGGGTTGCCAAAGGCAGCGCCGGCTTCGGTACGGGTGGTTTGCACCGCGTGGATCACAGCCGCTTCGGTGTGCACGATGCGCATGCCGCGTCCACCACCGCCACCGGAGGCTTTGATGATGACGGGGTAGCCAATCGAGCGGGCAATGCGGATGATTTCTTTGGGGTCTTCAGGCAGAGCGCCTTCAGAGCCGGGCACACAAGGCACGCCCGACTTGATCATGGCTTGTTTGGCCGAGACCTTGTCGCCCATGACGCGGATGGACGCAGGCGTGGGGCCAATGAAGACGAAGCCACTTTGCTCAACACGCTCGGCGAAGTCGGCGTTCTCGGACAGGAAGCCGTAGCCAGGGTGGATGGCCTCGGCATCGGTCACTTCAGCCGCCGAGATGATGGCGGGCATGTGCAGGTAGCTTTGCGCCGATGGCGCGGGGCCAATGCACACGGCCTCATCAGCGAGCTTGACGTACTTGGCGTCACGGTCAGCTTCTGAGTAGACGACGACGGACTGGATGCCCATCTCACGGCAGGCGCGTTGAATACGCAGGGCGATTTCACCCCGGTTCGCGATCAGGATTTTCTTGAACATGGCAGAGCCCTTATTCGATGATGAACAAGGGTTGGCCGTATTCAACGGGCTTGCCGTTTTCAACCAAGATTTTGGTGATGGTGCCGTCTTGGTCTGCTTCGATCTCGTTCATGATTTTCATGGCTTCGATGATGCAGACGGGTTCGCCAGCCTTGACTTGGTCGCCGACTTCGGCAAACGCTTTGACGCCGGGGCTGGCGGAGCGGTAGAAGGTGCCCACCATGGGTGATTTGCACACATGGCCGGTTTCTTCAGCTGGTGTGGCTTCCACGGCGACGGCTGCCACGGGCGCGGCCAAAGGCGCTGCGGGCGCCTGTTGTTGCTGTGGCATCGGTGTAGCGTAAACGACGGGGGCTGCGCCAGCTTTGACGATGCGGACTTTGCCATCGGCTTCGGTGATTTCGAGCTCTGATACGTTGGACTCGGACACGAGGTCGATCAGGGTTTTGAGTTTACGAAGGTCCATTTTGTGCAATCTCCAGCAATGCTGTCGAGCGGGTGTCGCTCGTGGGTTGAGTCAGGCGGGGCCTTGTCCGGGTGGGACAGGTCAGCCGTGAAGGGGGTGCTTGGGCGCGCGTTCAGGCGTTCAAGCGTTCAAGAGCGGCGTCTAAGGCCAATCGGTAGCCCGATGCACCCAATCCCACGATCACGCCTTCGGCGATGTCGGAGAAATAGGAGTGGTGTCGGAAGGGCTCACGCCGATGGACGTTGGACAGATGCACTTCGATAAATGGCAGGGCAACCCCGGCCAGTGCATCGCGCAGGGCCACACTGGTGTGTGTGTAGGCCCCAGGGTTGATGATGATGAAGGTGGTGCCATCGGTGCGCGCGGCATGCACGCGGTCGATCAAGGCACCTTCATGGTTGCTTTGGAAGGCCGACAACACGGCGCCATGACGGGCGGCGTGGTCGCTCAGTCCGGTGTTGATTTGCTCCAGTGTGGTGGCGCCATAGACCTCGGGCTCGCGGGTGCCGAGCAGGTTCAGGTTAGGGCCGTGGAGAACAAGAATTTGCATGTGTCTTTGAACCATCTGCCTTGTTGACTGTGACATCAGCACGGCGAGCTAGATCAAGAAAATGAAAGTAGCCGTATTTTAGCTGTAAATGAGCGCAAATCCCTCTTTTGTGTAAATCAGAAGGGTTAAGGCGATGTGCGCTGAGCTGGATCAACTGGTGCGGCTGCGTTCGCCCATGCGGCCAGTTCCTTGTAATCGGTGCCGCCCAATTTGCGGTGTTGGATGCGCCCTTGGGCGTCAATCATGACCGAAAAAGGCAGGCCTCCCGCGTCATTGCCCAGCGTTTGCGTGAGCTCGGTGCCAGCCATGCCGGCCAAGCCGATGTCGAATCCTACGCCTACTTTGGCCAAAAAAGTCTTAACGGGCGTCGGGCTGTCGATGGCCAAGCCAATCACCTTCCAGCCTTTGGGGGCAAATTCGCGGCTGAATTTATCCAGTTCGGGCATTTCCTTGACGCAAGGTGGGCACCACGTCGCCCAAAAATTGATCAACAAAGGCCGGCCTTTGAAGGATGCCATGGTGAGTTGGCCTCCGGTTGGCGTGTCGAATTGCTGTTGCCAGAAGCTGGCGGGCACCTCGTCACTGGATGGCGATGTGGATTTTGGCGGCGATTCGGTTGGCTGCAAAGGCAAGGGCTTGCGCCAAGACAACCAAGCGCCAGCGGCTGCCGCACCCAGTCCAAACAGCGCCAGCAAGGCGCGGCGTGCGGTTTGGCCGGTTTGTGGTCGATCGCTCGGGCTGTGTTCGTCGGTCATGTGGTGGTGTCGGGTTGATGGCGCATGTTGGCCGCAAGCAGTTTGGTCAGCGCAGCCAAGTCACCTTGGTTGGTGCGCCCGTTGGCATCGGCTTTGAGTGCGCCACGCAAATCGCCGGTGTCCAAGATGATCAGGTGAAGGCAGACGGTTTGCTGTAGCGAGGTGCAGTGTGCGCTCAAGCTCAAGCAATCCACCTGACCACGTGGGCCGGGCGCGCGGCCCACGTCGTAGTCGATGCCTTTGTTGAGCAGGTCGATTTCGGCGGATTTGCCGTCGTCGCAATAAAGATGCAGGTGGATGTCGTCTTGCCGGGTAGCGGTGCCGCGCCAGACTGCGCCTGTGAGATGCGGGCGGAAGTCGGCCAAACGGGCCAGCCACAACGCGGCAAGCTCACGCAAAGCGCGCAGTTCTGCGGGCTGGGTGTCGGCGCAGAACACGGACAGGTAGGTGAAGATGGCCGCTTCTAGCTCGGTGTTGTCGGGCAGGCTGCCCTCGTCGCTCAAGCCCAGTTGCTTGGCGGCCCGGCGTTTGGCTGGGCCCCACGGCATGGCCTCTTGCACGACCATGCGGGCGGCGGCGGCAGCGATCTCGGCACGTTGGTGGATCACGCAGCGTCGATCCAAACGGGTACCGCGCTGAAGGCCGCGTTGGCGCTGATGCGCTCTGTCAGTTGATCGTCCGTCAGGTCGTTGATGCTGGCGCCCGCGTGGGCTTGCGCGATTTTGATGTCGGTGCCGATGCGATCGTGGCCCCAGCCATGCGGCAGGCTGACCACGCCGGGGCGGATGTCTTCGGTCAGGTGCAGCGGGACGCTGACTTGGCCCACGCGCGACGATACGGTCACTGTTTGTCCATCTATCAGGCCGCGCGAGCTGGCATCTTGTGGGTGAATCCACAATGTGCAACGTGGTTTGCCAGATACCAGCCGTGCGCTGTTGTGCATCCATGAGTTGTTGCTGCGCACGTCACGTCGGCCGATCAGTTTGAGCGTGGCCTGGCCTGATGGGGCTGTGGGCACGGCTGTGGCGGCGGCTGCAGTGGCTGGGAACACCTGCATCAGGTGCGGCAACTCTTTGCGGATGCCCAGCGGCAGCAGGTCGATGCGGCGGCCTCGTTTTTGGAGCTTGTCGACCAATGACGGCTGCAAGGCCCCCAGATCAATGCCTTCGGGGTGGGCCTTCAGGCGCTTGAAGCTCAGGCCCTTTTTGGCGCGGTTCAGGCCAAGGGCCAGCAGGCGGTGTGGCGGCATGCGGGTCATCACGCCGCGTGTGAGCATGCCGGTCAGGCGTTGGCGCACGTTGGCGCGCTCCAGCGACCAGGTGCGGCGGGCATAGCGACGGGCTAGCTCAGCGTAGATCTGCCAGTCGTGCAGTGCGCCCTCGCCGTGGGGCACGATGGCTTCGGTGTAGCGGGCCACGTTGCGCACGGCCAAGTGCAAAAACAGCAGGTCGTAGTGGTCATGCTCGACCGCGCAGGTCGGGGGCAGGATCACATCAGCATGGCGCGTTGTCTCATTCAAATAGAAGTCGATGGAGACCATGAAGTCCAAGCCATCGAGTGCCTTGTCTAACTGGCGGCCATTGGGTGTTGACAGCACTGGGTTGCCGCATGAGGTGATCAGGGCGCGCATCTGGCCTTTGCCTGGCGTGAGCATTTCTTCGGCCATCACCGATACGGGGAGTTCGCCGCTGAATTCGGGCGCACCCCGCACGCGGCTGCGCCAGACGTCGAAGTGCCCGGCGCCCATCAGTTTGAGCTGGATCAGGTCGATGGCTGGGGTGGTCAGCAAGGCGCCACCTTCGCGGTCGACATTGCCCGTCAGCAAGTTGATGACTTGGATGGCCCATTGGCAGACGACGCCGTGGGCTTGCGTTGACAGGCCCATGCGGCCATAGCAGACGGCGCCATCGGCGGCGGCCATCTCGCGGGTCAAGCGTCGGGTGGTGTCCGCATCAATGCCCGTGTGGGCGGCCATCGCTTCAGGGCTGAAGGTGGCCACGGCGGTGCGCACGGCTTCTTGCTGGTCCAGCAAAGAGGCCAAGTGGCGTGGTTGCACCAAGCCCTCTTCAAACAAAGTGTGGATGACAGACAGCAGCCACGCGGCATCGGTGCCGGGGTCAATGAAGTGGTGTTCATCGGCCACGGCGGCCGTTTCGGTGCGGCGTGGGTCGATGACGATGAGCTTGCCGCCACGCTCACGCAGCGCTTTGAAGCGCGCGCGCACGTCGGGCACGGTCATCAAGCTGCCATTGGAGGCCAGTGGGTTGCCGCCCAGAATCAGCATGAAGCGGGTGTGATCCACATCGGGGATGGGGATGTGCATCTGGTGGCCGTAGAGCCAGTAGCCCACTAAATGGTGTGGCAGTTGGTCAACCGATGTGGCGGAGAAGCGGCTGCGGGTTTTGAGTTGCCCCAAAAACAGCGACCCGTGGGTGATGTTGCCCCAGTTGTGCACGCTGGGGTTGCCTTGGTAGACGGCGACAGCGCTTGGCCCGTGTTGCTCGCGCACGCGGGCCAGGTTGTCGACGACCAAATCAAAGGCCTCGTCCCATGTGATGGTTTGCCAGCGCGTTTGGCCGTTCTCGCTGACACGCTTGACGGGCATGCGCAGGCGGTCAGGGTCTTCGTGCAGGTCTTTGAGGGCGACCGCTTTGGGGCAGATATGGCCACGCGACAAGGGGTCGGCATCGTTGCCCCGGACCGAGATGATCTTGGGCCCTTGCACCTGAAATGTCAGACCGCAAATGGCCTCACACAGGTTGCACACGCCATGGCGGGTTTCGATGGGGGCATCGGTTTGCGGATGTGACGGTGTGTGCGACATGGCGGCCATGTTTGACGAGGAAGGATGCGATATTAGCGGAGGTGGGCGGTTCCTGTTGGCTGTCAGCTTAAGCCGCGCTTGGGCCGCTGCCCGTCAGTGCTTGAAGCTTGAGCGTGGTCGCCCAGTTCCGGCTTGTGACAAGTTGGCCGCATTTGCCCACAAGGGCTTTGCCAGCCTTGCTGTCTAGGATGCCGTCGGTGCACAGCAAATAGGCGGCATGCTGGCCCACCGCGAATTGCTCTGACGGCATGACCAGAGGTTCAATGGCAGAAAGGCTGCGCAACGAAGCGGGGTCTTGGGTGAACGCCACCAAAAAACGCGCATGGTCGGGTGCTGTCGCCGTGATGGGGTTTGCCGCGATGATGGCGGACAACTCGGGTGCTGACTTGACGATGACCGGCACGTCAACGTTGAGTTGGCTGGCGAGGGCAGAAGCGATGTCTGCCGCGTGTTGGGCGGATGCCCCCTTTGTGGCACGGAAGACGGCGTTGCCACTATTGAGCAAGGTGACCACGTCCGTGTAACCCAAGTCGCACAGCAGCGCACGAAACGCTGCCATGGGGACGCGCTTGGCCTTGCCTACATTGACGCCGCGCAAAAGGGCGATGAAGGTCGTCATGCTTTGCGGCTCATGCTTGGTGGTGCTCATGGGCCTTTGACCCGCGACGACATCTCGAAGTCGTGGTCAATCTTGGGCTTCATGAAGGCGTGTCACTTGCGTCCTGTTGCCATCATGATGCCGTAAGTAGAGAAGGACAAGCGCAGGATCTAGGACGGTGCGCTTGGTGTGCCTTACAAGCCAAAGATCCCCTTGATGACGCCTGTCGCGGTCTCTACGGCGGTCTTGATGGCTTGCTGAACCGGTTGGGTGGCCGTGTTCACTGGGGTGATGGCCGCTTTCAACAAGTTCTGTGCGACCTGTGCTTGTGCGGGGGGTAAGGCGGCGTTGATCCAAGGCAGGAATGGTGTGGTGCACCAGCCCGCCGTCCCGCCAACCGTGGAGCCGGGGCACAGCGGCCAATAGACGTCGCGTTCGGCTTCTGGCGTGGCTGACCATGTCAGCGGGGTGGGATTGGGTTTGTAGCCCAGCAAGTCAAACACCTTGGGGCCCGCAGTCGCCAAATAGCGTGGGGCGCTGACTCGTTGGCGCCATGTGGCCAAGACCTCCGGGCTGGACTGGATGCGGCCATCGTCAGGGAAGCCAATGATCGACCAGACGCCGCCGCGCTTGCCCCATTGGCGTGCGCTGTAATTGACGATGCGGATGTCGTACTTTTCAACGAAATCGAAATAGTCGTTCATCCAGTCCACGCTGGCTTGGCCGCTGGTCGTGCCGATTTTCATGGCTGTCGATTCAGCAATCATCAAGGGCAAACCGAGTTTCTTGGCTTTGTTCAACAGCACATCCATCTTCTGCATATAGGACGCGTAGTTGCTGTCTGTGCGGCCCGGTGTGAAAAACGAGGTCGCGAAGTAGTCCACATACGCCTTGCCGGGGAAGTAGCGCTCGATGGGGCAAACATCTTCAATCTTGTAGCCTGCGCCAGCTGAGTGCCAAACCAGTGCCACATTGTTGTTGGCGTTCTTGCGCACGCGGTCAGCGAGGTAACGGTAGGCCTTGACGTACAGGGCCGGAGGCCCGTAAGTCAAGCAGGCGCGGTCGAACTCGTACATGGGCTTGAGGAAGACGGGGATGCTCAAGCTGCGCAGCCATTCTTCAATGCTTTTGAGTTCGGCGTCATAGCCGCCAGCCAGCAGCGCGGCTGAATTGAGGCCGTTTAAGCTGAGCTGTGTGCCATATCCCAACGCCAGCGTCAGGGGGGCGCCCGGATAGCGATCCATGAATTCTTTGATGGTGGCCAGATCTTGTCGGGTGCGCTGCAGATCGCCCGTCATGATCAAGAAGAAGCCAAAACCGGCGGGGACCGAGTTGGTGCCCTTGACGTAGGACGTCAGGTCGGCGTTCACTGCGGGCTCTGGCGCCTGACCGATCATGATCAGCGAGCGCCCGGGTGGCACCACTTTGAAGCTGGATGGTGTGACCGCGTGGGCGCTGGATGCGGCCAAAGCCAAGCTCAATGCGAGCAGCGTTGTTTTACTCACAGAGGGCATTGTGGCGCTGGCTGCTGGTGATTGATCTGGCTTTGGAGGCGACATGATCAAAGGGCAATAAAGTTGATTGTTTATTATTTGGAGTAAATAAATAAAAACAACTGGGGTTGCCCCTGAACGTGTATTGTCGATTAATGAGTCATATTAATCGCTCGATACTCGATCTTGTGCTTATTCAAGCTTTCGAATCATATATTCGATATTGTCACGGATGGCCCCTTTGTTTGCCATTTGCAAGCGCTTGGTGCCCATACCGCAGCCGCCTGTGGGGGCAGGCCGTATTCCAGCGGGCGGGGGGCTCCGTGCCCAGTACCTTGAGTTTGGCGTGCCAGCATTCATGGCCGGATAACGAACGGCATGCGCGGCCACAATCGCAAGCAGGCAAAAAAAAGCCCCGACAAAGCGGGGCCTAACAATTGACGAGATGACCTAGGTAGGCATCAGAAGGCCTTGGCAAGCGTCAAAATGAGCTTGCTCTTGGCTGGGCTGTATTCCTGTCCGTTGCCAGTCAAAGACGGGAAGTTCTTGAACGACTTGGGTTGTGTGGTCGCTGATGCGGCCACATTCATAGACCAACTGTTGCCCAAATCTCCATTCAGCGCCAAGCGCCCATAGCTCCAGCTGGTTTCGACACTCTTGGGTACTTCTTGGTGGCCGACGGCGAACTGCAAGCTCCAGCCCTCCGTGACAGCGAGGGTATAACTCGCGTCCAAGGCCCAAGCGCCACTGGAGCTATCAGTTTTCAATCCTGCTGTAGGCTCGTTGGCGTTGAAGTTTCCCACCCCTGAGTTGTTCTCATTCCAGCCAAAGAACCTGCCGGGAATGTACCCAAAGCGCAAACTAGCGCCTGAAGCAGCAGCGCTGACATAAAGTTCCAGCGTTTGAGGATTGGACGGATTGAGCGTCGACCCGTTAAATGTGTTCTTGAAATTACCACCTGGGTAGTAAATGAATATTCCGCCCACATCCAAATCCAAGCCAGACATTTTCGTCTTGTAGCCCAAGCTCCAGTCCGTTTCCAAGTTGGCGTTTGGCACGAACTGCGGCGCTACGTTGGAGGCAAAGAAGCTGGCGTAAGCGCCGCTTGCATGATCGGCCGTCACGGACACTTGAGCAGCTGGCTTACCCCAAGTCTGAGACACACCACGGAACACATAGTCCGAGACAAAAGAAGCCTGTCCGGATGTTTTCCAATCGCTGCTGGCGGCCACTTGGGCACACACGAGCGAGGGCACAGCACCCGCAAACAAGGCCGCCATGCTGGCTTGAGATGCAACAGCCATCAAAGTACGTTGAATTTTTCGCATACCAAATCCTTACAAAGACAAGTTGTAAAAAATGGAGCCACTGAAGTCAGCATGACTGCGGTGGATTTCCAGCTAGCGCTCAATGTGAACCAGCACATCGTTGACTTCATGGCGAGTATCGATTGCTGTGTAATCTTGTTTGCAGAAATCAGAGAGCGTCAAGCCTAACTGATTGCTTCTCGGGGTGGTGTTGTTTTGTATTGACATGACTTGAGCCGCCATTTTTACCGAAGAGTCAGATTCACGACCATTTCGTGAATTCAACCGGTTGACACCTTTGTTTAGCGCGGCACAGAATCAGCTTTGATGAATTGTGCCGAAGTACGCAGGGACGGTGCAACGTCAATTTATTCACTATGGAGCCCATCATGTTGCTAACTCAGTATTTGAAAGCCGGTCTGATTGCCTTGAGCTTTGCCTCTGTTGCCTACGCGCAGCGCCCTACCATCACCATCGCTGCTGAGGATGATTGGGCGCCCTACTCGTCCATGAAGGCCGATAAGTCAGGCCCTGAGGGCTTATCGCCCGATCTGGTTCGGGCGGTTTTTAAGCATAAGGGGGTGGATGTCAAGCTGATGGCAGTGCCGTTTTCACGCGCTCTGCAACTGGCAAAAGACGGCAAAGTTGTCGCCGCTTTTAATACGTCCATCAACGAAGAAAACAAAAACGAGTACTACTGGCACAAGACCCCGCTTTTTGAGGAGGGTCTGTCGATATTTGCGTTGTCGACATCAACCCAGTCAAACTTGACTACCAAGGCCCTTGAGGGATCAACAGTGGGTACGACAGTCGGCTACACCTACCCAAGTACTTTCAGCGCGAACCCGAAGATCAAAAAGTCTGAGGCAGCGTCCGATGATCTTCTTTTGAAGATGCTGGCGGCTAAGCGTGTGCAGTACATCATCATGAATACCATGCCCGGTTTGATTCGCATCAAGAATTCGCCCGATTTGAACGGCAAAATCAAAGTGGTTGGCGAAATCAGCAAAGACGGGTTTTGGCTCAATTTCTCCAAAACGCACCCCGATGGCAAACGCATGGCTGACCTGTTTGAAGTGGGCTTGACCGAGCTAAAGGCCAACGGTCAATACGACAAGATGGTGTCCGACTTCAAGAAGCGCGCACTGGCGCAATAACGGTCGTGAGTTGCACTGAAGCAATAGCCAAGACGTGGGTTATAAAGGCAGCAACGCCGTGTATCGGCGTGTTGTCTACAGCTTGAGTGCCAAGTGTGGCGAATCATGGGCTAGCCGTATCACCACACTGGTGCGCACGTTGCACTGCCGAGACGGAAATGGGGTCACGGTGTTGGGCGTGCCTTGTTCTTGAGCAACATCGGTGATCACCCTGTTGGCGCTTGCGAATGTGAAATGCAAAGTAACAACTAAAGTCTTTGTGGAACATGCCGTTATACGCAGCATGGGTCAACAATCGTGTACTTGAGTCTCGAATTACTTACTCCACGCGACAATTGATGTGTTCGTGCTAGCACGTATTTTCGTGCAAGCTGGGTGAGTAGTGATGTACATCATTTTCTGATTTCGATCAATGACATAATGCAGATATTCTTGAAAATTAAGCTGATTCAGCTTGCCATCCAGTTGCTAAAGTAAGGTTTTCTAGCCATGTTTTTGTATTTTTCCAAAAGTATCGTTAGGTTGTTCAACACGGTGGTGTTAACTGGCCTTGCGATCGGTTTGAGCGTCTTTGCCTTGTTGGTCGGCATGTATAACTACGATCGATCAATGGCTGAATTGTCTCAAAAAGCCTCGAACACGGTTGACCTGACTGCGGTCAGTTTGGTTGTTCCGCTATGGAATTTTGACACGGCAGCGCTGAATGGCATATTGGCCGCCAGCTTTTTAGATGTCGACGTTGTCGCCATCCAAGTCTATGAGGAAGGCAAGGAGCAACCCATCGCCGAAAAGATTCGGGAGTCGATCGCTGGCGTCAGTTTTGTTAGCTTGCTTAAAAACCCAAAATACATTGTTAGTAGCTCAAAAATTACCCGAGATGGGAGCGAATTAGCTCGCGTCCGGATGGTTACTTCCACAGACAAGGTCAAATCCCTGATTCGTTACACAACCATTTTGGTATTTGGTTTTGCACTCGTTTTCATTTTATTGATATCTATCTTCATTGTCATTCTTGGTAAGCGTGTCATTCAGCGGCCCATCAATGCACTTCGCAACAGTGCAGACCGCCTTGCTTCTGGCAATCTTGACTATGACATCGACGTCAGTCGCGTCGATGAGCTCGGCAGTCTCGCCAAGGCCTTTGACCGCATGCGCAATGCCATACGCAGAAAGCTCTCCGATCTGGCTCGCTTAAATAAAACCGGTGAGACCATGGCGGGTATTCATGAGCAAAAAATTGCTCTGGAAACTGCTCTCAAGGTCATGCAGGAACAAACACATTTTGAAGGGGGTTCGATTTACCTGCTTGACTCGAACCAGACCTTGAATCTAAGCGCGGTTTACCCTGAGCGGATTGAGGGGATGCAACAAGCAAAATCGTTGCAAGTGTCAGAAGGTATGGCAGGAATGGTCGCGAAAACCGGGAAAACGGTGTTCATTCCTGACACATCCAAGGCACAAGACGATATGCCTTCGGAGGCCAACGACAGATCCAGAGCCCTGCTTTGCGTTCCGATGATGGATGACAAGACGGTGTTTGGTGTGATGCATTTTGAAGGCGAAGCTGGCAAGGTCGAATTCGATGCAGATGATGAAGGCTTTGCTCTCACGATTGCACGGATGGCAGTGATCACGGTTAAGAACATTCACATGTTGAAGGTGATTGAAGAGCAAAACAGAACGCTGGAGGAGCGAATTCACCTGCGTACAGCTGAGCTTCATCAGAAGACCGGTGATCTCAACAATATGTTGCAGAACATGCGCCAGGGTATTTTCACGATTACCAGGGAGGCATTCATCCATCCTGAATACTCCGCCTTTCTGGCAGAGATATTTGAAACAGATGACATATCGAATCAACCTGCCTGCAGCTTCCTCTTTGCTGGTAGCAGTGTGGTGGGCGACGCACTAAGCCAAGTCGAAGTTGCACTTGGGTCCGTGATCGGTGAGGATGCCATCAATTTTGAGTTCAACTCCCACTTACTGCTTGCCGAGTACACCAAACACTACGAAGGGGCACGGAGTAAGGTACTCGAGCTTGACTGGAGTCCCGTGCTTGGCAGCGATGGCATCGTGGACAAACTGATGGTCACGGTGAGAGATGTGACCGAGCACAGGGCCTTGCAACTTGAAACAGAGCGCCAAAAAGAACAGTTGGAGGTTATTGGCCAGATACTTGCAATCTCGAAGGACAAGCTGTTTGATTTCATCGACACGTCGTACGAGTTCTTGGCGGAGAACAAGGCACTGATCGAGAATACGACAACAAAAGACCCAGATGTCATTGCGACACTGTTCCGTAATATGCATACCGTCAAAGGGAACGCACGAACATATGGCTTGTCCTATGCCACTGATAGCGTGCACGAGGCCGAGACGGCCTACAGCTTACTGAGGTCGCACGAAGCTTATGTGTGGGATCAGGCTGCTTTGCTCAAGCAGTTGCAGTCGGTTCGGACTCGCATCGAGATATACGAGAGCACATTCAAGGAGAAATTGAGCGGTCTTGTTTCGGGTGCCGCCGGCGCCGACGCTGCTGTTCTCGAGCGTATTTTTAGCGTCATTGAGAGCATCAACGAAAACTCACCAATCAGCGACCTTAAGAACTCGATCAAGCAGATTCGTAACTCCCTCGCGGTCTTGCGTTATGAAAAGGTTCCGGAAGTTTTAAAAGGCATTATCTCGGCATTGCCCTCGCTTGCGCGTCAGCTGCAAAAAGAGGTGCCGGAGGTCGATATCGCTGACAGCGACATCCTTCTACAAAAGGAGATTGTGCCGATGCTGCGTAACGTCTTCATGCATGTGTTCCGAAACATCATGGATCACGGACTTGAAGTGACCGCAGACCGTATCACGGCTGGCAAAAATCCAAAGGGAAACATTGCACTGAAAGTCTCAGTCGATGAAGACCAGATAACGATCACGATAAAGGACGATGGCAAGGGCCTTGCAATAGAACGTATACGGCAGAAAGCGATCAGCGCTGGAAGAATCACAGCCGATCAACCAGTTAGTGACAATCAAATTGCAGAAATGGTCTTCCTTCCCGGCCTATCGACTGCAGCCGAGGTGACGAATGTATCTGGGCGTGGCGTCGGAATGGATGCCGTGCGCAAGTTTCTGAACAAATACATGGGTGACGTTGTTATTGAATTCACGGATGCCCAGACCACAGAAGGGTTTCGTCCTTTTGAGCTAGTGATTAGCTTGCCCAAAAAGTATGCTGCTCAGCAATCCACCTGAATCCACACCAGGTTAAGTGGCCGGAGGCAAGTGATGTCAGGTGTTTTTGATTTTGAACCAAGGCACTGGCTGGTCACGGGTGCAACGGGTTTTTTGGGCGCACCACTGGTACATCAACTCCTCGATGGTGGGCATCAAGTCACCGTCTGGGTGCGCAACAAAGCCAAGGCACAAGATGCTTTTGGTTCTCGCGTCACTATCGTGACGAGTTTGGCGCAAATCTCAAACGATACCGTTTTTGCCGGTGTGATCAATCTGGCTGGTGAGCCCATTGCGGCCAAACGCTGGACAGAAGCGCGCAAGCAGCAATTGCGCAGCAGTCGCATTGACGTGACTCGTCATTTGGTGGATAAGGTCGCGCAATTAACCCATCAACCCGAGGTTTTACTCTCCGGTTCGGCCATTGGTTATTACGGCGTTCAGGGTAATGAAGCGTTGAACGAAAATGCACCATCGCAGCCTTCTTTTCAATCGCAGCTATGCCGTGATTGGGAAGTGGAGGCGGAGCGAGCAAAAGGCTTTGGTTTACGTGTGGTTTTGCTTCGTACCGGTGTGGTATTGGCCGAAGATGGTGGTGCGCTGCCTAAAATGTTATTGCCGTTTAAGCTCTTTGCAGGCGGTCCTATTGGGGATGGGCAACACGTTTTTTCATGGATTCATCGTGGCGATTGGTACAGATTGTTAGCACACTGCATGCAAGATGAACGGATGAAGGGTCCGGTTAATTTTGTAGCGCCTCAAGCCGTAAGCAACAAAGAATTTGCCAAAGCAGTCGGCAAGCAATTGGGTCGACCCGCTTGTTTGCCTACGCCCGCTTTGGTCTTTCAGTTGATGTTGGGGGAAATGGCTGAGCTCATTACCCAAGGGCAGCGTGTGGTGCCCCAAAAAGCCTTGGACAGTGGTTTTAAGTTTAAGCACGGGTTGTTGGCGTCTGCGCTTGCAGACCTCTTGCATTGATCATTTTTGCGAGAGCATGCTGGGCGCTGTTATTTTGAGCGACTCAAGTGACATGCCCCCGCTAATTAGTGCAACGGCTACTTACTCGCGTAAGGGACTTAAGCTTCCCGGCGCAGTGCTGGGAACAAGATCACGTCACGGATATTGGGCGCGTCGGTCAGCAGCATGATCAAGCGGTCGATGCCAATACCGCAGCCACCTGTCGGGGGCAGGCCGTATTCCAGCGCGCGGATGTAGTCGGCGTCGAAGTACATGGCCTCTTCATCACCCGCATCCTTGGCGTTGGCTTGGGCGGCAAAGCGGGCGGCTTGCTCTTCGGGGTCGTTCAGCTCGCTGAAGCCGTTGCCGTATTCGCGGCCGGTGATGAACAGCTCAAAGCGCTCGGTGATGGCGGGGTTGGTGTCCGATGCACGCGCCAAGGGCGAGACCTCGACCGGGTAGTCAATGATGAAGGTGGGCTGCCACAGTTGCTCTTCCACAGCGGCTTCAAACAGGCCAAATTGCAGCTCGGCCAAGCTCCATCGGGCGGGTGGCTCCGTGCCCAGTCCCTTGAGTTTGGCGTGCAGGGCGTCTTTGCTGTCGGCTTCGTCGGGAGTCAGTCCAGCGATCTGGATCAGTGACTCGCGCACCGTCAGGCGGGCGAAAGGTGATTCTAGGTCGACCTCTTTGCCTGCATACGTCAGGCGGGTTGTGCCAGCGGCGGCGCGTGCCGCGTGGCGCAGCACCTCTTCGGTGAAGTCCATCAAATCGCGGTGGTTCCAGTAGGTCGCGTAGAACTCCATCATCGTGAACTCGGGGTTGTGCCGCACGGACACGCCCTCGTTGCGGAAGTTGCGGTTGATCTCGAACACGCGCTCGAAGCCGCCCACGATCAGGCGCTTGAGGTACAGCTCAGGGGCAATGCGCAGGAACATCTCCTGATCCAGCGCGTTGTGGTGCGTGGTGAAGGGCTTGGCATTGGCGCCGCCAGGGATGGGGTGCATCATCGGCGTCTCAACTTCCAAGAAGTTGTGGTCGACCATGAATTGACGGATCGACGCGATGGCCTTGGAGCGGGCGGTGAAGCGCGAACGTGAATGCTCGTCCATGATCAGATCGACATAACGCTGGCGGTACTTCTGCTCTTGGTCGGTCATGCCGTGGAACTTGTCGGGCAAGGGGCGCAAGGCTTTGGTCAGCAGGCGGATGCTGGTGACGCGGATGGACAGCTCGCCCGTCTTGGTCTTCATCAAGGTGCCTTCGGCGCCGAGGATGTCACCCAAGTCCCAATGCTTGAAGGCATGCAGGGCGTCGGCGCCGACGGCGTCCAGCGTCACGTAGACCTGAATGCGGCCGGTGGCGTCTTGCAGGGTGCCGAAACAGGCTTTGCCCATGACGCGCTTGAGCATCAGGCGCCCACCCACGGTCACTTTGTTGGCTTGCGCGTCAAGGGCCTCTGGCTCGGTGGCGTCGTGCGCGGCATGCAGGGGGGCGGCGCGGTCAGCCGGTTTGAAGTCGTTGGGGAAGGCCACACCCTCGGCACGGATGGCGGCGAGTTTTTCGCGGCGCTCGGCGACCAGTTTATTGGTGTCCACCATCAGCTCTGCGGTGACGGATTCGTGCGTGGCGGGGTGTTGGGGCGTGGTCATATTGGCAGCTTTTTGAAATGCGGTGGGCGACTGATGGGCCGGGTTGGCGTCAGGCCGAACCCTTGATTGTATGAAACCCTGGGCGACAATGCCGAATATGTCTGCTCAAGAACCCTCCCCCATGAATTTTTTGCGTCAGGCTTGGGCTGCCCTGCCCAAGGCCGCGCTGGGGAATTTGGCCGCCAAACTGCTGATGGTGGCCCTCGGTTTGTCGATCACGGTGTTGGTTGCGCGCCAGGGGCCGCAGGTTCAAGGCGCCTTTGCCTTGTTTGTCGCGGTGGAGTCGGCCTTGTTGACGCTGTTCACCGGTTTGGGCTTGTGGCTGGCCAGACAGATGTCGCAGCAAGCGGGTGCAGGGCCTGTGCGGGCCTTGCCCATGCTGCAAGGTGTATTGCGAGCAGCCGTGGTTTTGGGTTTGCTGGCTTCGGTGATTTTGCTCGGCGTGTCGTGGTGGTCTGATCGCTTGCCCTATTCGCAGCTGTGGCTTTTGGCGCTTGGCGCACCCTTTTTATTGCTGGTACCCACGGCGACCGGGCTGTGGTTGGGGCAGGGCCGCATGTGGCCGATCAATGTGGCGCAGGTTGCCGCCCCCGCGTCGGTGTTGATGGGGCTGGCGGGTGCTTGGTGGATCATGCAGGGCACGCAGCGCAGCGGCGCGGTGGTGGTGCTGGTGCTCACAGCATGGGTCAGTGGCAAGTCTTTGGTGGCCGTGGTGACGGCTGTTTATGCCTTGAAAGATGCGGGCAGGCGTGATGACTTATTGGCGCCGATCGCGTCGTCTGACTCAACCCCGTCTAGCTGGTGGGCGCAGTGGCCGTTTGTAGCCACCATTGGTGTCGTCAACGTGGTGGGTTTGCTCAACTACCGTGCCTCGCTGTTCTTGGTTGAGCACTTTCATGGTTTGAGCGCGGTGGGCACCTATTCCGTGGCGGTGACCTCGGCTGAGTTGCTTTGGCTGCTGTCGTCCTCGGTGACGGTGTCGGTGTACGCCCGCATTGGCCACCCCGACACCCGGATCGCAGCCAGCATGACCGTGCAGGCGGTGCGCATCAACGTGTTGTCGACGCTGCTGGCTGCGCCAGTCTTGTTGGCCTTGGCTTGGTGGGCGCTGCCTTGGGTCATGGGCCCGGCGTATCAGGCCTCTCTGATGCCTTTGGCGGCGCTGTTGCCGGGGGTGGCGGCGTATGCTGCGGCATCGAGCTTGTCGGCGTTCTACACCAACCATTTGGGGCGCCCGCAGCTGTCAGGCGCCATTGCCGGTTTGTCTTTGTCGATCAGCTTTGTGCTGGGCTTGGTTTTGGTGCCAAGATGGGGCGCGGTGGGGGCTGGCGTGGCCTCCAGCTTGGGCTACATTTTGGCCATCATGGCGGCGTATGGTGTGTTTCTCAAGCACGCAGGCTTGCCTGTGAAGGCGCTTTGGCAGCCTGCGTTGACCAAATTGTCAGACCTCGATGCCCCTAAACCGTAAACGGAGAACGTCTTGCTAGATTTTGCCAATTCAACATGGTGGTGGGTGGCAGCGGGTGCGCTGGTGGCCGTTGAGCTGACCACAGGTACGTTTTACCTGCTGATGCTCGCCTTGGGTTTGGCTGCTGCCGCCTTGGCTGCCCATGCCCACATGAGCTTTGCGATTCAATTGATCGCTGCGGCGGTGGTGGGCGGCGGCACTGTTGCAGCGTGGCACGCATACCGCACCCGGCCGGGCGCAGCACTGAGCGAAGCCAGTGTGAACTTGGATGTGGGTGAAAAAGTGCATGTGCAGAGCTGGGATGAGGACGGCAGCACGCACGTTCAATACCGAGGCGCAGCTTGGGCTGCCACTTACGAAGGCACAGACGCACCGCAACCGGGGGTGCACGTGATCCGTGGCTTCCAAGGCAACCGCTTGGTGTTGGGCCGTTGACCGCAGACGTTTCATCGCATCACTCCTCCCATTCATCACTAAACAGGGTCTAAATCATGGAAATCGTCTCATTGGTATTGCTGATCATCGCAGGCGTCTTCATCGCCAGATCGATCAAGATCGTGCCCCAGCAAACGGCTTGGGTGGTTGAGCGCTTGGGCAAGTACCATTCCACCTTGACGCCGGGCTTGAACATGCTGGTGCCCTTTGTGGACCGCTTGGCCTACAAGCACTCGCTGAAAGAAATCCCGCTGGATGTGCCCAGTCAGGTCTGTATCACCAGAGACAACACGCAGCTGCAGGTGGATGGCATTTTGTACTTCCAAGTCACCGATGCCATGCGTGCCAGTTATGGGTCGAGTAACTACTTGGTGGCCATCACGCAAATGGCGCAAACCACACTGCGCAGTGTGATCGGCAAAATGGAGCTGGACAGAACCTTTGAAGAGCGTGATTCGATCAACGCGGCCGTGGTGTTGGCGTTGGACGAGGTCGCCTTGAACTGGGGTGTCAAGGTGCTGCGCTACGAGATCAAAGACCTGACGCCACCGGCTGAGATCTTGCGGTCCATGCAGCAACAGATCACCGCTGAGCGTGAAAAACGCGCCTTGATCGCCGCCTCAGAAGGGCGCCGCCAAGAGCAAATCAACATCGCCACTGGCGCACGCGAAGCCGCGATCGCCCGATCAGAAGGCGAGAAACAAGCCGAGATCAACAAAGCCCAAGGTGAGGCTGCTGCCATCACCGCCGTGGCCGAGGCCACCGCTGGCGCCATCGAACGCATCGCCACAGCCATCCGCCAGCCCGGTGGTGAGCAAGCGGTGCAACTGAAGGTCGCTGAAAAGGCGGTGGAGGCCTTTGGCAAGCTGGCTCAAACAACCAACAGCATGATCGTGCCAGGCAACGTCAGCGAGATATCGGGCTTGATTGGGTCTGCCATGTCCTTGCTGAAAAACCAGCAGAGTAAGTGATGAGTGATAAGTGATGTCTGATGATGTGAAGCCTTACGCCTATACGGACGAAGGCACGGTGTCGATGCAGTTTGACATGTCCGTGATCCAAAGTCGGATGCGGCTGGACGACCCCACCGCCTTGGACTTGCAGTACACACAGGTGATGATGGGCTTTGTGTTGCTCAACGCGGCACCGGCCTCATTGCTGATGATTGGCTTGGGTGGCGGCTCACTGGTCAAGTATTGCCACAAGCACTTCCCGCAGATGGACATCACCGTGGTGGAGATCAACCCCCATGTGATCGCGATGCGCGATGCCTTCATGGTGCCGCCCGATGGGCCTCGGTTTCGCGTGGTCTGTGGGGACGGGGCTGCGTTTGTCAGCCAGGCAGCAGGTGCGGGCTATGAGGTGATCTTGGTGGATGGCTTCAGCTACGACGGGCAGCCTGAGGTTTTGTGCTCGGTCGCTTTTTACAAGGCGTGCCGGGCCGCCTTGAGCGCCTCGGGCATCTTGGCTGTGAACCTGTCAGATAAAGAGCCTGAATGCAGCCGCTTGATGGGCCGCATTTGGCAGGTCTTTGGTGAGCCTGTGGTGGCGCTGGAGGTGGCTTGCGGCGGCAACCGCATCGCCATGGCCAGCACCGTCGAGGTGTTCCGTGCCTGTGCTGTCGACTTTGGTAGCCGATGGGCTGCGCTGAGTGAGGATGTCAGGGCGACCTTGGGTACGACGACGCAGGGCTTGGAGGAAGAGCTCAAGCTATGGCGTCCAGCCACGCTGTCAAAGCCGTCTAAATCGGGCAAGTCGCGTCGCCGGTGATGTGCCTGTAAGGGGTGTTTAACCGCCCGTCGCGCTCATGAATCGGATGATCTGAGGTGGCGCATCCAAGCGGAAGTGATGCCGCTCCGGTTTGGTTTGAATGGCTGCTTTGATGGCCTCTTTCAGCCTCGATGGCTCATGGGGATGGGCCCTCAGTACCGACCCCAAATCGACCGCATCGTCATTGCCTAGGCACAGCATCAGTCTGCCATCGGCCGTCACGCGGACGCGGTTGCAGGTGCTGCAAAAATTGGCGCTGTGCGGTGAGATCACGCCAATGCGTGTGCTGCTGTCGGCCATGCGGTGGAAGCGGGCGGGGCCGCCGCTGGTTTCTGCACTGAAGGTCAGTGGGTAGCGCGTGCCGATGCGCGAGAGTATCTCTGCGCTGGAGACAAAGCTGGCCGCGCGGTCGTGCTCATGGATGACGCCCAAAGGCATCTCCTCAATGAAGGCGATGTCCAAGCCTTGGGCTCGGGCAAAGTCAACCAGATCGATCACCTCGTCGTCGTTGCGGTCACGCAGGATCACGCTGTTGAGCTTGATGCGTGTAAAGCCCGCATCTTGCGCAGCCCTGATGCCTGCCAGCACGTCGGTGAGCTTGCCTGTGCGTGTCAGCTGCTTGAAACGGTCTGGCTGAAGGCTGTCTAGGCTGATGTTGATGCGACTTAAACCAGCTTGCTTTAAGGGCTGTGCCAGTTTGTGCAGGTGGGCCCCGTTGGTGGTCAAGGTCAACTCGTCCAAGCCCGGCAGGCTGGCCAGTTTGGCGACCAGTGAGAGCACGCCGGGCCTGACCAAGGGCTCGCCACCTGTCAGCCTGATTTTGCGCACACCGAGATCAACAAAAGCCGTGGCGATGGTGGCCAACTCGGCCAGGGACATCAGCTCATCGCGTGGCATGAACTGCATGTCCTCGGCCATGCAATACACGCAGCGGTAGTTGCACTTGTCGGTGACAGACAGGCGCAGGTAGGTGATGGCCCGCCCGTGTTGGTCGATCAGGGCCTCACGCGCCATGCCTGTCCAGTTGGCCGAGCTTGCCTTTGACCGTCAGCCATTGCGCGTGATCGGGCAAAGGGTCTTTTTGTACATTGATCATGGTCCACGCAGGGTGTTTGGCCAAGTCCGCGTTGATCTGCAAGAAATGCTGTTGATCTGGCGGCAAGTCCACGTCTGCGAAGATGGCCTCTGCTGGGCACTCGGGGATGCAAATGCCGCAGTCCACGCAGGCCTCTGGATCAATCACCAAGAAGTTGGGACCCTCATAAAAACAGTCCACCGGACAGACGGTGACGCAATCGGTGTATTTGCACTGGATACAGGCATCGGTAACGACAAAGGTCATGCTGCTTCTTTCATAAGAGGGGCCACGCGGCACTGGATGTATTTGGTGTTCGGGCAGCCTGTGTAGGGGTCTCGGTCCTGCGTGTCCATGAGTTCATTGACTAAAATGCCTACTTGCTTTAATTCGCCCGTGACAGGGTCGGGGAACTTCATGCCAAAGCCGTTGGGGATCTGAAGGTGCCCGCGTGCGGTGAAGGCGTCGATCTTGGCGGGGCCTTCTATGGCACCTCGACGGGTCTCTAGCTTGACCATGTCGCCATTGACGATGCCCAGTGCGGCGGCATCCTCGGCATTGAAGATGATGGGGCAGTGCGGCCCTTTGCCTTTGCGCCAAGCGGGGTCACGGATGATGGTGTTGGCCGTCCAGCCGGTTCGCAAGCCACCATTGAGGATGAAGGGGTAGGCCGGGTCGCGCTCTGATGGCGCCGTTTGGCTGAGCTTGCGGATGTCGGCCATCCAGGCAGCGTGGTAGATGTGCGCTTTGCCATCTGGGTGGCGCGATCCTTGCTCGAAGTTCTCGGACGTGGGTACACGGCCCACCAAGACGCCCTCGGGGTGATCCAGCAGTTTTTGAAACACCAGCTCACCCGCTGCAAACGGGTTCCACAGCTTGCGAGCCTCTGGCAGGGCATTGTTCAAGGCCTTGCGGCGCGTGAGTGCGTAGCCATGTGACAGCGCCCACATGACGCCCAGCGCAGGCGAGGGCAGCGTCGGCCCCATCGTCTCGTACAGCCATGTGCCCATGCGCCCCATGATGGGGAAGAGCCCGCCGCCACGCAAAGCGGCTAGGGTGCCTAAGGCCGCCAAGTACAAGGGCGCACCAAGCGGGCTTCTCGCCTTCTTGGCGAGCTTGTGCAGGATAGCGGGCGCCTTGGGCACCAAGTTCATCGCGCGCGCGAGGCGGTAGTAGATCTCTTGTTCAGGCAAGGCCTCTTGGGGGCCGCGCACAACAGGCGGGCGCAACTGTGGCGTGAAGCCATTGGCGTGTGGGAATGTGGCGTACTCCCACTTCTCGTAACCCACTGGTGCGGGTAAAACGTAGTGCGCCATGTGAGCCGTCTCCGTCATGGCGACCTCGATGACGACCATCAACTCCAGTTGCGCAAAGGCGGCTTTTAATGCCTTGGTATCGGCATAGCTCAGCAGCGGGTTGGACGCATCCACGATCAAGGCCCTGATGTGATCCGGGTGCTTGGTGGTGATTTCTTCTGCAACCAAGTTGGGCGAGAACATGCCCACAGGCAAGATGAAGGGGATGGCCTCCATGCCTGATACCAGCGCCTTGGCCTGTTTCGCTTGGAAAAAACCGCGCGGGCCGAACTGCTCCACAAACAGGTTGCCTTTCTCGACGCCTGCATTGCCGGTGATCAGCAGCATCACGTTCATCAGGTACGAGATCACTGTGGAGTGAAGCGTTTGCTCTACGCCCAAATCCCAGCTGATACAGGCCGATGGTGAGGTGGCAAATTCGCGCGCGGTGAGCACGATGTCCTCATGGCTGACGCCTGCGTACTCGGCCATCTTCAAGGGGTCTACATCTTTGAACTCGGCAGCCAGTTGCTCGAAGCCTTTGACCTTGCCTTGGATGTAGCTTTTGTCTTGCAGGTTCTCTCGCAAGATCACGGCAATGAAGCCCATCAACAAATAGGCGTCACCGCCTGGCCTGACGCGGATGTGGCGGTCTGCACGCTTGGCTGTCTCGGTGATGCGAGGGTCAACCACCACCAGTTTGCGCTGCTTGTCTGTGGCCAGTTCCTTGAAGACATCTGTGGGATTGAGCCCGCGGTTGCTGATCACGGGGTTGGTGCCTAAGACCAGCACGTAGTCCGAGTGCTCGTCGTCGCCAATCAAATAGAGCTCTGGGGTGGCTTTGTACAGGTGTCGCCAAACCAAGGCGTGCTGCGTTTTTTCTTGTCCCAGTGCATTGAAGTAGACATGGGAATTCAAGCTGGCCATGAAGGGCACGCCACCAAACGCATCCATGTGGTTGCCTTGGCCGCCTAAGCCAAACATGGCAATGGAGCGTGGCGCATGCTGCTTGCGAATGGCGTTGAGTTTGGCTGCGATCTCCGTAATGGCTTGATCCCAACTGATGCGCTCAAAACTGCCATCAGGCTGGCGTTTAAGCGGGTGCTCAAGCCTTTGCGCATGCTGCACGTAGTTGGGGATGGCTTGGACTTTGTTGCAGGTGTAGCCCGCCGTGTTGGGGTTGCTCTCGTCGCCCCGGATGGCCACGATGGTGTTGTCTTTGACATCCACGCGCACGCTGCAGTTGTGCGTGCAAAAAACACAAATGGTCGGCGTGTTGATGGCGTTTTCGGGCGGTGTGGCTGGGCCCTGAATGATCTTTGCTATGGTTTGCATCTGTGTCAGCCGTGAAAAGGTTTCAGTTTGTCGAGCCATGTGGCCAGGTGTTTGCGGCGCAACAGCTCGCCGCGCATGGGGCTGGTGCGCACGAACTCCAGCAGTTGCGCACTCACCGCGATATCAGCGATGGTCTTGGTATCCCCCACAAGCCAGCCTGTTTTTGCTAGCACCGTGTCGATGCGGTCCATGTGGCGGAGGAATTCGGATTGGATGTCGTCTTTGGCCATGCGCCCCAGACCTTGCCCCTTGAGCATGACGTTGCCGGCAAACTTGAGTGTGAACTTCATCGGGATGCGCTCCCATGCGGGTCGGTCAGCACAAATCAGGGCAACGAAAGCCTTCATCGCCACGGGGTCGTTGATGCGGAAATAGCCTTCAAAGAAGTACAGCACCTCATCGGCCCAGTCCTCCCACAGTTCAGCCTGTGCGCGCGCGATCGGGTCTGCGGGGTACAGCGGCTTATCGGGGTAGTGTTGATCAAGGAAGCGTGCGATGCGGGTGCTGTCTTGCACGCGCTGGCCTTGGATGTCGAGCACAGGTAATTTGCCGACCTTGCTCAAGCGCAGCGCCATCATGCCGCGCAGGCCGTTGTAGTTCACCACATCGAAGGCGAGGCCCTTGTGATTGAGCATGTGGCCAACCTTGCGGCAAAACGGCGAGGCGTGCCATTGATGTAGAACGATAGAGGCGGTCATGTGGTGGTTTCAGGTTGCATGTCTATTTCGTGGGTCCACGTGCTGCGGTGTTGCTGGTGCAGCATCCACAAGACGTTCGCCATGGCGACGGCTTCAGCTTGTGCTTGCGTGTGATCCGATGGGGATACATCACCACCTCGCATCGCGTGCACGACGTGGATGCCTTTGGGACCAAACTCGCGCGCCATGGACTGGGCGAAAGACCGCAGCCCTGCGCTGGCTGCGCCATATGCAGCGGCACCAGATTGGTGTTGAGTGGCGCTGACATGGCCCAAAAACAGCAGGGTGCCGTGCCCTGCTGGGCTCATGGCTTTGATGGCCTCTTGTCCTACTTGGCTGCCTGCAAAGCAGATGCTGCGCCATTGCTTGCCAATATCATCTACCGTGCTGGACATCGCAGATTGCTTGCGCCATTTTCCGCCGCCGTGCACAACAAGCACAGGTTGTGCACCGTCTTGCTTGATTTGGTGAAACAGCATCTGCGCTTGTGTTTCGGGGTCGCTGCCAACGTAGACCTTGAGTCCATGTCGTTCGCACAATTTGGCGAGGGCTGTGGCGATAGCCTGGTGATCGGGCGTGCAAAACAGCACAGCACAAGGGCGGTTGATTGATGGGGTCATCTTCTGGCTCAGAACTTCTCTTTGAACGGGCGCAATTCCAATTCGCAACTCCATGCACCGCGTTGTTGTGCGTGGATCTGCCAATAGTTGTCGGCGACATGAATGGGGTGAATCAAGGCCTCGCCTCCTTTGATCATCATGAGCAGTTGACCCAAGCCCCAAAAAGCGCTTTTGCCACGTTGGCCATCAACGACACCGTCGATCACGATGTGCGCGACGTGAATGCCTTGTGGCGCCAATTCGTGCGCCAGGTTCAGTACAAATGAGCGCAGCGCGGCTTTGGCTGACGCAAACGCGGCGAACAAGGGCTTGCCCCGCATGGATGCGGTGGCCCCTGTGTAGATGATGGTGCCATGGCCTTGAGGCAGCATGAGTCTGGCTGCAGACTGCCCGACCATCAAGCCAGCAAGACAAGTCAATCGCCAGTTGCCCTCAATGAAGTCGGCGGGCGTGTTCATGAACAATCGGGGCGCGTTCAAATAGGCTGCGTTGTAGATGGTGGCTTTTAACTGCATGCCGCTGCGGGCCACTTGGTCAAACAACTGATCGACGTCTTGGCTGTCGCGCAAGCTGTTGACGACAGCGGTGGCGTGCCCGCCCTGTGCGCGAATGTGAGCCACCACGCCATCGAGTTTGGACTGCGTGCGGCCCACCACGTAGACATGCAAACCCTCTTTGCTGAAGCGGCTGGCAACCGCCCCGCCAATGCCTTCGATGTCACCCACGCCAACCACGATGGCGCAACCCTGAGGAGCTTGTGTTTGGGGGGTACTAGAAGATGACAGTGTGTTCATGTTGAACACTGTAGACAGCGCAACGCGCCCTGACAAACGACCATTTTTATGGTGTTGTTAAGCGTAGCTTAATCATGCTCCGCACGCAGGGTGCAGCGTGGCGATGCGCTTGATCGTTGTGGCCAATATGGCCGGTTGGCTCAAGGGCGCCCAGTGCGCTGCGTCAACGGTGCTTTCGCTGTATTGGCTTGCCCAGTCGCGGCAGCCTTCGAATACACGCGTAGGCAAGAAGGGGTCTTTGCTTGCGATCAGGGCGTGCACAGGGATGGCCGTCTTGACGGGGCGCTTGGGCATCAAGGCTTGTTGCAGCAAGTTGGACTGGTAGATGCCCAGGTAGCGGATGGCATCGCCCTCTACGCCTTCGTTGGGCACATAGGTCAGGCCCTCAAACCGCCGCATGAAGAAGCCGAACATGCGCGTTGCCAAGCCGGACTTCCACAGCATGGTTGGCAAAATGGGCATCGCAAAAAAGGTCATCAAACCATTGCTGATGAGGCTTTGATGCAGCAGTTGGCCGATATTGTGTGGCGTGGGGCGCAGCATGCGTTTGCGCATCCACAAGCCCACCTGGTTGAGGCTGGGTGCCATGGTGACGAACGAGGCCAACTTGCTGTTGGCACGTGGGTCGTACAGCGCATCCCAGCCATACAGCCCACCCCAATCGTGGCCGACCAGGTGAACCTTCTGTTTTGGGCTGACGGCGTCAATGACGTCAAACAGATCGTCGATCAAAGGGGCATACCGGTAATGCTTGCGCCCTGTGATGTGTGACGATGCACCGCACCCACGCATGTCATAGGCGACCACGTAGAAATGGCGGCTCAACTGGGTGGCCACTTTGTCCCAGAACATGGCCCTGTCCGGGAAACCGTGCAAGAGCACAACGGTCTCGCGAGGCGCCTCGGCTGTCGGTGCTTTGCCCCAGGTGTAGACGGCCAACTTCAGCTTGGGCTGGGCATGGACGAACAAGTCAGGTTTGCGCATGGGGTCAACCGTGTTCGCGGGTTGCTTGCCCGTAAACCACATAATAAAGCGTCACAAAAAGCAGTGCCGTGCTGGCCCCTGCGGACAAAATGTAGGCTTGGCCTTGCGCAATGTAGTCAGCAGGGATGGGCAACCACTGCATCACCCACAGGTTGATGAAAAACAGGGCTGAAAACGGCAGCAAGGCCAGCAAGAAGGCCAGTGATTCTTTCATCATGGCGTGGTGCTTTTTGATCTGAGCCACAGTCAAGACCAAGGCGAACAGCACAATCAACATGCCGCCCACGGTATACAAGGTCCCACCTGATAGCCATTGCTGATTGGGCGCCAAGCCCATTTGCCAGCCCAAGGTGGTGGCGCTGACGCCTGCGGTCAGTGACAGCAGCACAAGCAAGCGTGCGCTGGAGGGGATGCGGCTGGCGGCTTGGACGGGCTGTTTGAGGAGCTGTGTGAACACGTAGATCGCCAACAGGCATGCCAGCGAGATGCTGACCCCGAAGACGCTGCCCAAGCCTGGGTTCTGGCTCAGGATGCTGGCCTCACGTTCAAGCAGCGCGGCATTAACCAGTTGGCTGGCCGCACTGGCGCTGGAGATGCCGTTGCCCAGCACATAGTGCATGACATTGATCGCCATGAAGCCGGTCGCGGCCAAGTACAGCGCAGGCGTCATGCGTTGGAACAAGTTGCTGGCGTGTTGTGCCACCACGGCCAATGGCCGCTTGGTCATGGCGCGGCCATATTGCCGATTGGCCAAGATCAAGCCATAACCGATCAGCAGGCATTCGGGCAGCATGATGCCCATGGTGACGATGTTGAGCGTCTCTTGGTCAATGGCGGGGAACAGCCACGCCAAACCGACCCAGTTCCAGCGCAGCATGGGTGCGACCAGCAAGCATGCAAACGACAAAGCCATGTAGGCCATGTGTTCGTGGATGCGCTTTTGCATGAGTGCACGCACGGCCATGCCCACGGACGTGATCGCCACGGTACCAAACAGCCACAGGGCCACATAACTGGTCATGTGGGTGTACAGGTGGTGCGGCGGTGTGACGGCCATGTAGGCGAACGACAGCAGCACCGAGATGGGTGCGGTCACCACATAACCTGCGCCAATCAGGCGGTGCACGCGCATGAAGCGCTTTCTGAATGCCGGCCAAAATTGGAAGCCGCCAAAGAGCATGCAAAACACACCCAAGAAGATGTGTGAGGTCAGTAAAACTTGGTTGAGCTTGGGCATTTGGCTCAAGTAGAGGCCGTGCTCAATCAGTTTGGAGTCAATGAAGCGCTGTGGGCTGGTCCACATCGCCAACAAGCCCAACTCGTTGCTGTACTGGTTGAGCTTTTCTGGTGTGGGGTCGGCGCGCAAGGCCTGTGCACCTTGCTGGGTGTAAGCCACAACGTCTGCTCTTTGAAAGGGCAGCATGTAGCGGGTGGATGCTTCGCGCAGGGCCATCCATCCAGTGCAGGTCATCAGCAGGGCAATGAGGACGACATAAGTCGTTGATATCCACTGACCCGGTGAGGGCGTGGCAGACGGGTTGGCTGGGCGTTGCGGCGTTGGGCGTGTCATTTCGCCGACTCTAGGCGCGCGCACGGGCTTTGACAAACGATAAGTTCTTGTGGATCGTTTAGTTTTGCTTAACTGTAATCAGCCACTCGGCCCGTCGATGTGGGCTTTGATCCATTGGTAGGCGTTCATCAGCAAGGCTTCTTTGCCGCTGTGTGGGCGGAATACAAAATAAGCCTGCCAAGGTAAATCGATGGGCGGGAACACCTGCACCAGCCGATCAAGTGTCAATCGATTGCTGTATGCACTCAACACGCAGAGGGTCACGCCCAAGCCGCGCTCTGCGGCATTGACCATGGCCAGATCAGAGTCCATTACCAAGTCGCCCTTGCGCTCAATGCGCTCGACGCCGAGCAACTTGGCCGCATGACTCCAGTCCGCCTGCTGGTGCCTAGGGTGGATCAAAATGTGGTGCTTCAAGTCGCCGATGCTGTTGATGGGATGGCGCTCGAGCAAGGCGGGTGAAGCCAAGATGTGGGCTTGGCACTTGCAAAGAGGCAGGGCTTCCAAGCCGGGCCATTGTCCGCTACCAAAACGGATGGCCGCGTCGATCGGGTCGTGATCAAAGTCAGCCAGATCCATGCTGGACTCAATTCGGATGTCCACACCAGGGTTGGCTGATTGGAAGTCGACCAGATTGGGGATCAACAACTCGTGGGCCACCAAAGGGGTCATGCTGATGCGCAGGATCGGTCGGGTGTGCCGGTGGATCAAGTTGGCATGCCCTAGTCGATAGATGGCCAGCGTTTGGGCTGCGACCAGCGCAAAGTCGCGACCGGCCTCGGTCAGTTCAACCCGACGCGTCAGGCGCTGGAACAGGGGCAGGCCAAGGAGGCCCTCAAGCTGTTTGATCTGTTGGCTGATGGCCGCTGTGGTCACATGCAGCTCAACGGCCGCCTTGCTGAAACTCAGCAAACGTGAGGCAGCCTCGAAGGCGGGCAGCAGTTGAAGGGGGGGCAGGCGATTCAGCACAGGGCGAACCATGCCATACAACCCCGAAGTTCGCTCAAGCCCTTTGCCACTGCGTCAGTCGAAATAGAAAACCGTCAGCAAACCGAGGTGGTTGGCTTCGTACTTCTCAACCTCAGGGAAGTCTTTGAATCGGTAGCTCTCGTGGACGTAGCGCGCTTTGATGCCCCACGATGGTGTGGCGGCCCACTCGGCCTCCAAGATCAAGCCTGTGGATGACTTGAACTTGAAATCGAGGGTGGGGTAGGGCGTGACGCCGTCTGATTGGGTGCCGCCTTCACTGTGGAAGCGGGCGCTGGTTGTGGTGCGCAAACCAAAACCTATCTTTGTGCGATCGGTTGCATGCCATTGCAAGATCAGCTCAAGCGGGAAGCGGCGGAAAAAAGATGTGCCCCCATCAATGCCGCTGACCTGGTCGTTGTGCACGCCCCAGCTGCCTTGTAGTGTCAATGGCAGTGCACCCAATTTATAGGACAAGCCCAGTCTCAGGTCCAATCCACCGCCTGCGCTGATGTCCTCTTGGTAGTGAGTGGTAGAGCCAATGGGTGTGAGCGTGCCATGTTGAATGGTGTCCCCGCCCGAGGTGAAGCCGATGCCCACAAAAGGACGCAGGCCCGATGGCTCGGCTTGGCTGGTGTCGGCATGTGCCATTGACGCGGCTGCAGCCATGGCGATGGCCATGACCAGTGAATGTGCTTTTTGCATGGGTGTCCCTTAGTTTGTTTCTGCTAAATACCGTCTACTGTCTATCGTATATTGTGCCAGTGTGCAGCATGGCTGTTTACGCAGCGCGTGCGCTCACCAAGGCCTTCCAGAATTTGGCATCTTGCGAGCTGGCAAAGTTGATGCGCATCAGGGTGCTGGGTTTTCTTTGGGCGTAGAACAGCGCGCCGGGTGCAATGAGCCAGCCAGCATCCAGCATGGGCAGGGTCAGCCGCTCGGTGTCGACACCCACATCAAGCCAGCCAAACAGGCCTTGCGGTGCGCTGACAAACTGGCACTGACTTTGACGCGCCAGTTGCAGGCAGCGTGTCCGAGCTGCATCCAAGAGCTGAATGACGCGCTCGCTGTGTCTGCGCAGTTGGCCTTGTTCCAGACACAGGGCAATGGCTTGCTCTAACACGGCAGGGCTGGACAGGGTGGTGAGCAACTTGGTGTTGATCAGCCGTTCAACCAAACCAGCAGGCGCAGCCATGTAGCCAACTCGCCAGCTTGGCGTCAGGATCTTTGAAAAGCTGCCCACCGAGATGGTGCGTCGCAAATCGTCCAGCACACAGAGCCGGGTGGCGTGTGCTGGTGCCAAGTACGCGTAGATGTCGTCTTCAAGGATATGGAAGTCGTGCGCCTCGGCCAAGCGCAGCACCTGGTGTGCATGGCCGGGCGACAACATGGCGCTGGTCGGGTTGTGCAGCACCGACACCGTCACGTATAGCTTGGGTTTGTGCGTTCGGGCCAGTTGCGCCATCACAGCCAGATCTGGGCCTTCTGGCCCACGGGGTACGGGCAGCACGCGCATCCCCAATGCGGCCAAACGGGCAAACTCTATTGACCAACCGGGCTCGTCCACCATGACCGCATCACCGGCTTGAAGCAGTGTGCGCGAGACGATATCCAAGGCCTGAGTGGCACCCATGGTGGTGATGATCTGGCTGGATGCGGCCTTGATCCCGAATTCGCCCAGTTTGTGGGACAAGGCGTGACGCAAACGTGCATCGCCAGCGGGGTCGCCGTAGTGCAGCGTCAGTGGCAAGAGGCGATCGCCTTGCGTGACCTTGCGCAGTGCCGCGCCCAGCATGGGGGCATCTAGCCAGTCCGGGGGCAAGGTGCCCAAGCCGGGCATGGGGTGGCCTCCGGGCTCGTAGAACAAGCCTTTGATCAGCGTGGTGGCGTCAAGCGGGGTGTTGGGTTGGAAGGGGTGCCCGGCGCGTGCGGCTTTGCCCGTATCCGCTTTGACGGCGGTGTTGCGGGTGGCACGGACAAAAAACCCCCGTTGACGGCGGGACTCGATCAGGCCTTGGGCCAGCAATTGATCATAGGCCGCCACCACGGTGTAGGCGCTGACCCCATGGTCTTGGGCGCACTGCCGCACCGAGGGCAGGCGGGCACCCGGCGCCAGCAGGTGCTGATGGATGTGCTGTTCAAAGCGCGCAGCCAGTTGTTCGGTCAACGTCTGTGCGCTGCCACGGGTCAGTCGATCAGTCATGTGGCCATATTAGGGCGAAATGGCATGGGCTGTGTCGGCTACGTGACCAATACAGTGTGATGCTTTAACTGATTTTGTGTACTGGTTGTGTATTGGTGATGGCGCCTAGAGTAGGCGCATGCACTCATCTGTTCAAACACGACCCGCCCCGCTGTGGCATCACCCGCGCCTTCACACCTTGTGGCCTCAGCTTTTAGGGGCCCTGGCGGTGCTGGTTTTCTCGCTGACCATCCCGATGACACGCTTGGCTGGTGGCACGGTCACCGAGCCTGCCTTGTCTCCCTGGTTCGTGGCCATGGGCCGGTCGGTCTTGGCGGGGCTGTTGGCGGCCGTTTACTTGACCGCTGTGCGTGCTCCGCGGCCGACACTGCACCAGTGGCGCGCCTTGCTGGGGCTGGCTCTGGGCGGCGTGTTCACGTTCACGCTCTGCATGGGTTGGGCTGTGCGCCATGTACCAGCGGCGCACGCGGCGGTGGTGACAGGGGTGCTGCCGTTGACGACCGCGGCCTTGGCTGCGTGGTGGATGGGGCGCAGACCTGGGTTGCGCTTCTGGTTGGGCGGGGCGCTCGGGTGCGCGCTGGTGTTGAGCTATGCGTGGTGGAAGGGCTACAGCGTGGGTGCGGGAGGTTGGGTCGCGGCCGATGGGTGGCTGGTGCTGGCCATGTTCGGCGCATCCAGCTCATACGTTTTGGGCGCGCAACTGTCGCAACAACTGGCCCCTGCCCATGTCATTTCATGGGTGATGGTGGGCGTCTTGCCTGTGACCGTGCCTGCGGCGTTGTGGTGCTGGCCGGACGTGGGCGTGCCTGTTGCCTCGTGGTGCGCCTTTGGCTACTTGGGCGTTTTCTCGTCATGGCTGGGATTTTTTGCTTGGTATGCGGCTTTGGCGCGAGACCCCATGCGTGTCAGCCAAATCCAATTGATGCAGCCATTTTTGGCCATGACCTTGGCCGTGCCTTTGTTGGGTGAACCGCTGGAAGGGGGGACTGTGTTGGTTGCGTTGTCTGTGCTGGCCGTCGTGGTTATCACGCAGCGCAAGCGCTAAAAAAAGGCGGCCCCGGTTGATCATGTGGACGCAGCGTCAAAGGCCATGTTGCTCGCCTCTGCCATGAATTTCCCTAAGCGAGGCAGCCTGTCAGAAGCGGACGCCAGTGTGACGCAGCCACGCAGTCACATCAGGGGCGACCGATAGCTTGGATAAGCAGATCGGCGACAGCGCCACCGGAGGCGGGATTCTGACCTGTGATGACCCTTCGGTCTTCTACGGCAAATGCGGCCCATGGTGCGTCGGCCTTCACATAGTTGGCGCCGCGTTGGACTACTTCATCCTCGGTCATGAATGGCACATATTGATCGAGCTGTGCTTGCCGTTCCTCTTCATTAGAGAAGCCTGTGATTTTCTTGTCCTTGATCAACAGCGTTCCATCGGACAGTGCAATGTTCAGCAACCCCACGACACCGTGACAAACCGATGAGACGTAACCACCCGCTTCGTATATCTTGCGGCTGAATTCTTGAAAGTCTTTGTTATCTGGGAAGTCCCACATCACGCCATGGCCACCTACATAGTAAATCGCCACGTAATTGCCAGGGTTCACGTCGCTGCATTTCAGTGTTGCACCTAAGCGGTTCATGAAGTTGCGGTTGTGATACCACGTCCAATCAATGGGTTCTGCCATGGCCAAGCTGTGCGGATCAATCGGCGTGTAGCCGCCATCTGGCGTCACGTAATCGACCTCGAATCCGGCCTTCTGAACACGATCGACAAAGTGCACGACCTCGCCCAACCAAACGCCTGTTGCACGGTCGATCGTCGGGTACTTCTCAGTGGTGGTCATCACAACAAGAATCTTCTTGGACATCAGGATTGCCTTCGGGTCAGAGGTGCGACGGGCGTCGCGGTGTTGGCATTAAACCTATCGCACCCCAGAAGATGAATGCCTGAAGCTGGCTCATATATGCCTAATCCTACAATTCAGCAGGTGAACTGGCCCCGACAGGATAGGGGGCGCGCTGAGGTTGTAGAGTGGTTGAATCCAGGGCGCTGTCATGACCGAAATCAACAACCAATCAATCGTTAAAGCGCTACTGGCGCTGACGCCACAAGCAGGCTGTTTCTCTACCGCCATTCAGGGTGTGACGTTGATGCGTGCTGACCAATCCACGCCGCCCGCGCCCGTGTTGCAAGAGCCCACCATCGTTGTGTTGGGGCAGGGCGTGAAGCGGGGGTATGTCGGCGACCAGATCATGACCTACCAGTCGGGGCAGTGTCTTGCGGTCGCTATTCCGATGCATTTCAGCTGCGACACTATCGTTGAGGTGGGCAATCCGATGTTGGCCTTGGCCGTTGCGGTAGACAGGGGCATCGTCAGCGAACTGATGTCGAAAATGGATCTGCCACGCTCGGCAGCACCAGAAACGTTCAGCAGAGGCATGGTGGTGGATGACTTGAGCGAAGCCACCCTTGAAACTGTTGTCCGGCTGCTGCAGGCGCTTGCTTCGCCTGAAGATGCCAAGATACTCGGGCCGCAACTGATTCGCGAGTTGCACTATCGAATGCTAAGCAGCCCGAGTGGCGAAATCCTGTGTTCCGTCGTGGCGTGGCAAGGCAAGCTAGGGGCTATTTATCGGGTCTGTCAGCGCATTCAGCTGGATTACGCTCAAGGCGACTTGGATGTCGCCTCGCTTGCAAGCGAGGCGGCAATGAGCACATCCGCCTTCCATCAAGCCTTCAAGGATGTGACTGGTTGCTCGCCAATCCAGTACATCAAGGCCACACGCCTACAGCGTGCGCATGAACTCATCCAAGGCTCAAATCACGCGGTAGCGCAGGCTGCTTACGAGGTTGGTTACGCCAGTGCCTCTCAGTTCAGCAGGGAGTTTAGGCGGATGTTTGGCTACTCGCCAGGAGACGCCATACATCACTGATCGTTGCCGTCTGTAAGTCACGCACTTGTTGATGTATTCGAATTTGACGCGCGCTTGTTCATCATGCGCGTCAGCCAAATCCAATTGAGGCAGCCATTTTTGGCCATGACCTTGACCTTGCCTTTGTTGGTTGCGCTAGCCGTGTTATTTGTTGTTATGCTGGCGCAACGCTAGGAGGCAATTATGTTCAGTCATGTGATGCTTGGTGTGAATGACCTTGAGGTCTCGAAGAGGTTTTACGATGCACTGCTTGGTACCTTGGGCATTGGCCCGGGCATTGCCAATAAAAATCGTTACTTCTACCGCAGCCCGACGGGCACATTTGGGATCACCACACCGATCAACGGCGAGCCTGCAACGCACGGCAACGGCAGCACCCTTGGGTTCGCCATGGCGTCACCCGAGCAAGCCGATGCTTTCTACGCGGCCGGCATCGCCAACGGCGGCACCAGCTGTGAAGACCCTCCCGGATTCAGGGACGGTGCGGTGGGCAAGCTCTATCTCGCGTATGTGCGTGACCCTGATGGCAATAAGATCTGCGCCTTGCATCGGCCGGTATCGATTTGATGTGAAAAGGCAGCAAGCGTGCCTTGTTTCGTGGTGACCTGTATGTGGCGACCCGTGGTTTTGTCCTTGCTGTTCTTTGCTGCCAGTGCGCAGGCTGGGTGTACCCGTGTGCTTCGATCAGCATGGGCACACTGGCCGCCGTATGCGATGGCTAACAGCCTAGGCCAACCAATCGGTTTGGACATCGAGTTGCTGCAAAGGGTTGCGCTGGAGGCTGGCTGCCAAGTCCAGTTCTCTGCTGGCATCCCCCCTCAACGGCAGTTGGCCCTTCTGAGGTCCGGCGCCCAAGATATCCAGTTCGCAGCCTCGGTCAGGCCCGATCGTGAGGTGTTCGCGTGGTTCAGCCCAGCTTACCGCAACGAAACCATGTCCATGATGGTGCGCCAAGCCTCCATCAAGTACGTTGACGTGACGGACGTGGCGCAATTGGCTGAGCGGGATGTTGCTGTGATCGCCCCGTTCAGTGGCTGGTATGGCGCAGACTATGCGGCTGTCTTGCCCAAGCTTGAGAAGCTAGGCCGTCTGAGTCGTTACAAAACCACCGAGCAAGGCTTGGAGCTGTTGAACACACAGCATGGGGATGTCTTGATCGGTGATTTGTATTCGTTTCTCTATGTTGCCAAGCAACAAAAAACGCCTTTGCCTCAAACAGTGGGCCAGCCACTGAATGACGATGTTGTGCACTACATGTACAGCAAGAAAAGCATGCATTCTCAGGATGTGTCTGCGCTGAATGACGCCATTGATCGGCTCAAACGCAACGGTGAATTGAAGAAAATAACCGACCGTTACGCAAGGCCGACGCCATGACCAAGCTGAGTATCAGCCGCATCTGTTTAAACGGCTTGGCTTGACGTACCTGAGGGGCCGATGGCAATAGAGTGTGCCCATTGCCGGGTCGCTCAGGCCAAACCACTGTTGCATGTCATGTCTGCGCAGCCTCGTCTTGATCAGAAACGCAGTAGCAAGATCTTGCGCTCATACAAAAAGTGAGCAAGTGCATGCGCAATTAGCAGTTCCAATGAGCCGTCTCTTTCGCTATCGTTGGTATTGCAGGTAGGCGCTGCAAGTCAACGCCTCTGTTTCCTTTGGGCAGGTGGATACGCAGGCACTCGTTGTCACCCGCGATGTGATCGCGATTGATTGCCCCTACCTGTTCAACGATTGAATCATGGAAAAACTGCTCACACTTCCCGACTCCGCAAATGCATCACTTTCAATCAGGGCGAAAGCGCTGGTGTTCCATGACGCCAAGTCAGTGGCGCTACTGGGTGATGTAGAACGTATTGCCCGCAGCGACGCAACGGTACTGGTTGTCGGCGAGACAGGTTCGGGCAAGGAGTTGATTGCCAGGCATATCCATGCCACCAGCAGCCGTCGGGGGCCGTTTGTCGCTGTCAATTGTGGTGCGTTCAGCGAGTCGCTGATTGATGCTGAATTGTTTGGGCATGAGGCTGGTGCGTTCACCGGCGCATCTCAAGCGCGATCTGGTTGGTTTGAAGCTGCCAATGGGGGTACGCTTTTCCTTGATGAGATTGGCGACTTGCCGATGGCGCTGCAAGTCAAATTGTTGCGTGTGCTTCAGGAGAGGCAAGTCGTTCGCTTGGGCTCTAGGCGAGCCATCCCGTTGGATGTGCGTCTGGTGGCAGCTACGAACATTGATCTGGCCCGCGCTGTTGAGGCCAAACATTTTCGGGCTGATTTGTATTACCGCTTGAGTGTGGCGAGCGTGCGCTTGCCGCCGCTGCGCGAGCGCCCTGCCGACATTTTGCCGCTTGCACGACATTTCATATCTGTGTACCAAACGCGCTTGAACCTTGGCGACGTCTCACTGAGCTCAGCCGCGCAGTCAGCCTTGCTTGGCTACAGTTGGCCAGGCAACATCCGTGAGCTTGAAAACGCCATTCACTACGCACTGATCGTGTGTCGTGAAAACGAAATTCAAGCTGAAGACATCAAGTTGGTGCCGCTTGCCAGTGCCGCATCGTCTGCCCCAAGTTCGCAGCTTGTTGTTGGAGGTCTGGGCTTCGGTGCAGATGTGTTGCACCATGCTGCCAGTGAAGGAAGCTGCGCCGATGGCTTTGCACAGTTAAGCTTGGCACTACAGGCGCTGCTGGCCGAAGAACATGCTGACCTGTTTGATCAGGTTGAGTCAGCATTGACTCACGCAGCTTTTGCCTTTTCAGGGCAGAACCAGGTGCGCGCAGCCAAGGTGCTGGGCATTACCCGCAACATGCTGCGCACACAACTCAAGCGCCATGGTTTGCTGAGCAAGGGTGACGAAGACTTGGTCCCGGACCAGGAATCCATGCTGAACGCTTGAGGATCATTGGGTATAAAAAAACGGCTTGGGAATCGCTTCCCAAGCCGTTTGAAATGGTGCCTCAACCGTTTGCTGGTTGAAGCACGCCCCATATATCGTCACCCTCTCACTTGCTCACTTGCTCACTTCTTCAGATAGATCTGGTCGAACACGCCGCCATCAGCAAAGTGGGTGCTCTGCGCCTTGGCCCAGCCACCAAACACTTCGTCAATCTTGATCAGTTCCAGCTTCGGGAACTGCTTGGCGTATTTTGCGACTGCCTTGGCTTCGGTCGGGCGATAGAAGTTCTTGCCGGCGATGTCCTGGCCTTCGGCTGAGTACAGGTACTCCAGATAGGCCTTGGCGACTTCACGGGTGCCCTTTTTGTCTACGACCTTGTCGACCACGGCCACAGGGGGTTCAGCGTAGATGCTGAAGGGTGGGTAAACGATGTCGAACTTATCGGCACCGAATTCTTTCAGTGCCAAATGGGCTTCGTTTTCCCACGTCAGTAGCACGTCGCCTTGAGCGCGTGCAGCAAACGTCACCGTAGAGCCACGGGCACCTGAGTCCAGCACTGGCACATTGGCCAGCAGCTTGCCGACGAATTCCTTGGCCTTGGCATCGGAGCCGCCGCTGCGCTTGAGTTCAAAACCGTAAGCGGCCAGGTAGTTCCAGCGGGCACCGCCGGATGTTTTGGGGTTCGGGGTGATGACGCCCACACCTGGCTTGACCAAGTCACCCCAGTTCTTGATGACCTTGGGGTTGCCCTTGCGCACCAAGAACACAATGGTCGAGGTATAGGGTGAACTGTTGCCCTTGAAATTCTTCTGCCAATCGGTAGTCAACAGGCCTTTTGAGGCAATGGCATCAATGTCGGAAGCCAAGGCCAGCGTGACCACGTCAGCGTCCAAACCATCAATCACCGAGCGGGCCTGCTTGCCTGAACCGCCGTGCGAGCCCTTTACGACGACGTCGTCACCCGTCTTGGCCTTCCAGTACTTGGCAAATGCCGCGTTGTACTCCTGATAGAGCTCGCGGGTAGGGTCATACGAGACATTGAGGAGCGTGACTTCTTTGGCTTGGGCGACCGCAGGAGCCATAGCAGCCACGCCCACAATGGCCGTCAGAGCGGCAGCGGCCAGTACGTTGAGTTTGCGTCGGGTAGTAAATTGAAATGACATGGTGATTTCTTTAAAAAAATGGATGATGTTTGGATATTAAGAGTGCGTCATTAAAAGAATAACGAATAAAAATGAAATTGCTTATCAGTTATTTGCATGTGCCTACCAAGCTGGCGCGTGGGTGCGTGTGACTTCGGGTGCTGGCTTTGGTGGCTCGATCTTGATCCACAGGCCGCTCGCAACGTAGGCTGCACCTAGGCCCAGCACAACAGCTGCGATGACCGCAATGCGGCGACCACGGCGAGGCGCAGGCATGTCCGCGGGGACATCCTTCCAGCCGGTCACCATTGGCTTGAGCAACTTGTCCTTCTTGACCGCGCCATAAAAGACGATGGCGGCCACATGCAGGCCCAGCAAAATGAACAAGACATTGGCCAACTGGTGGTGCCAGGAGGTCAGCTTCAAAGACAAATCTTCATTCACCAGCCCAGTCAGTGGGCCGGTGAACGCGATGTCGTCGCTGCTAAATAAACCACTGCTTGCCTGAACGGCAAGGAGCCCCAGCAATGCCAGCACCGACAGGGCGCCCAGCGGGTTGTGCCCCATGCCTTGCCACTTGCCTTGCAAATATGCCAATACCTCAAACGGTGTGGGCACAAAGTGGCTGAATCGAGCGGTCGTTGAGCCCACGAGCCCCCAGACCACTCGAAAGGCAATGAGGCCTACGATGGTGATGCCTGCTTTTCCATGCAGTCCCATCCACTCTCCACCTAGCTTGCCAGTCACGATCGCCGTGGCGACTGCTGCCAGAAGAGACCAGTGGAAAATGCGGATGGGCAGGTCCCACAACTCAACACGGATGGTCGCCGGTGCCGTCGCGACCTGATCGCGAGCGTCACCAGCAATGTCTTGCAAGGCCATGGCGCGCTCTGCCTTCCAATTACTTGGATGCTGCAGGTGCGAGAGGAGCGACCTTGGTGATGGTGCCGCCAGCTTCACGGTAGTCCTCGGAACCGATCGCTCCAGCGACCTTGTAGCCAGCGGTAGTCAGGATGTCACCTGCTGCGCCAGCGCGGTGTGCGCGGTTGGAGACCGTCAAGATGGAGCGATCCTTGGGGATGTATTCCAGCAGTTCGGGCAGGTCCTTGACTTGCAGGTTCAGGTACGCAGGGAAGCTGCCGTACTTGACCAGCTCATCAGGGCGACGTAGATCGATGATCAGCAGCTTTTTGGGGTTGCCCAGTAAAGTGTCAACCTGGTTGCGGTTGAGTTGCTTGGTTTTGTAAGTCCAGGGCGGTGCCACATAGGCGCTGGCCGCTGCGGCGGGTGCCGATGCAGCTTCTTGAGCAAAGGCAACGGTGCTGCCGATGGTCAGGGCGATGGCTAAGAGTGTCTTGATTGCTTTCATGTTGGCTTTTGTCGGTAAGGAGAAGGTACTGAAATGCTAAAAGTGCGTCTATCAATTGAGAACGAATGAAAACGCGCTTGGATATCCAATTGTCGAATGAGCGAGCCTGAGCGTCAGGCGGCCAAGGGGTCGGTAGAGCGCTCAAGTCGCTCGGCCACTGTGGCTTGGTTGATCTCGTGGCTGAACTCGCTGAGCACGTCATCCTTGATGGCGATGAAGTCGGCGCTGGCGCGGTCGCGTGGGCGTGTCAAGGGCACATCCACAATGCGCTTGATGCGACCAGGCCTTGGTTGCATGACGACCACGCGGTCGCCTAGGTAAACGGCTTCTTCAACGTCGTGGGTCACCAAGATGGCGGTGATGCCTTCGGCTTGCCATATGCGTTGCAGCTCTTGTTGCAGGCGCGTGCGTGTGAGTGCATCAAGCGCACCAAAGGGCTCGTCAAGCAACAGCACTTCGGGGCGGTTGACCAGGGCGCGAGCAATGGCCACGCGTTGAGACATGCCACCTGAGAGTTGATAGGGGTATGCCTTCTCGAAGCCCTTGAGCCCTACGAGGTCGATGTGCTCCTGCACATTTTTGTTTTTCGCAGTTTGCGTGCCCGGTGCATTGAGTAAGCCCAGCTCGATATTTTTTTCGACCGTCAGCCAAGGGAAAAGGCGGTGTTCTTGAAACACGATGCCGCGCTCAAGACTGGTGCCATTGATGCGCTTGCCATCGAGCAACAACTCCCCTTCATAGCCGCTTTCAAGGCCGATGAGCAAGCGCAACAGTGTGGACTTGCCGCAGCCGCTGGAGCCCACAATGCTGACGAATTCGCCAGGCTTGATGGACAGTGAGATGTTGTCGAGGACCTTCAGGGGCTTGCCCTTGACTTCGTATTGCTTGCTGAGGTTCTTGATGTCGATGGTGCCTGCATGTGCCATGACGTGGCTCCTTTGAAACTTGAGAATGGGGATGACAGCGTTGCGATTGATCTGAGCGGGCATCAGCGGGCCGGTGCGCGCCATCGCAGCAAGCGGCGCTCTGCGTGGTTGGCAATGCGGTTGAACACATTGCCAACAAAGCCGATGGCCAGCAGACCAAAGATGATGAGTTCAACGTTGAAGGCGTTGCGGCCTTTGAAAACAATGTTGCCCAAACCTTGACCATCGTTGACCAGCAGGAATTCAGCGCCGATCGTGGCCAGCCATGCATAGATCAAACCCAGTCGGACCCCCGACAGAATTTGAGGTGACGCAGCCGGCAAGATCAGTTTGAAGAAGAGCTGCTTGCGTGTGAAGCCATAAACTTTGGCGACTTCAGCATGTGCTGCCGTGACGCCTCGCACACCTTCCAGCGTTCCCAGCACAACGGGGTAAAAGGCAGAGAAGGCAATGAAGATCACTTTGGATAAATCACCCGTGCCGACCAGCGCCGACAGCAAGGGCAACCAAGCAAACAGCGAGATCTGGCGCGCGGTATGAAAGGTTGGGCCAATGAGCTTGTCAGCCAGCCGCGACACGCCGATCAGTGCCCCCACCGCAATGCCCGTCAGGGCGCCCAGCGTGAAGCCGGACAGATCACGCCATAGGCTCAGGGCAATGCCGAGGTAAAAATCGCCATTGACCAACTCTTTGAGGCCGGTGGTGACGACGCCGACTGGCGGAACGATCAGTTTGGTGTTGACCAGATTCAGCGCGGTCACGGCGTACCAGGCGAGCACGAAGGTGATGGGCAGGACCAGACCGCGCCAGTTGAATGCGGTCTTGCTGGCGGTGGGGTTTGGGGTGGTGTCAGACATGGGGGCTTCCTTGTGCTCAGAAGGCTGAACGGCGCCAGCCTTGAAGGCGGGACTCGATCAGGCGCAAGACCAGCTCGATGGCGATGCCGACCACGCCGATGGCGAACATGGCCACGATAACCATGTCAATCTGGCTGAGCTGACGGCTGTAGGCCATCAGAAAGCCCAAGCCTTCGCTGGACGACAACAGCTCGACAAAAATGACGGACAGCCAGGCTTGCATCACGCCCTGACGCAGGCCCGTGAACAGGCTCGGGGCGGCGGCGGGCAGCACAATGCGGCTGATGACTTGAAAGGAATCGAGTTTGTACACGCGACCGACTTCCAGCAAGGCTTGCGGAATGTTGGCAATGCCGTCCAAGGTGCTGAGCGCCACGGGCACCACCACCGCGATGGACACGGCCGTGATCTTCAACGCATCTTCAATGCCCACAAAGATGATGAGCAGCGGGATCCAGCCCAGCACAGGCAATTGAGCCACCGCATTGAAGGTCGGGAAGACATAGGCCTTGAATGTGCGAGACAGTCCCATGCCAAAGCCTAGGATCAAGCCTGCCGAGCCGCCAATCAGCAGGCTCCAGCCAACGCGCACGGCGCTGACCTGGACATGGGCGAGCAGCTCGCCAGTGTCCAGTACATATTTGAGAGAGTCCCAGACAAAGGCGGGAGGTGGCAGGATTTGCTCTGCCACCCAATGGCGCTCGGTGGCGGTCCACCACAGGGCATACAGCAGGGCAGGCAGGATCAGTCCTAGCAAAAGAGTGGTCGCAGCAGTGAGGGTTTGGCGAGCCGCATCTACCACTTGCCAATACCCGATGGGCGATTCAGGCGGAGCAATAGAAACAGGAGGAAATATGTTGATATCGTCGGTAGATGCGCTCATGGCACTGTCTCCACTGGGTTGTCAGAGATGACCGCCGACCCAGGACGGCGGTCATGTAACTTGGTAAATCGGACGATCAAGTCCGGATGAACTTGCCGGTGGCGTCCTGCGTGGGCCAGTAGGTCTCCAGCTTCAGCTCACGCAAGGCGTTGTCGAGGTACTTGCGCTCGATCCAACCGTCCAGGCTCACCTCACGCCGAGTCAGGCGGTACTTTTTCGTTTCGTCGATCGATTTCTTGATCGCTGCCACGTAATAGTCGTCAAGCAAGGGGTTGATGCGCGTGCGCAAGTCCTTGACGCGACTCCAAGTCTGTTTGTTGTCGATGTAGGCGTTCACGCCCGACCGTGTCCACAATTGGTATTGCGTTTCACGGTTGGCTTCAAGGGTGCTCCAGTGCGCCACCTTGACCAGACGGGTCACGATCCGCTGGACGATATCGGGGTATTGCTGTTCGAACGCTTCACCGACCCAGACCGAACCAGGCGCGCTGATGTCCGGGTCGTCAAAGATTTCGGCGATGCGCTTGGCGACGCCGCGCGCTTCCAGGCCGAAGGGGGTTTCGACAGCGCCGGCAATGGCCCCGGTCGCCAGCGAGGCCACGCGGTCGTCGCGGATCTGACTGATGATTCGGAATTCTTTTTCCGGCTCGTTAAAGCCATACTTGGCCAGCACGCGATAGAGCTGCAATTGCCCTGCGGTACCTTTTTGCACCGACAGGGTCTTGCCCTTGAGGTCGGCGATCGATTTGGCTGGCGATGAGGCCGGCGTTACAAAGTAGACATCACCGAGGCGGCCCGAAGAGAGCAAGACTTTGTGCTTGAGCCCAGTCGACCGCCCGACGATCAATGGCAAGTCACCGTGGCCGAAGCAGAAGTCCAGCAGGCCGTTGGCAAAAGATTCATTGAGGGCGGGACCTGCTCCAACGAAGTACTTCCACTCAATTTTGATGCCATCGGCGGCAAATTCCTGTTCGATTTCAGCGCGGTGTACCGAGTTGGCTGTGAATCCGGATGAGGGCAATGGGCGCCCGCCAGTGCCGGCACCGGGAAAGCCGATGCGGATGGTGGTGGGCTTGCCGCCCGCCGCAAAGGCAGACTTGCTCAGGCCGATGAGCGCGGGGGCCACCAGGCCTGCTGCGAGGGCGGTACTAAAGGAACGGCGTTTCATGTTTTGATCTCCAATTGGGATGACGCAGGGGTCAGAAGGTGGCGCTGAGTTGGACTTGCCAGAGATTGGACGTTGCCGGGGTCGCTGCCGTTGAGGTGGCCGTGCCGAGCTGGTTGCGCGTGCGCACGTAATTGACCTGGAGCTTGGTTGTTTCGGCAAAGAACACGTTCAGGCCCAAGGTGGTGGCGAGCTTCTTGTCATTGACTGACAGTGCGCTGCGGTTGGGGTCCCACGAGTCGAAGCGCAGGAAGGCCTGGTAGGACTTGGGCCAGAAGTCGTCAAACTTGCCTTGTTGTTTGGAGCTGTTCAAGAACTGTTCACCCCAGGTGTAGCCAAAGTTGACGTACTGACCGACGCCGCGCAGGTAACCATCGGGGTTGCTTGTTGCGATGGCATCGGCCGCATTCAGCTCTTGTTTGCCATAGGCCCACTCGTAGGAAACGGAGTAGGGCAGGTGCGTCCAGTTGATGTCGAAGCCCTCTCGGTTGTAGCTGCCTTTGCCGGTGGCCGCGGTGGCCGTGGTGGGCGCTGTCACCGCCGGGGAGCCCAGCGTTCTTGCGTCCCCCAATGAGATGTAGCCGCGGTAGTAGGACGCGCCGATCTGGAGCTGGCGAAAGCTGCTGCTGTAGTCCACAGGCAAGGTGTAGACCAAGCGACCTGCAATGTCCCGGTAGTCGTTGTTGTCGGCTCGGTTGGTGCCGTTGCCATTGAACAAGCCCAGCGAGTAGGCAATCAGCGGTGCGCGGTAGTTGTTGGTGAAGTCGACATAGGGGTCGTAATCACCCGAGACGACCAAGCCGGTTTGCCTGGTCCCCAGCCCAAGCCCACTCACGAAGCCGGCGTTGCCGATGACGGCTTTGACTTCAGGGTCGATGGCTTGTGCATCCTGCCCAAACGGGATGGTTTGTTGCCCCAGGGTGATGGTGCCCAAAGGGTCTTCCGCGTTGCCGCTGGCGGGCTGGAAGCTGTAGCGCAGATACGCGTCCGTCAGATTGACCGTGGTCGATGAGCTGGTGGCTGTGTTCGCACTGGTCAACGCCAGTCGATAGGTTAGGTTGCGGCCTTCGGCGTAGTCACGGTAGAGATTGCCCGCAAAGTTCAGACCAAAGCCCACTGCATTGAAGCCACTCTGGCGAGGGTCCGTCGGGCCATTGCCGCTGGACGTGTTCAGAGGCTGTGCGCCTGGATTTTGGAAGTCATAACGAGCCGTGATCGATCCACCGATCTTGGTGTTGCGTGTCACGCTCGGTACGTTGCGTTCCAGTTGGCGTGCGTTGTCGTACTTGTAATTCTCAAGGTCGGTGCGCAGACCTTGAATGTCGGCCTTCGAGGCTGACGTTCTGGCGTCTATGGATTCTTGGCTTTCACCGTCCGGGTTGGTGGCGGCTGCCGAAGCTTCAGTAGTTTTGGTGTCAACTTGCTTTTTAAGTTGAGTGCGCAGCTCTTCCAGTTGCTTGCGTACCTCGTCCACACGGGCTTTTTCCAGCGCGTCCACATCTGAACGTTGCGCCTTCTTGATCTCCTGAATCTGCTTACGGAGTTCTTCAACGGTCCCCTTTAGCGCTTTGATCTCGCTGGTCGGTTGCGCTTGAACTGTCGCGCCGGACAGGGCGAGCAGCACGGCACCTGCCAGCACTGTAGTTTTAAAAGAATGCACCTTGCTAACTCCTGTTTGGTTGCGGGTAAAAATACATTTAACCTTTATGTATGCAGAAGTTGTGCCAGCTTATTTTCCTTATTTCTGGTCGCCACTGCTGAGTATGTGTTGATATGTGAATGGGTTGTGTTGATTTATCAGCACAAAGGTGTTGGAATTCAAGCACTTCTGCTGCGACCCCTTCGTTGTGGTTAATTCATTTTTCAAGTTAACATATGACTTATTTAAATAACCTTTAAAAACAACAACTTAGAAAGTTATGTTGGGTTATCTTTTTTGGTTAAGTAAGTTGGCACGTTGATTGCTTATTTGTGCTCACTTTGATGAATTTTGGCGGCATGCTGTAGTTGCTGTTAACTACTGTAAGTTGCATGTGAGAATATTAATGGAGTTAGCAAATGAGTAAAACGCGCTATGCATCCGGGGTGAATAAATATGAATAAGTCCGTACATATATCCGTCTTGCTGGCATTGCTTGCCGCTAATGTCGCGTTGGCTGAAACAAAGCCTGTTGCCGATGTGTCGGCCGCGACGGCTGCATCCAAGTCATGGACGCCTTACCAGCAGCCTAAGACCCTTGTGCTGCCCACCGTCAAGCAGAAGGCCTGGGTGCGATCACCCATCGACGCATTGGTGCTGTCTCAGATCGAAGCCAAAGGCCTGAAGCCTTCGCCTGAAACGGATCGCGCCATTTTCATCCGTCGTGCCACGCTGGATGCATGGGGCTTGTTGCCTACACCAGAAGAGATCAAAGTCTTTGTCAATGACAAGTCGCCCAACGCCCATGACGCGCTGGTTGACCGTCTACTCGCTTCGCATCACTTCGGTGAGCGTCAGGCGCGTCGTTGGCTGGATATTGCCCGTTACGCCGACAGTTCGGGCTTCCAGAACGACAACACCCGTGCGAACAACTGGCGCTATCGCGATTACGTGATCAATGCATTCAATCAAGACAAGCCTTTCAGTCGATTCATTCAGGAGCAGATCGCGGGCGACGAGCTCTTCCCTGATAACCAAGAAGCCAAGATCGCCACAGGATTCCTCGCTGGTTATCCTGATAACGCCAACTCGCGGGACTTGGTTCAACGCAAGTACCAGATCGCCACCGACATGACCGATCTGGTGGGGGAGTCACTGCTGGGTAGCACCATCGGTTGCGCCCGTTGCCACAACCACAAGTCGGACAGGGTCAGCCAGAAGGAGTACTTCCAACTGCAGGCCTACTTCGCCAACACCAGCTTCGATGAAAAGGCACCGTTGCCCAAAGGCTCTGAGACAGGTTGGGATCAAGAGTACGAAAAAAAGCAAGCCGCCTACAACGACGCCACCAAGAGCATTCGAGACAAGCAAAAGGCCATTCTGGACAGTGTGCGTGAGGTGGGGCGCAAGTACCACAATGAGCGTTACCTGACTGACAGCCGCGAGTCGATTTTCAAACCGAAGGATCAGTGGAATGCGCTGGATCGTTGGGTGAATTTCCGCAAGGAAACGGTGGCCTCCGAGCAGGATATCGTGTCCTACCTGCGCGAGACCGGGCAGGAAAAAGAGCGTACTGAGTACGACCCCGCCAATGCTGACAAGCTCAAGGAGTACCAAGCCCTTGCCAACGAGCTAAAAAAGTTTGACAAGCTCAAGCCTGAGAGGGGTTCGCGCTGGATCACGGCTGCAACGGAGTTGGGGCATGCCGAGGCGCCTCCTACCTTCGTGCGCTTCGGTGGTATCCATGAGCGTCCGTTGGATGAAGTGCAGCCGGCTATTCCTGCACTGTGGGCTGGCAAGGTTCAGCCTGTTGTGACGGCAACCGCGACGTCGTCTGGTCGTCGCAGTGCGCTGGCTTCTTGGTTAACCGGCGACAGCAACCCGCTGACTGCCCGCGTGTATGCCAACCGTGTATGGAGTCAGTACTTTGACAAGGGCGTGATCTCGACGGTGCATGACTTCGGTCGTGCTGGTGCCAAGCCGACCAATCCAGAACTGTTGGACTACTTGGCCAGCAGCTTTGTGAAGAACGGCTGGAGCGTCAAGAAGCTGCATCGAGAGATATTGCTGTCCAGTGTGTATCGCCAGTCTTCCAACGAGCGTGCAGACGTCATCAAGGCTGACCCGGAAAACAAGCTGCTGGCCGTGTACCCACGCAAGCGACTGGAAGCCGAAGCAATCCGTGACTCGCTGTTGTACGCGTCAGGTCTGCTGGTGGATAAGGTGGGGGGGCCTGCCGTGTACCCGCCAATTTTGAAGGCTAGTAACGATATAGGTAAGTCGCAAGACTTCAATGGTAACCGTGCATGGACAGTGTCTGAAGACAAGAGTGACTGGTATCGCCGCAGCATCTACATCTTCAACCGCCGCTCGTTCCCCTATCCTGTGACGCAGAACTTCGACCCGGCCGATCCGAGTAAGCCCCATCACAAGCGTGATGTGACCACGACGCCACTGCAGGCTCTGACCTTGTTCAACAGCGATGTGGTGTTCGACTGGTCGCAGGCATTGGCTGGTCGCGTGATAAACGAAGCCGGGAACGATCAGACCGCTCAGATCAACAAGCTGTACGAAATTCTGTTTGCCCGTCAGCCCAACAAGACTGAGGTGGCGGCACTGAAAGAGTTCTTGGCTAACGAGCAAATCGTCATCAAGCAAAAGGCCGCATCTGGCAAGTTTGAAGTGGCCATCCCACAAGGTTTGAAGGACATCAAGAACTTTGACCCTATCAAATCGGCTGCGTTCGTGGATTTGGTGCACACGGTTGCCAACTCCAACGACTTTGCCTATCGCTTCTAAGCCCCATTGTTCAACTGACAAAAAAAGGATAAAACCATGAGTAACGATTCACGTCGCGAATTTCTGCGCCATGCAGGTTTGGGTGCAGGTGGTGCCGCATTAGGTGGCTTCATTCCTGGCATCGGCCACATTGAGGCTGCTACCGCATCCGAACTGATCGATCCGTTGGCGCTCAAGGCACCCCATTTCCCAGCCAAAATCAAGTCGGTTATCTGGCTGCATCAGAACGGCGCGCCCAGTACGCTGGACCTGTATGACTACAAGCCCGATCTGGTTAAATTGGCGGGGCAAGATATTCCTGCTTCGTTCCTGAAGGGCATCAAGACCAGTACCCAAGGTGGTGTGGGTAAGCTCTTCGTGTCGAACAAACGCAGCTTCAAGCAATATGGTGAAAGCGGCGCTTGGTTCTCAGATCTGCTGCCTAATTTGGCTCAGCACGCTGACAAGATGACCTTCATCAAGTCGAGCACGACAGTGGGCGCCACCCACGACATCTCGATCCTGAAGCTCAATACTGGTGATCTGAACCCAGGTCGTCCTTCCTTGGGCGCTTGGGTCAACTACGCGCTGGGTTCGGCCAATTCTGACCTTCCTTCCTATGTGGTGCTCTACAACGGTGACCGTGAGCCGCAGGCAGGCTCGGTGAACTGGAGCGCCGGTTTCCTGCCCGCTGTGTATCAAGGTACGGCATTCCGCCCCGGTGCTTCTCCGATCCTGTACCTGGATCGCCCTGAGATTCGCGCACCCAAGCAACAGCGGGCATCGCTGGACTTGCTCAGGCGGTTGAACCTGTTGGGTGTACAGAAGTACCCAGCTGACACCGAACTGCGTGCTCGTATCCAGTCGTATGAGTTGGCCGACCGCATGCAAGCCGCTGCGCCCGCTGCCGTGGACATCAGCAAGGAAAGCGACGCCACCAAAGAGTTGTACGGCTTGAATGACAAGACCAGCCAGAGCTATGGCGAGGTGTTGCTGCGTGCTCGTCGTCTGGTTGAGAACGATGTTCGCTTCATCCAAGTGGTCTCGGGTTTCCCTGAAGGCGCAGATACCGATCGGCAAAGCTGGGATGCCCACAACGATTTGGAGAAGAACCATGGCTTGATGGCCAAGATGGTCGACAAGCCCATCGCTGGTTTGTTAGCTGACCTGAAGTCACGTGGTCTTTTGGAAACCACGCTGGTGGTATGGACCTCCGAGTTCGGTCGCACGTCCTACGGTCAAAGCGGCAATGGCCGTGACCACAACCCATGGGGCTACACCCAGTGGCTGGCTGGTGGTGGCCTGAAGGCAGGCTTTACTTACGGCGAAACAGACGAGGTGGGATTGCAAGTGGCCGACAAAGACAAGGCTGTCGATACCTACGATCTGCACGCGACTGTTCTGCAACTGCTGGGCTTGGATCACTTGAAGACCACTTTCCTCAACAGTGGCCGCTCCGAGCGACCGACGGTTGTGTACGGCAAGGTCATCAAGGACATCCTGGCCTGATAGCGCTGTTGAATCCATAACAAGGCGGGGCTTGGACCCCGCCGGAAAGAGTTTCATTTCGTATGCGCAAGCTCATCATCGTTTTCGGTGCGCTGATTGTTTTGGGTGGCGTGGTTCGCGCCGCAGATGGCGAACTGGACATGGATCTGATGCAGACCATTGAGGACACGAACAAGAGCATGTCGTCCAACATCGCGATACAAAACGCCCCAGGCAGCACGACTGACGCCAAGGAGTTGCAAGCCCTGTTCAGTCAGGTTGAAAAGCACTTTGTGGCCAAGGGCGGGGCGGATGACGCTGTGGACCTGTCTCGCAAGAGCAAGGAGTTGACCGAGTCCATCGTCAAGTCAGTGGCTGCAAAGGACTTTGGCACAGCCTCTGAATCGGCAACGTCGCTGTCTCGCACATGCAGAACCTGCCACACCTTCTACAAGAAGTCTTGAAGGGTGTGGTGCAGCTTGTGAAAACTGTGATGGTTTTTTTGCTCACGTCTGCCCTGTTGTCCTCTCTGGCTCTGGCTGCCCCCAAGGCGCGCCAGGCTGAAGCTAAATCGACAAAGACAGTGGTACTCAAAGGTGATCCGGTTGTTGGAAGGGAGAAAGCAGACTCTGAACGTTGTGTCGAGTGTCATGGACTGAAAGGTCAGGGCGCAGAGCATCCAAATAGCGCTGAAGCGAAGTTCGCCAAACTGGCGGGGCAGTACCCGGACTACATCCTTAAACAGATTCGGGACTTTCGCTCAGGGGCCCGCAAACACGATCAGATGGCGATCATGGCGCGCAGTGTGTCGGATGAAGACGTGCTTGACATCGCTGCTTACTTTGCGAGCCAGCAGGCGATGAATGGAAAAGACGGTGACCTGCACGAAATCGGCAAAGAACTGTATCAAGCAGGGGATGCGGCTCGCGGTATCCCGGCTTGTGCGAGTTGCCATGGTGCCAATGGCAAGGGCCTGCAGGCCAACAAGCTGGCGCCGATTGTCGGCGGGCAGGAGTGGCGCTATCTCGACAAACAGTTGCGAGACTGGCGTTCGGGCGAAAGGCGCAACAGCCCTGACGGTGCGATGAACAAGGCCACTGCGGCCTTGACGGACAAGGAAATCGAATCACTGGCCGACTACCTGTCTGGCCTGTGACATCAATGAAGCAATGGATTGGAGATCAAACATGAAGAGTTGGACTGTCAAAGCAATGGTGTCGGGTGTGTTGGCAACTGTGGCGGCGTTGCCTGCCGTGGCCGCCTTGAAAGAGGGCGACGTGGTGCCTGACTTCAAGCTGCAGGCCTCACAAGCAGGCAAGGACTTCAGCTACTCCTTAAAGGATGCGCTCAAGAAGGGCCCTGTGGTGGTGTACTTCTACCCATCTGCCTACACCGGTGGCTGCAACATCCAGGCGCACACCTTTGCTGTGAACGTGGACAAGTTTTCAGCAGCGGGGGCCTCGATCGTCGGTGTCTCGCTGGACAGCATCAAGCGACTCAACGATTTTTCGGCTGACCCAGAGTACTGCGCAGGCAAGATTGCCGTGGCCTCTGATGCTGACGGCAAGGTTGCCAAAGGCTTTGACTTGTCCGTTGCAGAGATTCCGGCTGGCCGCAAAGACACACGTGGCGTAGAGATCGATCACGGTCGCGTTGATCGCACTACTTTCGTCGTCACACCGGACGGCAAGGTGGCCGCAACGGTAGGCGGTCTGCCGCCAGCCGCCAACGTCGAAAAGGCACTGGAAATCGTTCAGAACTTGGCTGGCAAGGCCTCGCGCAAGTCCTGATCTGAACCTATTGCATAGAGGGAACCGATTATGAAGACTCGTGTATTCGTTCGTCGTGCCCTGTTGGTTGTCAGCATGGCAGGGGCGTTCTCATCGGGGGCGTTGCTCGCTCAGGACAAGCCTGCAGCCGTTACGGTGACGTCGCTCATTCCAGGTGTTGTTCAGGCTGGTACCAAAATCGAGTTGATTAAGGAGGGCTTCACGGGGACCGAAGGCCCTGTGACCTTACCCGATGGCAGCTTGATCTTCACCGAGACGCAAGCCAACCGCGTGATCCGCATCGGGCTGGATGGCTCGACGTCTGTCTTTGTGGAGGGTAGCAACGGCGCAAATGGCTTGGGCTTCACGCCCAATGGTGATCTGTATGCCGTGCAGGTGCTCAAACCTCGCGTGGGCATCATCTTCCCGTCGCCCAAAGTGAAGACCTTGGCTGACAATTACGAAGGCAAACCTTTCGGTCGACCAAACGACTTGGTTGTTGACCAGAAGGGCAATGTGTACTTCACGGACTCAGGTGCCAACCCGCCTGCGCCCGGCCAAGCTGCGCCAACAACGCCGCCCGTTGAAACCGCCAAGCCCGCTGTCTATCGCATATCCAACAAGGGCGAACTCAAGCGCCTTGCAGCTGATATCGAGCGCCCCAATGGCATCCAGCTGAGCCCTGACGACAAGGTGCTGTACGTGGCGAACACCTATGGTGAATACCTGCTCGCCTATGACATTGCCGCAGACGGTTCCGTGGGCCCGCGTCGCAACTTCGCCAAACTGGATGGGTGGAAGAAAACCGAGACCGGCGGCAGCAGCGGCGCCGATGGCCTGGCTGTGGATGACGAGGGGCGTGTCTATGTGGCCTCTAACACCGGCATCCAGGTCTTCAGCAGCAAGGGCGAAGCATTGGGCTCGATTGCCCTGCCCAAGCAACCCCAGAACCTGGCCTTTGCTGGCGATGACAAGAAGACCTTGTACGTGGTGGGTCGAGGCTCGGCATACCGCATTGCAGTCCTGACGCCAGGCGTTAGCAGCCGCGCGAAATGAACTTGAGCAATCAAGCTGATCAAAAGCGAGAGAACATGACACTCAAAAACGCCCAAGACTTCGCGCCTGAGGTGCTGAAGCTGTTTGATCAGTACGTGCATGGCCTGATTGGCCGCAGAGGTTTCCTGCAATCGGCTACCAGATACACCGCAAGCCTCGCGGGTGCTGAATTGGTGCTGGCCCAATTGAGTCCGAACTTTGCGCAGGCGCAGCAGGTTCAAGTCAACGATGCACGAATTCAGGCTCGCTACATCGAGATACCTTCGCCGCAAGGCTACGGCACGGTGCGTGGCTATTTGGTGCAGCCCGCCAATGCCAAGGGCAAGCTGCCAACCGTTTTGGTGGTGCATGAAAACCGGGGGCTGAACCCGCACATCGAAGACATTGCACGTCGCCTAGCTTTGGACGGATTCATTGCTTTTGCGCCAGACGCCTTGTTCCCGCTGGGCGGCTATCCAGGTGATGAGGACAAGGCCCGCGAACTGTTCCCCAAGCTGGAGCAAGCCAAGACGCGCAATGACTTCTTGGCCGCAGCGGCTGCGCTCAAGGTCTTGCCGCAAGGCAATGGCAAGGTGGGCGTCGTGGGCTTTTGCTACGGCGGCGGTATCTCCAACTTCCTGGCCACGCAGGTTCCGGATCTGGCCGCAGCCGTGCCATTCTATGGCGCACAGCCTCCTGAAGAAGACGTTGCACGCATCAAAGCACCCTTGCTGCTGCAGTACGCAGGCACTGACGAACGCATCAACGCCGGGTGGCCCAAATATGAGGACGCATTGAAGAAGGCGAGCGTGCACTACGAGGCCTATGTCTACGCAGGTGTGCAGCATGGCTTCAACAACGACACGACACCGCGATATGACCAAGCTGCGGCCAAGCTGGCATGGGAGCGGACGGTGGCGTTTTTCAACAAGTACCTGCGTACGTGATTTTCTCAAACCAACCTGAAGGAAACTAGGATGAACAAGCGTCTCAAACACATTGTGGCCCCCGTGCTCGCCATCGGTGCGCTGGCTGCAGCGGCCACGGCCATTGCACAACAGGCACCCAAGCCCGAGCAGTTGATCAAGTGGCGCCAGTCGGCTTACCAGGTCATTGCTTGGAACACCGGCCGTGTGAAGGCCAACGTTGAAGGTGCCTACAACAAGGAAGACGTGATCAAGGCTGCCAACACGATTGCAGCCATTGCCAATTCAGGCCTAGGTGCACTGTACGCACCAGGCACGGAAACCGGCAAGGGCTGGAAAGAAACCGCGGTCAAGCCCGAGCTGTTCACCGACAAGAAGGCTGGTGAGCTCGCTGCCAACTTCAACAAGGAAGCCAACGAGCTGGCCAAGCTTGCAGCCGTGGGTGATGTGGTATCCGTCAAGGCTCAGCTGGGCAAGCTGCAAGGTACTTGCAAGGCATGCCACGACGACTTCCGCAAGAAGGACTGAGCGATGTCTTTGAAGCATTCTCTGTGCATGCCGGCCTTTGCGCTGTTGCTGGCGTCAGTGGCGCATGCGCAAACCGCACCGGCTGCGACGCCTTCCGCTGAAGCAGTCAAGCCACCCTTCAGCTTCTTCGTGACCAGTGTGGGGCTGGGCAAAGGGGCGGATCTCGGTGGTCTGGCAGGTGCCGACGCGCATTGCCAGAAGCTGGCTACAGCAACGGGTGGCGGTGCGAAGACCTGGCATGCCTATCTGAGCGCACAAGCTCGTGATGGGCAGCCTGCCGTCAACGCACGCGATCGCATTGGCCAAGGCCCTTGGTACAACACCCGAGGCGCGGTGGTGGCCCGCGATCTGGCTCACCTGCATGGCGACACGCTGGACTTGGCTCGACTGGGCAACAACCTGACCAAGGCGACCGCTTTCACTGAAAAGAACGAAGCGGTCAAAGGGGTAGGCGATCAACCCAATGAGCACGACATCCTGACCGGCTCGCTGCCTGACGGCCGCGCGTTCACCGACAACGCCGACCATACCTGCAAGAACTTCACGAGCAGCGCGGCGGACGGATCGGCTCAGGTCGGTCACTTTGACCGCACGGGTGGTGGCAACACTTCCTGGAACTCGACGCACGGCAGCCGTGGCTGTGGACAGCCCAACCTCGTCGCTACTGGCGGCGCGGGCTTGTTCTATTGCTTTGCCACCAATTGATGGCAAGCGGGCAAGGTCGCAAGACCTTGCCCAATGATTTCTCACTCTGGTTCTTTAGGCAGTTTCCCCATGTGGATTGTTCAAGTCGCCTTGCGACGTCCCTATACCTTCATCGTGGCGGCGCTGCTCATCTTGCTGGCGGCGCCCTTTGTGCTGCGCAAGACACCGGTCGACGTATTCCCCGAAATCGATATCCCCGTGGTGGCCATCCTGATGAGCTACAACGGCCTGTCCGCCAAGGAGATGACGGACCGTATCACCACCCCCATTGAGCGTAACTTGGCCAACTCCGTCAGCGACATGGAGCACACCGAGTCGCAAACGCTGGCAGGGATGGCCATCATCAAGGTGTTCTTTCAACCTCAGGTCAACCAGGCAACGGCCATCGCACAGGTGGTGGCCAGCACGCAGGCGTCTCTAAGGTCCTTGCCCCCTGGCGCCACGCCGCCGACCATCATCAAGTACAGCGCCACCGATCTGCCCATCCTGCAACTGGGCTTCAGCAGCCCGATCCGCAGCGAACAGGAGATCAACGAGCAGGCCTTCAACGTCTTGCGCACCAAGCTCATCAGCATCCCGGGTACCGCCGTGACGGCTCCCTATGGTGGGCGCTTCAGGCAGGTGTCCGTCGACATCAATGGCCAGGCACTGGCCGCACGTGGGCTGACGGCTGTGGATGTGGTCAATGCCCTGAGCACACAGAATCTCACGCTGCCTTCCGGCACGGCCAAGATCGGTTCACAAGAGATCAGCGTGGCCCTCAACGGTTCGCCATCGCATATGGCCGCGCTAGGCGATATCCCGATCACAACCGTCAATGGCGCCACGGTCTATGTGCGCGACGTGGCACAGGTTCGAGACGGCTATCAACCACAAACCAATGTAGTGCGGCGCAATGGAGAACGTGGCCTGCTGATGACCGTGCTCAAGAACGGCGGCGCTTCTACGCTGGACATCATCGACACCATACGCAAGGAACTGCCCAAGGCCGTTCTGTCGATGCCCGAGGACATCTCTGTCACACCTTTGGCTGATCAGTCGGTGTTCGTTGGGGCGGCGATCAAGTCCGTGGTGCATGAAGCGCTGATTGCCGCGTTGTTGACCGCGGCATTGCTGCTTCTATTCTTGGGTAACTGGCGCAGCACGGCGATTGTCGCGATCTCGATCCCTTTGTCCATCCTGTGCTCGCTGATTGTGCTGCACCTGATCGGGCAGAGCATCAACATCATGACCTTGGGTGGCTTGGCACTGGCTGTGGGGATCTTGGTGGATGACGCCACCGTCGAGATCGAGAACGTCGAGCGCCACTTGCACATGGGCAAACGACCCCATCAGGCGATTCTGGATGGAGCGGCTGAAATCGCTGGCCCGGCCTTCGTGGCCACGCTGTGCATCTGTATTGTCTTTGTGCCGATGTTCTTTTTGCCCGGTGTAGCTGGGCAGTTGTTCATCCCCCTGGCCGAGGCCGTCGTGTTTGCGATGCTGGCCTCTTATGCACTGTCACGCACCTTGGTGCCAACGCTGGTCATGTACCTGATGCAGCACCAGGCACGCCACGCCTCTGACGCAAGCAAGGCGCCAGGTCGTTTGCGTCGTATCCACCTGAGCTTTGAGGCCTGGTTCGAGCGGTTCCGGCATGGCTATACCGTGGTCCTGGCGGCCTTGTTGCAGCGCAAGGTTTGGTTCGGTGGCATATTTCTGGCGTTCTCGCTTCTGTCATCAGGCTTGTACGCCGTGCTGGGGCAGGACTTCTTCCCTGCGGTCGACGCTGGGCAGATTCGTCTTCATGTGCGCGCCCCACTGGGCACGCGCTTAGAGGAGATGCCTGCGTTCGTGGACAAGGTGGAAAAGCGCGTACGTGATCTCATCGGCCACGAAGAGGTCGCCAACATCGTCGACATTGTCGGGGGGCCCTACACGCCCTACAACACGCTCTACAACACCAACGGCACATTCGACAGCAGCGACGTCGAAATCATGATTTCGCTCAAGCCGGATCATCAGCCGACGGTGGAGCACATACGCAAGTTGCGCGCAAGCTTGCCAAAGGACTTCCCTGGCAACGAGTTCTACTTTCAGCCCGCAGACATGATCAGCCAGACGCTGAACTTTGGCGTCAGCGCGCCGATCGACATTCAGATACAGGGTGCCAAAACGGAGGAGAACCTCGCCATTGCCAGTGAGTTGCTCAATCAGATCAAGCAGGTTCCAGGGGCCGTAGATACCGTTTTGTATCAACGATTCAACCGCCGGACCTTGCGCTTGGAGATGGACAGATCCAGCCTGGCTCAAACGGGCTTGGTTGCTCGTGACGTGGCCCAGAACCTGATGGTGTCGCTCAGTTCGAGTTTTCAAACGGCGCCCACATACTGGCTCAATGAGGCCAACGGCAGTGTGTACAACGTGGCTGTTCAAGCGCCTCAGCATGAGATGGACAGCCTAGGCGCCATGCTGAGCATTCCGATCAATGCGCCCAGTGGCAATGGGCAATCACGCGAGCCGCAACTGTTGGGCAATGTCGTGCAGGTCAAGTCTGGCAGCCAGCAGGGCAATGTGTCGCACTACAACATTGCGCCCGTCATCGACATCTACACCAGCGTAGATGGCCGTGATCTGGCCAGCACCTATGCCGACATTGAAAAGCTGATCGAGAAGGCGCGAACCAAGCTGCCGCGCGGCTCCGAGATCACGGTGCGAGGGCAGATCGAAACCTTGAAGTCGTCCTTCGTATCCTTGGCCTGGGGCCTGTTGCTGGCGATCGTACTGGTGTATTTGCTGATCGTGGTGAACTTCCAGTCATGGCTGGATGCCTTGGTCATCATCACGGCTTTACCTGCGGCGCTGGCAGGCATCGCCTGGATGCTGTACCTGTCAGGTACACCACTGTCTGTGCCCGCTTTGACCGGCGCCATCATGACCGTTGGTGTCGCCACGGCCAATAGCATCTTGGTGGTGAGCTTTGCACGCCAGCGCCTGGCCGAAGGCGTGCCGCCCGTTCGTGCTGCGCTGGAGGCCGGCTCCACACGACTTCGTCCTGTATTGATGACCGCTCTGGCCATGGTCATCGGCATGGTGCCCATGGCGCTAGGCCTGGGTGAGGGTGGTGAGCAGAACGCGCCGCTTGGGCGAGCAGTGATCGGCGGCCTTGCCTTTGCCACCGTTTCTACGCTTGTATTTGTTCCGCTTGTTTTTGCAGGGGTGCACCGATGGTTGCAAGCCCGCGCGCCAAGTTCTGATGTTTCCTTTAACGCTAACCCGGCGCAGGTCTGAGTATGAGTCACCCCACCCCTTCCCTTGAGACAGATCTGCCTGTCGCTGGTCACGCAGGGCCTGTTAGCCGTGCACGCAAACTCACCCTGGTCGCGCTGGCGCTGTTGTTGGGCGGAGCCGGTGTGCGTACCTATGTCAACGCCGTGCATGCCAAGTCTGTGGCTTCCAGTACCCAAGAAAACGCCATGACGACTGTCTTGTTCACCTATCCCAAGGCAGGGCAAGGCCAACGTACGGTGGCACTGCCTGCCACCTTGCGAGGCTTGAACGAGGCCGCCATCTACGCGCGTACCAACGGGTATGTGAGGGCCTGGAAGAAGGACATCGGCGACAAGGTCAAAAAGAGCGATCTGCTGGCCATTATCGATACACCTGAGGTGGATCAGGACCTGGCGCAAGCCAAGGCCGCGCAGGAGCAGGTCAAGGCGCGCCTGGCTTTGACGCAGTCATCGTTGCAACGCTGGGAGGGCTTGCGCCAGCGGGACGCCGTGTCGCAGCAGGAGCTTGATGAGCGCCGGGCCGCCCAACAACAAGCACAGGCTGATCTCGCCGCCTCACATGCCAATGTGAAGCGTCTGCAGCAACTGCATGACTTTGGCCGTATCACCGCGCCGTTTGATGGCGTGGTGGTGCGTCGCAATGTCGAAGTGGGCGCACTGGTGGCTTCGGGCAGCGCGATCAACACCAAAGAGATGTTCTACCTGGCTCAGACCGATTCGCTGCGCCTGACTGTAGCCGTGCCGCAAACCTATGTGGGCGATGTGGTCACAGGCAAGGAGGTGACGATTAAGTTGATCGAGAAGCCCAATGCACCATTCAAAGGCACCATCACACGGGTATCTGGCGGCGTAGACGTGGCCACTCGCTCTGTGCTGGTTGAAGTAGCCTTGCCCAACAAGGAAGGCAAGCTGTTGCCGGGCACTTACGTTGAGGTGGCCTTGCCTTTGAGCGGCTCGGCCAAGGCCTTGCTGGTGCCACCCAATACGCTTCAGTTCCGTCAGGATGGGCCACGCGTGGCTGTGGTGGGCGAGGGCGACAAGATCTCGTTGCGTCAGGTCAAGCTGGGGCGTGATCTGGGGCGTGCAGTCGAGGTGATCTCGGGCTTGTCACCCAAAGATCAAGTGGTGTTGAACCCGCATGACACCTTCGAGGAAGGTCTGCGCGTGGCCAAGCGTGAAGCGCCACCTGAGCCCAAACCCCAGCAAGCTGGTGGTGGCGCGTCCAAGCCCGCGCCAGACAACAAGGACGGCGCGCCGCCCAAAGGTGCAGGGCAAGGCGGCAAGGCATGACGAGCAACAATGCAACCACGGCTTCCATTCGGGCGTCGTTGCTCGCCGGGCTCAGTGCGTTGACCGCCGGTCTCGTGGGTTGCGCTGCCCATGCACCGCCCAAGGTTGATCAGGCTGGCGCACCTGTGGCCTGGCAGTCGCAGGTTCAAGCCAGCACACCAACAAGTGGCACACCGTGGCGCATAGCGCGACCGGATGACGTCGCCGACAAGGGGCCATGGTGGCAATTGTTCCAAGACGATACGCTCAACGGGCTGCAACAGCAGGCCCTCAGTGCGAGTCCGACCTTGATGGCTGCGTCGGCACGTTGGCGTCAAGCTCGAGATCTTGCCGATATCAGCGGTGCGTCTCGTTTGCCTCGCGTCGATGTGGGCTCGCGCGGCACGCGCACATCGGCTAATCGTCCTGCGGCCACCAGTGGCGGGCAAGCCGTTTCATCCATCCAAAATGACATCGTGCTCAATGGCACGGTGAGTTACGAGCTGGATCTGTTCGGTCGCTTGCAGTATGACCAACAAGCCGCGCTGGCCTTTGAGCAGCAAGCACAAGCCGACTTGCTTAACGTACGTCTTGTCCTGAGTGCCGATTTGGCGGCGTATTACTTCAGCGTGCGGGCCACAGACGCAGAGATCGCCGTTGTGCAGCAGGGACTGGACGCACAGAACCGGGCGTTCCAGTTGCTGACGGCCCGCTATGAAGGCGGGGCCTCGTCGCGCCTAGACGTGTCACAGCAGCAGGCACTGTTGGATGGCACGCTTACACAGTTGACCTTGCTGAAAAAGCAGCGGCTGCAACTGGAGCACGCATTGGCCACACTGACTGGCACGCCAGCCAGCACATTCAAACTGGTACCTGCGTCGCTGCCGGGTTGGACACCAAGCGTGCCGGTTGCACTGCCCTCGGATGTGCTGCAGCGTCGTCCAGATGTTGCGTCGGCCGAGCGTGCTGTGGCCGTGGCCAATGCACAGGCGGGAGTGGCCAGCGCTGCTTGGTTTCCCAGCATCACTTTGGGTGCATCAGGCGGCTGGGAGGCTCGGGACATCGCCAAACTGATCGATGCGCCCAGCCTGTTGTGGGCGGTCGGTGGCAGCATGGCGCAAACCGTGTTTGACGGTGGTCGCACGCGCGCCCGTGAAGACCAGGCCCGAGCTGGCCATGAGCTGGCCCTAGCCAACTATCGGCAGACCGTTCTGAGAGCCTTGCAGGAGGTCGAAGATGGCTTGTCGTCGCTCAATGCGCTGGACACGGCCCAGACGCAATCTCAAGCTGCTGCGCAAAGCGCCCAGAAGGTGCTTGACATCGCTCAGGCGCGTTACGCAGGTGGCCTGGCCACCTACCTGGATGTCGTGACCGCGCAGCAAAACGTGCTCAACAACCAGCGGCTTTCTAGCCAGCTACGTGGCCAGCAGTTGCAGGCCACGAGCTATCTCATCAAGGCCTTGGGCGGGGGCTGGCAAGCCCTTTGACTCATCTCTTTCACATCAACTTTGGAGGTATCTATGTATCAATTGATTCAACGCGCCAGCCTGTCGCTGGCTTTGTCCGCCGTGGCGCTGGCCTCACAAGCTGCTTCACTTGAATCTGCTGCCCAAGCGTTGGGCGCAGCGCAAGTCCAATCCATCGAGTTCTCTGGCTCGGGGCGCTGGTTCCAGTTTGGTCAGGCGCCCGCACCTGGCTTGCCTTGGCCACAGTTTGGTGTAAGCCGCTACGTGTCCAGCATCAACTATGACACCGCCTCTGCGCGTGTGCAGATCAATCGTCTGCAAACCATCGATCCAGACCGAGCTCGCCCTGCACCCGTTGAGCAAAAGGTAGACCAGTACGTCAGTGGCAGTAAGGCCTGGAACCTAGGCGTCAGCCCTGCAGCGGCCACGGTCACACCTCAACCCGCAGCCGTTGAAGAGCGCACTGCCGAAATCTGGTCAACGCCTCAAGGCTTCGTCAAGGCTGCAATGGCCAACCAGGCCAAGTCCAAGCCCGTCAAGGGTGGTGTGGAGGTCAGCTTTACCGTAGCGGGCAAGTACCGCTATGTGGGCTTTATCAACGATCAAGACCGCCTTGAGAGCGTTCGCACCTGGATTGACAACCCGGTTTTGGGCGACACCTTGGTGGAAACCAGCTTTGATAACTACGTCAATCGTGGCGGCGTGCCGTTCCCATCTCACATTGTGCGTACACAAGGCGGCTTTCGCGTGCTGGATGTGGCCGTGTCGGATGTGAAGGTCAATGCTACGCCAGCGTTGAAGGTGCCTGACGCCATCGCTCAAGGCGTGCTGCCGCCCGTGACCGTGTCCGTGAACAAGCTGGCCGATGGTGTCTTCTACCTGACCGGCGGCACCCACCACAGCGTGGCCATCGAGCAGCGCGACCACATCGTGCTGGTGGAGTCCCCCCTGAACGAAGCACGTTCGCTGGCCCTGATCGACAAGATCAAGGAGACCATTCCTGGCAAGCCCATCAAGTACCTGATCAACACGCATGCCCACTTTGACCACGCGGGCGGTTTGCGCACCCTGGTGGCCGAAGGCGCCACCATCGTGACCCATCAGGGCAACGTTGGCTATTACAAGACGATCTGGGGCAACGGCCATACCTTGAATCCGGACAAGCTGGCCAAGTCCAAAAAAGTGGCTCACTTTGACGCGTTTGACCGCAAGCATGTGCTGAGTGATGGCAAGCGCCGCATCGAGATCTATCCCGTCGAGGGCAATACCCACAACGATGCCTTTGCCTTTGTCTACTTGCCTGCCGAGAAGATCCTTGTCGAGGTGGATGCCTATACCCCTCTTGCAGGCAATGCCAAACCACCCGCCACGCCCAACCCCTACGCTGTGAACCTGGAGGACAACATCGACAAGTTGAAGCTGAATGTCGACCAGATAGCGGCCCTGCACGGCCCTGGCGTGGTCAAGCTCAACGACCTGCGCACCTACAACGGGCGCAGCAAGGCGGCTGGCAACTGAGCTTTATCGGCATATGGATCTTCGAATTCATTACTTTGTCGATTCAAGGTAAATGCATACAGTTCCGTCCACTCAGGGGTACGCCCGTTGCTTGAATCAGCGCAGAAAGATGATGCAGTATGAAATGGAACAGTAGGGGGCATGTGCCAGGGCCAGGCAAGGGGCAGCCATGATCCCGGAGTTGGGCAATGTGGCATTGATCTTGTCCTTAGGCCTGTCGACCTTGTTGGGTGTGCTACCTATATGGGGCGCCTACAAGCAAGACACACGCTGGATGGCCTTGGCCAGGCCGCTGGCCGTTGGTCAGTTCGCTTTTGTGGTACTGGCATTCGGCATCTTGGTGTCTGCCTTCGTCAACAATGACTTCTCCGTGGCCTATGTCGCGGGTAACTCCAACTCGTTGCTGCCGATTTACTTCCGCATTGCCGGTGCTTGGGGTGGTCATGAGGGCTCCTTGCTGCTGTGGCAGTTCATGCTCACAGGTTGGACGCTGGCTGTTGCCGTGTTCAGCCGCAGCCTGCCGCAAGTGACCGTGGCCCGCGTGCTGGGTGTGATGGGGTTGATCAGTGTGGGCTTTTTGAGTTTCACGCTGTTCACCTCCAACCCATTTGAGCGCATCTTGCCCTCGCCACCTGACGGCCGCGATCTGAACCCGCTGCTGCAAGACTTCGGCATGATCATCCACCCACCCTTGCTTTACATGGGCTATGTGGGCTTCTCTGTGGTCTTTGCTTTTGCCATCGCAGCTTTGATCGGTGGTAGCGTGGATGAGGCCTGGGCCAAGTGGTCGCGCCCATGGACCTTGCTGGCCTGGGTCTTCCTGACACTGGGCATCTTGCTGGGCAGCTTCTGGGCTTACTACGAGCTGGGCTGGGGCGGATGGTGGTTCTGGGATGCCGTAGAGAACGCATCTTTCATGCCCTGGCTGGTTGGCACGGCATTGATCCATTCACTGTCCGTAACCGAAAAGCGCGGCACCTTCAAAAACTGGACAGTGCTGTTGGCGATCCTGGCGTTTTCGCTGTCCTTGCTGGGCACGTTCCTAGTTCGATCTGGTGTGCTGACATCTGTGCATGCGTTTGCGTCAGATCCAAGCCGTGGTCTCTACATCCTGATCTTCCTGCTGATCGTGATCGGGGGCTCCTTGAGCCTGTATGCCTGGCGTGCACCCAAGGTCGGCATGGGTGGGCGTTTCAGCCTGTTCTCACGCGAGTCTTTCTTGTTGCTCAATAACGTGTTCCTGATGGTGACGATGGGTACTGTACTGCTGGGCACCCTTTATCCATTGGCCATCGATGCACTTGGCCTAGGCAAGATATCTGTTGGCCCGCCGTATTTCGACGCGGTGTTCGTGCCGCTGATGGTGCCGGTGCTCTTGCTTATGTCGGTCGGGCCATTCGTGGCCTGGAAGCAAGGCTCGGCGCAGCGTGCGTGGCTTGAGTTGCGCGGTGTAGCCTTGGCCTCTGTGGTCTTGGCTGCGGCTGTAGCGCTGGCAGTGAAAGCGTCGGTAGGTGTGGCCACAGGCATCGTGCTGGCCTTGTGGATTGCGCTGGGCACGGGCTTGCACTTGGTGCAGCGGCTGCAGGCGGGGGCAGGGCGCGTGTCCTTTGCTCAACGTTGGCGTGCCATACCCTTGTCCTTTTGGGGCATGGTCGTGGCGCACATTGGTGTGGGCGTCTTTGCGCTGGGAGTGACCTTGGTCAAAGGCCTAGATCACGTTCAGGACGCCAGCTTGAAAGAAGGCGAGAGCGTCAGCGCAGGCGACTACCAGTTCACTTTCAAGTCGCTGGAAAAGCGCAAGGGCCCCAACTACATCGCAGGCCGGGCTACGTTCGACGTGACCCGAGGCGGTCGCCATGTGACCACGCTGTACCCGGAAAAGCGCCTGTACATTGTGCAGCGCATGCCCATGACCGAGTCGGCCATTGACCGTGGCCTGACGCGAGATTTGTACGTCTCGTTGGGCGAGTCCACGCCCAATGGGGCCTGGGGCGTACGCGTGCAGGTCAAGCCCTTCATGGGCTGGGTCTGGGCAGGGTGTCTGGTGATCGCGCTGGGCGGCCTGCTGGCAGCCAGTGACAAGCGCTATCGCCAGCGCACCCGTCAACCCATTGAGATACCGTTATGAAACGCTTTTTGCTTCCTCTAGGTTTGTTCCTGGCCTTGGCCTCCACGCTGGCTTTGGGCCTCAAGCAGGGCGACCCGCAAGACATTCCGTCGCCCTTGATCGGTAAGCCCGCGCCTGCATTCACGTTGACCCAACTTGAGGATCCGGCCAAGTCCTTCAGTCCACAGAACCTCAAGGGCCAAGTCTGGTTGCTCAACGTGTGGGCCTCGTGGTGCACCTCGTGCCGCAAGGAGCACCCTTTGCTGGTGGCGTTTGCCAAGCAAGGTGTTGTGCCCATCATCGGCTTCAACTACCAGGACCAACGCGATGCAGGCCGCCAGTGGTTGACCCAGCATGGCAACCCGTATCAGCTAACTGCGTTTGATGCAGACGGCCGAGTGGGCATGGACCTGGGTGTGATCGGTGTGCCAGAAACGTTGGTGATCGACAAACAAGGGCGCATTCGCTACAAGTTCACGGGCCCGATCACGCCAGAGCAACTCAAGGACAAGCTGCTGCCCTTGATTCAGGAGCTCAAGCGTGGCTGACCTCTGGCGCCGATGGCGTCGCGCTGCGCTGCTCTTCGCAGGCATGGCCTTGCTCATGATGGCGGGTGCTGTCCGCGCAGAAAATGCTGCGGGCCTGGATGAGCACGTTAACCGCATCACATCGGAGTTGCGCTGCGTGGTCTGCCAGAACCAGTCGATCGCCGACTCGCAAGCCTCGCTCGCTGTTGAACTGAAGCAAGAGGTGCGTCAGCAACTCCAGCATGGTGCCTCAGACGATCAGGTGCGCGATTTCATGGTGCAGCGCTATGGCGATTTCGTGCTCTATCGCACGCCGGTCAATCGCGCGACTTGGTTGCTGTGGGCAGGGCCTGCGCTGCTGTTGCTGTTAGGCGCTTTTGTGGTTGGACTGCATCTGCATGAGCGACGGACGGCTTTCAAAGACCTGCCGGATTCGGTTTTGCCGCAAGAGGATGTACAGGTATGAACCCGATGTTCTTAACCGCCGCATTGGTATTGTTGATTGTGGCCTCGTCTTTTGTGGCATGGCCTTTGTGGCGTCTGGCCCCCTATGAAGGTAGCGCACCGACGCCACCCAAGCGGTGGGCTGCGGCCTGGCTGGTCACGGTGCTGACCTTCGTTGCGGTGGGGCTTTACGCGCTGGTAGGTGATCCGTCTGCTCTGAACCCTCAGGCCAAGGAAGCTGTTCAGCAGCCTGTACCAACAGCTGGCGCCGAAATGGGGCAAGCGCAAATCGAAGGCATGGTCGGTCGGCTGGCGCAGCGTTTGCAAAGTCAGCCTAATGACCCCGCTGGCTGGCGCATGCTGGCCAAATCGTACGAAACGCTGGGTCGATTCGACCAGGCTGTGCATGCGTACCAACGCCTGCTGGCCTTGCAGCAGCCCGATCCTGACTTGCTCACCGACTATGCCGTGACCCTGGGCATGAGCAAGGACCAGACCCTGGTAGGCGAGCCCGAATCCTTGATCAATCAAGCCTTGAGTCTCAATCCCAAACATATCCAGGCGCTGGCTTTGTCAGGTAGCGCGGGTTTTGAAAAACGCGACTACGCGCATGCCATCTCGCAATGGCGCAAGCTGCTGTCGCTGATCCCGGCTGATGCCGACATACGGCCATCCATCGAGGCCAATCTGGCTAAGGCTCAGTCGTTGGCTGATCGTGATGCACAGGCCACCAAGGCCCGTCGCAGCAAGTGATGCGTCTGATCTGGCTTGTCAGATTTTTATCCCGGGTGGGGCGAAAGTGCCCGTCTGCCCAATGTTGCCATCCAGGGGGGGGCTCATATCTGTTCTCGCCTGACTACTGCAGCCAATACCAACGCGAAGCGACCCAACGATCCAGTTGATCGTGGCCGAGCTCCTAGAGCCCAGAATGCCAGCAGCCCCTCATCACGATGAAGGTGGCTTTGGCGGACCGCAGTTCTGATCCAATGGGCCGGTGATGCGGCCCGTGCGATCAAATGGCGTAGTTCAACTCAAGAGGATGCGCCCGGTCAATTCGAAACTGCTTTTGTTGGTTGCGAATCAATTCGTCTACCTTGAATCTTCCCAAGGGCCAAGGGCCAAAGCCAGATTCAGTGTTGATGTGCCCCACTGCACCCAGGTTGCTGAACCGGGCGCCCCAGAGGCCAGCCCAAACCTGTGCACGTTGCAGAGGCATCCACGGGTCATTTTCACTGCCGATCACAGTCAGTGGGATGCCAAGGCCACTTTGGGGCAGGCGATGGACCACATCGAACTTGTCCGGGTCAGCAGGTGCCACCATCAGTGCTGCACCAATGCGGCCGTTACGGGGCGCTCCGCCAAGTCGTCTGTCTAGGTGGTGCGCCAACGCCAGGCAGCCAAAACTGTGCGCTGCGGCAATCCAGATCGTCCCTGGAACGGACTTGTCCATGATTTTGTCGATCTGTGCAGACCACATGTCCAGATCAGGCTCGTCCCAGTTTGATTGAACCACGCGGCGAGCGCCCTTGAATTGCGATGCCAACCAAGTTTGCCAGTGTGCGGGGCCACTGTCATTCAGCCCGGGGATCACGAGGACACGTACCGGGGTGCCTTGATAGGGTTGGCTAATTTGATCAATGTGCTGGCTCATGGCGACCTCACAGTGCAGCGATGGCCACTTCTGTAGACTTGATCAAGGCAATGACGTCTTTGCCTACGACCAGACCCAGATCCTTGACGGAACGCGTTGTGATGACAGACGTGACGATCAGCCCTGATGGGGTCTCGACATCGATCTCCGACACCACAGGCCCTTCAATGATCTCCTTGACCTTGCCTCGAAACTGATTTCGAACGTTGATGGCTGCAATTCCCATATTGGCTCCTTGTTCCCCGAAGTAGAGGCTGACTCCAGTTTGGCAGTTGGCAGCGCAAAGAAAAACGAAGTTTTGCTTCTATCCTTATTCGATAAGTCATTTTTCATGCAACGAAAAAGGGCGCCCCATTCAGAGCGCCCTGTGCATGAGTTCGTTGGATCAAACCCGCTTGCGCCCGCCACTCAAGCGATGCAGCGTCGCCACCAGCGTATCAACTTCAGCGCATGTGTTGTAGAACGCCAGCGAAGGGCGCACCGTGGCTTCCAAGCCAAAACGACGCAAAATGGGTTGCGCACAATGGTGGCCAGAGCGCACTGCAATGCCTTCCTTGTTCAAGGCTGCGCCAACGTCTTCGGTCTTGTAGCCTTGCAGCGTGAATGACATCACCGAAGCCTTGTTCGCTGCTGTGCCGATCAAACGCAGGCCGGGCACATCCTTGAGCAAGCGCGTGGCATAGACCAGCAACTGGTGCTCGTAAGCGCCAATGTTGTCGATGCCAAGCTGCATGACGTAGTTCAGCGCCGCGCCCAAGCCCACCGCATCGGCGATGTTGCCCGTGCCCGCTTCAAAGCGGCCAGGCGCATCGTGGTACTCGGTGTGCTCGAAGGTCACGTCCTTGATCATGTTGCCGCCGCCTTGCCATGGTGGCGTCTCGTTGAGCAAGGCTTCCTTGCCGTACAAAGCACCAATGCCGGTCGGCCCGAAGATCTTGTGGCCCGAGAACACGAACCAATCGCAGTCTAGGTCGATCACATCCGAGCGCATGTGCGAGACCGACTGCGCGCCGTCCACCAGCACCCGCGCGCCAGCACTGTGCGCCATCGCCACCATCTGCTTGGCAGGCGTGATCGTGCCCAAGGCGTTGGACACCTGCGTGAACGACACCAGCTTCGTGCGTGGGCCCAGCAGCTTGGCGTATTCGTCCAGCAGGATCTGGCCGTCGTCGTCCACGGGGATGACGCGCAGCTTGGCGCCGGTGAAGGCGCACAGCTGCTGCCAGGGCACGATGTTGGCGTGGTGCTCCAGATGGCTGACGATGATTTCGTCACCCTCACGCAGATTGGCTCTGCCCCATGACTTGGCCACTAAGTTGATGGCTTCGGTTGTGCCCCGCACAAACACGATCTCGTTGACCGAGCGCGCGTTCAGGAAGGCCCGCGTGGTTTCACGAGCGCCTTCATAGGCATCGGTCGCACGGGCTGCCAGCTCATGTGCCGCACGGTGGATGTTCGAGTTCTCGTGCTCGTAAAAGTACGAGACCCGGTCGATCACACACCGAGGCTTTTGCGTCGTGGCCGCGTTGTCCAGCCAGATCAGTGGGCGACCATTCACCCGCTCGCTCAGGATAGGGAAGTCGCGCCTGACCAGGTTGACATCAAACGGCGGCTTGAAGCCCTGCGGCGTACCAACGGCCTGCTGATGCTGCAAGCCCGGCGAAGACAAGCCTGGTTGCCCCAAAGAGGCATGCTCCAAGAAGTAATAGCTGGGTGATGCAGACGCCAATGCCTGCCCAATGGGCAAGCCCGGTGTCGGCGATCGCAATGTCAGCATGTCAGCCAACTCTGCGTCGCTGGGCAAGCCCCAGTCCAGCGGGTTGAGTGTCAAGGCTGGCTGCAGCCCTTGTGTGTAACCAACCGGATTGGCCTGCGTCGTTGGCACGTCACCAGTGAATGGACTGGGCACGTTGTTGGGCGATGTCCCCACATGCGGGCCCGTGGTCGGCAGCGAGCCAATGACCGTGGACGCGGCAAAAGGGTGGGGGGCTTGTGGCGATGCCAAATGCGACAAGCCTGGCGGTAAACCGGCGTCTACCCCGTTCACCCCTGCAGCCGAACTCGGCAAGGCAGAGAAGAACTGGTTGGCCAGTTGCGTCAGGGTTTCCACATCAGGAACGCCTAGGCTGGCGTGGTCACTGATAGACATGGTACTTGTTGACTTCCACGTCTTCGAGCACGGCGATCGCGTCATCTGTCAGCACGGCCAGCGAGCAGTACAGCGACACCAGATAAGAGGCAATGGCCTTGTGGTTGATGCCCATGAAGCGCACGGCCAAGCCGGGGCTTTGTTGGCCAGGCAGGTCCGGCTGATACAGGCCGACCACGCCTTGACGGCTTTCACCTGTGCGGATCAGCAGGATCTTGGTCTTGTTCTCTTCGATCTTGATCTTGTCGCAAGGGATCAGGGGGATGCCGCGCCAAGTGATGAATTGCGAACCGAACAGCGAGACGGTGGGGGGCGGCACGCCACGGCGTGTGCATTCGCGGCCAAAGGCCGTGATCGCCAGGGGGTGAGCCAGGAAGAAGCCGGGCTCCTTCCACACCTTGCTCAGCAGTTCGTCCAGATCGTCAGGCGTCGGTGCCCCGGTGCGTGTCTTGATGTGCTGATGCGGCGCGATGTTGTTGAGCAGGCCGTATTCCCGGTTGTTGATCAACTCGGCTTCTTGGCGCTCCTTGATCGTCTCGATGGTCAGGCGCAGCTGTTCGGAGATCTGGTTGTAGGGCTTGCTGTACAGGTCGGACACTCGGGTGTGCACGTCCAGCACTGTGTTCACGGCCGACAGCAGGTACTCGCGCGGATCTTCGATGTAGTCCACGAAAGTCTGGGGCAGTTCACGCTCGTCACGGCCGGAGCAATCCACCGTCACGCTGGAGGCGTCCTTGACGCGGTTGACGCGGTAGATGCCGGCTTCAACCGGCACCCACTGCATCAGGTGTGTCAGCCAGCGTGGCGTGATCGTGCCCATTTGCGGCACGGTGCGCGTCGCTATGGCTAGTTGCCGCGCGGCGATATCGCCAAGGGCGGTGCTTTGTTCGTGATTATTGGCCATGTGGCAGTGCTCCAGTCAGATAAGTGAGTAGGGGAAATGGATGTGTTCAGGTGTGGCGGTTGAGTGCTTGGCTGACGTTGCTGCTCGGCGGTACGCTGTGAGTCAGCCACACATTGCCGCCGATAATCGAGCCTTTGCCGACAGTGATGCGGCCGAGCACGGTGGCCCCTGCATAGATCACCACGTCGTCTTCGACGATGGGATGGCGGACATTGCCTTTGATCAAATGGCCTTCTTCGTCTGTGGGGAAGCGTTTGGCACCGAGCGTCACGGCCTGGTAGAGGCGAACGCCTTGGCCGATGACAGTGGTTTCGCCAATAACGACCCCAGTCCCGTGGTCAATGAAAAAGGCTGGCCCGATCTCGGCGCCAGGGTGAATATCGATGCCCGTGCGTGAATGGGCTATGTCACAGATCAAGCGCGCCAGCAAAGGCGCACCTAGCTTGTACATCGCATTGGCCAGCCGGTAGTGAATGATGGCCGTCATGCCCGGGTAGCACAGCAAGATCTCCGACACACTGGTGGCGGCAGGGTCACCGTTGAGTGCGGCCTGCAGATCGCTGAAAAGCAAGGCGCGGATATGTGGCAGTTCAGCCAGAAACGCGCGCGTGATGTGATTGGCCTTGTCGTTGAGCCCAGCATCGACCTGCTCATCATCACCGCAATATGCGCCATCACTACCGTAAAGCAGGCCACGTCGCACTTGTTCTGCCAACAAAGCAAGCGTGCTATTGAGTGTGTTCCCGACGTAATAGTCAATACTTTCGTCGCTCAGGTCGGAGCGGCCGTAATGCGTGGGGAACAGTGCGGCCGACAGACCCTGCACGATCTGGGACAAAGCCTCACGCGATGGCATTTCGCGGATGCGCCCTTTGTGGCGAACGTTGTGGGTGCGTTCGCGCGAATGGCGCAAGGCCTTCACTATCTCGTGAAGGTTCCAATCGGCGGCGCCGATGTTGGCAGGTTTAGCGGAAGGCGGGGCGGACAGCATGGGCGGCAGCACGAAGTAACGCAATGGCAAGGCACCCACTTTGCCGCTTGAGTAAAAATATTCAAACGATTTATATCGAGTTTGACTAGTCAATATTTGCATATGCGTTGAGCCAACAAAGGCGACACACCGAGTCAGGTTGCTTACTTGTTAATCGCATAAGAGCCTGCAAAATACGTTCTTCTGCTTGGATCGAGTGGCCCTTAATATTCGGCTTTCGCCATGAAAGAGCCGTCGTCATGATTTTTTATTTGAAGAACAGCTTCGTCCCTCGTCTGTCTAGACTGGTTGCCGCCGTGGCCATGTCGGGCGCTGTGTTCATGCCAGCTTGGGCCGACACGACCTTGCTGAATGTGAGCTATGACGTCACACGTGAGTTCTACAAGGACTACAACGCAGCCTTCGCGCGTTACTGGAAGCAGAGCACGGGCGAGACAGTGACGGTCAATCAATCTCATGGCGGATCGAGCAAACAGGCGCGTAGCGTGATCGAAGGCTTGCCTGCCGATGTGATCACCATGAATCAGGCCAATGACATTGACGTGCTGAACACGCAAGGTGGACTGGTGCCGGCTGACTGGGCCAAGCGCCTTCCCAATAATGCAGCCCCGACCACGTCTGTGACGGTGATCCTCGTGCGTAAGGGTAATCCCAAGGGCATCAAGGACTGGGGCGATTTGGCGCGCCCAGGGACGTCCGTGGTCATTCCTAACCCGAAGACATCTGGTAATGGCCGCTATTCGTACTTGGCCGCGTGGGGCTCGGTGATCAAGGCAGGCGGCAATGCTAAGCAAGCGCGCGAGCTGGTGCAAAAAATCTTTGCCAATGTGCCCGTTTTTGACGGGGGCGGCCGTGCTGCCACCACTACTTTTGCACAGCGCAATATTGGCGATGCCTTGGCCACATTTGAGAGTGAAGTGCCCCTGATTCAAAACGAGTTCAGTGGCGACTTTCAAGTTGTCTATCCCAAGACCACCATCTTGGCTGAAAACCCCGTGAGCGTGGTTGACAAGAACGTCGACAAGAAGGGCAGTCGCAAGCAGGCTGAGGCCTATCTGAAGTACCTGTGGTCAGACGAAGGACAAGCCATTGCGGCTAAGCACCATTTGCGCCCCCGTTCGGACAAGCTACTGGCGCAATACAAAGGCGCCTTCATCAGCGTCTCCACCTTCACGGTAGACGAGGTCTTTGGTGGGTGGAAGAAGGCACAGCTTGAGCACTTCAATGATGGCGGCATCTACGACCAAGTTCTGTTGGCAGGCCGTGCTGGCAAGTAAGGCAGTACAGACAAGATGATTTTCTCTAAGACATTACTGCGCCAACACAGTGTGCTGCCAGGCTTTGATCTGGCGCTGGGCTTGACCCTGACTTACCTGTGCCTGATCGTGCTGATCCCTTTAAGCGCGGCATTTCTGCGTACAACGGAGTTGACTTGGCCTCAGTTCATTGACGTGGTGACATCACCACGCGTTGTGGCGTCCTACAAGCTGACGTTTGGCGCATCGCTACTGGCTGCCCTCGTCAATACCGTGTTTGGCTTGCTGGTTGCCTGGGTGTTGGTGCGGTATGACTTCTTTGGCCGCCGCGTCGTGGATGCACTGGTTGACCTGCCATTCGCCTTGCCCACCGCAGTCGCGGGCATTGCGCTCACAGGCTTGTATTCAAGCAACGGTTGGATAGGGCAGTATCTTGAGCCAATGGGCATCAAGGTGGCGTTCACGCCCGTCGGCATTTTTGTGGCCATGACCTTCATTGGCTTACCTTTTGTGGTGCGCACTGTGCAGCCTATTTTGGAAGACATGGCGAGTGAGTTGGAAGAGGCCGCTGCTACCTTGGGGGCGAGCCGTTTGCAGACCTTCTCTAAGGTCATCTTCCCCATCCTGTCTCCGGCATTGCTGACGGGGTTTGCCTTGGCCTTTGCCCGTGCGCTGGGTGAGTACGGTTCGATCATCTTCATCGCGGGGAACATGCCCATGGTCTCCGAGATCACCCCTTTGTTGATCATCACCAAGCTTGAGCAGTACGACTATGCAGGTGCCACGGCCATTGCTGTGGTCATGTTGATGATGTCCTTTGTGTTGCTGTTGGCCATCAATGCTCTGCAGGCCTGGACGCGCAAGCGCCAAGGCAAGTGATCAACCAGAAAGACTGAATCCAAGATGAGTGCCTCTGTCATGTCAAACACCACAGCCATCGCCCCACCCAATGTGGTCGGCGCAACCAAAGAGCCCGCGTGGGTGCGCTGGTTGCTGTGCAGCATCGCGCTGACCTTTCTGACACTCTTTCTGTTTGTGCCGCTGGTATCCGTGTTCTTTGAGGCCTTCAAGAAAGGTGTTGATGTCTACCTTGCTGCGATCACTGAACCTGACGCGATTTCGGCCATTTGGCTCACCCTGACGGCCGCCATCATCGCTGTGCCACTGAACCTCGTGTTTGGCGTGTCGGCAGCTTGGGCCATCGCCAAGTTCGACTTTCGGGGCAAGAGCATTTTGCTGACCTTGATCGACTTGCCGTTCTCGGTATCACCCGTGATTGCTGGCCTGATCTTTGTGCTCGTGTTCGGTCTGCAAGGCTGGTTTGGTCAATGGCTGAGCGATCACGACCTCAAGGTGATTTTTGCTATGCCAGGCATCGTGCTGGCCACCATCTTTGTGACCTTCCCGTTTGTGGCGCGTGAGTTGATCCCGTTGATGCAGGCCCAAGGCCAAGAGCAAGAAGAGGCCGCACGCGTGCTGGGTGCCTCGGGCTTTCAGACCTTCATGAAGGTGACGCTGCCTAACGTCAAGTGGGCCTTGCTGTACGGCGTCATTTTGTGTAATGCCCGTGCCATGGGTGAGTTTGGTGCCGTGTCTGTTGTGTCGGGACACATACGTGGCCAGACCAATACCTTGCCCTTGCACATTGAAATCCTTTATAACGAGTACCAAATGGCCGCGTCTTTTGCTGTGGCCTCCTTGCTGGCCAGCTTGGCGCTGGTCACCTTGGTGCTCAAATACGTGGTTGAACGCAGGGTGCGGCGAGAGCTGGCCCAAGCCAATGAAGTTGGAGTGCCCGCATGAGCATTGAAGTCAAAAATCTCGTCAAACGCTTTGGTTCTGTCACCGTGTGTGATGGCCTCAATCTGAGTATCCCATCGGGTGAGCTCGTTGCTTTGCTCGGGCCATCAGGCTCTGGTAAGACCTCGCTGCTGCGCATCATTGCTGGCTTGGAGGCCCCGGACAGCGGATCTGTCTTGTTCAATGGTGAGGATGCAACCCATGTGGCTGTGCGTGAGCGCCAAGTTGGTTTTGTGTTCCAGCACTACGCCTTGTTTGGCCACATGACGATCTTCGAGAATGTGGCCTTTGGCCTGCGTGTGCGCCCCAAAGAAACGCGCCCATCTGATGCGCAGATCAAGGCCAAAGTCACAGACCTGCTCAAACTCGTGCAGCTGGACTGGATCGCCGACCGTTACCCGCATCAGCTGTCTGGTGGCCAGCGCCAACGCATTGCCTTGGCGCGGGCCTTGGCTGTTGAGCCTAAGGTGCTGCTGCTGGATGAGCCTTTTGGGGCGCTTGATGCCAAAGTGCGCAAGGAGTTGCGCCGCTGGCTGCGTCGTCTGCATGACGAAATGCACATCACCAGTGTGTTCGTGACCCACGACCAAGAAGAGGCCATGGAAGTGGCTGATCGCATCGTCGTGATGAACCAAGGTCGCATCGAACAAGTAGGCACGCCCGATCAGGTCTACGATCACCCGGCGACCCCGTTTGTGCTGCAATTCTTGGGTGATGTGAACCTGTTCCACGGGCGTGACCATGCGCCCGGTGCGGTGGTGTCAGAAGCTGACGCCGCGGCAGACGCGGTGAGCTATGTGCGTCCCCACGAGATTCAAGTGCTGGCGCATGCTGAAGAGGGCAGTCTGCCTGTGAGCTTGGTTCAGGCGCTCACTGTGGGCCCCAATACACGGCTGGAGTTTCTGCGCGGGGATGGACAAGGTGAGATCGATGTGGAGCTGCCACGTGCCGAGTATGCGGCGCTGCGCGACAGTGGGGTCTTGCAAACGGGTACAACGGTGCACCTCAAGCCGCGTCGCATCCGGCGATTCCGTACGGCTGGTAGCGGCACGGAATTCGTTGAGTCCGATCCCGCATCGATGATCTGATAGGCAAGCTACGGCATCAATCAATCAGTCTTCGTCTGAAATTGGATGCCCGTCTTTGGCCGCGGCTTCGACCCGCTGGCGCGTCAGAGGTGGGGCAAAAGTTTCGATGAAGGCGTACATGTAGCTACGCAGGTAGGCGTCTTTTCTGAAGGCCAGACGAGTCAGGTTGTGCTTGAACAAGTGCCGCGCTTCCATGGCCCTGAGCGTACGGTCACGTTCGGGGTCAAAGGCAATGGATGCCACGATGCCCACGCCAAGCCCCAACTCTACATAGGTCTTGATGACGTCGGCATCCATGGCGCTGAGCACGATCGATGGCGTGATCCCTGCTTGTGCAAAAGCATCATCGATATGAGAGCGGCCTGTGTAGCCTTGGTCGTAGGTGATCAAGGGGAATTTGGCCAATCTCGCCAGCGTCAGCACCTCATCCTCAAGCAGTGGGTGATCTGGCGGCACGACCACGGCATGCGTCCATTGATAGCAAGGCAGCGTGATCAACTGCTCGTATTGCGCAAGCGCCTCCGTGGCGATACCCACGTCGGCTTCACCGCTGAGCAGCATCTCGGCGACATGCTTGGGCGAGCCTTGATGAAGGCTCAGCGTCACCTGAGGGTACAGGAGGCGAAAGTCTTTGACTGCAGAGGGCAGTGCGTACCTGGCTTGCGAGTGTGTGGCCGCGATAGACAGCGGCCCGACGTCTCTTTCTGAAAAGTCTTTGGACGCTTGGCGCAAGCTTTCTGCATCAGACAGCAGGCGCTCAATGATGGGCAGCACTTGTTGTCCCGGCTGCGTGAGCCCAGTCAGGCGTTTGCCAGCCCGCACGAAGAGGTCGATGCCGAGTTCATCTTCCAACTCACGGATCTGACGACTCACGCCGGGTTGCGATGTGTGTAGTGCGTGAGCGACCTCTGTGAGGTTGAATCCTTGCCGCACAGCTTCTCGAACGGATCGCAATTGCTGAAAGTTCATGTCAAAAACCAGTTGTTGATGGCTGAATTTTGTTGTTTTGCATTTAGTTGGAAAACGAATGTTTATGCCTAAGCATGCATGAAAAACGCATGCGTTGGGTTTGTTCTTGATCTGGCGACCCAATCGGTCAATTTCTGGGGCCAACCCGGCCACGTGATCGGATCGGGGACAATACGGGGTTCGGCCTGCGTTGACAGGATGCTTCTACCTCCCCTTTTTTGACCCATGTCGGCCCTGATTCAGCAACTCAAACAGCCCTTTGTGCGCGCGCTTTCTGTTTTCACGGGCCCGCGCGTCATTTATGGCTGGCGCAATGCCGATGGCAGTTGGTGCGCCAACACGCGCGTGAGCACCCATGCTTGTCTAGAGGGTTTGGATGGCCTTGTCCTAGGGGATCACGTCTTTATCGGGCATTTCAACCGCATTGATGGCTCAAACGGGCTGTTGATTGAGGAGGGCGTGCAGGTCACCAATTACGCAAGCATTTTGAGCCACTCCAGCCACCGATCAGTCCGGGTCATGGGGCGCCGTTACGTGAATGACACCGACCCTTTAGGCTACGTGCGCAAGGCCACACGGGTCGGGGCTTACAGCTTCATTGGCCCACACAGTGTGATCGCGCCGGGCGCCAAAATCGGCAAAGGCGTGATCGTGCAGGGCTACAGTTTTGTGTCCGGTGAGGTGCCAGACTTCGCCATCGTGGGGCCTCAGGCGCATGGCAAAGCAGCCGTGGTGGTCGGTGATACGCGAGAAATTGACCGCGCGCTGTTGCAGCGTCACCCCGAGTTGCAGCCGCTGTATGCACATTGGGCGGGCAAGGACAACCTGCGCCGCGCCCTGCAGGGTGAGGTGCGGCCCGACCGCCAGCAGGACGCTGTATGAGAAAAAAGCCAGGCCATGGCGTGCGCATTTTGTTTTTCGCCGATGCCGCCAGTGTGCACACGCAGCGCTGGGTGGCCGCGGTGGCCGAGCGCGGCGGCGAGGCGATCGTCATCACGAGGCAGGCTGCTGAAGTCCCTGGCGCCAAAGAGGTGATCGTCATCGCCCCTGGTGGCGACAAGCTGGGCTGGTTCAAGGCCTTGCCTCAGGTGCGGCGCGTGGCGCGTCAAGTGGCTGAGCGCTTCAAACCCACGTTGGTGCATGGGCACTACGTCACCTCTTACGGCATGTGGGCGGCGGCCTGCGGGCTTAAGCTGCCCAAGGTGCTGACGGCGTGGGGCAGTGACATCTTGGTCACGCCGCGCGAAAGCCGTTTGATGCGTTTGGTCGTGGGTTGGTCGCTGCGCCACGCCGACCTGATCACCGGCGACTCCATGGACATGCTCCAAGAGATCGCCAAGTACCACCCACAGGCCCCGTGTCACGAGATTTTGTGGGGCGCTGATACCGATAAATTCACCCCGGGCCACCCTGTTGAGGACTTCGATGTGGTGAGCCTGCGCAGTTGGGAGCCCAACTACAACATCGACCTGATCCTGGAGGCGTTTTCGCGCTTTTTGATGCTGCGCCCACAGTCTCACGCCAAGCTGCACTTATTGGGCGGAGGCCCCATGAAGGCCACGCTAGAGCAGCGCGTACAAGACTTGCGCTTGCTGCAGCAAGTGCGGTTTCATGGCCGCGTGGGTGATGCTGAGATGGTGCAAGCCATCCAACGCAGCCGTGTCAGCGTGTCCGTGCCCACCAGTGACGCCACCTCGGTGTCGGTGCTGGAGTCGATGGCGTGCGCTTTGCCCATCATCGCCTCTGACCTGCCCGCCAACCGCCAATGGTTGGATGAGCGCGGTGGCTGGATCGTGCCTGTGCGCGATGTGGACGCGGTGACGCACGCCTTGGTCAGCGCCTACGATCAGCCCATGTTGGCCGCGCAAATGGGCCAGCACAACCGGGCCCGCATTGAGCGGGACGCCTCTAGGCGAGGTCAGATGGACGCCATGTGGCGCCTGTATCAAAAGCTGCTTCACCCTGTTGTGCCGCGCAAGCAGCGCACACGCGCCAAAAGCCGCCGGGCACCGTGACACCATGAGCCACGACAAACGCATCTCCGTCATCGTGCCGTGCCGCAATGAGCGTGCCTTCATTGAGGCCTTTTGCCGCAGCGTGGCCGCTCAAAGTATCCCTGATGGGTGGACGCTAGAGGTGTTGATCGCCGATGGCCTGAGTGACGACGGCACACGCGAGCAACTGGCCGCGCTGTGCCTGCAAGACCCGCGTTTTGTGATGCTGGACAACCCCGGTCGCATCGTGTCGTGTGGCCTGAACCGCTGCATTGAGCGTGCCCAAGGTGCTTTCATCGTGCGCTTGGATGTGCACACCGTGTATGCCGCAGATTACATCGCGCAATGCGTGGCTGCATGGCAGCGCACCGGGGCGGACAACGTTGGTGGCCCATGGAAGGCACAAGGCGCCGAGGGCCCGCAAGGTACCGTGCAAAGGGCCATTGCGGCGGCGTTCCAGTCACGGCTGGTCTCTGGCGGTGCCTTGTCGCGTGACTTGGCTTACGAGGGCGAGGTCGACACCGTTTACTTGGGCGCATGGCCACGCCAAACCTTTGAGCGCTTTGGTGTGTTTGACGAACACCTCGTGCGCAACCAAGACGACGAGCACAACCTGCGCATCCACCAAGGCGGCGGGCGCATTTGGCAATCGGCTCACATCCAATCGACCTACTTCCCACGTGCCAGCAAGATGGACGTCTTTCGCCAGTACCGCCAATACGGCTACTGGAAGCCCTTCGTGATGAAAAAGCACGGCCAAGCCGCGGCGCTGCGCCATCTGGTGCCAGGCTTGTTTGTGGGCGCCGTGCTGTTGTCGTTCATGCTGACCTTGTTGGGCAGCCTCTTTGTCAGCGTCATGCCGCCTGACAGCGCGGCGCGCACGGCTACCCTGTGGTTGACGATGTTGAGTGCGGGCGGGCTGGCGGCCCTGTCCATGCTGTATGCGCTGGCCGTGGCCTTCATCAGCATCAGCATCGCCAAGCAGCAAGGGCGTGAGTTGATGGGCCACCTGCCTGACGTCATCGCTGCTTACCACCTTGGCTACGGCTTGGGTTCATTGCGCGGTTGGTGGGATGCCCTTGTTCGCGGCAAGCCCGACCCCGCCTTTGGCCGACTGACACGCTGATATTTTTCTAGAGATTCCGATATGAGTGCATCCAACACACCCTTGGCCACCTTGCCATTTTTGCCCTTTGCTTTGCCAGAAATTGGTGAAGAAGAGATCGCTGAAGTCGTCGACACCTTGCGTTCTGGCTGGATCACCACCGGCCCCAAGGCACGGCAGTTTGAGTTGAACTTCACCGCCTTTTTGCTCGGTGACACGGTGGATGACAGCTTGCAATCCATCGCCGTGAACTCGGCTACCGCGGGCCTGCATCTGGCTTTAGAGGCCCTGGGTATTGGGCCGGGCGATGACGTCATCACCACCACCCACACCTTCACCGCCACCGCCGAGGTGGTGCGCTACCTCGGTGCAGACGTCAAGCTGGCCGACATCGACCCGGCCACGCTCAACATAGACCCAGCCGCTATTGAGGCGCTGATCACGCCACGCACCAAAGCCATCATGCCCGTGCACTATGCGGGCTTGGCCGTGGACATGGACGCCATCTATGCCATTGCCAAAAAGCACAACTTGAAGGTGGTTGAGGACGCTGCTCACGCACTGCCCACGACCTACAAGCGGCAGTTGATCGGCACCATGCAAAGTGATGCGGTGGTGTTCAGCTTCTACGCCAACAAAACCATGACCACGGGTGAGGGTGGCATGCTGGTCACGCGCGACCCTGATCTCGCGGCGCGTGCCAAGGTCATGCGCCTGCACGGCATCAACCGTGACGCCTTTGACCGCTTCCAAGCCAAAGTGCCCAGCTGGTACTACGAGATCGTGGCGCCCGGCTTCAAGTACAACCTCACCGACATCGCCGCTGCCCTTGGCTTGCACCAGCTCAAGCGTGTCAGCGGCTTCCAAGCCCGCCGCGAGCAAATCGCCGCCCGCTTTGATGAGGGCTTGGCTGATCTGCCCGTGATCCTGCCGCCTCGGCCACAACACGCAGGTGATCTGCATTCGTGGCACCTGTATGTGATCCGCCTGAGTGATGCCGCCACCATCAACCGCGACCAGTTGATTGAGCGCTTGTTTGCAGATGGCATCGGCGTCAGCGTGCACTACATCCCCTTGCACCTGCACCCCTACTGGCAGGCGCGTTATGACCTCCAGCCTGAGCAGTTTCCGCACAGCCAAAAAGCGTACGAACGCATGGTGACCTTGCCGCTGTACACCAAGATGACCGATGACGATGTCGAGCGCGTGATCCAAGCTGTGCGCAAGGCCTTTGCGTCCTGATCCATGAGCAAGCGGCTGTTCGATCTGGTGCTGTCCTCGCTAGGCCTGCTGCTGTTGGGCCCAGCCTTGCTGCTGATCGCCCTGTTGATCAAGTTGGACTCAAGCGGGCCGGTGTTTTTCAGGCAAGAGCGCGTAGGCCGCTTCGGCAAACCCTTTCGCATCCACAAGTTCCGCACCATGCGGCATGACAGCGGTGGTGCACAGGGCTTGCAGATCACGGTGGGCGCAGACGCCCGCATCACACGTGTGGGCGGCGTTTTGCGCGGCAGCAAGCTGGACGAGTTGCCACAGCTGATGGACGTGTGGGTGGGCACCATGAGCTTGGTCGGCCCCCGCCCAGAGGTGCCACGGTATGTGGCGCACTACCCTGCGGCGTTGCGCGACAAGGTGTTGTCGGTGCGGCCAGGCATCACCGACATCGCCTCCATTGAATACCGTGACGAGAGCGCCGTGTTGGCCCTTGCCGCAGACCCTGAGCAGGCCTACATCCACGAGGTGCTGCCGCACAAGCTCGCCTTGGCGGCCAGCTATGTGGATCAGGCATCCGTCTGGATGGACGTCAAGTTGATTTGCAGAACGATCAAGGCCATCGTGCGGGGGTGACTCCGGCTATCATGGCGCATACACCCAGGGTCGGAGGGGAGATGGGTAAAGTGGGCGATATGGCTGCAGGTTGTGCCGTTCTTCTGATCGATCATGAGGATCATGTGCGCAACCTAGCGGCTCAAATACTGAGGCGCAGGCTGGGCTGCACCGTTGATGTTGCATCGAGCCTCGCTGAGGCGAAGGCGCTGATGGCGGCACGCCCTCAAGACGCCCCGTATTTCGCTGCGGTTGCAGACCTGCATTTGCCTGACGCAGCCCCTGAGTTGATCATCTCAACCTTGATACACGCCAAACTGGTGGTGATCGGTATCACCGATCAATACGATAAATCCATGCGAAACGCCATGTTGATGCGTGGTGTGGCGGACTACTTCACTAAGTGCAACAACCAGATCTACCGCTATGTTGCAGATCAAGTCCGCCAGCTTTGGTTAAATCGGGGCAAACACGCGCTGGTAGTGGATGACTCTGCCGCGACCAGAAACCTGGTTAAAGCTTGGCTGGAGCGACAGCAAATCACCGTCCATCTGGCTGGGAACGGCAGTGAGGCGCTCGACGTGATGAGCGCGAGCGCCGATCCTGTCCACATCGTCGTGACAGACTGCCACATGCCCGGTATGGATGGGTTTGAACTGGTCAGCCAGTTGAGGCGCAAGTATGGCCGTGAGCATTTGGCCATCATCGGCGTCTCTTCCAGTGTGGACCCCACCCAGTCAGCACGGTTCCTCAAGCAAGGTGCCAACGACTATTTGAATAAGCCGTTTGTATATGAAGAATTGTGCGCACGTATCAATCAAAATTTAGCCATGCTTGATATCTTCGCCACGCTGCGGGATCAAGCTGAACGGGATGTGTTGACGGGCTTGCACAATCGGCGCTATTTCTACGATCGTGTCGCAGCGAAGGCGGCCCAGCCCTTGGTCGATGGCCGGGGCATCGTCGTCATGATGATGGACATCGATTTCTTCAAGCGGATCAATGATAACTTTGGGCACCCCGCTGGCGACGCTGTCTTGTGCCATGTGGCTCGCCTATTGGCTGAGCACTATTCGGATGCCCTTGTGGCACGGTTTGGCGGTGAAGAGTTTGCTGTCATCCTGACAGAGTTGCCCCAAGTTGCGAAAGCGCGTGCAGAGGCATTCTGCAACGCGCTTCAAGCCAGCACCATTGCGCACGACAGCCATTTACTGGCTTGCACGATCAGCATTGGTCTGTGCCAAACCCCTGGCATGCCGCCACTGAGTATGTTGAGTCGCGCGGATGCCTTGCTCTATGAAGCCAAGAACGGTGGGCGCAATCAGGTGCGATGCAGTGCTTGAACTCAAGCCCCGACCCCTCAGCGCAGGGATGAAAAGGTCTTTTTGATTGTGTATAAAGCACGCAAGCTACAGCTGTAACGATGCGGTGTCGCTGGATAATAAAGGGCGGTATACGCCGGGTTAGTGGTGTTTGCCCGAGTAACTGCGTCAAATTGTTTTTCTGCCATCCGTGTGATTTTTTCATGACCCTTTCATGACCCACCTTGACGGCGCGTATTTGCCCGCGATCAAAGACCGCAACCCCACGGTCGATGCCGAGCGGCTGCGCCATTCATTGGCGGGTTGGTCGGCGGCCTTGGCTGCGGTCAGCGACTTGCCATCCATGGTGCGCCAAGATGTGGTGGATGCGATCGAGTTGGCGCAGCGCTTCAATGCCGAGGTGGTGCGACCTCAGGCCTTGCACCTTGATAAGCTGGCCTTGAATGACCCTAGCCTGTTGCCCACGGACCTGATTCGCCAAGCCAATGAGTGGGGTCTGTTCACCCTGTGGTTGCCCACCCTGTTTGGTGGCCGGGGTTGGAACTTTTTGTCGCTCTATGCTTTTTTGGAAGAGGTCTCATCAGCCTGTGCGGGCGTGGCCAATGTCATCGGTGTGCACTACATGGGTGTGGCCACCCTGACGGCCAGTTGGAACCTGCGGCTGGCAGCGCGCATTTTGGGTGAGGTTCGCCAAGGCGAGTTGACTGGGCGACCTTGCCTGATCAGTCTGGCTGTGAACGAGCCCTTGGCTGGCACCGACGTGTCTGATACGCAGTTGCTGGACCGCTCGGCGGTGGCCACACAGGCACGCATGCAGGCCGACGGCAGCTACCTGCTTGATGGGCGTAAAACTTGGATATCCAATGGCCATGTCTCACGGTGGCACATGGTGGTCGCCTATGAGGATTTGCAGCACCCGGCTGACACGATGGTGATCTTGGCGGTTCGCTCGGATGCCAAAGGCTTTAGCTTGGGTGTGTTGGAGGACAAGATCGGACAAAAAGTGTGTGTGGCGTCCGAGTTGGTCTTTGAGCAATGTGCTGTGCCTGCTGATCAAGTCGCCATCGCACCCAGCTTGACCAAAGGTCTGAAGCGCCCACACCGCGAGATCAGCCAAACTTTGCTGGACTACATTGCCTCGTGCACACGATCCGGTGTGGGGGCGTTTGCCGCAGGCGTGGCGCGCGGCGCCATGGAGGCGACACGTGATTACGCCGCCCGCAAGGTGCTGCCATCGGGCCGCTTGATCGAGCAACAATGGGCCCAGTCCATGCTGGCCGAGATGAGTCAAAACGCCGCATTGGCACGCCAAGCTTATTTGGAGTCCGCCTTGGCCAATGGCATGGGCGGCTTGTTCAGCTTGATGTTTTACCGGCCCTTGTATTGGGCCGATCAACTGGCCCCCGGGATGCTGTGGCGCTTTGCGGCCGGTCTGGTGTTAAGGCTCCCCGGTGGGACCCAACGCATGCAGCGCCGCTTCTTGGATGAGCAGCCCCGTGAGTGGCAAAAGCTCACCTCCGGCTTGGCCTCTCTGGCCAAAGTGGCCAGCAGTGACATGGCCATGGCCAACATCCGGCTGGCTTTGGATTTGACTGGGGCAGATGGCCTGCGTCATGACGTTGGTATTGAAAAGCGCTTGCGCGACGCCAAGATTTTGCAAATATACGAAGGCAGCAACCAGCTCAACCGCATCAACCTGTTCAAGTGCCGTGTGCGCCCTGATGAGGGCGTGCGCGTCTTTGTGCGAGAGGACCAAGCATGAATCCGCTTGCATCCAGCATGGTCTGGCCCGCCGATGGCCTCGATGATTGGTGGCATGCGGCGCATGCACGGGCGGCGCCGCTGCTTGATTGGGCTGCGCTGTGTGGTGACACGGCTTGGGGCGGACAAGGGCTGCCTTTGGCTGTGCTGTGCCGCGTACTGGAGGCTTTGTCAGCCGACCAAGCCAGTGCCGCCGCGACGGTGTATGCCAGTGCTGCTGCGCATTTGGCCTTGCGTGCTTGCCAGCCACGGCCTGCCCGAGGGGCTTTGCTGCAGGATGTGAGCGGGGGCTGGCTGGCGTGGCCGGCCTTTCACTGCGTTGATGAGCAGTTGTGGCCTGCGGTTGACGCACAAGGTTATCTGCGTGGCCATGTGGACATGCTTTTGTCGGGTGTCGATGCGCGCTGGGCTGTGATCCCCGCACAGGGGCGTGAGCAAAGCCTTGTGCTGGTGCTGGTCAACTTGACCCACCCCGCTGTGACCAGGGGCCCGGCCATGCGCACCTTGGGTCTGCCAACGTGCGGTATCAACGATGTCGAGTTTGGTGGCGTGCCGTGTGAGGTGATATCAACAGATGGCCGTGCCGTGTGGGCGCGTGTCTCTGCTGAACTGGCCCCGGCCGTGGTGGCCATGCAGTGCGGCTTGTCCCGAGGCAGCTTGCAAGCGGCACTGCAGCACGCAGCGACACGCGAACAAGGTGGCGGTGTGTTGCTGGGTTGGGGTGAAGTGCGCCGCATGCTGTCGCTGATGCAAGAGCGTTTGCGTGTCATGCAAGGCCTGTTATTGGCCTCGTTGTCTGGGGCATCGGGCGATAGCGCCTTGTATGCCGCGCTGCATGTGGGGCAGCTGGCCTGTCAGCAAACCATCGATGGCGTGCAGTTGATGGGTGGTGGCGGTTGCCAAACGGCGTCCGCACAATCTCAGCGCCTGTGCGATGCCCAGCAGGTTTACGGCATGCTGGGCGGCGTGGCTTGGCGTCGGCAAGCCTTGCTCACGCAGGTGCTGTCAACACGCCACGATGTTGACGGCCAAGCCGCCTAGCGCCGTTTCTTTATATTTGGACTTCATGTCGGCGCCGGTTTCGCGCATGGTCTGGATCACCTTGTCCAAGCTGACCCGGTGTGATCCATCACCATGCAAGGCCAGACGGGCTGCGTTGATGGCTTTGACCGCGGCAATCGCATTGCGCTCGATGCAGGGGATTTGAACCAAGCCGCCAACCGGGTCGCACGTCAGGCCCAGGTGGTGCTCCATGCCGATCTCGGCGGCGTTTTCAATTTGCTCGGTGCTGCCGCCCAATACCGCGCACAGGCCTGCTGCAGCCATTGAGCAGGCGACGCCGACCTCGCCTTGGCAGCCCACTTCTGCGCCTGATATCGAGGCGTTTTCTTTGTACAGCAAACCAATGGCGCCAGCTGTCAGTAAAAAGTCAGCCACACCTTGCTCGGTGGCGCCGGGTACAAAGCGCCAGTAGTAATGCAAAACGGCGGGGATGATGCCAGCGGCCCCATTGGTGGGGGCGGTCACCACGCGGCCACCTGCCGCGTTCTCTTCGTTGACGGACAGTGCGTACAGGTTGACCCAATCCATGACGTGCAAGGGGTCTGCTTGCGATGCGCCGCTTTGCAGGCGTTGGTGCAAGCCGGGCGCGCGCCGCTTGACGTGAAACCCGCCCGGCAACTCGCCCGTTTGTTCGCAACCCCGTTTGACGCAGGCTTGCATGGTCTGCCACAAGTGCATGAGGCCCGAGTCGATCTCGGTATCGCTGCGCCAGTGGCGCTCGTTGCGCCGCATGATCTCGGACATGCTGATGCCATGTTGCGCACTGAGCGTCAGCAAATCGGCGCCGCTGTGAAAGGGCAGCGGCAAGATGTCCGGGGGCGGTGCGATCAGGGCTTGCTTGGCGCTGTCATCGGCCACCTCTTGGCTGACCACAAAGCCCCCGCCCACTGAGTAGTAGGTGCATTGCAGCACGACTAGGCCGCCTTCATCGCGAGCGCTCAGACGCAAGGCGTTGGGGTGAAAGGGCAGACTCTCGTGGCTGCGAAATTGCAGGTCTCGTGCGGCGTCAAAGTCCACGGGACACAGCCCCAGCACCGACAAGATGCCACTGGTGGTGATGGCGTCAAGGTGGTCGCCTATGGCTGCCACGTCGACCGTGTCGGGCTCTAGTCCCATCAAGCCCAGCATCACCGCTTTGTCGCTGCCATGACCATGGCCCGTGGCGCCCAGTGAGCCATACAGGTCGATGTGCAAGGTGATGCAGGGTGTCAGGAAGTGCCCCGCTTGTAGCCGCAGGGCAAAGAGTCTGGCTGCCCGCATGGGCCCGACGGTGTGTGAGCTTGATGGGCCAATGCCCACTTTGAACAGGTCAAATACCGAGATGGCCATGTGCTCTCCGCCTGGGCCGTGGATGCAGCCCTCTATCAGTGCGCCGCTTGGAACAGGGCCAAACCTGCTTTCATCGGGTCACCTGTTTCGTCAAACGTTTTGACCCAAACAGGGTAGCTGTGGATGACCTTGTGCTGCCATGGGTGAAAGCCTGGCTTGTAGTACTCGGCCAATTTGCGGCCATTGCGCGCAAACAGTCCGCCTGGGCCATACAACCACCAGCTGCCCTTGGCGCACATCACCATGCGCTGGCGCCACGAGAACCCATCACCCTTGAGCAACAAATTGGTCAAGCGCATGCTGTCGTACACCACCTTGTACAGCGCGTGGGTCATCGCCACGCAACGCATGACGTAGCCGACTTTGGCCACCTGCTGCATCACGTCAAAGGCCACGGCCTTGTGCTCCATCTCTTCGATGGCGTGCCATGCCCACATGGCGCGCACATTAGGGTCGGCGGGCTCCATCACGTCACGCGTGGCAAACAGGCCTTCTGCCATCATCGCGGTGAAGTGCTCAAACGCCGCGGTCAGCGCCAAGTTGTAGGCGGGCGAGTACTTCTTGCCGTACAGCTCGAACAGGGCCTTGGCTTCGGTCAGGATTTCGTCAACGGCCACGCCTTGTTTGCGCAGCAGATTGTTGTAATGCGTGTGGGCAATACCGTGCTGGCCTTCTTGGTGCATGAAGTCCTTCACGTCCTTGGCCAGCTTGGGGTCTGTGATTTGCGAGCGAAAGGCACGCACGCTGGTGATGAAATAACGCTCACCATCCGGGAAGGCCGCTTGCATGCCGTCAAACAAGCGCGTTTGGAAGGCTTTGCCGCCGTACCACCAGCGCGGGGTGTTCTCGTCTAGGTGGAAATCGAGCTTGTCACGCGGGACGATCTGGCCGGGCGAGTTGGCTTTGTAGTCGCTCATGTTGTAGTGTCTCCTGGGTAGCCGTGGTCTCAGTAATAGACTCAGTTTAGGCATCCGGGCTTGCTTGACGTATACGTCAACGCGACAGCAAGGCATCTTGCGCGACGCCGTGTCACCCCTTCGTGGATTGTTCACGCTTGCAAATCAAGGGTTTACGCTTAATCCTGATTTGCCGCATGATGGGCGTGGCCATTTTTTAACCTGCAACTACTTTGATCTGACAACGCCATGAGTGACCGCACATCTATCGACACTTCCTCCCCGTCTATTCGGTTTGATGGCCGCGTCGCCATCGTGACCGGTGCTGGGGGCGGGCTAGGGCGCAGCCACGCTTTGCAATTGGCTGCACGGGGCGCCAAAGTGCTGGTTAATGATCTCGGGGTGGCACGCGATGGCAGCACGGTCAGTGCGACGGCTGGGGCGTCAGCGGCTGACCTTGTTGTGGCTGAAATTCGCGCGGCAGGTGGCGAGGCGTTGGCCCATACCGGGTCGGTCACGGACCCTGTTGCCGTGCAGGCCATGGTTGACCAGGCCATGGCAGCGTGGGGCCGGGTGGATATTTTGGTCAATAACGCAGGCATCTTGCGCGACAAGAGCTTTTCTAAGCTGACGCCCGATGATTTCCGCCTGCTGATTGACGTCCACTTGATGGGTGCGGTCTACGCCAGCAAAGCCGTGTGGGAGATCATGAAGGCGCAAAAATATGGCCGCATCATCTTCACGACCTCGTCATCTGGTTTGTTTGGTAATTTTGGTCAAGCCAACTATGGTGCGGCCAAAATGGCTTTGGTCGGCCTGATGCAGACCTTGTCGATCGAAGGCGAAAAATACGATGTGCGCGTCAATTGTCTGGCCCCTACTGCAGCCACACGCATGACGCAGGACATCATGCCGCCAGACCTGTTGGCCATGCTGACCCCCGAGAGCGTCACGCCCGGCTTGTTGTTCTTGGCCAGCGAGCAAGCGCCCACACGCACCACGCTGTGTGCTGGGGCCGGGGTGTTTGCTGCGGCACACGTCACGCTGACAGCAGGTGTGTTGATCGGCAGCGGCCCGCAGGCTGCAGAGCAAGTGGCGCAGCAGTTCTCCAGCATCCAGTCGCGTGACGGTGATGCGGTGCCAGCCAGTGGCATGGCGCAGTCCCAGCAAGAGATGGCCCGGGTACTGGCCGCACGAACTTGAGCCGCATAACAGCAGGCTAAAGGCGTCTTATTCGGCCTTATCGCTTTTTTGCAAGCTTGAAAATGATCTGAACCGCATCTATGGATGTGGCCTATTATTTTTGAGGTTGTTCCATGAAAGCACTGCTGAACCAAGGGCGCACCCTGATCACGGCCTGTCTGTGGACTGGACTGCTGTCGTTTGCGTTGGCAGGCTGCGGAGGCGGCGGCAAGTCATCCGATTCCGGTGGTGGGGCTGGGACCGGCGGCAGCGCTTCGGCGCCCCCTGTGATCTTGACCGGTGTGATCGCCACGGGTGCGCCGCTGATTGGGGCAACTGTTTCTGTGGTTGATGGCAACGGTGATCCACAAGGCACCACAGTGGCCAGTTTGGTCGATGGCATATATGAGGTGACGCTCTCATCTGCTGCACCCACCTTGCCGCTGATGATTCAGGCCCAAGGCATGGACATGTCTGGCGCACCCGTGTTACTGCACTCTGTTGTTCAGTCGATCACGACCGGCACCAACGTCAAAACACGTGTGCATGTCAATCCGTTGACCGATGCGGTAACGGCCTTGTTGCTGGGCGGGAACCCTCGCCCATTTTTCCAAAACGCGAAAACAGATCGATCGGGCTGGGCCTTGCTGAATAAGACCAGCGCCTTGACGGCGGCAATGACTTTTGTTCGCTTGGCTGTCAATGCCAATTTGGTCGACGCCAAAGCGACCGACCTCACCAAATTGACTGACCTCACCAAAGTTGACTTCTTTCAAGATGCCACCTTTGCTGCCAACATGACGGGGCTGGATGCCGCCATTGATGGCTTGCGTATTCAATTTGGACGCGACCCTATCGGTGGCAATGAGCTGATGTATGTGTCCAACCGCTTGATTTTGGCTGGTCGAACCGAGCTCACGATTAACTTGGCCACAGCCAAGACGGGCTTGGGTCAAACGACACCCAGCGCCACCGCTGCGATCACCACCACAGCCAAAACCACCACAGGTAACTCGACGCTGATGCCGTTCGCGGCAGCGCTAGAAAAGCTCCGCACCGACATCAATGCCTTGATGGCGCAAAGAGCGTTGAGCGCGTCCTTCCAAGTTAGCACCATCACCTCGACGTCATATCAGCAGCATGACGGCGTTGAGTCGGGCATGCTGGCATCGAACCTAGCCAGTTATGGCAACAACGGCTGGCATCTCAGCCGTTGGCAGATCTTGGGTTGCCTAGACAATCCGTGGGTTACCAAGTGCAATCGGGTTGCTGTGGCAGCCTTGGTCGTTGATGATTTTAGTGCTGTCAAGGATGTGTTCAGGAATGCGGTGAGCTACACGAACACTACCAAGTGGACCTTCATCGGCAATGATCGCCGCACGTTTTGGCAACTGGCGCCATCGACGTGGGCTGTGTGGGATGCAGCAGGGCCATTGACCTTGACCACCGCGCCGCTCAGCACAGGGCGGGGTGTCTTTTTTGACATCTCATCGGAGTATTCTGGTACTGCTCAACTCAATTGGCCGTCGAACTCCCGCATGCTCAATGCATGTGGCACCACGGGTTCACTTGCATTTTGTTTGGGTGCGACGGAAACCGGGGATCTGATCGCCGACAAGATGCTGACCATCGGTGCGCCGGGCATGATCGGCTTATCCGATGCGGCGATTGGGACGGCGTACACGCTCGACACAGGCGGGTTTGGTATCGCCGACCCTGATCCCAACACCACGCTTTTGACGACAGACTTGCCGGCTGCAAATGCGTACTCGGCTTACCCCTTGCCTGATGGTTTATCCGTGGCAACGCCCTTGACCTCGTCGAATCTGCGTCCTGGCTTGGTCATCACCTGGAACACCTGGGCCGCACGCAACCCTCATTTGCGCATGGTGGAAGTGCGCAGCGTCATCTCGTCCCCCACGGCACCCGTCATCAAAACCGTGCGCATGCTGCCTTTGGCCGCTAACCAAGCGACATTGCCAGCGATGACTGCCCCGCTGGATGCCACAGGTGATGCACTGTGGCTCATCGCTGAAGATGGGCAAGGCCGCCGCTACATCAGCAAGGTCGTCGCGGCGCCCTGATCTGACCCGCCAAGGCGGGCTACCTTGTCATGTGCAGGATTTAACCCAGGTTATAAAAATGAACCCGTATGGGGGTGGTTTCCCGGGTTTGTCGTTTGAGTGACAGAGATTCGCATGCTCCTAGGAGAGCATGGCGGCCTCACATCACCTATCGGAGCCGCTCGTGCATTACCCACCCTTCAGAACCTTGTCCGCGGCGGCGGCCTTGATGGTCACAACCCTTGCGCAAGGGGCGCCCACTTATCCCAATCAAGAAGTGGTTTGCAGCTTCAACAACGCCCGTGAGCAACAACGTTTGGCCTCGGCTGCGAACTTTGCCCAGCCTGTTGTGCAGCTGATGAAGGTCAATGGCGCGGTCGTTTGGACGGCGGGTAGTTCAGTCAAGCCTACGCTCAAGCCGGGTGATGTGGTAACGCTGACGGGCTCGGGCTTCGGTGCTGGCACCGACATCGACTTCAGTAAAATCATGATCGGCAACAGCCGTGTGCTGGAGACCTCGCTTCAGATGTACGAGCAAAAGCTCGACATCATCTCGACTTTGAACTACGAAACGGGCACGTCGCGCAGCCATTGGCCCAAAGATGTACTGAACTGGTCCGACGCCGAGGTTCAATTTAGGGTCCCTTCGCACGCCAGCAAAGGGCCATTGAAACTGCAGGTTCAAAAGCGTGCCGGTTTCAACAACTCCTTGACAAAGCCAGGTCAGCCCCACAACGTCATTGACGCACAGGTCTATCGCATCCAATCGCCCCCTGACGTCAACTGCGATGTGGTGTCGACGCTGTCCGTTGATGCCAAGGCCATCTCGCCCATCGACGTGTCGATTGACAACCCCAGCTTTGTCGACATGGTCAAGCGGGGGCGAGAAATATTTTGGTCCTATGACTTCAATCTAGGTTTGAGCCACAAATTCAAGAGCCTTGAGTGGGATGCCATCATCAAGGGTCAAGCCACCGACCCTTACACACGCCAAAAGGCCAATCCGACAACTTTGTTTGGCGCCGTCAAGAACGTGCCAGGTCAAGTGCCTGCTGAATCACTCAACGATGTGTACTTCAAACCTTACCCTCAGACCAACCCGACGCCTGGTTTTCTCGCCATTGGTGGGCAGTTGACAGAGGGCAATACCAAGACAACAGGCTACGCTGGCTACCGCTACGCTGAGTCTCAGCACCCTTTATTGGGTAAGGGCTCATGGGTTGGCTTCAACTGTGCGTCATGCCACGGTTACCAGATCAGCTACAACAAGGGCGCCAACAACATCACCAAGGTCTTCCCAGGTTTGCCTAATCCAAACTGGACCATGAAGTGGGCTGTGCTTGGTACAGGTAAGGGCAAGACCACCTCCAAATTTGCGTACGTCAACGAGGAAGAAGAAGGCCCGAAGTGGGCACATGGCAAGGCCAAAGTTGACAAGACGCCATTGATGTATTTGATGCCTGCAGGCACTGGCGAAGCCACCATCTCACGCACAGCAGGTGAAGGCGGCTTGTACGATAACGACTACATGTTCAACCCGACGGCCATCCCCAACGTGACCTTCCACTTGCCTGTGCGTCGGGCACTGTCTCACACCGAGTCGTATGTGGGGTTCGAGGGATCGTACATCCACGCACAGGAGCCCGACGGCGCCATGGGCTCCATGGACGCGACCTCGCTGAAGGCGCTGACCGCATACATGTCGGTGCTGGATCAGGACGACGATGATCTGCGTAATGCAGGCTTACATCGTTGGTTGAAGGCGAACAACCGCTTGGAAGCCCAGACCGGCTCCAGCATGCTGAGCGAAGGTAACTTCGTGCAACGTGGCTGGCAAGTCTATGACGGCGTGAAGGCTGCCGTGGCACGTGGCAAGGAGACGTTCGATCAGGCATGTGCCAGCTGCCACAGCGATAAGCTAGGACTGCATTCAAACGAGGTGATGGTGCCACTCAACCAAGTAGGCCGCTTCTTCGCGCCGACCGACTTTCAGCGCAAGCAGCAATCGATTCGCACTACTTATTTGCGTAACCTGTACTGGGTGACTTCGCGTGGCCTGCTGTCTGATGGACACGTGCGCAACCTCGAAGATTTGGTCAACCCCAATCGCTGCACAGAGGGCACAGACCTCTACAAGCAGTACTACACGCTGCATGCCCCTGTGCGTCCTGCACCCGGCACCGTAGACCAGCCGACGCCGGTACCTGACCTCAACCGCAAGGGTGACGTTTTCCGTGTTTACAAGGACAAGAAGAAGGATATTTTTGACACCATTTACGCGGAGCGCAATCGTTTTGTCGAGCGTCACAAGTACTTCAGCACCGTGGCCGGCGACAACAACTACTATTACTGGGATTATCAAAAAATGCGTGCCAACTACGGTCCGGATGAAATGGATACGCCTAACCCGATTGGCATGCCTGCAGCACCTCACCCTTGGTGCGCGTCGTCCACAACCAGCGTCCCAGACCTTGTCCAGTACCTGCTGACACTGTGAGCGCCGTGTGACGGGGTTGCCTCTCTCGCCTCAGGTGCATGCGCGCGTTTGGATCGCGCTGGCATTGATGCTGACCAGCGGCGCTTGGCTCGCTGCTGGCTTGTTTGATAGGCCGCCCCCTGAGTCGTCGGTGCCCGTTGCTGAGGTTCATTCAACGCAGCCCGTGCTGTCCATGATGCCCATTCCAGGGCAGGTGTCTGGCTCACCCCATGCGCAAGGGATGCAGCCAAATGCGATGCAGGTGCTGGAGGCGGTTGCACATCGTGGCCGACAGGTGGCACCTGCCAGCGGGGCGGTGCAGAGCGCGGAGTCGTTGCAGACGAGGGTTCGACAGGACCCAGCATCCGTGCATCGTCAGAGCACAGGACAGCGGCTGCGCCTGCAGGGCACCCTGGCTTTAGTGGAAAAGGGTGAGTCAGGCGTGGTGGTTTTGCACCTCAGCTTGCCTGATCAGTCCGATTCAGTGCAGCTCGTGGCCTCACCTGCCTTGGCGCAGACGGCCGCCGGCTGGGAGCCGCCTAGGAATGTGACGCTGGATTGCCTCTCGCAAGGCGTGATGATGGGTGCGTGGTTGCTTGTCGATTGCAGGCATTGAATAACCAGTCGACCCGGCCCCTTTGGCCGCGCTTGGCGAAGAAGCACACCTCCCCCCCTTGAAACTTCCCAGACCGTCCCTATAATAATTAGCACTCGGCGCTTGTGAGTGCTAACAAGCGCCGCTATGCCCTGCTAGTCCCTATACCCAACCGATGTCTTTTTAGACTGGAGAAGCCATGAAACTGCGTCCTCTGCACGATCGCGTGATCGTCAAACGCCTGGAACAAGAAACCAAGACCGCTTCTGGCATTTTCCTGCCTGACGGTTCCGCAGAGAAGCCTGATCAAGGCGAAGTCTTGGCCGTGGGCCCAGGCAAGCGCAACGACAAGGGTGATTTCATCGCCCTGAACGTCGCTGTTGGCGACCGCGTTTTGTTCGGCAAGTACTCTGGCCAAACCGTCAAGGTTGATGGCGATGAGTTGCTCGTCATGCGCGAAGAAGACCTGTTTGCCGTCGTCGCCAAGTAAGCGACCACTGCACAGACAAACCCCATTTACTGAATTCGGAGAATACACATGGCAGCAAAAGACGTCATCTTCGGCGGCGAAGCACGTGCTCGCATGGTTGAAGGCGTGAACATCTTGGCCAATGCGGTCAAGGTCACCCTGGGCCCTAAAGGCCGCAACGTGGTGCTTGAGCGCTCTTACGGCGCCCCTACCGTGACCAAGGACGGTGTGTCCGTGGCCAAGGAAATCGAGCTCAAAGACAAGCTCCAGAACATGGGCGCTCAGATGGTCAAGGAAGTCGCTTCCAAGACGTCTGACAACGCTGGCGACGGCACCACCACGGCAACCGTGTTGGCCCAAGCCATCGTGCACGAAGGCATGAAGTACGTGGCCGCTGGCATGAACCCCATGGACTTGAAGCGCGGCATCGACAAGGCAGTCACTGTCCTGATCGCTGAGCTCAAGAAGCAATCCAAGCCCACCACCACGTCCAAAGAAATCGCTCAAGTTGGCACCATTTCCGCCAACTCTGACGCTGATGTCGGCGAAATCATCGCCAAGGCCATGGACAAGGTCGGCAAAGAAGGCGTGATCACTGTTGAAGACGGCAAGAGCCTGAACAACGAGCTGGACGTCGTCGAAGGCATGCAATTCGACCGCGGCTACCTGTCGCCTTACTTCATCAACAACCCAGAAAAGCAAGCCGCTCTGTTGGACAACCCTTTCGTGCTGCTGTACGACAAGAAGATCTCCAACATCCGTGACCTGCTGCCTACGCTGGAGCAAGTGGCCAAGGCTGGCCGCCCACTGCTGATCATCGCTGAAGAAGTCGAAGGCGAAGCCTTGGCTACTTTGGTCGTGAACACGATCCGTGGCATCTTGAAGGTTGTGGCTGTCAAGGCTCCTGGCTTTGGCGATCGCCGCAAGGCCATGCTCGAAGACATCGCCATCTTGACCGGTGGCAAGGTCATCGCTGAAGAAGTGGGCTTGGCTTTGGACAAGGTCACTTTGGCTGACTTGGGCCAAGCTGCACGCGTTGAAGTGGGCAAAGAAAACACCATCATCATCGACGGTGCTGGTGCTGCTGCCGACATCGAAGCACGTGTCAAGCAAGTGCGCATTCAGATCGAAGAAGCGACCAGCGACTACGACCGTGAAAAAATGCAAGAGCGCGTGGCCAAGTTGGCTGGCGGTGTTGCCGTGATCAAGGTTGGCGCTGCCACTGAAGTCGAAATGAAAGAAAAGAAGGCCCGCGTTGAAGATGCGTTGCACGCCACACGTGCAGCCGTCGAAGAAGGCGTGGTGCCTGGCGGCGGTGTTGCCTTGTTGCGTGCCAAGCAAGCTGCTGGCGCCATCAAGGGTGACAACCCAGACCAAGACGCTGGCATCAAGCTGGTGTTGAAAGCCATCGAAGCGCCTTTGCGCGAAATCGTGGCCAACGCCGGTGGCGAGCCTTCAGTGGTGGTCAATGCCGTGTTGAACGGTTCGGGCAACTACGGCTTCAATGCAGCCAACGATACCTACGGCGACATGATCGAAATGGGCATTCTGGATCCCACGAAGGTCACCCGCACGGCCCTGCAGAACGCCGCTTCGGTGTCCTCGCTGATGCTGACGACCGAGTGCATGGTGTCGGATTCCCCCAAGGATGAAGCACCTGCCGGCGGCGGTGGCCATGACATGGGCGGCATGGGTGGCATGGGCGGCATGGGCATGTAATTGCCCGCGCTCGCCTGAAGCGCTGTTCAGCTTCACGCCAGGGGCCCCCGCATGGGGGCCCTTTTTTGTTGCCCGGTTGCGACAGCTTCGGGGATGCCTGAGCCCATCTGTCATGCCGACGTGACAGACTCACCGAGATTCGGCCAGGGGGCCGAGCTCTCAAGTCAAAGGGATATCCCATGAAAAAGATTCTGTTGGCCGCCGCTCTGGCTGCATCGTGTGGCCTGGCCTCGGCTCAAGGTTACGTTGGCGCTCTGGTTGGTCTGACCAGCATCGCCTTTGATTGCGGTCCAGGCCAGTCGTGCGATGACAGCGACACCGGCTTCAAGCTCTATGGTGGCTACGAAGTGGCGCCCAACATCTCAATCGAAGTCGGCTACACCGATTTCGGCAAGGCCAAAGTGTCGGAAGGTGCTGACCGCGCGGAGTACAAGGGCACGGCCCTGTCACTGGTCGGCGCTTTCCGCGTGGCGTTCACGCCCGAGTTCACCGGCGTGGCCCGCCTGGGTCTGGCCAGCGTCAAGGGCAAGTTCTCCGACAGCCTTGGTGCCAGCGCTTCTGACTCCAACATCAAGTTGTACACCGGCCTGGGCGTGGAGTACGCCATGTCCAAGGACATCAAGCTGGTCGGTGCCTTTGACCTGACCAACGTCGAAATTGACGGCCAAAGCGGCACCGCTTACATCGCCGGCGTTGGCGCCCAGATCGGCTTCTGATCTCCCGATCAGTCAAGCATCCAAGGCCACCCTCGGGTGGCCTTTTTCATGCCTGGTCGCGCTTCAGTTGGCAATCTTGCCTTCGCGCACCAGGCGGTCGTGTCGCTCCGTGTCTTCTTTCACATGCTTGGCCACATACCAACCGATGTAGCTCAGCATCACAAACATGAAGACGATCACGGCCAGACTCATCAGGCCGTAGTCGGTGGTCAGGAAATCAATCCAGGCTTGCATTTGTGTTCTCCCGTCGCCCTTTGGCGACCTGCAGGTGCCATCTGACACCTGAATCGACCTGGCGTTCATGACCTGGATCAAGCCCTGCATTCGCCCTGCACAATGACGCCATGACTCTTTCACGACTTCGCATTTGCACCGGGGCCCGCATGGCGGCCATCAGCCTGCTGGGACTGGCCTGGGTGTCCACGGTTGCCCTGGCGGCGGAAGCGGCCGCCCGCCCCAAGGTGGGCCTGGTGTTGTCCGGCGGCGGCGCCCGGGGCCTGACCCACGTGGGCGTGCTCAAGGTGCTGGAGCGTGAACGCATCCCGGTCGACGTGATCGCGGGCACCTCCATGGGCGCCATCGTGGGCGGCCTGTACGCCAGCGGCATGGATGCCACGGTGGTGGAGCAGGAGGTCCAGCGCCTGGACTGGGACAACGTCTTTGCCAGCCGGGTGGAGCGCCGCGAGATTTCGCAGCGCCGCAAGGAGCAGGACTTTGAAGTCTCACCCCTGTTCGAGCTGGGGGTGGGCGCCGATGGCATCAAGGCACCCCTGGGGCCTGTCTCCAGCCGGGGGCTGGAGGCCCACCTGCGCCGCTTGACCTTGTCGTCGGCCCAGGTCAGTCACTTCGACCAGTTGCCCACCCCCTTTCGTGCCGTGGCCACCGACATGGAGACCGGCAAGCCCGTGATCCTGCAGTCCGGCGACCTGGCCATGGCCTTGCGGTCGAGCATGTCGGTGCCTGGCCTGTTTGCCCCGGTGGAGGTTGATGGCCGCATCCTGGGCGACGGTGGGCTGGTCAACAACACGCCCATCGATGTGGCCCGGGCCATGGGCGCCCAACGCCTCATCGTGGTCAACATTGGTACGCCGCTGTCCAAGCGCGAGGTGCTGTCGACCCTGACCGGGGTGACAGGCCAGATGATCAACATCCTGACCGAGCAGAACGTGCAGCGCAGCCTGGCCACGCTGCAACCCCAGGACGTGCTGATTGCACCGGTCCTGGAGGATCTGACTGCGGCTGACTTCAACCGCGCGCGTGAGTTCATCAACCTGGGGGAGACCCAGGCCGATGCCCTGGTGCTGCGCATGCAGGACCTGAAAGTCTCCGAAGCCGACTACGCCGCCTGGAAGGC
>JAURXM010000123.1 GCA_030654395.1 Aquabacterium sp.
GAAAAATACGTACACTTTCGTGATTATCCGCGATGGATTTAACCGTTCCGCTTTCATGAACCGTTTGTTCCGTTACCGTTGCAGGGGAAGAATGGTCATGATGTTCATCTCCCATCGCCGATGCTATAGGGGCAAACGCCAAAAATGCATAGTATGCGATACTCAGAATTTTACTTTGCATCATAAACTCCTCTTTACTTACTAAAAGCAGTTTATCATACACCCCATCGTTATTATTTAATCAAATAATAACGATGTTAATGTACCTGGCGTTTAAATTTAAAATCAATTATGATATTATTTGGTTATTGCCATCATAACCGATACTCTCAACTCTGTTTCTCCCCTTTTCCTTAGCTTTATACAAAGCCTTATCGACATGGGCAAATATCTGATTGGCATTTTCAAAATTACTCAATTGTGCAACACCAAAACTGCATGTTACAGTACCAACACCTTCTATTATCAATTTTTCAATAGACATTCTTAAACTTTCAGCTTTTTCAACCGCCATAGCAATATCAGTATAGGGCATAAGTATCACAAACTCTTCTCCGCCCCAACGTGCAAAAATATCCGAATCTCTTAAAGATTCTTTTACATGTGCTGACATAACTTGTAATACTTTATCTCCAGCTTGATGACCAAACGTATCATTTACCTTTTTAAAAAAATCTATATCTATTAGGATTAGAGATAACGCGAAGTCATAACGACGAGAACGCTCAACCTCTTTAGCAAAGAGCTCATCAAACATCTGTCGGTTAAATATCTTCGTTAGATGATCATGGGAGGAGAGTTCATAGTAGTATTTTTTCTCTTCAAGCGTTTTTTTATACTCCGTAATGTCATTGACAATAGCCACAAATTTTTCTACTCCATCCACTTCCATGAGCTGTAAATTGACGTGCACATCATAAAACGTTTCATTTTTTCTACGGTGAAGGGTATCAACCATTTGCACACTTATTTCACCTCTTAAAAGAGGGTTGATTAACTCCAAAAATTTCTCTTTACTGTACAACATCTTCAAATCATACGGTTTCATCTGTTGAAGTTCTTTAAGAGAGTAGCC
>JAURXM010000125.1 GCA_030654395.1 Aquabacterium sp.
TAAAAACATTCATTTTCTCCGAGCTCATTTATCATGAAGACCCTGCATCTTTTGGCGAAGATGAAGACCTTTTGGAGGCGGGGCTCGACAGCTTGGGCATCATGCGCCTTATCATGTTTGCCGAGAAGACCTTCGGCGTGATCCTGCCGGATACGGAAATCGAGCCGGACAATGTCCACAGCCTGAATGCGCTTGAACACTGGATACGGAAAAAGGGTCAGGCGCAATGAAAGACACGCTTTCTCTGCTCTTTAACCCGGCCGACTATTTTACCTACGTCCTCGACCAGGAAATCCGCAGAATCGGCATGCCGGGCAGCTATTGCGGGTTTGCGCTGGAACTGGCCGATCAGCCGGACCTGGCGTATTTACAACAGCGGCTGGATCTTCTGGTGGAGCTTTTCCCCAAAGCTTCGGCCCGCATCGTACGCCAGGGCAAGCGCTATGCCTGGGTGCTGACGGGCCAGAGGATCATGCTGGAACGCCATCAATGCGGTCAGGGCGAAGATACGCAGCGCATCCTGTTGGACATCTTTAACCGCCAGAACTCCTTGCCGCTGACGTTGCACTGGATTGCCCGGGAAACCGGAGGGACTTTGCTGCTGGATTGGAACCATCCGTTGCTGGATGCCCGTGGCGCAAAGATAGTATTGGACTTTCTCGCCTCTGACCGTCCCGAAAGTTTTAAGGAATCGCCGTCTTTGATTGAGGCCAAGCTGGCGCAATGGAGTTTCTGGAAAAAGTTTCGCCTGTTCCTCAAGGCCAAGCGGCACAACAGCGTTGCCAACAGCCTGGATAGCTGCCTGCCCACAGAGGCGGAGCAGGGGCCGCAAACCTTGCGGCTCAAAGTGCGGCGCTTTAACGAGGAAGAGTCCCGTGAGATTGCCCGTCTAGCCCGGCAACACACCGGCGTGGCCGGGCGAACTCTGTATTACATCGGCTGCTTCATGCGGGCCATGGAACAGGTGGGGCCGCCCATAGCCAAAGAGGGTTATTGCATTCCTTACGCATTCAACTTGCGCCGCCAGAACGCGCCAACGCCTGTGCTCGGCAATCATGTAGGCTGTTTGTTCGCCCGCGCCACCCGTGCGCAGGCGCTAGCGCGTAAAGGCTTGTTTGCGCATTTGCTGGCGCAGTACCAGCAGACCATACGCGAGGAGTTGGATCTGGCCTATTTGCCGCTGATGTGGCTGGGTCAATGGCTATCACCGGCTGGCTACGCCAAAACATTGCGCAAACAACACAGTGGCGGCGAATTGAGCTCGCTGTGGTTTTCCGACATCGGCGACCTGGCTTGGGGGAAGAAAGGCTTCTTGGGCATTCCTGTTACCGGCATGTCCCTTTTGTGCTGGATGACCGCGCCGCCCGGTTTGGCCCTGCTGGTCGGGCAGTTGGACGGCCGGCTGACCCTGTCTTACAGTTACCTGGATCCGGCGGTGGACGAGATTTGGCTGGATTCGGTCATCAAGCGGATGGACACTGAATTGCTGGAAAGCGGCGAGGCTTAGGCGATGTTGCTGGAGCCTTTCCTGCGGCAATGCCGACACCGGCCCGAGGCCTTGGCTTTGTTCGAAACTGACCGCAGTCTAAGTTACGGACAGTTACTGATGCATGCGCAATCCATCGCGGCCGGCTTGCAAGGCATGGGGGTCAAGCCCGGCCAGCCTGTCGCTATTCATCTGGATCGTGGCATCGACGCCGCTATCGCCTTGTTCGGCGTGCTGTTGGCCGGGGCTTGTTATGTGCCGTTAGACCTGAAAAATCCGCCGGCCCGGCTGACCTTCATCGTCGCGGACGCTAAGGTGTCGGCGGTATTGGGCTTGGGTGCCGCGCCTGCATGGTTTGATAAGAAGCTGTGGCTGGACATCACTGTCTGCCCCGAAGCGAAACTAATGCCGGTCGAAATCCAGGCAACTTCCCTGGCCGCGATCCTTTACACGTCAGGCTCCACCGGCCAGCCTCGCGGCGTGGCCTTAAGCCACGGCGCTACGGCATGCTTCGCCGAATGGGCCGCAGACTTGGTTGCGCTGCAAGCCAACGACCGCATCGCCAGCACTACGCCGTTCTTCTTCGATTTGTCCACTTTCGATCTTTATGGGGTATTGGGGCGCGGAGCCAGCCTGCATTTCG
>JAURXM010000128.1 GCA_030654395.1 Aquabacterium sp.
GCTTTTTTGGTTTTCCCGCTGCCGGGATCGAGTTGGGGCACGGGCGTTTCATCAGCATGGAGCGTGCCGCGTTTCAGCAGATGCTCAATCAGCCGATCCACCAAGGGTTGCAGCGCCACCCCTGTGCGGCCTACCCATTCCGCCATCGTGGAGCGGGCCAGAATGACGCCGTCACGGGCGGCGATCTGTTCCAGACGGTAAAGCGGGAGATGATCCAGGTATTTACTGATCAGCACCCAAACCAGCAAGCCCACGGCGGCCATGCCACCATCGATGATGGCGGGAGGAACCGGTGCGGCGGTGATGGTTTCACAGTGACGGCAAGCATATTGCGGACGGATGTGGCGGTGGACAAAGAACTTGGCGGGCTCGACATCGAGTTGTTCAGTGATGTCTTCGCCAATTTTAACCAAGTCCTTACCGCACTGCCCACATTGACAGGACGCCGGTTCGTGGCGGTGCTCAAGGCGCGGCAGATGCGGTGGCAAGGGTTGACGGCCCGCGCGGGGGCGCTTGGGTTTGGTAACGGTGGATCCGGCTTGTTCATCGGCCGGCTCGACTTCGGCCATAAGCGCCGCAATGTCTTCGGTGCAGGTTTCCTCGAATAAATCCCGCTGTAAACCGGACAGTGCTTCATTCTTAACGCCATAGCGAAGCCGCCGCAAATGGGCCAATTCCAGGATGAGGGCCTGGATTTTGAGGTCTTTGGCTTGAAGGGTTTCAGCATCCTTTTTTACCTGATCCAGCAGCGCTTGAACCAGGGCCGCCACCTGTGTTTTGGTGGTAGCATCGAGGTTCAATTCATCCAGTTGGTCCAGTATTTTCATGACAGTATTTTACCAAAAAATGCCTCTCTAGCCAGCATAAATACTGAATTTCCAGCGATTTTTAGCCTTCAAAAATGTCTTTAATCAGGCCTGTAAATGAGCAGGCGGCAGCACCGATAAACGTTGCCAATCCACCCCGGCAATCAACCACTCCCACTGCGCTTGCGTGATGGAAAAACTGTCCTCTCCGGACTTTGGCCAAATGAAATGCCCCTGATGGAGTCGGCGCTGACACAACCACACGCCGTTACCATCCCAGAGTAAAACTTTGATACGATTACCGGAACTATTACGAAAAACAAAAGCCGATCCAGCACAGGGTTGCTGCCCTAAAGTGTGCTGAACCAGTGCCGACAAACCATCAATGCCTCGGCGGAGATCGACAGGGGCTACACTTAACCAGATAGGCCCGGGCGAACTTATTAGGCCAAGCATCGCAGCAACTCCGCCAGCCAACAAGGCGGCACCGCTGTGGATAGCTCAAGCTGTGCACCGTGCGGAAACCTGAGCATTATTGCGCTGGCTTCGGTAGTTTCGAACGGTGCCGATGGCGCCACTTGGACAGCAATTAATTCGAGAGGGGATTCCTTACCCATGGATAAATCATCCTGAACACGCCGCGTCCACAATGAAAAGGTTTTGCGATTGAGATTCTGCTGGCGACAATAATCAGCCTGGCTTAACCCACTCTCACGCCAAGCTTCCACATGCCGCCGCCAATGTGCGTGTATTTTCATTACAAATCCTCATTGAAAATTGTGAGGATGCCAGAATTAGGTCCGGCAAACCATGTGGCGCGGATAGCGTTCAGCGCTACCGCTAGTTACTTATCATTTTTGTCTTGTACGCCAAGGTCTTCGGCCGAACGAGCAAACGGCAGCAATTCGTCGATACGGCTGTTAGGCCAGGTGGGCAGTTTTTCCAAAGTATCTCTAAGCCATGCGGCGGGATCGAGTCCGTTGAGTTTTGCTGTGCCCAGTAATGTTTGGATGGCTGCGGCCCGTTGGCCAGCGCGCTCGGAACCTGCGAACAACCAGTTCTTTTTGCCCAGGGCAATGGGGCGAATGGTATTTTCCACGGGGTTGTTATCGATTGGCAAATGGCCGGTTTCCGCATAGCGGGTCAGGGATGGCCAACGTTTCAAGGTATAATCCAGGGCTTTCGCGGAGCCTCCACCATTGGCGGTTTTGATACGCGTCTGGATGAGCCATTCATGCAAAGCATTGAGTGCGGGTTGGCTTTGCTCCACACGCAACTGTTGGCGAGCGTCGCTGCTCAGCGTTTTGCCTTGTTGTTCGATATGGTACAGGTGGCCGATGCGCGTCAAGGCTTCCAGCGCCATGGGACTCTCATTGGCCTGGTGCAGATCGAAAAACTTGCGGCGTGCGTGCGCCCAGCAGCCCAATTCAACGCAGGGGGATTGGCGTGCCGTAGTGAACAAGGCCTTGTAACCCCCATAGTCATCGACCATTAAGTACCCCTGCCAGTTGCCCAGGAACTGGCGCGCATGTTCGCCGCTGCGCCCGCCCCGGTAATCGAAGACGATGATTCGCGGACCTTCCTCCAAGTCATTGCTGCGGTAGGCCCAAAGATAAGCTTTTTTGGTTTTCCCGCTGCCGGGATCGAGTTGGGGCACGGGCGTTTCATCAGCATGGAGCGTGCCGCGTTTCAGCAGATGCTCAATCAGCCGATCCACCAAGGGTTGCAGCGCCACCCCTGTGCGGCCTACCCATTCC
>JAURXM010000129.1 GCA_030654395.1 Aquabacterium sp.
TTGAATGCACAGTTAGGATGGTGCGCGAAGGCAGGGCGTTTGCATTCGGCGTATTGAAACGTGAACCTGATTTTGACGGTGACATGCACGCAACCTGAATTGGTTTTAACGGGCTGGTGCCAGCATAGCCGATGTAGCCAAACATTAGGGCGCAAGTAGCACGGCTTTGCGCTGGCCGCGCAGACGGACGGCCCACGCGTGGATTGCGTGCATGTGGACTTGCCGACTGATACGCGATGCAAGGCCTAGAAAGTGGACCATGCCGATACCCAAAAGCTACCGCGTGAACGGTGCTAAATATGGCTTGGCCGATGCCGATTCACAGACAACAACCGTGAACAAGCAGAGACCGAAATTCACGAAACCTAACGCCCAAGTTCAGGGGCGCGCGCTTGGCGTTGCCGAAGCGTGCAGCCGTGGAGGCGTCCCCTGCAACGCCCAGTTAGGCTGCGGCGCGAAGTAAAGGGCGTTGAGGACACGCAAGCCACGAAACATGGGTTGATGTTTGGCATTCGCATGACCGACATGTCGGGCCTCGCTGTTGAGAGCTATTGCGTCGGTGCGTTCTGACCAAGCAGCTCAAATTCTTGCATCAGACCGGCCAAATAGTCGCCGGACAACGTTCGCGCACCTAGCACCTTGAAGCCATTGGCTTCTTCAGCTTGGATGACGATTACAGGCGTTTTCTTTGCGCCGTTCTTGTGCCATGCGTACTGTGGAACTGAGATGTCGATTGGTTTTCCAATAGAGCGTCCATCCTTCTCGGGTACGAACACTGCTCGCCCTGCTTTCGCGTCTTCCTTCGTCGCAGGGCGTCCTGCAACAAACTCAGACTTGGGCAGAGGTGGCCAGGAAACAGGCTGGGCGTTTGCCAGGCCGGGAATCAGGGCGGCTATGGCTATGAGGAGGGGCTTCATATGTTTGCGAGGCCTAACGCAGAATTAAGGGGCACCCGTTTGGACTAGCCGAAACGTGGCGGTGATTGAGGTGTCCCCTTGAATGCACAGTTAGGATGGTGCGCGAAGGCAGGGCGTTTGCATTCGGCGTATTGAAACGTGAACCTGATTTTGACGGTGACATGCACGCAACCTGAATTGGTTTTAACGGGCTGGTGCCAGCATAGCCGATGTAGCCAA
>JAURXM010000121.1 GCA_030654395.1 Aquabacterium sp.
TGTCGGCGCCGATTCAATATTGACCACCCGTGCCGATTGAATTTTGACCAGGGGCTAAAGCTGGCGGTTTGAATGCCAACTGTGGATAACTATAGCTGTTAGTCTGCGTTTTCCCTCCCCCTTTGAATTGGAATTCTTGAATTGAGCTTCAAAGGGGAAAGCTGCGTAGGGCAAAGCCCGAAGCTGCTTTCCCCCTGCCTCAGCGGATTTCAGAACGGATCTTCGCCTTCAGTTATCGGTAGCTCCTGGCGTGTGGCGTCCTTTCTGGACTGCTCCCTGGACTTGATGCGTCCCTTGGCTTCTTTGGAACTGTGCCGAAACCGGTAAGACTCATTGCCGGTCTCCACAATGTGGCAATGGTGGGTGAGCCGGTCCAACAATGCCGTCGTCATCTTGGCGTCCCCAAACACGCAGGACCATTCGGCGAACATCAGGTTGGTCGTGATCAACACGCTGGTGTGTTCGTACAGCTTGGACAGCAAGTGAAACAGCAAGGCACCACCGGCCTGGCTGAACGGCAAGTACCCCAACTCATCGAGAACAACCAAATCCAGGCGCATCAGACTCAAGGCAATGCGACCGGCCTTGCCTTGGGCCTTCTCCTGCTCCAAGGCGTTGACCAGATCCACCGTAGAGTAGAACCGCACCCGCTTGCCGTGACGCGTCAGCCCCGAGATGCCCAGTGCGGTGGCCAAGTGGGTCTTGCCTGTTCCCGGCCCGCCAATCAGAACAGCGTTCTGGGCATCTTCAGTGAACGAGAGATCGGCCAGTTTTTGGACCAGGGCTTTGTCAACCTGTGAGACCTCGAAGTCAAACCCAGCCAAGTCCCGATGCACAGGGAAACGCGCGGCCTTCATCTGGTGGGCAATCGAGCGCATGTGCCGGTCAACGTCCTCAGCCTGCAGCAAGTGTTCAATCAGCCAGCGCGATGGTTCAATGCTGGCACCACCGCCTTGTTCCATCAGCTCACTCCAGGCCCCGGCCATGCCGTGCAGACGCAGCGCCTTGAGTTCTGCTGGCACGTCACGTTCTTTCTCAATAGGGCTGCTGCTACGCATGGTTCACCTCCAGCGCATCCTGGTGTGTGGGACGCAATCGGTCATATCGTGCGGTATCGGCCCTGGGTACATGGGTTAGTTGCAGGGCTGTTTGGGCTTGCTCGGGTTGTTCTGGCGCATTGAGCCGAGCCAACACGTTGCGTACATGTTCGACGCTGATGCTGCCGCTGGGTGTGGCACCTTCGAGCACCAGATCCACTGCCACCAACAGCGCCTCAAGACCTGCTTGCGGCACCACCGCCAGTACCTCAGCCATGAGCCGATCCCCGCCCGCATGACGTAACAGCGATTGGCGCAGACGCTGCAGCGGTGCGGGCAGGTCCAGAAACGGCGCACCGTTTCTCAGTGCGCCGGGTTTGCGTTGCACCAGGTCGATGTAGTGCTGCCAGTCGTAGGTGGTTTGACCGGCACCGGCCATTCTGGCGTGACTGGCCACGATGGCGTCGTTGGCCGCCACCTCCACGCGGTTGGGGTACAGCCGGGTGCTGACCATGTGACCTGCCCATTCACAGGGCACGGAGTAGCGGTTGCGGGCCACCGCCACCAGGCAAGTGCTGCTCACGCGGGCAACCTTCTCGACGTAGCCGTCAAAGGCTGCTGGCATGGACATCAGATGTGCACGTTCCAGTTCCAGCATCTCGGCCACGGTGAATTGTTTGTGTACCGGGTGCTGGGTATCTGACCAGATAGCCCGCACGCGCTCACCCAGCCAGGCGTTGAGTTCGATGAATGAGCCAAAGCGCCGGGTGCCTGCCTCAATCCAGATGCGCCTGCGGCTGTCTTGCACGTTCTTCTCGACCACGCCCTTTTCCCAGCCGGAGGCCACGTTGCAAAAGTCGGGATCGAATAAATAATGGCTACACATTGCCGCAAAGCGGGCGTTGACGATGCGGCCCTTGCCCTTTTTGACCTTGTCCACCGCCGTCTTCATGTTGTCGTAGATGCCTCGGCGCGTGACACCACCGAGTGCCTGGAAGGACCGGGTGTGGGCATCAAACAGCATTTCATGGCCTTGGCTGGGGTAGGCCACCAGCCAGAAGGCGCGACTGGCGCACAGTTTCAAATGGGCGACCTGGATCTTGTAGAACACTCCACCGACCAGCAGACCTTCATCGCTCCAGTCAAACTGGAAGGCTTCACCAAACTCGAAGTTCAGTGGCACAAATGCCTTGGTCACAGCTTTACCAGAGCTCTCGCGCCAGGCTCGCGCGAAGTCCGTCACCGCGCTGTAGCCGCCCTGATAGCCTTGCGCCTGGATTTGGATCAGCAGCGCCTTAGCCGTGCGTCTGGCGTGTTTGGGGCGTTGGGCATCAGCCTTGAGCGCCTGCTGCAGGGTCGCCTTAAAGGCGGTGAGCTTGCCTGCAGGACTTTCCCTGCTGTATTTGGGCATGACGTCGCCCGCAGCCTTGAGCCATTTCTTGACCGTGTTGCGTGACAACCCGGTGAGTTTTGCGATGGCGCTGTTGGAGAGTTTGTCGCGCAATTTCATGCGCCTGACCTTGCCTATCATTTCCATGGTGATCACCTTGTTGTACCTGCTGAAATATTCAGCAGGACAGTGGAACACCCTGGTCAATTTTGGAGCGGCACTTCTCGCTTTAGGTGGTCAATTTTCGGTCGGCGTCAACA
>JAURXM010000002.1 GCA_030654395.1 Aquabacterium sp.
TTTTGGCCACCGCGTTGGCGGTAATTTTATTATCGCCAGTCAGCATGACGACTTTTATCCCGGCTTCGTGCAGGGCTTTCAGCGCTTCCGGCGTTGACGATTTGATCGGATCGGCGACGCTGATAAATCCGCCGAGCTTGCCGTCCACGGCGACAAACATGACGGCCTGTCCATCCTGACGCAGCTCGTCAGCCTGTTTTTGTAAAGGCGTTGTATCGATATTCTGCGCCGCCATTAATTGGGCGTTACCCAGTGCAACCCGGCGGCCTGAAATACTGCCGCAAACACCTTGGCCGGTTACCGATTCAAATTGTTCTCCGGCAGTCAGCTTGATGCCTTTTTGTTCAGCACCGTTAACAATGGCGGCGGCAAGCGGATGCTCGCTGGCTCGTTCCAGGCTTGCGCCGAGATGCAACACCTCTGCTTCGGAAAAATTTTCGCCTGCTAAGACCGACATCAACCGGGGTTTGCCCTCGGTCAATGTGCCGGTTTTATCGACCACCAAGGTATCTATTTTTTCCATGATTTCCAGCGCTTCGGCATTTTTAATCAATACCCCGAGCTGAGCGCCCCTGCCGGTGCCGACCATGATCGACATCGGCGTGGCAAGGCCGAGCGCGCAGGGGCAGGCGATAATAAGCACGGCTACCGCATTGACAATGGCATGAGCCAAACGCGGTTCCGGCCCCCACTGCCACCAGACGATCAAGGTGCTGACGGCAATGACGACAACGGCCGGCACAAACCAGGCGGCCACCACATCCGCCAGTTTCTGGATCGGCGCCCGGCTGCGCTGTGCTGCACTGACCATCCTCACAATCCGGGCCAGCAGCGTTTCGCCGCCGACCTGCTCGGCGACCATCAGCAGGCTGCCGGTGCCGTTGACGGTAGCGCCTATCAGTTTATCCCCTGCATTTTTCTCCACCGGGATAGGCTCGCCGGTCACCATCGATTCATCGACACTGCTGTAACCTTGCTGCACAACGCCGTCCACAGGAATTTTTTCGCCGGGCCGGACGCGCAACACATCCCCCGCTTGTACCTGTTCCAGCGGAATGTCTTGTTCGTTGCCGTCGCCTGCCACCCGGCGCGCTGTTTTCGGCGCCAGCTCCAGCAGCATTTTAATCGCCTGGCTGGTCCGGCTACGGGCGCGCAATTCCAGCACTTGTCCTAATAATACCAATGCGGTAATGACCGCCGCGGCCTCGAAATAGACCGCCACCCTGCCGTCCGGGTTGCGCAAGGTGGCCGGGAAAATCCCCGGCGCAAATGTGGCTGTCACGCTGTAAATCCAGGCGACGCCGATACCCAATGCGATCAGCGTAAACATGTTTAGATTGCGGTTGATGACGGAACGCCAGCCGCGCTGAAAAAACGGCCAGCCGCCCCACAAAACCACCGGCGTGGCCAAGGCCAATTCAAGCCATTGCCGCCAAGGGGTGAAAAAATCGCCGGCACCCGGCATCAGGTCGTGGCCCATCGCCAACATGAACACCGGTATCGACAGCACGGTGCTGACCCAAAACCTTCGGCTCATGGCGGTGAGTTCGTGGTTTTCCTGATCCTCCGCTGAAACGTTTTTAGGTTCCAGCGCCATGCCGCACTTGGGGCAGGAACCCGGCTCACTGCGGATGATTTCAGGATGCATCGGACACACATATTCGGTACGAATTTCGACAGCCGTATTTTTTACTTGCTCTAGCGCCATCCCGCATTTCGGACAACTCCCCGGCTGTTCCTGGCGAACTTCAGGGTGCATAGGGCAGGTATAATTTTTTTCGTGAGCGTGTTTTTTCATGGTCTTACCCTCCTTCTTTGTCCGGGGGCGGCGGATGATTTTTCTCAGCTCCAGGACCATCAGTGGTATAAATCCGGCCACTATCCACGCCGCGCACTGATTTAGAGGCACGGGCTCGATCTGAAACAGCGTTTGCAGCATGGGGACATGGTGTATCGCGAACTGCAAAGCGAAGCTCACTGCCACAACCAGAAACAAGCGCATATTGGAAAACAGGCCTATCTGCCAAAGGGTGCGCCGCTCGCTCCTTGCGCCGAATGCTCGCAGCAGCTCGGCGATCACCAGCGAGGTAAAAGCCGCATCGCGGGCTTGCTCAAGGCTGTTATTAATGTAGAGTTCATAGGCGAACACGCCAAGCGTGACGCCGGCGGTCAACAAGCCGGTGAACAGGGTTAGGGTGAGTAAATCCCGGTTGAACAGCGCCTCGTTGGAACGCCGCGGCGGGCGATTCAACACGCCGGGGTCAATCGGATCGGTCGCCAACGCCAGCGCCGGCAAGCCGTCTGTGACCAGGTTGATCCACAGTAGGTGCAGCGGCAATAGCGGCAGCGGCCAGCCCAACAGAATCGCACTCAGCATCACGATCAATTCGCCGGTATTGCCGCTCAGCAGATAGGCCAAGGTTTTGGCGATATTGTCATAAATGCCCCGCCCTTCCTCTACAGCGGCGACTATAGAGGCAAAGTTATCATCGGTAATGATGATGTCGGCGGCTCCCTTGGTCACCTCGGTGCCGGTGATGCCCATCGCGATACCGATGGACGCCTCCTTGAGTGCGGGGGCATCGTTGACCCCGTCCCCGGTCATCGCCACCACGCTTCCCCTAGCCTTCCATGCGCGGACTATGCGCAGCTTGTGCTCCGCGGTAACCCGCGCATAAACCGAAACCTGCGCTACACGTTGCTGCAGCGCCGCCTCATCCAGGCGGTCTAGCTCGGCGCCTACGAGAACTTCGTCGCCCTTGCCCAGAATGCCCAATTCATGGCCTATCGCCCATGCCGTGTCCGGATGATCGCCGGTGATCATCACGGTTTTAATGCCGGCCCGTTTGCATTTTGTCACCGCCTCCTTCGCCTCGCCCCGGGGCGGATCCTGTAGGCCTACGAGTCCTAACAAGGTAAGCCCCTGCTCGATCTCCGTGTCATTTACGGCCATGCCTGCTTCGAAACTGAAGTCGTCCAGGTAACGTTCAGCGACGGCAAGCACACGCAGCGCGTCGTGCGCCAACAAGGCATTGGCCTGCAACATCCGGCTGCGGTCATTCTCGGTCAAGGCTCTTACGCCTTGATCGGTACGGATCAGGGTGCAACGGCTGAGAATGACTTCGGGCGCGCCCTTGACGAACGCCCGGGGGCGGTGGTTTTCCTGATGACGGATGACGGTCATGCGTTTACGGTCGGAATCGAAAGGCACGGCAGTCAGGCGCGGCATTTGGCTCTCGACGGCCGCACGGCTAATGCCGCCTTTCGCAGCCGCCACCAGCAGCGCGCCTTCAGTGGGATCGCCCACCACCCCCGGCCGGCCATCCAGCAGCGTCAGTTCGGCATCGTTGCAGGCCGCCGACGCGTACAGCAAGGCGAAAAGTTCCGGGCTTTTCGACGGCAGGTTTTCCACGCTGCCGGAAAAGAATGCGCCTTCCGTGGCGTAACCTTCGCCGGTGATGCGATACAGGCTTTCCGACGTAATCAGCTTGCGCGCCGTCATTTCACCCATGGTCAGTGTGCCGGTCTTG
>JAURXM010000003.1 GCA_030654395.1 Aquabacterium sp.
AACAACACCATCGTCGCAGCAAAAACGACAGAGCCGACGAAACTCGCGACGCTCAGATCGCGCGTGGAAGGAATTAAGAACGGGGCGGCACCAACAGCCGCCAGCAGTGCGACACCGTGGCTCACGCTATTGGCGATTTCCTCACCCCGACTCTGTGGACGTTCGGTCATAGAACTCATAGTTTCATGTTGCAGGACGCAGCCAGACTGGCAGCAGAGGTGCCTGGTTACCCGAAAACACACTTCAAACAATCAGCAATATCTTGAGTTGACAACCCCGCTGGGTCGCTACAAGAAAGCCCGGCATGGGCTCCGAATTCAAGCGTGCGGCCAGAAGTGTGCTGCGCGTCGGCTCTGCAAGCGGGAACGCTGCAAGGCCAGGAATTCGAGAACACCGCAGACGATGCAGGCGGGAATGACCAGTAGGCGAAAGAAGGCGGGTTTGTGCAACATGATGTGGAAGCTTTGAAGTCCATTAGATTGTCGTTGTGCAAGTTACGCGCGTGATATGACACCTTTGTGTCAGTGTGAAATTGAGATGCGAATGCGCACAGGTTTTGTACTTCGGGTGCCAAGGGCTGTATGCTCGGGGGTGATGCCGCCAGCCTTGCCGCGATGCGCCAAAGACAACTGTGACCCCACCTAAACTGCCCGAACTGGAAGCGCTGGAACGCATCATTGAATTGGGCGCAGGCCGGCTGGAATCACGCATCGCCTGCGAAGTCAAGCTGCCCGCAGGTGGCTCCTACCCCGTTCATGTGATCACCCTGGGCAATCCCGGGCGTGAGGTGCCGGCGGTTGGCTATTTTGGCGGTGTTCATGGCCTGGAGCGCATTGGCGCCGGCGTGGTGATTGCCTACCTGCAAAGCCTGGTCATGCGCCTGCAATGGGACAGCACCCTGCACAAGCAACTCGAATCGGTTCGCCTGGTCTTCATGCCCATCGTCAACCCCGGTGGCATGGCGCTTGGCACACGGGCCAATCCCCACGGCGTGGACCTGATGCGCAATGCGCCAGTGGAAGCACGAGAGCCAGTCCCCTTTCTGGTGGGCGGGCAGCCGATCAGCGCCGGCTTCCCCTGGTACCGCGGCCCCAGGGCAACCCCCATGGAAATCGAAAAACAGGCCGTGAGCGATGTCGTGACCACCGAGTTGCTGAGGCGCGACTTCAGCCTGTCGGTGGACTGTCATTCGGGCTTCGGCAGCCGGGACCGCATCTGGTTTCCCTATGCGCACACGCGCGCCCCTATCGCCCACCTGGCCGAGATGCACGCGCTCAGGAACATTTTTGTCCAGTCGCACAGCCACCACCGCTATGTCATTGAGCCCCAAAGCCTGCAGTATCTGGCGCACGGTGATTTGTGGGACCATTTGTACCTGCAGTCCTGTGCGCAGGAGCAGCGCGTATTTCTGCCGCTCACGCTGGAGATGGGTTCCTGGCTGTGGGTGAAGAAGAACCCGCGCCAGCTGTTCTCGCGGCATGGCATTTTCAACCCCCTGATTGAACACCGGCAACAGCGGGTGCTGCGCCAGCACCAGTTGTTTTTGGACTTTCTATCACGGGCGGCCTGCGGTCACCGCCTTTGGCTGCCCGGCTCCGAAACTCGTGCCCAGCACCATGCGCAGGCGCTACAGGATTGGTATTGACGCGCCATGACCACCTGGATATTTCTGCGCGGTCTGACACGGGAGAGCCGGCATTGGGGCCACTTCATCGAGCAGTTTCAGCACGCCCTGCCCGGCTGCCAGCTGATCGCGCTGGACCTGCCGGGTAACGGCCAGCTGAATCAGGAGCGCAGCCCTGTGCGCGTTCAAGACATGGTGACGCACTGTCGTGC
>JAURXM010000007.1 GCA_030654395.1 Aquabacterium sp.
CTCTGTGTCATTCCGTCCGACGGGACAATTAAATGGATTTATACCGCTGGCAAGAAAGACAGCAGCATGCCTCAGCAATATAGCTGAGCTATCTGGGCGACCTGCTTACCGGTCGCCCCCAATGCTGGGCAACAGCCTTAGTATCCCCTGCATTCAAGATCATCAATACGCGTGCATTTCCAGCATGCTCTGAAGCGTTAGCCAGCCCCTTATGGCCACCTCATACCGCTTCTGTTACTAACTCCGCAGTTGCTCCAGCCACTAAAAATGCGCGGCAATCATGATTCCTGGTCGACGGCATCGCTTGTGAAAACTTATCCTGAACTAAACGAAGCGTTCATCTGTGAAAGATGAATATGCCGAATATCGGCTTAAACATTAAGCCCCCAAAAATTTCCATAAGTCCTCCTGCCTGGGCATGTCGAGTATAGCTTGAGTCGCGAGCAAGGCTGAGACGCTGACGCCAGCCACCCCGCCGCCCGGCCGGGTCCAATGCCCGGCGTGGTAAAGGCCGGGCAAGACGCCGCGCACACCTGGACGGTTCGGTCCGACTTGATCGGGGCTGGGCGCAAAACCATAGGCCGCGCCTTGTTGATTCAAGGTATAGCGCTCCAACGTTCTCGGCGTGCCCGACTCCACGAATAATAGGTGATCCTTGAGGCCGGGAAAATGGCGCTCGGCTTTTTCCAGAAGGCGCTGCTGGAACCCTTGCTTGGCTGACCGCCAGGATTGGTCAATGTGGAACGGACACAGCGTGGTCAACAGCAGGATATGTTGGCCTTGGGGCGCCAAGGATGGATCGGCCAACGTAGGGACAGTAGCGGAAAACCAATTAGCACGACCTGCCAAGGTAAGTTTGTAGCCGCTCTCATGGTCGAAGGAGTCGAAGAAAAAAGACTCATGGGTATGGGCTTGCTCGGCGAGTTGAAGATCGGTGGCCACATAGCTCACGAAAACCGACAACGAGGGAGCCAGCTGCTCCAATCCTTCGCAATGGCCTTCCGGCAAGTGCTCCCGCCCGATTAACAAATCCGCGGTTTGGCGGGCGTCGATGTTGGAAACCACCGTCTCGGCCCGGATAACCTGGCCATTTTCCAATACAATGCCGCAGGCTTTGCCTTGTTCCACGCAGATGCGCCGCACACTGGAATTCAGTAACACCTCGCCGCCTTGCTCTGCCACCGCGGATGCAAGAAGATTGGCGTAAGTTTGAAAACTGCCGTGACAATAATATCCGCCCTCGTAGGTATAACCCGCCATCATGCTGGCCCAATACAGAAAGGACAGCTTCGAGGGCGGCAGCCCCAAGTAGGGCCAGAGTGAAGCGCAAGCGCTCTTCAGGCGGGTATCGACGAGAAACTCATCCAGCGCCTCGGCCAGGGTCGTGCGTCGGTACCGGAACAAATTGGCCAGGGCAAGCGCCGGCGAGACGCGGGCTGACCTGCCCTGTTCGAGTACCTCATCCGCCACCATGGCCTCTTCCGCCAATACCCGGCACAGACGAGTCAGCGCAAGTAGGCGATCTTTTTCTTGGGGAAACCGTTCGCTTAAGCCGGCAACGAAAGCGCCCTCGCCGGCCTGCAAAGGTATTTCGAATTCAGGGTAAACCGCCCGTGCGTAAGCCGAAATGGGAATGAAAACAGCTTGCGGATCTATCCCCACCGCCTGGCAGATATTATGGATGGCGCTGCCGTTGCGGTAGCCCTCAGAACCGCAACCGCTGACCAGATGGACGCCGGAATCGAAATGAAAGCCGCGCCGTTTAAAACCGTGGGCGTAACCGCCCGGACGATCATGCCTCTCCACCAGCAGCACGGACTTTCCCGCCTTCGCCAACAAAGCCGCCACGCTCAGACCGCCAATTCCTGCGCCGACGACGACGACATCGTAAGTTTCT
>JAURXM010000027.1 GCA_030654395.1 Aquabacterium sp.
TCTGACATTGTTATGGGCGGTGTTCGGTCGCATCGACGTGGTGGCCACGGCCCAAGGCAAAGTAGTGCCTAACGACCGCAGCAAAACCATTCAACCGTTCGAGACCTCAACCGTCAAAGCGATTCATGTGGCGGATGGGCAAGCCGTCAAAGCCGGCGATGTATTGATTGAACTGGATGCCACCATGGCTCAGGCCGACCAGCAGCGGATCATCGGCGATTTGGCTGCGGCCAGGTTGCAAGTAGCGCGCGGCAAGGGCATGCTCGCGGTCTTGGACAATGGAAAAAAACCGAACTTGCAACGCCCCGCTGATGTGGATGAAGCGATGTTTCGGGAGGCGGAACGCCTGCTATTAGGTCAGTACGGCGAATACATCGCCAAGCAGGGCCGCATCGAAGCCGCCATTGCCCAGCGCAAAGCCGAGCTGCGTTCTACGCAGGAACTGGTGCGCAAACTGGAGCAGACGGTGCCGATTGCCCGGCAGCGTGCGCAGGACTACGCGAGCCTGGTGGGCGAACACTTTGTCACTCAACACGACTATCTGGATCGTGAACAGGCACGTATCGAGCAGGAAGCCGATTGGGCCACTCAGCGCAGCCGGGTCAAGGAAATCGAGGCGGCCATGAGCGAAGCGCATGGACAAGCAGTGTCGATGACCGCAGAAACCCGGCGAGTCAGTCTGGACAGCATCACCGACGGCCAGCAAAAGGCGGCCACACAGGAACAGGAACAGCTCAAGGCCGATTTGCGAAGCAAGCTGACGCGGCTAACCTCGCCGGTGGAAGGTACCGTGCAACAGTTGGCCGTTTATACCGTGGGCGGCGTAGTCACACCCGCGCAGCCGGTGATGGTGATCGTGCCGCACGACAACCCGCTGGAGGTGGAAGCTTTTATCGAAAACAAGGACATCGGCTTCGTCAAACCGGACCAAGATGCCGAAGTGAAGATCGAGACCTTTCAGTACACCAAGTACGGCACCATCCACGCCAAAGTCGCTTCCGTCTCGCACGACGCGATCAACGATGAAAAGCGCGGGCTGATTTATTCGACGCGCGTCAAAATGGAACGAACCACGATCAATGTCGACGGCATCGACGTCAACCTTAGTCCCGGCATGGCGGTATCGGTCGAAATCAAGACCGGCAAACGGCGGGTGATCGAGTATTTTTTAAATCCCTTGCTGCAATACGGGCATGAGAGCTTGCGGGAGCGGTGAGCAGCTTCCGCAATACAGATTGAAGCGATGCAGTTAGTTCGCATCTGCTGGAAGAGTGGTTCTCGCTCCAATCCAGGGTTCCAATTACCAATCCAGGAAGATATGAAGTCGGCAAAGACTGGGCGCGGAACATTGGTAGAAACGGCCGGCCTGTGCTTGCCTGATCGCCAAGGCATTATCTGGATTGATTGTAATCCCCAAGTCGGACAAGAAATACACGACATTCATCTTTAAGCTGATTTTACATTTTGGGCGGGATGGTCAAAAATAGCCATCAGTGCCGCATCGCTTAATATTTGGCGAACGCATCAGTTTTTCCCACAGCCAAACTTTCATACCCTATGCAGCCAGTTACCCTATTTCTTCTCACCGTACAGATGGCCTTGCTTGCGCAGACCGGACTGTCCGTTGCTCATGCAGGATTACCGATACTAGCCACAGCCGAGAGACCTGCGCTGCTGCTTGAACTCGGCAGTGAGCCGCCGTCGGAAGGCGATAAGGCCATGCTGGTGTTTACCGGGGTGGTTGACGCCCATGAAGGAGACGCGTCGATACAGACCGATAAAGATGAAATCAGCTCTTTGCACCCCGGCTTCGGCAGTTGGAAAGTCAGCTTTCGTTTCAACGTTACTCCCGGCCTGCCGGCTAAGCCCTATACCTTTTGGGCGCGCTGGCGGCAGGGCGGCGATCCTAATGTCTGTGTGCAATCTTTCGAAATCTGGGCCGGCCCAGATCCCTCCAGGCTGGAGCTGCGCGCTACCTTGCCGATGAAGCCTAAAGGTTGGGAGTATGCCTGGATAGCCGCCGAGTCGCAGGTCAAGCTTAAGGCCGACGATGCGGTCATCGAGGTGCGGAATAACGGTGCCGGTCATGACGCGAAGGTCTTCGACGCGTTCCTTTTGGCCTCGCCATTGTCCGCTCTGCCGGTCAGCGGCACGGCAGACAGGCCGGCGCTGCTGCTGGACTTGGGCAACTCGCCTGGACTTGCAACGGCGGAAAAAGACCCCGCGTTGCAAGTCCAGCTTGGCACAGCCACGGCCGGCCTCGGCGCCGAATCGGTGTTGACCGA
>JAURXM010000033.1 GCA_030654395.1 Aquabacterium sp.
GGTCCATGAAGGCGATAGTGACTGAGCCGCCCTCCTCCTGACGCACAACCACGTTGCAAGGCAACAGGAGCCCAATATCAGGTTCGGCTGTGAGAGCACGGTGGGCCAGCGGTGGGTTACAGGCACCGAGGATGCGATAGGGAGGCACGTCAATGCCGAGTTTGGCTTTCATCGTCGCCTGGACATCGATGTCGGTGAGCACGCCGAAGCCTTCCGTCTTTAATGCTTCAATGGTTTGACTAACAGCGGTGGCAAAGTCAACTTGTTGCAGGCGAAGATGAAAGCCATACGCGGCATCACCATCAACAGGTCGAATATTTGATTCATGTGTCATAAAGTTCTCCAAATGTGTATTGATTGCGCTAACGTCATTTAGCGGCTGATTGACGGGAAATTCGCGGAATGAAGCGTGGCGTACGTTGCGCGTACTGCTCAAAGGCATCACCGAATTGCTTACGCATTTCCGCTTCTTCCGTGATTGCCAGTCGCCCATACATGAGCAGCAGAATCGGGAACATCAGCAGAGTGAGCAGCGTCGGCCACTGCAACAAGAAGCCCAGCATGATCAGCACAAAGGCAACGTACTGTGGATGGCGAATCACGGCATACGGACCGGCGGTGGCCAGCGCATGCCTGCGTTGCGCGTGGTACAGAACATTCCACGCACTGGATAGCAGGATGAAACCATAGGCCAGGAAGATGTAGCTGGCAATATGCAAGACACCAAAGTGCGGATTCCCTTTCTCGCCCAGCAAGGTCGACCACAAGTGACCGGTATCATGGGACAGGATATCCAGACCGGGGTACTTGGTCTGCAGCCATCCCGACATCAGGTAGATGGTCAACGGGAAGCCGTACATCTCGACAAACAAGGCCACGATGAACGCGGAAAATGCCCCAAAGCTTCGCCAGTCTCGCGTCGTTGCCGGTTTGAAAAAACTGTAGGCGAACATGATGAAAACGGCTGAGTTGATGGCGACCAGCAGCCAGAGCCCGTAGGCTGGTTGGTCGTGGCTCATGATGGCCCTCCTTGCTTCGGTGAGTCTGGCTTGTCTGGCCTCGCCTGAGACCCGTTATCGCCATGTTGATGGTGATGACCACCATGACCGTGATGCATGAAGACATGCATCAGCGGACAGGCGAGCAGAAGCAAGAACGGCAGCGCCCCGAAGAAATGAGCGCGGTGCTCGCTCAGCAGGAAATACGCAGCGATGGCACCCAGAACGAGCAGGCCGATGGCGTAGCGGGAGCGCCAGAAGCCTTTGGGTTCAGAGTCATGCTGGGAATGGTCATGGTTCATTTGTTTCTCCAGAAATCCAGCGGTGATCAACGCGTGAGGCGGTTGAGCAACCCGGCAAAAAACGCCCCGGCAAGCAACGCCCAGGTGCTCAACACGAGCAACGCCGCCAGGAACCCCGACCACGCGAACGGTTGCGGCTGGACTATGCTGGTGAAGTCCATGCCGTGGAACAGGTTGTTCATGAAACTCAGGAACGGGCCGGGCGCCACGACCCAGACCAGCGCGCACAGGGCGTAGAACACCCCGGTGATGATGGCCAGTGCGATGCCAGTACGAAGCGGTGCCATGGTTGTGTCTCTCTCATTTCGCAGGTGCGGCGGGCATCTGGTCCATCATCATCTGCATCATGGACTGCATCATGTCCATGCGCTTTTCCATCATTTGCTGACGCTGGTTGATGTCGCCCTGCATGGGTTTGCCGCCTTGCATCCCACCCATGCCCCCCATACCTGAGCCGCCCATCATGTTCATCATGGCCATGCCATCCTGCATGGTCTTCATCTGCTCGGCCATCAATGCATTTCGCTCTTCAGCTGTCTTGGCATTCGCCATTTTTTCGTGCATATCGCGCATGGCTTTGATCTGTTTGTCCATGGCAGCCATCTGATCGGCGCTGCCTGGCGTGGTTGCCGAAGCGGCTTGCCTGCTGGAAGGCTGGCCAGTCGTGGCGGTCTGGGCTCCTGAGCCGATGGCGGCCGCAAGAAGAACAACGGTCAATACGGTGTGACGAAGGTGCGACATGGTGAACTCCAATGTTGAAAATCAAGGTGAAACGAAAGAAGCGCTCCGGGATAGGCCCAAGCCAGTCGCCCGAAGGAAGATGCAGGTACACCGCCAAGCGGATTTGTCCGCGTGGCAGATAGCCTGATTAAGAGGGGGTCAAATAGTAAGCCGCGAGTAGCGGATGGAGACGGGTGGCTCCGACCAGGTCGGACTACCGAAAGCCTCCGGCTGGGAAGCCTGATCTACCGCAGGAACCAGCAACCAGGTCAAAAACAACACGGGAACAATATCCTGGCCGGCGAGCCCATCCGCGTGATGCTTGACCAAGGTGTTTTGTTCTGCCGCGCAGAAATTCAGGCACGCCGCCTTCTCTGGTGACATGTCGTGTTCATCAGCATCATCGTGAGCCGTGGCTGTCGCAAGCTTATCCGACGTCACATCGTGTTCAGTAACCGTAGCGGACGTAAGCATTGAATGACTGTGACTGGAATGTTCGTGCCGTCCATGATTCTGCTGAACCAGACAGGCATTAGCGACGCCCGTCGCCAAAGCCAGCAACCAGACGAACAACCTCACGGCAGCGGTGCACCGTGTCCTTCGATGGTTAGAGAAAGGCTTCATGCTTCAGTCTATTCAATGCGGGCGCTGCTAGTCATTCCAAGAACATGCAAATCATTCTAGCGGTGGGACATTTCCATTTATTGATATTCGTCAACCAATTGGCGCAAACGCTCAAGGGGTGATTCACGGCTCCCTGATGCTTGGTCCTCTGACAACCCCGAACAACCAAGACACATCAACGACGTGAGCGACTTCGCTTAGATCTGCGTGCGCGCGAGCGAGCTCCTTTGGACTTGCGAGAATTTCCTCTGTCGCGCCAAAGAAAATAGACAATGCCGCCCAGCAAAATTGCTGCAGCAACGCCACCTGCGATCAATGCATTAGAAAGTGTTTCATGCGAAAGATTGGGTAGATTGCGGTACTCATGCGGCATGGGTTTCCTTCTTCAACGCCGCCACGCGGACGCAGAGATAAGCAGCCTGTCCACAGCAAGAAATCGCGATCTCCAAAATAGCCAAGGCAGCGGGCATCGCCACCCGGTCTATTCGAACCTGCCCGCCAGCCGGAATCACGGCATTACTTGACAGGTTGGAGATCGGTCAACACCAAGGCGCCACTGTCCTTTATGACTTTGAACTGAACCTTGTCGCCGGCTTGTACCTTCTCCAACAGAGCCGGATCCCTGACCTGAAACACCATCGTCATGGGAGGCATCTCAAGGTTCTTGATCTCGCCGTGCTTGATCGTGATCTTCTT